>NZ_SOGN01000070.1 GCF_004403395.1 Cryobacterium cheniae
CCACGCCCGCCGCGACTCCTGCCGCGATGCCGCCCGCCGGCACGCCTGCCGCCGCGACGCCGCCCGCCGCCTCTGCCGCGCCCCGCCCCGTCGGTCCCGTCACGCTGCAGCAGGTCAAGGATTCCTGGCCGCAGATCCTCGAGTCGGTCAAGAACGCCAAGATCGGCGCCTGGCTCGTGCTCTACACCGCCCGCGCGATGGAACTGCGCGGCGGCGAGCTGCTCGTGCTGTCGTTCCCGAGCCAGAACGACGTCGCCGGACTCAAGCAGTCCGCCGCCCCCGGCCAGGGCGTCGGCGACTACCTCAAACGCGCCGTCAACGAGGTGCTCGGCTTCACGCCCCAGCTCACCGCCCGGGTCGACTCGTCCCCGAGAACGGATGCCCCGGCCACCCCGAGCGCCCCCGCCCCGGCCCCGGCTTCCGCAGCGCCGAGCGTCGCTGCTGCACCGAGCCCCGCCGCGGCATCGGCTGCCGCAGCTCCCCGCGCAAAGCAGGACACCCCCGCCGCCGCCGCGACCGAGGACGCGTCGGCCGTCGACGCCGACCCCGATCCGGTCGACGCCCCGGCCGCTGCCGCCGAGTCCGTTTCGGACGGCGCCCCCGACACGGACGCCGACGCTGACGCTGACGCTGACGCTGACGCCGACGCTGACGCCGACGCCGACGCCGACACGGACGCCGACGCCGAGCCCGATCCGGCCGCCGCCCCGACCGCTGTCGACGAGTCCGTCTCGGACGATACCGTGTCGGATTCTGCCGTGTCGGACGATGCCGCCTCGGGCTCCGCCACCTCGGACTCCGCCGACGTTCCGCCGCTCACGGCCGGCGCCGGTGCGGCATCCGTTGCCGAGCCGGTAGCCGCACCGGCGGATGCCCCCGCTCCCGCCGTCACCGGCTGGGCGACCGCGGCCATCCCAAGGTCCCCGGACGCCGGCACCGACGCCGGCACCGACACCGGCTGGGCCACGGTGGCCATCCCGGGAGCGACCCCCGCGGCAGAGGCGCCCGCCACCGCGCCGGCGTCGACCGCGCC
>NZ_SOGN01000061.1 GCF_004403395.1 Cryobacterium cheniae
GCCCATGCTGGGGGTGCCCGGGTCGCGGGTGGCGGCTTCGAGGATTCCGCGGAGGATGTCGGCGCGCTTCTCGCCGCCGTTGCGGTCGTCGCTGAGGGCCGCGGCTTCGGCGCCGGGGATCATCTGGCCCGAATCCATCAGCGCCTGTTCCTCTTCGGTGGGGAATGCGGGCGCGGCGTGGGCGGAGAGGTAGGTGTCGAAGAGGCCGTTCAGGATTCCCCGGAATTCGGGGGTGACACCGCCGCGTAAGGGGTAGAGGCCGTCGCGGAGAAGCCCGAACCCGACGGTGCTGCGGGCCTCGGCGACGGGCTCGTTCGGCGCGGTGCCGTCGGGGTCGAGGTGGGCCTGCCACTGGGTCGCGAGTCCGCGCACGAGGTCGGCGGGAAACGCGAACCCCTCGCCGGGCAGCCCGGCCGTTTCCTCGGTGACGGCCCCGGTCGCATTGGCGACCAGGGTTCGCTCGGCGACGCCGAGGTCGTCGGGCGCGACCCGGGCCGCGACCGTGTCGAGGGCCGTGACGATGTTCTCGGCCGCGTCGACGCCCAGATCACCGGCGGTGAGGGCATCCGCCACGGCCGGGTAGTACGGCGGCAGCATGCTGGTACCGGCCAGGCGCGGGGTGACATTGTCGCCGAGCCGCACCCGCCGGTTCGCCTCCCGGGCCGAGATGCGGGTCAGCCGGGTGATCAGGTCGACCCCACTGCTGGCACCGTTCTTGAAGGCGAGGGACTCATGGCCGAGGATCCGGCGGGACCGCCCCGCAATGTCGGCGGCGGATGCCACCCTGGCGGCATCGACCCGGCGGCCGAGGTCTTCGACCGTGCGAAGCACCGCCATCGCGTCGGCCTCGTCCAGGAGGGAGAAAGCCACTGAATCGAGCACGGTCGCCGCCAGGTCACGCGCCTGCTGCAACTGCTCCACCAGGGTAGGCGGGGCCTCGGTAGGCGGGGCCTCGGAAGGAACCGCCTGGGTGGAGGCGGTCGGGCGGTGCGGAGTGGGGGCTCCTGCCATGCCTCAATTGTAAATGACTTCGAATCTTGAGTCAAGAGTTTTGCTCAACTCTAGTAATCAATTACCCAC
>NZ_SOGN01000055.1 GCF_004403395.1 Cryobacterium cheniae
CGCGAGTTCGCTTTGTTGCGCGCCGTAGGAGCGTCGCCGACCCAGGTGTTCGCGTCCATCCTGATCCAGGCTGCCGTTGTGGGTCTGCTCGGGTCCGCGCTGGGAATCGCCGGGGGCCTCGGCCTCGTTTCGCTGCTTCGGATCGGCTTTGACCAGGTCGGCATGGACCTGTCCGGATCCATCCCGCTCGATGCTCCGACCATGATCGTCTCGTTGCTTGTCGGCACCGTTGTAGCCGTCGTGGCGGCCGCCCTGCCGGCCCGCCGCGCAGCCCTCACCGCGCCGGTCGAGGCTATGCGCGAGGCGACGGCGACCGAGAGGTCTCTGCGTGTCCGCACTATTATCGGCGGTGTTCTCGCCACCTTAGGTGCTGCAGGGCTCGTCGTGGCGCTACTCGCGCCCGACAGCAACGGGTCAGCTCTGGTCGGCGTCGGTGCGGGGCTGCTCGCCCTCGGCACGCTGCTTCTGGCCCCGTTCCTCGTTCGCCATTGCCTGGGGGTGCTCTCCGCGGTGTTCGTCGCGGCAGTCCGGCCGCTGGGTAGGTTGGCCCGCGGAAATGTTGTCCGCAACCCGAGACGCACCGCGAATACTGCCAGTGCGCTGATGATCGGCATGGCACTGGTCGGGGCCGCTTCGGTCCTGGCTGCTTCGGCCACGGTCTCCACCCGCGCGATCGTCGACGACGGCTGGACGTCGGACTTCTCCATTCGGTCAACTACCGGAGTGCCCGTCGGCGCGGTGGCTGATGTCCGTGCGCTGGACACTGTCGGCGCGATGGACGTGCTCGCCTACGGCCCCACCGTCGTCGTCGGCCCGGGGGAGAGGGCAGCCAAGCAAGATGCCTCGTTCGTCGTCGGACTCCCACCGAAGGCATTCGGGCGCACCATCGACGTCGATGTCGTGGAGGGTTCCCTCGACACCCTTGCCGACGGCGCGATCGCGGTGCAGGCGGCGACCGCGAAGGAACGCGGCTGGTCTCTCGGTGACACGGTGACGTTCGCCTCCCGGGCCGGTGCCGTGTCGGCGTCGGCGCGGGTGGGTGCAATTATCGACTCCCAATTGATCGACGTTTCCATCGTCATGTCGGACAAGCTTCTCACCCAAGTCGTTCCCTCGGGTCAGGTGACAATCGAGTTTCTGCTCGTCAACGCTGCTCCCGGCGTGACTGCGGCGACCCTGCGCGCCGACCTGGTCGAGGCGGTCGGACCATATGTGGTGCTCTCGGTATCCGACAAGGGTGACTTTGCGGACG
>NZ_SOGN01000012.1 GCF_004403395.1 Cryobacterium cheniae
CCGGGTCGTGATCGCCCTCCGGGACCGGACCGCCCCGACCGTGTTCGCGGCCCTGGACCGTACGCTCCGCATTCTTGGCGGAGCCCCGACCTATGTCCTCACGGACAACGAGAAATGGGTCACCATGTCCCACATCGCGGGCGTTCCGGGGCGCAACCAGCAGACCGTGGACTTCGCCCGCCACTACGGCATCACCGTGTTGACCTGCCAGCCGGCGTGGTCGGCGACGAAGGGCGGGTCGGAGTCTTCGGTCAAGGTCACCAAAGCGGGCATCGGGCACAGGGACACCAACCTGCGCCCGGAATACGGGTCGTTCGCGGAGGTTGAAGCGGCCTGCGAGGCGTTCATGGACGAGGTCAACAACCGTGAGCACCGGGTCACGGGGCGATCTTCAAATCGAGGAACGCTACACCGACACCGCCGGTTTCACGGACCACGTCTTCGCGGTTATCCCGTTTCATGAGCTGGCGTCTATAGGTAGTGATTGCGGATGGCGCACGAAACCGCCGGGACGAAGTTCGCCTTCCTGCGCCAACATAGCGACGGCGTCTCCCTGACTAACATCGTGGTTGGGGCCAGAGTGTCGCTTCGCGCTTTGAGCGCTGGTCGACACTGTAGTGCGCTGTCCCAGCGTCACATGGGCTGGCACGTGTCCGCCGGGGTGATCGCGACACGAGGCGGACACCTTAAAGTTGGCTGAGGAGATTGAACCACAAGCATTTCGCTGGCCCGAACCCACAGCATCGCCGGGGTTGGAGCGGTGCGCGATTGCGGAGTTCTGCCGTCACGGGGTCGGCCGCCCAAGTTGGATTTGGATCTCGTTTTCCGTGAAGCCCAGGGTGCGATAGAGGCGGATTGCCACATCGTCGGGGTCAGCGACTATCACCAGGGTCGTCGCCGCCAGTTCTTTGGTGGCATAGCGGCCGGCGGCATGCAGAAGCGCACCTGCAAACCCGCGCTTACGGAAATCCGGGTGGGTATCGATCGACTGGTAGCGGGCGGTTCCCCCTCCGTCACTAAATATTCCGAGCCCTGACACCATATTTCCGTCAAGGAATGCACCAAACCAGGACCCGTGGTGCGCCCATTGCAGTTGCCGCATCGCGGCGAGTCTCCGTGTGGCGAATTCGGCGTAGCCGACGCTGTCTGCGGCGTTGGAAAGCCTAAGTGCCACAGCTTGCGCCCAGTCACGGTCGTCGTCCACATCGAGCTGGCGGAACGTGACGTCCGGGGTGGGTCGTGCCGGCCGCCGCGGCGCTTCCGCTGACAATGCCAAGACGACGAGCCTCGTCACGTCAAGTTGCGCCGCGGCCAGATCCGCAGCATCGCCGACTGCGCCATCCGTGCTGTCGACGCCGATCGAGAGGTGGGGTGCTCCTGGGAATGAGC
>NZ_SOGN01000006.1 GCF_004403395.1 Cryobacterium cheniae
TTCGCGACGAGGTTACTTTCGGTCACTCCTGGTTCTGCATACACGGCGATCGTGGACGCCATGCCATCGGGGGCATAGACCGCTGTCGCGGTCGCAACGTCGAGGTACACGATTGTGGCCCCGGCCATTGCGATTCCCGTGGACATTTTTCCGGTGACCTGCACAGTGCGAATTTCGCCGGCCACAACGATTTTCGTTTGGTCTCCCACTGACAAGCCGGAAGACGCCAGGGTTGCGGACTCGAGTCCGATTTCGGCCGGTCCGTTGGGGGCGCGTCCGGAGGCAACTGTGACGGTGGTGTCGTCGGGATACAACGCCACCCCGAAGCTGGGCGCCTGGGTGCTCTGGACCGCGGTGCCGTCTTTTCCGACAACGACGATTGGGCCGGTAATCCCGGCGAACGCTTTGTCGACACCGTGTACTGTGGCGATCCGACCGGCGAGAGCGGCAGGCACGGTGTTGCGGTTTTCACCGATTGCGCCGGTCATACTGCGCCCGAGCGCAGGTTCGGCTCCGCGAATGTAGGCGTCTCCGAGCAGGGTCGAGTCCACGATTGCGGAGAACGTGGAAGACATCATTGTGCGCAGGGAGAAAGTGCCTGCCACGAAAGCGACTCCAAGCGCGACAGCCAGGACCGAGAGGATGAATCGCACGAGATGCGCGCGTATTCCGCGCAACGCCACGCGGCGCATCAGATACGCACCGGGAGAGGCATTGCAGAGGTGTCGTTGTCGGTTTTGCCTTCGTCCGCAGTGGGGGCAGCGTCGAGGCTAGCGAGCGCTTCGAGCACGGATGCTTGTGTAGGGTTTACTAATTCGCCAACGAGCCGGCCATCGGCCAAGAAGAGGACACGGTGGGCATAGGTGGCCGTGCGGGGGTCGTGGGTGACCATGACGACACTTTGGCCGAGATCGTCGACGGAGCGGCGCAGAAAGCCCAGCAACTCGGTGGACGCCTTCGAATCGAGGTTGCCGGTGGGCTCATCGGCGAAGATCACCGCAGGTTTGGCGACGAGCGCTCGGGCGCACGCGACTCGCTGCTGTTGACCCCCCGACAGCTCGCTGGGGCGATGGTGTAGACGTGACTCCAGCCCCACCGCGGCCACGATCGTGTCAAAGTGCGCACGATCGACCGGCCTACGGGCGATGTCCAGCGGCAATGTGATGTTCTCCGCCGCAGTGAGCGTAGGAACCAGGTTGAAGGCTTGGAAGATGAACCCCAACCGGGTGCGGCGAAGCTTCGTCAGTTGGCGCTGGTTCATCCGGCCGACGTCTTCGCCGTCGATCGTCACGGTCCCAGAGGTGATTGTGTCCAGCCCGGCCATGCAGTGCAGGAGGGTGGACTTGCCCGACCCGGACGGGCCCATGATCGCTGTCAGCTCACCACGAGTGAAATCAACATCGATAGCCGCCAAAGCTTGCACCGTTGTGTCGCCCCGCCCATAGGTCTTCACCAGGCCCCTCGCCGAAGCAATGGCCGACGCGGGGATGGCTGTCGCGGAGCCAATCTGGAGGGGTTTCGTGGTCGGGTTGTTGGTCATGTGTTGTCCTGTCGGAAAGTGCAATGGGTGGAAGAGTGATCGTGCGGTGAGCGCGTTCGACTTGCCCGGGCGTTGTAGAGCGCAGGCGCGTTGGAACCACACGCTC
>NZ_SOGN01000030.1 GCF_004403395.1 Cryobacterium cheniae
CCGTGTCAGCGACGGTTGAATACCCAGCCAGAATCGACGGTTGAAAACTAGTCCACTCGACCACGATTGGATGGGTGATCACAGTGGAAGATTGGGCGTTGATTCGTCGCCTTCACAAGAGCGAGGGCGTGTCGCAGCGAGAGATCGCGCGGCGTTTAGGGGTGGCCAGGGACACGGTCGCGCGAGCGATCGCTTCTGATGAGCCGCCGAAGTATGAGCGGCCGGTTCGGCCGTCTGAGTTGAGGGAGCTGGAGCCGCGGATCCGTGAGCTGCTCGCGGCGCACCCGAGGATGCCCGCGACGGTCGTCGCGGAGAGGTTGGCGTGGTCGGGCTCGATCACGTGGTTCCGTGAGAATGTGGCGAGGCTTCGGCCGGAGTATGCGCCGGTAGATCCCGCGGACCGGATCGCGTATGCAGCCGGGGATCAGGCGCAATGCGATCTGTGGTTCCCGCCCGTGAAGATCCCGCTCGGCGCCGGCCAGGCCGGGTCTCCGCCGGTGTTGGTGGTCGTGTCCTCGTTCTCACGGTTCATCACGGCTGTGATGTTGCCGTCGCGGACGACACCGGATCTGCTCTTGGGCATGTGGTCATTGATCTCGGGGCAGTTGGGCGCGGTCCCGAAGCGGTTGATCTGGGACAACGAGGCCGGCATCGGCCGCCGGAACGCGTTCGCTCACGGAGTCGCGGCATTCACCGGGACGTTGGCGACCAGGATCGTGCAACTCAAGCCCTTCGATCCCGAGTCCAAAGGCATCGTCGAACGCGCGAACCAGTACTTGGAGACATCGTTCCTGCCGGGCCGATCGTTTCGCTCGCCGGCTGACTTCAACGAGCAACTCGCGAGTTGGTTGCCCCGGGCGAACGGGAGGGCTGTTCGCCGGCTCGGCGGGCGCCCCACGGAGTTGGTCGCGGCGGACCGGGCCGCGATGCTCGCGTTGCCGCCGGTCGCGCCGCTGGTCGGGTTCGCCGCAAGGGTCCGCTTGCCGCGCGATTACTACGTTCGCGTCCACGGCAACGATTACTCCGTTGACCCAGCCGGGATCGGACGAATGGTCGAGGTTCGGGCGGACCTGGACCAGGTCACGGTCACCCTCGAGGACAGGCTGTTCGCGTCCCATGACCGGGCATGGTCGACCGGACAAACGATCACCGACCGGGCTCACGTTGCCGCCGCCGCGACCCTGCGAACCGCGTTTCAAACCCGCGCGGAGCCGGTCGAGGAGAGCCTCGAACGAAACCTCGCCGACTACGACACGGCGTTCGGGGTCCGGTTCGACCTCGACGGTGAAGTCGCCTGATGGGCCGCGAAACGATCAGCGAGATCGAGTACTTCGCCCGCGCGTTGAAAGCACCCAGGATCAGGGACGCCGCCGCCCGACTCGCTGAGCAGGCCCGGGAGGCAGGTTGGACTCACGAGGAATACTTGGCGGCGGTCCTCTCCCGGGAAGTCTCCGCGAGGGAGTCTTCCGGCGCGGAACTGCGGATCCGGGCAGCGGGATTCCCCGGCCGGAAATCGTTGGAGGAGTTCAACTTCGACCACCAGCCCTCACTCAAGCGAGACACGATCGCGCACCTCGGCACCGGTTCCTTCCTCACCGAGGCGAAGAACGTGGTCCTGCTCGGGCCGCCCGGGACCGGGAAAACGCACCTCGCGATCGGCCTGGGCATCAAAGCCGCCCATGCGGGCCACCGAGTCCTGTTCGCCACAGCAACGGACTGGGTCACCCGACTCCAATCAGCCCACCAGCTGGGCCGGCTGCCCCAGGAACTCGTGAAGCTCCGCCGTTACGGCCTGATCATCGTCGACGAAGTCGGCTACATCCCGTTCGAACAAGACGCCGCGAATCTGTTCTTCCAGCTCGTCTCCAGCCGTTACGAACACGCCTCGCTGATCCTGACCAGCAACCTCCCCTTCTCCCGATGGGGCGACGTCTTCGGCGACCACGTCGTGGCCGCCGCGATGATCGACCGAATCGTTCACCACGCCGACGTCATCACGCTCAAAGGCTCCAGCTACCGGCTCAAAAACAGCGGCATCGACACTCTTCCCTCGGCGCGACCAGAGAACACGGCAGAATAGTTAGACACAACAGTGGACTACTTTTCGCCCGTCGTTATTGGCCTACTTTTCAACCGTCGCTGACA
>NZ_SOGN01000038.1 GCF_004403395.1 Cryobacterium cheniae
GATCCGCGCCGCGAGGGGGAGGTCGACCGAACCGGCGTATTCGCGTCCAATGCGAAGATGTCAGCTACCAGCTGACATAATAACCATTATCGGTCATATCGCCCGACATATCACCTGTCATAACACCCGCAAATTGGTAGTCTCGGTTCATGCTCAATACGTCAACCGGGGATGGTTCTCGTTCTGGTTCTGATCGCGCGGCTCATGAACGCTCCGTGGGTCTGAGTATTGCTGAGATCGCAGCGGAGTTGCAGGTGCAGCTGGGCCAGGCGCAGCTGGGGGCGATCGTGGGTAGGAATGCCCGCACGCTTGCTCGCTGGGCACACGCAACGGTGCGGCCGCCACATGCGAGTGAAAAGTTCCTCAGAGACACATTTCAGGTGCTCGAGATCCTCTGTTCGGTTCATTCGACTGACGTTGCCAGGGCGTGGTTTATGGGTATGAACCCGGAACTGGGTGATGCTTCGCCGGCCGAAGCGCTTTCGGAGGGGCGTTCTCGAGAGGTCCTGGCCGCGGCGCGGTCCTACGTAGCCGCGGCTTAGGCTGGGCAGTATGACGGTCGAACAGGTTGAGCAAGGACCGCGCCGAGTCGCGCGCACTGTGGAGGTGCCAGCTTCATGCGACGACGTTTTCGCGTTGGTGGCTGATCCGCACCGTCACGGTGAGCTGGACGGCTCGGGCACCGTCCGCGACACGGTGTCGGGGCCGCGGCGGCTCAGCCAGGGCGCACGATTCTCGGTAGCGATGAAGCAGTTCGGCGTCCGGTATCGCATCACCAGCACGGTGACGTGCTTCGAGGACGGTCGGCTTGTGGAATGGAGTAGCCCAGCGGGCCACCGGTGGCGCTGGGAACTCACGCCGCTCACGCCCACGTCTACGCGCGTCACTGAGACGTTCGACTACAGCACCGTCCCAGCCGTGCAGGGCACGGTCTTTGAGTTGCTCGGCGTTCCTCGGAAGAACGCCGCCGGTATCGAAGCCACCCTGCGCCAACTCGCGTCGCGCTACGCCCGCGCTTGACGTGACGGTGCTCACGTCCTGACCGGACGCCGAGGCCCCCGTCTGCACGGGCGTATGGGATCTGCGAATCGAATTCCCGCACATGACCAGGTTCCCACCGGGCAACCTTCAGTACGTGCGCAAGTTCGCGGGTGCCTGGACTGCCGAGACGCCAATTTCTCAGCAGGCTGCTGGCAAATTGGCGGGTGGCCACAACTCAGCTTCGTTCATTCGTCTGAAGTTGCCAGAGCGTGGCTCATGGGCATGCATCCGGAACTAGACGATGCGTCGCCGGCCGAAGCGCTTTCAAATGGACGCTCCCGAAAGATCATGGCCCTGGCGCGGTCTTACATCGCCGCCAACTAGTCCTTTCTGTGGTCAGCCGTGACGATCACCGACCACAGTCGGGAGACAATTGGGCCATGGCCCGTGATGATGTTGCCCTTCCCGACGGATACCCCGAGTTCCTCGGCTCGCTCAAGCTCCGGGTCCGCGAGGCTCAGGTGCGGGCGCAGCGCACGGTCAACACGCAGCTCATCGAGCTGTACTGGTCCATCGGTCGCTCCATCCTCTCCGAGCAGGACAAGCAGGGATGGGGCGCCGGGGTCATGGACCGCCTGGCGCATGATTTGCGCGTGGAATTCCCGAAGATGACAGGCCTGTCCCGCAGCAATCTGTTCTACATGAGGGCCTTCGCGGCGGCTTGGACGGAGGAGCTCCCAATTGTCCAACAGGCTGTTGGACAATTGCCATGGGGTCACATCACAGTCCTCCTCGACAAGCTCGAGGACATCGACACCCGCGCCTGGTACGCCGCGGCAGCCGCAAAGAATGGATGGTCGCGGAATGTCCTGCTCAACCAGATCAAGAACCGTACCCTCGAGAGAACCGGCGCCGCACCCTCGAACTTCAGTGCCCAGCTAGCACCCGCTGATTCCGACCTGGCCCGGCAGATCGCCAAAGACCCCTACGTGTTTGATTTCCTGGAACTGACCGAGGACGCAGCCGAACGCGACCTAGAACAAGCCCTCATGGACCGCATCGTCGATAAGCTCCGTGAGCTGGGAAAGGGGTTCGCGTTCGGTGGCCGGCAGGTCCACTTCGACGTCGCCGGCGATGACTTCTACCTCGACCTGCTGTTCTTTTACGTCGAGCAACTCCGGTACGTCGTCATCGAGCTGAAGACCGGAAAGTTCCAACCCGAGCATGCCGGCAAACTCGCCTTCTACGTCTCCCTCGTCGACGACAGACTCCGACGAGACACC
>NZ_SOGN01000021.1 GCF_004403395.1 Cryobacterium cheniae
CCCGAACTTGCGGGGTTGGGTGTGTACGAGTTCGGTTGGTCGGATCCCGACGCCGCGGGCGCATCCGCTCGCCGTGGGATTTCGCCGCAGGTGGTGACTGACATCTCGAACCTGAAGAGTGAGCCTGAGTGGATGCTGCAGCGTCGGTTGAAGGCTTTGGAGTTGTTCGAGCGGAAGCCGATGCCGACGTGGGGTGCGGATTTGTCGGGCATCGATTTCGACAACATCAAGTATTTCGTGCGGTCGACGGAGAAGCAGGCCCAGACCTGGGAGGACCTGCCCGAGGACATCAAGAACACGTACGAGAAGCTCGGCATCCCGGAGGCGGAGCGTCAGCGCCTGGTGTCCGGGGTTGCCGCCCAGTACGAGTCCGAGGTGGTGTATCACCAGATCAATGAGGAGTTGGCGGCGCAGGGCGTGATCTTCATGGACACGGACACGGCGTTGAAGGAGCACCCGGAGTTCTTCGAGGAGTATTTCGGCAGTGTCATTCCGTCGGGGGATAACAAGTTCGCGGCGCTGAACACGTCGGTGTGGTCGGGTGGGTCGTTCGTGTATGTGCCGCCGGGGGTGCATGTGGAGATTCCGTTGCAGGCGTATTTCCGGATCAATACGGAGAATATGGGGCAGTTCGAGCGGACCTTGATCATCGCCGATGAGGGCAGTTATGTGCATTACATCGAGGGCTGCACGGCGCCGATCTATTCGTCGGATTCGTTGCATTCCGCGGTGGTGGAGATCATTGTGAAGAAGAATGCGCGGGTGCGGTATACGACGATCCAGAACTGGTCGACGAATGTGTACAACCTGGTCACGAAGCGGGCCACGGCGGCTGAGGGCGCCACGATGGAGTGGATCGACGGCAATATCGGGTCGAAGGTGACGATGAAGTACCCGTCGATTTATTTGATGGGGGAGCATGCCAAGGGGGAGACCCTGTCGGTGGCGTTCGCCGGTCCGGGTCAGCATCAGGATGCGGGCGCGAAGATGATCCATATGGCGCCGTATACGCAGTCCTCGATTGTGTCGAAGTCGATTGCGCGCGGTGGTGGCCGGTCGGGTTATCGCGGTGAGGTGCGGGTGGATGCCACGGCGCACCACTCGGCGAACACGGTGCGTTGTGACGCCCTGCTGGTGGATACCGTGTCGCGGTCGGACACGTATCCGGCGATTGATATCCGGGTGGATGATGTGCAGTTGGGTCATGAGGCCACGGTGTCGCGGGTCAGTGAGGAGCAGTTGTTCTACCTGATGAGCCGGGGGATGCCGGAGGACGAGGCGATGGCGATGATCGTGCGCGGTTTCATTGAACCGATCGCGCGGGAGCTGCCGATGGAGTACGCGCTGGAACTGAACAAGCTCATTGAGATGGGTATGGAAGGGTCGGTCGGTTAGATGTCCGCGACTGCAGAACTCAATACCGCCATGCCCACTGCGGAGCAGCACGGTGTCACAGCGCACTCGGATGGCCGTTTCGGTTTTGTGCCGGTGCAGACCCGGTCGGACCGGTTCAAGAGCGTGGACGTGGCCGATTTCGGGCCGGTCACGGGTCGGGAGGCGGTCTGGAAGCTCTCGCCGGTGAAGAAGTTCATCGACCTGACCGGTGGGGTGCTCGACGGGTCCGGGTACCCGGTCGAGTCGACCGCGGTCGCCGGTGTCGACGTTGCCTGGGTGGACCGCACCGACCCGCGGATCGGTTCTGCCGGGGCGCCCGAGGAGCGCGCGTCGGCGAATGCGTGGTCGAGTTTCGAGAAGGCCCTCGCGATCACGATCAGCGGCGAGGAGGCCAAGGAGGTCACGGTCACCCGGGCCGCACTCGGGTCCGGGCCGCGCGGTGCACACACGATCATCGAGGCCAGGCCGTTCAGTCGGGCGATCCTGATCCTGGAGAACACGGGCGAGGCCCGGTTGACCGAGAACGTCGAGATCATCTTGGGCGAGTCCGCGAACCTGACCGTGGTGAGCCTGCAGGAATGGGGCGACACGGCCGTGCACCTCACGAACCATTTCGCGACCATCGGCCGTGACGCGCGCTTGAAGCACGTCGTCGTGAGCCTCGGCGGCAGCATCGTCCGGGTGAACCCGTCGGTGCGGTTGGCCGGGCCCGGGTCGGACACCGAGCTCCTCGGCCTGTACTTCGCCGACGCCGGCCAGCACCTCGAGCAGCAGGTGTTCGTGCACCATGCCGCGCCCAACAGTCGCAGCCGGGTCACGTACAAGGGTGCGTTGCAGGGCCAGGGTGCCCGCACCGTCTGGATCGGCGACGTGCTCATCGGGCGGAACGCGCCGGGGACCGACAGCTACGAACAGAACCGTAACCTGGTCCTCACCGAGGGCACCCGGGCGGACTCGATCCCGAACCTCGAGATCGAGACCGGTGACATCACCGGTGCCGGACACGCGAGCGCGACCGGCCGCTTCGACGACGAGCAACTGTTCTACCTGCAGTCCCGCGGCATCACCGAAGACGAAGCCCGCCGCCTCGTCGTGCGCGGCTTCCTCAGCGAAATCGTGCAACAGATCGGCTCCCCCCTTCTCGAAGACCGCCTCCAGGCCGCCATCGAAGCAGAACTGACCG
>NZ_SOGN01000028.1 GCF_004403395.1 Cryobacterium cheniae
CCTGTCGGAAAGTGCAATGGGTGGAAGAGTGATCGTGCGGTGAGCGCGTTCGACTTGCCCGGGCGTTGTAGAGCGCAGGCGCGTTGGAACCACACGCTCACCTGAAGGCGCAAAGCAACGAGAGGTGCCGACGTACGGGTGCTAGCTGGGAGCGGTTGTGTAAGGGGCGAGAACAAGCTTGACGGCCGCACGTTCGTAGCCGGCCGCGATGGGCTCTCCCGTGATCAGAAGGCTGAAATACAGGGGGCCGACAAGCGCGTTGAGCACGAAGTCGACATCCGTATCGACGGAGAGCTCGCCGGAGGCCATTCCGCGCTCGACGGCCGCGCGCCAGTGTCGCAGGTTTGGCTTGATGATCAGATCGCGGTAGCTGGCGGCGAGCACCGGATCGGCGGCCATCTCTGCCACCAGGCCAGGCAGCACGCGGCCGAGGGGTGTCCGGGTCAGGTCATCGATCAGCTGGTTGGTCAGGGTCATTAGGTCACCGGCGGCGCTGCCGGAGTCGTTGTCCTTGCCCGGGCGGATTTGGGTCACCATCGCCTCGACGACAAGCTGGGACTTTTGCGACCACCGCCGGTAGATGGCCGGCTTACTCACCCCCGCCCGCCGGGCGACCTCCGCCACCGTTACACGGACATAGCCGACCTCGGAGAGCAACTCAATCGCCGCCCGCAGGATGGCCTGATCCATGTCCGGGTCACGGGGACGCCCGATATCGCTGCCACGGCCACCGGGGCGGCGCGGTGCCATTTGCGACTCGGACATCAAAACCAACTCTCTATTACGTTTCTATAAGTAACGTAACAGACCTTGCCAAGATACGCAACTACACGTTACGGAACTAGACGAGATGATAATCGCACGTCGGAACTAGCCTCACCAGAACGATCCAACTTCATGGCGCTCGATTCCGTCGAGTTTGGGTTTTCCAGAATGCAGAATTCATTGCCTTCCGGATCGGCGAGCACGACTCATGACTGCTCGCCCTGCCCGATATCGGCCCGTTTGGCCCCCATGCACAACAGGCGGTCAACTTCTACGTTCTGGTCGCTTGGGTGGAAGTCCAGGTGCAACCGACTTTTGCCGACCTTGGCCTCAAGCACGGTCACGAACGTCAATCCCGGCATTCGATTGGCAACGGGCCGGATCGAGTAGTCATCGTCGAAGGTCCACACAACCACCCAGCCCAAGGTTCGGCCTACCAACGGCCAAGTTCCGCGGGGTGCGGAGTATGAACAATGACGTGCTCCTACACAAGACTCATGAGCCCCGCGACTGCCGAAGCTATTAACACTCCCCGAACCAGATTCTTCTTGCGCCCCAACATTACCTTTGGTGAAGCTAACAGAGAGATCTTCCAGACGATATCGATTCGCGAGAAATGCTGCCAACAGCCTCGCGGATACTGGATCCCGTCTCGCCCAACCCGTCACGCTCGCGCCCGCGTCCTCGTGCCCGCGTCCTCGTGCCCGCGTCCTCGCGCCCGCGTATGCATCTCACCCCGAACACTTCGTTCGGCAGTCCCCGCAGCCACCAACTTTCCCGAAAGAGTCCTAGATCAACGAACCCACGTACGCGCTGCAGATGATGGAGGTCCGACGATGATGGAAAGTAGCTCAAATAAAGAGGGTGGGCCCTGAAAATTAGGTAGGAGTTTGCAGCTGTACGCCTGAACCTTTTCTCCTCGGGTCAGATGCGGAGCTTCTCTACGTGGCCGGTATCGCGGCCACACAGAAGCGAACAGTTTTTGATTGACGGATGTGGTTGGGCGCCGCCCGTTCCCGGGTTGGCCTGAGATGTGGTCGACTTGTCCTGGCAGCGCCCGCTGTCAAAAATGAAGGAAGTGTCATGAGCATCGTCGTCGTCTTCGAGTCCATGTTCGGCAATACCCGTCAGGTCGCCTTATCGATAGCTGAGGGGCTGGCACCGTATGCTCCGGCAGTCGTGTTGAACGTCAACGAGTCGGGTGCTCGGGCCGCCGCCGAGGGCGCGGACCTTTTGATCGTTGGAGGTCCCACCCACGTGCACGGCATGAGCAGACCCAAATCGCGGGAGGGCGCGCGCGACTGGGAGAAAGACGCCGCCAAGAACGTCACCCTGGAGCCCCTTGCGCCGGGCATCGGCGTGCGGGAGTGGATGGGTACTCTCGAGAAGATCCCAGCGCTTTGTGCCGCATTCGACACGCGGGTGAACATGGCGCGCATCGTTTCCGGTGCTGCGTCCGGGCCGATTGAGCGAGCGTTGGTGAAGCACGGCTCCCGGAACGTTCTCCCCGCGGCGAGCTTCGTGCTCGCCAAGGATGGCGGGCTCGAAGAGGGCGAGCTCGCCCGGGCCCGGGCGTGGGGTGCCAGCGTAGGCGAGGCTGCCGGGCTAGTCGCCCGCGATTAATTTCCCGCTGGCTGCCTCTATTGTGGGCAGCAGCGGGATCGATTCGCGACTGGGCCCGTGCGGCCGTCGAGCGCGGTCAGCAGCGCCGAAGGGTCTTTTCGCAGGTGTTTACCTGTTGTTCGGCGGCGTCTTTGAGTTACTGCAGCACTCGTCGTGGGCTAGTTGTTGTTCCCATACAGGTTGTGAGCGTGGCGTGAGCTAAAAAGGTGAGGACCTCCGGTATCGATTGGGTTACCACACTCAACACGATGCAACGG
>NZ_SOGN01000001.1 GCF_004403395.1 Cryobacterium cheniae
GGTGTCTCGTCGGAGTCTGTCGTCGACGAGGGAGACGTAGAAGGCGAGTTTGCCGGCATGCTCGGGTTGGAACTTTCCGGTCTTCAGCTCGATGACGACATATCGCAGTTGCTCGACGTAAAAGAACAGCAGGTCGAGGTAGAAGTCATCGCCGGCGACGTCGAAGTGGACCTGCCGGCCACCGAACGCGAACCCCTTTCCCAGCTCACGGAGCTTATCGACGATGCGGTCCATGAGGGCTTGCTCTAGGTGTTGTTCCCACGGAGGTTGTGTGCGTGGCGTGAGCTAAGAAGGTGAGGACCTCCGGTATCGATTGGGTTACCACACTCAAGCCGATGCCACGGAGGCCCTCATCTCTTACGTTACCCATGCCAAGCCTCGCTCACTCCGGAAGGGCGCCTGAAACTCGCCCACCTCGTCGTCCGCGACGGCTGGGCGCAGGCCCGCGTCGCCGAACGCCTCCAGGTCTCCCGCGCCACCGTTTCCAAATGGGTGACCCGCTACCGCGCCCACGGGCGGGACGGCCTCGGAGATCGCTCGTCGCGCCCGCACGCATCACCGTGTCGGACGGATCGTCGCACCGAGCGGCGGATCATCGCGCTGCGCTTCACCCGGCGGTGGGGACCACACCGGATCGGCTACCACCTGCACCTGCCCCAGTCGACCGTGTCAAAGGTCCTCAACCGGTATCACATGCCGCTCCTGGGCCACATCGATCTGAACACCGGACTGCCGGTCCGTAAACCGAAAGCGGTCCGTTACGAGCGGGAGAATCCGGGCGATCTCGTGCACGTGGACGTGAAGAAACTCGGCCGCATCCCCGACGGCGGCGGGCACCGCACCCTCGGCCGACAGGCAGGGAAGAAGAACCGGTCCGGCGTCGGCCATTCCTTCCTGCACTCCGCGATCGACGACCGCTCCCGGCTCGTCTACTCCGAGATCCTGACCAACGAGAAGAAGGAAACCGCCGCCGGCTTCTGGGCGCGCGCCAACACCTTCTACGCCTCCCACGGCATCACCGTGCTGCGGATGATGACCGATAACGGGTCCTGCTACCGGTCCCGGTTCTTCAACGACGCCCTCGGCGATATCAAGCACAAGTTCACCCGGCCCTACCGGCCACAGACCAACGGGAAGATCGAGCGATTCCACCGCACGCTCGCCGCGGAGTGGGCCTACGCCCGGCACTACAACTCAGATGACGCCAGAGCCGACACATACCAAGATTGGATCCATAGCTACAATCACCACAGACCCCATACCGGCATCGGCGGCAAATCACCCATCGACCGCGTTCACAACGTCAATGGGAAGAACATCTAGGTCGCGTTCGGCTGCGTTCTCGGTCAGTTCCAAGAAATCGAACGCGTAGGGGTCTTTGGCGATCTGCCGGGCCAGGTCGGAATCAGCGGGTGCTAGCTCGGCACTGAAGTTCGAGGGTGCGGCACCAGTTCTCTCGAGGGTGCGGTTCTTGATCTGGTTGAGAAGTAGGTTGCGGGACCAACCGTTCTTCACGGCTGAGGCGGCGTACCATTCCCGACTCTTGGAGGTGTCGAGCTTGTCGAGCAGGACCGTGATGTGGCCCCAGGGCAATCCTGCAACAGCCTGTTGCACAATTGGTTCCGTCCCAGCCCAGGCGACTGCGAACGCCCTCATGTAATGAAGGTTGCGGGACGAAAATCCCTTCATCTGAGGGAACTCAGTCCTTAGATCTCCCGCGAGGCGACCGACCACGCCGGCTCCCCATCCCTGCTCCGCCTGCTGGCTGAGCGCTTCTCTGCCGATGCTCCAATACAGCTCGATCAGTTGCGCATTGACGGTGCGCTGGGCGCGCATTTGAGAATCACGGACCCGGCGCTTAAGTGAGACGAGGAACTCGGGGTATCCATCGGGAAGAGCAACATCATCACGGGCCATGGCCCAATTGTCTCCCGACTGTGGTCGGTGATCGTCGCGGCTGACGACAGAAAGGCCTAGCCGGCGGCCATGTAGGACCGCGCCAGGGCCATGACCTCTCGGGAGCGTCCATTCGAAAGCGCTTCGGCCGGCGAAACATCGTCTAGTTCCGGATGCATGCCCATGAGCCACGCTCTGGCAACTTCAGGCAAATGAACGAAGCTGAGAATCTCGAACACCTGAAATGTGTCTCTGAGGAGTTGCTCACTCGCATGCGGCGGCCTCACCGTTGCGTGTGTCCAGCGAGCAAGCGTGCGGGCGTTCTTACCCACGATCACGCCCAGCAGCGCCTGGCCCAGGTGCGCCTGCAACACCGCTGCGATCTCAGCAATACTCAGACCCACCGAGCGTTCATGAGCCGCGCGATCAGATCCGGGACCAGCTCCACCCCGAGGTCGTTGCCCGATTCAAAGCCCTCCGGCAGGCCAGCATGCAAGCCGACACCAGCGTCATGGACGGCGACGCCGGCGCCGTGTCGTCTTGGTGGATCAACCACTGGGACCGCCGCGCCGCGGTGATCTTCGACAAAGGCAACGGGCCCTTCCGCGACTGCGACCCCGACCAGGGTCATCTCTACCGTCGCAATGACACCGCCGCCAGGATCGTACCGGCGCCGATACTGCCTGATGATGTGGAGCTGTAAAGGGAGGGAACTGACGAATATCCACTTAATTTTGGGCCCTTCGACTTGGGCCGGTCACACGGAGTGCACAGCGTAGGGCCCGGCACCGCTGGCGGAAGCCGCCCAGGAAGAGGCCCTAAATGAAGCATGACGGAGAAATCATGGAAATACTTGCTGTCTACGATCTAACAAAATCGCTGCGCGCCACAGCGGAGCTCACCGGCTGCTCGCACCACACCGTTGCCCGCCACGTCGAGGCGCGCGATGCGGGCAAGCTGATCGCGGAGCCGGCGTATCGGGGCCGGGTCACGGACCCGTTCTTGCCCAAGATCGAGGAATGGGTCGAGGCGTCCTAAGGCAAGATCCGCGCCGACCGGCCCACGACAAACTCCTCGCCCTCGGTTAAACGGGGTCGGAGCGCTCGACCCGGCGGGCGGTCGCGCAGGTCCGCGTTGCCTGCCGATTTGGCCGGGTCCGGGTGCATCGGCCGTGGATCACGGAGCCGGGGATGTGGTTGCAGTATGACTTCGGTGATGGCCCCGTCATCGACGGCCGCAAGACGGTGTTGTTCGTCGCTTGGCTGGCGTGGTCGAGGTTCCGGGTCGTGATCGCCCTCCGGGACCGGACCGCCCCGACCGTGTTCGCGGCCCTGGACCGTACGCTCCGCATTCTTGGCGGAGCCCCGACCTATGTCCT
>NZ_SOGN01000045.1 GCF_004403395.1 Cryobacterium cheniae
CGCTCCGCGCGTGGCGTGCCACCAGCGCCGCGGCGCAGCACCCGCGCGACGCGTAACGCGGGTCGAGCGCGCGCGGGCGGGCGGCGGGCGGATGCTGCTACGCGCTGACGAGCATCCGTTCGATCACGGAGGTGAAGAAGGTGATCCCGTCGGTGCCGCTGCGCATGGCGTCGACGGTGTCGGGGCCGAAGCCGGGCTCGACGGCGTGCTCGGGGTGCGGCATCAGGCCGACGACGTTGCCGCGCTGGTTGCAGATGCCGGCGATGTCGTTGAGCGAACCGTTCGGGTTCATGCCGATGTAGCGCACGACCACGCGGTCCTCGCCCTCGAGGCGCTCGAGCGTGTCGGCGGAGGCGATGAAGCCGCCCTCGCCGTTCTTGAGCGGGATGGTGATCTCCTGGCCGGCCGCGAAGCCGCCGGTCCAGTCGGTGAGGGCGTTCTCGACCCGCAGCTGCTGGTCGCGGCAGATGAACAGGCCGTGGTCGTTGCGGATCAGTCCGCCCTCGAGCAGGTGCGCCTCGGCGAGCATCTGGAATCCGTTGCAGATGCCGAGCACCGGCATGCCGCTGTTGGCGGCGTCGATGACCTCGGCCATGATCGGCGAGAGGCTGGCGATGGCGCCGCAGCGCAGGTAGTCGCCGTAGCTGAAACCGCCGGGCAGCACGAGCGCGTCAACGCCGTGCAGGTCGTGCTCGCCGTGCCAGAGGGCGACGGGCTCGGCGCCTGCCAGGCGGATCGCGCGCGCGGCGTCGCGATCATCGAGAGAACCGGGGAACGTGACGACGCCGATGCGCATCAGTGCGTCTCTCCGGCGGGTGCCTCCAGCACGTGGATGCCGACGACATCCTCGATCACCGAGTTGGACAGTACGGTGTCGG
Organism: Cryobacterium cheniae; assembly: GCF_004403395.1. Lineage (GTDB taxonomy): Bacteria > Actinomycetota > Actinomycetes > Actinomycetales > Microbacteriaceae > Cryobacterium > Cryobacterium cheniae. Next base: position 879 of record NZ_SOGN01000045.1, read on the forward strand.
CGAGTTCCTGCACCTCGGCGAGCACGGCGTCGTCGACGTGGCCGTCGACGGTGAGCTCGAACCGCTTGCCCAGGCGAACGCTGGTGAAACGGGTCTTTCCGAGGCGACCCAGGGCGCCGGCGACGGCCTTCCCCTGCGGGTCGAGCAGCTCGGCCTTGGGCATGATTTCAACGACGATTGTTGGCATAGCTCACTCCGGAGACGTCGGGGGGTGGATTCCCCGATTCTACAGGCCGACCCCCGGGCCGCCGAGCGCACCGGCCACGCCGCTGCCCGCGAGCCCGCTCTGCCCGAGCAGCACGCCGCGCAGCACGTCCCGGATCGCCGCGACCCCCTCGAAGGTCTCCACGAAGCTCGTGCTCAGCGGGGACAGGCCGATGCGCAGGGCGTCGGGCGTGCGGAAGTCGGGGATCACATCGTGCTCCCACAGGATCTGCGTCACCTGCCGCATCGCGGGGTGGTTCACGGTCAGGTGACCGCCGCGGTGCGTGGGCTCCCGCGGCGACGACACGGTCACGCCCATCGGCGCGAGCCAGGCGTCCACGAGGGTCAGAGCGAACTCGGTCAGCGCCACCGACTTGGCCCGCAGCGAGTCGATGCCGGCCTCCTCGATCATCGCGATGGAGTCCTGCATGGCCAGCATCCCCACGATCGGCGGGGTTCCGCTCATGAAACGACGGATGCCGTCGGCCGGCAGATACCCCGGGCCCATCGTGAAGACATCCTTCGTTCCCATCCAGCCCTGAATCGGCTGGGTGAGCACGTCCTGCAGGTCGCGGCGCACATAGGCGAACGCGGGGGCGCCGGGGCCGCCGTTCAGGTACTTGTAGGAGCAGCCGACGGCCAGGTCCACGTCGCACAGGTCGAGTTCGACCACCACGGAGCCGACCGAGTGGCTGAGGTCCCAGAGCACCAGGCCGCCCGCGGCGTGCACCACCGCGGTGATCTCGCGCATGTCGGCGAGGAAACCGGAGCGGTAGGCCACGTGGCTGAGCAGCACGAGCGCGGTCTGCGGGCCCACGGCCTGCCGCACCTGCTCCACGGTGACGCCGCTCGCGGGGTCGGAGTGGATCCAGTGCAGCGTCATGCCGCGTTCGGCCGCGATGCCCTCGAGCAGGTAGCGGTCGGTGGGGAAATTGTCGGTGTCCAGCACGATCTCGGTGCGCATCGGTTCGGTGTCGACGCGGAGGTAGTCGACCGCCGCCCGGGCCAGCTTGTACAGCAGCACGGTGGTCGAGTCGCCCACGAAGACCTGGCCGGGCCCGGCGCCGAGGGCGGCGCGGCCGATGTCGTCGCCGATCTTCAGCGGCAGGTCCAGCCAGGCCTCGTCCCAGCCGCGGATCAGGCGGGTGCCCCAGTCGTGGGTGAGGAACTCGGTGATGCGGGCCACGCTGGCCCGGGTGGGCCGGCCCAGGGAATTGCCGTCGAGGTAGGCGACCGGGTTCGGGGTGTGCCCGGTCGCGCGGGGAGTGCCGGTCGTGCCGCCGGTCGCGGTGTCGGGCTCGATGCCGACGAACTGCCGCCGGTAGTGCCCGAGCCCGTCGATGCGGTCCATCCGGCGGGCGAAGGCGAGGTGGGCATCCTGGCTGCCGTTGCTGCCGTTGCTGCCGTTGCTGCCGTTGCTGGTGTCGATGCTGGGGGTCATCTGGATTCCTCGAGGTCGAACGGATGATGGGCAGCGCTCGCGCACCGATGCGCGCTTCCCGGAGACTCGCCGACACCGTGCCGCGCTGGAAGTATCCCACTCACGCGGGGGACCGCGCGACTGCGGCCGGCGGTGCGCTCAGGAATGCGGCGGGCCGAGGCTGCTGAGATCGGCGAGGTCGGCCGGGCTGACCGCGCGGGCGGTGCAGAGCCAGGCGCTGAACGCGGCCGGGTCGGCCGGGCGCTCGCCGCGGAGCACGCTGACCAGGCGCTCGCCGGTTCCCGCCGGACCGCGCAGCACGGTGCGGAAGCCGCCGAGACGCTCCGCGGTCAGGCTGCGGAGCACGTCGTCGCCGGTCAGGCCGGCGCCCAGCAGTGCGTCGATCTCCCGCCGGTTCAGCCCGACCGGCAGGGGGCCGTTGCCGAGGTCGGTGCCGTACAGCACCTGCCCGCCCGCGCGATGGAAACGGCTCAGGTTGTGCACGGCGCGGTCGAAGTCGTCGGTCGGCTCGCCCCAGCCGTGGATGTCGAGGGTGCTGATCCACGCCATCCGCCCGGCCATGGCCGCGATCAGCTCGTCGCCCAGGCGCTCACTGAACGGCGTATGCGCCAGGGCGTCCACCCCGGCCTCGAAGGCGCGCCGGGACTGGCCGGCCCCCTCGGCGTGGGCGAGAACGGGGGCCCCGCGATCATGGGCGTGCCCGACTATCGCCGCGAGCACCTCGCGCGGCAGCACCGGACCGGCGTCGCTGTTCAGCGTCACCTTGATGACGGATGCCCCGAGCGCCAGCTGGTCATCGACGGCGGCCGCGGCATCCGTCGCCTGGGCCACGAAGCGCACGCTGCCGCCCGGGGCCCAGGACCGCGTGCTCGGGTAGCCGCCCGGCGCGGCGAGGAACGCTCCCGCGAACACGGCCGCCGGCAGCCCCGCGCCCGCGCCCGCTTCCGCTTC
>NZ_SOGN01000011.1 GCF_004403395.1 Cryobacterium cheniae
CGCGCCGGACCAGCCGCGCCGGACCAGTGCCCGCGCCGGACCCGCCGCGCCGGACCAGTGCCCGCGCCGGACCCGCCGGATCCGCCGGACCCGCCCGACCCGTCAGAGCGGGTCGTCGAGGCGGGTGAGGATGCGGCCGAAGCGGCGGGACCGCTCGCGCTGGGCATCCGTCACGACGCGCTCGATGGCGGCGAGCGTGGTCTCCCACTCGTAGAGCACCTGGTGCTGTGTGAGACGGATGGATCGGCGGCCGAGGGCCTCGGTCTTGAGATCGCGGGCGCGGTCGGCGTGGAAACGGTTGGGGCCGTGCCACTTCTCGCCGTCGGTTTCGATGGCGACGCAGTCCTCGACGACGAGATCCTCGTCGCCGATGCCTGCCACGCTCACCTGCGCCGCCACCGAGTAGCCCGCGTGCCGCAGTCGGCGCCGCACGATCGTCTCAATGCCCGAGCCTGCGGTGAATTCGAGCTCCCGGATGCCGTCCGCAAGCCGCGCCGGCGCCCGCCCGCACAGCTCGCGCACCTGGTCGATCGTGAGGAAGCCCTCGTGCACCGCCGACTCGAGGCAGGCGATCGCATGTTCCTCGTCGAGGCAACGGATGGCCTGCCACAACGCCTCCATCGGCGAGACCAGCCAGGACCGCTCGGCGGCTCCCGGGAACCGCGGATGCGCCCAGTGGTAGCGGATCGGCTGCCCGCCCCGGTCGCGGGTGGGCCGCCGGGTACTGGCGTTCGCGGGCAGCTGCAGGTGTAGCGAACGGTCGATTCCGGCCCAGACGTTCGCCCGGCGCAGCGCGCTGAGGCAGCTGATCCGGGCGTGGGCGGCGGCGGCGTCCCGCTGGTCGCGATCGGCGTGGGCGCAGATATAGACGCCGCGCGCCGCGCGCCCGATGGCTCCGCCCAATGGCCGTGCGCAGCTGCGCGGGCGTGACGCCGAGCCGGAGCAACTCGTCGGTCGTGGCGGCGTGGCCGAGGGTGCAGATGAGGGTTGCAGCGCTGCGCATCCGTTCAGGATGCCCGCGGGCCGGGCCCGCTCCCGGGAGAGCGTCGGCCGGGGGAGAAAGTCGCGCCCGGCCTGCCTGTGGGGGAGCGCCTGGTTGGTGCGGGGCTGGTTCCGCACGGCTCGTCCCGGCTGGTTTTCGTTCTGGGCTGGGCCCCGCGGGTGACGCAAAGCCGGAGTTTTTCGGGACACGCCGCATCCGTGGGCGCCGTGGGCGGCGTGTCGCGAAAATCTCCGCGTCTAGCGTGGCCCACCCGGCGACGGATGCTGCCACTCACCGCTCCGGGGTTCCGGGGTTCCGAGGTTCCGGGGGCGGCCGATTCGCGTCCAGATACTCGGCGCGCGGGTACTGCGCCGCTGCGCGCGTGGCACGCCTGGCGCGCACCGGCGCAGCACCAGCGCAACACGGGCGCGCAGCGGCGCAGCACCAGCGCAGCACCAGCGCAACACGGGCACGCACCAGCGCAGCACCAGCGCAACACTGGCACGCAGCGGCGCAGCACCAGCGCAGCACCAGCGCAACACCGGCACGCAGCAGCGCAGCACCAGCGCAACACTGGCGCGAACCGGCGCAGCACCAGCGCAACAGCGGCGCCGCACTGGACCTCCTCCCCAGACCCGCGGGTAGAATCTCCGCGTGCGCACACTCCTGAATGTGATCTGGCTCGTGCTGAGCGGGTTCTGGCTTTTTCTCGGCTACGTGGCCGCGGGCATCCTGCTCTGCGTGCTGATCATCACGATCCCGTGGGGTATCGCGTCGTTCCGCATCGGCGGGTACGCGCTCTGGCCGTTCGGCCGCACCGTCGTGGCCAAACCCACCAGCGGTGCGTTCTCGTTCATCGGCAACGTGATCTGGGTGATCCTCGCCGGCTGGTGGCTGGCCCTGGCGCACATCGTCTCGGGCATCGCGCTCTGCGTCACCATCATCGGAATCCCACTCGGCATCGCCGACTTCAAGATGGTTCCGGTCTCGCTCGCGCCACTCGGCAAGCAGATCGTGAGCAACCGCCCCGGCGAGTTCGACCAGGCCGTCACCCGCCGCGCCTGACAAACGGATGCCGCCGCGCACCCGCCACCGCATCCGCCACCCGCATCCGCCACCCGCATCCGCCCACGCGCAGCCGCCACCCGCATCCGCCCACGCGCAGCCGCCACCGCATCCGGCCACCCGCACCCGCATCCGGCCACCCGCATCCGCATCCGCATCCACACCCGCCCGCCACCCCACAGACCCACCACCCCACACCGCATTGTCAGTGGCTCCGGCTACGATTGACCCCGTGGTTACCGCCCTGTATCGCCGCTACCGGCCCGAGACCTTTGCCGAAATGATCGGTCAGTCACAGGTGACCGATCCGCTGATGACGGCCCTGCGCACGAACCGGGTGAATCACGCCTATCTGTTCAGCGGGCCGAGGGGCTGCGGCAAGACGACGTCCGCCCGCATTCTGGCGCGCTGCCTGAACTGCGCCGAGGGTCCGACCGACACACCGTGCGGGGTCTGCCCGAGCTGCGTGGAGCTCTCCCGCGACGGCGGCGGATCCCTCGACGTGGTTGAGATCGACGCGGCCAGCCACAACGGGGTCGACGACGCCCGGGACATCCGTGAACGTGCGATCTTCGCCCCCGCCCGCGACCGGTACAAGATCTTCATCCTCGACGAGGCGCACATGGTCACGCCGCAGGGCTTCAACGCGCTGCTGAAGATCGTCGAAGAGCCGCCCGAGCACGTCAAGTTCATCTTCGCGACGACGGAGCCCGAAAAGGTGATCGGCACCATCCGTTCGCGCACGCATCACTACCCGTTCCGGCTGGTGCCGCCCGGGCCGATGCTCGAATACGTGCAGCAGCTGTGCGACACCGAGCAGATGACCGTCGCGCCCGGCGTGCTGCCGCTCGTCGTGCGGGCCGGCGGCGGTTCGCCGCGCGACACCCTGTCGCTGCTCGACCAGCTGATGGCCGGATCCGACGGGCACTCCGTCGAATACGAGCGCGCCGTGGCGCTGCTCGGCTACACGAACGCGTCGCTGCTCGACGAGTCCATCGACGCGATCGCCGACCGTGACCCGTCCGCCGCGTTCGACGCGGTCGACCGGGTCGTGCAGACCGGCCAAGACCCGCGCCGCTTCGTCGAAGACCTCCTCGAACGCCTGCGCGATCTCATCATCGTGGGCGCCACGAGTGCCGCCGGGGCCGCCGCCGTGCTCCGCGGCGTGCCGCAGGACGAACTCGACCGCATGGCCGCGCAGGCCGCGAAGTTCGGCGCCGCCGAGCTGTCCCGCACGGCCGACGTCATCAACGCCGCCCTCACCGAGATGACCGGCGCGACCAGCCCCCGCCTGCACCTCGAACTCATGATCGCCCGCGTGCTCATCCCCGCCAGCGACGATTCCACCCGCGGCGCGCTCGCCCGCGTCGAAAGGCTCGAGCGCCGCATCGGGGTCGGGGTCGGCTCTGGTTCCGGCTCTGGTTCCGGGTCCGGTGACATCCCGGAAACGGATGCCCCGGCCACCGGCCCGGTCGGCGCGCCCCCGCGCGCGGCCGCCGTTGCGGCGACGGAGCCCGCCCGCCC
>NZ_SOGN01000050.1 GCF_004403395.1 Cryobacterium cheniae
GGCCCGCCCGGTCGCCTCCCGCCCGGTCGCAGCCGGCCCGGTCGCCGCAGCCTCGGCCCCGGTGGCCCGCGCCGCCGCGACCAGGATCGCAGCGACGCCGCCCTTCATATCGAAGGCGCCGCGGCCGGAGACCCGGCCGTCCCGGAGCTCGCCCGAGAACGGATCCCCGGCGTAACCGCCCACGCCGACGGTGTCGAGGTGCCCGTTCAGCATCAGGGAGCTCCCTCCCCCGGTGCCCCGCCGGATGCCGACGATCGTGGGGCGCCCCGGGTGCTCCTCGAGGCGGTGCACCTCGAACCCGCGCACGCTGAGCCAGTCGGCGCACCAGGCCGCGATCATCCGTTCGCCCGCCGCCCCCGCCACGAGCTCGGGGTTCACGGAATCGATGCCGACAAGCCGCTGCAGCACCCCCACCGTCTCGCTCTGTGATTCCACACCCCCAACCTAGCGGCGCCATCGGGCCGCGAGAGCGGGTGAAACGTCGGTTTCGGCACCGCAGAACGACGATTCACCCGCTCTCGCGGCCGGGCAGGCGGGTTGGGTACCATATTCCATGGGCGATGGCGCGGCGCGATCAGCAAACGGACCGGCGGAAGTCCCGGCACCGGGCACCGGCACAAGCGACGCGGGCGCCGTTGCGGCAACCACGGGCGAACGGATGCGCCCCCGCGCCTCCTGGGGACTCGTGCCGGCGGCGCTGCTCTCCGCCTCCGCCGTGCTGCTGTTCGGGGTGCGCGAGCCGCTCCCCGGCTACGCGCTGCTCGCCGCGGCCGTCGGGCTCGCCTTCGTCATCGACCGGGCCCTGTTCAAGGACCTGCTCCTGCTCGCGATCGGGCTGCTGATCATCAGCGCCATCTCGGTCGAGGCCGACATCAGCTACCCGAACATGGCGCTGATGGGCGCCGTGCTGACCCTCGCCGTCCTCGTGCCCTACCTGCTCTCCCGCTACGCGTTCGGCGACCACGCCATCCGGTTCCCGATTCGCACCGGCCAGCGCTGGACCCCGTTGGAACGCTGGTACCTGCCGCTCGTGCTGTTGCTGGGCTACCTGATCCTGCCGACCTATTTCATCCGCTCCGGCGCCTACCAGAACTGGCCCGCCGTGACCGCCCCCGACGAGATCGCCCGGCTCTTCGTGGGCGTCGGCTTCGTCGGAATCTGGGACGAACTCTTCTTCATCTGCACAGCCTTCACCCTGCTCAGGCGCCATTTCCCCGACTGGCAGGCCAACCTGCTGCAGGCCGTGATCTTCACCTCGTTCCTCTGGGAACTGGGCTACCAGAGCTGGGGCCCGCTGATGACGTTCCCCTTCGCGCTGCTGCAGGGCTACACCTTCGCGCTCACCAAATCACTGACCTACGTGGTCCTCGTGCACCTGCTCTTCGACGCGGTCGTGTTCCTCGTGATCGTGCACGCCCACACCCGCGACTGGCTGCCGATCTTCCTCTACTGACGCTGCCCTTGCGGGTTCGCCGTGGGCCGCCAATGCTGAGGGCATGTGGGCAGAAGGCGTCTGGGTGACACCACTCCTGGTGGCGGTCGGCTGGGTCCTGGTGGGACTCGCGGCCGCATTCGTGATGATCCGCCGCGGCCACGACGCCTTGATCTGGGTGGTTCTCGGCGTGGCCGCCGGCCCCTTCTCGATCGCACTGGCCGGGCTGGCCGCCTACCTCGAGCGGGAGGAACTGGCCGAGTCGGCCGTGATCCCCGGCGAATCCCTCGAGGGAGACGTGCGCGTGCTCGTCTGCATCGACGGCTCCGAGGCCGCGGACCACGCCGCCGTCACGGCCGTGCTGCTCCTCGGCGCCCGTCTGCAGACCGTGACGCTGCTCACGGTGCTCGACTACGACATCGCGCTCGACGTCGCCCCCGAGAAGCTCGACCGCATCGCCGCGGGCATCCAGTCCGCCGCCGTGACCCAGCTGGCCGCACTCGCGGTGCACCCGTTCAGCACCAGGGCCACCGGGAGCGCCGCCGAACAGATCCTGCGCCGCTCGGGCTCGGGCGCCTACGACCTCCTCGCGCTCGGCACCCACCGGCAGCGCCGCTCGCGTTTCCTCGGCAGCGTGGCCAGGGAGATCGCCAACAAGTCCCGGATCCCCTTGCTGACCGTGCGCGCCGCCCCGGTCGAATCGATCGAATCGGCGGAGCGCGCCGCCCGCCTCGGCCCGCACGACGAGCCGGAGAGCTGAACCTCGGCTGAGAGTTCCGCCCGGCGCTTGTGGCCCCGCCAGACGCGATATATCGTAAACCTCAACAAGACGCGATATATCGCGAACAGGAGGTGGCCATCCGTTACCCGGATGCCGCCCGAGAAGGAGAATTCCATGGCTTTGGAAAAATGGCTGGTCGCCCCCGGGCAGGCGAAGGTGATCGACGTCGAGGTCGTTCGCACGCTCAAGGTGGGCATGATCGGCGGCAAGATCGACGTGATCGGCCACGACGAGCCGGGCACCCGCATCGAGGTGCACAGTGTGACCGGCAAAGACCTCAAAATCTCGATCGACGGCGACACCCTGGAGATCGACCACCCGCAGTTGCGCTGGGACAACTTCATCGAGGTCTTCGCCTCCTTCCGCGGCACCGCGAAAGCGGACGTCAGCATCATGGTCCCCCGTGACGTGGCCCTGAAGCTCGGCGTGATCTCGGCCGAGGCACTGGTCTCGGGCCTCACGAACGGCGCCCGGCTCAGCACGGTATCGGGAGACATCGTGGTCGACGGCGTCACCGGGGACCTGGAGCTCAACGCCGTCAACGGCGAGCTGTCGGTGCGCGGCCTCGAAGGCAGCATCATCGCCCACACCGTCTCCGGCGATTGCACGGCGAGCGGGGCCATCCGTCGCTTCAGTCTCGATGGGGTCAACAGCGAGGTGTTCCTCGACATCGAGGGCACGCCCGATTCCATCAACACGAACACGGTCAGCGGCAACCTCACCGTGCGCCTCGGCGCCGACGTGGCGACACGCTACCGGCTGAACACCGTCTCGGGCACGCTGCAGCTCGACGACCAGACCATCCGCGGCACCTTCGGTAAGGGCTACGAGTCCAGCACCGGCAACCTCGACGGCAGCTGGCTCGAGCTGCAGGCCAATTCGGTGTCGGGCGACATCACGGTGGTGCGTCGCAGCACCGAGCCGGCGTCCGCGTCTACCTCCGCGGGCCAGGCCGGCGAGCGAGCCGATGCCGAACCGGGCGACGCCCGCGCCGACGGGGAGGCCTCCGAATGACCCCCGTCTTCGCCCACGGCAGCCTCCGCCTCTACCTGCTCAGCCTGCTCGCCGACCAGCCGCGACACGGCTACGAGCTGATCCAGGCGCTGAGCGACCGCTTCGGCGGAACGTACATCCCGAGCGCCGGCACGATCTACCCGCGCCTGGCCAAGCTCGAAGAAGAAGGACTCGTCACCAAGTCGACGGATGGCCGCAAGAGCGTCTACGAGATCACCGACGCCGGCCGGGACGAGCTCCAGGCCCGCCAGGGCGACCTGCACGACCTCGAGACCGAGGTCGCCGATTCCGTGCGGCGACTGGCCGACGAGGTGCGGTCGGGGGTCAGTGCGGCGATGCGCAGCCTGCGCCTCGACCTGGCCTCCGCCAAGCGCCAGGCGGGCGACGCCCGCAGCGCACGCAAGGCGGGGACCACCGCGGGCACCGCCGCCGGCAACGCCGCCCGCACCGCGGCC
>NZ_SOGN01000009.1 GCF_004403395.1 Cryobacterium cheniae
TCACGTCAAGTTGCGCCGCGGCCAGATCCGCAGCATCGCCGACTGCGCCATCCGTGCTGTCGACGCCGATCGAGAGGTGGGGTGCTCCTGGGAATGAGCGGCCGAACTCAGCCGCCCAGCCAGCCGCGGCGCCTTTAGCGGGCGCGCGGTCGAGCAGCACGAAGTTCCCCCAGTGAAAATCGGGGTCGGATGGCGTTGCGACAGCGAGGTAGCCCGCGCGCTGCTCGATAGTGCTTCCCTGAAGCGCCAGGATCATCAGATCGGTGCCAAACCCAAGTGATTTAGTGGAATACATGTGCTGCTTTCTTTTGGTGACGGCATGCTCCGGAGGTGGAGTGGCAGCTCGGGTCTCGTGGTTCCGCGACGGGGTTTATGACTGGCGGCGCAGGGCGGCGACGGCTCCGAGGATTGACGCTGCGCACCAGATGCCAAGGACGATGATGGAGTGGGCGGGCATCGTGAATTCGTTCTGGACGAGTCCGGCGCGGATGAGTTGGGCCATGGGCTCGATGGGAAGGAATTCGTGGGCGGTGGCGAGCCAGTCGGGGAGCCTGGACGCGGGGTAGCTCACGGGGGAGAAGAGCATCACGATGAAGATGAGCATTTGTGTGAGCAGTGTCGCGACTGCGGGGGGCAGGAGTGTCGCCATGGCGTATCCCACTGCTGCCGCGGTGATGGACACGACGATGACTGCTGCCACGATCCAGGGGGCAGGGGAGAGCGTGATGTCGAATCGTAGGGCGCCGGCGATGACGCCGAGGACCATGCCAGGGAGGGCCAGAAGTGTCCAGACGAGCAGGTCGCTGAAGAGGAAGGCAGTGCGTGGCACGGGAAGGGTTCGCATCCAGTCGAAGCTGCCTTCGGTTTTCGATTGGGCCACGATCTGAGGAGTCATCACCAGGCCCACGGTGATGAGTGTGACTGTAGGAGCTCCGGTCGCAAGGTACAAAGCGACCTCGGGGGATGGGGCACCGACAAGTAGCCCGTATCCGACGACTGTAGCTATGGCCATAAATATCTGCACGGTGACGAGGAGGGGAAGCGCCTGCGCCTGGCGGCGGAACTGCCACTGGGTGAGGAGCAGTGTTTGGCGGAGCGCGATCATGCTCGTTCCTTCGTGAGGGCGGGAGTGAATGTCGGCTCTTTTCTGACGGTTGCAGTGGCGGTGTTCTTGCTCACGAATTGCAGGTAGGCGTCTTCGAGCGACGCGGGCGCGAGCGCATAGTGCTCGATTCGGCCGCCGTCGACCTGCGCCTGAGCCCAATGTACGAACTCTGCGGCATGGGCGGGGCGTACGGTTCCGGTCATCCGAACTTGCTCCAGACCGCCGGATGGGTGTGGTGCGCGCTCCAGGGTCGCGGGCCAGACAATTGTTGTGTCGGGGCTGACATTCACTTCGAAGGTGAGGGCTCCGTGCAGGTGAGCGGTGAGGCTGGCCGGGGTGCCTGCGGCAATCACCTTGCCTTGTTCGAGCACCACGAGATGGTCGACGACACGCTCGGCCTCCCGCACGTTGTGGGTGACAAGCAAAAGCGCGGCGCCGTTGTCGGCGAGGGCGCGGATCTGTTCCCAGAGCAGGCGGCGACGTACCGGGTCTACATCGTTGGTGGGTTCGTCGAGAACGACCAGCCGTCCGGGAGCAACAGCCGTCATTGCGAAAGAGGTGAGTCGTGCGATGCCGCCGGATACTTTCTGGGATGGGGTGTCAGCCCATTCGCCGAGTTGGAGGACGTCGAGCAGGTGCTGGGTCCGGCGACGGGCATCCGGCTTACTGATCCCGCGAATGCGCGCCACAAGTTCGATCGCAAGCCTCGGGGTCAGACCGGTGATGGGTACGTTAGCTTGCGCCTGGATGGACACGAGCTGGCGGGCAAGGTTGGGCTTGGCGATGGCGTCGATTCCGTCGATGTGGATGCTGCCCGCATCGGGCCGAACCAGCCCCACGATCTGGTTCACCAGGGTGGTTTTCCCGGCGCCGTTGTGTCCGAGCAGTCCGACCACTGATCCGGGCGACACATTAAAAGTGATTCCGTCGTTTGCCTGCACTCCTGAGCGACCCCGATATCGCTTGGTCAACTCCGCGATAGAGAGCGTATTGCTGATGGTCATGTCTTTTCCTCTTCTGGTCGCATCCCGCCGTAAATGACGTTGTCAAGCCTTTTCCAATAGACATCGACGCCGGCGAAGCCGGCGTCTTCGATCCATGCCAGTTGCGGAGTCAGGGGGATGACGTATCTCATGTGGTTGGTGTGCCGCGCCAGTTCGATCGCGGTGCGGTGCAGCCGCTGCTCGGCTGCGAGCGGATCGATACGGTCGTTCGCTCGGGACCAGGCATCCCGAACGGCAGCGTCCTCTGAGTCGACCGCGTCATAGTTCAGGTACCACCCGCCGGGCCGCAGGCGATCAAATATTTCGGAGAACAGCCCGCGCTTCCGATCGTCGGGCAGGTGATGGATGCTCATCCCCGTGATCACGGCGTCGACCTTCCGCGGGATCACCTTCGGCCAGACATCCGTGCACATATCGAACGTGACGAACCGGTAGCGGCCGGCGAAGGGCTGCATCTCGACTTCGCCTGCCGCGATCATCTCAGCCGAGAAGTCAGCGAGGATGGCGGTGCTGTGCGGATAGAGCTTCAGGATCCCGTGTGACGCGGATCCGGTACCGGCGCCCAGGTCGAGGAAGATGAACGCGTCACTCTCGTCGAATGGAAGCAGTTGCGCCATCAGCTCCCACTGCGCCGCGCCCCTCTGTTCCCGCGCCCCGGCGCGGGCGGTACGGATCGCGATGATGTCTGTGGATTTCCAAATTGCCGCGTTGCTGTCATCAGGTCGGTTCATGGCTCGAGACCACCAATCATCGAGATGGACGGGTTGTAGGTGATGGTGTCGAGGTTGTATTTGAAGCATGCGTATTGGCCCTGCGGAGCAGGCCGTATGCCAATGGCCCTCCCGAAGGTGGCGACTCGTCAGTTTTTGAGCCGCCGGTAGTCGACAGCAAGTCGACCGTGGCTTGGAAGATCGTCTGGTCCATAGTCGGATCGCGAGGACGCCCAACAGGTCCACCGCGACCACTTGGCCTACGCGGCGCATCTGCACTCATATTTGCTTCCTCTACACCTGTAAAAAAAGCAACGTAACATAGCGAACAGCGATACGCAACTTGCCGTTCCGGAACTAGAAGAAACGTATAGTAATGGTCATGGCAATAGATTCGGTAAGCCCACTGGTTCACATCGATCATTTTCGGATGGACGTCGCTCGTTCCACAGTGATAGACGACCTGTCGTTCGACATCCGGGAAGGGGAAACGTTCGGTTTCCTCGGCGCTAACGGCTCTGGCAAAACAACGACTATTCGCGCCCTGCTCGGCATTTACCTGAGTATTCGAGCCACTGAGCCCCACCCGATCGTGCGGTTGAGCCCCACCAATCGCGCGGAAGAGCACCAGTGGTGGTGTGGCTCAGCACCACTGGCGCTCCCGGCCACGAATCACGCGGTCGACTGGTCGGTCTGTTCCCTCATGCTGTAGGTGCCCGTCTCAACCCAGGTGGTGTTGCGGGCGACGCGAGCCTTAATGGCGGCTGCGTGGGCCCCGGGGCAGAGACGTTAGCGCCAATCCTCCTGCTGTTATTGGATCACATGGTGGAAGGAGCTTTTCAGGTGGCGCTCAACCAGGCCGATAGTGGCGCTGAACCATACGAACCACGCATCTGGACGGCGGGGTTCAACCGCACCACAGGTGGTGCCCAATGAAGCGAATATTCATTTACCAGCCGACCGGCGGGATACTCCACGTCAACGGCAGCCCGTTCTCCCCCGTCGGTCGCCGCGCATGAGTAGGGGATCCCACGACGAAAAGCCCAACATGACGCTTCACCACGTAAATACCCCCACGGGAATGGCCGAAAGTGTGTTTCACACCAAATCACGAGATGTTCGTCAACCTTGCCAAGATGACCTAATCATCATGAGCGGCCCGTGGCAGCACCCTAAGCCTCAGCAGTCCCAGCTGCGCCTCGTGAAAATACCTGAGCTTGTCCTACACGCCCTGGCACTGGGAAAAGCGGAAGGCATTTCCGCCGAGTTCGTGACGCCGTATGTGGCCGGCTCGGAATGCACCAACCTTTGGCGTATGAGGAGCGAGCAAATAGTTAATACCCCCGAGGACGCTCCCTGGATCACGCGCTTCGTCGTCGTTCCCAACGTCAGGACACCTGTTGGTCTGGCCGGTTTTCACGGGGCGCCCGACGAGGTCGGAATAGTCGAGATTGGCTACCGGATCGATCCGGAACACCGACGTCAGGGATACGCGAGACAGGCGCTCGAAACACTGCTCGACATCGCTAAGAATCATCCCAATGTGCAAATCGTCCGGGCTACCATCAGCCCGGACAACATCGCATCGCGCGCGCTCGTTGACGCCTACGGTTTCAGGGAAGTGGGCGATCAATGGGACGACGAAGACGGTCTCGAGATTATTCTCGAAGTCGCCACATAGTCCACGCCCCGGTCCGAGTGAGTGTCGAATAGTCACCGGCCGGCCTCACCGGTGACCGCGAACCGCGACCGGTTCCCCACCATCTCTTCACTGACCCACACCGAAAGAGCCACCATGAAGTTTCACTCAACAAACGAACCGATATTGCGGCGCGCAGGCAATGCTCGGCCCGCAATGATTATCAGGCGTGAGGAGCCGGTCGACCGTTGGGCGGTGGAAAACCTGACGCGCGACGCATTCTGGGGGATGAGGGGCCCGGGCTGCGACGAGC
>NZ_SOGN01000037.1 GCF_004403395.1 Cryobacterium cheniae
CGGCCGGTTCCCGGCGCACGGCCGGGGCGGGGGCCGGGGCGGGGGCGGGGGCGGGGGCGGGGGCGGGGGCCGGGGCGGGGGCGGACGATTCTCGCATCGTGGTCATTTCGTTGCCTTTCCGACCGTCCGGTCAGCGTTGGTGGATGCCGCCGGCACGCTGTAGAGCTTCAGAACCGACTCCTCGAGGTCGGGTTCCTCCAGTACCAGGTTGACGAGGTTCAAGGTCGCCAGGGCCCGAACGAAGGGTGACACCTCGCCCTCAAAGGTTGCCACCGCTTCGGCCTCCCCCGAAGATACGGGCGTGCACTCGAGGTTCTCGAGTCCAGGAAGAAGCTCAAGTCGCGCGCGCAGTTCGACGGGGCTGACTCCGGAAACAGTCATCCTCAAGTGGCGGATGGCGGACGCTCGCAGTTCTTCCACGCTCGCAATCGTCACGATCCGCCCGTCGCGCAGAATGGCTACCTCGTCGGCGGCCTGCTGGATCTCACTGATCACGTGCGAAGATAGGAATACGGTTTGGCCGGCGTCCTTCGCCTCGCGCACCAGCGTCAGGAAGACCTGCTGCATGAGCGGGTCAAGGCCGCTGGTCGGTTCGTCGAGCACCAGTAGCTCCGGCTCGTGCATGAACGCCTGCACGATGCCGAGTTTCTGCTTGTTGCCCTTGGAGAGTTTTCGCACGGGACGATCAAGGTCAAGTCTGAGCCGTTCGGCCAGTTCCTCGATTCGACCCTTCCGAACCGGCCCGGAGATGTCGGCATAGTGCCGGAGCAGTCGGCGCCCGCTGACCCTCCCCTCGAGGATCAGCTCACCCGGCAGATAGCCGATGCGTCGGCGCAGGGCGGGGCCGGCCAGCCGCGAATCGGTACCGAGTACGGTGGCTAAACCGCTGGTCGGGCGAATGATATCGAGAAGGGCCCGCATAGTGGTCGATTTCCCGGCCCCATTGGGGCCGATCATCCCGAAGACGCTGCCGCGCGGAACCGAAAAACTCACCCCGCGGAGGGCCTGGGCGCGCCCGAAAGACTTGATCAGGTCGACCACCTCGATGGCACAGTCCCGCCCCGGCGAAGTTCCGCCCTCGTGGGGTGGCCTGATGACGGCTTCGGCACGAATCATGTCGATGCGCCTCGATTCGACGGGACTCGATTCAACGGGTCTCGATTTAACGGGTCTCACGTGGTGGCCTTTCGGATCAACTGCGTTTGAGTGGGATGGTTGGGTGGGGTGGTCGCGTCGGAGCCGGCGAGGGCATCCGTCGTCACCCGCAAGACGGTGTCGTCGGCGTACAGACCGTGCGTGTAGAGCTCGGCAGAGGGCAGCGCCATCCGACGCATCGCGGCCGGGCTGAGGTTCGGGCCGTCAAAGCCGAGGGCTCGGCCGACGTGAGAGGCCATGGTCATCATGCTCAAGCTGGTCATGGTGATCAGCACGGCGACAGCACGCGGGTCGCTGAAGGCATTCATGCTGCCGTCGAACGCTCCGGCGCGGACGACCGCCTCGGTCTCATCGACGATCGCGTCGACGACCTGACGACCCGCAGGCGAGTCCTCGGCGATCGCCCGGGAGAGGTAGTCGATCTGCACCTGAAACTCGGCGGGGTCCGCCAGATAGTTCTGCAGAACAGAGGCAAGGCCCTCCGGGGTGGCCTTGTCGCGCGCCCGCGCCAGCACGCTGCCGAGAACGTGGTCGTCGCAGGCGAGCCGGAGTGCGTCCTTGCTTCCGAAGTGATGGATGACTAGGCCGGCGCTCACGCCGGCGGTCGCCGCAATGGCGCGCAAGTTGGCCTTGCGAAAGCCGTCCCGCGCGAAATGCACGACTGCGGCATCGCGGATTTTCGCCCGGGCATTGAGGTCAGCGATTGGTGACCGCGGCTCTGTACGCATGTTCAGTATGCTAAACCGTTGTTCAACCGGGGTCAAGTCCTCGAGTTGACTCGTAAGAAACCTCCGCGTTGCACCATTCATTGCCTCATTAAATAACCTCCGCGTAACGGCGTGGGTCGCGATTCGGCGGCGAATGTGGGTTATGCCCGTTTCTATGGAGCTGACGATGACGCAGCGGCAGGCTGTGACGATGAAGAAAGCGCTCGCGTATCGGGGCGTATACGGGGTCGGTAAGGGCCGGATTCTGTCCGAGTTGGTGGAGCTGACCGGGTGGCATCGCGACCATGCCCGGGCGGCGTTGACGCACAATGTGGTGTAGCCCAGGGCAAGGCGGGCGCCGATCTACGGTCCGGCCATGACGAAGGCGGCGTTCGGGCTGCGTTGACGCTCAACGTGGTGAAACCGTCCCCGCGTTTGTGCGGGTTCGAGCGGGGAACGGGACGGAAATGACGATAGTGCCGGGACCGGGGTCGGGGTCGCCGGTACCGCCGGTGCCGCATTTGCCGGGAGGTGCGGGCTGTCCGGGGACCTCACCGAGAGAGATATGTAGGCGGTTTAGAGCGCCGGCGATGGCCGTGAGCACTGCATCGTTTACGGTGGCGTCGTGGGCGCGGGCCGCTGCGTGTACCCGGGCGAGGTCCAGGCGGATGCTCGCAAACCGCCGCCGGGTGCCTGTGTGCCGGTTGAGCGAGCTCGGCTTCACGTGCAGGCGCAGCGCGCTGCGGAGCACGGCGGCTGCCCCGGCGAGGCGACGCAGGTCGATGGGTAGTCGACGCAGCGAACGGATGCGTTCGGTACGGGCATCGGCTACGAGGGCGGCTGAAGAGGGCGCCGGCCGAGGGAAGATCGGGCGAGCGGACCCGCCACCACTCCCTCCGCCGGGCCTCTCACGGGGTGCTGTTGAACCGGGCGGGTCCGGCCCGTCGACGAGGTTCGCGAGCACGGCGAGTCCGCCGATCCCGTCGGCGAGCACATGGTGGAACACAATGATGAGGGCCGAAACCGAGGCGGCATCCCCGGCACCAGAACTGGAAGTATCCCTGACCTCCTCCCCGGCATGGGCCTTCGCCTCGGTCACGAGCGTCGCTGACCAGAGCGGCCGGTCGAAGGGCAGTCGCGTGCCGATTATCCTCGCGGCGACCTCGAGGACCGCAGGCTCTCCTCCCGGGGCCGGGCATGGTTCCGAGAATAGATGGTTCGCCGGGGAGAACCGGGGGTCGTCGACCCAGACCGGGCGGCCGCGTCCTGCCGGCGGGCGCACGAGACGCTGCCGTAGGCGCGGCACCGACTCGATCCGGCGCCCGAGTATCTCGAGACCGCGGCGCTGGTCGAGCCCGCCGCTCGTGTCGAGGAGAAGCACGGACCCAACCTGGAGCGGGGTGGATCCCTGGTCGGTCGCGAGCGACATCAGGTCGTCCACGCTGACCCGGTCGATCAACTGCGGCATGAGCATAGCGCGACGCTATACCTATGACGGGCGTTCACCGGGCGGATGTGCGCGGGCGCCGGACCCCGCGTATCTGCCGCAATCTTTCGCTGCGGCCACAGTCGTTCCTGGCGCTGTCCGGGCGACTGGCGGCGACAGGTGAGTTTGGTGATGTCGGCAAACATCCGGCCTCAGCGGCCGGTGGAGGGGTTGTAGGTGATGTCGTCGAGGTTGTATTCGAGATAGGCGAATTGACCCTTCGGGCCGGCGGTGCGATCGCAATCGCATCCATCGGACTTTCCCGAGCCGAAGGTCGTCAGATCGATAGGACTTTGGCCGTGCTCGGCGCCACGCGAACTCTTCGCCGGAGAATCAACGGTTGGTACTCGCTGTTCGTCGTCGGCATAGGGTCCGTCACTGGCACTCTTTGCGGGGCGCTCGTGGTGGTCGGGTACTCGTTTGCTCTCCCCTCACGCGCCGACCTCCCTTACACCGAGCTCGCAATCATCGGACTGGGTGTCCCGCAGTTCACCGCGCTGATCACTGCGCTACTGCCGGGAGCATTGCCCGCGAATCAACCGAAACCACGGTGTATAAATCCCAGTCCCGTAAGCCGGACCTTGATCACACGCCGGCGCCACGAATAGGATCCGGGGGCTTGTGCCGAAGGAGCCGTCGCGTATGCCCAGCCCGGAAGGGCTTCGCAGTCGCGTGCGTCAAACGGGGCAGCAATTGGAACTGGGCGGGCTGTTGTTATCCCCAGCTCAGACCGTGGAGCCGCATCGCTGCCTCCACATCTGGGTTACCAGGGCGAAGGTCGCCAACAACGATGTTGCTCAGCTGCGCGCTGAACGCGCCATCAGTCGACCGCTCAAAAATGGTCCACAGTTCCAGATCGTTGCCGTGTCGAGAAAGGAACCGAACGCCATCGAACAAGGGCTGCCCGTCGTCGTTTGACATCTCGTAGATCTCGCGGCCGACGCGCTGGGTGAGCTCACGTGGTTCGCTGTTCTGAAGTGCCGACGAGTCGAAATCAGCCAATCCAAAGCCAACTGCGAGCGCACCGAAAGTGGGGCGAAGCGCAGCGATCGTTGCGGAGTCTGCGACGTCGCAGTATCTGCCGCTTAAGTTTGCGCGGGAGGCCTGGCGGACGCTGAGCCAGGACTCGTCGACTGTGCCGACGGGTACGGACGCATAGAGGGAGGCATCGGCTTCATCGACGCGGATGCCGCCCATGTCGGTTTCGAGTATCGGGTCAGGGCGGAACCGCGCGAGGACTTCGACGAGGCAGGCAAACAGGCTCGACCCCGCGTAGATCGTACGGTAGGCCGAGTCGAGCGAGTCCCAGCGCCCGTTGAATCGGCCGTTGATGGCGTGTGCCCAATCAACCCAGTTCCAGGGAGCCGGCCCGTACCCGATGCGCCAGACCTCGCCGGGGTCGGGGCGGACGGCCATGCGATCGGCTCTGTCCGGCGTGTTGTCCACTATCCGACGGCGGCGAACGCGCGAGCAGCGGCCAGCACGCGTGGGCCAACTTCGTCCGGATTGCCTTCGCGGATGAGTCGTGCCGGCGCGATGTCTTCGAGCTGGGGGTTCATCCCTTGGAACCAGGCCTGAACCACACGAGGCTGGTCCCGCTCGGTGAGCAGCCCGGCGACCTGGTACGCGAGCCTCAGCCGGCGCGTGACCTCGGCCGGTGGCTTTCGGACACCATCGGCCCACTGCCGTACGGCGCGGGTTTCCGTGACGGAACCCAGATAAGCAACCAGCTGGGCGCCCAGGAGCTCGCGCAGCTGGCCGACAAGTTCAGCAACATCCGAACGAATGGAAATCTCGTATGCTCGCAGTCCGGGAGTGGTTAGTGACATGTATATAGCCTACCTCCATACCAGTTCCAGTGACACTAGATATCCCAAGCCAAATCCCACCCAATATGACCGATAATGGTTATTATGTCAGCTGGTAGCTGACATCTTCGCATTGGACGCGAATACGCCGGTTCGGTCGACCTCCCCCTCGCGGCGCGGATC
>NZ_SOGN01000042.1 GCF_004403395.1 Cryobacterium cheniae
GTGTGTTTCAAGTTAAGTCCGGCGGTGTCCTACTCTCCCACAGGGTCCCCCCTGCAGTACCATCGGCGCAGAGAGTCTTAGCTTCCGGGTTCGGAATGTGACCGGGCGTTTCCCTCTCGCTATAGCCGCCGAAACATCTTTCGATGAATCGATTCTATATTTTTTAGTTATAGAGCCCTCACGCGGTGGTGTGCCGGTGAGGGCGTTGTTCTCGACCGTACATCGAGAACCACATAGTGGACGCTTGCAGCTTATTCAAACTGTTGTGTTATCAAATTATTGGCTTATTAGTACCGGTCAGCTCCGAGGGTCTTTAGTCCCCTCTTCCACATCCGGCCTATCAACGCAGTAGTCTAGCTGCGAGCCTCTCCCCCGAAGGGATGGAAATCTCATCTCGAAGCCGGCTTCCCGCTTAGATGCTTTCAGCGGTTATCCGTTCCGAACGTAGCTAATCAGCGGTGCTCCTGGCGGAACAACTGACACACCAGAGGTTCGTCCATCCCGGTCCTCTCGTACTAGGGATAGATCTTCTCAAATTTCCTGCGCGCGCAGCGGATAGGGACCGAACTGTCTCACGACGTTCTAAACCCAGCTCGCGTACCGCTTTAATGGGCGAACAGCCCAACCCTTGGGACCTACTCCAGCCCCAGGATGCGACGAGCCGACATCGAGGTGCCAAACCATGCCGTCGATATGGACTCTTGGGCAAGATCAGCCTGTTATCCCCGAGGTACCTTTTATCCGTTGAGCGACAGCGCTTCCACAAGCCACTGCCGGATCACTAGTCCCGACTTTCGTCCCTGCTCGACTTGTCAGTCTCACAGTCAAGCTCCCTTGTGCACTTACACTCGACACCTGATTGCCAACCAGGTTGAGGGAACCTTTGGGCGCCTCCGTTACTTTTTAGGAGGCAACCGCCCCAGTTAAACTACCCACCAGGCACTGTCCCTGAACCGGATCACGGTTCGAAGTTAGATATCCAATATGACCAGAGTGGTATTTCAACGATGACTCCACCTGAACTAGCGTCCAAGCTTCAAAGTCTCCCACCTATCCTACACAAGCCACACCGAACACCAATACCAAGCTGTAGTAAAGGTCACGGGGTCTTTCCGTCCTGCTGCGCGTAACGAGCATCTTTACTCGTAATGCAATTTCGCCGAGTTCGCGGTTGAGACAGCTGGGAAGTCGTTACGCCATTCGTGCAGGTCGGAACTTACCCGACAAGGAATTTCGCTACCTTAGGATGGTTATAGTTACCACCGCCGTTTACTGGGGCTTAAATTCTCAGCTTCGCCTTGCGGCTAACCGTTCCTCTTAACCTTCCAGCACCGGGCAGGCGTCAGTCCGTATACATCGTCTTGCGACTTGGCACGGACCTGTGTTTTTAGTAAACAGTCGCTTCCCACTGGTCTCTGCGGCCTTCGAACGCTCCAGGAGTAAATCCCTTCACGCCTCAGGCCCCCCTTCTCCCGAAGTTACGGGGGCATTTTGCCGAGTTCCTTAACCACGATTCTCTCGATCTCCTTAGTATTCTCTACCTGATCACCTGAGTCGGTTTGGGGTACGGGTGACTAAAACCTCGCGTCGATGCTTTTCTTGGCAGCATAGGATCACTGATTTCGTCCGTGAGGACTACCCATCGGGTCTCAGCCTTATATGAGAGACGGATTTGCCTATCTCTCGGCCTACATCCTTAGACCGGGACAACCATCGCCCGGCTCAGCTACCTTCCTGCGTCACACCTGTTAATACGCTAACCGCACCAGCATAGGGTCGCACGCTAGGCCCCACGCTTCACCCCGAAGGGATCCATCTAGGGGATTCAGATGCTTAGCATTACTGGATTAGCTTGGGCGGTTTTTCGCCAGTACGGGAATATAAACCCGTTGTCCATCGACTACGCCTGTCGGCCTCGCCTTAGGTCCCGACTTACCCAGGGCGGATTAGCCTGGCCCTGGAAACCTTGATCTTTCGGAGGACGGGTTTCTCACCCGTCTTTCGCTACTCATGCCTGCATTCTCACTCGTGTAGCCTCCACGGCTGGTTTACACCGCCGCTTCGCTGGCCACACGACGCTCTCCTACCCATCAACACGGCTGAACCAACACCACAAGGGTGCGGCTTACCAAAAATATCAATGCCACAACTTCGGTGGCGTGCTTGAGCCCCGTTACATTGTCGGCGCGGAATCACTTGACCAGTGAGCTATTACGCACTCTTTCAAGGGTGGCTGCTTCTAAGCCAACCTCCTGGTTGTCTGTGCAACTCCACATCCTTTCCCACTTAGCACGCGCTTTGGGACCTTAGTTGGTGGTCTGGGTTGTTTCCCTCTCGACGATGAAGCTTATCCCCCACCGTCTCACTGCTGCGCTCTCACTTACCGGCATTCGGAGTTTGGCTGACGTCAGTAAGCTTTTAGGCCCCATCGGCCATCCAGTAGCTCTACCTCCGGCAAGAAACACGCAACGCTGCACCTAAATGCATTTCGGAGAGAACCAGCTATCACGAAGTTTGATTGGCCTTTCACCCCTATCCACAGCTCATCCCCTCCATTTTCAACTGAAGTGGGTTCGGTCCTCCACGACGTCTTACCGTCGCTTCAACCTGGCCATGGATAGATCACTTCGCTTCGGGTCTAGGACATGCGACTGAATCGCCCTATTCAGACTCGCTTTCGCTACGCATTCCCCTCTCGGGTTAAGCTCGCCACATATCACTAACTCGCAGGCTCATTCTTCAAAAGGCACGCTGTCACCAGAACAAAGCTGGCTCCAACGGTTTGTAAGCAAACGGTTTCAGGTACTATTTCACTCCCCTCCCGGGGTACTTTTCACCTTTCCCTCACGGTACTTGTTCACTATCGGTCATGTAGGAGTATTTAGGCTTATCAGGTGGTCCTGACGGATTCACACGGGATTTCTCGGGCCCCGTGCTACTTGGGATACTCTTCGGGCGATTGCTGCATTTCGACTACGGGGTTCGCACCCTCTATGACCAGGCTTTCAATCCTGTTCGTCTATACAACGTTCTAACCCTCACTGTTCGGCAGAAGCAGCAGAAAAGTCCCGCAACCCCGACCATGCAACGCCTGCCGGCTATCACACATGATCGGTTTAGCCTCATCCGGTTTCGCTCGCCACTACTAACGGAATCACTATTGTTTTCTCTTCCTGTGGGTACTGAGATGTTTCACTTCCCCACGTTCCCTCTACCCGCCCTATATATTCAGGCGGGAGTCACCAGGTCACCTTACGGGCCTGGCGGGGTTTCCCCATTCGGAAATCCTCGGATCACAGTTCGTTTATCAACTCCCCGAGGCTTATCGCAGATTACTACGTCCTTCTTCGGCTCTACATGCCAAGGCATTCACCGTTTGCTCTTAGAAATTTGAAATCACATGAGTTTGAATCGATTAAGTGTCGCGAATAAATTCGCGACCGAAATTGACCAATGATCACACACTCAAAGAGTGTGTTGATCTTTGTAATTTGCTGCCTAAAAGACAGTCAAATTTAAGATGCTCGCGTCCACTGTGTAGTTCTCAAAGTACGGGCGGTACCCTCACCTGCCCACGAATGATGTGAACAAGAAAAGGTCCAGAGGAACAGTCCAACCAGGCCGTAGCCCAATCGTTCCGGTCCCTCAGGACCCAACAGCGTGCATATACGTTTCGTTCACCGACAAACCGTTCCAACTCCCGAGGGAGCGTACCGGGTTCACCAGTGTTCTCAACGCATCAATGTCAATGTTCCACCCATGAGCGCCACCGGAGAACATGTGTCTCCGTAATGGCTTGGCACCTTGATCTCCCTGTATACAGAGGAGAGGTGCTGTGCTCCTTAGAAAGGAGGTGATCCAGCCGCACCTTCCGGTACGGCTACCTTGTTACGACTTAGTCCTAATCACCGATCCCACCTTCGACAGCTCCTCCCCTTGCGGGTTAGGCCACTGGCTTCGGGTGTTACCGACTTTCATGACTTGACGGGCGGTGTGTACAAGGCCCGGGAACGTATTCACCGCAGCGTTGCTGATCTGCGATTACTAGCGACTCCGACTTCATGAGGTCGAGTTGCAGACCTCAATCCGAACTGAGACCGGCTTTTTGGGATTCGCTCCACCTTGCGGTATTGCAGCCCTTTGTACCGGCCATTGTAGCATGCGTGAAGCCCAAGACATAAGGGGCATGATGATTTGACGTCATCCCCACCTTCCTCCGAGTTGACCCCGGCAGTATCCCATGAGTTCCCACCATTACGTGCTGGCAACATAGGACGAGGGTTGCGCTCGTTGCGGGACTTAACCCAACATCTCACGACACGAGCTGACGACAACCATGCACCACCTGTATAGAGACCTTGCGGGGCGACTGTTTCCAGACGTTTCCTCTATATGTCAAGCCTTGGTAAGGTTCTTCGCGTTGCATCGAATTAATCCGCATGCTCCGCCGCTTGTGCGGGCCCCCGTCAATTCCTTTGAGTTTTAGCCTTGCGGCCGTACTCCCCAGGCGGGGAACTTAATGCGTTAGCTGCGACACGGAGACCGTGGAATGGTCCCCACATCTAGTTCCCAACGTTTACGGCATGGACTACCAGGGTATCTAATCCTGTTCGCTCCCCATGCTTTCGCTCCTCAGCGTCAGTTACGGCCCAGAGATCTGCCTTCGCCATTGGTGTTCCTCCTGATATCTGCGCATTCCACCGCTACACCAGGAATTCCAATCTCCCCTACCGCACTCTAGTCTGCCCGTACCCACTGCAGGCCCGAGGTTGAGCCTCGGGTTTTCACAGCAGACGCGACAAACCGCCTACGAGCTCTTTACGCCCAATAATTCCGGACAACGCTTGCACCCTACGTATTACCGCGGCTGCTGGCACGTAGTTAGCCGGTGCTTTTTCTGCAGGTACCGTCACTTTTACGCTTCTTCCCTACTAAAAGAGGTTTACAACCCGAAGGCCGTCGTCCCTCACGCGGCGTTGCTGCATCAGGCTTTCGCCCATTGTGCAATATTCCCCACTGCTGCCTCCCGTAGGAGTCTGGGCCGTGTCTCAGTCCCAGTGTGGCCGGTCACCCTCTCAGGCCGGCTACCCGTCGTCGCCTTGGTGAGCCATTACCTCACCAACTAGCTGATAGGCCGCGAGCTCATCCTTGACCAAAATTCTTTCCACCCCAGAAGATGCCTTCCAAGGTCGTATCCGGTATTAGACGTCGTTTCCAACGCTTATCCCAGAGTCAAGGGCAGATTGCTCACGTGTTACTCACCCGTTCGCCACTGATCAGAGGAGCAAGCTCCCCATCACCGTTCGACTTGCATGTGTTAAGCACGCCGCCAGCGTTCGTCCTGAGCCAGGATCAAACTCTCCGTAAATGTTTGATTGCACGAAACCCGAAGGCAACGGCACATCTAGTGTGACTGACCACCGGAATAGGCGGACCAGACACAAGTTTGAAACTGACAGAACAAATCATTACTGACTTGCTTTGTTGTTTAAATGTTTTCCAAAGGAATCTCCTGATCCTTCACCGCTAGAAACGGATCCAAACCACGAGGTTTTTGGCATTTGACATTGTGCACGCTGTTGAGTTCTCAAGGATCGGACGCACTCGACTTCAGGCCCTGTACCAGGCTGTCGCTTCGAGGCAACTTGTATAACTTATCTGCCCGGCCATTCCCTGTCAAATCAAGGCCAGCAGCCGAATCCGAGTGCGCCGAA
>NZ_SOGN01000023.1 GCF_004403395.1 Cryobacterium cheniae
TCACGTCAAGTTGCGCCGCGGCCAGATCCGCAGCATCGCCGACTGCGCCATCCGTGCTGTCGACGCCGATCGAGAGGTGGGGTGCTCCTGGGAATGAGCCGGAATTTGTCAAGGTGAATGAGGCCAGCGTGAGTTTAGGCGGCTAGTTTCGGCTCCGCCTTTTGTGGTTCGGCTGGCCTGTTGATCCAGGCCGCGTCGGGGGTGGCAAGGATCTTCGGGTCACAGCTGGCGCTGAAGCGCTCGGGGTTCCGGGCGCGCGGTGGCGAGGGTCGCCGCCCGCTCGACGGCCTTGCCGGCGGCAAGGCCGTAGTGGACGTCGGCAGGGGTGTTGAGCCCGATGCCCGTGTGCCGGTGGCTGTGGTTGTAACCCTCGACGAAGGCATTCTTGAAGCGTCGGGCATCGCCGAGGCTGCCGAAGGATTCCGGGAACACGGGGGCGAATTTGAGCGTCTTGAACCACGCCTCCGAATAGGGATTGTCGTTGCTGACCCGGGGCCGGGAGTGCGATTTGGTGACCTCGAGATCCGAGAGCAGCGCGGCGACGGTCTTACTCGTCATCGATGTGCCCCGGTCGGCGTGGACGACCTGCGGGGTGCCATGGATGGAGAAGGTCTCCGTCATCATTTCCGCGGCGAGGATCGCGGACTCGGCCGGGTGGACCTTCACGCCAACGATGTATCGGGAGTAAATATCGATCATCACGTAGGCGTAGAAGTACTTGCTCTTGATCGGGCCAGGTAGTTTCGTGATGTCCCACGTATAGACCTGGCCGGGGACGGTGGCGACCAGTTCCGGGATCGCGCGGGCCGGGAGGCGGGCCAGTCGGCGGCGTTCCTTGACCTGCTTGTTCTCGGCTAATGCCCGGTAGATCGTAGAGATTGACGCCCAATACACGCCCTTGTCGAGCAGCTGCGCGTAGATTTGGATCGGCGGCAAGTCCACGAACCGGGCCGCGTTCACCACCGTCAGGATGCGGGTCCGCTCGAGGACATCGAGCCGGTTCGCCGGCACCACCAGCTGCCGGGCGGCCCGGGCGGGGGGTGTCCGGGTCGAGGTCGCCCGCATGAACCCATCTATTTTGCTGGTTGTGGATGCGGAATAGTCGATCAGTAATGCGCAAGTAACAACAGGTAGCAACGACAATGCCACAGGTCTCCCGCTCACGGAATTCGGATCACCGCCCAGTGATCGGATGGTGTTTCCCACGAATTTCCTCGGAGCCCCCAGACGATGAGCGAGCTGATGCGAGTGCGCCGGACGTGACTTTGCGGGGACGCAGGCGAAAGGCTAATACGCCAGATCTCGGCCGTTCAGTTGGACGCTATGAGCTTCCTGAGGTCCGCACCCCACCGTTGCGCACGCTCGAGCTCGCCGTCGGCAAGCGGACCCGAGTATCCGTGCAGACCGAACGTTTCGGGCTTGGCGACGGGCCGGCAACCTAACGCGACAAGTCGTTTCATCGCTTTCTTCGCCGCTGACCCAAGTAACTGGGGGCTGACAGCTCGTGTGTCGAAGGTGGCTACTGCGAGCGCACGACGCGGTGACTGCTGTCCCTCGATCCATTCTCTTATTCCCCGTTCTGGAATGTGTTCAGCACCCTGTTGTTTCGCTGAATT
The DNA here is from genome assembly GCF_004403395.1 of Cryobacterium cheniae. Classification (GTDB taxonomy): domain Bacteria; phylum Actinomycetota; class Actinomycetes; order Actinomycetales; family Microbacteriaceae; genus Cryobacterium; species Cryobacterium cheniae. The sequence continues at coordinate 1,617 of NZ_SOGN01000023.1, forward strand.
GCGGGTGCTCGCGGTCGACATGGAGAACGCATGGGTAGGGCCACCCAGTATCAGCAGTTCGACATCGTTGTCCAACAAAATCGGGGCCACAGCAGCGTTGATCACCTCAACGGACTCCGCGCCAAGCCCAGTAGCTATCTCCCTACCGATCAGCTCCGTGTTTCCCTAGATCGACTCCAGCACGATCACTGTGCGCATCATGCCTCCTCGGCCAGCCGTTGGTGTTCAGCTATCACGGCTGCCGGTGGAGCATCGTGACGTCGGTGCGAGTATGTGATTGCAGCCGCCAAGCTCGCCCCGACCACAACGGCGACAATCACCATTGGGACCAGTCCGCTTGTGTCGCCGGTCGCGATGATCAACGCCATCGCAGCGATGATGCTCAGTCCCATCAGCACAGAAAAGACCAGGGCCGGCACGACGCGCACCAGCCCGGTTTCGTTACCTCTCAGAGCGAGCACACCGATGATGATCAGGCCTGGCAGGACCACGGAAAGATCGATCACATGGACTGGGTTCACGATCAGCCCCGCGACCTCAAGGCTGAGTGGTGCCTGGCCAGTGACAGTGGCTGGGATGAGCTCGCTTAACCACAGCAGGGCAAAGACCGCGCCGGTTCCGATCAACACCCAGGCGGCGAACACCCGGGCTGCGGCCCGCGGAGCTACAGACCGATGCTCGCCTTTATGGAGCGCATAAATCAGGGTGTAACAGACGAGACCCAGAATGGCGACGTAGACGAGGAAGAGACGACTGAAGTGCACAGCAAACGCGTACACGAGGTACGCGTACAGGAGATAGAGCAGAGTCCCCATCCAGAGCTGCGCTGCTCTTGGTGAACCGGCACGCATCCGGATCGCACTCACGACCAGCAGGACTACCGCTATCAGGTTGCCGATGTCTTGCCCACGCGCCTGCAAAACCCAGTTCTCCGTTTCCAGCTGGTACGGCCAAAAGGCGAACAGGCCAAGCAGGCTAGCAAACGTCACGAGCGCGGAAATAACGAAGGATGCCACGACGAGCAACGTTCCCCGCGATCGATCGCCGCGCGCGGTTAAACCGGGTGGGTTTGGGTCCATGATCGGAGTGTACCGGCGGCCGCGCCCGCTCTGCATCGGGGCTTCAATAACCCGGGCCCGCCACGCACGACCGCCGAAGCCATGCAGGAGCGCCGAATCAGCTTGTCCAACCTGCATATCAGTCCGGCCCTGAACATGACGGTGGTGGCCCCCGACGGGCCCTGGCCAGCGAACCCGGTCGGAGACACGCCATCCCTTGCCGGTACAGAATCGTCGTGGACGACAAATAGTGGTTCCCATTCTGGTTTTGGGCTCGAAGGTGGTTTGACTCGGTCTGAGCGCGTGGCTCCGCTCGCCACCCGAGATCCTCGCTGAGATGGGTTGGCCGATACCGGCTCGGGCGTTGACTACCAGATAGTTCGTCAATGCCCTGAGGGGCGGACCTGTCCGGTGCTCTCGCGGATCACCATCTCGGTCGTAAGAACATAGTGCTCATCGGTGGGGGCTGAGCCGTCGCGGGCTTGAGCGATGGCGTCGATGAGCGCGGAAGCCGCTGCGTCGCCTTTGGCTGCCGTGTTCTGGCGCACGGTGGTCAACGTTGGGTGCATGCGGCGAGCGACGGGGCTGTCATCGAAGCCCACGACCGAGACGTCGTCGGGCACTCGAAGGCCTAGGGACTGCGCGCCCTCCACGACCCCGCGCGCCATAACATCGCTGAGGCACAGGATAGCAGTGACGGGATTTAAGGTATCCAGGATGTGACGGGCGCTGTCGAAGCCGGCGGAGAACTCCGAGTAGGGCTGCTGGATCATGACCGCGTCGGACCCTGCAAGGTTCAGCGCGTCGAGCCAACCGTGCATCCGCTGCCGGGCGATGTAGGAGCTAGCGGTGGGCGCTGGCGGAGCGAGGATGCCGTGCGGGCCGGCGAGGCTCGCGGTCACAATCGCGAACCGGCGGTGGCCAAGGTCCACGAGATACTGGGCGATTGCCCGGGCTGCGGCGCGGTCGTCGATGTTGATGCAGGTGGATCCGACCGCCGGTTCCTGATCAACGAAGACCAGCGGAATTCTTCGTCGCCGGAGCCAGTCGACGGCCGGCGAGTCTACCTCGCACGAATACACGAGGGCACCGTCGATCGCGACGTCCCGGGCGGGGATGATGTCGTCACGTCCCGAAGAAGTCAGCAGCGTCAGCGCCAGCCCGGTCGGAGCGAGTCGCGCGGCGATAGCCCCGAGAAATTCGGCGGCCACCTCATCGGTGAACGCCGGGGCTAACGAGTCTGTTAGCAACACGCCGATCGCCCCCGTGGCGCCACGGGCCAGAGCTCGGGCGGACGGATCGGGGCCCACGTAGCCGAGTACATCCGCCGCAGCAAGGATCTGACGGCGCAGGTCGGGGGAGAGCTGATCAGGTCGGGAGAACGCGTTCGACACCGTCATACGGCTCACGCCGACTTGATCGGCGATCGTCTGAAGCGTCACTTTGCCCGGGTTCGGGGATCGCTGTGCTGCCACCTACGCAACCTACAGCACGTCGCATGCCGGACCGACCGAACGACGCTGGTGAGACCCGGGCGATTTGCGGCATCCGAGGGCCATCGAAGCTTGCTGTACCGGTATAGTAAAGTTATGTTTACCGATCGAGGCTTCCTGGATGACGTGCGGCGGATCGCGTTGCCGATCACCGCGCAGGCGATGATCATGTCGCTGCTAATGATGACCGATCAGCTCATGGTGGGTCAGCTCGGCGCCACGGCGGTCGCCTCGGTGGGCATCAGCGCGAAGATCACAGGTATCGTCTCCGTGGTGCTGGCCGGCCTGGCGACGGGGACCACTATCTTCTGCGCGCAGTACTGGGGCAACAAGGACACCGGCCGAATCCGGCAGATCTTCGGCCTCAGTCTCGCGCTCGGCCTGATCTTCTCGAGTGGCATGACAGCGCTGGTCGCCGTCTTCCCGACCCAGGTGTTCGGCGCGTTCACGACGGACGCCCAGGTCCTGGCCGACGGCGGGGCGTACCTGCGCATCGTCGCGATCAGCTTCGTACCGACAATGGCTACGATGATCTATTCCGCCGTGCTGCGCAGCACCGGCCAGGTCAAGCTCCCCCTGTACGCCAGCACCTGCGCCGTAATCCTCAACGTGGTGCTCGACTTCGGGCTCATCTTCGGCCACCTGGGACTGCCGGAGCTGGGTCTCGTCGGGGCCGCGGTCGGCACGACGATCGCCCGGTTTGTCGAGTTTGTACTCATCGTGGGCGGCACCTACGCAACCCGGCACGTCGCTGCGGTCACCCGGCTGGGAGACCTGCGTGGGCACGACGGCGGCCTGCCGCGGCGGTTCCTCATCGTGTCGCTGCCGCTGGCCGCGAACGAGCTGCTCTGGATCTTAGGGGAGAGCGCCTACGCGGTCGTCTACGGCCGGATGGGCACCGAGCAGATGGCGGCCATGAGCATGACGTTCCCGCTGCAGGGCCTCGGCATCGGCTTGCTGAGCGGGCTGGCCGGTGCCGCTTCGGTGCTTGTCGGGCACCGGTTGGGCCGAGGCGACTACGACGGCGCCGCAGACTACGCCGCCAAGATCATCCGCCTCGGGGTGCTGCTCGCGGTCGTCGTCGGGGCCGTTGTCGCGGCCGGGTCGAGCTTCTTCGTGAGCCTGTACCAGATTGCCCCAGAGGTCCAGCACCTCGGGCGCCTCTGCATCCTGGTGTTCTGCGGGTTCTTGTGGGTCAAGGTCGCCAACATGATCCTGGCCGGCGCGGTGCTCAACGCCGGGGGCGACAGCAGGTTCGTTCTCGTCATGGAATCGCTGGCGACCTGGGTCGTCGGGGTGCCGACCGCGTTCCTTGCGGCATTCACAATCGGGCTGCCCATCTGGTGGGTCTACCTTCTGCTGTCCGTCGAGGAGGTCGTCCGCCTCGCCGTGGGCAGGCGGCGCCTCATCTCCCGAAAGTGGGCCAGGAGCCTGGTCGAGCCCCGTAGGGACGGCGCAGGCATGCCAGGGACGTCAGGTCGAGCAGTTCGCAGGTCGGCTACCGCGAACCTCGACCGGTTCCCCACCATCTCTTCTCCGACCCACACCGAAAGAGCCACCATGAAGTTTCACTCAACAAACGAACCGATATTGCGGCGCGCAGGCAATGCTCGGCCCACAATGATTATCAGGCGTGAGGAGCCGGTCGACCGTTGGGCGGTGGAAAACCTGACGCGCGACGCATTCTGGGGGATGAGGGGCCCGGGCTGCGACGAGC
>NZ_SOGN01000002.1 GCF_004403395.1 Cryobacterium cheniae
CGCCCCCGACGCGTCCAGCGCGGCCCCCGCCACGGGCATCCGCGTGCTCTCTCCCGGCGCGCAGACGACCGTGCAGGACCTCGGCCGCCCCGGCCACGCCGACCAGGGCGTGACCGGATCGGGCGCCCTCGACCGCGGCGCCCTGCGGCGCGCCAACCGGGTCGTCGGCAATCCGGCCACGGCCGCCGTGCTCGAGAACGCCCTCGGCGGCCTGTCGCTGACCGCCCTGGCCGACCAGGTGATCGCCGTCACCGGGGCCGTTCGGCCGCTCACGGTGACGGATGCCGCCGGCCGGCCCCGCGAGCTGCCGATGGATTCCGCCGTCTCCCTCCTCGCCGGGCAGACCCTGTCGCTCGGAACCCCCCGCTCCGGCGTGCGCAGCTACCTCGCCTTCCGCGGCGGGATCGACGTCGCGCCGGTGCTCGGCAGCCGGTCCACCGACACGCTCAGCGGCATCGGACCGGCTCCGCTGGCCCCCGGAACCGTGCTCCGGATGCTGCCGCCCGCCCCGGGCAGCGCCGTGCACCACCCGGAGACCCCGCCGCCGGCCCCGGCCGAGGTCACCGTGCTGCGCTTCGTGCCGGGCCCCCGCGCGGACTGGTTCGACCCGGCATCCGTCGCCCGGCTCGGCGCGGAGGAGTGGACGGTCATGATTCAGTCGAACCGGATCGGACTGCGGCTGGCCGGCGAACCGCTGACCCGATCGCGGCCGGGCGAGCTGGCCAGCGAGGGCACCGCCCGCGGGGCCATCCAGGTGCCGCCGTCGGGCCTGCCGGTGCTGTTCCTCGCCGACCACCCGGTGACCGGCGGCTACCCGGTGATCGGCGTCGTGCTCGCCGACGACCTCGACCTCGCGGCGCAGCTGCCGACGGGCGCGCGCATCCGTTTCACACCCGTGCCGACCCCGCGGGTTCCATCGTGATGCCTGCCCTCACGCGCTGCGCGGGGGCTGCGCCGCTGCGCGGCAGGCACGCCACGCGCGAAGCGGCGCAGTCCCCGCACGAGCCCGCACTCCACCCCCGAATGAGAGCCGAACCATGCAGAAAGTCCTGATCGCCAACCGCGGCGAGATCGCGGTGCGCATCATCCGCGCCTGCGACGACGCCGGCCTTGCCTCCGTGGCCGTGTACGCGGATGTCGACGCCGACGCCCTGCACGTCTCGGCCGCGACGGAGGCCTGGGCGCTCGGCGGGGACAGCCCGGCCGACAGCTACCTCAACGTCGCCAAGCTACTCCGGATCGCCCGGGAATCCGGCGCCGACGCGGTGCACCCGGGTTACGGCTTCCTCTCGGAGAACGCCGACTTCGCCCAGGCCGTGATCGACGCCGGGCTGGTGTGGATCGGACCGACGCCCGCCGCGATCCGGGTGCTGGGCAACAAGGTCTCCGCCCGCGAGATCGCCATCCGGGTCGGAGCGCCCCTGGTCGCCGGCTCGGAGGGCACCGTGGAGTCCGCCGCCGAGGTGCGCGCCTTCGCCCTCGAGCACGGCCTGCCGGTGGCCATCAAGGCGGCCTTCGGCGGCGGCGGGCGCGGCCTCAAGGTGGTCTGGGACATGGATGCGATCGAGGAGTCCTTCGCTTCGGCCGTGCGCGAGTCGACGGCCGCCTTCGGCCGCGGCGAGTGCTTCGTCGAACGGTTCCTGCACCAGCCCCGCCATGTGGAGGCGCAGATCCTCGCCGACACACACGGCAACGTCATCGTCGTGGGCACCCGGGACTGCTCGCTGCAGCGCCGCAACCAGAAGCTCGTCGAGGAGGCACCCGCACCGTTCCTCACGCCCGCCCAGAAGACGCAGATCTACACCTCGGCGAAGGCCATCTGCCGGGCCGCCGGCTACACCGGCGCCGGCACCGTGGAGTACCTGCTCGCGCAGGACGGCACCATCTCGTTCCTCGAGGTGAACACCCGGCTGCAGGTCGAGCATCCGATCACCGAGGAGACCAGCGGCGTCGACCTGGTGCTCGCGCAGCTGCAGATCGCCGCCGGCGGAACGGTTCCGGTCTTCACCGACCCCGAGCCGCGCGGGCACTCGTTCGAGTTCCGCATCAACGCCGAAGACGTGGGGCGCGGGTTCTTGCCGTGCCCCGGCACCGTGGCGACCTTCACCGTGCCGACCGGGCCGGGCATCCGGGTCGATTCCGGGGTCAGGGCCGGCGGTATCGTGTCCGACCGGTTCGACTCCCTGCTCGCCAAGCTGATCGTCACCGGCGCCGACCGGCAGCAGGCGCTGCGCCGCGCCCGGCGGGCCCTGACCGAATTCGAGATCACCGGCCTGCCCACCGTCCTGCCGTTCCACCGCGCCGTGGTCACCGCGCCGGCGTTCACCGCGCCCGACCACCTCGGCGTGCACACCGGCTGGATCCAGGCCGACTTCGCCGAGGAGCTGCCCGGCGACCCCCAGTTCGATCCTGTCCCGCCGGAGACCGCTCGCCACACCGTCAGCATCGAGGTCGACGGGCGACGGATGGCCCTCGGCCTGCCTGCCGCCCTGCTCGAGGGCCTGCTGCGCGGGCGGGGCGGCCCGGCCACCGGCTCGACCGCCGGCCCGAACGCCGGCCCGGCCTCAGCCCCCGCCGCAGACCCGGACACCCTCCGGGCCAGCATGGGCGGCTCGGTCGTGAAGTGGCTGGTCGATTCCGGTGCGCTCGTCACCGCGGGCGACCCGGTGCTCGTGCTCGAGGCCATGAAGATGGAATCCATCGTCGTGGCGCACCGCAGCGGAACCCTGCGGGACCACCTGGTGCAGCCCGGCGACACGGTCGCGGTGGACAGCGCGGTCGCCTCGATCGGGGACTGAGCGCATCCGTCACTGTGGTCGGCGGCTGAGCGCATCCGTCACCCGGGTCCGTCCGCCCGCCGTAACACCCGGAACGGCCCGCCCGGCCTCGGACAGCCCCTCGGACCGGGCGGTATCGTGGGCACCATGACACTCGCCGAGACCCTCGCCGACCTGCGTCACCAGAACGCGACGGCGCGGCACGCCGAGACCGGCCGGTGGGTGTCGGGGCTTCTGCGCGACCGGATCGCGGCCGGACACCTGCCGCCCGGCACGAAGCTGTCCGAGGAGGCGCTCTGCGACGCGCTCGGCGTCTCGCGCAACACCCTCCGCGAGGCCTTCGCGACCCTCAGCACCGAACGGGTGGTCACCCGTTTTCCGAACCGGGGGGTCTTCGTCGCCCGGCCCACCGCCGACGACATCCGGGAAATCTACCGGGTGCGGCGTTACCTCGAGCCGGGCGCCCTGGCGTTCACGCCGGCCGGGGAGATCACCCCGGCACGGCTGGACGGGCTGCGCCAGGCCGTGTCGCGCGCGCGGGACGCCCGCGACGCCGGGTCGGTCCCGGGCATGGCCGGCGCCAACCAGGAGTTCCACGCCGCCGTCGTCGCCCTGGCCGGCAGCGACCGTCTCAACCTGCTGATGGCGCAGGTGCTCGCCGAGATGCGGTTGGTCTTCCACTCGATGGGCGAGGAGGCCACCTTCCACGCCCCCTACGTCGACGACAACGCCCGCATCGTCGAGCTGCTGACGGCCGGCCGGTTGACGGATGCCGCGGCCCTGCTCACCGGCTACCTGCAGCGCGCCGAGGCCCAGCTGCTGTCCATCGTGGCCGAGCCCGCCGGTTAGCTGTACCGCCGCCCCGCACCGATCTCCCGCCCGCTCGAAGGCTGAGCCGGACACGCACGGGGGCTGACTCAGACCACGGTCACGAGGGCGCAAACGCTCACAACCGGGCGAGCGGATGCCGTCGCGTGGAAGCCGCTTGCGGCATCCGGCGTCAAACCCAGAGCGTGGCGAGACCGCCGAGGGACTGGTAGCCGAGGAACAGCGTCAGCAGCCAGGCGAGCACACCGATGCCCAGCAGCCACTGCGGGTAGAGGTAGCCGCCGAGCAGGTCCCGGCGGCGCCAGGCCACCCAAAGGATGATGGCGAAGCCGACGGGCAGGATCAGCCCGTTGACCGCGCCGGCCATGATCAGCAGCGTCGCCGGCGCCTGGCCGAGCAGCGTGTAGACCAGCGTCGACACGACGATGAAGACCACGGTGGCTGCGCTGCGCCTGCGCGGCGAGGTGGTGGGCTTCGTCACGAACGAGATCGAGGTGTACGCGGCCCCGATCACCGAGGTCAGGGCCGCGGCCCAGAGTACGATGCCGAACAGCTTGAACCCGATGTCTCCGGCCGCGGCCTGGAAGGCCTCCGCCGGCATGTTGTCGCTGGTCAGGGCGACGCCGCCGGCGACCACGCCGAGGATGGCGAGGAACAGGAGCACCCGGATCACCCCCGTGATGATGATGCCCAGCACCGAACTGCGGGTGATGATCCGCACGTTGGCGGCGCCGGTGACACCCGCGTCGATCATGCGGTGTGCGCCGGCATAGGTGATGTAGCCGCCGATCGTGCCGCCGATCAGCGTGGTGATGATGAGGAAGTCGATGTCGCCCGGCAGCACCGCGTTCTTGACCGCGAGGCCGAGGGGCGGATGCGACACGATCGCCACATAGGCGATCAGCAGGATCATCACGGCCCCGAGCACGACCACGATCTTGTCCAGTGCGAGCCCGGCCCGCTTGCTGAGGAAGACCGCGATCGCCACGGCCGCGGAGAGGATGCCGCCGAGCTTGGGGTCGAGGCCGAGGAGCACGTTGAGGCCCAGGCCGGCTCCGGCGATGTTGCCGATGTTGAACACGAGGCCGCCGAGCCCGATCAGCGCGGCCAGGAACCAGCCGGCGCCGGGCAGCACGGTGTTGGCCAGTTCCTGCGCCCGCTTGCCGCTGACGCCGATCACCCGCCAGACGTTCAGCTGCACCGCGATGTCGACCAGGATCGAGACCAGGATGGCGAACGCGAAGGCCGCACCGAGCTGCACCGTGAAACTCGTGGTCTGCACGATGAAGCCGGGCCCGACGGCGCTGGTCGCCATCAGGAACATGGCGCCCAGGAGTGCGCTGCGCTGCGCCTCGCGCGGGCCGCGCCGCCGCTTCTTCGCGCCGGCGGTTGCGGCTCGAATCCGGGCCGGTACGAGGTTGGAAGCCATGGGGCGCTCACTTCTGTGACGGTCAGCGGCGGCGGACACTGATGTCGACACAGCCTACATATTGTCGAACAATCAGCCAAAGCGTTGCCCCGTCCCTCGAGCGCCCGCGCGTGCGTTCGAATGGTCGCCATGGGCGGTTCATTGGCGACCGATTGGCCGCACGGGCGAATCGCCAGGGGTCCGGCTACGCGCAGAAGTCGGTGATCGTGCGGGTCAGAATCTCGGTGAGCGCGTCGACGGATGCCGCGTCCGCCCACTCCGTGTCGGCGTGCGCCCCGCCGCCGTCCACACCCACCACCAGGCAGGGGATGCCCGCCTCGTGCAGCAGGCCCGCATCGGTCCAGAACGGCTCGCCGCGCACCTCCGGCCGGCGCCCGAGCACCTCCGTCGCCCGCTCCGCCAGCAGTCGCACGATCGGCCACTCCGGATCCGCCTCGAACGCCGCGCGCGCCACCAGCCGGCTGAGCCGGAACCGGAACCCGTCGACGTTCCCGGCGAGTCGCTCGAGCAGCGCCCGGAGCTCCGCCTCGACCTGGTCGGGGCTCTGGCCGGGCAGCGTGCGCCGCTCGATCGTGAGCGTGCAGGCGGCTGCGACGGTGGCGGCATCCGTGCCCCCGGCGATGGTCGACACCCGCACGGTGCCGTGTCCGAGCAGCGGATGCGCCGCCGCCGCCTCGATTTCCGACCGCAGCTCGTCGAGCGCGCGCAGCACCAGCCCGGCATGCGCGATGGCGTCGACGCCGCGCTCGGGCTGGGACCCGTGGGCGGCGAGCCCGGTGAGCTCCACCTCGAACCACGCGAATCCCCGGTGGGCGAGGGTGAGGCACAGCTCGCTCGGCTCGGCCACGATCGCCGCGTCGGCGCGGAAGCTGCGCAGCACCTCCATCGTGCCGAGGCTGCCGAATTCCTCGTCGGCGACGAGCGTGACGATGACGTCGCCGGCGAGAACGGATGCGACGGCCTCCCCCGAGTGAACGGCCGCCCCGGCCCGCCCGGTCGCCTCCCGCCCGGTCGCAGCCGGCCCGGTCGCCGCAGCCTCGGCCCCGGTGGCCCGCG
>NZ_SOGN01000020.1 GCF_004403395.1 Cryobacterium cheniae
CCAGCCGGGCCACCAGCGCGCCCACGAAGGTGTCGCCGGCGGCGGCCCGGTCGACGACGCGCGCCGGCCGGGCCGGAGCCAGGCCCAGCACGGCTCCGTCGAACGCGACGACGGAGCCCTCCGCCCCCAGGGTGACGATCGCCCACCGGCCCCGGGCGCTGAGCACCTCCGCCGCGCGCACCGGGTCGCTCTCACCCGTGAGGTGGGCGGCCTCCAGTCGGCCCGGCACGATCAGGTCGACCAGGTCGAGGAAGCCGTCCGGCAGCGCGACCGCCGGTGCCGGGGTGAGCACCGTGAAGACGCCGGCCGCCCGGGCGACGGCGAGGCCCTCGGCCACCACGGCCACCGGCAGCTCGCACGGCAGCACCAGGAACGCCGCGGCGGCGATAGAGGCGCGCTGGGCCACGCTCAGCGAGGTCAGATCGGCAGTGGCTCCCGGCACCACGACGATCGAGTTCTCGCCCGAATCGACGACCGCGACATGCGTGGTTCCGGTCGGCTTCGACGACCACTCGAGACCATCGTCACGGATGCTCTCACTCACCAGCAGTCCGCGCACCTGATCCCCGTGGGGGTCGGCGCCGACCATTCCGAGGAGGTCGACCACCGCGCCCAGCCGGGCCGCCGCGACCGCCTGGTTCAGCCCGCTGCCGCCCGGTTCGATGCTGAATCCGGACCCCGCCAACGTCTCGCCCGGCCGAGGCAGCCGCGGCTGTCGAACGATGAAGTCCATGGTCGCGCTTCCCAGCACCGCAATCCTGTTCATCGGGACAGTCTCGCATCCGATTAGCAGGGCCGACACCGGCCGCAGGAACGTTCCAGCATGCGAGAATAGGGGAGTGACCTCAGACCAACAGCCCGAGCAGCAGCCCGAACCCGGTGCCGGCGCGAGCGCCGGCGAGTCGGTCGTGGACAAGAGCACCGTCACCGTGAGGCGCTCGCCCCGCTACTTCAACTTCATGCTCCTCGGCGCGCTGATCGGTGCGATCGCCGCCCTGGTCCTCACGGTCGTGTTCCCCGAGAACGCCGAGTTCGGGGCCACCCAGGTCTTCGGATTCCTCCTCCTCGCGTTCGTCACGCTCGGCGTCACCCTGGGTGCCGTCGCCGCGATCGTCATCGACAGGGTCATCTCCCGCCGCGGGAAGACGGTCGTCGTCGATAGAATGGCAGTTCTCGAGCCGCGCGATCCCGGGGCTCCGGACGCCGCATCCGGCTCGCCGAATTCCGACCGGGACTAGATCAACCCTCCCGCGCACCCCACAACTCTCAGCACACACTTCCCCGAGCACTGACAGTAAAGAGGCACCGATTTGGCTGGCGGCGACGGACTTCTAAGTCACGATCTTCTTCCCGGAGAGAAGGGGCCGCAGGATGCCTGTGGCGTCTTCGGCGTCTGGGCTCCCGGCGAGGAGGTGGCCAAGCTCAGCTATTTCGGCCTCTACGCCCTGCAGCACCGCGGCCAGGAATCGGCCGGCATCGCCACGAGTGACGGTGGCAAGATCCTGATCTACAAGGACATGGGCCTGGTTTCCCAGGTCTTCAACGAGGCCGCGCTGAGCACCCTGATCGGGCACATCGCCGTCGGGCACACGCGCTACTCGACCACCGGGTCGTCGAGCTGGCAGAACGCCCAGCCGACCCTGGGCCGCACCTCGGGCGGCACCGTCGCCCTCGGTCACAACGGCAACCTCACCAACACGGCCGAGCTGCTGCAGCTCGTGCACGAGCGTTACCCGAAGGTGGAGGGCGAGCTCGCCCGCGGCAACACCACCGACACCGCCGTGATCACCGCCCTGTTCACCGGCGACCTCGACCACACCCTCGAAGCCACCGCGCTCGAGGTTCTGCCGCGCCTGCGCGGCGCCTTCTGCCTCGTGTTCATGGACGAGACCACCCTCTACGCCGCCCGCGACCCGCAGGGGGTGCGCCCGCTGGTCCTCGGCCGCCTCGAGCGCGGCTGGGTCGTCGCCTCCGAAACCGCCGCTCTCGACATCGTGGGCGCCAGCTTCGTGCGCGAGGTCGAGCCGGGCGAGCTGATCACCATCGACGAAGACGGCCTGCGCACGCAACGTTTCGCCGAGGCCAAGCCCGCCGGCTGCGTGTTCGAATACGTCTACCTGGCCCGGCCCGACACCACCATCGCCGGCCGCGGCGTGCACGAGGCGCGGGTCGAGATGGGCCGTCGCCTCGCCCAGGAGTACCCGGTCGAGGCCGACCTTGTCATCCCGACCCCCGAGTCCGGCACGCCGGCCGCGATCGGCTACGCGCAGGCATCCGGGATCCCGTTCGGCCAGGGGCTGGTGAAGAACTCCTATGTGGGGCGCACCTTCATCCAGCCGTCGGAGACCATCCGCCAGCGCGGCATCAAGCTCAAGCTGAACCCGCTCAAGGCCGTGATCAAGGGCAAGCGGCTGATCGTGGTCGACGACTCGATCGTGCGCGGCAACACCCAGCGAGCCCTGGTCAGCATGCTGCGGGAGGCCGGCGCCGCCGAGGTGCACGTGCGCATCTCGAGCCCGCCGATCACCTGGCCCTGCTTCTACGGCATCGACTTCGCCTCCCGCGCCGAACTGATCGCGACCGGCCTCGGCGTCGACGAGGTGCGGCAGGCCATCGGCGCCGACTCGCTCGGCTACCTGTCGCCGGGCGGCATGATCGCCGCCACCGAGCAGCCGCCCGAACGCCTGTGCACCGCCTGCTTCACCGGGGTCTACCCGATCCCGCTGCCCGATTCGGCGCACCTGGGCAAGAATCTGCTGGAACGACCCGTCGCCGCGTCGAACGGATGCGACCCGGGCCCCGACGCGGAGTTCGAGACCCTGCTCGACCCCGCGACATCCCTGCACACAGAAACTGTGCGTGAAGAAGCCCTGACACAACAGGGGAAACCCCCGATCGGCGATCCAGGAAGACAAGAATGAGCAACGCGTCCTATGCGGCAGCCGGAGTGGACACCACGGCCGGCGACCTCGCCGTCGCCCTGATGAAGGAGGCCGTGTCGAACACGCACGGCCCCGAGGTGCTCGGCGGGTTCGGCGGTTTCGCCGGCCTCTACGACGTCTCCTTCCTCACCGGCTACAAGCGTCCGCTGCTGGCCACGTCAACGGATGGCGTGGGCACCAAGGTCGCGATCGCCCAGGCCATCGACAAGCACGACACGATTGGCCAGGACCTCGTGGGCATGGTCGTCGACGACATCATCGTGGTCGGGGCCCGCCCGCTCTTCATGACCGACTACATCGCCTGCGGCAAGGTGGTTCCCGAGCGGATCGCCGACATCGTCGCGGGCATCGCCCGGGCCTGCGCCGCCACCGGCACCGCCCTGGTCGGCGGCGAGACCGCCGAGCACCCCGGCCTCCTCGGCCTGGACGACTACGACGTGGCCGGCGCCGCCACCGGCGTGGTGGAAGCCGACCAGGTTCTCGGCGCAGACAAGGTGCGCCACGGCGACGTGATCGTGGCGATGGCCTCCTCCGGGCTCCACTCCAACGGTTACTCGCTCGTGCGGCACATCCTCGCCCAGCGCGGCATCGGCTACACCGACACGTCCGCCGAACTCGGCGGCGTGGTCGGCGAGGTTCTGCTGGAGCCGACGCGGCTCTACACCGGCCCGCTGCTCAGCGTGCTGTCCGACCCGGACCTCGCCGGTGTCGTGCACTCGCTCAGCCACGTCACCGGCGGCGGCATCGCGGCGAACCTCGCCCGTGTGCTCCCGCTCGGCGCCTGGGTGGAGGTCGACCGGTCCACCTGGTCGCCGGCCCCGGTCTTCCGGGTGCTCAGCGACTTGGCGGGATCCTCGCTCGAGAGCTCGGAAGGAACCTGGAACCTGGGCGTCGGCATGTTCGCCGTCGTCGCGGCCGAATCGGCGTCATCCGTCATCGCCCGCTTCGCGGTCGAAGGCGTTCCGGCGTGGGTGGCCGGCCGGGTGTCGACCGCCCCGCACGATTTCGCGGGCTTCGAGCAGGGTGCCAAGGGCGTGAACGGCGGCGCCGTGCGCCTGGTCGGCGGTTATGCGGCGTAATGATCCACCCGCCGTGTAGGGGACGCGTGCGCGAAAAAGGCCGCCATCGGTGAAGCGATGGCGGCCTTTTTCGCGCACGCGTAGATGCCGGCGACCGCCGGCCCGCGCAGGCGGAGCCGGGAGTCAGCGGAGCCGGGAGTCAGGCGCGCTTCTGCTCGTCTTCGGTGGCGTAGTGGTCGACGTATTGGTCGTCGTCGTCGTCGGTGTCAGCGTCTTTGCCAGGCTTGCCGGCCTCGTACTCCGGCCACTTCGCGAGGTCTTCGTCGAGGCGCGGGTCGCTGTCCGGATGCCCGGTGAGCTCGCGTTCGAGCGCGTTGTAGTTGGTGTCCGGGCTGAAGTACTTCAGCTCGCGGGCAACCTTGGTGTGCTTTGCTTTTTGACGGCCGCGCCCCATGCGAGACCCCCTAACGATGCCAGGCCGGGTGAGAGAACGTCTCCCGGGAGTTGCCGAATATGGTGAAAACTAGCCGTCAGTTTAGCATGGCGGGCCGAACGGGCCACGGATGCGGATCATGAGCAGCGGTTCGCCGCGCACGTTCACAATCAGCGTTCCTTCACTGTACCTCAGCGGGAGAGGAGGTACCCGGCCGCACAGACCAGAAACCCGAGCAGGAGAGTGCCGATCAGGTTGACAATGCCCGCTCGCCAGCGGCCGGTGAGCGCCAGTTCGACGGTCTCGACGCTCCAGGTGCTGAACGTGGTCAGGCCGCCGCAAACCCCGGTCAGAAGGATCAGCTGCACGTCCTCGGACACCGCGGCGCGCTCGGCGAGGCCGAGCACCACCCCGCCGATCAGCGATCCGGTCACGTTCACGATCAAAACGCCCAGCGGCAGCCGTCCGGGACCGACCGGCAGCGCGCGCGAGACGAGGAAACGCACGACCGCGGCCGCACCCCCGGCCACCAGCACACTCACCGCCAGCCAGACGCTCACAGGGTCCTCCCGGCATCTGGAATTGTCGGCAGAGGTCTGTGCCGAAGCCGGTTCCCCAGCCGCAGGCCCAGGGCCGCGGCCCCGAACCCGAGCAGCAGGGTGGCCGCCAGGTAGACCCAGCCGAGGGCCGGGAACCCGGCCGACCCGAGCGCGACCAGGGAGACCATGACGGTGGAGTAGGTCGTGAATGACCCGAGCACCCCGGCACCGACGGCGGCTTTCAGCCACGGTGGCAGCCCCGGGCGGGTCCACAGCCCGGCCACCAGCCAGCCGAGCATCAGCGCGCCGATCGTGTTGACGACGAGCGTGCTCACCGGGAAGGCGGTGTCGGCGTGCGGGAGGGCCTGGTCGATGCCGAGCCGGAGGCCCGTGCCGACCGTGCCGCCGAGAAAGACGGCGGGCGCGAGGCGCATCCGCCTATTTCCTCTTGCGGCGCCGGGCGGCCGACGGCCGTGACTTCGGGGGCACCGTGCCGACCACGACCGTGGTCCGGGCCGGGACGTCCTTGGTCGGCGGGGCGAGCGGGCGACGCGGGATCGGGCGGGGGCGCACGGGTTCGCCGCGGCGGTCCTGGCCGGGCACGGGCCGGGAGCGCCGGCCGTAGATCAGCTCGGAGGAATCGAGCAGCCACGGCACGAGGGCGATGGTGACGCCGTGCACGAGCATCAGTTTTTGGCGCAGCCGCCGGGCCTTGTGGTTGTGCAGCAGCCCCTCCCACCAGTGGCCCACGATGTAGATCGGGGTGTACACGGTGACGACCTCGGAACCGTGGTCCTCGCGACGATCCTTGATGTAGCTGATCAGCGGCCAGCTGATGTCCCGGTAGGGGGACTGCACGATGCGCAGCGGCACCTGGATGTTCTGTTGCACCCAGGCGCGCTTGAGCGCCTTGGTCTCGTCGACGTCGACCGAGATGTGCACGGCCTCGATGCTCTCGTGGCGGGCGGCGATGGCGTAGTCCAGCGCCTTGAGCACGGGCTTCTGCATCTTGCCCACCAACACGATGGCGTGGTCCCCCTGGGAGCCGAAGGTGGTGTGGGCATCCACTTCGATTTCCCTGGCCACATCGCGGTAGTACCGGTTCACACCGAGCATCAGGGTGAACAGCACGGGCATCAACACGAAGACGAGCCAGGCGCCGTGAGTGAACTTGGTGATCGTGACCACGATCAGCACCACCCCGGTGAGCAGCGCGCCGAATCCGTTGATCGACAGGCTGCCGATGATGGATGCCCGGTTCGGCGGGTTGGTCTTGAGCAGCTTGAGCCAGTGCCGCACCATGCCCGTCTGCCCGAGCGTGAAGGAGACGAAGACGCCGATGATGTAGAGCTGGATCAGCACGGTCAGATTGGCCTGGTAGATGACCAGGATGACGCACGCGAAGAAGGCCAGCAGCAGCACACCGTTGGAGTAGATCAGGCGGTCGCCGCGGGTGCTGAGCGACTTCGGGGCGTAGGAGTCCTTGGCGAGCACCGAGCCGAGCAGCGGGAAGCCGTTGAAGGCCGTGTTGGCGGCCAGCAGCAGCACGGCGGCGGTCGCGGCCTGCAGCACGAAGAACATGATCGAGTTGTTGCCGAACGTGGCGGCCGCGATCTGGGCGATCAGGCTGCGCTGCGGGGAGGTCGCGCACTCCTCCCAACCGATCAGGTCGCAGGGGTTCTCCGCGTAGTGCACCTTCGAGAACAGGGCAAGCGCGGTCAGGCCGACGAAGAGCGTGATGGCGATGCCGCCCATGAGCACCAGGGTGCGTTGGGCGTTCTTGATCTTCGGATGTTTGAACGCGGGCACCCCGTTGGCGATCGCCTCGACGCCGGTGAGCGCACTGCACCCACTGGCGAAGGATCGCAGCAGGAGCAGGATGAACGCAGACTGGGCCAGGTTCTGGGCCTCCACGTCGTAGTTCGCCGACTCGGCCATCGGGGTGTCGCCGAGGGCCACCCGGGTCAGGCCCACCACGACCATCAACAGCACGCTGGCGATGAAGAGGTAGGTGGGGAGGGCGAAAGCCTTGCTCGACTCGTGCACGCCGCGCAGGTTGACCGCCGCGAGCAGGATCACGAAGAAGACCGCGAACTCCACCCGGTAGGGCGCCAGGCCAGGCAGGGCGGAGATGATGTTGTCCACGCCGCTGGCCACGGACACGACCACGGTCATCACGTAGTCGACGAGGAGGGCGGATGCGACGATGAGGCCGGCCTTCTCGCCGAGGTTCTTGTGGGCGACCTCGTAGTCGCCGCCGCCGGACGGGTAGGCCTTGATCAGCTGGCGGTACGACGCGACGACCACGACGAGCAGCAGAACGACCACGGCCGCGACCCACGGCGCGAAGCTGAGGAAGGCCAGCCCGCCGAGGGTCAGGATCATCAGGAGCTCTTGCGGCGCGTACGCGACGCTGGACAGCGGGTCACTGGCGAAGATGGGAAGGGCGAGGTGCTTGGGCAGTAGCTGGCCGTCGAGCTTTTCGGTCGACAGCGGGTCGCCGATGATCCACCGTTTCGGTGAACGTGTTTCTGGTACTTGGGGGCTTCCCTCTGGCATCACGAGGGTCGACACTACTCCCTTGGATTCCACTGTCAAATCCATCAGAGTCGGCTGCCGCGCTGGCGTGTCGCCCGCGTGTCGTCAGGCGGTGTGCCAGTCCTCGATGACGCACGGGCATCGTGCGGGTCGCGTCGCGGAGCCGGCGGCCGGTCCGGTCCGCGTACGCTGATGAGCATCATGCGCAGTAATACGGAACCGAGTGATGAGCGCGGCCTGGTCGGCGTCATCGCGCGCCTCAACCGCCGCCTGCTGCCCTGGATCGGCCCGCCGCCCCTCGGGCCGTACGACACGGTGACCCCTGCCGAGGTCGCGGAGACGCGGGCGCGCTCGGTCTGCCCGATTTGCGGCGCCCTGATGTCCCTGCACGAGATCGACCGGACGGGGGAGCGCACCCAGATGCGCCACCCCACCCCCGAAGAGATCGCCGCCCTCCCCGACGCTCCTTAACCGCGAGTTGCGGACAAAACACCCTCGTTGCGCCAACGAGGGTGTTTTGTCCGCAACTCGCGGTGCGGGCTACGGGTGCAGGCCGGCGAGGATGTCCGCACGCACCTCGACCAGGCGGGCCCGCAGTTCCGGCACGAGGGCGGACGGCACGCCGGAACGGGTGGCCGCCTGGCGCAGGTCGGCCCGCAACTGCTGGCGGAACTCGTTGAGCACGAGATCGGCCTCGTGCAGCGCGCGGTTGGACTCCAGACGCGGGTCGGGCGCCGATGCGGTGGATCCCGCATTGCCACCGGCTGTTCCACCGCGTGCGCCCGTTCCCTCGCCCGCGGTTCCCGGAGCGCTGCCGGTCGGGTCCGATTCCGCCGGGCCGGGGGTGCCGGTCTGTGCTGCTGCGGCAGCTGCCGCGGCGGCCGATGCGGCTGCCGCACCGGCTCGCGCCCCGGCTGCGGCGC
>NZ_SOGN01000057.1 GCF_004403395.1 Cryobacterium cheniae
GTGCGGTACTCCTGCGACGGGATCAACACCCACCGCGACTACACGGCCGCCGGATACCGGGTCGCGCAGCACCTCATCAGCACCGACAGCGACCACAAAGACCTGGTCGTATTCACTCCCGAGGGCGAACCCATCAACGGCGTCGCCGTGCCCCACGGGATCTACGTCGCCGGGCACTTCCACGATTACATCTACAGCCCCGTGCATATCGCCCAGGTCATCCTGCACCGCGTCAACCTGTGCACCGTCACCGCGACCGCCCGATAGACCAGGACAACCAGCAATGAACACAACCACCATTGACACCGCCGCGGCCACGCGATTCGTCGACGTGTTCGCGGCCGCAGACTTCGCGGGCGACGTGGGCCCGCGGATGAGCTGCACCGAGGTGGACGCTCTCGCCGGGATGCTCCGCGCCGTCGGAGCCGACACCGCCGCCGACACCTGGGTATCCGGCCACGCCGAAGAAGACCAAGAAGGAGACAGCCACCACCAAGCATGATCACCCAAACGCCCCCTTGACGACAATCTAGGGGGCGTTTGAACACCCCAGCAACTCACCAACCGGAGCAATCACAGACGATGGTTGCTGCCGATTCTGATGCGAGGACGGCGTCGGTTGTGGCGGCGCCGTCCCGGAACCTTGCAACGACGAGGCAAAGGGCGAACTCTCCGCGCACAACAGTTGGGCGGACCGCTCAGCATTTTCCGGCGAGACTCCGGCGGGACCGACAGGACCTAGCCATTCCAGCGAAGAGAATCAAACCAGATACGGTCAACGGCCTCATCGAAAGCTCAATGGTTTCAGAGGGCAGGAGTCTGTTTGACGTCGCGCAGCGCCAGATCGAGGCGGCCGGACACTTCTGCCTTGGGGTTCCGAGCTCGAGCATGGAGGAGACGGTCGCAGCCGGTGCCGTGCTGTGCTTCCCCTGCGGATTGAAGATGGCGCCGATCTCCGTCTGAGCTGGCGCTTCGATTTCGCGCGAGTGAGTGGCAACGCAGTCGTCGCTCCTCCGCACGGTACCGTGCTGCCGACCCTCGCCTCATATGAGCGTCACGGGCGAGGCCTGGTGCACAAGTATTTTCCTGCCCGCCGTGAGCGAAGGGTGAATTCGGGAACCAGAATTATGAGCAGGCTGCCGGACCCAAGATCCTGTGTGTGAGCATGTTGCTCGGGGTGCGATTGTCGGCCCGAATCAACACGATTTGCCTCTTGAGAAGACCCGGCTGGGCGTGTAATCATTTGTCAAATGTTTAGTTAGGCGCCTATGAACAAGCATGATAGATCCTCAAGTCTGCTTGGTCGCGTGAGCGTTGCCGAGGTTTCTCCGACCGTCTGGCGGGTCCGGGGTCGCGGGGGAATGGTCAGTGAGGCCCCGGTCTTGTTGGGTTTCATTCAGCGATTCGGGAACGTTTTCGAGGCGATGGATACGACGCGGCCGCTCGAGAAAATCTATGTGTCGTCGATGGGCAGCGCGGTGGCGAGTATCACGGGTGGGACGGTCACTCAGTGAGTTCACTGGACCAAGACTCTATGGCCGACGAATTGGAGATGCCTGACTCCGACCCGGCTCAACCTTCGTGGACCGCAGCCCCACCGGTTTTCGTGCCTCGACCTACGACGGCACGATTTGGTCGGGGGTCGACGGACACGTTCGGGTTCTACCTGAGAAAGATCGGCAGGGTGGCCCTTCTCTCCGCGGAGGAGGAGGTTGACTTGGGTCGGCGGATGGAAGTTGGTCTGTTCGCGGCCGTGCGTCTTGCGGGGGGAATCGTTGATCCGGTTCTTACCCGGGACCTCATCTGGCTCGCCCGGGACGGGGACCGGTCGAAAACTCGGTTCGTTGAGGCAAACTTGCGCCTAGTGGTTAGCGTTGCCAAACAGTACTCCGGTCGCCGGATTCCGATCATGGACCTCATCCAGGACGGCAACCTCGGCCTGCTGCGAGCCGTGGAGAAATTCGACTACTCGACCGGGTACAAGTTCTCGACCTATGGAGTCTGGTGGATCCGGCAGTCCATCCACCGGGGCATGGTCGGCGCTGCACGAACAATTCGGATCCCGTTGTACGCCGTGGAGAAGCTCAACAAGGTGAAGCGTATCCGCAGCGACCTCACCGCCAGTCTGTACCGCGAACCCACCCTGGCGGAGCTGGCCGAGGCCTGCCAGGCTCCAATGGCCGACGTGCGGACCTTGCTCGACTGGGACGTCGAACCGATCTCGTATCAAACCCCACTCGGCGAGGGCTTGGCCGACATCTCCGAGCTGATCATGGACGATGACCTGCCCCAGCCGGAGGAGTACGCGGCGCTTGCCCTGCGCCGCTCTGACATCACCTTTCATCTCGACGCGCTGCCCACACGGGAGCGGATGATCCTGGAGGCACGGTTCGGATTGAACGGCGAACAACCTCGCACCCTCGACCAGATCGCCGTCCGTGAGGGTGTGACCCGGGGACGAATCCGCCAGATAGAGAAGCGAGCCCTGGCGATGATGCGCACGCCGGCCCTCGAACTCTACCTCCGAGAATGACCCGACAGGTGCCGGTCGATCTGTTCGACCCGCCTACCGTCGTGAAGCGAGTAAGGGTGGCTGGGAGCCTCCGCAGCACCTCACGAAAGGTTCAGGACAGGGCGCAATCGTGAAGGCGACAGATTCGACCGTCGCGGTTGGCATCAGAGGTTAGGGGACTTCTTGATGTCTCGAAGTGCGAGACCGAGGCGGCCAGCGACCTCCGCCTTGGGGGTTCCGAGTTCAAGCATGGAGGCGATGACGGCTGCCGCTGACGTGCGGGCGGCCGCGCTCTGCTGCGCTGCGCGCTCCTGGATGGTAGCGATTTTCGCCTGTGCGGTCGCGTCGATTTCCTCGAGTGAGTCAGTGGCGACGAAGTAGTCGGTGGCGAGCTGCTCGAGCTTGTCTTCCTTCGCTCGGAATTCTGCCGCTTTCTCGCGTGCGCGAGATCGGGCGGCAGTCTGCTTCGCAGACTTGCGTACATCGGCCATGGGTGTACCCCTTTCGTGGGTGGAAGAACCATTATGCGTGAGTCCAGCGCCCATGCCTGCCTGCCACAGCCAACGCCTCGGAGGGTATCCACGTGCGCACGGAGGCGCGCGTTAATTTATGAGTGTTGCACTACCTGCTACGTCGACTCGATAGCCCCTATCTGCAGTCACTCGCCGACCTCAGCCTCAACTTCCGACCATCACAATCTTCGATCGCGACCACCCTGCATCCTCATTCTTCGTACAAGTATTAGTCACACCTCTGGCATTAGTAATAGACGAGGTAAAGTGAGCGGGTGATGACTATGCATATCCTCTCTGCGGGAGACGGGTATGTGTACTACACCAACGAGGTCGCGACCGGTGATGCGAAGCGTGAGAGCGGCCGTGAGCTGGGCGATTACTACACCGAGGATGGCAACCCTCAAGGTGTCTGGGTCGGCGGGGGACTGGCCGCACTCGGCGTCTCCGGGGTCGTCACGGAGGAGCAGATGAAGGCCCTCTACGGTGAGGGTTTGCACCCCGACGCCGAACGAATCATTGCTGACGCGCAGGCCCAAGGCAAGACTGTGGGGGAGGCTACGAAGGCAGCCAAGCTCGGCCGTTCCTACTACGGGTACAGCACCGACGGTACTGACCTGTCCGCGAAGATCGCTGCCGGCTACACCGACTTCACGAAGGTGAACGGGCGCGAGCCGAACGTTGCCGACCGCCGTGCGATCCGCACACGTGAGGGTGTCCTGGCGTTCCGCGACGCGAAGGGCCGGCCGCCGGCGGACAAGGACGAGCTGGGCCGGTTCATCACGGCGGCGACGCGTCCGACGCAGCAGGCTGTCGCCGGTTTCGACCTGGTCTTCTCGCCTGCGAAGAGCGTGTCGGTGCTCTGGGGTCTCGGCGACGAGGACACCCGGAAGACGATTGAAGATGCCCAGGCGATCGCGATCCTGGACACCGTGTCTTACCTCGAGCGGGAAGCGATCGCCACCCGTGCCGGCACGAACGGCGTCGCACAAATCGACGTCGAGGGCGGCCTGATCGCGACGCGGTTCCGTCACTATGACTCCCGCAATGGTGACCCGCAGTTGCACGATCACCTGGTCGTGGCGAACAAGGTCAAGGGCGTCGACGGGAAATGGCGCACGATCGATTCCAAGCTCCTCCACCGTCAGGGTGTGGCCGCGTCCGAGTTCTACAACCAACGCGTCATGGACGAAGTCACCACCCGCCTCGGCCTGACCACGGAGCTGCGAGAAGTCACCCCGGGCAAGCGGCCCGTGGTCGAGATCGCCGGTGTTGACGAGCGCCTCACCGGGGCGTTCTCTACCCGGTCCGCGGACATCAAGAAGGTCGTCGGCCAGCTCGAGAAGGACTACCGGGCCACCCACGGGCGCAGCCCGGACGCGGTCGCCCGGATCAAGCTGGCACAGCAGGCCACCCTCGAGACCCGTCCCGCGAAAGCCCACGCCCGATCCCTCGCCGGCCTCCGCACCGAGTGGGCCATCAAGGCCGCCGAACGCGTCGGTACCGCCACCGTCACGAACCTCCTCAAGGACGCCCGCGCCGCCGCACCGACCATGGGCAGCACGCCGGGGGAGTCGCGGGTGGTGGATGTGGGCCGCGCTGCGCGTGAGGTCGTGGCGACGGTGTCGGAGCATCACGCGGTCTGGGGTCCGCACATGATCGAGGCCGAAGCCCGCCGATGGGTCCAGAAAGAAACCAGCCACGGCCCCGTCCCTGAAGGCACCGTCGAGCAGGTCACCCGGCGCGCACTGGAGACGGACTCGATCGCTGTGACCCCGCCCGCCCCGCATGGTTCCTTCGAGCCCCTGACCCGCCGGGACGGGTCGAGCATCTACGAGCACAAGGGCCGCATGCTCTTCACCTCCACCGGCCTCCTCGCCGCAGAAGACACTCTCCTCGCTGCCGGCCGCACCCGCACGATCGCCCCGATCACGGTGGCCGAGTTCGACCGTGCGGCCGCCCGTCACACCGGACCGTTGGATGCCGGGCAGCGTGCACTGGCACGCGAGTTCACCACGTCCGGCACGCTCCTCGTCGTCGCGACCGGGCCCGCCGGTGCTGGGAAGACCACCGCCCTCGCGTTGGCCGCCCGCGCCACCGAGCAAGCCGGCGGCCGCCTGATCGGGTTGGCCCCGTCCGCGACGGCGGCCGCCGTGTTCCGCGACGCCGTCGAAGTCCCAGCGGCCACGATCCACTCCTTCGTCCGCGCCTACGACACCCACGGGGACGCCACCCCCGACAGTCGCCACCCGGAAGAGTTGAAGCTGCGCGCGGGGGACATCATCGTCGTCGACGAGGCCGGAATGGCCGGCACCCTCAACCTGGCGAAGGTGACGAGCATTGCCGAGCGGCACGGGGCGCACGTGCGCCTGATCGGTGACGACCGACAGCTCGCAGCCGTCGAGTCCGGCGGGGCGCTGCGCCTACTGGAACGCGAAGTCGGATCCGTCAAGCTCGAGGAGATCCACCGGTTCACGTCCCCGGCCGAAGCCGAAGCGACAAGGCAGCTGCGCGACCCCGCCACGGTGGGGGACCCGTTCCGCTGGTACGTCGATAACAACCGGGTCACCGCAGGCAGCATCGACCGGATGACCGACCACGTCTTCGCCGCCTGGCAGCACGACGACGAAGCCGGCAAGAACGCCGTCATGCTCGCCCAACAGAACGTCACCGTCACCGATCTCAACACGAGGGCTCAGGCGTACCGGATGGGTTCCGGCCTCGTCTCCGGGAAGAAGTCCTCGCAGCTGCGCGACGGACTCGCCGCGTACCAGGGCGACCGGATCGTCACCCGCCTGAACGACGCCACTCTCCGCACAGGGCGTGGAACTGACCGGGTCAAGAACGGTGACGTGTGGACGGTG
Organism: Cryobacterium cheniae; assembly: GCF_004403395.1. Lineage (GTDB taxonomy): Bacteria > Actinomycetota > Actinomycetes > Actinomycetales > Microbacteriaceae > Cryobacterium > Cryobacterium cheniae. The sequence goes on from NZ_SOGN01000057.1 coordinate 5,889, forward strand.
GGGAAGGTGCAAGCCGACGGGGCGTTGACTGTCACCCATGCCGGGCATGGCGGCCGCATCACCCTTCCCGCCGAGTACGTACAGAACAACGTCGAGCTCGGCTACGCATCGACCATTCACCGGGCCCAGGGCATGACCGCGGACACCGCCCACGTCCTCGCCGATTCCTCCACCTCCCGCGAACTCGTCTATGTCGGGTTGACCCGTGGCAAGGAAACCAACCACCTCTACGTCGAGACCGAAGACGCCCAACCCATGAGCGACGTCCTGGCCACCATCGCCGGTCACAGCGACGGGATGCTCTCCGCCACCGAAACCATCCGCGCCGAACAAGCCCGCGTCGATGACCTGGTCACCCTCATCGACCAATACGGCGACGTCGCCGAACGCGCCAACACCATCCGCTTCACCCAACTCGTCGGCTACACCCTCGACGAGCAGGACGCGCGGAAGCTCACCAGCTCCGAGAGCTGGGGAGCCGTCACCGCTGCCCTCACCCGCGCTGAAACCCAAGGCCTTGACCCGGCCGGGGTGCTGCGGGAATCGTGGAACGAACGAGAACACGGCACCGCCGACGACGTCGGCGCCGTCCTCTCCCACCGGATAGAACGACGCATCGAAACGACCCCCGTCGACCCGGCGCCGGCGCCGGCAGTGGCCGAGCGGACGGCGGTTCCGGCTTGGATCGCCGATCGACGGGTGCTCGACGCAGCCGGAACCGACCCCGCATGGCGGGACCACCTCGCCGAGCGGTACGAGTACTTGGCCGTCCGTCTCGAGGAACGCGGCACGGCGATCACCGTCGAGCAGCCCGAGTGGGCGCAGCAGCTTGGCGACGTCCCGGAGGAAAGCGCGCGCCGGCAGGAGTGGGTGCGCCTGGCGGCGGAAGTCGACGTGTTCCGCGACCGGTACAAGGTCGATCCGGCACAGACGCAGCCCATCCCTGACGCTTACCGGGAGCGCAGTGTTGGTGCGGAGCTCGCGGCCCGCGTAGCCGCACTGCAGAACACGGAGGCTCTGAGCGCCGCGCCGAGTGCGCCCGAAGCCGGCCGGCAGAATCCGGCTACTGCACTCGATGCGATGCGCGCCGCGAACCGGGCCTCGGCCGACAAGCAGCGGGAAGCGCAGCGAGCCGCCGGCCTCACCGTGAAGGCCCGACAGGCCGGCCGTGGTGACAGGGATACACAGACCGATGACCCGCGCTCCAGGGCTGACGGTCGCGAACGGTAGAGCGCCGAATAACCGCAGCGTCGGGGTCCGATAGCGTGGGCGCATGCTGGCTGCGGGAAAGGACCCCCTTCAATGTCACAGGAATTGACGTATTGGATCGGAGTTGTCCTCGACTTCACGAATATCCTTGTTTGGCCGCTCATCGTGTTGGGCCTGATCTTCATGTTCCGGAAGCAAATCCGCAGGATTCTGAACGGGCTGAGGAAGATGACTGCCGCCGGTGTGTCCATTGAGACTGATGGCCTGCTCGAGATCGAGAGCGAATTACGCGCTGGCGTAGGGAAAGAGGTTGAAGACACAAACTCCCTTGTTGCGAAGTCAGAAACCGAGCGACCTTTCCAGGAAGCTGCAAACGCCCAACTCGCTCTTCCGGCCCAAAGCGCTCCTATCGACATCGGAAGTTCAATTGGGCGGATGGTCCAAAGCCAATACCAGAGCATTGTTAGAGGGGACGACTACCGGCGGTCGCTTGATGATCTCGTCCAGGCGGCTGCCAGGTGGGGACATGCTCGAGCCCTCATTGGCGCCGATACAACCGGAGCGCGCATCGACTGGGACGGACCAACGCCGACGCTGATGGCTCCCGAACCTGACCGGGATCGCGCGGCGCGGGCCTCGGTCGCTCACCGCCGACTGCTTGATCTAACCGACGAGGACGACGCGGAGCGTCTGCAGAATCTTGAGCGCCGGGTCAAGGAGCTGCAGCGAGAGTATTCACGTACTCAGGCAGACAATAGCTTGGCGCCGTATGCCCGCAAGGAGGAGCTGGGGGCCATAGACAACGACCTCCGAGTCGCTACTTCGAACCTGCGATCCGCATACCGTCAGTCCGGTCTTATTTGATCTTTCAACCCGGTGAACACCCCGCCAAGCAGCGGTTCAGGCCGAGGTCGACTAAAGGAATTTGACTTGTGCTGAATCTCGCATGGGCTCGAACCACGAAGTTTCCCGGCGAGTGTGTTCCTGGCGGTAAGACCAGGCGAGAACATCCGGAAGCCCCAACAAGGGCTCTCGCGATGGCTGACAATGGTGGCCAACCGCGTCGCGCCCAATCTTCCGTTCCGCTCGCAGATCGCGAATGGTACGCAGATCGAGCTCGTTCTGGGTAGGAGTAGTGCGCTTATCAAAAACGAAGACTCCAGTCTCGAATTCCTCATGAATCTTCGGGATTACGAAACTAAGGCACGCGGCCCTCGCGGCATCTCCATGCACGTCATGCTCAGGAATGGGCGCACAGACCACAATATCGAGACCGTCATGCTCGGCAGCGACGAGAACGGTCGCCTGTCTCAGCGTCTCGAATTCGCCACGACGGTACATCGGGCCAGCGTGGAGGGCATCGCCGCTGTAGAAATCCGTGAGAGTCTTTCGCGTTGCAACCATTTGATCGCAGTCGACAACGGCAACGCCAACAATGTAAAACGTTCGGTCGCCGTCAATTTCGAAACTCTCGTCAATGAATGCGACTGGCGCATCATTGTCTGCATAGAGTCGCGCGAGCTTGTCGTGAATGTGGCCCCACCGTCAACGGTTAAAAAAAGCAGCCCCAGGCAGTCCGTAGACATCTGGGGCATAACGCCTCACCGGCAAGAATAAGAATATTCGAGCGAGTTACCCGCGTTGCTCGGTTTAAATGTAGCACAAGTCCCTGACGGCGCCATGCCGGAGGTCGTCCACAACGAGCGTAGCGGCAAAAATGCCACTTGATCAGGGTATTTACCGCAGTACCCAGTAGGCTGCGACCGCGTAGCGGCCTCGGAGAGGTACTCGCAGTCTACTGGGTACTCAAAACGGATGCATAGCAGAGTACACAGGCGCCCGAGGGTTCGACCGTGATATCGGACTCTTCTGTGTCATCGTACCGGCGGATGGATCCGCGCCGCGAGGGGGAGGTCGACCGAACCGGCGTATTCGCGTCCAATGCGAAGATGTCAGCTACCAGCTGACATAATAACCATTATCGGTCATAT
>NZ_SOGN01000053.1 GCF_004403395.1 Cryobacterium cheniae
CACCCGCAGCACCGGTCGCCGTCCCGGTCGGGTCCGACACGACGGGCCCCGCGGCGGCGACCTGCCCGCGCACCGCGCGGAACCGCACCCGGTTGCCCGGCCGGATCAGGGCCGGCTGCGCGCGCTCCAGGTCCCACAGGCGGGCGTCGGAGCGGCCGAGCAGCTGCCAACCGCCGGGGGAGGCCCGGGGGTAGACGGCGGAGTAGTCGCCGGCCACCGCCACGGATCCGGACGGCACCGAGCTGCGCGGTGAGCCGCGCCGTGGCACGGTCAGCGCGGCGTTCCCGCCGGTGAGGTAGAGGAAGCCCGGAGCGAACCCGCCGAACGCTGCGGTCCAGTCCTGACCGGTGTGCGCGGCGATGACGCCGGCGATGCTGAGGCCGGTGTGCGCGGCGACGTCGGCGAGGTCCTCCCCGTCGTAGACGGTGTCGATCTGCAGGAGTGCGGCGGCGGCGGGCGCGGCCGGCGGCACCTGCAGGTGCCGCAGGGCGTCGGCGAATCCGCGTGCGGCGGCGGCGGAGGCGCCGGTGATGAGCACGGTTTCCGCGGCGGCGAGCACGTCGAGCTGCCCGTCGAGCGGATGCCGCTGCAGGTGCGCCTGCAGGTCGAGCACGTCGGCCAGGCTGGGCAGTTCCACCAGGACGGCGCGGTCGCCGACGGCACGGATCACGCGCACGGAACCGGACACGGGCTAGACGAAACTTCGAATGGGGATGCCGGCATCCTGCAGCGCGGTGCGCACGGTGGCGGCCAGGGTCACGGCGCCGGGGGTGTCGCCGTGCAGGCAAATGCTCTCGGCCGCCACCGTGAGGAGGCTGCCGTCCACCGTGCGCACCTGGCGGTCGCCGGCCAGGCGGAGCACCTGTTCGGTGACGGCGTCGGGATGCAGCAGCACGGCGCCAGGCCGGGACCGGGCAACCAGAGAGCCGTCGGGGTTGTAGGCGCGGTCGGCGAAAGCTTCCACGACCGTGCGCAGCCCGGCCCGGTCGGCGAGGCGCTGAATCTCGGAGTCGGGCAGCACCATCACGGGCAGGCTCGGGTCGACGGCGCGGATCGCATCGACGACGGCCTGAGCCTGCACCGCGTGGTGGGCGATGGTGTTGTAGAGGGCGCCGTGCGGCTTGACGTAGCTGACCCGGGTGCCGGCGACCGCGGCCAGGGCCTGCAGCGCGCCGATCTGGTAGATGACCTCATCGGTGAGGTGGCCGGGCTCCATGTCGATGAACCGGCGGCCGAAGCCGGCCAGGTCCCGGTAGCCCGGATGCGCGCCGACGGTCACTCCGGCCGCGGCGGCGGCCGTGCAGGTGGCGCGGATCGTGCTCGGGTCGCCGGCATGGAAGGCGCAGGCCACGTTCACGCTGGAGACGGAGGAGATGATCGCGGCGTCATCGCCGAAGGACCAGTTGCCGAAGGATTCCCCGACGTCACTGTTCAAATCGATACTGTTCAAATCGATGCTGGACATCCGAGTCTCCATCCGTGCAGGGTGGGTTAAGGATGCACCACTTCGGCGGATTGTTCAACAATGCGCTCCGGGCGGGGGTCGGGCCGGAGCCCCGGTCAGTTCGCCGGGCTGTCGATCGAGGGGTCTGAAGGCGGCACGGAACCCTCGAGGGTTTCCTCGAGCCGGGTGTCGTCGGCCCGGGGCAGGGTGATGGCGAAGAAGGGGATCGTCCAGTGGCAGAGCGGGCCGACGAGCACGGCGAACAGCACGGTGCCGATGCCCACGTCGCCGCCGAGCACCCAGCCGATGCTGAGCACGGTCACCTCGATGCCCGTGCGCACGATCCAGATGCGCCAGCCGGTGCGCTTGTGCAGGCCCGTCATCAGCCCGTCGCGCGGGCCGGGGCCGAAATGCGCGCCGATATAGAGGCCCGTGGCGATCGCCAGCACCAACAGCCCGGCCGCGAACAGCAGGATGCGCACCCAGAGATCGAGACCCGTCGGGATCAGCCAGAGGCCGACATCCGCCGCCGGCCCGACGAGCAGGGCGTTCAGGATGGTGCCCACACCCGGCTTCTGGCGCAACGGGATCCAGATCAGCAGCACGACCCCGCTGATCAGGATGGTGACCAGCCCGAAGCCGAGGTCCGTGCGGCCCGAGATGCCCTGGGTGAGCACATCCCACGGGGCCACGCCGATCTCACCGCGCACGATCAGCGCGATCCCCAGGCCGTAGAGGAACAGGCCGATGAGCAGCTGGGCGAGGCGACGGGTCATGGAAGTCCACACTATTGGTCTGCCATCACGTTGCCGGCCCGCCCAGCCGGGCCGGCCGCACGGGCGAAGCCCGGTCTCAGTCGTCGAGAACGAACGTGACCTCGATCACGACGTCGAACGAGGTGATCTCACCCTCGGTCACCTCCACCTTCTGCTCCTTGACCCAGGCGCCGGACACCCCGCGCAGGGTCTTGCTCGCCCGGGCGATGCCGGTGGCGACGGCATCCTCGAAGGATTTGTCGGACCGGACGCTGAGTGTCGTTACGCGTGCCACAGACATGGTTTCTCCTTATGGTTCGGGTTGGTGGGGCTTCTTGCCGCTGAGGGTACGCCCCTCCGCCTGTCGCGGTAGATCGGCAGCGACGGATGCCCCGGACCGGGAAATCTGCACTCTCTGCAATGGGATACTGAAGGGGTGCATTTTCTCGCTGTCTTGAGCATGAAGAACCGGGCGCTGATCGCGCTGATCACCGTCGTCGTTGCCATTTTCGGCAGCCTCGCCCTGACCAGCCTCAAGCAGGAGCTGATCCCCTCCCTGCAGCTGCCGCAGCTGGTCGTCTCCACGAGCTACCCGGGCGCCTCGCCCGAAGTCGTCAACGACGACGTGTCGACGCCGATCGAGACGGCGATCCAGGGCATCGCCGGCCTCGAATCCACCTCGACGACCAGCAGCACCAACGCGTCGCTGGTCAGCGCCACGTTCACCTACGGCACCGACCTGGTCAAGGCCGAATCGCGCATCAGCCAGGCCATCAACCGCATCAAGTCGACCCTGCCGGAGAACCTCGACCCGCAGGTGCTCTCCGGCAGCATCGACGACTTCCCGGTGCTCTCCCTGGCCGTGTCCGGCGGCGACTCCGAGAACCTCGCCGACGACCTCAAGCGCAGCGTGCTCGGCGACATCCGTGACGTGGACGGTGTGCGTGAGGCCGCCCTCGTCGGCGACGTCGGGCGGCGCGTGACCGTCACCCCGGATACCGCCAAGCTGGCCGAACGCGGCCTCACCGGCCAGGACATCCGCAGTGCGCTTCAGCAGAACGGGTCCCTGATCCCGGCCGGTTCGCTGACCGAAGACGACACGACCCTCTCGGTGCAGACCGGCTCCAAGCTCGATAATGCCGAGGACATCGCGGCGCTTCCGATCCTCGCCGGGGTGCCCGGCACGGGCCTCACCACCATCGGCGACGTCGCGAACGTCGCCCTCGGCGAGAACCCGGTCGCGAGCATTTCCCGGGTCGACGGCAAGGCGGCCCTGACCATCTCGGTCACCAAGGTGCCCGCGGCGAACACGGTCGACGTGTCCGAGGCCGTGCGCTCGATCCTGCCGGACCTGGAGTCGGCCCTCTCCGGCGCGACCTTCACCGTGGTCTTCGACCAGGCGCCGTTCATCCAGGAATCGATCGACGCACTCACCGAGGAGGGTGTGCTCGGGCTGATCTTCGCCGTGCTGGTGATCCTCGTGTTCCTGCTCTCGGTGCGGGCGACCCTGGTCACGGCGATCTCGATCCCGACCTCGGTGCTGATCACCTTCATCGGCCTGCAGGGCGTGGGGTATTCACTGAACATCCTCACCCTCGGCGCCCTCACCATCGCGATCGGGCGTGTCGTCGACGACTCCATCGTGGTGATCGAGAACATCACCCGCAACCTGGTCGAGGGCGCCGACCGCGCCGCGACCATCGTGCGCGCGGTGCGCGAGGTGGCCGGGGCGATCACGGCATCCACCATCACCACCGTCACCGTGTTCCTGCCGATCGCCTTCGTCAGCGGGTCGACCGGGGAGCTGTTCCGACCGTTCGCACTCACGGTCTCGATCGCGTTGCTCGCGTCGCTGCTGGTGTCGCTGACCATCGTGCCCGTGCTCGCGTACTGGTTCCTGCGTCCGGCCAAGGCGGTCGAGCCTGCGGTGCTCGAACCCGCGGTGCTCAAGCCTGCCCTGCTCGAACCCGCGGTGCTCGAGCCTGCCGCTGCCGCGCCCCTGACGCTCGAGGCCGCGGCCGAGCCCGCCGCCTCGCGTCGCACCCGCCACAACGGCACCGCCGTCGCCCCGGCCGCGGAACGCCCGAGCCGCCTGCAGACCGGCTACCTCCCGGTCATCCGCTGGACCCTGAACCACGCCGTCGCGACGCTCCTGGTCGCGGTGCTCGTGCTCGGCGGCACGGTCGCCCTGGTCCCCTACATGAAGGTCAACTTCCTCGGCTCGAGCGGGCAGACCACGTTCCGGGTCACCCAGACCCTGCCCGTGGGCACCAGCCTCGCCGCGCAGGACGACGCCTCCACGGCCGCCGAGAAGACCCTCCGCGACACCGACGGCGTCGAAATCGTGCAGGTCTCCATCGGCGGCGGCAACGCCCTGGCCGCGTTCGGCGGCGGCGTCTCATCGAGCACCGTGACCTACTCGATCACCACCGACGGGACGGCCGACCCCGACATGGTTCAGGACGTCGTGCGCGACACGCTCACCGCTCTGGACGGAAGCGGAGAATTCTCGGTCTCGTCCGGCGGCGGGTTCGGCGGGACATCCGATGTCGCCGTCGACGTGACCGCGGCCACGAACGCCGACCTGCAAACGGCCACCGACGCGGTGCTCGCCTCCGTGGAGGACCTCGACGCGATCAAGGAGAGTTCGAGCAACCTGGCGGCCTCGCGCCCCTACATCGCGGTCACCGTCGACCGGGATGCCGCGGGCGCCGCGGGCCTGAGCGAGCTCGCCCTCGGCACGCTGGTGTCCCAGGCCATGCAGCCGAGCGTGATCGGATCCATCGTGATCGACGAGACGACCCTGTCGGTCTACCTGCAGTCCGCGGCGCCGCCGACCACGACGGCCGAGCTCGCCGCCCTGACTATCCCGACACCGGCCGGACCGGTGACCCTGGACACGCTGGCCACGGTGGAGCAGGTCGAGGGCCCGTCGACCCTCACCACGACGAAGGGGCTGCGCACGGCGACCGTGTCCGCCACCCCCAACATCGACGACCTGGGCGCGGCCAATGCGCAGATGACGGCAGCCCTGGCCGACACCGAACTGCCGGAGGGTGCGACGGCCACGCTCGGCGGAGTCACCGCCGACCAGACCGAGGCGTTCGCGCAGCTCGGGCTGGCGCTGCTGATCGCCATCCTGATCGTCTACATCGTGATGGTGGCGACCTTCCGGTCGCTGCTGCAGCCACTGCTGCTGCTGGTGTCGGTGCCGTTCGCGGCGACCGGGGCGATCGCCCTGCAGGTGATCACCGGTATCCCGCTGGGCGTGCCGTCCCTGATCGGCGTGCTGATGCTGATCGGCATCGTCGTGACCAACGCGATCGTGCTGATCGACCTGGTCAACCAATACCGGCGGCGCGGGCAGTCGGTGCGCGAAGCGCTGGTCAACGGTGCATCCCGTCGTCTGCGCCCGATCCTGATGACCGCGCTCGCGACGATTTTCGCGCTGCTGCCGATGGCGGCTGGACTCACCGGGACGGGCGGTTTCATCTCGCAGCCGCTGGCCCTCGTGGTCATCGGCGGGCTGGTGTCCTCCACCGTGCTGACCCTGGTGGTGTTGCCCGTGCTGTACTTCCTGGTCGAAGGCGGCCGGGAGCGCCGGGCCGAGCGGCGGGAGCTGCGCGCATCCGCCGGCGCCATCTCCGACGTCTCCCGTGCATAACTCCTGCAATTCGTGAGCCGAGCGGCGATCGGCCGCGTGATTCCGCGGGTGCGCGGTTCGCGGCCGTGAATTTGCAGGAGTTATGCACGCCGCTCTCTGTTCGCTACTCTGTTGGCCACCGGCCCGGCCCTGATCTAGAAGGTGACCGGGGCCGGGGCCAGCGGGCCGGTGCGCACCAGAACCGTGCTGTCGTCGTCGCAGCCCTCGATGGGGTTCGGCGTGGGCACCCGGCTCGCCGTGTCCCAGCCGGGCAGGGCCACGTCCAGGGCGGCAACGGGCACGAGGGGGCAGCTGTACGCGCCGGCCTGGCCGAGGTGGAGCAGGCTGTAAGCGGATGCCCCGGGCGCCAGCTCGACGACCGTCACGGTATACCAACGTCCCGGCTCGGTGCCGGAGACGGCGCCGATCGGCGTTCCGGAGGTCGAGCCGACCAGCGAAACCACCGGGTAGCCCTCGACCGTGCACGCCGCTGAACCCGTGTTCGCCAGGCGCAGGTCCCAGTAGAAGTTGCCGGCGCCACTGTCCTGTGGCCGCGACTGCAGGGACAGTTCCAGCTGGTTGGGGGCGCACGTGCCTGGGTCGGCCGGACCGGCGGGGTCGGGTGTCGCAGACTGCGTGGCCGAGGGGGCCGCTGTCGCTGGCGCAGTCGTCCTTGCCGTCGATCCGGCCGTCGGAGTCGTACCGGGCCTCGCCGTGCCGCTTGCCGGGCCGGAGACCGGCGGCGCGCAGCCCGTCAGCAGCATGACCGCCGCCACGCACACCAGCCCGGCTGCTGCCGGCCACCCTCGACTCCGCATCCCTGTCATGGCCCCAGTTTCACACCGTGGGGGCGTTCTCGTTCAAGGGACACGATCGCGGCCCACCGCGGTGCACAAGTCCGGCCGCACCTACCCTAGACTTAGGCCCGAAAGGGGGGTCCGATGACCAAGGAATCACCGGGTTTCCTGAACGAACGCTACCGGCTGAAGGACTTGATCGGCCGCGGCGGAATGGCTTCGGTCTATCGCGCCACCGACGAGCGTCTGGGACGTGATGTGGCGATCAAGATCTTCGAACTCCGCGCCACTGACGCGTCCGACATTCAGCGCCAGCAAGCCGAGATCAACGTGCTGGCGAGCCTGAACCACCACAGCGTGGTCACCCTTTTCGACGTCGGAGTGAACCGCACCGAGGCGGACGGCCCGCAGATCTACCTCGTGATGCAGCTCGTGGACGGCGTCAATCTGCGCCAACGTCTCGAAGGTAATCCGATGTCGACCCGGCACATCGCCCAAATCGGCTATGACCTGGCGGAGGGGCTCGAATACATCCATGGGCGTGGCGTCATCCACCGTGATATCAAACCCGCGAACATTCTTCTGGAGGAGTACAGCTCCGATACTCGAACGCACGCGCGGTTGACCGATTTCGGTATCGCACTGTTCCCGGACAGTGAGCGGGTCACCAATCTGGGGATGACGACGGGAACGGCCGCGTATCTGAGCCCGGAGCAGGCACGTGGCGAGGAAGTCGGTCCGGCGAGCGATATCTACTCCCTGGGGCTCGTGCTCCTGGAATGTTTCACCGGCGAGACGGCGTTCCCCGGCAAGCCGATCCCATCGGCCATGGCCAGGCTCCTGCGCGACCCTGCCATCCCGGAGGAACTCTCTCCGGAGTGGCGGCACCTTCTGACAACCATGCTGTTCCGCGAGCCGGGGCAGCGTCCGTCGACCGCGGAGGTGGTGCTCGCCCTGCGCCAGGCGGTCATCGCGGAAACCGGCCGCCATCGCGGTGCCGCGGACCACCACCTCATCAGTGACGAACCCGAGCGCCTGCGGGAGATCGCGCGCCTCGACATTCTCGACACTCCCGCCGACGGGGCCTTCGACCGGATCGCCGCACTGGCCGCCCGGCTCTTCTCCGTGCCGATCGCGATCATCAGCATCGTCGACACCGACCGCATTTGGTTCAAATCGCACCACGGCCTCGAGATCGGGGAGATTCCCCGTGACCCGGGTCTGTGTGCCTCGGCGATCATGTCCGACGGACCCTGGGTGGTGCAGGATGCCCGCACCGACCCGCGAGCGCTGGCCAACCCTCTCGTGGCTGGGGAGTTCGGCCTGCAGTTCTACGCCGGGGTTCCCCTGACGACCCGGAACGGTTACAACCTGGGCACGCTGTGCGTTATCGACTTCGAGCCGCGGGTCATCACCGGGCCGGAACTTCGCACCCTCACGGATCTCGCAGCCCTGGTGATGAGCGAACTCGAACTGCGGCTGGAGAGTCGGCGCGTCGCTCTCTGAAAGGGCGACGTCGTCAGGCGGAGTCCTCCTCCGGTCGTGCACCGACCTCGATGACGCTGACGCGCAACCCATCGAGGGCGGCCACCCGCAGCCGGTGCTCTCCGGTCGAAACCGTGTCGCCCACCTGGGGCATGCGACCGAGCCGGTAGGTCACGAAGCCGGCCGCAGTCTCGTAGGGGCCGTCTTCGAGCTCGACCCCCGTGGCATCCGTGAAGTCTTCGATATTCAGGCCGCCATCCACCAGCCGCGCCCGGCCCGCCTCGGTGATGAGCTCTTCGGGCACGGGCAGGTCGTACTCGTCGTGGATCTCGCCGACGAGCTCCTCGACGAGATCCTCGAGCGTGACGATGCCGTCGGTGCCGCCGTATTCGTCGACGACGATCGCGATGTGCACACCGGCGCGGCGCAGCTGGGTCATCGCCGGCAGGATGCGATTGGTGCCGGGCAGGAAGACGATGGCCCGGGCGACCTCGGCGACCGTCGTCGAGTCGGGGTGCGCGCCGGGGTCCAGAAGATCGCGCACGTGCACGAAGCCCAGTACCTCGTCGACGGAGCCGCCGATCACCGGGTAACGCGAGTGCGGCAGCGACCGGATCTCCTCCAGCGCGGCAGGGATCGACTGCGTGCCGACCAGGAAGTCGACGTCCCCGCGATGACGCATCACCTCCTGGACCAGCCGATTGGTTGCGTCGAGCACCTCGCTCAGAATGTGCCGCTCCTCGACCTCGAGGCCTTCGTGGGCGTCGACCAGATCACGCAACTCCTCATCGGACATGAGTTCGCTCCGGGCGTGCGGGTCTCCGCCCAGAAGCCGCACGACGGCGTTCGTCGAGACGGACAGCAACCAGATCACGGGCCGCATCAGGGTGGAGAACACCTGGAGCGGCGGCGCCAGCGCGAGCGCGACAGTGCGTGGCTTCTGCAGGGCGAAGCGCTTCGGCACGAGTTCCCCCAGCACCAGGGAGAGGTACGCGATGAGAAGCGTCAGGCCGATCAGGGCCAGCGTGTCCGCGGCCCCGGCGGAGAGCCCGAGCTCCTCCAGCAGCGGGGCGAGGTCGGGCGCCAGGGTGGAGGCGCCGTAGGCGGCGGACAGGAACCCGGCGACGGTGACGCCGATCTGCACCGCCGCCAGAAACCGGTTCGGGTCCCGGGCCAGCCGGGCGACGGCCCTGCCGCGCGCGCTCTCGCGTTCCAGGGCATGCAGCTGGCTCTCGCGCAGGGACACCAACGCCAGCTCGGTGGCTGCGAACACGCCGCCGATGAGCACGAAGAGCAGCACAAGCCCCACATTGAGCCAGGTATAGACGTCCATGTGGTCAGTGTAAAACCGTTCGGCGACGCCACCGGGCCTCGGCGCGGCGCTAGCGCGCCGGCAGGAGATCAGCCGCAGGCATCCGGTCTCCCGGGTCACCTCCGTTTGCGTCCAGGGGCTGGGGCCGGTCGCGTGCATAACTCCTGCAAATTCCGTGGCCCGCGTGGGACATCCGCGGAATTCCGGGGTCTGGCCCAGGTCGCCGATCGACTGTGCAGGAGTTATGCAGGCCGGCCTCCGCTCTGCTTTCGCTTGTGGTCGGTCGGCGCCCGCTTGTGGTATTTCGGGCTGAGCATTCCGGGTCTCGACTCGCCGGGCAGCATGCCGTCCGAGATCTCGTCGGTGTGTGACCCGGACGGGCCGATGCCGATCCACATCGGCACCCGGCGGATGAACCCGAGCACGAAGAATCCGACGACGGAGACGATCATGGCCACGATGCTCCACGGCGTCACCCACGGGATGTCCACCACGGCGTCACCCACGGGATGTCCACCACGGCGCTCACGCCCGTTCCCAGCAGTCCCGCCGCCAGCAGGATGCCGACGACCGATTCGCCGCGGTGCGGGGACTCGCCGCCGAGTGCCGCCGCGATCAGGAGCGGGACGACGACTCCCGAGGCCATGATCACCACCCCGACGATGAGGCCCGGGTTGCTCTCGACGTCGTTCGCGTCGGCGATCAGGCCGGAAATGACGGCCACCACCCCGCCGATCACGACCAGAATGGGCATCGACAGGCTCACCACCCTGGTCCAGACCTCGATCGTTCGGTCGGTGAGCCGGTAGACCGCCCACGGGGCTGGCGCCGTGCCGGGCTCACCCGCCGCTTTCGGGGTGCAGTCCCAGCGGAGTCCGCCGCCGCCCGCTGCGGTGGATCCTCGGAAAAACTCATCTACGTCCCCACCTGTGTGTGCTGAACAGCGCCCTGTCAGCCTCGGCATGACCCTAGCGGCCGCACTCACTGCTCCCGAGCGTGGCCAACTCAGGAGCTTCGGCGAGTCGGCTGCGGAGCGGGTGGCGGTGCCGCGGAAGTCCGGGGTGCGCGGCGACGGATCCGGCCATTCTCCTGAGTTGACCACAGTGGCGGCTTCCGGCTGGCTGGCTGGCCACGGGAGTGACCGAGTCAGGGAGGCCGCCCTCGGCGCATCCCGTGCATAACTCCTGCAATTTCTGTGGCCCGCGTCGAACATCCGCGGAATTCCGGGGGCGACTGGCCAGGAGCTGAGCAATTTGCAGGAGTTATGCACGACGAGGCGGGGTGAGCTGGGGCGAGGGGGGAGGGGGGAAGGGGGAAGGGAGTTCGATAGTCAGGCCGGGAGGGGCGCCGGACTGTGGCCGCCGGCCCGCACACCCTGCCGCCAGACCGCCCAGGTCAGCGGCACGCCGGGGCGGTAGGCGAGGTGGGCGACGGATGGCGCGTCGAGTACCTGCAGGTCGGCCCGCCCGCCCACGCGCAGGACTCCGACCGCGTCCGAACCCGTGTCGCGGCCGAGCGCCCGGGCGCCGCCGCGGGTCGCCGCCCACACCGCCTCCTCGATCGTCAGACCCATCTGCAGCACCGCGGTGGCCACGCAGAACGCCATCGACGTCGTGAAGGAACTGCCCGGATTGCAGTTGGTGGCCAGGGCGATACTCGCGCCGGCGTCGAGCAGCCGCCGCGCCGGCGCGAACGGTTGCCGCGTGGACAGGTCGCAGGCCGGCAGCAGGGTGGCCACGGTGGCCGAGGCCGCGAGGGCATCGATATCCGCGGGCTCCAGGTGGTTGCAATGGTCGACGCTCGCCGCGCCGATCTCCACCGCGAGCCGCACTCCGCCGCTGAAACCCAGCTGGTTGCCGTGCAGTCGCAGGCCGAGTCCCGCGGCGCGGCCGGCCTCGAGCACCTCGCGGCTCTCCTCCACGTCGAACGCGCCCACCTCGCAGAAGGCGTCGATGAACCGCGCGTGCGGCGCCACAGCGGCCAGCATCGGCCCGGTCACCAGGTCCAGATAGTCGCGCCGATCGATGCCCGGCGGCACTATATGCGCGCCGAGGAATGTGACGACGTCGGCGACGGATGCCGCCACCCGCGCCGACCTGACCTCGCTCGCCAGGTCGAGGCCGTAGCCGGTTTTGCTCTCGAGGAACGTGGTGCCCTGCGCCTCCGCCTCCTGCCGCAGCCGGCTCGCCGCGGCCCTCAGCTGTGCCTCGGTCGCGGCGCGCGTGGCTGCCACGGTGGTCAGGATCCCGCCGGCCGCGTAGGGCTGTCCGCCCATCCGGGCCTCGAATTCCGCCGCCCGGTCGCCCGCGAACACCAGGTGGGTGTGGCTGTCGACCCAGCCGGGCAAAGCGGCTCGGCCGCCGACATCCGTGCGGAGATCGGCTGCCGGCGCCGCGGACGCCGGGCCGATCCACGCGATGCGGCCGTCCGCGATCACCAGGGCGGCGTCGGCGAGGCGCGGGGCGCCATCCGTCTGGGTGGTCAGTTCCCGGATGCCGGTGATCAGCTCGGTCGGTTCGGGGGTCATGGTCGTTCTCCTGACGCGAGGTCGGTGCCGTCGTCGAGCATGGCGAGGGCGTCGCGCAGCAGAATCTCGGGCCGGAGCGCGCCTGGTGGACGCTCAGCAGGCCCGTCTGCGCCGGCAGGCCCGTCTGCGCCGGCAGGCCCGTCTGCGCCGGCAGGCCCGTCTGCGCCGGCGGGCCCGTCTGCGCCGGCGGGCCCGCCC
>NZ_SOGN01000062.1 GCF_004403395.1 Cryobacterium cheniae
CACGGGCCTGCCGGTGCGCAAACCCAAACCGATTCGGCACGAGAAGAAAACCCCAGGCGAGCTGGTGCACGTTGACGTGAAGAAACTTGGTCGCATCCCTACGTGTCAGGGTGAGTTGAGGCCAGTAGCTCGGAGCAAGTCCGCCGTTTGACGTAGGGCGAGAATCAGGAAGTCCCACCATGTCCAGCCCATCGTTGATCGCCGTGCGCGACGATAGTCCCATGAACAACAGCAGTCCCGGCCCCCGCGCGGGCAGTCCCACGCCTCGGCGTTCGTTCACGCCGAAGCAGAAACTTGACCACCTCGCCGCCTACGAGGACGCCATCTCCCGCAACGGGGGCGGCGCGTATTTGCGGGAGCAGGGCATCTATTCCTCCCAGATCACGGAGTGGCGAAAACTACGCGATGCCGGGATGCTGCAGGGCAAGAAACCCGGGGAGAAGATCGGCCGGCTCACGCCCGAGCAGGCCGAGATCGCCCGGCTTCGCCGCCAACTTGAGTTGACGGAACGGAGGTTGGAAGCGACGGGGATGGCGTTGGAGATCATGTCAAAAATGCACGAGGTACTCGAAAATCTTTCGAAGAGCTCGCGGGACGAAACACCGCACACGAAACCGTGATGACCACCTACCGCAACCTCACCAGCCACGGCGTTCCGACCCGGACGGCCGCCAGCCTGGTCGGGTTGCCGCGGGCGACCGCGACCCGGACGCCACGCACCCGGGCCGCCCGGCAGGTGGTGGTGCCGGCGAACCGGCTCGATGTCCTCGAGCGGGCCCGCATCCTGGCGGTGGTGAACTCGGCCCGGTTCGTGGATTTGCCGCCGATCCAGATCTACGCGCAGCTGCTCGACGAGGGCATATATTTGGCGTCAATCTCAACGATGTATCGAATGTTGAACGAGAACAAGCAGGTCAAGGACCGCCGCCGCCTGGCACGCCACCCGGCGCGGGCGATCCCCGAATTGATCGCCACGGGCCCGTGCCAGGTCTTCAGCTGGGATATTACGAAACTCGCCGGCCCGGTCAAGGGCAAATACTTCGATGCTTAGCTGCTGGTCATCGACGAGTGGCTGCTCGATAAGCCGACGGAATCAATGCGGACAATGCTGCTGGAGCTGATGGAGCGCCGCTACGGCGAGAGATCAACAGTGTTCTGCACCCAGCATCAACAGAAGGGCTGGCACCAACGCCTCGGCGCCGGCGTCCACGCCGACGCCATCATGGACCGCATCATCCACTACACCACCTGGGTCGACACCGGCACCTACAACATGAGGGAACAAACCGCCCCCGCAACCGCGTAATCCGCGACGGGGAGCACCAGTGGTGCTGAGCCACACCACCACTGGTGCTCTTCCGCACGACCAGTGGGGCTCAACCGCACGATCGGGTGGGGCTCAGAGACTCGAATACTCAATCAATGGCGAGGTCCCCGGTCGTTCGCCACCCAGAAGGCTGCGGATCCCCTCGAAAGTGACATACGCGGCAAGTATGAAGAACGTCACTGCGACCAATTTGAGAGTAATGCGTTCCTTGCGCTCATCCGCATCGCCGTGTCGCAAACGGGCAGCCAGTCGGCGGCCGACCAGAATGGCGGCGATCGATTCGATGCCGGAGTCGATTCCGAATCCGATGACAGATACGAGTCCGGCGGTGATGCCCGCCGTGATCGCGACCGCGCCCTCAATGACGTTATAGGCGACTGTGAACTGGGCCAGCCAATCCTTGCTGAGTGGGCGACTGTGTTTCTTGTTCGCTGCGGATCGACACTAGGCGAGTGCCTCCGAGCCGTAGGTAGAGCAGAGGTCGACTTTAAATCCGGTCGCCTGAAGCAACACCTCGACCGCTTCCAGCAGGTGCGTCAGCTCCGGGTGCGAGAGTGAGTAGAAGAGTTGGCGACCCTCCGCTCGACCAGTGACCAGTCCGCAATCACGAAGGCACGCGACGTGCTCGGAGATCGTGGACTGCGCCAGCCCCAGCTCATCCACCAGGTCTCGCACACGGCATTCTCCGCGTTGAAGTCGCTGGACAATGCGCAGCCGGGTGGGCTCGGCTAGAGAGTGAAGTAGGGAGACGGCGGCCTGTTGGCCTTCCGTTGGCGGTATCGGCATATCCCGATGATATCGGCAGCCGCCGAAGCATGCGATGATGATTACATGTCAACTAACGCAATCAAGTCTCGATATCCGGCATGCCGAAGACCGAGGAGCCTTCGATGAGTCGCGCCGCTCACCCCCCGCACCGTGCCGCCGCTCAACCTGACCCTCGCCAGCTGTTGTCCCAAATCCTCGCGGACCAGGATCGAGGATAGCGATGAGCGCTGACGTAGCCGCGGCTCTCGCCCTGACGCTCTTCGCCATAGGTGTCGTAGCGACGTTCGGGGTGCGCACTTGGGTTCACCGGCGTCGCACCGGCTCCAGCGGTTACAGCGGGTTCTCCGGCATAGCAGGGTCAGCGGGTTGGTGGGGCGGACTGCTGTTCGTCGCGGCGCTCGTGCTCGCGGCTGTTGGACTGATCCTGGCCGTCGTCGGCATCGTGCCCCCTGCGTCGGGCATTTGGGCTTGGGTGCGATGGGCGGGCCTGGTAGTCAGCGTCGTCGGCTTCCTGGGGGTGTTGGCCGCTCAAAGCGGGATGGGCGCGTCTTGGCGCATCGGCGTCAACCGCAGCGAACGCACCGACCTGGTGACCGACGGTCTCTTCGGCTACGTACGCAACCCCATGTTCACCGCGATGTCCACAGCCCTGGCTGGCCTTTCTGCTTTAGCACCTACACCGCTGACCATCACCGCAGTGCTGTGCCTTGTGACCGCGGTCCAACTTCAAGTCCGGGCCGTTGAGGAACCGTACCTGCTAGCCACACATGGACAGGCCTACGCGGCATACACCGCACGAGTCGGACGTTTCATCCCCAATATCGGAAGAAGCATCACCACCCGATGAGAATAAAACTGATGTACGCGGGAGTCACTCCGAACTCGAGTGGGACTCTAGAAGCTACACTGCGGCCCTGAGATCGGGATTTGCGCTTCGGCAGATGCTGACCGTTCGAACAAGGATGACCACGAATTCCCGCACGCTCGGTTCCCGACGGCGCGTTCCAACTTCCTGCCCTCGATCAGCATCTGCACCTCGCCTTCACGGATGATCTCATAGTCGACCTTCTCGCCGCGCTTCACCCAGACGCTGGCCGAGATTTCGGCGACCCCCAGTGGGTGAAGGCGTACCGGAAAATCGCGAAAACGGACGGCGTGACGGAAGCGTTGTGACTGAGCGCGTAAGCAACCTGAACATCTGAGCCATTTCGGTATCGTGTGTATCATGGAGGTATCAGGTTCACAGCTCACTAGGAGGATTCGATGGATCTCGGGATGCCACTTGTCAGTGTCTTCGGTCGAACCGAGGGCGCAGTGCTCACTGTTCTTGCGCGCGGGTCGGCGTCGGTGAACGGTCGCCAGATCGAACGTTTCCTCGGCGGAACAGTGAGCATCAGAGGCGTCCAGGGGGCCTTGGCGCGTCTGGCTCGGGTCGGGCTCGTGCTGGCGACGTCCCGACAGGCGGAGACGCTCTACCGGGTGAATCGGGCGCACCTGCTCTGGTCAACCGTCGAGACGGCGATCACTGCATTGACTGCGCTCCGTCAGCGCATCCGCGATCTCGCTGCGAATACGGCCCCGGCCGGCACTGCGGTCGTCCTCTATGGATCGGTCGAACGAGGAGAGGCCACGGCCGACTCCGACATCGACCTTCTGGTCGTGTACCCGGACGAAATACCGGCGAGTCTCCGTGAGGACTTCGTCTCTGAGTTGGGGCGCAGCGTCGAGCTCTGGACTGGGAACCCAGCACAAGTAATCGAGATCACCATGGGCGGCCTCACAGAATCCGCAGGACGCGGTGACGCGCTCGTCGACCTGTGGCTCCACGACAGCGAAGTCCTGGTCGGCGCACTCCCGAAAGCACTGCTTCCGAAGGCACTGCTCCCGCAAGCAATGCTCCAGACCGGCGAAATTCGAACCGTACTCCAGCAGCAGTAATGGCACGCCAGGCTCCCAAGCGCCAGAATATCGACCGGTCCGGGATCGAGGCTCGGCTCCCGGACGCACGGAGGTTCCTTGAGGTAGCGAAGATGTATGTCGCAGACGACAACGTGTTCTCCTGGAAAGTGGCGGGCTCGAACGCGGTGAACGCGGTGAACGCGGGCATCGCGGCCTCAGACGTCATCTGCGACACCGTCCTTAGCGAGTGCTCCCGCAGCGGAAACCACAGCGATGCGTTAGCCCTTCTCTTCGAAGCGACGCAACCGGACACGTCACCGCGCAAGCATCTCAACGCGTTGCTGTCCGACAAAAGCAGCTATCAGTACGTAACAGCCGTTGTCCGACAAGATGCTGCACGGCCGCTCGTTGAGCATGCCGCGAAACTGGTGGAAGAGTGGGAGCGTCGCGCGAAGCGATAGCCCTAGCAGGCCTCTGCCGCACGAGCAGCAGCGCGACGATTACGGGCAAGAGTCAAGACCGCTTCTGTGCGTGCTTCGGCGACGATCTGCTCACGCACGCTCCGGTCGCTGAGGTCGCGCAAACGACTAGCTGTAACTCCCACGGACGTTGTGAACGACGTGGCTTGAGTTAAAAGGGCGAGGACCTCCGGCATCGAAGTGGGTAACCACACTCACTCGATTTCTAGGAGGCCCTCGTGTCCCACGCTAACGCTTTGTTGTCCCCGAAAGGCCGATTGCTGCTTGCCCGCCGCGTCGTTGTCCATGGCTGGAACCTTCGTAGGGCCGCGAAAAGTATGAGCTGCTCACCGGCGACAGCGAAGAAGTGGGCTGACCGGTATCGGGCCGCTGGTGAGGCCGGCATGCGCGACCTGTCGTCACGCCCGCTGACCTCGCCCAACCGCACCCCCATGCGCATCGAACGACGGATCGTGGCACTTCGATTCACGAGACGATGGGGACCTCATCGAATCGCGTTTCACCTGCACTTGAACCGGTCAACGGTCGAGAATGTGCTCCGTCGCTTCCAGATGCCGCGCCTGGCCAACATCGACCGGGTCACCGGGCTGCCCGTGAGGAAACCGAAACCGATCCGCTACGAGCACCCGAACCCGGGCGACCTCGTTCACGTCGATATCAAGAAGCAGGGACGCATCCCCGACGGCGGTGGGCACCGAACTCTCGGCCGAGCCGTTGGCCGCAAGCACAGAGGTCACCAGGGCGGCCGGGGCTACGCGTTCATCCATCACGCCGTCGACGACCACTCACGGCTCGCCTACTCCGAGATCCTTCTCGACGAGAAGAAAGAGACCGCCGCCGGGTTCTGGCAGCGGGCCAACGCGTTCTTCGCCAGCCACGGCATCACCGTCCTGCGAGTGATCACCGACAACGGTCCCTGCTACCGCTCGGGCACTTTCCAAGCCGCGCTCGGCCCGGGAATCAAGCACAAATTCACTCGCCCCTACCGGCCGCAAACGAACGGCAAAGTCGAGCGCTTCAACCGCACCCTGGAAGCCGAATGGGCATACGCCGCTGCTTACACATCAGACGAAGCCCGCGCTGCCACCTACCAGCAGTGGGTCCATGACTACAATCACCACAGACCCCACAGCGGCATCGGAAACACCCCACCCATCAACCGCGTTCACAAGGTCTCTGGGAGTTACACCTAGTCGTCGTCCTCCTCGTCGTCGGCCTCGCGCGACCGGCGAGCACCGAGGCGATCACCGGCGTGGACGGAGAACCCTTAGAAGGCAGCATCTCCGAGCTGGTGAGTGTCCCGATTGGCGGGCACGATCAGGCGATCATGCTGCGAGGGCACGACTACCGCGCGCCCGTCCTACTCTTCCTGGAGGGCGGCCCCGGGGGCACGGCGGTGGGCTCCATGCGGATTGCAGGGCAAGGGCTTGAGAAGAACTTCGTCGTTGCCACGTGGGACCAGCGCGGCGCCGGAAAGTCCGCGGCCGCTTTTGAGCCTGTCGCAACCCTAACCGTCGATCAGGCCGTGCATGACGCGATCGAGGTGAGCGAGTACCTGCGCGACCGTTTCAACCAACCGAGGATTTACCTCGTGGGGAGCTCGTGGGGGACGGTCCTGGGAGTGCTCGCGGCCCAGCAGCGCCCCGACTTATTCGCCGCGTACGTCGGCACAGGGCAGATGGTCGACCTCCAAGCGACGGACAAGCTTATGTACGCAGAGTCCGTCGCCTACGCGCAACGGGTCGGGGACGGCGCTTTCGGCGACCAACTGGCTGCCATCGGACCCCGCCTTACACCGACATGCTCGCCTACCCCGTGGCGCTCTCTTCAAATCCGGACGGGCAGACCTACCCCCGTGGATCCGACTACGACCCGAAGACGGCGTACCCAACCAGCCTGTTTGTCGCGGAGTACACGCTCATCGAACAGGCTCGTGGGATGGGCGCCCTCATCAACACATTTGCCACGATGTATCCTCAGCTTCAAACAATCGACTTTCGGCGAGACGTACCCCAACTTGAGGTGCCCGTGTTTCTAGTCGAGGGAGCACACGAGGCACCCGGGCGTGCGGTCCTGGCCCGCGAATGGTTCGCTGTATTGGCGGCGCCGAGCAAGCAGGTCGTGACCTTCGGGGGCTCAGGGCACACCCCACATCTGGACGAGCCCGGGCGGTTTGCAGCATTCATGAATGACGTCGTCCGAGCGCAGACCTCCCGTTGACGTCCAACTCATCACAAAAATCCACCCTGATTGTTGAGTGCTTACAGCTCGCGCATGTCTGAAAAAAGGCCTTCGGCGGTGTGTAAGCCTGAATTCACCGGAAGGCCGCTGAGCAAATCTTAATTTTGGTTTGGTGGGGCTTTGGTGTTTCAGCCGCTGGTGCGGACTGGGTCTCGCGGCCCGGGTGTTCCACTGGTGCTCCTGTTGATGCGAATGTCGGCTGGTGCGGACTGGGTCTCGCGGCCCGGGTGTTCCACTGGTGCTCCTGTTGATGCGAATGTCGGCTGGTGAGTTAGGTGGGGCGGGTTGTCTCGCTCTGAAGTTCTGGTCCAATAGGGCTGTCCAGGGTTTCTCCCAGAGCCAGTGCTCGGGCAGGTGCAGGGTGATGCGTCGCGCGGAGGGTGAAATGCGCGCGGGGACGCTGACGAGTTTCCGGCGGATCGTCGCCGTCGCCGCTCGGGCGAGACCGTTCCCCGCCATGGTCGCGACGGCGCGGGTGAGGCTAAAGGCCATGACGGCGAGGACCAGACAGGCGGCGTTGGCGGTGAACACGCCCGAGGGAAGGTGAGCCAGAACGCTGCTTTTTTGGACGGAATTGACGAGCTCGATCACCGCGTGGGCGCGGTGGGTTTTGTCTGCTGTGACGGTGTCGAGGGTGCTGGTGGTGAAGAAGGCATGGAACCGGTGCGTGTCAAACAGGGTTGGCTGGTCGACGTTTTTCTTGTTCAGTTCCGGGATGGGCCGAACCACGAGGCGCCCGGTGATCTGCTCGCTCTTCTTGCGGGATGTGAACGCGGTGAACGGGACCTCTGCGACTTCAGTGTTACTGATCCACGTTTTGGTGCCTTCGTCATAGATCGCGTTGGTGTATTCAATCGCTGTCCAGGCACTGTCGGGGATCGCTCCAAGCCCTCGTTTGACGGCGAACTGGGACCGGACGACATCTTGCGCCCGCTCACCGCGCGCGGTGTCGCTCAGGCCGAATCCCTGGTCCGCTCCCTCACCGACGACGAGATCTCGGTGGTGCGGGCGAGCCCGGCGGTGCGCTGCCGACAGACCGTCGAGCCGTTGGCGGCCGGACGGGGCCTGATGGTGGGTGAACATGCGCTGCCCGCCAAGGATGGTGCGGTCGACGAGTTGCTCGACTGGATCCTGGCGAACCCGACGGCACCGGGGGCGCTGTGCGCTCACGGTGAAATACCGCGCGCGTTGCTCATCGTGGCGCGGGCGTCGGGCCTGGTGACCGCACCTGCACGCGCGACAGAAAAAGGCGCCGCTTGGCGCGCCTATGGGCACCAAGACGGAGTCCTCGCCCTGGAGTAACCCCACCATTTCTGCTCCGCTGACCCCTTCACCCCCGAAGTGCCAGCCGTTTTCGGATCGCGCAGCGTGGTCCCACGTGCGCTCACGTTGAGGAGCTATTTTGCGAGAGGGCGGAACTCAGGGCGTGGTGGACCCGACGCGGGCAATCGTCTCGGCTTAGCCGTCGATCGCGGCCCAGTCCCGGAAGTCCCGTTCCGACAGCAACGTGCGTCCGGCGGCACCATCAAACGGGCTGCACCGCGCGGTCGGGGCGAGGACGACGACACCCATGTCCAAGTTCGATGAAAGCCAGGCCGTCGTCCAAGTAACCGTGCGGTTGTCCGCCCGGTTTTCCCGGTTTCCCGACGTCCCGGCAACGGTGGTGCAATCGGCCGTGCGCGACGAGCACGCCAAGCTCGACGGACGAGTACGCAACTACGTGCCGGTCTTGGTCAAGTGAGCCGCCTGACAGCGGCTGGCGATGTTCGCCCCCCGTCGATCAATCGATTCGCGTGGGCTCCTCCCACCGCGCCCCGGTCCACTGCTGCGCCAATCGGTCGCCGACCGGGCGGATCGACCCGGCCGCTCGAGTTCGAGGGGCGTCCGGCGCGAGCCGGCCAAGGTCGCTACGTCGGGTCAGCCAATCCGGTTGAGCCCGTCAGGATATCGGACTGCATGATCTCGCGCATCTTCCTCGGTTCCTCGAACAAGGGGCTGTGCGCGGATCTGGTGAACGTGTAGAAGCCCTTCAACGGTGCATCAAGTTGCTCGAAGTACGACTTGGCCAAGGGGTAGGAGACCGTGTAGTCGTAAACGCCATGAAGGAAATACACGGGGATCTCAAGCCGGGTGACTTTCTTGGTCAGATCCGTCGAGAGCAGGGTGTTCCACAACTGGTCACCGGAGAAGATCTTGCCCCGCCACGTATTGATCTTCTCGCCGAGCGTGTACTCCCGGTTCTGGAAAGACGGCAGCAGCAGACCAGAAACAATTGACCTCATCTTGTGGGTGGTGCCGATGCCGAGGCGGTGCATGGCCGAGTCGCGAACCGAGAGGTAGGACTCCGGCAGCGGGACCGAGTCGCTGATAGGTGCTTCTTCGAGCATCCGCACCATCTTCGCGTCGCCGTCATCCTTGAGCTGTTGGAGCATGTAGGCGGACGCGAGCTTTTCGGACTCGAGCTGGTCCGACATCTGGGCCACGCCAATGTACGCGTGGTACAGCTCGGGGGCTTGCGCGGCGGCCTGGATTCCGATGAAAGTTCCGCCCGAATGGCCCATGAGGTAGATCTTCTGGTGTCCGAAACGCTCGCGGAGGTAGTTCGTCACCGACAACGTGTCCGCCACGAGCTGTTCCGGGTTGACGCTCTCCGGTGAGACCACGGAGCTGTAGGAGAGACCTGAACCGCGCTGCTCCCACCAGACCACGGTGAAGTACTCGTCCAAACCCGTGGGGTAGTCCTGGGTGAGGAAGTAGTCGGGCATGCCCCCATGGAGGTAAAGCAGCACAGGGTTGCTCGAGTCCTCGCCCTTGATGAACATGCCCTGCTCGACACCGTCGATGTTGACGTGGAACTTCTCCGAGATGCTCCCCGGCAGCACGCTCCCGTCGGCATCCAGGAATGGCCTGGGTCGTCCAGGGCTCCACCACAGCAAGATCCCGACAAGAACGAGCACTGAAAACATCAAGCCTGAAACCGCGGTCACCATGACACGCCGAACCCTTCGCGCGAACCTCCAAGCGGCCCAACCGCTGCCGTCGACATCAACCATCATTTCGCTCCCTTCCCGCAGCCCGCCCAGCTGGAGCTGGCTACTGATGTCTACGCTGTAGACAATAGTAGTCTACGCAGTAGACTCGACGGTCGATCCGACCACGGGTCCGCGGCGTTCTGCGAGGAGGATCCATGGCGGCACAGGGACTGACGCGCGAGATGCTCACGTCTGCGGCCTTGCGCATCGTCGACGACGACGGGCTGCACGCTCTGTCCATGCGGAGGCTGGGATCAGAGCTTCGCGTCGACCCGATGGCCGCGTACCGACATATCCCGAACAAGGGAACCCTGCTCGACGAGGTCGTCGAGGCCGTCATGTCCGAGATCGACACCGACGCCGTCGACGCCTCGCTCCCCTGGCAGGACCGCCTGCGCGCGCTCGCGGTCTCTTACCTGGCCACGCTGATGGCCCACCCGAACGCAGCACCTCTGATCGCCGAGCGCTCGCTGCGCGGGGCCGGTTCGCTCCGCGTGGTCGAGAAGGCGCTGCGGATCATGACTGACGCCGGGGCGCAACTGGGCGACGCGATCGCCACCATCGACGCGATCGGACTGCTGGCCGCCGGAATCGCGCAGGCGTCGAGTGCCTCAGTCGAGCAGGCAGAGGCAACCGCGGGCAAACCCCTTGCCGGGCTCCCACCCGAGGGGTTCCCCCTACTTGCTCAGGCCGCCGCAGCGGGAGCACTCTCGGACGGGCTGGCCGACGTGTTCAACTTTGCTATCGACGCCATGATCGCCGCTCTCGAGGCGAAGTCGCCGTCGGGTCACGGCCCACGGGTGCCGTAGATCCGTCCGGTGGCCGACCGGTACCGCACGGTCTGGCCGGGTGGCTGGGGCCTTCAGCCTGCCTAGGCCCTCGCGGCGACGGCAGACCGGGGGCATGCATTCCTGATCGCGTGCGACGGGTGCCGCAAGGTGTGCCTGAGCCTCGCGCTGGCCTACGGGGTCCGCGCTAAGCCTCGATCCACCGGTCCGGGTCTCGCGGCCCGGATGTTCCGCTGGTGCTCCTGTTGATGCGAATGTCGGCTGGTGGGTCAGGTGGGGCGGGTTGTCTCGGTCTGAAGTTCTGGTCCAATAGGGCTGTCCAGGGTTTCTCCCAGGGCCCGTGCTCGGGCAGGTGCAGGGTGATGCGTCGCGCGGAGGGTGAAATGCGCGCGGGGACGCTGACGAGTTTCCGGCGGATCGTCGCCGTGGTCGCTCGGGCGAGACCGTTCCCCGCCATGGTCGCGACGGCGCGGGTGAGGCTAAAGGCCATGACGGCGAGGACCAGACAGGCGGCGTTGGCGGTGAACACGCCCGTGGGAAGGTGAGCCAGAACGCTGCTTTTTTGGACGGAATTGACGAGCTCGATCACCGCGTGGGCGCGGTGGGTTTTGTCTGCTGTGACGGTGTCGAGGGTGCTGGTGGTGAAGAAGGCATGGAGCGGATATCGTGCAAGGGGAGCAGTCATGGGTTGTGCTCGCCGATCCGGACGGCAATACATTCTGCATTCTGGAATCCCCGAACTCCACGGGATCGAGCCCAAGTAGCCAGATCGTTCTTCAGAGGCCGCTCCCCTGAGTCAATCATCACGCGTAGTTCCGTAACGCGTAGTTGCGTATCTTGACCAGCTCTGTTACGTTACCGATAGATACGTAATAGGGAGTTGGTTCTGATGTCCGAGTCGCAAATGGCACCGCGCCGCCCCGGTGGCCGTGGCAGCGATATCGGGCGCGTAGACCGTGCCGGCGCGGACGTCGACACCGTCTATTTGCACCCAGACTTCCGCGTCAGACATCGGCCTGTTTCTTCGGCAGGCTCTGACGCACACGCTGCGGGAGAACTTCCTCGGAACGAAGCCGACCGATGTCGCTGCGATAAGGATCGGCGCTCTCAACCACCGTGTCCATAATTCCCAGTTCCCGGAAGACACGCAGCGCCGTCTCGAGGCTGACGCCTCCCTGCCCCGATTCAAGCTTGTGGAGGGTGGCCCGGCTCATGCCGGCGCGGTCCGCGACCTGCGCAGCAGTCAACCCAAGAAGTTTGCGCCACGTCTGAACGTCCGTGCCAAGTTCACGGAGAGCACGCCGGACCGGGATGGGTGCTGTTCGTTTCTCGACCACTAGATTTTCTCCCTAACACCCATTATTTTATACACTAACGCTGATAAAGCACTTGATACCGCGCATTAGCGCGGTTTCTTCTCTGCGGCGAATCGCAAGTTGAACGGACGACGGTGCCGCGCGTTGGGCGTGTGACATCTAAGGGCGGAGAGGTTCATGCCTGCGCGCAACGGGCATGACTGTCGGTGCGGCCTAAACTCACAAGACTCACAAGACTCACAAGCAAGAACGTCGCTCTGCAAGGGTGGGCGGACGCGGCGGATCCGCCCGCGCGCGCTGACGACTTGGAGACCAGAGGGCGAGCAGCATTCTGACTCGTCAAGGAGCTGGCTCAGCTCGCCGGGCGCGCCTGATTGCAAGCGATCAAGGCTCCGGTAGCGTTGTGTCTCGGAGTCCCCCCACTCCGACGATTAGCCCCGGTCTTCATGCTCGTCTTTCCCCAGGCGATACATTCCGGGGCTATTTCGTTTCTTCCCCCACAGCGA
>NZ_SOGN01000066.1 GCF_004403395.1 Cryobacterium cheniae
CTCGGCGGGCTCGGCGTGCCGGCGCGGCTGCCGCGCCTAGACGGAGGCGGCCGGCGGGTCCGGCAGCCGGCGGGTCCGGCAGCCGCTGCACGGCGTCGACCAGCGGGGCCAGCTCGGGCTTCTCCTCGGCGAGCGCGCGCGCGGTGTCGATCAACGCGTGCAGGGAGGCGAGGGTGCGCCGGCCCCGGGCACGGACCTCGACAGCGTCATCTTCGATGCCCATGGGCGACTCCAAACGGTCGGTGAACGCCCCGTCGGCCGAAGGCCCGCCGCGGCTCAGGTCGTGGAATCGGGCGCACGCTAGAACGTGCGCCCGCTTCCACAGGGTGCGCCGCGGCGGTCTTGCCGCGAAGTCGGTGAGGTTGTATGCAAAGTTGCCCCCAATTCAGGGTTGAAGTGCGATGAAATCGACGTCTGGCGTGCCGCATTGCATACAGTGAGTTTCACTGGCAGTGTTCGAGCGGAAGGGGAAGTTGTGAAGGCATCCCTCCCCGCCTGGCGGCCCGCCGGGGTCTGCGCCCATTCCGTCGCCCCGTCGGCGTCGGCCGACGATGAGCCCGTCCCCTCCGATCGATTCCGCGCCACGGCCCTGGTCGACGTGCGCGGTCTGCAGATTGCCGGGAGCACCCGCACGGATGCCCCGGTGCTGGCCACAGGCATCTCCCTCTCGGTCGCGCGGGGCGAGGTCATCGCCCTGGTCGGTGTCGCGGGTTCCGGGACCCGCGAGATCGCACTGGCCATCGCGGGCCGGTTGCCCGCACCGGCGGTGATCGCGGCCGGCTCCATTCTGATTGACGGGCAGGAGGTCGTGGGGGCCTCGCCGCGAGCCCTCAAACGCATCCGCGAGTCGAAGATCGTCCTTATCTCCCCGGGACTTCCGACGGGTCTGTCCCCGGGCCGCACCATCGGTCGCCAGCTGACCCGCACCCTCCGCCGGCAGCGAGGCCTGTCCCGAACGGATGCCGCGCGGCGGGCGCTGGAACTGCTCGAGCAGGTCGGGCTGCCCGATCCCCTCGCAACGTCGCTGCTGTTGTGGAGCCAGCTCGACGAGGCCGCGCTGGTCCGGGTGAGCGTCGCGGTCGGCGTCTCCTTCCAGCCGGACCTCCTGATCCTCGCCGAGAACGCGCTTGCGCACGCCCTCGACGCGGCCGGCCCGACCGACCTCTTGGAGCTCTGCCGCGGTTTCCGCCGGGAGTTCGGGCTGTCGATCATCGTGGTCTCCGGCGACCTCGGCATCGTGGCAGCCACCTGCGACCGGGTGGCGGTCGTGGACGCCGGACGGGTCGTCGAGCAGGGGTCGGCGGCCGAGATCGTCTCCACCCCGCAGCATCCGCGCACCCGCAGCCTGCTCGAGGCCGCGCGCACCGGCCGAAACTGACCGGTTCCGGCTAGGCCGTCGCGGGTTCCGTAGACTGATCCGCTGGCTGATCCGCTGGCTGATCCGCGGCCACGGCGTTGCGCGCGGCGAGAATGTGCGAGCGCATGGCCACCTCGGCCCAGAGGACGTCTCCCGACCGCAACGCCGTGAGGATGTCCCGGTGCTGGTGGTTGCTGCCCGCACGGAAGGAGACGCCGTCCCGGCGGAAGTGCGCGGCCATCAGCGGAGCCCGGCCGACGGACGCGGCCAGGACCATCAGCTGGGTGACGCCCGACGCGGCCACGATAACGCGGTGGAACTCGGCGTTGAGCACGCCCAGCCGGTCGATGCCCTCGGCGTCCACCCTGCACACGAACTCCTCCATGGCTTCAATCAGGATGGCCAGCCGATCGAGGTCGGCAGGTTCGATCCGGTCGGCAGCGAGCCCCGCCGCCCTGCTCTCCAGGGCGGCGCGAACAAAATACGTCTCGCGGATCTGCTCGGGCGTCCATTCCACGACCGTGGCACCCCGGTTCGGCACGAACTCCACCAGGCCGGCCTCATCGAGCCGGCGCAGAGCCTCGCGCACCGGGGTACGGCTGACGCCGAGTTCCTGGGCCAGCGCTGTTTCCCGCAGAGTGGCTCTGGCGGGCAACTCTCCCGAGAGGATGCGCGCACGCAGGTTCGCGAACACGGTCTGACCACCCGTCACCGCCATTGTTCCCCTCCCCCGACGATGGGCCGGGCAGGCCTATCGACTGCCTGTCACTATGTCACATCGTGGCCTCAGGAGAACGCGTTCAGCTCGGTCAGGGCCCGCCCGAGCACGAGCTGGTGGATTTCGTCGGTGCCCTCGTAGGTGCGCACCGATTCCAGGTTCGCCAGGTGCCGCATCACCGGGAATTCGCTGGTGATGCCGTCGCCGCCGAGAATGACGCGGGCCTCCCGGGCGATCTGGATCGCCTCGCGCACACTGTTGAGCTTGCCGACACTGATCTGGGCCGGGGTGAGCATTCCGCGCTCTTTGAGCCGGCCGAGGTGCAGCGCCAGGAGCACCCCCTTCTCGTATTCGACCAGCATGTCGGCGAGTTTGGCCTGGATCAGCTGGGTGGCTCCGATCGGCTTCCCGAACACCTCGCGCGTCTTCGCGCGCAGGATCGCGGCGTCGAGGCAGCTGCGGGCCGCCCCCATGGCACCCCAGACGATGCCGAAGCGCGCCTCATTGAGGCAGCCGAACGGCCCGGACAGCCCCGCGGCGCCGGGCAGGATCGCCTCGGATGGCACCCGCACGGCATCGAGACGCACGTCACACTGGATCGACGCGCGCATCGAGAGCTTGCCGTCGATGGGCGTGGCCGTGAAACCGGTGGTGTCGGTGGGCACCAGGAAGCCTCGCACCCCGGCATCCGTTTGCGCCCAGACGATCGCGACGTCGGCGATGCTGGCCAACCCGATCCAACGCTTGGCACCCTCGATCACCCAACCGTCGGCATCCTGGGTGGCGGTGGTCGTCATCGCGGCCGGGTCGCTGCCGCCGGCCGGTTCGGTCAGCGCGAAACAGCCCACCAGGGCGCCGGCCGCCATGCCCGGCAGCCAGCGCTGTTTCTGCTCCTCACTGCCGTACTGGTGGATGGCTGACATCGCCAACGACCCCTGCACCGAGACGAAGGTGCGCCAGCCGCTGTCCGCCGCCTCCAGTTCGAGGCAGACCAGCCCGTAGCTCACCGCACCGGCGCCGGCGCAGCCGTAGCCGGTGAGATGCATGCCGAGGAACCCGGCCGCCCCGAGTTCGGGGATGAGCTCGGCCCGGAAACGCTTTTCCTCGAAGTCGTCCTCGATGGTCGGCAGGATGCGGTTGGTCGCGAACGCGCGCGCCGCGCGCGACCAGATGATCTCCTCCGGCTCCAGC
This sequence comes from Cryobacterium cheniae, assembly GCF_004403395.1. Classification (GTDB taxonomy): domain Bacteria; phylum Actinomycetota; class Actinomycetes; order Actinomycetales; family Microbacteriaceae; genus Cryobacterium; species Cryobacterium cheniae. The sequence continues at coordinate 3,267 of NZ_SOGN01000066.1, forward strand.
AGGTCATCGAGGTCGAAAACGGCGTCGACGATCGGGGCGGCCACCAGGGGGCGTGGGCGGGCTGCAGCGGGCATGAGAATCCTTCGGGGTCGGCGGAACACGAGCGAGCCGTCTCCTGCGAGTTGTCGGCGACGCTTGAAGCTGATCCTAGACGGGGGTGCTCTGTGGTGTCCGCAAGAATCACACCTGCACCGAGCCCGTTTTGAGCCACATCGGCAAGCCCGGTTCCGCGCCTTTGCCCGTGGGCAGCACTATGTTGAGCACATCCTCGCTCGCCGGCTCGATCGGAAAGGTCCCAATGTCTACGAACGCTTCACCCCAGCGGAAGGGGCTCGGCGACGCCGAGCATCTCAGCGCCCTCGGCTACGAGGACACCTTCCACCGTTCGATGTCGCTCTGGGCCAATTTCGCCCTTGGATTCACCTACCTCTCGCCGCTGGTCGGCGTGTACTCGCTGTTCGCCCTCGCCCTGAGCACGGGTGGACCACCCTCGATCTTCTGGTTGGTGATCGTGGGTTTGGGGCAGCTGCTCGTGGCGCTGGTCTTCGGCGAGGTTGTGTCCCAGTACCCGATCGCGGGCGGCATCTACCCGTGGACACGACGTCTCTGGGGCAAGCGCTACGCCTGGATGGCCGCGTGGGTCTACGTCTGGGCGATGCTCGTCACGATCACCGCTGTCGCGGAATTCGGCAGCGGATTCCTGGCCAGCCTGATCAACGCTCCCGTCACCAAAGAGGTCACGCTCGGACTCTCGGCGCTCTTTCTGGTGGTGGCCTTCGCGTTCAACTTCTCCGGCACGAAAATGCTGGCCCGCGTGGCCCGGATCGGCCTCGCCGCAGAACTGATCGGCGTGATCGGCCTCGGCCTCTACCTGCTTATCTTCCAGCGCCAGCAGGAGTTCAGCGTCTTCTTCGACACTATGGGCGTCGAAGGTGACGGCAGTTACACCGCCGCATTCCTCGGAGCCGCCCTGGCCGGCCTGTTCCTGTTCTACGGCTTCGAGGCCTGCGGCGACGTGGCCGAGGAGGTGCCCGACCCGGCCCGAGGCATCCCCCGGGCCATGACCCTGACCATCCTGGTCGGCGGGGTCTCCGCCCTGTTCTCGTTCGGCGGGTACGTCCTGGCCGCACCGGACCTGCAGGCCGTGGTCGATGGCACGGACGCGGACCCGATCCCCGCGATCCTCAACGCCACTCTCGGCCCGGTCGGAGCCAACCTCTTCCTGGTGGTGGCGATCACGGCGTTCCTGTCCTGTGTGCTCAGCCTGCAGGCCGCGGCGAGCCGGCTGATCTTCGCGTTCGCCCGGGACGGGATGATCCCCGGCAAGACCTGGTTGGGCCGGGTGTCCCCGCGCACGGCCGTTCCGGTCAACGCCCTGATCCTCGCGTCCACGATTCCGCTGCTGCTCTGCGTCCTGATCTATGTGGGTGGCAGCACGATTCTGACCCAGATCACGGCGTTCGCCGTACTCGGCATCTATGTCGCGTTCCAGGCGGTGGTGCTCGCCGCGCTCCGCCAGCGGGTCAAGGGCTGGCGGCCGGCCGGGCCGTTCAATCTGGGTCCACTGGGATACGTCGTGAACATCCTCGCCCTGGCCTATGGGATCTTCGCCATCATCCTGCTGGCGCGTCCCGGAACGACCGGCGTGTTCCTCGACGACTGGATCGTGCTGATCGGTCTGGGCGTGGTGATGGGCAGCGGACTCCTCTACCTGTTCATCGCGAAACCACACACCGCGTCGCACCAGCCGGAGGGCGACGCGATCGCGGTCGCGGAAATGCTCCGTGCGCACCCGCAGAACGCGGAGCGGAAGAACGCCCGCCCGACAGCTGCCAGCGAGTGAGCATCCGTTAACGCCGGAAGGGCCCGTCGTGAGACGGGCCCTTCCGGGTGCAGCCGGGCTGCGGTGAAACTGACTAGATGCTGTTCACATCGAGCGGGATGCCGGGGCCGAACGTGGTCGAAACGGCGCCCTTCATGATGTAGCGGCCCTTGGACGAGCTGGGCTTGAGGCGCACGATCTCCTCGAGAGCGGCACTGATGTTCTCGTTCAGCTGCTCGGCGGAGAAGGACACCTTGCCGACGACGAACTGCACGTTGGCGTGCTTGTCGACGCGGAACGCGATCTTTCCACCCTTGATGTCGGACACGGCGCGCGCGACGTCAGGCGTCACGGTTCCGGTCTTCGGGTTCGGCATGAGGCCGCGCGGGCCGAGGACCTTGCCGAGACGACCGACCTTGCCCATGAGCTCCGGGGTCGAGACGGCGGAGTCGAACGAGGTGTAGCCGGCGGCTACCTTCTCGATGAGCTCGTCGCCACCGACCTCGTCGGCGCCGGCAGCGATGGCTGCTTCGGCCGCGGGGCCCGTTGCGAAGACGATGACGCGGGCGGTACGGCCTGTGCCGTGAGGAAGGATCACGGTACCGCGAACCATCTGGTCAGCCTTGCGGGGGTCGACGCCGAGCTTGAGGGCAACCTCGACGGTCGAGTTGAAGTTCGCGGAACCGGTCTCCCGGGCCAGGGTGACGGCCTCGGTCGGGGTGTAGAACTTGTCGGCGTCGATCTTCTCGGCGGCGGCCCGGTAGGCCTTTGACTTCTGTGCCATGTTGAATCTCCTGTACAACGAAATTGAGAGTGTGGTGCGAGCCTGGCTGGCTCTTCCACGTACTGCTGGTGGCGGGATGCCTGGTGGAGGTGGTTAAGCCTCGACCGTGATGCCCATGGAGCGGGCCGTGCCGGCGATGATCTTCGACGCTGCGTCGAGGTCGTTGGCGTTGAGGTCAACCATCTTGGCCTCGGCGATTTCGCGGACCTGGGCCTGGGTGAGCTTCGCAACCTTGACGGTGTGCGGGGTGCCGCTGCCCTTGGCGACGCCGGCCGCCTTCTTGATGAGCTCCGCCGCCGGCGGGGTCTTCAGGATGAAAGTGAATGAACGGTCGTCGTAGACGGTGATTTCCACCGGGATGACGTTGCCGCGCTGCGATTCCGTCTGAGCGTTGTACGCCTTGCAGAATTCCATGATGTTGACGCCGTGCTGACCCAGCGCCGGCCCGATGGGCGGTGCGGGGTTGGCGGCGCCGGCCTTGATCTGAAGCTTGATCAGACCGGTTACCTTCTTCTTCGGTGCCATTGTTCTTCCTTACTTTGTAATGACGAGCAGCCGGGGGCCGCTCTCCCGGTGGCCCGGACGGGCCCCGGTGAACTTGAAACTGTGGGGAGGGTGCTGAACCTAGAGCTTGGTGACCTGGTCGAAGCTGAGCTCGACCGGGGTCTCGCGCTCGAAGAGGGAAACCAGCACGATGAGCTTGCCGCTCTCCGCCTTGATCTCGCTGATCGATCCGGGCAGGCCCGCGAACGAACCTTCCTTGATCGTGATCGTCTCGCCGATCTCGTAGTCGATCTCGGCCGGAAGGGCGCGGGTCGGAACCTTCCCGCCGTGTCCGCCGGTCTTGGCGGTGGGGACATCCTGGATCTCGACGAGGCTCTTCAGCATGCCGAAGGCTTCCTCGAAGCGAAGCGGCGTGGGGTTGTGCGCGTTGCCGACGAAGCCGGTGACGCCGGGCGTGTGACGCACCACGGACCAGCTGTCTTCGTTGAGGTCCATGCGAACCAGCACGTAGCCGGGGATGCGCACGCGGGTGACCATCTTGCGCTGGCCGTTCTTGATCTCGACGACGTCTTCCATCGGAACCTCGACCTGGTAGATGAAATCTTCCATGGCCATCGACTGCTTGCGGTTCTCGATGTTCGACTTCACGCGGCGTTCGAAGCCGGCGTAGGAGTGGATGACGAACCACTTGCCGGGCTGGAAACGAAGTTCCTTGCGGAATTCCTCGTAAGGATCCTGGGGGGTTGCGTCCTCGGCGGGCTCAGCCTCGGCCTCGACCTCTTCCTCGTCTTCGACCGCTTCGACGGCGGCCTCCGCCTCGTCGGCGGAGTCGATGTCGAGGGCGTCATCGATGACAGCGTCGGCCTCCGGGTCAGCGGACTCGGCCAGCGCGTCAAGCGCGGCGTCGAGGTTGTCTTCGACGCCCACGTTCGGATCGAACACGTGCACGGCAACCTGCTCGGCGGGCTCTACGGAATCTTCATCGGCGGCAAGGGTGTTGCCCTCCTGCGCCTCGTCCTCGGTGGAGGACTGCTCGGCGGCGGTGGCCCAGTCGACGTCGTCGCGATTCGTGTCAGTCACTAAATTTCAATCCTTCTCTTTTGCATGGGCACGAAACCGTGACCCAAACAGCGTTTGCCATGAATTTTGCAGTGACTCTTTTTCACTGGCGTGGCAACGACCGCATGAGCGGCCGCGGCAACGGCGGCTGCCTTATCCGCCCGGCGTTCCGAACACGTACGTGACGACGAGCGCGAACACCCAGTCGAACGCGGAAACGACGGCCATCATGATGATGACGAATACCAGCACGACACCCGTGTAACTCAGGAGTTCCTTGCGGGTGGGTGTGACGACCTTGCGGAGTTCCGCCATGACCTGCGAGATGAACAGGGACATCCGAGCGAAAGGGCTGCGCTTGGATTCGCGCGCGATTTTCGCGTTCGTGACGATTTCCTCACTGGGTTCGTCGACAACTTTTCGGGCCACCTGATTACACCTTTCATGTGCCGACGGAATGCCACCGACTTGCAGGGCGGACAGGACTCGAACCTGCAACCTGCGGTTTTGGAGACCGCTGCTCTACCAATTGAGCCACCACCCTATGGAACGAATTCAGACTACCTCGTCGCACTCAGTCCCCGAAATGAACCAAAAAGCGGGCGCAAAAAAGCATGGCAGAATTCAATTACCTCAACGAGTCTAGGTCACGCGGCGGCCACTGTAAAGCCGAGCCAGCCCCACCAGGACGAGGCAGCCCGTATGCTCGAAGCGTGGCCCACGAATTGAAGCGCATCTCTACCCGAATCGGTTCCATTGCGGAGTCCGCGACCCTCAAGGTGGACGGCAAGGCCAAGGCCCTGCAGGCCGCCGGCCGGCCGGTCATCAGTTTCGCGGCGGGCGAGCCTGATTTCCCCACCCCGGAACATATCGTCGAGGCGGCTCTGCTGGCGGTGCGCGACCCGAAGAACCACCGGTACACCCCGGCGGCCGGGCTGCCCGACCTGCGCGAGGCCATCGCGGCCAAAACCCTGCGCGACAGCGGCCTGGCCGTCTCCCCCAGCCAGGTGGTTGTCACCAACGGCGGCAAGCAGGCCGTCTACCAGGCCTTCGCCACGCTGCTCGACCCGGGCGACGAGGTTCTCGTGCCCACCCCGTACTGGACCACCTACCCGGAGTCGATCCGGCTGGCCGGCGGCGTGCAGGTCGACGTCTTCGCCGGAAGCGACCAGAACTACCTCGTCACCGTCGAGCAGCTCGAGGCGGCACGCACGCCGCGCACCAAGGTGCTGCTGTTCGTGTCACCGTCCAACCCCACCGGAGCCGTCTACTCCCCCGAGCAGACGAAGGCCATCGGCGAGTGGGCCGAGGAACACGGCCTCTGGATCATCAGCGACGAGATCTACCAGAACCTCACCTACGACGGCGTGCGAGCCACGTCGATCGTGGAGGCCGTCCCGGCCCTGGCCGACCGCACCATGCTGGTCAACGGCGTCGCCAAGACCTACGCGATGACCGGCTGGCGCCTCGGCTGGATGGTCGGCCCGCAGGACGCGATGAAGGCCGCCGCCAACCTGCAGTCGCACCTGTCGTCGAACGTGTCGAACATCTCCCAGCGCGCCGGGATCGCCGCTCTCACCGGGCCTCAGGATGCGGCGACCGCCATGCGGGACGCCTTCGACCGCCGCCGCAAGGTCATCGTCGCCGAGCTGAACAAGATCCCCGGCGTCGTCGCGCCGACGCCGCAGGGTGCGTTCTACGTCTACCCCGACGTGACCGGACTGCTCGGACGAACCTGGGGCGGCGTCACCCCGACCACCTCCCTCGAACTGGCCGACCTCATCCTGGACCAGGCCGAAGTCGCCGTCGTACCCGGTGAGGCGTTCGGCCCCAGCGGCTACCTGCGCTTCTCCTACGCGCTCGGCGACGACGCCCTGCTCGAGGGCGTGCAGCGCCTCCAGCGCCTGTTCGCGTAGCGCCGCCCGCCCTCGCGCCCCGGCGCGTTGCGCCGGTGAACCGACAACTTCGAGGGGTCAGGGGCTCTCCTAACCCCCCATTTTTGTCGGTTCGGCCGAGGCTGTGGAGAACCTGCGGGGCCGCACGCGCCGATAAGGCAACCTCGGGGCGTGACTGGTCGCTCGCCTCTCCCTCCTCCACTCGGTGCCGGCCCGTTCCGCGTGGGCGACGGCCTGCGCCTCGGGCTCTCGCCGGATCGGATGCGGGCCGCGGACCTGGCTCGGCCCTTCTGGGGTATTCGAGTCGTCGCATCCGGCACCTTGTCCACGCTCGAGCGCTGCAACGCCATCCTGCGACGGATGCCTCGCGGCGCCTTCTTCAGTCACCACACCGCCGCGCTGATCGTCGGCATGCCCCTGCCGCTGTCCCTGTCCGAGCGGGTCGAGGTGCACATCGGCGTCGCCGCTCCCGACCGTTCCCTGCGCAGCAGCGGAATCGTCGGGCACGCCCTCCGGCTCTACCCCGCCGATCTGGAGCGCTGGCACGGTCTGCCGGTCACCAGCCCGGCACGCACCTGGTGCGACCTGGCGACGGTTCTAACCCTGCGCCAGCTCGTGGCAGCCGGTGACTACCTGATCCACTGGCGGATGCCGCTCGTCACCCTGGCGGAGCTCACCCTGGCCGTCGAACGGACCGCCGGTCGCAGGGGTCACGCGCTGCTTCGCCGGGCGTTACCCCTGCTCAGTGACAGGTCCGAGTCCTCGCCGGAGTCGGAGGTGCGTGTGATCGTGGTCACACACGGACTCCCCCGCCCACTGGTCAACCACCCCATCCACGACAACCAGGGCCGCTTGATCGCCCGCGCCGACCTGTACTTCAAGGACTACGGCGAACTCGTCGAGTACGAAGGCGACCACCACCGAACCGACCTGTCCCAATGGCGCCGCGACCTCACCCGAACGGCCGATGTCGAGGCGGAGGGCCTCCACGTCACCCGGGTGAACGCCGACGATCTGCATCAGGAACGCGCGCTGGTGGGGCGCATAGCCGCCAATCTGCGCCGCCGCGGCTGGACGGGTCAAGTCCGCTCTCCGAAACGACAGCTTTGAGGGGTGCGAGGGCGCCTGCACCCCTCGCTGTTGTCGTTTCGCCGCCGATGCTTCCTACGGGGCGCAGGGCATGGGACCCTTCTCTCATGGAACTTTCTCCCCCGGTCGTGCGCGTGCGCAACCTGCACAAGTCCTACGGAGACTTCGAAGCGATTCGCGGAATCAGCTTCAATATCGAGGCCGGTGAGACCTTCGCCCTGCTCGGCCCGAACGGGGCCGGGAAGAGCACCACGATCGAGATCCTCGAGGGCTACCGCGACCGCACCTCCGGCGAGGTCAGCGTACTGGGGGTCGACCCACAGCGCGGCGGCCTCGGCTGGAAGTCGCGGCTCGGCATCGTGCTGCAGTCCACCGGGGAGAGCGGCAACGTCACCGTCACCGAGCAGCTCACCCACTTCGCCGGCCTCTACCCGCGGCCGCGCCGCGTGGCCGAGGTGATCGAGGCAGTCGGCCTGGAATCGAAGGCGAAGACCCGCATCAGCAAGCTCTCCGGCGGGCAGCGTCGCCGCGTCGACGTGGCGTTGGGCATCATCGGCCGGCCCGAGCTGCTGTTCCTGGACGAGCCCACCACCGGCTTCGACCCCGAGGCCCGGCACCAGTTCTGGGACCTCGTGCGTCGACTGAAGGCCGAGGGCACCACCATCCTGCTCACCACCCACTACCTCGACGAGGCCGCCCAGCTCGGCGACCGAGCCGGCGTGATCAATGACGGGCTCCTGATCGACATCGGCGCCATAGGCGAGATCGGCGGGGCGGATGCGCGGGTGCCGCTCGTGCGCTGGCGGGAGCCGTCCGGGGAGCTCCGGGAAAAACGCACACCGGAACCGGCGCGGCTCGTGGCCGAGCTCGTGGCGGCATCCGGTGCCGAGCCGGCCGACCTCGAGGTGATCCGGCCCAGCCTGGAGGACATCTACCTCGGCCTGGTCCGAGGCAGCCGGGCCCCGAACGACGCGGCGGGCGTCCTCGCGGACGACACGGAGGTGCTCGCATGAGCAACAGCAGAACCGGGACCGAGACCCGCACCATGACGAGCACCGGGCCGAGGGCCGAGAGCCTGCGTCCGAGCACCGGGATGCTCACCGTACTGCGGGTCGGCATCTCCCGAGTCGGCTACGAGACCCGGATGTACTTCCGCACGACGGACAGCGTGTTCTTCACCTTTCTGTTCCCGTTCATCATGCTGGCCATTTTCACCGCCGCGTTCGGCTCCTCCGGCAACATCGGAACCGCGCCCGACGGCTCCGGCGGCATCAGCGTCGGCGCCTATTACCTGCCCGGGATGCTCGCCGCGGGCATGCTGCTCTCGGGGGTGCAGAACCTTGCCGTCGACATCGCCGGGGAGAAGGGCGACGGCACCCTCAAACGGCTCGGGGGCACCCCCCTGTCGCCGTTGAGCTACTTCATCGGCAAAATCGGGCAGGTGCTGGTCACCGGCATCTTCCAGGCGGCGCTCCTGATCGGGGTGGCCGGCGTCGTGCTCGGCATCGACCTGCCGACCGACCCCGAGAAGTGGCTGACCTTCGCCTGGGTGTTCCTGTTCGGCGTCATCACGAGCGCCTTTCTCGGCATCGCGCTCTCCGCCCTGCCGCGCTCCGGCAGGAGCGCCACCGCCGTGGTCATTCCCATCGTGCTGATCCTGCAGTTCATCTCGGGCGTCTACCTGCAGTTCTATCTGCTGCCCGACTGGATGCAGAACGCGGCCAGCGTGTTCCCGCTGAAGTGGATGGCGCAGGGCATGCGCGGCGTGTTCCTCCCCGACAGTTTCGCGAGCCTCGAGCAGAACGGTTCCTGGGACTTCCCGTTGATCGCGCTGAACCTGGGGTTCTGGCTGGTGGTGGGGCTCGTGCTCAGTCGGGTCACTTTCCGGTGGATCCGCAAGGACGCCTAGCCGACACCCGGCATTGTCGGCGGGGGGCACAGCGAGCACACTGGCAGCATGATCGACACACCCGAGAGTCCGACGCGGCCGGCGCCCGCGGGTCCCGGCTCGCCTGCCGCCCCCGGCGACGGGAGCAACGGTTTCTTCGCCGCGATCCGCTCCACCGGGATCGTGCGCGGCAGCGACCGCTGGCTGGCCGGCGTCTGTGGCGGGATCGCACTCCGGGCAGGGCTGAACCCCACGCTGGTGCGCGTCCTGACGATCGTCGTGGGCATCCTCGGCGGACCGGTTCTGTTCGCGTACGCGGTCGGCTGGGCGCTCCTGCCCGACGCGACCGGTCGCATCCATGCCGAGCAGGCCGTTCGCGGCGTCTTCGATCCCGCCATGATCGGGATCATCGCGGTGGTGGCCATCAGCATCGCCTCTTACACGCGCAGTCTGTGGTGGCAGAACCCGGCGGCCGGGCTGCCCGACTGGCTGGCGACCACTCTCGCGGTGGGCTGGAGCGTCGGGGTGAGCATCGGGATCGTCTGGTTCGTGGTCTTCCTGGCCCGGCGCACTGCGGCGCCGGTCGGCGGGTACCCGGTCAGCGCCGCCGCCCCAGACCCCGAACTCGTGAACGGCGGCGTCGCCGGGGGCCCGCCACCCGCCACGACCGCCGGAACCGCCGGCGTCGCAGGCGTCGCAGGCACCGCCGGGGTCGCCGCCGGGCGGCCGACCG
>NZ_SOGN01000017.1 GCF_004403395.1 Cryobacterium cheniae
GGGGTGGCGCGGGTGCGCGGCCGCCTCGACCGGGCCGTGTCTGATGCCGCCGGCCTGGAGCGCCTGCCGGGCCGGCTGGTCCGCCGCGCGGAGCAGCCGGCCGGGGCCGACCTTGCGGTCAACGAGGCCTGGGATGGGCTCGGGGACACGCATTCCCTGTTCTGGGACGTGTTCGGGCGGGACTCGATCGACGACCGTGGGCTGTCGCTCGAAGCGACCGTGCACTACGGGCGCAAGTACGACAACGCGTTCTGGGACGGCGAGCGCATGGTGTTCGGCGACGGAGACGGCCTGGTCTTCAACCGTTTCACCTCGTCGCTGACCGTGATCGGGCACGAGCTCACACACGGGGTGACCCAGTTCACGGCCAACCTCGCCTACGAGGGGCAGTCGGGCGCGATCAACGAATCCCTGTCGGATGTGTTCGGGTCCCTGGTGGAGCAGCGATCTTTGGGCCAGTCCGCCGCCGAGGCCGGTTGGCTGATCGGCGAGGGGCTCTTCACCGACCAGGTGCAGGGGGACGCGTTACGCTCGCTGAAGGCGCCCGGCACCGCGTATAACGACGATGTGCTCGGCAAAGACCCGCAACCTGCGGACATGGCCGGTTACATCGAAACCGAGGACGACAACGGCGGTGTGCACCTGAACTCCGGCATTCCGAACCGGGCGTTCTATCTCGTGGCCACCGCCCTCGGCGGCAACGCCTGGGAGACGGCCGGCCAGATCTGGTTCGACACCCTCACCTCCGGCACACTCGGCCGCGCCGTGGACTTCGCCGGATTCGCCCGGGCAACCTCGAGGGCCGCGGTCGCGCGCCACGGAGCCGGATCCCGCGAACACGACGCGGTGATCGCCGGCTGGACCGCCGTCGGCCTCGGCGGCGGGCTTGGCACCGGCTTCGGTTCGAGGACCGGCACCGGGTCGGAGGGTGGGGCCGGCACCGGGTTCAATCCACTCACCCGGCCGGAGTAACATCGGCCCCATGAAGGTCGTCGTCTCGCGCAGCGGTGGCTTCGCCGGCCTCCGCACCACCTGGGAGGTCCAGGTGGACGACCAACCCGACCGCTCCGCCTGGGCGGACCTGCTCGCCGGGCTGCCATGGGACGAGGTGTCGGCGGCGGCCCCGCAGCCCGACCGGTTCGTGTACCGCATCCGCTGCGCCCCGCACGAGGTCGTGCTCGGCGAACAGCAGGTTTTCGGGCCGTGGCAAGAACTTATTGACCGGGTCAGAACCGTGAACGAGGGCCGCTGACCCCCTCGGCGTCCTGGGGCCTGAGAATCGACTGTTAGAATTGCCCCAATAAAGGGGGCCTCCATCGCTAATCTGCTGGCTGTTGAATCTTCACGTTCTTTTCTTCGTTCATCTGCACTCAACCGTTCCATTGCGGTGGCCCTCGGTCTCGTCCTGTCGGCCTTCGTCCTGACCGCTTCGCCCCTGGCGCCCGCTGCGGCGGCTCCGGTCGACGGCACGGTCGAACAGTGCAACGACGTGGCCGGAGTCGACGGTGGCACCGGTGCCGTCGAGTGCAGCGTCACGATCGACAATTATCTCGATCTGGCCACCGGCGCGACCCGGTCGACCACCAGCACCGTCGTCAGCGTGCACAAGGCGAACACCGAGGTTCCGCTCCCCGCAGCGACCGTCGTGAACTCCACTGAGCTGATCAGGTCCGTCGATCAGTGCAACGGCGCGATCAACGTCGGCGGCGGCAACACCATCTGCACGGTGACCATCAACAACCACATCACCGGCGCGACCACGGACTACCCGGCCACGGTCAACCAGTGCGTCGGCTCCGGAGCCACCACGGAACTCGATTGCGTGCCCCTCCAGAACACCACCGGCGCTCCCATCGACCAGTGCAACAACTCGGGCAACGGCGGCGGAGCCGACGTCCACTGCCGGGTCAACCCCTCGGCGACTGTGACGAATGAAGTTCCCATCACCGTGAACCAGTGCAACTACTCCAGCAACGGCGGCGGCTCGACCGTCGAGTGCGCGACCGAGCTGAACACGATCATGGAAGCGGCGGAGGTCACGTCGACCCCGACACCCACCCCGACGCCGACACCGACCGAAACGGCCCTGCCCGCGCCCGTCGACACGGTGCTGGCCGCTCCCGAGCTTGCCGCGACCGGTGTCGAGTCGGCTCCGCTGCTGATCTCCGTGGCTGCAGGCGCCCTGCTCCTCGGACTCGGCGCGCTGCTGGCTGTGCGACGCACCGCACGCCCCGTCCGTCGGGACTGATCCGGTTCACTGAACGGCTCGAAAACGTGCCGACCTCCCTCGGGTGGTCGGCACGTTTTTTTGCACCCGGCACCGGTTCGCGCTGGGCCGGGCCGCGTGGGACTATGAGTCATGGAAACCAACGATCTGAATCCGGTTCAGCACCTTACCGAGGATGAATGCTGGGATCTCCTGATCTCGTCCAGTTTCGGACGGCTCGCGCTGAGCATTTCCGGTGAGCCGGACATTTACCCGGTGAACTTCATCGCATCGGACAAACGCCTCGTTTTCCGCACCGCCGAGGGCACGAAGCTCCTCGAGCTCACGGTGAACAACCGGGTCGCCTTCGAGACCGACGGCGTCGGCCGGAGCGAGGCCTGGAGCGTCGTGGTCCGGGGAGAGGCCCGCGTTCTCGAGAAGGAGACCGAGATCGAGGCCGCAGATCAGCTGCCGCTGCGCCCGTTGATCCCGACCCTGAAGTACATCTACGTCGAGATCGTCCCGACAGCGGTTAGCGGCCGCCGGTTCCAGCTCGGCCCGGAACCCGACCGGTACTAGCCGACGCGGCCTCGACCGGTTCGACGGTCGCGGCGCACCCTCTGGAGGCCGGCGCACGTTCTACCGTGCGCCCGCTTCCCTGCGCTGCGCCACGACGGAGGGGAGCGCCACGCGCGCGAGGCGGCGCGCGCAGCCCCTCCGCAGCGTGGCGGGGTCAGTCCGGGGAGTCGGCGGACAGACCGATCAGGCGGAGGAGCGCGTCGCCGTAGGCATCCGCGGGTTCGGCGGCGTCGAAAGAATGCGGCGACCCGTTCAGCTCGACCGTGACCCGGTAGCGGTCCTCGCCCTGCCGGGTGAGCGACCGGAAGGTGCTCCGCAGCAGGGCACGCAACTGGTCCTCACGCGGCATCCACAGCGCATCCTCCAGGGCCAGCGAATCCAGGGCCCACTCGGTGGTGCCGTTGAAGCCGAGGATGGTTCCCGTGTCGAACTCGTGCGGCTCGATGGTCATGTCACTGACCGTGAACACGTCGCTTTCGAAGCCGGAGCGTTCGATCCGGAAGGCATCACCGGAGACGGGGTGCCAGCGCAACCCGGCGTCGGCCAGGGCCCGCGCACTTTCGATTGAGATCATGAAGTCGACTCCGCCCACTAGCGCTGTTGGAGGAAACTATATTCCAGGAGGTCCGGCGTGACCCGAACGGTGCATGTGAAGCCCGGCAGCAGCAGAGAGCCTCTGGTCACCGTGGACGAGCCGGGCCAGGGGCCGGACGACGACACGCCCCATGCTCCGACGGATGCCGCACTCACCGTGTTCCTGCAGCAGCTCGCCGTCGAGGGGGCCGCCAACGATGCGCTGGTGACGCTGCCGGCCAAGCACTTCGGGGTGTCCCGGAGCGCGGTGGCCATCGTGCGCGGCCACACCTCCCGGATCAAGCACGTGCGAATCGAACACGATTCGTAGCGGAGCACGATTCGCGCGACGACCCGCACGCGCTTGTGTGAATGCGGGTGGTTAGCGAGTGCCGAGCAGGTCGATCACGAAGATCAGGGTCTGGCCGGAGAGCTGGTGTCCTCCGCCGGCAGGTCCGTAGGCCAGGTGCGGCGGAACGACCAGCTTGCGGCGGCCGCCGACCTTCATTCCGGGGATGCCCTGCTGCCAGCCGGCGATGAGCTGGCCCAGCGGGAAGTTGATCGACTGCCCGCGGCTCCAGGAGGAGTCGAATTCGTCTCCGGTGTCGTAGGCGACGCCGAGGTAGTGCACGTTGACGGTGGCGCCGGGGGTTGCCTCGGCACCCTCGCCAACCACGATGTCGGTGATGGTCAGTTCGGTGGGCGCGGGGCCCTCCGGGGCGTCGAGTTCGGGTTTGCTATTCAAATCAGTCATTCCTCTATCCAATCGGATTGCGCGCTCGCCCGCACGCTGAAAATTCCCCCTTGCGCGAACGCGGGCGCCGGGGGCACCATGGGAGCAGAACTCGCCGCCCCGGGAGAGTTGTCGGCACTGCCACACCACCGGGACGGCGAGTCCTTGTGTGGCAGTGGTCAGCGGCGGGTCAGTTGATCACGCCGGCACGGTCGCGTTGGATCAGCCCGAGCAGCTCGGTCTCATCGGCACGGTCGACGTTCGCGGCCGTGCCGTTCAGCATGCGCTGGCGGGCGAAGGCGAGGCGGGTGGAGTTGTGGATGAAGTGGTGCATCGCCTGTTTCCTGGTCTGCGGCTGCCGCGCGGCCCAGCCGCGGGCCTGCCTTCGACCGTCGCGGGTGGCGAGCATGCCGACCTCGGCCAGGCTGAACCAGCCGGCCGCGGCATACTCGCGCAACCGGAGTACCGTGACGCGTTCCTCCTGGCGCCGCAGCAGCACCACAACCACGATCGCGGCGAGGAACAGAGGCACCTGCACGGCGAGGTAGTACACCACCAGCGAGTCGCTCTCGACCAGGTAGAACGCCCCGTTCCAGACGAAGTGCAGGAAGATCGCAGCGGCGAATCCGAGCAGGATGGTGGCGACGGCCGCGAGCGGCCGGAATCGGACCGCCAGGCCGCACGCGATACCGATGCAGGCGGTGAACATGACATGCGCGAAGGGCGACAACACCCCGCGCACCAGGAACGTGAAGCCCAGGTTCCCGGCACCGCCCTCCAGCATCGCCACACCGAAATACTGGATGTTCTCGGAGAAGGCGAAACCGGCGGCAATGGTCGCGGCGTAGACCACGCCATCGACCGGACCGTCGAATCGGCGGCGCAGCACCCAGAAGAGCAGCAGCACCCCGGCGCCCTTGGCGGCCTCCTCGACGAGGGGGGCCTGCAAGACGGCGGCGGCGTAACCGTCATCCGTTGCGACGAGACCGGTGCCGGCCCGGGCCAGCTGCACGCCCAGGTCGAAGAGCAACGCGGTCACGACGGAGACGCCGGCTCCCCAGAGGAACGCGAACCAGAGGGCCGGGCGCGGCTCCGGCTCCCAACGGTCGATCCAGCGCACCGCAAGCAGGATGCCGAGCAGCGGGATGAGGGCCAGGATGAGGCCGACCAGCAGCGTGCCGCCACCGAGGAAGGTGGCCAGGTAGACGAACACCAGCAGCAAGGCGGCGCCCCCGATGACGAGGCCGGCGACGGTGAGGATGACGATGCCCGCCGGGGTTCGCCGCACGGGTGCGGTCCAGACGGGTTCCACCGGCTGGGCCGCGGGCTGCACCGGAGCAGGCCGGGTTCCGGCCGGATGGTCGTGCGGGGCGGCGGCGGCGTGCGCCGGGGTCGGCTCTTCGGTCATGCCCAACAGACTAGCGGCGTGCTTTCGGCTCGAACATCGTGCCCGGGTTCAGGATGCCCAGCGGGTCGAAAACCTCCTTGATCCGACGTTGCAGGTCGAATCCCGTGTCGCCGAGCTCCTCGGCCAGCCACCGCCGTTTGAGCACGCCGACCCCGTGCTCGCCGGTGAGGGTGCCGCCGAGTTCGAGCGCGGCCCGGAAGAGTTCGCCGGCCGCAGCCCAGACCTGCTCCGGCACGACCGGCGCCGCACTGCCCCGGGCCGGATCGAACGGGATCAGGAAGTTCGGATGCAGGTTGCCGTCGCCGGCGTGGGCCACCGTGGGAATGGGCAGGCCCGTGCGCGCGCTGATCTCGGCGATCCGCTCGAACATCTCGGCGAGCCGGGACCGGGGCACGCAGACGTCCTCGATCAGAACGTCGCCGTGGGCGGCCAGCGCCGGGTGCGCGGCCCGCCGCACGGCCAGCAGCCGATCGGCGGATTCGGCGTCGGTGGAGACGCGCACCGCCCCGCCCGCGGCCCGCAGCACGGCCACGGCCTGGTCCGCCTCGGCCCGGCTCGCGGGGCCATCCGTCTGCACCAGCAGGAACGCTCCCCCGGCCGGCACCCCCTGGGAGAGGTGCGGCCCGAGGTGCGCCACGATCAGGGCCAGGGCCACCGGGTCGATGAGCTCCATCACGGCCGGGCGCAGCCGGGCCGCCGTCAGCAGCGTGGATGCCGCGGCCGCCTGGGCCACGTCCGGGAACGTTGCGCCGATCGTCACCGTCTCGCCCGGCGTGATGGCGCGCGCCCGCACGGTGGCCTGGACGATCACGCCGAGGGTGCCCTCCGAGCCGGTGAGCAGCGCGGTCAGGTCGTAGCCGGTGACGCCCTTCACGGTGCGGTGCCCGGTCTCAAGCAGGCTCCCGTCGGCGAGCACCACCGTCAGGGCCAGCACCGCCTCCCGGGTGACGCCGTACTTGGCGCAGAGCAGCCCGCCCGCGTTCGTGGCGATGTTGCCGCCGACCGTGGAAAAAGCCCGGCTGGCCGGGTCGGGCGCGAACCACAGCCCGTGCGCGGAGAGTGCCGTGTTGAGGTCGCCGTTCAGCACGCCGGGCTCGACCACGGCCAGCTCGTCCTCGGGCTGGATCGACAGGATGCGGTTCATCCGCTCGACGCTCAGCACGATGGCCCCGTTCGTGCCGCACGCTCCCCCGGCCAGGCCCGTTCCGGCACCCCGAGTGACCACCGGCACGCGGAACTCGGTTGCGATGCGCAGCGTGGCCTGCACCTGCTCGACGGATGCCGCAGACACCACCGCGAGCGGCATCCCCGGGGCCACCCAGCCCGACTTGTCGGCCCGAACCGCCGCGAGGTGGCGCGGATCGACGCTGACGTGGGGGCCGAGTTCGGCCGTGAGGCGTTCCAGTGCGGTCATCCGCCCAGAGTACCGGGCAGCCTGCCGGACCGGCCCCGGACCGCGTGCCGGGGACGTGCCGTCCTAGGCCGTGGCGCCCCGGGGATGGCCGATTCCCGCTGGTGCGCCCGGGCCCACCGTGACAGGCTGGACCGGTGTCCACCCCTCCTGACGGCCTCGATCCGGTCTTCGCCGAGCGGTACCGGGCCATGTGCTCCCGGGACTCCCGCTTCGACGGGCAGTTCATCACGGGCGTGCACTCCACCGGGATCTACTGCCGCCCCAGCTGCCCGGCGGCCACACCGAAGCCGGCCAATGTGTCGTTCTACCTGACCAGCGCGGCCGCGCATGAGGCCGGGCTGCGGGCGTGCAAACGCTGTCTGCCCGACGCCGTCCCCGGGTCGCCGGACTGGGACATCCGTGACGACCTCGCCGCCCGCGCGATGCGCCTGATCAGCGACGGCACGGTCGAGCGGGACGGGGTGCCCGGTCTCGCCCGACGCCTCGGCTACAGCGAACGCCACCTCAGCCGCGTGCTGGTGTCCGAGCTGGGCGCCGGCCCGCTCGCGCTTGCCAGGGCCCACCGTGCGCAGACCGCCCGCCTGCTGCTCTCCCGCACGGATGTCCCGATCACCGAGGTCGCGTTCGCCGCCGGTTTCGGCAGCGTGCGCCAGTTCAAC
This sequence comes from Cryobacterium cheniae, assembly GCF_004403395.1. Classification (GTDB taxonomy): domain Bacteria; phylum Actinomycetota; class Actinomycetes; order Actinomycetales; family Microbacteriaceae; genus Cryobacterium; species Cryobacterium cheniae. Next base: position 7,573 of record NZ_SOGN01000017.1, read on the forward strand.
GACACCATCGTGGCCGTCTACGAGCGCACTCCCACCGAGCTGCGCCGCTCCCGTTCCATCGGTCGGCAGTCGCTTCGCGGAGATGAGGACGTCCGGGCAGGGGGTGGGGGCGGGATCGGGACGGGGATCGACCTGCAGCTGCCGGCGCGGGCGCCGTTCGACGGGGTGGGGGTGCTGCGGTTCCTGGCGGCGCGAAGCCTGGCCGGGGTGGAGCAGGCGACGGATGTCCGCTACGCGCGCACGCTGCGCCTGCCGGCCGGCCCCGCGACGGTGGAGCTGACCCTGTCGGGAACGGTGGACGCGCCGGCCGTCGCCTGCCGCGCCCGGCTGACCAGCCTCGCCGACCTCGCGCCGCTGGTCAGCCGGGTGCGACGCCTGCTCGACCTGGACGCGGACTCCCGCGCGATCGACCTCGCGCTCGGGCGGGACCCGCATCTTGCGGCCGGGGTCGCGGCCACCCCCGGCATCCGCGTGCCGGGCAGCATGGACCCGGAGGAGACCCTGTTCCGTGCACTCATCGGCCAGCAGGTCTCGGTGGCCTCCGCCCGTACGGCGCTCACCCGGCTGGCCGCGGCGCTCGGCGACGAGCTGTTCCCGGGTGCAGGTGACGGCCTGTTCCCGGGTGCAGGTGACGGCGGCAGCACCCCCGGCCCCGCGCCCCTCACCCGGTTGTTCCCCACCGCGGAGCGGATCGCGGCCGAGGGGCGTGGCGTCCTCCGCGGACCGGCCGCCCGCATCGACGCGATCATCCGGGTGGCGGAGGCGCTCAATTCCGGCGCTCTGGTGCTTTCCTACGGGCAGACCCGGGAGGATCTCGAGTCCCGCCTGACCGCCCTGGCCGGGATCGGACCGTGGACGGCCGGCTACGTGGCCCTGCGTGTGCTGGGCAGCCCGGACATCCTGCTGACCACCGACCTGGCCCTGCGGCAGGGTGCCGGGCGGCTCGGCCTGCCCGGGGAGGCCCGGCAACTCGGCCGCCACGGCGCCGCCTGGGCGCCGTGGCGCAGCTACGCCGGCATGCACCTGTGGCGCGCGGCATTCCGACCCGTCGTCGGCCAGATAGCCTGAACAGGTGAAATTCGCCCACCTCAGAGTTGAAGGTCAATCCACTCCGCGTCTCGCCGCCGTCTTCGATGACGCCGCCTTGTTCCTCGACGAGATCCTGGACGAGGCACCACGCGATCTGCAGGACATGATCGAGAAGGGTGCCGACGAGTACAACCGGGTACGGGCCCTGAGCCTGAATGCCGCCGCGCAGGGAGCCACGCTCACCCCGCTCGCCGAGCTGCGCTACTCGTCGGCCGTGCTGCGTCCGCCACAGATCATCGCGATCGGCGCCAACTACGCCGCCCACTCCTCCGAGCTGAAACTGCGCGTCGAGACGGCCGCGACCGTGTTCTCGCTCTGGCCCAACTCGCTCACCGGGCACGAGTCCACAATCACCTGGCCGACCGATCTGACCAGCCAGGTCGACTACGAGGCCGAGCTCGGCGTGATCATCGGCAAGGCCGCCCACCAGGTGTCGGTGGCGGACGCCCTCGACCACGTCTTCGGCTACACGGTCGTCAACGACATCACGGCCCGCGACCTGCAGTTCTCCGAGGCGCAGTGGTCGCGATGCAAGTCCTTCGACGGTTTCACGCCCACCGGGCCGGTCGTCATCACGGCCGACGAGATCGCCGACCCGCAGGACCTGCGGCTGACCACCCATGTCGACGGCCGCATCCTGCAGGATGCCTCGAGCGGCGACATGGTGCGCTCGGTCGCCGAGATCATCTCCTACCTCTCCAGCACGTCGACCCTGCTGCCGGGCACGCTGATCTCCACCGGCAGCCCGGGCGGCGCCGGCTACAGCCGCAAGCCGCCGGTGTTCCTGCAGGACGGCTCGACCGTCACGATCACCATCGACAGGATCGGATTCCTGACCACACACTGCCGGGCGATCTGACCGTGGACGCACGCTGCAGGAACAGCACGACGGCCGCACTCGGATCAGGAGGCAGGAGGCCATGACGACGATCTCCGTCGTGATCCCCTGCTACAACGACGCTGCGTTCCTGGAAAACTGTCTCGCGGCTCTGGCCCGGCAGCACCGCGCAGCCGACGAGGTGATCGTCGTCGACAATGCGAGCACGGATGCCTCGGCGGAGGTCGCACTCGCCGGCGGCGCCCGGGTCGTGCGGGCACCGCAGCGGGGCATCTGGCCGGCGGCGGCGGCCGGCTACGACGCGGCATCCGGCGACGTGATCGCCCGTCTCGACGCCGACTCCGTTCCGCCGGCCGATTGGCTGGCGCGGATCGAGTCCGCCCTGGCGGAGTCCCCCCGGACGGACATGGTCACCGGCCCCGGCGACTTCTACGACTGCAGCCCCCTCGTGGCCTGGTTGGGCGGGACCTTCTATATCGGCGGCTATTTCTTCTGGACGCTGTTCTGGCTGGGCCACCGCCCGGTGTTCGGGTCGAATTTCGCCATGCGCCGGGAAGTGTGGCTGGAGGCCCGCCTCCGGGTTCACCGCGACCGCGACGATATCCACGACGACCTCGATCTGAGCCTGAACCTGAGCCCGGTCGTGAAAGTGCGGTACGACCCCACCCTGCGCGTCGCCATCTCGGGCCGTCCCTTCGAGACCTGGAGCGGCTTCGCCCGCCGGGCGCGGTGGGGAGGGCGCACGTTCCTGTTGGACTGGCCGGCGGACAACCCGTGGCGCCGGCACGCCACCCGGTCCGCGATGCGGCTCCACCGGGCCGGGATCAAGCGGGTCCAGCGCTCCCGGATCGGGCGCTGACCCTGCCCCGGGCCGGTCAGCCCGCTACCGGTAGAGCGCGAGCAGGTCGCGCGCCAGCTGGTGCGGGGTGGTCTCGCACGGACTGTGGCCGGTGCGGTACACCCGGATGTCGGCCCCGATCCGGCGGGCGAACTCCCGATGCAGGTGAACGGGCCAGACGTCCCTGTCGCCGACGGCAACGAGGCACGGGATAGGCGTTCGCCGGAGCAGGGCACGCAGGTCGGGCATCCGTTTCATCAGCCCGACCATCTCGTCGACGCTGTGCCGGTTCGTGACGTTGAACCGCCGCCGCACGAGGGCGAGCCGGCCGGGAGGCACCCGGTTCACGTTGGAGACGATGCCCCAGATGGTCAGCCCCGCGATCTGCCTCGGTGAGAGCACCCGGCTCAGCGGGCCGATCCAGCGCACCCGGCGGAACGCCTGGCCGGGCTGCGGCGGCACACCCAGCAGGACCAGGCTCGCGAAAAGCTCGGGGCGTTCGGCGAGGGCCAGCTCGGCGACGATCCCGGCGAACGAATAGCCGAGCACGTGCACCGGGGTGGCCCCTGCTTCGAGGAACGCGATCAGGTCGGCCACGAACAGGGCGTAGTCCCAGGGGTCGGTGCCGCCGGGGCCGGCCGTGTTCGACTGGTATTGCCCGGCCAGGTCGTGGCTCTGCACCAGGAAGCCGGCGTCGGCTAACAGCGGTGCCAGCAGCACGAAGTCTTCCTTCGAGCCGGTCGCGCCGGGCAGCAGCAGGATTCGAGCGGCGGCCGGGGCGCCCAGCTCGAACGCGGCGAGCGGACCGCTCGGCGCCGGGAACGAGAAGGCGCGGCTTCCGGCCGGCAGCACCGTCCAGTCCCGGTCGGCGAGGGTGCGGTCACGCCGGACCGCTGGATCCTCGGACCCACCCGCCGGCCCACCGGCGGGCAGATCGGCCTGCGCACGACCCGGCCGGCTCCGGGAACGGCGCTCCCAGACGCGCATGGCGTCACAGTAGCGCTGCCGCCACACAGCCGCGAGGGCTCGCTTCCGGTTCCCGGCCGACGGTGGTTACGCGCCGAACAGAACCTCGATCGGGCCGCGCACGAAGAAGACCAGGAAGCCGGCCGCGACCACCCAGAGCAGCGGGCTGATCTCACGCGCCTTGCCCGAGAACGAACGCACCAGAACCCAGGTGATGAAGCCGGCGCCGATTCCGTTGGCGATCGAATAGGTCAGCGGCATCACGATGATCGTGAGGAACACCGGCAGCACGATCGAGAACTCCGAGAAGTCTATGAACCGGATCTGGGACACCATCATCGCCCCGACGATCACCAGGGCGGCCGCGGCCACCTCGAGCGGAACGATCTGGGTGAGCGGGGTGAAGAACATGGCGGCGAGGAACAAAAGTCCGGTGACGATGTTGGCCAGACCCGTTCGCGCACCCTCGCCGATGCCGGCACCGGACTCGATGAACACCGTGTTCGACGAGGCGGAGGTGGCCCCGCCGACGACGGCGCCGACGCCCTCCACGATCAGGGCGGACTTCAGGCGGGGGAAGTTGCCCTTGTCGTCGGCCACTTCGGCCTCGTTGGCCAGGCCGGTCATGGTGCCCATGGCGTCGAAGAAGTTCGTGAACACGAGCGTGAACACGAGCATCGACGCGGCCAGCATGCCGATCCGGTCGAAGGCGCCGAAGCTGACCTGACCGATGAGGCTCAGGTCGGGCAGCGAGACGATGGATGTCGGCAGCACCGGGGCGTTCAGGTTCCAGCCGTCGGGGTTCTGCCCGAATGACGGCCCGACCTTGAAGATCGCCTCGAGGATCACGGCGATCAGCGTGGTGGCGACGATCCCGATCAGGAGGGCGGCCTTCACCTTGCGGGCGACCAGGATGCCGAGAATGATCAAGCCGAGCACGAATACGGCGGTCGGCAGGCTCACCACGGAGCCGTTGTCGCCGAGCTGGACGGGCGGCGACGCGGCGCCGCTCGCACGGACGAAGCCGGAGTCGACCAGGCCGATGAAGGCGATGAACAGGCCGATGCCGACCGTGATGGCGATTTTCAGCTGGCGCGGAACGGCGTTGAAGATGAGCTCGCGCAGGCCGGTCGAGGCGAGCAACACGATGATGAGCCCGTTGATGACCACGAGGCCCATGGCCTCGGGCCAGGTCACCTGGCCGACCACACTCACGGCCAGGAAGGAGTTGATGCCGAGGCCGGCGGCGAAACCGAACGGCAGCCGGGCGATGGCGCCGAAGAGGATGGTCATGACGCCGGCGGTGAGGGCGGTGACCGCGGCAACCTGACCGTTGGGCAGCCATCCGCCGGCCACGTCGACCGCGGCCTGGTCGGCGCTGAAGCCGCCGAGGATGAGCGGGTTCAGGATGACGATGTAGGCCATCGTGACGAACGTCACCAGGCCGCCGCGGATCTCCCGGCCGTAGGTCGAGCCGCGCCGCGTGATTTCGAAATACCGATCGAGGCGGGCCTTCAGCCCGGAGTCGGGCGTGCCGGCCGGGGTGTCCGGCTTCCGGGCAGGCGTGGATGGCGTGTGGGTCTCTGTTTCAGAAATGGGGTGCTCCTGGTGTCCGACTCAGCTTGTTCTCAATTCCCCAGTTTATCGTCCCGGAGTCCGGGCCGATTCCGCGCCGCCTGCGGGGACGCACTGGGGAGGTGCCGTGCCGGACTCAGATGTGCGGCACGAAGGCGTCCCAGGCCCGGCGGCGGTCCCCGCGCGGGTCGGCTTCGACGCGGTCGACGGCGTCGATGACCAGGGTCAGCCGCTCGGCCTCGTCGTAGAGCGGCCAGGCCGGGTCCGGGACCCCGGAGGCTGCGAAGCCGAGCCACCAGCCCTGCATCCGGGTGCCGATCCGCTGGAAGTCGCGGCGCCCGCCGAGCGCGGTCATCCCCCGGCCGAACCAGCCGTCGAGCCGATCGAAGAGCGGGAACAGTTCGAGGCCGTGCGTGGCGTCGAGCCCCATCAGGCGCACCAGACGCGGCGCGGCGTCGAAGCGGTAGAACCGCACCGGGGCATAGCGGGAATGCCGTTCACCCACGCGCACGCTCGGATACCAGAACGAGAAGTCACCGCCGAAATCGAGGGCGGGCCGCAGCGCGGGAATCCCGGGGTACTGGGCCCGGAGACGGGTGCGCGCCTTTTTCTTGGTGTTCGCGAACACGGCACGGATGCGCCCCGGCGTCGTGGCCAGGATGTCGATGCGCCCGCTGAACAGCGAACCTTCCCGCGAGTTGGTGCCGATGATCAGGGGAATCCGGTGGGCGCGGCCGTCGCGGAACGCGTCGAGGGGCCGTTCGGGCAGGAAGTCGCCGTCGATCACGGGCGAGAGCGGGATCGTTCCGGGGTAACGGTCCGGCGCGCACCGGGTCAGGTCGCTGGTGGCCTCGGCCAGGTGCGCCGGGTCGGCCTGGAGGAGCAGGGCCGCGGCATCCATCGCCGTCTGCGCGTTCGCGGTGTGCGGGCTCGTCGTGCCGGTCGGGTCGGCCTGCCCGGTGCGCCGGGCCAGCAGCCGCACGAAGTCCGCCGCCCACTCGGCCGTGACGCCCGGGGCGTAGACGGCGTTCGGCGGGGCGCTCTGCGCGATCGCGCGCTGGAAGAGTCCGGCGGCGGCCGGGACGGTCATCAGGGTGGTCACGGCGTTGCCTCCGGCCGATTCGCCGAAGAGCGTGACGGCATCCGGGTCGCCGCCGAACGCGCGGATGTTGCGCCGCACCCAGCCGAGCGCAGCCACCTGGTCGCGCAGCCCGAGGTTGCTCTCGAACGGCCGCTCCACCGTGGAGTAGCGGCTGAAGTCGAGGTAGCCGAGCGCCCCCAGCCGGTAGTTGATGCTGACGTAGACGATGCCGCCGCGGCGTACGAGCCCCTCACCCTGCCGGGGCACCTCCCGCGAGGACCCGACGCTGTAGGCGCCGCCGTGGATGAAGACCATGACGGGCCGCAGCATCCGCGGGACGACCGGTTCGTCGGGGGCGATCACGTTGAGGTTCAGGCAGTCCTCGCCCTGCGGGATCGTCGGTTTCGCGCCGATGAACTGGCCCCGGTGGCTCTGCGTGGCGACCGGGCCGAAATCGCGCGCATCCCGTTCGCCCGGCCAGGGCGCGGCCGGCCGCGGGGATCGGAACCGGAGCTCCCCCACCGGGGCAGCCGCGTAGGGGATCCCGCGCCACGCGCGCACGCCACGCACCCGGATTCCGACCAGTCGCCCGGTCTCAATCTGCACCGAGAGGGGTTCTGTTCGGGCAGGCTGAACGGATGGTCTCACCGTCCGAGCCTAATTGTTCACTACCATCGGGAGTACGTACGACACGGAAACGAGAATCACATGGCTCTGCCCTGGACCCTGCACGGTGACGGAAAAACGGTCGGAGCCACGGATGTCGTCGGCCCCGGCGAGCGCCTGAACTGGCCGCTGACCATCGGGATCGGCACCCAGCACGTCGTCGCCATGTTCGGTGCCACGTTCCTGGTGCCGCTGCTGACCGGCTTCCCGCCCAGCACAACGCTGCTCTTCTCGGGCATCGGCACCCTGCTGTTCCTGGTCATCACCCAGAACAAGCTGCCCAGCTACCTCGGCTCCTCGTTCGCCTTCATCGCGCCGATCACCGCCGCGACCGCCAGCGCCGGCATGGGCAGCGCCCTGTTCGGCATCATCGTCGTCGGCCTGCTCCTGGCCCTGATCGGCCTGATCGTGCAGCTCACCGGCACCGGCTGGATCGACGCGCTGATGCCCCCGGTGGTCTCCGGGGCCATCGTCGCCCTGATCGGCCTCAACCTGGCGCCCGTCGCGAAGTCGAACTTCGAGCTGGCGCCGCTCACCGCGCTGATCACCCTGCTCGCCGTGATCCTCTCGACCGTGGTGTTTCGCGGCATCCTCGGCCGGTTGTCGATCTTCATCGGCGTGATCGTGGGATACGTGGCCGCCGTGATGGCCGGTGAGGTCGATTTCAGCGGTGTGGGTGACGCCGCCTGGATCGGCCTGCCCCAGTTCACCGCGGCGATGAACCCGTTCGCGGATCCGTCCGCCGCCCTCGGCGTGCTGCCGGCCTTCCTGCCGGTCGTCCTGGTGCTGGTGGCCGAGAACGTGGGCCACATCAAGGGCGTCGCCCAGATGACGGATGCGAAGGTGAACCGTTTAACGGGCCGCGCCCTGATGGCCGACGGCCTGGCCACGATGCTCGCCGGCTTCAGCGGCGGATCGGGCACCACCACCTACGGCGAGAACATCGGCGTGATGGCCGCCACCCGCATCTACTCCACGGCCGCCTACTGGGTCGCCGGCATCACCGCGGTGCTGCTCGGGCTCTCCCCCAAGATCGGCGCGGTCATCAACACCATCCCGGCGGGCGTGCTCGGCGGCGTCACCACGGCCCTCTACGGACTGATCGGCATCATCGGCGTGAAGATCTGGCTCGACAACAAGGTCGACTTCAGCAAGCCGGTCAACCAGTTCACGGCGGCCACCGCGCTGATCATCGGCATCGCCGACTACACCTTCTCGGCCGGCACCCTCAGCTTCAACGGCATCGCGCTCGGCACGGTCGCCGCCATCGTGATCTACCACCTGATGACGTGGGTGGCCCGGGTGCGCGGCACCGCTCGGTAGCCGTCGCGGTCCGGCCCTGCCCCGGGCGTCGCGCGCGTGCCGCGCCGCTCCGCGCGTGGCGTGCCACCCGCG
>NZ_SOGN01000068.1 GCF_004403395.1 Cryobacterium cheniae
CCGCAGCCGCCCGCACCGCAGCCGCCCCGACCGGCACCCCGATCTCACCGCCCCGGGCCGCGCCATCGGCCCACCCGGCCGCGGTCACGACGCCCGACTCGGTCGCGTCTCCCGCACCGCGCCCCGCGTCCGGCGCGACTCCGTCCGGTCCCCGGACCGCGTCGTCCGCCGCGGCCGGTCGCCCACCCGGAGGTAATCGTCCCGGCAGGTCCCGCCTCCTGATCTGGGCTGCCGGCGGGCTGGTGCTCGTTCTGGCTCTGACGGCGCTCTTCTTCCTCGGGCGGAGCCTGGTCGGCGGCGGCGACGCTCCTGCGGCGGTGGCAACCCCGAGCGCCACAGCCGACCCCGGCGCGGCGCCGGCCGCGCCGACCGAGGCCACCGGTCCGCAGCCGGTCGGCGCGCACCCGTGGGACACCCTGTTCGGCGGCGAGTGCCTGCAGCCCTACACGACCCCCTGGGAAGAGGAATTCACGGTCGCGGACTGCGCCACCCCGCACGCCGCCCAGCTCGTGTACCGCGGGTCGTTCCCCGGGGACGCCGCCACCGCCTTCCCGGGCGAGGCCGAGCTGGCCGGGCAGATCAACCTGCTGTGCAGCGCGACGGGCGTCATCGACCTGGCCGCGGCCGGGGCCTACGAGGACGTGCAGGTGCAGGGCAGTTACCCGATCACCGAGGAACAGTGGGCCGAGGGCGCCCGCTACTACTACTGCTTCGTCAGCCGGGCCTCCGGTGAGCCGCTCACCGCGAGCGTCGCCGGTCCCGGACCGGCACCCGCCGCGTAACAGCACCGCGGCATCCGACACTGCGGCAACAGTCGCGGACGGGAGACGCGAGCGGCTAGATCGCGTCGGACTCCACGGGCTCCGTGGAGACGAGCTCGTGCACGCCGGAGAGGATCTCGTCCGGGCGGAACGGGTAGCGGCGGATCTCCGCCTGGTCGCTGATGCCGGTCATCACGAGGATGGTGTGCAGTCCGGCCTCGATCCCGGCCACGATGTCGGTGTCCATCCGATCGCCGATCATGGCCGTGTTCTCCGAGTGCGCGCCGATCTTGTTCATCGCCGAGCGGAACATCATCGGGTTCGGCTTGCCGACCACATAGGGCTCCATACCGGTGGCCTTCGAGATGAGGGCGGCGATGGCGCCCGTGGCGGGCAGCGGGCCGTCCGCACTGGGACCGGTCGCATCCGGGTTCGTCGCAATGAAGCGGGCACCGTTCAAGAGCAGACGGATGGCCTTGGTGATGGCCTCGAACGAGTAGTTGCGGGTTTCGCCGACCACCACGTAGTCCGGGTTCGTCTCGGTCATGATGAAGCCGGCCTCGTGCAGGGCGGTCGTGAGCCCGACCTCGCCGATCACGAAGGCGGTGCCGCCGGGCGCCTGGGAGCGAAGGAAGTCCGCCGTCGCCAGGGCGGAGGTCCAGATCCGGTCTTCGGGCACGTTCAGGCCCGAGGCGCGCAGGCGGGCGCTGAGGTCCCGCGGGGTGTAGCTCGAGTTGTTGGTGAGCACCAGGAACGGCGTGCCGGCGTCGTCCCACTGCCGCAGCAGTTCCGCGGCGCCCGGCAGGGGGCTGTTCTCGTGCACGAGCACGCCGTCCATATCGGTGAGCCAGCATTCGATCTCGTCACGGCGTGTCATTGGGTGCTCCCTCGGTTCGCGAATAATCCTAGCGGCGCGAGGTTTCCGGATGGCTACACGGTCAGCCAGATCGACCGGGCCGCCTCCGGCGCCAGCCGACGGATGCCGCCGCCCGGCAGCCGCACCGCGCCGGGTTCGAGCACGGTCAGCCGGGTCCCCGGGCCGACCCGATCCGCGGCGAGGTCGCGAAGGATGTCCGGGTCGCGGTCGCTGACACGCACCACCTCCCCGACGTGGCCGGGGGCGGCCTCCGCCAACAGCACGGCGTCCGGCCGGGTGAGGGTGCCGTCCTCGGCCGGGATCGGGTCTCCGTGCGGGTCGGCGGACGGGCGTCCCAGCCGGTCGTCGATCGCCGCCAGCAGCCGGTCGGAGATCGAATGCTCGAGCACCTCCGCCTCGTCGTGCACCTCGTGCCAGTGATAGCCCATCTCCCGCACGAGCCAGGTCTCGATCAGTCGGTGCCGTCGCACCACGGCGGTCGCCCGCAGGAAACCGGCCCGGGTCAGGGTGAGCGGCCCATACGGGACATGCTCGATCAGGCCGGCGGCGGCGAGCTTCTTCACCATCTCGGTGACCGACGACGGCGCCACCCCCAGCCGCGCGGCCAACGCCGAGGGCGTGATCGGGTTCGGCTGCCACTCGGTGTGCGCGTAGATGGTCTTGAGGTAGTCCTCGGCCGCCGGTGTGGTGTGCTTCATCATCATGCCCCGGTGAACACGAGCACGAGCAGCACCACGTTCAGGGCCACCAGCAGCAGCGCGCAGATCGCCCCGGCGACGGTCGTGAACCAGCGGTTGGCGTGCTCGCCGAGCACCCCCCGCTGCATGGTGAGCCAGACCAGGGGGATGAGCGCGAACGGGATGCCGAACGACAGCACCACCTGGCTGAGCACCAGGGCCTCGGTCGGGTCGAAACCCGCGCCGAGGATCAGCAGCGCCGGAATGAGGGTGACCACCCGGCGCGCCAGCAGCGGCACGCGCACATGCAGCAGGCCGTGCATGATCTCCGCGCCCGCGTAGGCGCCCACCGAGGTCGACGCCAGCCCGGAGGCGAGCAGCCCGACCGCGAACACCGTCGCGACCACCGGCCCGAGGGTCGCCTCGAGGGCGGCGTGGGCGCCCTCGAGCGTGTCGGTCCCGGCGACGCCCTGCAGAGCGGATGCCGCGAGCAGCAGGATCGACAGGTTCACCGTGCCGGCGATGGCCATCGCGATCGTGACATCCCACTTGGTGGCCCAGAGCAGTCGGCGCGTCGCGGTGGCGTCCGCCACGACGGGGAAGCGGTCCCGGGTGAGCGCGGAGTGCGCGTAGATGGCGTGCGGCATGATCGTCGCACCGAGGATGGATGCGGCCAGGAGCACCGAGTTCGAGCCCTCGAACCGCGGCACGAGGCCGGCGACGACGCTGCCGGCCTCCGGGGGAGCGAAGAACACCCCGGCCGTGAAACCCACGGTGATGATCAGCAGCAGCGCCACGATGACGCGTTCGAAGGTGCGCGGGCCGCGGCGGGTCTGCACCGTGAGCACGATCATCGAGATGACACCGGTGATCACGCCGCCGGCGAGCAGGGGGAGGCCGAAGAGCAGGTTCAGCGCGACCGCGCCGCCGATGATCTCGGCCAGGTCGGTGGCCATGGCCACCAGTTCCGCCTGCACCCAGTAGAGGCGGCGGGCGAGCGGGCGCCGCATCCGCACCCCGAGGATCTCCGGCAGGCTCGCGCCGGTGACGATACCGAGCTTGGCCGAGAGGTACTGGATCAGCCAGGCCATCACGTTACCGGCCACGACCACCCAGACCAGCAGGTAGCCGTAACGGGCACCGGCCGTCATGTTGCTGGCGACGTTGCCGGGGTCGAGGTAGGCCACTCCCGCGACCAGGGCAGGGCCGAGCAGCCAGAGCAGGCGAGAGGATGACGCGGTCGCGATCTCCGGGACCGGGCCCCTCGCATCCGTGCGCACGTTGTTTTTAGCCACACCGAAAGGATACGGCAGATTTAGGTGCGCCGAAAGATCGCCGCCGTACCGCCGCCGTACCGCCGCACCGCCGCCGTAATGGTTTACTCCTCGCGCAGGTCCTCGGGGATCGTGGCGACGGGCACGGGGCTCGTGCCGCGGGTGCGCATCGTCTCCCGGCCTGCCTTGTAGAGCTCGGACAGGATCGGCACGCCCGAGAGCAGCACGATGGCGATGATGAAGTACTCGGAGTACTTCGCCACGAACTCGATCTGGCCGAGCAGGAAGCCGACGAGGGTGAGGCCGACGCCCCAGGCGAAGGCGCCGATCAGGTTGAAGAGCACGAAAGTGCGATATTTCATCCGGCCGACGCCGGCGGCGACCGGCACGAAGGCGCGGAACACGGGCAGGAAGCGGGCGATGATGACGGCCTTGCCGCCGTGCTTGGCGAAGAACGCGTTGGTGCGTTCCACGTTCTTCGGGTTGAACAGGCGGTTCTGCTCCCGCGCGAAGACGGCGGGGCCGGCCTTGCGGCCGATGTAATAGGCGAGCTGGTCGCCGGAGAACGCGGCGATGAAGATGACCAGGCAGGTCACCCAGATCGGGAACGGCACATCCCCGGTGGCGGTGAGCAGGCCCACGGTGAAGAGGAGCGAGTCTCCGGGGAGGAACGACAGGACGATGAAGCCGGTCTCGACGAAGACGACGGCGGCGACGCCGAGGAGCACGAACGACCCGAACCAGCCGATCAGCCACTCCGAGTCGAGAAAGTCGAGACCGAACAGAGTGGGATGCATGGAGGTTCCTTCATTCGGGGTACGAGCCGGCGAAACGCGAACCCTGCAGGCCAGAATACCCGACGGTGACCCCGGAGCGCCCGGCGGGATACGGTGGATCAGTGCAAGAGCCGCAGAACCCCACGCCCGAACTGTCCACCCACGGCGTCGGACCCTGGCCGGGGGAGTGGCCCGAGGAGGCGTTCTACGACCGGGAGCTGCTCGAGCGCGGCGACACGCGCAACGTGATCGACCGGTACCGGTACTGGAGCATGGAGGCGATCGTCGCCGACCTCGACGAGAAGCGGCATCCGTTCCACGTCGCCATCGAGAACTGGCAGCACGACATGAACATCGGTTCGATCGTGCGCAGCGCCAATGCGTTCGCCGCCGACACGGTGCACATCATCGGCCGGAAGCGCTGGAACAAGCGCGGGGCCATGGTCACCGACCGGTACCAGCACGTGCTGCACCATCCGGATGTCGCGTCCTTCGTGGAGTGGGCCGCCGCCGAGACCCTGCCGATCATCGCCGTCGACAACGTGCCCGGCAGCGTGATCATCGAAACCTTCCGGTTCCCCAAGCGCTGCGTGCTCCTGTTCGGCCAGGAGGGCCCCGGCCTCTCTCCCGAGGCGATCGAGGCAGCGGATGCCGTCGTCGAGATCAGCCAGTTCGGCTCCACCCGCTCGCTCAACGCGTCGGCCGCCGCGGCCGTCACCATGCACGACTGGGTGCTGCAGCACCGATTCTGAACGGCGCCCGGGGGCAACTGTTGCCGAAGCGGACAACTGTTCCCCGTGTGCGGGCAACAGTTGTCCGAACGGGCCACAGTTGCGGCGTGCGGGGCGCCCCGGATGTCTTCGTTTGGGGCTAGCGTTGGGTCATGACTGCGATCACTGACGATCTGCCCGCCCGACTCCTGCACGAAGAGCACGAAGGGTGGCAGGCGATTCTCGCCGGCCGCGGCGGAGACTACTACCGGCGAACGATGACCGCGGACGGATTGCTGATCCTGCCGGGCGGGATCGTCACCCGCGACGAGGCGATGGCCTTCTTCAAGGAGATGCCCGCCATCACCAGCTACCAGCTACGCGCACCGGCCGTGGTGCGGCTCAACGATCATGCCGGGGTGCTGGTCTACCGACTCCTGGCCCACCGTGGCGACGAGGTGATCGAGGCGAACGCGGCCACAACCTACGTGTTCGCCGACGGCGGCTGGTGCGTCGCGGCGCACCAGCAGACCGCCCCGTAACGGCCTGCGGGGGGGCGGGTTTCCCGCTCCGCCGCTCACCGTTCCGGCAGGGTTGTGGACACCGGAACCCGGGGATACCGTTGCCGAGAAAGCGCCACAGAAGGGACTCCGGCCATGGCTGATTTCGGTAATGAGGGGCTCGCGGACCTGTACCGTCGCCCCGGTTCAGTGTCGAGCGCGTATGTCGACGTGACTCAGGATGCGCAGAATCCCCGACGCACCTCCTCCCTGCGCCAGCGCACGCTTCGGGAGGCGCTGACCGCGGCCGGCGCCCCGGAGATCGACACGAGCACCATTATCGAGCTGATCGAGGAACCGCCGGGGAGGGGCGGCCCGATGGGGCGGCTGATGGTCGTGCGACAGGGTGTGGTCGAGGTCAACGAGGTGCTGTCGGGGGAGCCGCTCGGCGAGTTGCTGGTCTCCTACGGGCCGGTGCCCGGCCTGGTCCCTCTGCTGATCCACCGGCCGCGGGACCTCAGCTACGTGGTGGCCGAGGCCGGCCGCGACGGAGGCGAGGTCACTCTGCACCGGCTGAGCCGCTCGCAGCCCGTCGCTCGCGTGCGGGTGGAAGGTGACACCGAATTCCTCACGAAGGTGGGGTCCGAGGACGACTTCCTCGCGAACGGGCGCTACCAGCACCACACCGAGGAGGTGTGGAAGCGCAACGAGGGCCAGATTGCCGCGGCGATCGACGAGGTCGTGCGTGACAGCAAGGCCGAGTTGCTCGTGCTCACCGGCGATGTGCGTGCGCGGCAGCTCCTCGTCGACCAGCTGGCGCCGGCCAGTCGCGAGGTGCTGCACGTCGTTCCCACGAACACCCGCCCGGCCGGGGCCACGCAAGAGGAACTCGAAGCAGACCTGAACCGCCACGTCGCGGCGATCCTCGCCCAGGACGAGCACGACGCCCTCGAGCGGCTCGGCGCGGGACTCGGCAGCGGCCTCTCCGAGATCGATTTCGCGGCCGTGGTGCGCGCCCTGCAGCAGAGTCAGGTCGACGTGCTGCTGCTGGCGCCGGACCGGATGACGGAGGAGACCCTGATCGCCCTCGACCGAGAGCCCTGGCTGGCAGCCACCTCGGACGACGCCCTCGGCGCCGGCGAGCTCGGCTCGGTGGCGGCCGCCGACGCGCTGATCCGCGCGGCGATCCTGACGGATGCGCGGGTGATGGTGGTGTCTCCCGGCGAGCTTCCGGCGGAGACGAGCGCCGCCGCCCTGCTGCGGTGGTCGACCCTCCCAGCCCCGGCCGAGGCTCCGACCGCCGCGGAGGCCGAGCTCGCGGAGCTCCCCAGTCGCGGCGACGCGGTGACGTTCCCGCGTCGTCGCGCCTCATCCGGCACCCCATCCTCCAAAGCGGACCGGCTGGAGCGGTAGCGCTCCGCGGCCACGCCGGGTGCGCGCGGCACGTCAACTTCTCGTTCTATACTGACTAGTCAGTATAAACGAGAGGATCGACGTGCAGTCGACAGTGAAGGCGCAGGATCTTGCCCTGCGCTTCAAACGGGGAGCGGTCTACGGTCCCCTGAGCTTCGAGGCGGGCAGGGGCCTCACCGTGCTCTGCGGCCCCACCGGCAGCGGCCGCACCAGCCTGATGCTGACCCTGGCCGGCCGCATGAAGCCCAGCGAGGGGATCCTGGAGGTCCTCGGCAGCGAGTTGCCCCGCCGGGCCCGCCGGGTGCAGAAGCACACCGGCATCTCCGGCTTCCACGACATCGACGCCCTCGAGGAATCGGTCACCGTCGGCGCCGCCATCCGCGAGCGCACCGCCTGGATCTCGCCCTGGTGGGCCGTCATCCGCGCCGTCGACGACACCGAGGTGCGCCGCGTCTGCGCCGCCGTATTCGGCGACGTGCCGATTCCGGCCGCCGACACCGTGATCTGGGACCTCGACGAGGTGCAGACCGTGCTGCTGCGGGCCGCGCTCGCGGTCATGAACAAGCCGAGAATTCTCTTCTTCGACCAGGTCGAGCAGGTGCACGAGCCGGAGTCCCGGCGCATCCTCTGGCAGCGCCTCGCCGCGCTCGCCGCCGCCGGAACCAGCGTGATCGCCTCCGCGACCGCCCCCGAAACCGAGATGTGGGCCGAGCTGGGCATCGACCCGACCGTCGTCGTGATGGCCAAAGCACTTCCGATGAAGCTGGAGACCCGCTGAATGTTCGCTTTTCTCTCCTCGGGCACCGAGCTGCACCGGTTCGGCAAGGGCAAAATGCCCAAGATCGCCCTCGTCGTGCTCATGTTCATCCCACTCATCTACGGGGCGCTCTACCTCTGGGCCTTCTGGGCGCCCGACCACGAACTCGACAACCTCCCGGTGGCGCTCGTCAACGTGGACGCCGGCGCCAGCCGCGACGGCGAACCGGTCACCGCCGGCCAGGACCTGGTCGACGAGCTGGTCGACGGCCACGGACTCGGCTGGACCGTGACGACTGCGAAGGATGCCGCCGCGGGCGTCAAGGACGGCGACTACTACTTCTCGGTCACCATCCCGAGCGACTTCTCGGCCGACGCCGTGTCCGCCGGCACCGATTCCCCGCTGTCGGCCAAAGTGCAGGTCGACTACAACGACAGCAACAGTTTCCTCGCCACCACCATGGGCAAGCAGGCCATGGTGCAACTGCGGGACGCGGTCGCCACCGAGATCGGCGACCAGACCGTGAATGCGCTCCTGGTGGGAGTGGACGATGCCGGTGACGGCATCCGTTCGGCAGCGGATGGTGCCGGCCGGTTGTTCGACGGACTCACCACCGCGTCGGCCGGGGCAGATTCCCTCCTGGTCGGCCTCGACACCCTGGCCGAGGGCGCGCTCACCCTCGACGACGGGGCTGCGCGCCTCACCGACGGCGCCGGCACGCTCGCGACCGGGCTGGACACGCTGTCCACAGGCGCCGGGACGCTCGCCGATTCCTCGGTGACGCTCGCCGACGGCACCACGCAGGTGTCCGAGGGACTGCAGGCCGCCGCCACCGGCGCGGAAACCCTGTCCCAGAAGTCGGTGCAGCTCGCCGACGGCGCCGACCAGATCGCCGCCGGAACCGGCACCCTCGCCGGTGGCACCGCCTCGGTGTCGACCGGACTGCACGACCTCGCCCTGCAGATGCAGGCGGCACCGGAAGGCACCCCAGCGTCGGCGTTCCTGCCGGCCGTGGAGCAGCTCGGCGCGGGCGCCGACACCGTCGACGCGGGCGCCCAGGGCGCCGTCGCCCAGACCCAGGCCTACGCCGGTTTCAGCGACCAGTTCTCCGCCGGGATGGGGGAGCTCTCCACCAGGCTGACCGCCGGAGCACCCGGCGCCGCCCAGGTGGCCACCGGGGCGGGGCAGCTCTCGGCCGGCGCGGCATCACTGGCGGACGGGGCCGGCACCGCGGCATCCGGGGCCCACGCCCTCTCCGCGGGGAGCACGGAACTCGGGGAGGGCACGGCGTCGCTGGTCGACGGTGCCGGTGAACTCGCCGCCGGCGGTGCGAGGCTGGATACCGGCACCGCCGAACTCACCGAGGGCAGCGGCACCCTCGCCGACGCCCTCTCCGAGGGCGGGCAGACCGCCCCGGACCTCTCCGCCGACCAGATCGCGCAAAAGACGGCCGTCATCGCCAGCCCGGTCACGCTCGTGCAGAAGTGGGAGAACGCCTCCGACAGCTTCGGCGAGGGGTTCGCGCCCTTCTTCCTGGCCCTGGCCACCTTCGTCGGCGGCCTGATCACCTGGCTGATCCTGCGCGCGCTGCCCACCCGGGCTCTCGCCAGCGCCGCCTCCGGGCTGCGCGCGACCATGACCGGCTTCCTGCCGGCGATGGCCATCGGGCTCGCCCAGGTCGTGATCATGGTGCTCGTGCTGGTCTACGGCATCGGGCTGGAGCCCGAGCACTGGCTCGGGATGAGCGCGTTCCTCTACCTGACGACGCTCGCCTTCCTGGCCCTGCAACAGATGTTCATCATCCTGCTCGGCACCGCGGCCGGCCGGGTGGTCAGCCTCGTGCTGCTCATGCTGCAGCTGAGTTCGTCGGGCGGAACCTACCCGGTGGAGACCACGCCCGTGTTCTTCCAGGTGCTGCATCCGTTCATGCCGGCCTCGTACGTCGTGACCGGGTTGCGCGAGCTGATCACCGGCGGCATCGACTCTAGACTGTGGGTTTCGGTTGCCGTTCTCGCCGTCATGCTGGTCGGCTCGATCGCGATCAGCGCCTGGAGCGCCGGCCGCCAGCGAATCTGGACCGTCGGCCGCCTGCACCCCGAACTGACCATCTGAAGCGCCCCGGCCGGCACCGAACCGGCGAACCCTGGAAAGGAAATCCCATGGCACGCGCCACCGGAACCAAACGCGCCATCCTCGACGCCACGCTGGAGCTGGCCGCGACCAGGGGAATCAGCGGCACCACGATGGACGAGGTCGCCGAACGGGCCGGGGTGGCCAAGGGCAGCCTGTATTACAACTTCAGTTCCAAGGACAGACTGTTTCAGGAACTACTGCAGGAGGGGGTCGGCGCGCTGGCCGAGACCCTCCGCGCCGCGTCGGCCGGGCTGCACGGCACTGCGGCCCTCGAGGCCCTGGTGCGCGCTCTGCTCGACCGGATCGCGGCGGACACGGCACTGTCGAAGCTGATGGCGGCGGAGATCTTCCGCACCGACCGCGCCTGGCAGAAGACGCTCTTCGCGCTGCGGCACGAAGCGCTCGCCGTGTTCGCGGAGGCGATCGCGGAGGCGAATCCGGGCAGCCGCGCCGACGCGACCTGCGGCCTGATGGCGTCGAGCGTGTTCGGCGCCGTGCTGATGGCGGGCCTGGAATGGCTCGTGTTCGAGCCGGAACGGCCCAGCGACGAGGTGGCCGCAGCCATCCTCGGATCCCTCTCCGGCGAACTGTTCGGCGAGGAGCGGCCCGCGCCGCGTTAGGATCGAGTGTGACCGGCGACAATTTGATTGAGCAGCCCGAGACCCTTCTTCCCGCGGAACCGGAGGTGATCGAGGCCCTCCGGCAAACCACCGGCGACGAGTTGGCAAGCGTCGTGGCGCAGCATCCGACGTCCTCCCTGGCCTGGGCCGTGCTGGCCGACGCCACGCACCTCGAGGGTCGCACCCTGGAGTCCTACGCCTATGCGCGCGTCGGCTACCACCGCGGGCTGGACGCGCTCCGCAAGGCCGGCTGGCACGGCCACGGCCCGGTGCGCTGGACCCACGAACCCAACCGCGGTGTCCTGCGCGCGCTGTACGCGCTGCGCCGCGCCGCCGGCGAAATCGGCGAGCGAGACGAGTTCGACCGCCTCACCACCTTCCTGAACGACGCCGATCCCACCGCGATCAGCCGTATCGACCAGCAGACCATCACGCCGGACGGCTACCGTGCCGCCGACCCGGCCCCGCCCACCGAGGCGTTCTTTATCCGAGGAGAAAACTAAATGCCAGCGATCGTTCTGATCGGCGCCCAGTGG
The DNA here is from genome assembly GCF_004403395.1 of Cryobacterium cheniae. Taxonomy (GTDB): domain Bacteria; phylum Actinomycetota; class Actinomycetes; order Actinomycetales; family Microbacteriaceae; genus Cryobacterium; species Cryobacterium cheniae. The sequence continues at coordinate 11,035 of NZ_SOGN01000068.1, forward strand.
GGCGACGAGGGCAAAGGCAAGGCCACCGACCTCCTCGGCAGCCGGGTTGACTACGTGGTCAAGTTCAACGGCGGAAACAACGCCGGCCACACCGTGGTCATCGGCACCGAGAAGTACGCGCTGCACCTGCTGCCGTCGGGCATCCTCACCGCCGGTGTCACGCCGATCATCGCCAACGGCGTGGTCGTCGACATCGAGGTGCTCTTCGAAGAGCTCGACGCGCTGATCTCCCGCGGCGTCGACGTCTCCCGACTCAAGGTGAGCGCCAACGCGCACATCATCACCCAGTACCACCGCACGGTCGACAAGGTCACCGAACGTTTCCTCGGCAAGCGCCAGATCGGCACCACCGGCCGCGGCATCGGCCCGACCTACGCCGACAAGATCAACCGCGTCGGCATCCGCGTGCAGGACCTGTTCGACGAGAACATCCTGCGCCAGAAGGTCGAGGGTGCCCTCGCCCAGAAGAACCACCTGCTGGTCAAGGTCTACAACCGCCGCGCCATCTCGGTCGACGAGATCGTGGAGGACCTGCTCGGCTACGCGGAACGCCTGCGCCCGATGGTCGCCGACACCGCCCTGCTGCTGCACGAGGCCCTCACCGAGGGCAAGACCGTGCTGTTCGAGGGCGGCCAGGCCACGATGCTGGATGTCGACCACGGCACCTACCCGTTCGTCACCTCCTCGAACGCGACCTCCGGCGGCGCCGTGACCGGCTCGGGCATCGGCCCGAACCGGATCGACCGGATCATCGCCGTCGTCAAGGCGTACACGACCCGCGTCGGCGCCGGCCCGTTCCCGACCGAACTGTTCGACGAGTCCGGCGAGTTCCTGCGCGCCCAGGGCTTCGAGTTCGGCACCACCACGGGGCGCCCGCGCCGCTGCGGCTGGTACGACGCACCCGTCGCCCGCTACACGGCCCGCATCAACGGGGTCACCGACTTCGTACTGACCAAACTCGATGTGCTGACGGGCCTGGCCACGATCCCGGTCTGCGTCGCGTACAGCGTCGACGGCGTGCGTTACGACGAGGTGCCCGTGTCGCAGTCCGACTTCCACCACGCGAAGCCTATCTTCGAGGAATTCCCCGGCTGGACCGAGGACATCACCGGCGCCCGCACCTTCGAGGACCTGCCGACGAACGCCCAGGCGTACGTGCTCGCGATCGAGAAGATGAGCGGCGCCCGGATCTCGGCGATCGGCGTCGGCCCCGGCCGCGAGGCGATCATCTCGCGCCACGATCTCGTCGACTAGGTCGCACCGACCCGACCCCCGCCGTTCATTCGGAGGCAACCTGACGCTGCCACAGTGTCGGGATGAGCGCCGAACGACCTCAGAGCATCGACATCGTGGGCCACTATGTGCGGCTTGAACCCCTCACCCGCGCGCTGCTGCCGGAGCTGCACGGCGCGATCGCGCATCCGCTCGTCTTCGACGGCGGCTTCGGGGGCGGCCCGGGCGGGCTTCGCACGGGCCTGGCCGCGTTCACCGACTGGGCGGATGCCTACGTGCACTGGGCGGGGCTGCCGTACGCGGTGCGCCTCAGGGGCGGTCCGCACGACGGTGACCTGGTGGGCATGTCCACGCTCGGCGACCTGCACCTCGCGCACGAGTCGGCGCATGTCGGCTGGACCGCCTACGACCCGCGGGTCTGGGGCACCGCCGTCAACGCTGAGACGAAGCTGCTGCTGCTCGGGCTGGCCTTCGACCACGGGTTCGGGCGGGTGAAGATCCAGGCGGATGTGATGAACGTGCGGTCCTGCGCGGCCATCGCGGGCCTCGGGGCCACGTATGAGGGGATCATCCGGCGGGAGCGGCGCCGGGCCGACGGCAGCTGGCGGGACACCGTGATCTACTCGATCCTCGACAGCGAGTGGCCCCGGGTACGAGCCGGCCTGCGGGCGCGCCTCGACGGGTACGGCGCCAGGTCGGTGGAGTACCGCGTCCGTCAGTCACACTGAACGAATTCGACGGAGACGCTGCTCCCCGGAGGCGAAAACCGGGCACCGGCCGAAACGCGTGCGGGGTGTCGGCGGGCCGCGATAGGGTCGGCTGATGAGAGACGTTGCCGCCGGCCGAACCCTGGTCGCCCTCCAGTTCCTGGGCATGGGCGTGGTCTGGGGTGCCAGTTTCCTGTTCATGAAGATCGCCCTCGACGGGGTCACGTTCGGCCAGGTCGCGTGGTCCCGGCTGGTGCTCGGCGGGCTCACCCTCGGACTGATCGTGCTGGTCACCCGTCCGCGGGTGCAGAACGGGCCGGTGCTGCCGCGCGAAAAGGTGGTCTGGCTGCATTTCCTGGTGATCGCGATCACCGGCTGCGTCGTGCCGCACCTTCTGTTCGCGTGGGCCGAGCAATACGTGTCCTCGAGTCTGGCCAGCATCTACAACGCCGTCACCCCGATCATGACCGCGCTGATGGCGACGCTCGCATTCCGGGTGGAGCGGCTCGTGCGCGGGCAGGTGGCGGGCATCCTCGTGGGCATCGCCGGCGTGGTCGTGATCATCGGACCATGGCGCTATGCGGCCCTGACCGGCGACCTCTGGGGCCAGCTGGCCTGCCTGGGCGCGGCGGTCTGCTACGGCTTCACCTTCGGCTACACCCGGCGGTTCCTGAGCGGGCGGCCGATCGCCCCCGCGACCTTCGCGTTCCTGAACATCGGCATCGCCGGGGCGATCATGCTCGCGGCCACCCCGGTGCTGGCGTGGCATCCGGTGGCGCTGACCGTGCCGATCGTGGCCGGGCTGCTCACGCTCGGCATGCTCGGCACGGGCGTGGCCTACATCTGGCACATCAACGTGCTGCGCGCCTGGGGACCGACGAACGCGTCCACGGTGACATATGTCACGCCCGTGGTCGGGGTGCTGCTGGGGGTGCTCGTGCTGTCGGAGACGTTCTCCTGGCACGAGCCGGCCGGAGCGGCGCTCGTGCTGCTCGGCATTCTGCTGACCCAGCGGCGGCTGCGCTGGCCCGGGTGGTCGGCGCGGCCGTTGCGGACGGCAGCGTCGGATCGCCCGGCGCGGTCGGCGCGCTCGGCACGCTCGGCAGCGTCGGCAGAGTCGTCCGGGGCGCTGCAGCGGTCACCGCGGTAGCCGCCGGCCGGAACGGTCGACTTCACCGGGGAAGGCGGCCCACCGGCGGTACCGGCAGTGCGGGCAGTGCGCACGAAACGGTATCGTCGAACCATGGCTGCACACGAGGAAATGCCCGCCGGCGCGGGTCAGGACGCGATCGACGAGCTGGGCAGCATCCGTCAGAGTATCGACAACATCGATGCCGCGTTGATCCACCTGCTCGCGGAGCGGTTCAAGTTCACCCAGCAGGTCGGACGGCTCAAGGCGACGCACGGCCTGCCGCCGGCCGACCCCGAGCGGGAGCTGCTGCAGATCCAGCGGTTGCGCGGACTGGCCGAGGAGGCCCGGCTCGACCCGGCGTTCGCCGAGAAGTTCCTGAACTTCATCATCGCCGAGGTCATCCACCACCACGAGAAGATCGCCGGCACCGAGCCGGCACCCGGGTCCGCGCCGCGGGCCGTGGGCGTGCGAGCGGATGCCACTGCCGCGGTCACGGAGACCGGACCCGCGGCCGCCTCCACCGGCCCCGCCGCCGCTCCGGTCACGCCGCCGGCCACGTCGTGACCGCGTCGACCTCCGCCCTCCCCGGGGCGGCGCGCGCCCTCCCGGCCCAGTTCGGCAAGACCTTCGTCGTCACCGGCGCCAACGCGGGCCTCGGCTACTTCACCACCGAGCAGCTCGCCGCCGCGGGCGCCCACGTCGTGCTGGCCTGCCGCAATCCGGCGAAGACGGATGCCGCGCTGGCGGCCGTCCGCGCCCGGGTGCCCGGCGCATCCGTGTCGGCGGTGCCGCTGGACCTCGGCGACCTCAGCCAGGTGCAGCGTGCCGCGGACGCGCTGCTGGAGTTGCCGCGGATCGACGGGCTGATCCTGAACGCGGGCATCGTGCACCCGCCACGCACGCGCGAGCTGAGCCCCGATGGGCACGAACTCGTCTTCGCGACCAACTATTTGGGCCATTTCGCGCTCACCGCGCAGGTGCTGCCGGCCCTGCGGCGCACGCCGGGCAGCCGGGTGGTGGCGCTCGGGTCGATGATCTCCCGGCTGCTGGATTCGCCGCTGCTCGACCTGGAACTGGAGTCCGGCTACAACCGGTGGAAGGCCTACGCGCAGTCGAAGATCGCCATGCAGGTGTTCGGCTTCGAGCTCGATCGACGGCTGCGCGCGGCCGGAGCCGGCGGCGCTGGCGGGGTGCAAAGCCTCGTCGCACACCCCGGCTACTCGATTTCGGGGCTGACGCCGGGCATCCGTGGGGTCAATCAGCCGTCGCGGGCGAGCCGGTTCGCCGACACCCTGCAGTCCTTCGGTGCGCACGGGAAGGACGCGGGTGCCTGGTCGACGGTGAGCGCGGCCGTCGACCCGGATGCCCGTGGCGGCGACTACTACGGCCCGCGCCACCTCACGCGCGGCGTGCCGACGCTGCAGGAGCCCACGCGCACCTCGCTCGACCCCGCGGTCGCGGAGTCGCTCTGGTCCCGCTCGGAGCTGCTCCTGGGCGCCCCCTTCCCCGTCTGACGCGCGCGGTGTGCGCTCAAAACGCCGCGATACGAGGGGGAATGGCGGCGTTTCAAGCGCACGCGGCCCGCTGATAGGGGCGAGCGTCAGGGAACCCAGCCGCGATCAAGGAGTGCGGTGCGGATCCGGGCGATTATCGCCTGCGGAAGGTGTGATTTGTTGACACGGATGACCCGCCATCCTTCTTCCATCGGCTCGTCCAGGCGGTCGATATCGCGGTGAAACTGTCGTTCGTCTTCGCGGTGCTGCCCGCCGTCATACTCGATCAGAACCTTGTAGCGCCGGTAGGCGAGATCACCCAATGCCATGAAGGCGCCAAAACGATTGCGTAGTGTCACGTTCACTTCCGGCTCAGGCAGGCCGGCCCGCACGATGAGGAGGCGAAGCACTGTTTCCTTGGGAGAATCGGTGCGTGGACGCACCAGGATGAGGGCCTCGCGCAGGCGACGTGCACCGGGCAATCCGGCCTGCCGTGCCACGGCTGCGCACAGTTCTGCCATCGTGGAAGGCGGCCGCTGTCGGCGCACGAGCGAATCGCCCAGGATGATCAACTCATCGAGGGTGAGGACGGTGGACAGCTGGACCCACGCGTCGACCGCTGAAGCGACGGAGAGGTGTCCCACCCGAACGATGCGCACCCTGTCCAGCGGAATGAAATGCCCGCGCACGCCCTTGCCTCTGCGGCGACGGGTCCGAACGCTCGTACCGACATCCACTATTGACTGCTCCAGGAGCCGGATGGGGAGAGGCAACCCGTGGAGAAGTGCGGCCGTCGCGTGGCTGAAGAACTGATCTGCCGGCATCTGCACCGCATAGTGCTCGGCCCGGGTGCGCGCCGCAGCCCGGATGCGGGCCCACCTGTCCGCGTCGCTGGTAGGAGGCAGGGACTGGCCGCGCCCCAACGGCGCCCGCACGCCGTAAAAGGGCCGCGCGAGGTCGCTGCGCCGCAGCCGCCCGGAATTGACTCCCAGCTGATGAGCGTCGGCAACGGAAAACGGCCCGTCACCGAGCTCGGGTGGCAACTCAGAAGGCGGCCTCATCGCACGATGATGTCACCCGCCGTCGGCCGTCCGATGTTCTATCCACAGGCATCCGCCGACGCGGCCGATCGGGCTGACCCGGCAGACCCGCGGGGCTCGCGCGTGCGCGGAAAGGACCGCTTTCGGCCGGGCCATCGCGGCCGATTGGCCGCACGCACGGGAGCGACGGAGGAGGAGGAAAAAGAGGGGAGGAGAAACCCCTACTGGGCGAAGCGGGAGGGGAGGGTGCCGCGGTGACGCGACTGCAGGTCGGCCAGGGACACGGTGAAGTAGTCCTGGATCTCCAGGGACGACGAGGTCGAGTCCGTCACGCCGATGCGCAGCACCGGGTAGTTGCGCCCCTCGCACAGGCCGAGGAATTTGACGTCGTCCTCCCGCGGTACCGACACGATCACGCGGCCGGCCGACTCCGAGAACAGGGCGACGGATGCGTCGATCCCGTCGCGCTCGCAGATGTCGCCGAGCCACACGCGGGCTCCGACCCCGAACCGGAGCACCGCTTCGGCCAGAGTCTGGGCGAGCCCGCCCGAGCTGAGGTCGTGCGCGCTGTCGACGAGCGCCTCGATCGACGCCGCGTGCAGCAGCCCGGCGAGTGTCGCCTCCCCAAGAAGATCGACGACGGGCGGCAGCCCGCCGAGGTGGTCGTGGATGACGCCGGCCCAGGCCGAGCCGTCGAGCTCCTCGCGGGTGATGCCGAGCAGGTAGATGTTGTGGCCGTCGTCCTGCCAGCCGCTGGGCACGCGGCGGGCGACGTCGTCGATCACGCCGAGGACGGCGACCACGGGGGTCGGGAAGATCGGCTGGTCGCCGGTCTGGTTGTAGAAGGAGACGTTGCCGCCGGTGACGGGGATCTCGAGCGCCAGGCATCCGTCGGCCAGACCGTCGACGGTCTGAGAGAACTGCCACATCACCTCGGGGTTCTCCGGCGAACCGAAGTTGAGGCAGTCGCTGATGCCGACCGGCACCGCGCCGGTGACGGCCACGTTGCGGTACGCCTCGGCGAGGGCGAGCTGCGCGCCGCGGTACGGGTCGAGCTGGCAGTAGCGGCCGTTCGCGTCGGTCGCGATGACGAAGCCGAGGCCGGACTCCTCGTCGATGCGGATCATGCCCGCGTCGTCGGGGAAGGAGAGGGCCGTGTTGCCCATCACGTAGCGGTCGTACTGGTCGGTGATCCAGCTCGGGTCGGCCAGGTTCGGCGAGCCGAGCAGGGCGAGGAACTGCTCGCGGAGCGTGGCCGCATCCGTCGGGCGGGGCAGCGCGGAGGCGGTGTCGGTCTGCAGCGCGTCGAGCCAGGTGGGGTAGGCGACCGGGCGGTCGTAGACGGGGCCGTCGACGGCGACGGTGCGCGGGTCGACGTTGACGATCTCTTCGCCGTGCCAGTCGATGATCAGGCGGCCCGTGTCGGTGACCTCACCCAGCACGCTGGTCTCGACATCCCATTTGGCGGTCACCGCGAGGAAGCCGGCGAGCTTCTCGGGGGTGACGACGGCCATCATGCGCTCCTGGCTCTCGCTCATCAGGATCTCTTCGGCGGTCAGGGTGGGGTCGCGCAGCAGCACCTTGTCGAGCTCGATGAACATGCCGCCGTCACCGTTGGAGGCGAGCTCGCTGGTGGCGCAGGAGACGCCCGCGGCGCCCAGGTCCTGGATGCCCTCGACCAGCTTCTCGCGGTACAGCTCGAGGCAGCACTCGATCAGCACCTTCTCGGCGAACGGGTCGCCGACCTGCACGGCGGGCCGCTTGGTCGGGCCGCCTTCGGAGAAGGTGTCCGAGGCGAGAATGGATGCGCCGCCGATGCCGTCGCCGCCGGTGCGGGCTCCGAAGAGCACCACCTGGTTGCCCGCGCCGGTGGCGTTGGCCAGGTGCAGGTCTTCGTGGCGCAGCACGCCCACGGAGAGCGCGTTGACGAGCGGGTTGCCCTGGTAGACCTTGTCGAACCAGGTCTCGCCGCCGATGTTGGGCAGGCCGAGGCAGTTGCCGTAGAAGGAGATGCCGGACACGACGCCGTGCACGACGCGGGCGGTGTCGGGGTCGTCGATGTCACCGAAACGGAGGGCGTCCATCACGGCGACCGGGCGGGCGCCCATCGAGATGATGTCGCGCACGATGCCGCCGACGCCGGTCGCGGCACCCTGGAACGGCTCGATGTAGGAGGGGTGGTTGTGCGACTCGATCTTGAACGTGACCGCCCAGCCCTCGCCGACATCCAGCACGCCGGCGTTCTCACCCATGCCGACCATGAGGTTCTTCTTCATGGCGGGGGAGACCTTCTCGCCGAACGAGCGCAGGTATTTCTTCGAGCTCTTGTAGGAGCAGTGCTCGCTCCACATCACCGAGTACATGGCGAGCTCGCCGCTCGTGGGGCGGCGGCCGAGGATCTGGCGGATCTCCGCGTACTCGCCCGGGGTCAGCCCCAGCGCGTCGAACGGCTGCTCTTTCTCGGGTGTCGTGATCGCGTTGGCAACGGTGTCGGCAATGCCGCGGGAGGGTGTGGTGGTAACAGCGGTCACGAGTGGCGTTCTCCCCTGGATAACGGATGCTTGACCGGGTAAGTCTACCCGGCACGCCGCGCCGGCGCGGGTGCTGCGGCCGCCCGGCGACTCGCCTGCGACGCCCTAGCTGCGCCCGCCGGGAGGGCCCAGAGTCAGCAGCACGGCCATGATCGCCACCACGGCCACGGTGAAACTGCTGATCAGCACGACCGGCCGGTTCAGCATCCAGCGCAGCAGCCGGCCGACCCAGGTGTGGTCGCGCGGGTCGTCGGTGGCGACGCGGCGCCAGTCGCCGTCGAGCCGGCCGGTGCGGTCCAGACGGATGTCGAACGGCAGCGTCGCATAGGGAACGATCGCCGTGATCACGGCGACCACCATCAGCCGGATCGGCCAGTGCTGGTTCAGGCCCACCAGCACGGCGGTCAGGGCGTAGGTGATGAACACGAATCCGTGCAGGGAGCCCGCGATCAGGAGCGGGGTGCCGCCGGCATCCGCCACGTATTTCAGCAGCATGCCGCCGATCAGGAGGGTCCAGGTCACCGCTTCGGCGATGGCGATGGTGCGGTAGAACAGGCGGGGAGACACGGGGCAACACTCCAGGGGTGAGGATCGGGGGCGGAACCGTCGAAACGGGAGCCGGGAGCTTCGATCTTCGCAGGGTCGCGGGGCTGAGCGCATCGGCCGAAAGGATGACTCGGCGGATCGGCAGGTCAGATCAGTTCGCTCGCCGGTATCGACGGTTTCGGCTCCGGGGTGGGGCCGTCGCACTGAGGGCCCCCAGCCGACTGTGCCACTCTGAAGGGATGACGTACCTTCCCGCAGACACCCGTTACGATTCCATGCCCTACCGCCGCACCGGGCGCAGCGGCCTCAAACTGCCCGCGATCTCGCTGGGCCTCTGGCAGAACTTCGGCGGCACCGCGCCGATGGAAACGCAGCGCGCCATCCTGCGCCGCGCCTTCGACCTGGGCGTCACCCACTTCGACCTGGCCAACAACTACGGGCCGCCCAAGGGCAGCGCCGAGAGCAACTTCGGCGTGCACCTCGCGCAGGACTTCGCCCCGCACCGCGACGAACTGGTCATCTCCACCAAGGCCGGCTACGACATGTGGCAGGGGCCGTACGGCAACTTCGGCTCGCGCAAGTACCTGCTCTCGAGCCTCGACCAGTCCCTCGGCCGGATGGGGCTGGACTACGTCGACATCTTCTACTCCCACCGGGCCGACCCGGACACCCCGCTCGAGGAGACCATGGGCGCCCTGCACACGGCCGTCACGAGCGGCCGGGCGCTGTACGCCGGCATCTCCTCCTACTCGCCCGAGCGCACCCGGCAGGCCGCCGCGATCCTCGCCGAGATGGGCACGCCGCTGCTGATCCACCAGCCCTCGTACTCGATGTTCAACCGCTGGGTCGAAGACGGCTTGCTCGACACCCTCGACGACCTCGGCGTCGGCTGCATCGCCTTCTCCCCGCTGGCGCAGGGGCTGCTCACCGACCGTTACCTGAACGGGGTGCCCGAGGGCTCCCGTGCCTCGCAGGCCGGTTCGATGAGCCGGGACATGGTGAACGATGCGACGGTGGGGCGCATCCGTGCCCTGACCGAGATCGCGACTGAACGCGGCCAGTCACTCGCCCAGCTCGCCCTGTCCTGGGTGTTGCGGCGGGAAACCGTCACCTCGGCGCTCGTCGGCGCCTCCTCGGTGAAGCAGTTGGAGACGAACATCGCCGCGATCGACAACCTGGCGTTCAGCGCCGAAGAGGTCACCGCGATCGACGAGCACGCCGTGGACCTGGGCATCAACCTCTGGGAGCCGTCCAGCGCGGTCTAGTCCTGGCGCGCCGGGTCTGCCGGTCCGAATGCCGCGGGGCTGCGCGTGGGCTCTGCGGGGGCTGCGCCGCTCCGCGCGTGGCGTGCCACCAGCGCCGCGGCGCAGCACCCGCGCGACGCGTAACGCGGGTCGAGCGCGCGCGG
>NZ_SOGN01000043.1 GCF_004403395.1 Cryobacterium cheniae
CGGGCGGTGCGGAGTGGGGGCTCCTGCCATGCCTCAATTGTAAATGACTTCGAATCTTGAGTCAAGAGTTTTGCTCAACTCTAGTAATCAATTACCCACAGATAGGCGCTGTGACGGTAGGCGTCGTGACGTATAGCCGGAGTTTTTCGGGACACGCCGGGTGGGCCGGCGCCGGGAACGGCGTGTCGCGAAAAAGTCCGCAGTTAGCGTGGGCACGGATGCCGGTGGCCGGGTTCAGAGGACGGCTCGCCGGGTTTCGACAGGCTCAACCACCGGCACGCTCAACCACCGACAAGCGCAACCACCCGAGAGAGCGAGCGCCGGTCGCGGCACTCAGGCTAGAAGTTCGGCAGAAACTCCTGCCAGACCGCTCGCCGCTCACCGCGGGGATCTGATTCGATGCGATCGACCTCGTCGATGATCAGGGTCAGCCGGTCGGATTCCGAGTAGGTCGGCCAGGTGTCGTCCGGACGGCCGGTGCAGGCGAAGCGCAGCCAGTGCAGCCGCATCCGTTCGCCTGCGTTGATGAAGAGTTCCCGCCCGCCGAGCAGGCTCATGGCCCGGGCGTGGGGGCCGTCGACATGGTCGAACAGGGCGAACAGTTCAATGCCGTGCGTGGCCCCGATGCCCAACAGGTGCATGAGGCGGGGGGCGAGGTCGAACCGATACGCGTAGACCGGCGCGACCCGGGAGTGGAAATCACCGATCTGGAGGCTCGGAAACCAGAACACGAAATCCCCGCCGAAGTCCGCCGACGACCGTTTCGCCGGCAGGCTGGCGTAGACCGAGCGCATCGCGTCGTGCGAGCTCACCGGGGCGTGGTCGAAGATGGCCGCAATGCGCATCGGCGACTTCGGCAGGATGTCCACCCGGCCCCGGAACAGCGACCCCTCCCGCTCGTTGGTGCCGATGATCAGCGGCACCCGGTGCGCGGTCCCGTGCCGGAAGGCGTCGAGCGCTCCTTCGGGCAGGAAATCCCCGTCGATCACCGGGATCAGGCAGAAGGTGCCCGGGTTCGCATCCGGCGTGCGCGCCTGCAGTGCCACGGCCGCCCGGGTCAGGTCGGCCACCGCGGCGCCGGTCAGCAGCGCGTTCGGCGACAGGTCGGAGTCGTCCGGCCGCTGTGAGCGCAGTTCCGCCACGAATTCGGCGGCCCAGCCGTCGGTCAGCCTATGCGAGAACGACGCGCTGACCGGGGGGCTCTGCGCGATGGCCCGGGCGAAAAGACCCTCGGCGGCGGGCGTCGCCATCAGGTGGAGCACCGCGTTGGCACCGGCGGATTCCCCGAACACGGTCACGTTGTGAGGGTTCCCCCCGAAGGCACGGATGTTGTCATGCACCCATCGCAGGGCGGCCACCTGGTCGCGCAGCCCGAGATTGCTCTCGAGGGGCCGCTCCGGTGTCGAATACCGGGAGAAGTCGAGGTAGCCGAGGGCTCCCAGCCGGTAGTTGAAACTGACGTAGACCACCCGGCCGGTGCGCACGAAACTTTCCCCCCGGCCGGTGAAATCCTGCGAGGAGCCCACGCTGTAGCCGCCGCCGTGGATGAAGACCATCACCGGGCGGCCCACCCGCTTGCGCGACGCCGACGCGGGCCTCAGCACGTTGATTGTGAGGCAGTCCTCGCCCGCCGGCACGCGCGGCCCCGCGCCCTTGAACTGGCTCTTGTAGGGCTGCGGTGCCACGTGGCCGAACCGGGAGGCGTCCCAAACGCCCTCCCACGGGATCACCGGCTGCGGGGCCCGGAACCGCAGCTCGCCCTCGGGGGGCGCGGCGTAGGGGATGCCGCGCCAGGCCAGGATCCCCTTGTCGTCCACACCCCTGACGATCCCGCCGGTGACCCGCACGTCCAGCCGGTTCCGCGGGGTGGGCGGCGCCACCGAGATCAGAGTCGCGGTCATGGGGTCCTCACTTCTGGCGCGTGGGCGCCGCTAGCGGTATTCCGGGTTCGGCCGGAATCCGGACCGCTCGCCCTGATCCCACTCCGCGCGGAGGTTCCCGAAGGCGGGGATGCCGCCGTTGGCCTTCAAGATCGCGGCCAGGTGCATCAGGTTCCAGGCCATGAAGGTGACGTTGCGGTTCGTGAAGTCGTTCTCCGGCCCGCCGGAGCCCGGGTCCAGGTAGCTCGGCCCCGGACCGATCGTACCGATCCAGCCGGCGTCCGCCGCCGGCGGGATCGTGAAGCCGATGTGCTGCAGACTGTAAAGCACGTTCGACGCGCAGTGCTTCACCCCGTCTTCATTGCCCGTGATGACGGCCCCGCCCACCTTGCCGTAATAGACGTACTGACCCTTGTCATTGAACTCGCCCGACATGGCGTAGAGCCGTTCGATCACACGTTTGGTGACCGAACCGTTGTCACCGAGCCAGATCGGCCCGCCGATCACGACGATGTCGGAGGTGCGCACCTTGTCGAAGAGGGCCGGCCAGGCATCCGTCGCCCAGCCCAGCTCGGTCATGTCGGGGTAAACGCCCGTGGCGATGTCGTGGTCGACGGCCCGGATCGACTCGACGTAGACGCCCTGATCGCGCATCAGGTTGATGCTGAGGTTCATCAAACCCTGCGTGTGGCTGATTTCTGGGCTGCGTTTGAGGGTGCAATTGATGAACAGGGCCCGCAGGCCGGCGTACTCGAAGGATGCCTGGGTGTTGCGGGTCGGAGTCATGGCGCTAGTTTTGCACCGGCCCCAGTCCTCGGCTAGTGCGGCGGACAGGCCTTTGGTTCACCAGATCGGCCCTCAGGTCGGGCCTCGATCAAACCTTGATCGGGCGTCGATCGGGTTAACTGGGAGAGTGATTACCACCGAGCGTCGAGTGCTGATCGTCGCCGTTCTGGCGTCCTTCGTGGCGTTCCTGGATGGCTCCATCATCACGGTCGCGCTGCCGGCGATTTCGCGGGAACTCGGCGGCGGCCTGGTGCTGGCGCAGTGGGTGGTCGACGGCTATCTGCTCTCGCTGGGCGCCCTGATCCTCGTGGCGGGGTCGCTCTCGGACACGTTCGGCCGGGTGCGGGTGCTCCGGATCGGGCTGGTCTGGTTTGGGATCGCCTCGCTGGCGTGCGCGGTGGCGCCGTGGGGGAGCGCGCTCGTGCTCGCCCGGGTCATTCAGGGCATGGCGGCGGCCCTGCTCGTGCCGAGTTCCCTTGCCCTGATCACCTCCACCTTCTCCGGGGCGGCGCAGGGCCGGATGATCGGGGCCTGGACCGGCTGGACGGGGATCGCGGGCATCATGGGCCCGGTGTTCGGGGGGATCCTGGTGGACACGGCGAGCTGGCGCCTCATCTTCGGGCTGAATGTGATCCCCATCGCGGTCACTCTGGTGCTGCTGGGCCGCCTGGACGAGCCCGCGCGCGCCCGTCCGGCGGCCCCCATCGACGCGTGGGGGGCCGGCCTGGCCGCGTTGGGGCTCGGCGGCCCGGTCTTCGCCCTGATCGAGCAGGGCCGACTGGGCTGGGCCAGCCCGATCGTGTTCGTGCCGCTCGTCGTCGGGCTTCTTTCCTTCGCGGGGTTCCTCTGGTGGGAGGCCCGCGCGCCGCATCCGATGATGCCCTTGAGCCTGTTCACGATCCGCAATTTCGGCGTCGGGAACATCGCCACGGTCGGCGTCTACGCGGCCCTCGGTCTCGGCTTCTTCGTGTTCACGCTCTACCTCCAGCAGGTCGGCGGCCTCTCGGCGACCGCGGCCGGTTTCGCCGGCATCCCGGCGACCATCATGCTTCTGCTTTTCGCGACCCTGTTCGGCACGCTGGCCGGCCGTTACGGCCCACGGATGTTCATGGCCGTCGGGCCGGTCGTCGCGGGGGTCGGTTTCCTGCTGCTGATCGGGGCGGTGCCGCCGATCGACCTCTGGTTGCGGGTCGTGCCGGCCATCGTGGTGATCGGCCTCGGCCTGGCCATCACCGTGGCGCCGCTGACCTCCGCGGTGCTCGGGTCTGTCCGGCCTGAGCAGGCCGGCATCGGGTCGGCCGTCAACAACGCCGTCGCCCGGGTGGCCGGGCTGGTCGCGGTGGCCCTGGCCGGAACGATCATCGGAGGTGCCCTCGACGTCGACGGATTCCAGCGCGTGATGGTCGTCGTCGCGGGCCTGATGTTCGCCGGCGGAATCGCGTCCTGGCTCGGAATCCGCACTCCGGCCTCGGTTGCCGCACCTGAGCACCCGGAATAGCTGTTATAGTTTTCAAGTTGTCATAGAGCGCTTAGCGTGTTGACAGCCTGCGCTCGTAGCTCAACGGATAGAGCATCTGACTACGGATCAGAAGGTTGGGGGTTCGAATCCCTTCGGGCGCACAGCTAAAACCCCCGCAATCATTGAGATTGCGGGGGTTTTGTCGTTGTTCCACCCTGGGTTGGTGCACGCTGACCGGGCCGTTGTCCGGCGAATCTAGCGGACCGCGAGAATCTGCCGTGGCGAATGCACCGGCTCGCGTCGCACGTTGGTGCGGTCGCAGCCGGAGCAAGCCAGCACATAGACGGGGAGGGCGTGGTGCTCGGCGTGCGCCGGGTTCGGCGTCAGGCGAGCCGCGGAATGACAGAAGGGACACGTGATTGTCATGGCTGAGTCTCCATTTCTTGTACCCGCCACGATCTGCAACGTGTTATTGAAAGTTAACTCAGGTCGCGTCCGGACAGTAGCCCCTTGACCTGAGCGGGAGCGCGTGCATGCCTGCGCGGCTCTGCCGCCTCGTGCTAGGTGGGCCCGATGTGATCGATGTGCTCGACCATGAAGTCCGTGCCGGGGAAAACGACGCTCTCGTGCCCCTCGCTGAATCGCACGAGATAGGGCGGTTCGCCGTTCGGCCCGCGAACCTCCATGATCTCGCCGTGCCGGTCCGGCGCTTCCACCGTCTTCCCGCGAATGATGATCCGGTCTCCCTGCGCTGCATGCATGGGAATCACCTCCTCGCGCCTACCGTACGCCCGCCCGCGCGGCCTGCACAGGGGACGGGGCGGTCGGGGGAGCGAGTTCGCGGGGAGGGGAGGCGCCCGTCAGTCCTCGCCGCGCAGGCGATCGCAGAGTGCGGTGAGTTGCCTGAGCTCGTCGGGGTCGAGCGTGTCGCCGATGCGGTCGGTGATGGTGCCCATGTGCTGCAACGCGACCCCGCGGAACAGCTCGTAGCCGGCATCCGTCAGTTCGATCAGGGCGCCGCGGCCATCGGTGGGGTCGGCGTCCTTCCGTACATAGCCCCGCACCGCCAGCCGGTCGACCAGGCGGCTCACGCTGGGCTGGGTGAGCAGCACGTGCCGGTTCAGGTCCCGGAGCCGCAGGCGCCGGCCCGGCGCCCGGGACAGGTTGAACAACACGTCGTACTCGTTGAACGAGATCTCATGAGACGGGAAATCGGCAGCGAGGCTGCGCATGATGGCCACCTGGGCGCGGAAGAGCGACTCCCAGGCTGCCACTGCCGCGGCTCGATCGGTCACGCTTCCTCCACACATCCGTGAACTCCAAGAATAGGGACTCCGCCTCGGGCCGCCTCATCCGCTCGTGGGAAATTCAAAGAAAAATAACGAACAGGAAACTAGCGTTTCGTTACGCGTTCGTTATATATTCGGAGTGCGTCAACCGTTTGCTGTGGCGGAAGACGCGAAATGTGATTGCAGGACACTCTTGGTGCAAGGGAAGAGGGCCGGCCGTAGCTACTACGACCGGCCCTCTGTCATGTCACCTGCCATGTCGACGTTCTCTAGAAGACGTCCGGGCTCGGCGTGCTGGACTGGCGGATCGACACGTCGGCGTGCCGGTCGAAGCGGTAGCCGACTCCGCGCACGGTGCGCACGATGTCTTCGTAGCGGCCGAGTTTGGCGCGCAGGCGCCGCACGTGCACGTCGATGGTGCGCTCGTTCGGAGCGTCTTCGTCGTCGGAGGCGTTCCAGAGCTTGGCGATCAGTTCGGCGCGTTCGATGGTGCGGCCCTCCCGCAGCACCAGGTACTGCAGCAGCTCGAATTCCTTGTAGGTCAATGCCGCGGTCTCGCCGTCGAGGTGCACGCGCTTGCGGGAGATGTCTACCACGACGCCGCCGGGGGCGCGGTCGGGGTCCTCCGTCGCGTTGCGTTGCCGGGCCAGGGCGGTCGGGTCCTGCAGGGCCAGGCGCACGACGTCGACATCGCGGCCGCCCGCTCCGGCGGGGGCCAGTGCGACCGCGGCGTGGGTTTCCGCCGTCGGGGCGATGGAGCCGGTCAGGGCCTTGAGCGCCTCGACGATGCGGCTGAGGCTGGTGCCGGCCGCTGCCGCGGTGGCCTCGTCGATGCCTACGTAGAGAACGAATCCGCGGGCCTGGGGGCCGTCGGGCACGGCGCGGATGCGAGGAGCCGCGGGCGTTGGGGAGACCGGGCGGTCGAGGCGTGCGGCCTGGATCGAGCGGGCGGTGTCAATGTGGGCAAGCGACATGAGAGTGGTCCTTGGCTGGGATGCTGAGGGGGAACCCGACGCCGATGAGCGGTTCCAGGTTCGAAAAAGTTCGGCCGGATTCGGCCTGGGGGAGTCGGTGAGACTCAAGGAGTTCAACCAGCCGGCCGCGGGATGTCAGCGGGGCGGGAACTCGGCGATGTGGTCGATTGGTCAGCGGGCCATTCGGCAATGGGCGCTGCGGCAACACGCGGAGCGGGAGCCGGGCATCATCATGCCGGCAGTCCCGAAAGCCTCGAAGGAGGTCTGGGGGCGTGCGCTCGTTGTCATAGGTGAGAGTAAAGCCGACTGTTACGACGTGTGTCAATTCCGCGACCAAGGATGACGCCGCGTGACATGCATCACGTTCGGTGACTGTGCGGGGGATCGGCGGATCCGCCGCAGACCACGAAAACATGACAGTTTCCATGATAGAAATCAGTTTCATCAAAGATTCTTGAATTGCCGTGGCGAAAGTGTGCTGCGGGTCGCAGGACCTGCAGTCGCCGCCGCCCGCCGGCGACTGCTTTCGGCCGGTCTAGACCAGACCGTAGAGGCGGTCGCCGGCGTCACCGAGGCCGGGAACGATGTAACCGTGCTCGTCGAGCTTGTCGTCGACGGCGCCGAGAACGATGGTCACTTCGCGGCCCTCGAGGGCCTTCTCCACCGCGGCCAGGCCCTCAGGAGCGGCGAGGATGCAGATGGCGGTGACGTCGACGGCGCCACGGTCGAAGAGGAACTGGATGGCGGCGATCAGCGAACCGCCCGTGGCCAGCATCGGGTCGAGCACGAAGCACTGGCGGTCGGACAGGTCGTCGGGCAGGCGCTCGGCGTAGGTGGTGGGTTGGAGGGTTTCCTCGTTGCGGGCCATGCCCAGGAATCCGACCTCTGCCGTCGGCAGCAGCTTGACCATGCCCTCGAGCATGCCGAGGCCGGCGCGCAGGATCGGGACGACGAGCGGCTTGGGGTTGCTGATCTGTACGCCACGGGCCTCGGAGACCGGGGTCTGCACGGTCACTTCCTCGACGCGCACGCCGCGGGTTCCCTCATAGGCGAGGAGGGTCATCAGTTCTTCGACAAGGGACCGGAAGACCGGCGACGGGGTGTTCTTGTCCCGGAGAACGGTGAGTTTGTGGGTAATCAGGGGGTGGTCGGCTACATGGACTCGCATAGGCTCAATCTACTAGTCGGGGAAGGAAACGTGGATGGGCGAGGTCGAACGTCGGCACAGTGAATGGATGCGGCTCGCGCTCACCGAGGCCCGCGCCGCCCTCGAGACGGGGGATGTGCCCGTCGGTGCGGTGGTGCTGGACGCGGCCGGCGGGGTGATCGGGCGTGGACGGAACGAACGAGAAGCGCTGCAGGATCCCACCGGCCACGCCGAGATGGTGGCCATCCGTCAGGCTGCCGTGTCCCTGGGCGACTGGCATCTCACCGGCTGCACCCTCGTGGTGACGCTGGAGCCCTGCGTGATGTGCGCGGGAGCGATCCTGGCCGCGCGGGTGCCCGTTGTGGTCTTCGGTGCGTGGGACGAGAAGGCCGGCGCCGCCGGATCCGTCTACGACGTACTGCGGGACCGCCGGCTCAATCACCGGGCCGAGGTCTACGCCGAGGTCGACGCGGACGAGTGCGGGGAACTGCTCAGGGCGTTCTTCGCGGATCCAGCCCGTCGAGCCACTCGCTGAACATGGCTCTGGAGGCGTCCTGCATGCCTCTGGAGTAGCGTTCGCGGTCCCGGCGCAGGTCTCCGGGGTCGAAGCCTTCGGCGGCCACCTCCGCCTCCGAGGCCGCCAGCCAGACCTCGTGCATCTCGTCGGTGACCTCCGGGTGGAACTGCACGGCCAGCGCCCAGTCGTCGATCGCGAAGGCTTCATTGCCGTATTGGGGGGACCCGGCGAGCCGCGTCACCCCGCCGGGCAGGTCGAACGTGTCGCTGTGCCATTGGAAGACGGGGACGCCGCTGATGTGCCGCAGCGGGGAGGTCACCCCGGCTTCCGTGGGTTCCACGGACCGGTAGCCGATCTCGTTCGTCGGCCCGCGGTAGACGCGGGAGCCCAGGGCGGCGGCCATCAGTTGCGCGCCCAGGCAGACCCCGAACACGGGCCGAGACGCGCGGAGCCGCCGCTCGAGCAGGTCGATCTCGGCGTGCAGCGCGGGAAACTCGTCGGCGTCGTAGACTCCCATTTCGCCGCCGAGCACGATCATCAGGTCGGCGTCCTGCGGGTCGAGTGCCCGCACGTCCTCCCGCAGCGTGTCGACGTACCGAATCGAGTAGCCGTAATCGCGGAGCACCGGTTCGAGGTTGCCGAGGTGGATGGTGTCATCGTGCCGGAGGACGACGGCGGTGCGGCTCATTCACTGCCCTTGATGACGATGGTGTCGGTGGCGGGTGCGCGGCGGTTGGGGTCGAGGAACAGGTCCGGTTCGAGGTAGATGACCCGGGCCGAGGGCACGGCCTCACGAATGCGGGCTTCGACGGCGTCGATGCCCGCCGCCACGTCGGAGAATCGGCTGTCGGCCTCGAAGGCGATCTTGGCGGCGACGAGCAGTTCGTCCGGCCCCATGTAGAGGGTCTTGAGGTGGATGATCTTGCGCGTCTCCGGGCCGGCCAGGATGGCGCGCTCGATGGCCGCGGCATCCGTGCTGCCGGCGCCCTCGCCGACCAGCAGGCTCTTCGTCTCGATGCCGAGAACGACGGCGACGAGCACCAGCAGCACACCGATGCACAGGGTGCCGATGGCGTCCCAGATGGGTTCGCCCGTGATGATGGTGAGGCCGACGCCGAGGAAGGCGAGGACCAGGCCGGCGAGGGCGGCGATGTCTTCGAGCAGCACCACGGGCAGCTCGGGCGCCTTCGCGTGCCGCACGAACTGCACCCAGCTCTGCTTGCCGCGCACGAGGTTCGATTCCCGGATGGCGGTGCGCAGCGAGAAGGATTCGAGGCCCATGGCGACCAGCAGCACCACGATCGGCAGCCACGGCACCTCGAGCGGGTGCGGGTTCTGCAGCTTCTGCACGCCCTCGAAGAGGGAGAAAACGCCGCCGACGGAGAACAGGATGATCGACACCACGAATGCGTAGACGTAGCGTTCCCGGCCATAGCCGAACGGATGCTCCTTGTCGGCTGTCTGCCGGGCCTTGCGTCCGCCGACCAACAGAAGAACCTGGTTGCCGGAGTCGGCCAGGGAGTGCACCCCCTCGGCGAGCATCGACGAGGAACCGGAGAATGCCCAGGCCACGAATTTCGTGATCGCGATCCCGAGGTTGGCGGCGAGTGCCGCCACAATTGCCCTGTTCCCACCCGAAGTGCTCATGAGGTAATCCTAGAACGCACCCCCAACGGACCCGGCACCGGGGGCGAAAGTAGACTCGTCGGATGACTTCGACTGCTTCCACCACACTGCCCGCCATCGCATTCCTCGGCGCCGGATCGATGGCCCGGGCCGTTTTGACCGGGCTGCTGAATCCGGATGTGACCGTGGAGGACGGCATCCGGGCAACCAACCGCTCCGCGGCGAAGGCCGACGAACTCGCGGGAATCCCCGGCGTGACCGCCTGGGCCACCGCCGATGAACCCGCGGCCAACCTTTTGGCGATCGCCGGCGCGCGCATCGTGATCGTTGCCGTCAAACCCGCCATGGTCCCCGACCTGCTGGCCGAGATCGCCGACAGCCTCGAACCGGGCACGCTCGTCATCAGCGTCGCCGCCGGCGTCACCATTGCCACCTTCGAGGGGCTGCTGCCCGACTCCGTGTCGGTCATCCGCTCCATGCCGAACACGCCGGCCCTCGTCGGCAAGGCCGTGACCGGGCTGAGCGCCGGCACGCGGTCCACCGACACCGACCTCGACCTCGCGAAGACCCTCTTCGGGACCGTCGGCGACGTCTTGGTCGTGCCGGAGGACAAGCTCGATGCCCTCAGCACGATCTCCGGGTCCGGCCCGGCCTACGTCTTCTACCTGATCGAGCAGCTCACGGCCACGGCGATCGCCAAGGGCTTCACCGCGGAAGAGGCCGCCGTGATGGTGAACGGCACCTTCCTCGGTGCGACCACCCTGCTGGCGGCATCCGACCTGTCTCCGACGGAGTTGCGCCGTCAGGTGACGAGCCCCAGCGGCACCACCGAGCGCGCCGTCGCGGAGCTCGAACAGGGAGGCCTCAAGGAACTGTTCGACCGGGCGACGGATGCCGCGCTCGCCAGGGCCCGCGAACTCGCCGGCCACTAGCCCGCGGGTGCCCGACGGACCGTGGTCTCCAGGCCTAGAACTCCAGCGACGCGAACCGCTCGATGTCGGACTCGGTGCCGGAGACGATGATGAGGTCCTGGTCGGTGACGACCGTCTTCTCGGTGGCATAGGTGAAGGGGCGGCCGGGGCTCTTCACGCCGACCACCGTGACGTTGTACTTGCGGCGCAGCCCCGATTCGGTCAGGTTCAGGCCCCGAATCGGTTTCGGCGGGATCATCTTGACCAGGGCGAAGTCGTCGTCGAACTCGATGAAGTCGAGCAGGCGTCCCGAGACGAGGTGCGCGAGGCGTTCGCCTGCCTGCGCCTCCGGGAAGACGACGTGGTTCACGCCGATGCGCTCGAGGATCGTGCCGTGCGACTTGGAGATCGCTTTGGCCCAGATCTGGGGGATCCCGAGGTCGACCAGGTTTGCCGCGATGAGCACACTGGCCTCGACGGACGAGCCGACGGCGCAGACGGCGATCGAGAAGTCCTGGGCGCCGATCTGGCGGAGGGCTTCAATGGAGGTGGCGTCGGCCTGCACCGCGTGGGTGACCCGTTCGGACCATTTCTGAACGAGGGCGGCGCTGTCGTCGACGGCGAGCACATCCCGGCCGAGACGGTCGAGCTGGCCTGCGGTGGCCGCGCCGAACCGGCCGAGGCCGATCACGAGCACCGGTGCGTCGTGTTTGAAGCGGTCAGCCAACGATGGGTCTCTCTTCCGGACGTGAGAACAGCTGCCTGCTCTGGCTCGCGGCGAGGGCGGCCGCGAGAGTCACTGTACCAATCCTGCCCATGAACATGGTTGCCGCCAGCACGTACACCCCGGAGGGAGGAAGATCGCCGGTCAGGCCCGTCGACAGGCCGCAGGTGGCGAACGCGGAGATCACATCGAAGAGCACCAGGTCGAACGGCGCGTCCGAGATGTGCAGGATCAACATGCTGGACACGGCCACGGTCGTCGCTCCCCAGAGCACCACGCTGACCGCAAGCCGCAGGATATCTCCCGGGATCCGGCGGCCGAACGCTTCCATCTGGCTTCGTCCGCTGGCCTCGGCGAAGGCCGCCAGGAAGAGGATGGCGAGGGTCGTCACCTTGATGCCGCCCGCGGTGGACGCGGAGCCGCCGCCGATGAACATCAGCATGTCTGTGGCGAGCAGACTGGACCCGTTCAGGTCACTGATGTTGATGGTCGCGAAGCCGCCGGACCGGGTCATCACCGACATGAAGAGCGACTGGAAGATCGTGTCGCCCGCGTTCAGGGACCCGAATGTCTTCGGGTTGTCGAATTCGAGCGCGATGTACATGGCGACGCCGGCCACGAGCAGGGCCACCGTCGTGAAGAGGGTCAGCTTCACGTGCAGCGACCAACGCCTGGGGCTCCGCCAACCCCGGGCGATGGCGTAGATCACCGGGAATCCCAGGCTGCCGAGAAAGGCCCCCAACATCAGGGCGCTGAGGAACCAGTAGTCGCCCGCGAAGGGGGCCAGGCCCCCGACATTGGGCGAGAATCCGCTGTTCGTGAACGCCATCGCCGAGTAGTACACGCTCTGCCAGAGCGCCTCGCCGGCGGGTGCCCCGACCGCGAGGATCCGCGGGAAGATCAGAGCGGTCACGACCAGCTCGATCACGAAGGCGCTGATTGCGACCGTCACGAGCAGGTTGCCGACCTCGCCCAGGCGAATGGCCTGGCCCTCATTGACGGGTCCGGCATGGATGCGGGAGGGGTTCGTGTCGCTGGCGGCCATCAGCCGGGCGCGCAGGCCCAGGCGCCGCGAGATGACCATTCCCATCAGTGAGGCGAGGGTCAGCACGCCGACGCCGCCGATATTGACGCCGACCACGACCAGGACGTTGCCGAACGCGGACCAGTGCGTCGCCATGTCCACCGTCGCGAGCCCGGTCACGCAGATCACGGACACGGCGGTGAAGAGTGCGTCGTGCAGCGGGGTGACGGTGCGGTCTGCGGTGGCGATCGGCAGCGAGAACAGGAGGGTGAACACCATGACCAGTGCCGTGAATACGAGGATGGCGAAACGGGACGGCGAGCGGCGCACCAGGGAGTCGACGGAGTCGCGGAGCCAGGCGTACCAACTCGTGGGACGAGGCGCGAAAGCGGGATCCGCCATCCGTGTCTGCACTGAAACCTCCGACTTGCCCGCACCGAACGGATGTCGCCATGGTATCCCCCGCCGGGAATGACTAGCCTGTTGGAATGGCAGACATCTTCGGCGTGGTGGCGGATTCGACGCGACGCGAAATACTACGCATTCTCCTCGAGCGATACAACCAGTCGAACACCGCCGGCGGCGAGCTGAGCGTGTCGGACATCGTCGACAAGCTCGGGCTGAGCCAGCCGACCATCTCCAAGCACCTGAAGGTGCTGCGCGAAGCGGGCCTGGTGGGTGTTAGAGAAGCCGGTCAGCACCGGTACTACCACCTTGACTACGCACCGCTCGAGGAAATCGAGGACTGGCTGATCCCCTTCCTCAGCGTCGACTTCGACGCCACCGTCGAGGAGCTGGCCGAGGAGTCCGAGGGGCTGAAAGTCGAACAGCGCGCATTCGCTGCCGCCATCGGAAAGGCCTTCGCGGATACGTCATACCAAATGGCGCATGCGGTCAAGGACGCTAAGCCTCGAAAGTGGCGGAAAACGGACTAGTCGGCGGCGATCGAACGCCTGAATGCGCGCACCGCGTAGGAGAGTGTTCTTTTTCCGGTAGACTGCCATTTACCGTGTCTGTCGCGAATCCCGCGGCGAAACCAATTTTTTTGTGAGGTCCGTGTGGGTTCTGTAATCAAGAAGCGACGCAAGCGTATGGCGAAGAAGAAGCACCGCAAGCTGCTTCGTAAGACTCGTCACCAGCGTCGCAATAAGAAGTAATCGGTTCTGTGCCGCTAACAGGCAACCGTTCGAAATAGTTTCCGGCGTGAGCGCTAGGCCCCTGGGGTCTAGCGCTTTTTGCTTGTCCGGGCGGCCTTGATGCTGGCGCGCTTGAGGATCATCATCGGCCAGTGCCGCGCCGCGGCATAGCGGCGGAGCGTCGCATCCGGGTTCACGACCACCGGATTGCCGACCAGGTCCAGCAGCGGAATGTCGTTGTGGGAGTCGGAGTAGGCCCAGCAGTCGGTCAGGTCGGCGCCGCTGCGCTCCGCCTGGGCGTTGGCGGCGACTGCCTTCCGGGCGCCGTGGCAGACGCCGTCGGTGAGACGACCCGTGAAGATGCCGTCGACGGCCTCGAGCCGGGTGCCGAGCGCACCCGTGAGGCCCAACCGCTCGGCGATGACGTCGGCCACCTCCTGCGCGGTCGCGGAGACCAGCCAGACCTCGCGCCCGGCCTTGAGGTGGGCGCGGGCGACGGCGACCGTTTCCGGCCAGAGCCGCTGCAGGAGGCGGGCGTCGAAGATCTCCGCGCTGAGCGAGACGAGTTCGGCCCGGCTGTAGCCGACGACGACTTCCAGAGCCCGCGCCCGGATGCTCGCCAGGTGCACCCCGTTTTCGCCGACGGAGAGGAACCGGGCCTGCTTCCAGGCGAAGGAGAGGACGTCCCGTCCGGTGACGAGCCGGCGCCGCCAGGCGCCCACACCCAGGTGGTACAGGCTGGCGCCACGCAGCAGCGTATTGTCCACGTCGAAGAACGCGATTGCGGGGGCGATGGTGTCTTCGGACATGTGTGCGACAAGTCTAGTTGTGCGACGCACCGCTGGGCCAGCATAGGCTGGAGCTATGGCTACCGCACTCCTCACCCTGATCGGCAAGCCCGGCTGTCACCTCTGCGACGACGCACGAGACCTGGTCGGCAACGTCGTGACCAAACTCGCCGACGACCCGAACGCCCCCGAGATCGTGCTCGAGGAGCGGTCGATCCTCGACGACGCCGAGCTGCACGCCCTGTACGTGGAGGACATCCCGGTGCTCCTGCTCAACGGCAAGGTGCACAATTACTGGCGGATCGATCCGCTGCGGCTGCGCACGGCGCTGCTCGCCGTGCGATGATCCGGCACATCGTCTCCTGGCAGCTGGCCGCGTCCGACCCGGAGGAGAAGGCCGCGGCCGCAGCGGGGATCGCGGACCGCCTCGAAGGGCTCGTCGGCGTCGTCGACGAGATCCGCTCGTTGCGGGTGGGCTTCGACGTGGCCGGCGGCACCAACTGGGACGTCGTGCTGATCGCCGACTTCGACGATCTGGACGCGGTCAGCCGCTACCAGGCTCACCCGGCGCACCAGGCGGCGGGAACCTTCATCCGCTCCGTGGTGTCGTCCCGGATGGCCGTCGACGTCCTCGTCTAGCCCGTTCGGCTCCGGCCCGTGCCTCTCCGGCCCGTTCTGCTACGGTTCCAGGCGCGTCGGGCCGCGGAACAGGTAGGTGACCTCGCGGATGCTGGCCTGGTGCAGCATCAGCATGAGCACCCGGGCGAGGCCCATGCCGAATCCGCCGTGCGACGGAACGCCGTAACGGAAGAAGTCGAGGTAGCCCTCGATCTCTTCGGGGTCGACGCCCTTCTCCTTCGCCTGCTCGACCAGGATGTCGATGCGGTGCTCGCGCTGCGCGCCGGTGGAGATCTCGGTGCCGTTGAAGATCAGGTCGTAGCTCTTGGTGATGCTCGCGTCGCCCTCGTGGCGCATGTGGTAGAACGGCCGGATGCTCGAGGCGTAGTCGGTGAGGAAGACGAACTCGTGGCCGAAGGTGTCGAGCACGTAGGCGGCGATCTGGCGTTCCCCCTCGGGGTCCATGTCGTCGTCGTCGCGCGGGACCTCGTAGCCGCGGGTCTTCACGATCTCCTTGGCCTCGGCCAGCGGGATGCGCGGGAACGGCGTGCTGGGCACGGTGACCTCGACGCCGAAGAGGGCCAGGACCTCGTCGCCGTGCTTCTCCTTGACGGCGGTGAAGCCGGCGACGAGCAGCTCTTCGTGCAGCCGCATGACGTCTTCGTGGCTGTCGATCCAGCTGATCTCGGAGTCGATGCTGGTGAATTCGGTGGAGTGGCGGCTGGTGAACGACGGGTCGGCGCGGAACGCCGGACCGACCTCGAAGATTTTGCCGAAGCCGGCGGACTGGGCCATCTGCTTGAAGAACTGGGGGCTCTGCGCCAGGTAGGCCTTGGTGTCGAAGTACTCCACCTCGAACAGCTCGGCGCGGGATTCGCTCGCGCTGGCCATCAGCTTCGGGGTGTGCAGCTCGATGAAGTCGTTGTCGATCCAGTAGGTGCGCAGCGCGTGCTCGAACGTGGTCTGAAGGCGGAAGATCAGGTTCGCCTTGGGCTGACGCAGGTCGAGGAAGCGCCAGTCGAGGCGCTTGTCCAGGCTGGAGTCGGCCGCGATCGGGGTCTCGGGGATGGCGACCGTGACGACCTCGAGGGTGGCGAGCTTGATCTCGATGCCGCCGAGCTTGACCCGCTCGTCGTGCTTGAGCTCACCGGTGACGGTGACGAAGCTGCCCTGCGAAAGGGTGGAGATGGTGCTGGCCGGTTCGTCGGCGACGACGACACCATCGGCATCCGTGGTGCGCGGGTTCACGAGCTGCACCGCACCGGACTCGTCGCGCAGCACGACGAATTGCACCTTCTTCTGGTCTCTGACGGTGTCGACCCATCCGGAAACGGTCACGGGGCCGTTGTCGAGGGCGGCCAGGTTCTTGATCAATATGCGCTCAGTCACCGGTCAAGTTTAGCCGAACCGTTCTCGGCGTATTCGCGGGTACCCCCTCCGTACACTGGGAGAGTGGTAGCCAGTCAGGTACATCTCGTGCGGCACGGTGAAGTGTTCAACCCCGAACGCGTTCTGTATGGACGCCTGCCCGGATTCCGACTCTCCGATCTGGGCGCGGAGATGGCCGAGTCCGCTGCCGCCGATCTGGTGCGGCGCGGGCGCCCCGTCGCACGCATCATCTCCTCCCCGCTGCAGCGTGCGCGCGAATCGGCTGCACCCATCGCAACAGCTTTCAACCTTCCGGTCGACATCGAGGAGCGCATCATCGAGCCGACCAATTCCTTCGAGGGCAGACGGATGCGAGGCCCCGGCGGGGCTCTGCGTGATCCCCGAAGTTGGCCCGCGCTGATCAATCCGCTGCGCCCCAGCTGGGGCGAACCGTTCGACTCGATCGTGCAGCGCATGCTCGCCGCGATCGAGGATGCGCATAACTCGGTCGACGACGGTGACGTCGTGCTCGTGAGTCACCAGCTTCCGATCTGGATGGTGCACCGCGCCCTGGCCCGGCAGCGCCTGGCCCACGACCCGCGCAAACGCCGCTGCGACCTGTCGAGCATCACCACCCTGTCCTGGCCCGGCGACCGTCTGGCCGAAACCGGCTATTCCAACCCGGCACTGTCCCTGCAGGCGGGCGCCACGGACGTGGGGGCCGTATGAACCGCCGTCCCCGCTTCTACCTCGCCACTCTGGTCGCCGCGGCCCTGGTGCTGACCGGCTGCTCCACCGACCCGCTCGCCGAGCAGTATCGCGAGGGCAGCAGCAAGGGCTTCATCGCCGGCGACGGCAGCTGGACCGAGATCCCGGCCGCCGACCGCGGCGATCCCGTCTCCTGGAGCGGCGCCGACGAGAACGGCTCCCCGCTCGCCAGCGCGGACTACGCCGGCAAGGTCGTCGTGGTCAACTTCTGGTACGCCAGCTGCGCGCCCTGCCGGGCGGAAGCGCCGGCCCTGCAGAAACTCAACGAGGAATTCGCCGGCACGGACGCCCACTGGGTCGGCGTCAACGTGCGGGACCAGGCCGCGAATGCGACCGCGTTCAACGAGAGCTTCGGCATCACCTACCCGTCGGTGATGGACGTCGACACCGGGAGCATGCAGCTTGCGTTCAGCGGCAGCATCCCGCCCAACGCGGTTCCCACCACCCTCGTGCTCGACCGGTCCGGCCGGGTTGCGGCGCGCATCCTCGGCGCGGTCTCGGAGCCCTCGATCCTCGAGACCCTCGTCCGCGACGCGATCGCCGAGGATTCCTAGGCGTGGACAACCCCTTCGGCGAGATCGTCTTCAGCGGGCAGCTGGTCCTGGCCATTCCCATCGCCGTCCTGGCCGGGCTGATCTCGTTCGCCTCGCCCTGCATCCTCCCGCTCGTGCCCGGCTACCTGGCCTACATCGGCGGCTTCACCGACGGCAGTTCGACCGCCGTCCGCGGCGACAGCCGGGGCCGCAACCGTCTGCTGCTCGGGGTCGCGCTGTTCATCCTCGGTTTCACCCTCGTCTTCGTGCTCACCGGCGTGATTTTCGGGGTGGCCGGTTTCTGGCTGAACCAGTATCGCGATCCGATCACGCGCATCGCCGGCGTCGTGGTGATCCTGCTCGGCCTGGTGTTCGTCGGCCAGTTC
Organism: Cryobacterium cheniae; assembly: GCF_004403395.1. Lineage (GTDB taxonomy): Bacteria > Actinomycetota > Actinomycetes > Actinomycetales > Microbacteriaceae > Cryobacterium > Cryobacterium cheniae. The sequence continues at coordinate 17,935 of NZ_SOGN01000043.1, forward strand.
GGTTTCGCGCAGCGCAGCGTGAAGGCATCCTGGAAACCGGGGATGGGACTGGCGGGAGCCCCCGTGCTCGGCGCGGTCTTCGCCGTCGGCTGGACCCCCTGCACCGGCCCCACGCTCACCGCCATCAACTCACTCAGCCTGACCACGGGTTCTCCCTGGCAGGGTGGCCTGCTGGCCCTGTTCTACGCGCTCGGGCTGGGTATCCCGTTTCTGCTGATCGCGCTCGGCCTAAGATGGGCGACCGGAGCCGTTTCCTTCCTGAAACGGCACGTCCGGGCCATCAACCTGTTCGGGGGTCTCCTCCTCGTGCTCATCGGCGTGCTCATGGTGAGCGGCGTGTGGAATGCCTGGCTCCTCGACCTGCAAGGAACGATCGGAAGTTATGTCCCGGCCATCTGATCATTACGACGCCCCAGCCTCCGCGGGAATCGTTCAGCCGCGCCTGGGCTTCGTCGGCTGGCTGCGCTGGTTCTGGCGCCAACTGACGAATATGCGGACCGCGCTGTTCCTGCTGTTGCTGCTCGCGATCGCCGCCGTGCCGGGCTCCCTGGTTCCCCAGCGCAGCTCAGACCCGAACGGGGTCACCCAGTATTTCTCCGACAACCCGGACCTCGCGCCGCTACTCGACACGGTCCAGGCCTTCGACGTCTACTCCTCGGCGTGGTTCTCGGCCATCTACCTGCTGCTGTTCATCTCGCTGATCGGCTGCGTCATCCCGCGCACCAGACATCACTACCTGGCCCTGCGGGCCAAGCCGCCGCGCACCCCCGCCCGCCTGTCCCGGCTGGCCGGCTTCACGACCCGCACCGCCCCGGCCGGCACGGATCCCCAGGCCGCCGTCGAGTCCGCCCGCAAGCTTCTGAAGACCAGCGGCTACCGGGCGGCCGTCTTCGAGAACCGCGGGGAGACCTCGGTCTCGGCCGAACGCGGCTACCTGCGCGAAACCGGCAACCTGGTCTTCCACTTCGCCCTGGTCGGCATCCTGATCACGGTCGGTTTCGGCGGCGGCTTCGGGTTCAGCGGCCAGCGTGTGCTGGTCGAGGGTCAGACCTTCGTGAACACCCTGCTGGCCTACGACTCGTTCAACCCAGGCCGGTTCTTCAACGACGCCAGCCTCAAGCCGTACAAGCTCACCCTCGACAACTTCGACGTCGTCTACGAGGAGGAGAACCTCAAGGCCTACGGCCAACCGATCGACTTCACCGCGGACGTCACCATCACCCCGCGGGGCGAGGCCGCCCAGGCCAGCCAGGTGAAGGTGAACGGGCCGGCCCGCACCGGCGGCACCGACGTCTACCTGCTCGGCAACGGCTACGCTCCCACCATCACCGTGAAGGACCCCAACGGGGTGGTCGTCTTCACCGACTCCGTGCCGTTCCTGCCGCAGGACGCCAACCTGACCTCCCTCGGCGTGATCAAGGTCCCCGACGGGCTGGCCGAGCAACTCGGCATGATCGGTTTCTTCTACCCGACGCAGGCCACCGCGGATTCCGGGGCGTACTTCTCGTCCTATCCGGACCTGCAGTACCCGCTGCTGACCCTCAACGTCTACTCGGGGGACCTGGGACTGGACGCCGGTGTGCCGACCTCGGTCTACTCGCTCGACATCGACAAGATGACCCAGCTCGCCGGGGGCAAGACCTCGGTCGAGTCCATCGAGCTCAAGCCGGGGGAGACCCGGGAGCTGCCGAACGGTCTCGGCTCCGTCACCTTCGACGACGCCGACCCGGGCGCGAAGGACGGGGACTTCTCCGGTTCGGTGCTCCGGTTCGCCTCGTTCGACATCCACCACGACCCCACCCAGCTCTGGGTGCTGTCCTTCGCCGTGCTGGCCCTGCTCGGACTGCTGACGTCGCTATTCGTACCGCGCCGGCGGGTGTGGGTGAAGGCCGTGCCGGAGCAGGACGGTTCGCTGCGCCTCGAATATGCGGGTCTGGCCCGGGGCGAGGACCCGGCCCTGGAATCCGCCGTCAGCGACCTCGCCGATCGACACACGGACCTGCTGTTATCCTCCCAATCGGTCCTCCCGGCATTCGAACAGAAATAGGCTGACACCGTGAATCTCAACGAGCTCTCGATCCTGAGCCTTTACTCGGCCATGGCGGTCTACGCCCTCGCCTTCATCGCCTTCTCCTTCGACCTGGCCAAGCGATCCGCGGCGGTCACCTCCGCCACGGCGGCAGGCCCGTCGGAGCGCCGGGCCGAGTCCGCGCGCCGGGAAGCGGCCGGGTCGGCGGGCGGAACCACCACCCTCACCCGAATCAGCGCCCGCATCGCGAACGACGCGGTCACGCCCTACGGCCGATCGGCCAGCCTGCGGGTGGGCGTCTCGCTCACCGTGCTGGCGTGGCTGATCCACCTGGTGTCGGCCGTGCTCCGCGGAGTGGCGGCCGAGCGAGTCCCGTGGGCGAACATGTACGAGTTCGCGATGACGGGCACCCTGCTGATCGTGTCGGTGTTCCTGATCGTGCTGACCCGGGCCGACCTGCGCTTCCTCGGCACCTTCGTCACCGGCATGGTGCTGGTGCTGCTCGGCATCGCGGCGCTGCGCTTCTACGTCGAGGTCGCGCCCCTGCCGCCGGCTCTGCAGTCGGCCTGGCTGGTCATCCACGTCTTTGTGGCCTCGTTGGGCACAGGTTTCTTCGCGCTCGGGTTCGCCCTCTCCACCGTGCAGCTGCTTCAGGTGCGGCGGGAGTCCCTGCTCGCGTCCGCCAAGGCCGGGCGGCTGCGCTTCCTGGCCACGCTGCCGTCGGCGGCGACGCTGGAGAACCTGGCCTACCGGGTCACCATCATCGGATTCATCCTCTGGACCTTCACTCTCATGGCCGGCTCGATCTGGGCCGAACAGGCCTGGGGGCGGTACTGGGGCTGGGACACCAAGGAGGTTTGGACGTTCATCATCTGGACCATCTACGCCGGCTACATCCACGCCCGCGCGACCCGGGGCTGGCGTGGGTCACGGTCGGCCTGGTTGTCGATCATCGGCTTCGGCGCCGTCATGTTCAACTTCGGCATCGTCAACGTCTTCTTCAAGGGCCTGCACGCCTACTCCGGCCTGTAGGCCACCACGCCACGCCACGCCTCGCCTCACCTCGCCACGCCACGCCTCGCCTCACCTCGCCACGCCACGCCTCGCCTCACCTCGCCACGCCACGCCACGTCGCGCCACGTCGCGTCACGCCACGCCACGCCACGTCGCCGAACCGTGAGTTTCGCCCCTTTTTCGCGCCCGATGAGGGGCGAAACTCACGGCTCGGCGGAGCTGGGAGGGGGGACCAGGCAGGTGGGACGGGGCCGGGCGGCGGAAGGGCGGGCGCTCAGTCGGCGAGCAGGGCGTAGCAGCGGGTGAGTCGGGCCAGCCACCAGTCCCGCCGGTCGTCCGCGGCCGCGTAGCGGTCGAGCAGTTCCGGGTCGGGGGTCACCCGGCGCACCGGGATGCCGCCGTCGACCGGCAGCAGCGGGTCGGTGGTGACATCGGCGGCGAGGAGCGAGGCCGTGCCGAGCCCGCAGTCGAAGTTGAGTTCCGGAATCGCGGCGGCCAGGTGGGCCCCCATCGAGATGCCGACCGAGGTGTCGAGGGCGCTGGAGACCACGGCGGGCAGCCCGGTCTGGTGGATCAGCGCCAGGGCGGCGTGGATTCCACCGAGCGGCGCCGCCTTGATCACGAGGATGTCGGCGGAACCCGTGCGGGCCACCAGCAGCGGGTCCTCCGCGCGGCGGACGCTCTCGTCAGCGGCGACGCCGACGTCGAGGTAGCCGGTGCGCCGGCGGATCTCGGCGAGTTCCTCGATGGTGGCGCACGGCTGCTCAACGTATTCGAGGTCGAATTCGTTGAGGGCGTGGATGGCGTGCTCCGCCTCATCGACGTTCCACAGGCCGTTCGCGTCGACACGGATGCGCCCCTCCGGTCCGAGCACACGGCGAACCATCCGCACGCGGGCCACGTCGTCGGCGAGGGTCTGACCGGGGTCGGCGACCTTCACCTTGGCGGTGCGGCAACCGGGGAACCGGGCGAGCACGCCGGGGACCTCTTCGGCGGTGACGGCCGGCACCGTGGCGTTCACCGGGATGCGCTCCCGAAGCGGGAGGGGAGTGGCCTGCCAGCCGAAATCGAGGGCGGCCCGCAGCCAGGTGGCGGCCTCCGCGTCGTCGTATTCGGCGAATGGTGAGAATTCCGCCCAGCCTTCCGGCCCTTCCAGGAGCAGAGCCTCGCGGGTGTCGAGTCCGCGGAACCGCGTCACCAGCGGCAAGGCAACGACGCGGGCAGATCCAAGCAACTCAGGAAGTGATGGCAGCATGTTCCCAGTGTGCCAGCCGGGGGGCTTCCCGGGTGACGCCTGGAGACCGACTCGCGACAGGGCCGAGTGGCGACAGGTCAGAGCACGTCCTGGTTGAACGCCCCGTCCACCTCGAGATCGATGTCCGTGCCGTTGGTGTTCGGCTTGAAGTTGAGAATCGCGAAGGGGACGCCCGGCACGATCAGCAGGTAGGCGTCTTCGAAACGCCCGCCGCCGCTGTTCACCCGCAGCCAGTAGGGCTTCCCGGACTCGACAGCGGTCTCGACCTCGTTCTGGATGGACTCGACCGACCGGCCGGCCAGCGAGTACTGCCCGCCGCCGTAGACAATATCCACTCGGTTCACGATTCGTCCTTCACCAGTACTGTCGCGGGTCGATGTGGTTCCGGTACCAGCTGCAGGCCTCCGGAGGAATTGGCCGAGAGCATGAGGGCTTCGATCCATTCGCGGTTGAGGCTGGGGGAGCGTCCACCGAAATACTTGTAGGCCAAGGGGATCGCCGGGTGCAGCCAGATCGTGCTGCGACCGTCACCGCCCTGGGGGTCGTCCCGCCAAGTGAAGTAGAAGCACTCACCGCGTCGCAACTTCGCCCCGATGACGACTTGGATGTGGGCCAGGACCCGGTCATCGAAATCCGCTGTCAGGGTCGAGTTGTACGTTAGCTTGCCCATGTGCCCCCCGATGACAAAGTTAATGATGACGTTAGCTTGAATGGGTCAGTGTCGCTACGCTCCTTTCAGGGGGTATTTCGGGGCATCAGTCCCGCAGGTACCGTTCGAGTCGGGGGACATGCAGCTGGGCGAGCGCGCGCTTCTCTATTTGGCGCACGCGTTCCCGGGTGACGCCCTGCACGAGCGCGATCTGGTCGAGCGTGCACGGCTCACCGCCGTCCAGACCGAATCGGGCCGTCAGGATCGACCGTTCCCGGGGCGGTAGCGCATCGAGGTAGTAGCTGATGTCGGCCGCCCGCAGGGTCACCGTTGCATACTCCTCGGGCTGGGGCAGGTCGTCGTCGATGATCAGCTCGGAGATGTCGCCGAGGCCGTCGCCGACGGGCGACTGCAGGGACATCGGCTCGTTGTCGTA
>NZ_SOGN01000039.1 GCF_004403395.1 Cryobacterium cheniae
CTGGTGAGCGCATGACCGCGCTCACTCCCGTGCGAGACCCGATGAATGGTTTCGATCACCCGCCGACGTTGCCACACTCTGCCACGCGCGGCAGTGCACCTAAGTTCTCAGACGACCTAACTGAAGTCATCGCCATCTGGGTCGCCGAGATCGCCGTGCCCGATTCGAGACGATCCCCTTGAACCTTTGTTCAGCCCCAGCGAATTCTATGTAGGGGTCGCTATTGTCGACGACTCGCCCGATGGCACAGGCGAGCTGCAGCCGGGCCCGCCCAGGCGGGCATGATGCACCCATCGCGGGTCCTGCGTCTGTCGGTCTGAGGTCGCGGCGAAAGAATTGTGGAGCGTCAGTGTCAGGCGTAGCGCTCGCCAATGAGTCTGCCCAACGACGGGAAGGTTTTAGTCGAGGTCACTAGGGCACTCGCGGAGACGTCGAAATCGGGCTACGAAGCCAGCGACACCCTTGACCAACTGGTGCATGGCGCAACCTCGCCCACGCGTGTTGTCGAGGCCGGAATTTTGTTAGCTGATTGCACTCAGCACCTTCACGTTGTCGCCTCTTCGAAGGAGAGGAGCGGTGACGTCGAGGAAGCGCAGCTGGGCTTTGAACAAGGGCCGTGCCTGGTGGCGTTTCGTACCGGTGAAACTTTGGACGTGCCAAACATCGCTGCATCTTGGCGCGCTTGGCCTACGTTCGCTGCCATCGCCGAAGCCCGCGGGTTCCAGGCTGCGCACGTGGTCCCCTTACATCGCCGGGGACACAACCTCGGGGTGTTGTGTCTCTTTTCGGACGAGCTCGGCCCAATGAATGACAAAGATGCTGCGTCGATCGAGGCCTTGGTCCGTGTCGCGACAACCAACCTCGACGAGGAATTGCAGCAAGCGCTCGACGCTCGGGTGACGATAGAACTAGCCAAAGGGGTCCTCGCTCAGCAGTATGGAGTGCCCATGGGCGCCGCGTTCTCGCTCTTGCGCGCTCATGCGCGGAAGACGGATAGACGATCGAGCGATATCGCCGGAAAAATTGTGGATAGTCGAGGCCAATCCAGATGATTCAGAAACCCGTTCGAATGTGCCTTGGCCACGTCCCGCCAAGGGGCGTGATTTCTCCGGCAGGAGTGGGGCCGGATCGGGTCAGCAGCGAGTGCTGTGGGCATCGGATATCTCGCTGCCCGGATGACGAACGGGAGAGCCCGAAGGTAGTCCAGGCCTGGTTCCACGGTATGAACCCGGAGTTTGGCGCTGTCGAGCAGGGCTTCCCGGCCCTGTGCACGAGGGGTGCGGGGCGGCCGGTCAGGCCTCGGCGTGCGTGTCGGCGTGGGCGGGGCAGGCCGGGGCTTCGGCGAGGACGCAGCTCGGGCAGACGACGAGCTGTTCGCGACAGGAGAGATCCCGGCAGTTGAGCATGTTCTTCGTGGGCTCGCCGCACAAGAAGCAGTGCCCGATCACGGCGGTGTGGTCGCTGAAGTCCAGGGACATCCGCTGGTCGAAGACGTAGAGCGACCCGTTCCAGAGGCCGTCGTCGCCGAAGGCCTCGCCGTAACGCACGACGCCGCCGTCGAGCTGATAGACCTCGCCGAATCCGCGCTCCGTCATCAGGGAACTGAGCACCTCGCAGCGGATGCCGCCGGTGCAGTAGGTGACGACGGGCTTGTCTTTGAGATGGTCGTACTTGCCGCTTTCCAGCTCGGCCACGAACTCGCGGGTGTTGGCGACATCCGGCACGATCGCGTTCTGGAAGCGGCCGATCTGGGCCTCGAACGCGTTGCGACCGTCGAAGAACACGACCTCCTCGCCGCGCTCGCCGACGAGGGTGTGCAACTCGGCCGGGGAGAGCTTGGCGCCGCCGCCGACCACCCCATTGGTGTCGACCCGCAGCTCGCCGGGTGCGCCGAAGCTGACGATCTCGTCCCGCACCTTCACCACCAGCCGGGGAAAGTCGAGGCTTCGGCCCTGTTCGTCGAGACCGCTGCCCTCGCTCCACTTGACGTCGAGGTGCTTGAACGGGGCGTAGTCCCGGGTTTTTCGCAGGTAGCGCTTGATCGCGGGAAGGTCGCCGCCGACGGTGCCGTTGAGGCCGTCGGCGGAGATCAGGATGCGCCCGCGCAGTCCCAGCGATTCGCACAGGTCCCGCTGCCAGAGGCGCACGGCCTCGGGGTCGGCCAGCGGGGTGAAGACGTAGTAGAGCAGAATCTTCGGAATGGCCACCACGCCATTTTACCGAGCTTGACGCGTGGTTCACGCCGGGTCCCGCAAGCCAAACGCCGGGTCCGCTCCGTGAACGCCGGTTCCCTCCGACAGGGCGCCGTGCGGGACGGTCGTCTAAACTGTTGGCAACCATTGGAGGCAACGTGGCCCGGAACGACCCCCTCGCCCGCTTCTGCGAGGTCCCGCTCTTCACCCTGACCAGCACCGACATGACCGACGGGGCCCCGCTCGCCGCGGCGCAGTTCGGCCTCGGGTCCGGTGGCGGGAACGTGTCGCCGCAGTTGTCCTGGTCGGGGTTCCCGGCCGGGACGAAGAGTTTCGCCGTGACCGTGTACGACCCCGACGCGCCGACCGGTTCCGGGTACTGGCACTGGGCGGTCTTCAACCTGCCGGCGACCTGCACCTCCCTGCCGGCCGGGGCCGGAGCGCCGGGCGGGCGCCTGCTGCCCCCTGGCGCGGTCACCCTGCCCAATGAGGCCCGGCGGCCGGCCTTCGTCGGCGCGGGACCGCCGGCCGGCACCGGCACGCACCGGTACCAGTTCATCGTGTACGCGGTCGACGTGGCCAGACTCGACGTCGACCCGGACTCGACCCCGGCCGTACTCGGGTTCAACCTGCACTCCCACACGCTGGGCCGGGCCGTGCTCGAGGCCACGGGCGTGTTCGGCGGAGCCCGCGCCGACCTGAAGCGCCGCTAGGCACCGCCCCGAACGCGGCTGCCGGCCGTGCGCGCTCAGGCGGCGTCGAGCGTCGCCGACTCCTCCGCCGTGAGCGTGAACTCGGTCGCCTGAACCGAATCCAGGATACTTTCCGGGCGGGAGGCTCCCGGGATCGGGATCACGTGAGGCGACTTCGACAGGTGCCAGGCGAGGCAGACCACCTGCGGAGTCACTCCGCGTTCGGCGGCGACGGACGCGAACGCGGGGAACCGATCCCCGAGTGACTCGGCGGATTGGATGCCGCCGAGCGGACTCCAGGGGATGAACGCGATCCCGAGCTCGTCGCAGAGCCTCAGCTCGGGCTCGCTGCTGCGGAACGCCGGGGAGAACTGGTTCTGCACGGACGCCAGGCGGCCGCCCAGAATCTCGCTGGCCATCAGGATCTGCTCCGGGTTCACGTTGGAGATGCCGGCCAGTTCGATCGTGCCGGCATCGAGCAGCTCGCTCAGGGCTCCGATCGAGTCGGCGTAGGGCACGGCCGGGTCGGGTCTGTGGAACTGGTAGAGCCCGATGGCGTCGCCGCCGAGGCGCTTCAGCGACGCTTCGGCGGCCCGCTTCAGGTGGTCGGGACGGCCGTCCACGGTCCAGGTGCCGTCCCCCGGCCGGAGGTGCCCGCCCTTCGTCGCCACGAGCACGTTCGACGTGTCGCCGCCCCACGACGCGATCGCGCCGGCAATGAGGGTTTCGTTGTGGCCGACCTCGTCGCTGTGCAGGTGGTACGAATCCGCCGTATCGAAGAGGGTGACGCCCGCCTCGAGGGCGGCGTGAATCGTGGCCACGGAGCGTGCGGCATCCGGTCGCCCCTCTATCGACATCGGCATGCCGCCGAGCCCGATGGCGCTGACTTCGTGTTGGGCGATGAGTCTGGTCTTCATGAGTCCTTCGATCCCCGGGCGAGGCCGGTGTCCGGCCTTGCGGCCACGGTGAGGGTGCGAGGCGGAGCGTCGCCCGGCCCCGGTTGAGGGCGGTCGGCTGGTGGCATCACCAGGCGTAGTGCTCCGGCGCCGGCCGTCGGCCGGGGAAGATCTCGTCCAGCCGGGTGAGGGAGGCGGAATCGAGGCTCACCGTGAGTGCGCGCACCGCGGCATCCAACTGGCCCAGGGTGCGCGGGCCCACGATCGGGGCGGTCACCGCCGGCTGGTGCAGCAACCAGGCCAGTCCGACGTCTCCCGGCTCATGGCCGAGCTCCGCGCAGAAGTCCTCGTACTGCCCGATCGCGGCGCGGTTCCTCTCGAGCAGCTCGCTGACCTTGCCCTCCAGGCGGCGCTTGCCCTCCTGCTCCTTGCGGAGCACCCCGGCCAGCAGCCCGCCCTGCAGCGGCGACCAGGGGATGATGCCCAAGCCGTTGCTGACGGCGGAGGGAATGACCTCGAGCTCGATGTCACGGGTCAGCAGATTGTAGATCGACTGCTCGCTGACCAGCCCGGTGAAGTTGCGCCGCTTCGCCTCGGCCTGGGCGGTGGCGATGTGCCAGCCGGCGAAGTTGCTGCTGCCGGCGTAGAGGATCTTGCCCTGCGCGACGGCCGTCTCCATCGCCTGCCAGATCTCGTCCCATGGAGTGTTCCGGTCAATGTGGTGGAACTGGTAGACGTCGATGTAGTCCGTCTGCAACCGGGTGAGGCTGGCGTCTAGCGCGCGCCTGATGTTGAGTGCGGAGAGCTTGCCTTCGTTGGGCAACCCGCTCATATCGCCGTAGAGCTTGGTCGCGAGCACGGTTCCCTCACGACGCGCACCGCCCCGGGCGAACCAGTTGCCGATGATCTTCTCGGTGCCGCCCTTGCCGGCGCTGTCGCCGTAGACGTTCGCAGTGTCGAGGTAGTTGATTCCGTGGCCGCGGGCCGAGTCCATGATCGCGTGCGCCTCGGCTTCCGGGGTCCACTGGCCGAAGTTCATGGTGCCGAGGCAGAGGCGTGATACCTCGAGGCCGGAGCGGCCGAGCTGTGTGTAGTCCATGGTCCCAAGCATCCTCCTGCGACGAGCGGCCTGTCCAACTGGAGCTTGGGTGCGGCCGCCGGCGCGCGATCTCTCAATCGCGGGAGGGGCAGCGGCAACTGAGGCTCTCTCAGCTTGCTCGCGGAACGACCACTTACAGTTCAAGGGTGAACCGGATCCGCAGCACCGCCAGATGAGCCACCCGACCCTCCCTGAACCTCCTTGCCCCAAAAGGCACCGCGAAACCAGCCTCTCCCGCGTCCCCGTCTGGGCGTGGCGCGCGCTGATGCACCGGGTCTCGGCCGGCGAGCTGCACAAATTCAACGCGGAGCCCATCGACGCCGTCGACTACCACTTCGACTTCGACTACGTGGGCGACGGCATCCGTGACCATCGCCTCGACGTGCTGGTGCCGCACGAGGCGCCGGGGCCGCTGCCGGTCTACGTCTACTTCCACGGTGGCGGCTGGACCTCGGGCGACAAGGCGCCGCTCACGAAGTACGCGGCCAGCCAGGCGATCGACGGCATGGTCGTCGTCAACGCGAACTACCGGATGGCGACGCGCTTCCAGCTGAAGCACATGCTGGACGACGGGAACGAGGTGCTTCGCTGGGTGGCCCGCCACATCGAGGAGTTCGGCGGGGATCCCCGCCGGATCGTGCTCGGCGGCGATTCCGCCGGCGGCCACATCGCTGCCCTGCTGGCCGCGTCGGCGTTCGACCCGGTCCTGGCCTCCTACTACGACATCCGGCCCCGGGTGGCACCGGAGAACCTGCGCGGGCTCGTGCAGCACTGCAGCATCGCCGACATCTCGGTGATGTTCGAGCGCGGATTCGTGCTGAGCCTCAATTTTCTGCGGATGCTGCTGCCCGAGCGCGGCCGCGGGGTCGTGCTGCGCACCGCGGCCCGATTCATGTCCCCGATCGAATGGCTCGACAACGGCTTCCCGCCGGTGTTCGTGACCACCTCGGAGCGCGACTACTTCTACCGCGCGAACCTCAACTTCATCGCAGCGCTGCGCGGGCGCGGGCTCGAGGTCGACACGCTGATCTATGACCGGCATCAGGCCAACACCCGCCACACCTGGCAGCAGGATGCCGCGCACCCGGAATCGCAGGAGGTCTACCGCCGGCTGGGCGCCTTCGTGCGTCGCGTCGCCGGGGTGCCCGCCGCCGTCGTCGTAGCCCCGCTCGCGGCCGCCTAGAACGTTCGCGGCGCACCCTGTGGAAGCCGGCGCATGGTCTATCGTGCGCCCGCTTCCGCAAGGTGCGCCGCGACGGGTGTGGACCGGGAGAGGGAACCTCCGGACGTCGGCGCGCCGGGTCTCGACGTGCTCGACCACCGGTGCCGACGGCCAGCGGCCGATAGGCTCAGCCACCGCGGGCAGGGTCAGGCCTGGGCGCCCGTGGCGGCGAGCACGCCGCCGAGGCCGATCATCATGACGCCGCCGCTCGCCGAGAGGTGCTCCATGCGGCGGGGCGACGAAGCGAACCAATCGCGTGCCGAGCCGGCCGCGAGAGCCCACACACTGTCGCCGACGAGCGCCAACACCACGAACACGAGGCCCAGGGTCAGCAGCTGCAGCGGCACCGCTCCGGCCGAGTAGTCCACGAACTGGGGAAGCACGGCCACGAAGAACACGATCGACTTGGGGTTGCTGATCCCCACCACCGATCCCTCCGCCAGGAGGCGCCACGTCGTCTTGGGCACGATGCTCGGGCCCAGGGTCTGGGCGGCCGCGTGCCGGTGCCGGATGGCGTGCACGCCGAGGTAGACGATGTACGCGGCGCCGGCGAACTTGATCACCGTGAAGACCACGACGGACCCGGTCACGATCGCGCCGAGACCCAGCGCCACGGCCGCGATCACCGGGATCAGCCCGAGCGCGTTGCCCAGAACGCTGAGGAGGCCGCCGAGGCGTCCGAGAGCCAGGGACCGCCCGATCACGAATAGCACGGTGGGTCCGGGAAGCGCGATCAGGGCGACGGATGCCAGCGCGAACGTCAGCAGGTTGGGCAGCGGAACCATGTACCAAATGTTAGACCCGAACAGCGGGGAGCCCGGGCGGATGCCTTCGCATCCTCCCGGGCTCCCCGGCCAGCGGTTACCGCAGACTCACGGCAGCCGGAGGGTGTTGGACCAGCCTGACTGCGTCGTGTCGCTGAAGGCCTGGACCCGGTAGATGTAGCTGACCCCGGAGGTGACGGCCTGGCTGAACGTGGTGATGGTCGGACCCACAGTCGCATTGACGACGTTGGTGCCGTCGATGTTGGTGCGTTGGATGAGGAACCCGGTCTCGTTGTTTGCCGTGTCCGCCCAGTTGAGTTTCACCGTGGAGGTCTTCCTGTTCGCCACGGTGAGCGTCCCGGTGAGGTTGGTCGGCGCCGCTACCGCGCTGCTCGCCGGCTGACCGGGGCCACGGCTGTCGACCGTGATCGTCGGGAACCCACCCCCGGCGGGAAGGTTGTTCAACGCCGGGTTCGAGTAGTTCCACGTGTCACCGACCGTGTTGATCGCGTACACCCGGTACTGATACAGGGTGTTCGTGTTGCCGATCCGGTCGATGTACGAGGCCGGGCCGGTGGCTGCGCCGGTGGTGGTCGTCCCCGTGGGGGCAGTAATCAGGTTGACCCGGTTCTCGGTCTGGGTCATGGCGAGCTGGGTCCACGCGCCGGTGGTGCCGATGCGCCGCTCGATGACGAAGGCGGTTTCGTTCTTCGACGTGTCCGTCCAGCGGACCGTGAAGATCCGGTTTTTGCCCGTGCCGGTCTGCACGAATGAGACGTCGGTGGGTGCCGTCGGGTTCACCGCCACGGCCTGGGAGCGCATCATGTCCATCTCCTCGTGGCTGAGGATGTGGCAGTGGAGTACGTACTCCCAGCCGAAGTTGACGTAGTGGTTGCGCACGTCGATCGGCTCACCGGCGGGGTTGAAGGCGAAGATCGGCAGTCCGGCCGCCTCCTGCTGGGTCGTGTTGGCCAGGTAGGCACCGGCCGGCATCGACGGGTCCAGCAGGCGGACGCTGTTGGGCAGCCCGTTCCAGGCAGCAGGGATGGGCGGGATGATCGGCCGCAACGCGACGATCGTGTCCTCGAGAGGACTGATCCGGACGGTGTCCTTCCAGCCCAGCTCGGTGGCATCGGGCTTGCGGACGATGCCGTCCCAGCCCACCCGGTTGAGCAGCTGGACGTCGTAGAGGTGGAAGTGAATCGGGTGTGTGTCGACCCCGTTGTGGGTGAACTTCCAGATCTGCGTGCCGTCGGCCGCCGTAGCGATCGGAGTGGCCTCCATACCCGCCGGCAGCTCGATTCCGTCGAGCACTTCGGTGGGCGGGAACGAGAACTCGTACAGGATCATGTTCTGCAGACCGGCCTGGGCAGTGGGTGTCTCCACGCCCAGGTAGCCGCTCATCCGCCCGTATTCGTGCTCGAACGCCTCTCCCATCTCGTCCTGGATCATCTTCGGTTTGAGATCCGTGGTCAGCTGTTCGGCCGCGGTCGAGGTGGTGAACGGGGCGCCGGGCGCCGTCGCGGCGTCCGGGTCGACGAGCCGGTTGAACGTCAGGGACGAGTCAAAGATCTTCACGGTGCCGTTGAGGGCCCCGTTCGTGGGGAAGGTGGTGCCGTAGGCACTGTTGTACTCGCCCTGGCCCACGACGATCGGCTTCTGTCCGGACTCGAACACGCCCGTGCCGTCAGCCGTGTGGGCGAATGCGGTGTTGAGCGCGTCAAGGTTGAACGCGGGAGCCGGTGTCGCGGCCGCCACCTTGATCTGCATGACGGTGCGGGTGTTGGGGCCGTACCCCGGCAGGGTCGACGACGCGCCGCCGGAGTCGCGGTAGTCGCCGTTTCCGGTGTAGTAGTCATAGCGGGGGTCGCGGGCCGGGAAGGCGGCGGGGGCGTCGTTGTAGACGATCAGCGTCTGTCCCGCGTATTGCGACAGGTCCACGACGACGTCGAAGCGTTCGGCCGGTGCGACGAGCAGCGAGTGCTGGTCGACGTTTCCGGCGTTGAACACGGTCGGGTCGTTCACCCAGGTCGTCGGGTGCGCAGGCACCGCAACCGGAGCCGGAAGGAAGCCGCCCTCGGTGCCCATGACGACCCAGTCCGGACCCTCGGTTCCGGTGACCGGCGTCGGGTGAACCGTGGGGTCGATGAGCGCCGCAGCGACTTCGTCGGGGTTGAGCGCCACCTCGGTGCAGGCCACCCCGGTGCTCTCCGCCACCGGTGTGGTGGCGCCGTCGCACACGGTGCCGTTCGCATCGACCGCCTGGTACAGCGACAGGTTGAAGAACCGGTCGTTGGCCGCGTTGAGGATCCGGAAGCGGTACGGCTTGGGCTCCAGGGTCGTCGTCGGATAGGCCGCACCGTTGACCACGGGCGTGTCCATGAACGCCTCCATGCCCATCGAGTTGAACGGGACACCCGGCATGAGGGGAGGCTCGCACCAGCCCGCTTCGGGGTCGCACGCGGCATCGAAGTACGGGTTGTCGATCGGGCCGTACTTCACGTTGGTCGGCGGCCAGAACCAGGGCCCGTAGGCCCAGCGTCCGAAGGCGTTGACACCGGAGGCGTCTCCGGGGTTCTGCGCCGGCGAGTAGACGTGGGGGAGCCAGAGGCTGCCCTTACCACCCCAGGCCGCCTTGTCCCACGTCTCGTCCTGCTGCGCGAGCTGGGTGTCATCGGGCACGAAGGTCTTGTCCTGGAACACCAGAGGGATCGTCGAGGCCGCATCCGGGATGGTCCCGGCGGTGACCAGGGCCTGCTCGGTCGCATCCTGGATGATGTACGGCGCGGCAGCGCCGGCGTAGACGTTGAGGCGCGTGATGCCCCACGAGTGGTCGTGGTAGAACATCAGCCGCGCGCTCTGGGCGTTGGTGTAATACAGCGTCTGGACGCCGTCTTTCGGGTCGTCGACGTTCGCCATGTCCGGCACGTTCTTGACGCTCACGCCCTCGGGGAACGGGGTGTCCTCACCGGCCGGGGTGATCCACTGGTGCGGGGTGCCGTCGGAGATCCACGGGGTGATCCCGCCATGAAGGTGGACGATCGCCCGGTTGTCCGAGTAGCAGTGCCCCGCGGCCACCATGGCGGTCTTCGTCGCGGGGTCGTTGCACATGGGGACCTGCGGGTCGCCCATCTCGGGCATCGCCTCCATCGCCTCGTGACCATCAGGCGTCATGCCCGCCCCCATCACCGTGGTGTCCACCGGCAGGAACAGATTGCCGCCGGCGCCGACGGGAAGCTGGTTTTTGAATGTGATCCGCACCGGCCTGTCCTTCTGCGCCACGATGGCCGGACCCAGGTAGCTGGCCGTGCCATCGCCGCCGTTCAGCTGCACGTACCCGCGCAGTTTGGTTGGCGGCAGGTCCGAGTGCAGCCGCTGGGTGTACTCGACCAGCCCGATCTCGTAGTAGTCGGAGCCGGGATAGGTCGTGGTATCCGGCACGGCAGCCTCGAGTGCCGGCAGCGGGTCGACGAACTTGCGGATGCCGGTACCCGGTGTGACCTCGACCTGGTCCGCGCCGGCCAGCGTCGCGGCGAAGGAGTAGGTGCGCACATCCTGGTAGGCCGGGAAGTCGGCGGATGGAAGGGTGACCGCCTCGCCCTGCAACGGGCTGAGGGGGGACGGGTAGTGGACCGCGTCGGTGCCTGTCGCGTTGTCCAGGGGAACACCCTGGCCGTAGAACGCGAGCCGGTCGCCCGCCTGGGTGGCGAGGTTGGCGACGCCGAAGGTGGCGATTGCACCCGCGGCGGGGTCGGCCAGCGCCGGCATGGTCAGTCGGCCGCTGTCGAACACGACGCTGTACTGGTTGGCGAACCGCGTCGGGCGCAGGAGGTAGGCGTGGAAGGTTTTCCCGGCCGACGCCAGGGCGGCATCGACGTTCGCCTGGTTCCAGACCTGGAAGCCAGTGAGCAGCCCGTCCGGAAGGGCGTCGTCGAGCACCACGAAAACGGTGGCCGCAGCGTCGGTGGCGAACGCACGATCGATCAGCTCGTTGCCGATAGTGGTCTGGGCGCCCGGCGTGGTGGTGACCACCGGCAGCGGGCTGTTCGCGTAGTTCGGATGACTGAAGTATCGGGGCGCCTCGCCCGGCGCCGCCATGGCCGCCATCTGCGCATCCACCATCATCAGCGGGTTGAGTGCACCGTCCTGGAGGGCGCGGGCCGCGGCGGCCTCACGGTCGGCCTGGTCGACCTTCTTCTCCTGTGTCTCCTTGACCTTCGCCGCCTTGTCCTTGTAACGGTTGCTCTCGTCGGGCGCCGCCGCGACCAGCGCAGCGGGACGGGCACCGGTCAAGGTGGCGGCGGAAGCCGTGGCCAGCCCCATGGGCAACAGGGTGATGGCCGCCAAGGCAGCTATCGTCGGGAGTATCTTCACCGTCGTGCTCCGTTCTCTCAGGTCCCCCGCTCGCGGACGCAGTCCGTACGTCCACGGCGGAATGTAGTCCTCCAGGGAGCGGTGCCGCTGATTCCGGTGGGGGATAGACCACCTGCCAAAACCGGTGTAATCGCACGGCGCGAGGTCCCGTCCGAGCCGGCACTCGCTCGTGGATGCGGGGCTCCGGCGGGCCGCGGACTGTCGTCGTCGTGCACGGCAGGCCCCGTGCCGGGCGGGATGCTTGTGGGCCTCGCACAACGGAGACGGGGGCATCCGGCGCGTCCCGCTAGCCTGCGGGGATGCACATGCTCTGGCGCACCCTCCTGCACTCCGTCCTGTCGCGGTTCGGGCCCCGCATGGGCCACTACGACGTGGCCAGCACCCGGTTCGTCACTTTGCCGACCGATCAGGACATTCTCCGGCACATGAACAACGGCGTGTACCTGTCGATCATGGACATCGCCCGCTTCGACATGCTGCACCGCACCGGCATCTGGGCGATCTTCCTGAAGCGCGGCTGGTACCCGGTGGTGGTGTCGGAGACGATCAGTTTCCGCAAGTCGCTGACCCTCGGCCAGAAGTTCACGGTGGAATCGCGCATCCTGGGCTTCGACGAGAAGGCCGTCTACGTGGAGCAGCGGTTCGTGCGGCCGGACGCCGACGGCACCCCGGAGATCTACGCGCAGGGCTTCATCCGCGGCCGCTTCCTGAAACGCAGCGGAGGGGTCGTGGGCATCGACGAGCTCGTCGACGCCGTGGGCGCGGTGCCCGACGACGTGACGGTGCCGGCCTGGCTGCTGGAGTGGAGCGCGGATGTCGCGATGCCCGCCACCCGCGCCGCCGCCCCCAGCCTCTGGGGCTGACCGGAGGCCGGGCGCGGTCGTCCGCTGCTGCTAGGTGGTGGGCTCGGTGGCCTTCTTGGGCGGGATGAGTTCGCTGTAGTACTCGACGTGGGGCTTGTAGTGGGCCCGGTCGGGCAACGGCCGACCCGCGCGCGCCGCCACGAGGCGGTCGAGGAAGTAGTCCCAGAACGGGCCGACGCTGGCGGCTTCCGCGGCGGAGTGCAGGCGCTGGCCGAAGGTGAGGGTGGTCATCCCCGCTCCCTCGACGAGGTGCAGGATGACATGCCGGCCTTCGTCACCCTCGCCGATGTCGGCGGTGAATCGCTTCGGCGGGATGCACCGGACGATGCTGACGTACTCCCATTCGGCATCCGGTTCGTCGAGCTTGAAACGCACGGCGCCGGTTTCGGGAGCGCCCGTGTAGGTTCCGATCCAGCCGTGGAGGCCGGCCGACCTGCTCACGCTCGCCCACACGTCTTCCTTGGACGCGGTGAAGAGCCGGTCGAGCATGAGGTACAGACCGTCTTCGCGATAGGCAAGGCGTCCGGTTGGCTTGAATGTCATGCGAACCTCCACGTTGAGTGAGGCACGGGCCTCACTACAAAACTATGCCTTTCTCCCGGCCGGGGCCAGCAGCCACGCCCCGGCGCTGTTCACGAGTCCTCCTCCTCGAGCACGGCCATGGCCGCGTTGTGCCCGCCGATGCCGCTGACGCCGCCGCCGCGCCGGGCGCCGGCCCCGCAGACCAGAATCCGCGGATGCTCCGTCGCCACTCCCCAGCGCTCGGCCGCGGTGGACCGCGGCTCGTCCTCCTCGAGGAACGGCCACTCCAGCGGGCCGTGGAAGATGTTGCCGCCGGGGAGGTTGAGGGCATGCTCCAGATCGAGCGTGGTCTTCGTTTCGATGCAGGGCCGGCCCGCGGCATCCGTCAGCAGCAGATCCTCGATGGACTCGGCCAGAACGGAATTCAGCGACGCCAGAACGGCGGCCTGGAGCCGGTCGCGGCTGTCGTCGTTGTTCTCCTCGGTGAGCCAGCGGTGCGGGGCGTGCAGCGCGAACACCGTGAGCGTCTGCGCGCCGGCGGCGACGAGCTCGGGTGAGAGGATGCTCGGGTCGCTGAGCGAGTGGCAGTAGATCTCGCAGGGCAGCAGCTCGGGGAAGCCGTCCCGGTCGGCCTGGTCGTAGGCGCTCTCCAGCTGGGTCAGGGTCTCGTTGATGTGGAAGGTGCCGCCGAACGCGGCCTCGGGGGAGACGGTCGCGTCGCGCAGCAGCGGCAACCGGCGGAGCAGCAGGTTCACCTTGACCTGCGCGCCCTCCGGTTTGACGCCCAACCGGGCACCGTGCACGACGTCGGAGGACACGGATGTCGGCGCGGCCTCGCCGAGAAGGTCCCGCAGCACCCATGGGGCGACGTTGGCCAGCACATGCCGGCCCTGAACCACCCGCACGGCGCCGCCGTGCCGGTAGCGCACCTCGCCCTCCGGCGTGACACCGATGACCTCTGCCCCCGTCACGATGCGGGCGCCGGCCTGCCGGGCGGCCTTCTCCAGTTCGCCGGAGACGGCGCCCATGCCGCCGACCGGCACGTCCCAGTCCCCGGTCCCGTTGCCGATGACGTGGTAGAGGAAGCAGCGGTTCGCGTCGAGCTCCGGGCTGTCCAGTGACGTGAAGGTGCCGATCAGGCCGTCGGTGGCGACCACCCCGCGCACGAGGTCACTCTGGAAGCGATCGCGCAGGGCCGTGCCGAGCGGCCGCTCGAAGAACTGCTCCCAGACCGCGTCGTCTCCGACCAGGGTTTTCGCCTCGGAGCGCGTGGGCAGCGGCTCGCAGACCGTGGGGAAGAGCGCCCGGGCGACGTTCTCCGTGTCGCGGTAGAAGTCGTTCCAGGCGGGGACGTCGGCCGCCGCGCCGACCCGGTCGAAGCTGCTGCGGGTGGCCGGCTCGTCGCCGCGGTCGACCAGGAGTCCGGCTCGGGTGTCGGCCGGGTCGGGGGTGTACGAGGAGTAACGGCGCCGGGCCAGCCCGATGTCGAGCCCGAGCTCGTCGATGATCCGCTCGGGCAGCAGGCTGACCAGGTAGGAGTAGCGTGAGAGCCGCGCGTCGACGCCGGGGAAGGCCTGGGCCGAGATGGCCGCGCCGCCGACCAGCTCGCACTGCTCGAGCAGGAGCACGCTCTTGCCGGCCAGGGCCAGATAGGCGGCGGCGGTCAGGCCGTTGTGTCCGCCGCCGACAATCACGACGTCGTGTGTGGGTTCGCTCATGCACCGACCTTACTCATGCACCGACACTTCTCATGCGCCGGCCCGCAGCGTCAGTCGACGCGTTCGAGCGTGCCGATCTCGTCGCCGCCGGCGTTCTGGATGGTCATGGTCGCCCCGTCCACGGTGGCCGTGCTGGCTCCGCTCAGCCAGGTGTCGACGCCCTCGCAGGCCATCAGGGTCGACGCGAACGTGCCGAACTCGACGGTGTCGCCGTTCAGCGACCAGGTGCCGACCATCCGGTTGCAGCCGTCGGTGCCGGTCACGGACTCGTCGGCGTTCAGTTCGAGTCCGGGGGTGCCGGTGGCGTCGGGGGTGCCCCACGTGCCCGTCACCTCCGCGCCGGCGGAGCCGGCCGAGCATCCGGCCAGGCCCAGGGCGAGGGTGACCGCGGCGAACGCGATCAGGGCGGTCGGCTTCGACATGGCGGGACTCCATTCACGGGTGTCGGCGCGAGTCACCGGACGCACCCATTCAACGGTGAATGCCCGGGTCGGTCAACCTTTCGCCGGGACGGCGAACAGCAGGGCGGCGCGGGCCAGGGCGTCGCGCACGGCGAGCACCCCCGGCCGGCTGGCGCTCGAGCGCCGGGCCGAGGAGAACACGGTGCGGAGCGGGCTGCCGGGCAGTTCGACACCGCGCACGGTGGGCGTCTCCCCGGCCCAGATCAGGTCGGGCAGGATGCCGACGGCGTTGCCCGATTCGATCAGACGGATGTGCGCGATCAGGTCGGCGGTCTCGAACCGCACGTCGGGCTCGAATCCGGCCGACCGGCAGAGCTGGGTGGCCCAGTGCCGCGACGCGGTAC
Source organism: Cryobacterium cheniae (assembly GCF_004403395.1). GTDB lineage: Bacteria > Actinomycetota > Actinomycetes > Actinomycetales > Microbacteriaceae > Cryobacterium > Cryobacterium cheniae. The sequence goes on from NZ_SOGN01000039.1 coordinate 15,148, forward strand.
CCTCCGGCTCCATCACCCAGGGCAGGTCGGCGGCATCGGCGAGCTGGGTGGCCGGCTGGCGACCGCCGTCCGGGGGCGGAACGGCCAGCCGGAGCGCATCCGTCGCCAGGTTCACCCGGTCGAGGTCAGGCCAGCGCGCCCGGGTGTGCCCGGGATACTGCTCGGCGAGCACGAGGTCGAAATCGCGCGCGGAGACCTCGAACAGGCCGCGCTCCGGCTCACGCTCGGTGACCTCGACCCGCAGCTCGGGGAACTCCTCGGCGAGCAGCGTGAGGGCCCGGGGGATGACGGCGTGCGCCGCGGACTGGAACAGGGCCACGCGAACGGTGCCGGACACCGTCGTCAGCGACGCGGTCATCTCCGCCTCGGCCAGCTCCAACCGCTCCAGCAGGTGCGTTGTGTGCAGCACCAGCACCTCGGCCTGCGGGGTGAGCCGCACCCTTCGTCCGACCTTCTGCAGCAGCGGAACCCCGGCCTCTTTCTCCAGCAGGGTGAGCTGCTGCGACACGGCGGACGGGCTGTAGGCCAAAGCCTCGGCCACCCCGGCCAGGGTGCCGCGGATCTTCAGCTCGCGCAGCAGGCGCAGTCGGCGGACATCCAGCATCCGTCACCTCCTCAATCGACTCGATATTGATTACTAATGCTAATCAATATCGGTCATAAAGATTCGCTTTTGCTAAAGGAACGGACACCACACACTGAAATCAGCCGTCCGCCGCGAACGAAAGAACTAGCCTCGTGACCATGACCAACTCCTCTCCGTCCGTGCAGCACGATCTCAGCGACGATGTCGTCGCCCTCGTGCAGAAGTGGCTCGCCGACAGCGCCACCATCCCCGCCGACGTGTCGGCCGAGCGCCTCGCCGGCGTACTGAAAGACCCCAACGGACTCGACTTCACGGTGGGCTTCGTCGACGGGGTCATGCGCCCGGAAGACCTCATGGTCGCCGGCGCCAACCTGGCGAAGGTCGCCAAGAAGGCGCCCGGCTTCCTGCCCTCCTACATGCGCGGGGCCATCGGCCTCGGCGGGGTGCTCGGCCCGGTCGTGCCCTGGGTGGTCATCCCGGCGGCGCGGAAGGTGCTGCGCCAGATGGTCGGACACCTGGTCGTGGACGCCACGCCCGAGAAGCTCGGCCCGGCGATCGCGCACCTGCGCGAGTCCGGCAACCGGCTCAACATCAACCTGCTCGGCGAGGCCGTGCTCGGGGAGAAGGAGGCGCTGCGCCGCCTCGAGGGGACGCGGGCCCTGCTGGCCCGCGACGACGTGGACTACGTCTCGATCAAGGTCTCCTCCATCGCCAGCCAGCTGTCGATGTGGTCGTTCGACGAGGCCGTCGACCGGGTCGTCGAACGCCTGACCCCGCTCTACGAACTCGCCGAATCGTCGACGACGCCCAAGTTCATCAACCTCGACATGGAGGAATACCGCGATCTCGACCTCACCATCGCGGTGTTCGAGCGCATCCTCGACCAGCCGCACCTGCTGCGGCTGGAGGCCGGCATCGTGCTGCAGGCCTACCTCCCCGACGCCCTCGGGGCCCTGCAGGGGCTGACCCGCTGGGCCCAGGGCCGCCGGGCCGCCGGCGGAGCCCCGATCAAGGTGCGCGTCGTCAAGGGCGCCAACCTGACCATGGAACACGTCGACTCCGCCGTGCACGACTGGCCGCTGGCGACCTACTCCACCAAGCAGGACAGCGACACGAACTACAAGCGGGTGCTCGACTGGGCCTTCACACCGCAGAACACGGATGCCGTCAAGATCGGCGTCGCCGGCCACAACCTCTTCGACGTGGCCTGGGCCCACCTCCTCGCCACCCAGCGCGGCGTGGACGACCGGGTCGAGTTCGAGATGCTGCTGGGCATGGCCACCAGCCAGGCCGAGGCCGTTCGCAAGGACGTCGGCCGCCTCCTGCTCTACACGCCCGTCGTGAACCCGGCCGAATTCGACGTGGCCATCAGCTACCTGATCCGCCGCCTCGAGGAGAACGCCAGCCAGGACAACTTCATGTCGGCGGTGTTCGAGCTGACGAGTTCCCCGGAGCTCTTCGACCGCGAGACGGAGCGGTTCCGGGCCTCTCTCGCGGCCCTCGACGCGGTCGTCCCGCAGCCGAACCGCCGCCAGGACCGCACCCAGGCCGACCAGCTCGACGCCGTCGACCGCGGTGGGGTGCTGCCCGGTGACGACGAGTCCGACGACGGCTTCGCCGACGAGTCCGGTGTCGGGCTCACCGCCGCCGTGCTCGGGCTCACCCGCGGCTCGACCACCGACAGCCAACCGCCCACCGGTTTCCACAACGAGCCCGACACGGACCCGTCGCTGCCCGCGAACCGGGCCTGGGGCCGGCGCATCCTGAGCCGGGTGGAGACGTCCACGCTCGGCCTGGACGCCATCCGGGACGCCCGGGTCAGCGACCCGGCCGAGCTGGACCGCCTGATCGAGGGCGCTGCGGCCAGCGGCGCCGCCTGGGGGCAGCGTAGCGGCGCCGAGCGTGCCGCCGTGCTGCACCGGGCCGGGCTCGCGCTCGCCGCGAACCGCGACCGTCTGATCGAGGTGATGGCCGCCGAAACCGGAAAGACCATCGCCGAGGGTGACCCGGAGGTCAGCGAGGCGATCGACTTCGCCCACTACTACGCCGAACGGGCCCGCGACCTCGACGCCGTGCAGGGCGCGATCTTCGTGCCCTCGAAGCTGACCGTGGTCACCCCGCCGTGGAATTTCCCGGTCGCCATCTCGGCCGGCGGCGTGCTGGCCGCCCTCGCCGCGGGCTCCGGCGTCGTCGTCAAGCCCGCCAAGCTCGCCCAGCGCTCCGGCGCGGTCATGGTCGAGGCGCTGTGGGAGGCCGGCGTGCCGCGCGACCTGCTCGTGCTGGTGGACCTCGCGGACCGGGAACTGGGCACCCGCCTGATCTCGCACCCGGCCGTCGACCGGGTCATCCTGACCGGCGGGTACGAGACCGCCCAGCTGTTCCGCAGCTTCCGCGAAGACCTGCCTCTCCTGGCGGAGACGAGCGGCAAGAACGCCATCATCGTCACCCCCTCCGCCGACCTCGACCTGGCCGCAGCCGACGTCGTCAAGAGCGCATTCGGGCACGCCGGGCAGAAGTGCTCGGCCGCGAGCCTGGTCATCCTGGTCGGATCGGTCGCCAAATCGGAGCGCTTCCTCAGCCAGTTGACGGATGCCGCGACCTCCCTGCGCGTCGGCCGCCCCGCCGACCCGGTCACCCAGATGGGCCCCCTGATCGAACCGGCCGAGGGCAAGCTGCTGCACGCCCTCACCACGCTCGGCGTCGGCGAACAGTGGCTGGTCGAGCCCCAGCAGCTTGACGAGTCCGGCGCGCTCTGGTCGCCCGGCATCCGCACCGGGGTGCTGCCCGGCTCCTATTTCCACCTGACCGAGTTCTTCGGGCCCGTTCTCGGAGTGATGCATGCGCGCACCCTGGCCGAGGCCATCCGTTTTCAGAACGCGGTCGATTACGGCCTCACCTCGGGGCTGCACTCGCTGGACCCGGCCGAGCTGGCCGAATGGCTGGACACGATCGAGGCCGGGAACCTCTACGTGAACCGGGGCATCACCGGCGCGATCGTGCAGCGCCAGCCCTTCGGCGGCTGGAAGCGGTCGGCCGTGGGCCCCGGCACCAAGGCGGGCGGTCCGAACTACCTGTACGGGTTCGGCAGCTGGGTGAGCGAACCCGGCCGCAACAGCTCGACGCTGCACCTGCGCGGCCTCGACCAGGCGGTCACCGCCCTGATCGAGGCGGCGCAGACCGTGCTCGACTACGCGGACTTCGACGTGCTGCGCCGGTCGGCGCTGAGCGACGCTCTGGCCTGGCGCGACGAGTTCGGCGCGGTGAAAGACGTCTCGGACCTCGGCCTCGAACGCAACCTGTTCCGCTACCGCCCGCTGCCCGTCACCGTGCGTCTGACCGAGGACGGCACGCTCTCCGACCTGCTGCGGGTGATCGCTGCCGCGACCCTGTCAACGGCTTCGTTCGAGGTTTCCAGCGCCATCCCGGTGCCGCCGATGGTGCGCAACGTGCTCGCCGAGCGCGAGACCGTCGTGTCGGTCGAGAGCGACAGCGAATGGCTCGAGCGGGCCCGGGCCGGCGGCATCCGCACCGGCCGGGTGCGCCTGATCGGCGGGGACCGGCTGGCGGGGGCGCACGAGCAGGCCTCCCGCCTGGCCCACGTGCTCGGCGGCAGCCCGGACATCGCCGTCTACGCGCACCCCGTCACCCAGGCGGGCCGGGTCGAGCTGCTGCCGTTCCTGCGCGAGCAGGCGATCTCGATCACCGCGCACCGCTTCGGCAACCCGAGCACCCTCTCCGACGGCCTCATCTAGGGGCCGGGTTCCCGCCCGCGCGACTGCGGCGGACCACAAGGCTAAAATAGGCCTGTGGTGGCCGCAGTCGGCGGTCGACTGCGCACAGCAGCTGTGCGGACAACGATCAGGCTTCTGGTGCACAATAACCGTGGCGTGGCTGACCGCTGCTGCAATTCGACAGGGGAACCACAGTTGGACGGTAACGCAACGACGACGCACCGGAATGTCGCCCTGCTGTCGGTGGCAAGCGAGCTCGCCCCGCAGATCACGACCTCGGTGGACATCGATCGTCGATTGCAGCCGGCCCTCAAGCGGCTGAAACTGCCGAGCGGCCTGCTCCAGCGGGTGGCGGGTGTGCACGAGCGCCGCAACTGGGCTCCCGGCCAGGCCTTCGACGACGCGGCCGTCACCGCGGGCAAGCGCGCCCTGGCCGCCGCCGGCGTCGAGCCGGGCCAGGTCGGCCTGATGATCAACACCTCGGTGACCCGCAAACACCTCGAGCCCTCGGTGGCCGTGCGCATCCACCACGGCCTCGGCCTGCCCTCCTCGGCCACGAACTTCGACATCGCGAACGCCTGCCTCGGCTTCGTCAACGGTATGACCCTGGCCGCGCAGCTGATCGACTCCGGCCAGGTGCAGTACGCCGTGATCATCGACGGCGAGGACGCCGACGAGATCCAGACCAACACGATCGAGCGCCTCGGCCGCCCGGATATCAACCGCAAGGACTTCATGAGCGAGTTCGCGAGCCTGACGCTCGGCTCCGGCGCGGCCGCGGCCGTGCTCGGGAGGGCCGACGCGCATCCGGAAGGCCACCGCATCCTCGGCGGCGTGACCCGCGCCGCGACCCAGTTCAACGGCCTCTGTGTCGGCAGCGTCGACGGTATGTTCACCGACGCCAAGGCGCTCCTCGAGGGCGGCATGGAGCTCGTCGTCTCGGCCTGGACCGAGGCTCAACGCGACTGGAACTGGTCGGGCATGGACCGGTACATCCTGCACCAGGTGTCGGATGTGCACACCAACGCGATCGTGAAGGCGACCGGGCTGGACCGCAGCCGGGTTCCGCTCACCTATCCGCTGTTCGGCAACGTGGGACCCGCGTCGATCCCGATCACCCTGGCCGAGGAATCCGCGCGGCTGACGAGCGGCGACCGGGTGCTGCTGATGGGCGTCGGCAGCGGCCTCAACACGGCCATGATGGAACTCGCCTGGTGAAGCGCGGCTCGGGCCCCGTGCCTTACCGTCTCCCGCGCGCCGCCGCCACGCCGGCTCCCGCGTCCCTGCCGCCGGCCGGGCTGCCGGGACTCGATGCCGCATTCTCACGACTGGTGCCGGTCGTCTCGGTCGCGTCCGGCCATCCGGTCACCCGCACCTGGCACCTGCTCGACAACGGGGAGCGCCTCGCCGAGCTGGGCGTCACCCCGGTGGGCACGGTGCTCTGCGTTCACGGCAATCCCACCTGGTCGTACCTGTGGCGCGAGTTCGTGGCGGCGGCGACGGATGCGGCCTCCGACGGTTCCGAGGCCTGGCGTGTGATCGCCGTGGACCAACTCGAGATGGGTTTCTCCGAGCGGAGCGGTGCGCGGCGTCCGCTCGCCACGCGCGTGCAAGACCTCGGCGAACTGACCGACACCCTCGGGCTGTCCGGCCCGGTGATCACCTTCGGGCATGACTGGGGTGGCTCGATCTCGCTCGGCTGGGCCGTCGACCACCCGGAGTTGCTCGCCGGGGTCATGTTGCTCAACACGGCCGTGCACCAGCCGGGGGACGCCCCGGTGCCGGCCCCGCTGCGGCTGGCCCTGCAGACCAGCGTGCTCGGACGTGGCACCGTGGCCACGCCGGCGTTCCTGGAGACGACGCTGGCGCTCGCACATCCGCCGCTCCCGGCCGCGGTCAAGCAGGCCTACCGCGCGCCCTACCGCGGCGCGGCCCGCCGCGGCGGGATCGGGGCCTTCGTCGCCGACATCCCCGTGCACGAAGCGCACGAGAGCGCGGCCGAACTCGCCCGGATCTCCGGCGGCATCCGCGGCCTGGCCGTGCCGGCCCTGATGCTCTGGGGACCCACCGACCCCGTTTTCAGCGACCGCTACCTCGACGACCTCCTGGACCGGTTGCCGCACGCGGACGTGCATCGCTTCGAGGGGGCCGGGCACCTCGTGATGGAAGACGTCGACTACGCCGCGGCCGCCTTGACCTGGCTCGGCGACCGCATGCCCGCTGGCCGTCCTGCCGTTGCTGCCGCCGCTGGTGCTGCCGCCACTGTTGCTGCCGCCACTGTTGCTGCCCCCGTTGCTGCCCCAGGTGCCATTCCGGTCGCGGGTGAGGGCGACTGGGCGGCCGGAGAGTGGCATCCGCTCTGGCACTACCTCGACGAACTCCAGAGCAGCGACGAGACCGCGCTGATCGACATGGCCCCGCCGGGCGGCGGCGCTCCCCGCGTCGTCAGCTGGCGGCTGCTGTCCCGGCGGGTGCGGCAGCTCGCGTGCGGCCTCGACCGCCTGGGCGTGCGGAAGGGCGACCGGGTCTCGCTGCTCATCCCGCCCGGCGCGGACCTGACCGCGGTGCTCTACGCCTGCCTGCGGATCGGCGCGATCGTGGTGGTGGCGGATGCCGGCCTCGGCCTGCGCGGGCTGACCCGCGCCGTGCGCGGCGCACGCCCCGACCACGTGATCGGCGCCGCCCCCGGGCTGCTCGCCGCCCGGGCCCTCGACTGGCCCGGCCAGAAGATCTCCGTGGCACGATTCCCCCGCGCCGCCATGCGCGCCCTCGACATCTCCGCCACCCTCGCCGAGCTGATCGCGCTGGGCGTGGACGAGGAGCTTCCGCCGCCGCCGGAACCCGGTGACACGGCCGCCGTGCTGTTCACCTCCGGCTCGACCGGCCCGGCCAAGGGCGTCGTCTACACGCACGACCAGCTTGCCGCGGTCAGCCACGCGCTCTTCGCGCAGTACGGCGTGGGCCGTGGCACCGGTCTGGTGGCCGGCTTCGCCCCGTTCGCGCTGCTCGGCCCGGCGCTCGGCGCCCGCTCGGTGACCCCCGACATGGACGTGACGAAGCCGAAGACCCTGACCGCCGCATCCGTGGCCGCCGCGGTCGCCGCCATCGACGCGACCGTGGTGTTCCTGTCCCCGGCCGCACTGGTCAACGTCGTCGCCACCGCCGGCAGTCTCACCGCCGCCGACCACGCCAGCCTCGCGGGCGTGTCGAGCTTCCTCTCCGCCGGCGCCCCGGTGTCCGAGCCCCTGCTCGCCGCGGCGGCTCGCCTGATGCCGTCGGCCTCCGCGCACACGCCCTACGGCATGACCGAGGGGCTGCTGATGGCCGACATCACGCTCGACGGCATCCGCGAGGCGATGGCCGAGAACAGTCCGGCGCCCGTCTCGCCGACCGCCTGGTCTACCTCGCCTGGCTCGTCCGCCCGGTCTGGCTTGTCTGGCTCCGCGGCGACGGATGCCCCGGCCGGCCCCGGCGGGGTCTGCGTCGGCCGCGCGACCGCGACCACGCGCATCCGCACGAGTGCCCTCGACGCCCTGGGCCACGCCACCGGCGAACTCTCCGTGGCCGCCGGGGTCACCGGCGAGATCGTGGTCTCCGCGCCGCATGTCGAGGACCACTACGACCGCCTGTGGCTGACCGACCGGGCCGCGCGCCGCGGCGCCGTGCCCGGGGAGCGTTGGCACCGTACGGGCGACGTCGGGCACCTCGACTCCGCCGGACGTCTCTGGGTGGAGGGGCGCCTGCCGCACGTGATCACCACCGCGACCGGCGTGCTCACGCCGGTCGGGCCCGAGCAGCGCGTGGAGTCCGTCCCCGCGGTGGCCCGGGCCGCCGTCGTCGGGGTGGGGCCGGCCGGCACCCAGCAGGTGGTCGCCGTGGTCGAGACCGTCGCGCCCGCCCGCCGCGTTTCG
>NZ_SOGN01000052.1 GCF_004403395.1 Cryobacterium cheniae
CGGCGGGCCCGTCTGCGCCGGCGGGCCCGCCCGCACCAGCCGCGCCGGCACCCACCAGCGCCCCGTTCTCGGCGACGACGCGGCCGCCGACGATCACCCGGCGTACGTCGGCGGCCGTCGCGGTGAGCGGCAGCTGCTCCGGCAGTGATCCGGCCGTTCGGATGCTGTCGCCCGCCAGCTCCACCAGGTCGCAGAGGTCACCGGGGGCGAGGCGCTGCCGGCCGAGCCCGAGCGCGGCGTAGCCGTTGTCCGAGCCGGCCGCGAGCAGTTCGGCGGGCGTGAACCGGCCGCGGCGGCCCGATGCCAGGCGTTCGCCGGCCTCCAGGCCGCGCATCTCCAGCAGCGGGTCGATGACGGCGTTCTGGTCCGAGCCGAGGGCGATCCGCGCGCCGGCCCGCTGCAGCCGCAGGGCGGGACCGATTCCGTCGCCGAGGTCGGCTTCCGTGGTCGGGCAGATCACGACCGTGGCCCCGGATGCCCCGATCAGCGCCACGTCCTCGTCGGTGAGGTGGGTGGCGTGCACGACGCTCAGCCGCGGAACGAGCGCCCCGAGCCCGGCCAGCAGCTCGGTCGGGGTGCGGCCGTACGCGGCCCGGCAGTCCGCGTTCTCCTGCGGCTGCTCCGACAGGTGGATGTGCAGCGGAACCGTGCCCGGCAGCCCGTCGAGCGCCTCCCGCATCGCGGGCTCGGTCACCGCCCGCACGGAGTGGATCGCGGCACCCAGGGTCACGGGGGCATCCGGGCCGAACGCCGCGCTGCCGAGCGCCGCACGCAGCGAGTGCCACCGGGCCAGCCAGGCGGCCGCCGACCCGTCGCCGAAGGCGCGCTGCGCGGGGGCGAGCGGCACCCCGATCCCGCCGTCCAGATAGAGCGTGTCGAGCAGTACCAGACGGATGCCCACCTCCCGCGCCGCGGCCGCCAGTGCCAGCTCCATGGCGTGCTCGGTGGCGTGGCGGGAGCCGTCCGGCCGGTGGTGCAGGTAATGGAACTCGCCGACCGCGGTGAAACCGGAGACCAGCATCTCGGCGAACACCGCGCGCGCCAGCAGAAAGTAGCGCTCGGGGTCGAGACCGGCGGCCACCTCGTACATGGTCTCGCGCCACTGCCAGAAGTCGCCGCCGGCACCGTGGGTGCGGCCCCGCAGCGCCCGGTGGAAGGCGTGCGAGTGCGCGTTGGCGAGCCCCGGCAGCACGGTGCCGAGGCGCACGTCGCCGGGCCGCGGCGTCGTGCGCGCGGTGACGGCCTCGAGGCGCCCGTCCGCGCCGACCTCGAGGCGCACGCCGGACCGGGCAACCCCGTCCGCCAGCACCCGTTCACACCAGAAGGTGGCAACCGGTCGTCGAGCCTGTCGAGATCCGCTCCCGCTGCCACCCCCGCCCGCGCGCCCGCTCACAGCAGGCTCCGCAGCAGGGTCTCCAGGGCGTCGATCCCGGCCACGCAGTCCGCCACCTCGGCGAATTCTTCGGGGGAGTGCGAGACACCGGTGGGGTTCCGAACGAAGAGCATGGCGCTCGGCACGCTCGCCGCGAGCACGCCGGCGTCGTGGCCGGCGCCGGTCGGCAGCGCCGGAACGAGGGCGGCGCCGCCGTCGGTACCGTCGGTACCGTCGGCGGCGGCACCGCCGAGCGCCGCCCGGAACCGCCCCACGAGATCGGGGTCGAACGTCACCGTGCCGGTCCAGGATTCCTCGGTGACGGCCACGGAACATCCGTTCACCGTCACGGCCTCGCTCACGGCCGCCCCGATCGCGGTCACCAGGGCGCGGGTGTCGGCGTCGGTGTGCGCGCGGGCGTCGAGCCAGGCGTGCACGGATGACGCGATCACGTTGGTTCCGCCGGGCACCACCTCGAGGCGGCCGACCGTGGCGCGCGCGCCGGGGTGGTTCAGGGCTTCATCCTGCACGGCGACGATCGCGCGGGCGGCGGCCACGACCGGGTCGCGGCGGCCGGGCATCGGGGTGGCGCCGGCGTGGTTGCCCTGCCCTGTCACGGTGAGGCGCCAGCGCCCGTGCGCGAGGATCGACGACGCCACGGCCACCGGTCGGCCGAGGTCGACCAGGCCGCGGCCCTGCTCCACGTGCAGTTCGAGGAAGAGGCCGATCCGGGCGAGGGCGTCCCGGTCGGCGCCGAGGTGGGCGGGGTCGAGCCCGGCGCGGCGGGCGGCCTCCGCCAGGGTGATGCCGTCGGCGTCGACGAGCGCGCGGGCCCGGTCGGCGTCGATGCCGCCGGTCAGCAGTCGGGAGCCCAGGCAGGCGATCCCGAACCGGGAGCCCTCCTCCTCGGCGAAGACGAGCACCGCCAGGGGGCGGGACGGCGTGAACCCGGATGCCTTCAGCCGCGCCACGGCCTCGAGCGCGCTGACCACGCCGAGGGGTCCGTCGTAGGCGCCGCCGCCGGGAACGGAATCCAGGTGGCTGCCCGTGACCACGGCATCCGGTCCCGGCTCTCCCCACCAGGCCCAGAGGTTGCCGTTGCGGTCGGTCTCGACGAGGAGCCCGGTGCGTTCGGCGCGCTCCACGAACCAGGCCCGCAGTTCGAGGTCGGCCCCCTGCCAGAGGTGGCGGGAGTAACCGCCGCGGCGGGAATCCCGGCCGGTGCCCGCGATCTCGGCGAGCCCGGCGAGCGTGCCGTGGGCGAGTTCGCTCATTCGCGCGCCCCGCTCACTCGCGCGCCCCGCTCACTCGCGCGCCCCGCTCACTCGTGCACCCCGCTCACTCGTGCACCCCGCTCACTCCGACTCCCACATCGGCACGCGCAGGCCGCGCTCGCGGGCGACCTCCGCGGCCCGCTCATACCCGGCGTCTACGTGCCGCATCACGCCGGTTCCGGGGTCGTTGGTAAGCACCCGGGCGATCTTCTCGGCGGCCAGCGGGGTGCCGTCGGCCACGATCACCTGGCCGGCGTGGATGCTGCGGCCGATCCCGACACCACCCCCGTGGTGGATCGACACCCAGGTGGCGCCGGACGCGGTGTTCAGCAGCGCGTTCAGCAGCGGCCAGTCGGCGATCGCATCCGACCCGTCCAGCATGTCCTCGGTCTCCCGGTACGGCGACGCGACCGAGCCGGAGTCGAGGTGGTCGCGGCCGATGACGATGGGCGCGCTGAGCTCGCCCGACGCCACCATCTCGTTGAATTTCAGGCCGGCCCGGTGCCGTTCCTGGTAGCCGAGCCAGCAGATCCGGGCCGGCAGACCCTCGAAGTGCACGGTGTCCTGCGCCTTCGTGATCCAGCGGCGCAGGTGCTCGTCGCCGGGAAACAGCTCCACGATCGCCTTGTCGGTGGCCGCGATGTCGGCCGGGTCACCGGAGAGCGCCACCCAGCGGAACGGCCCCTTGCCCTCGGCGAAGAGCGGGCGGATGTACGCGGGCACGAACCCGGGGAAGTCGAACGCCCGCGCGCAGCCGCCGAGCTCCGCCTCCGCCCGGATCGAGTTGCCGTAGTCGAAGACCTCGGCGCCGGCATCCTGAAAGCCCACCATCGCGGTGACCTGCTTCGCCATGGAGGCCCGCGCCCGCTCGGTGAACTCCTCGGGCTTCGCGGCCGCGTAGGCGTGCCAGTCCGCCAGGGTGACGCCCTCCGGCAGGTAGGCCAGAGGGTCGTGGGCGCTGGTCTGGTCGGTGACGATATCGATCGGAATCCGGCGTTCCAGCAACTCGGCGAACACGGTCGCCGCGTTGCCGACCACACCCACCGAGAGAGCGCGCTTCTCGTTCTTCGCCGCGAGCACCCGGGCGACGGCGTCGTCGAGGGTGGGTGCCAACTCGTCGAGGTAGCCGTGCTCGGCGCGGCGCAGCAGCCGGGACTCGTCGACGTCGACGATCAGCACGGCGCCGTCGTTCATGGTGACGGCCAGCGGTTGCGCGCCGCCCATCCCGCCGGCCCCGCCGGTGAGGGTGAGCGTGCCGGCCAGGGTGCCGCCGAACCTTTTCGCGGCCACTGCGGCGAAGGTCTCATACGTTCCCTGCAGGATGCCCTGGGTGCCGATGTAAATCCACGAACCGGCCGTCATCTGGCCGTACATGGTGAGGCCGAGGGCCTCCAGGCGCCGGAACTCCGGCCAGGTGGCCCAGTCGCCGACCAGGTTGGAGTTGGCGATCAGCACCCGCGGCGCCCACTCGTGGGTGCGGAACACGCCGACCGGCTTGCCCGACTGCACCAGCAGCGTCTCGTCTTTCTCCAGCGTGGTCAGGGTGCGCACGATGGCGTCGTAGGCCTCCCAGTTTCGGGCGGCCTTGCCCGTGCCGCCGTAGACCACGAGACTCTCCGGGTGCTCGGCCACCTCGGGGTCGAGGTTGTTCATCAGCATCCGTAGCGGGCCCTCGGTCTGCCAGCTCTTCGCGGTCAACGTGCTGCCGCGGGCGGCGCGCACGGGGCGGGATTCGGACATCACTGTCTCCTTGGGGGTCAGACGTTCGGGGTGCTCGGGTGGGTCAAGGTGCTCGGGTGATCCCGGGTCGGTCCATTCGGGGGGAGAGCGGGTGTGGTGCGGCCGAGCCCGGCGGACACCTGCCCGGCGGCGCGGGCCAGCAACGGTCCGTAGCGACGGATGTCGGCGGGCGCCACCCGGTAGCTCGGAATGACCAGGCTCAGGGCGGCGACCGTTCTCGCCTCGGAGCGGATCGGCGCGGCCAGGGCCGTGACATCCGTTTCGACGCCGCGTTCGACGACCACGTAGCCGGTTTCAGGGGTGTGCCCGGTGAGCACCTGCCCGGCCGCCGAGCGTTCGAGTGGAACGGTGCGACCGACCCAACTCGCGTGCCGCACCGAGTGGGTGCCCTCGACGATGGCGATGTAGAGCCCGGTGGCGTCGTGGCCCCGGATGCTGAGGTAGACGGATTCACCGGTTTCGGCGACGAGCCGTTCCATGGCCGGGCGGGAGAGGGTGACCAGCGACTCGCTGCTGAGCGACTGCGCGCCGAGCTGGATGATGCGGCTGCCCGGCAGGTAGGCGCCGTCGTCGGTCTTCCGCACGAAGCCGCGCGTCTCGAGCGTGCGCAACAGGCGCAGGGCGGTGCTCGGTGCGAGGTCGACGGCGCGGGAGCTCTCGGAGAGCGTGAGCCCGTCGGCGTCGCAGATCACGGCGAGCAGGTCGAGGGCGCGTTCCACGGTGCGGGTGGACGACTCGGCCATCGGTGCGCTCCTGGTGCTGGTGCTGGTGCTGGTGCTGGTGCCGGTGCTGGTGCCCGTGTCACCCAGTAAAACTCAACTGCCACTGAATGGCAAGGTTTGGCCTGAAGATTCTCCACGCCTCGTTTTTCGTCGGTGAACCGACAGCTTTGAGGGGTCTCGCGGCTGCCACACCCCTCAAAGCTGTCGGTTCACGGCCGGCGCCGGGGGTGCGCGCGGGATAATCAGGGATGACTACTGCGCTGCTGTCGCGGGGCGCCGCCCGGGCGGGTGCCGACGGATGCCGCCGGCGGGTGCCGACGGATGCCTCGGGCGGCGCCCTCTACGCGCCCACCCGCGCTCCACGCGGCTGCCCGGTCCGCCGAGCCGTGAGAAACGCCCGTTCGCCACGCCAAAAGAGGGGCGATACTCACGGTTCGGCGGGCACTCTCGAGGTCCTCAGCTGCCGAACTGCACGCCGCGCTGCACCAGGAACGGCCGCGCGTCGATGGCGGTGCCGTCGACCCGCACCTCGAAGTGCAGGTGGCAGCCGGTGGAGGACCCGGTGCTGCCGACGCTCGCGATGACCTGCCCGGCAATCACGGTTTCGCCCGCGCTCACGACGGTCTGTCCCTCGGCCAGATGTGCGTAGCCGGTGGTGATGCCGTTGCCGTGGTCGATGAGGATCCAGTTGCCGTAGGTGCCCAGAGGTGCTGCCGTCGCCACGACCCCTGCGCTCGCCGCATAGACGGCCGCCCCGCACGCGGCGCCGATGTCGGTGCCGCGGTGGAAGTCGCTCACGTCGGGCAGGGGGCGATCGGGTCGGGGGCCGAAGCCATCCGTCAGGGAACCGACCGCCGGAGCAGCCCACCCGTGGCCGCTGAGTTGGCCCTGAAGCCGGCCGCCGAAATCGTCGGTGCCGGCCGCGGGCACTGGGGCGGGCAGCGGGTCGGGCAGCGGTGTCAGGGAGAGGGTGACCGGCGTCGACGCGGCGAGATCGGCCACCTCGGCAGCGGCCGCATCGAGCTCCTGCTGGGCGTCTTCCATGGCGATGCGGGTGTCGGTGAGAGGGATGGCCTCGATCGTGGCCCGCAGTGCGGCGTCCTGATCCTGCAGGGTTTTCTCGCGCCTGGTGTCGGCGTCGACGCGGGCCTCCACCTCGTCGAGGCTGTTCGTGAGCCGGTTCAGGGTCTCGAGCGTGGCGAGCCGGGCGAGTAGGTCATTGCCATCGCTATCGCCAGCGAGCAGCACGTCTACGGCTTCAGGCCCCGACTGTTGCAGGGTCGCACGCACGAGCGTGGCCAGCGTCCGGCGGGATGCGTCGGCCGTGGCCGTGGCGGCGGCGCCGAGTTCGCGCACGAGGTCGGCCTGCACGCCGGTAGCGTCGTAGTCGGCCTTGGCGCCGGCGTAGGTCAGTTTCGTGACGTCGTAGGTCGCCTGGGCGCGGCCCTGCCGCGTCAGCGCGGCGGCGTAGGCAGCTTTGTGCTGAGCTTGGGCCCGCTCGGCGAAGGCCTGTTCGGCTGAACGAAGGCGCGCCGCGGCAGCCCTGGCCTCGGCAGCCCTCGCCTGGACAGCCTGTGCGGCGGTGGCGGGCGCCGCGGCGGCAAGAGCAGAGCTCGGAGCTGGTCCTGCAGTCGTGGGAGGGACCGCGGGTGCGGGTGCGGGTGCGGGTGCGGATGCGGGTGTGGGTGCGGTCGGGGTCGCAGTCGGCGGAGCCGGGGTTGGAAGTGGTGTCGGTGCCACTGTTGGGTCGGGGGTCGGGGCCGGCGTGGGCGTCGGTGTCGTCTCTGGAACGGGTGTCGTCTCCGGAACGGGTGTCGTCTCTGGAACGGGGGTCGCATCCGGGGTGGGGGTGGGAGCGGTGGTCGGCTCCGGGGTCGGTGCAGGTGCCGGCGGCTCAGTGCTTGGCGGCTCAGTGCTTGGCGGCTCAGCGCTCGGCGGCTCGGTGGTGGGTGGCGCGGGGCTGGGAGTGGCAGTCGGGGTAGGGGGTGTGCCGGGAGTCGGTGCGGAATACAGGGTGCCCACCGATGTCTTCCGAATCGTGACAGGCGGCACCGTGTCGGCGTGGGCCGGCGAAGGGAGGCCGACGAACGCCAGTGAGACCAGCACGATCGATGCCACGGGTAGGGCCAGACCTCGCCATCGTGGCGCAGAAAAGGGACGGTTGGTTCGATGAGCTTTCGGGGTGCAGTTCATGAGCCTACGCAATCCATTTTCGAGGGATGGACGGGCAGTTCGCACGGTTGTCGGGAGTCATCATGCCATGGGGTCCGGGGGCATACAAGCGTGCGCGGAGCTCCCCGATCCAGGAGGCCGCGATCATGTCAGACCCCGAACCGGGCGCGGCGAAGGAAGGAATCCAGCACGATCCCGGCCTCCCTCAGAACGTCGGGAGCCGCGGGCTCCACATGCAGGAAGGCTGGTCCATTCGGCGAGCGGACGGCGCGCTGACATTGATCGTGCAGCAGGAAAAGCGCCGAGAGCACGTCGGAGAACTCATCATCCGCGGTCGCCTGCAGCAGTCTGGCCTGGGCTGCCCGGAGGGCCGTTCCAGGTGCGCATCCCAGTTCGAGATCGAGGGCACGACGGAACGTTTCAAACGCCTGGAGCCCTTCCGCGTGCCGGCCGGCGTGTTCCAGCCCCAAAATCAAGGCTGTCCAGGCATGTTCGTTCAGCGGATCCCCGACCAGCGCCTGATTCGCCCAGTCCACGGATTCCTCGGTCAAGAGCAGCGCGGTTGCCGTCTCGGCAGCCAGAATCCGGGCAGCGGTGACCCGGGCCGCGTGCAGGGTGCGCTCCTCGGCCGCCCAGGCCGGGACCAGCTCGTCTCCGAGCAGAGGCAGGGCCGCCAACGCCAGTGCCTCGCGCAGCAGCGGCAGTGCTTCGGAGGCGGAGGACTGCTGGGCGTGGCGGAAGAGGGCGTCGAATCGGTCCAGGTCGAGGTCGACGAGGCTTTTCTCCATCACGTAGCCACCGTTGACGGTCTGCAGCGGACCGGTTCGGCCGGCTCCGGGCTGAAGATGGCGACGCAGCACGCAAACGTAACTCTCCAGGGTGGGCTGGGCTTCGGCAGGCGGATGTCCTTCCCAGAGGAGTTCGATCAGTCGCTCCTTGGAAATAGGCGTACCCAGATGGAGCAGGAGTAACTCCAGAATCTGCCTGGGCTTGGGCCCGCCCAGATGATGGGCGCCCAGAACGGCGCCCATCCTGTCCACCCGGAGGGTACCGAGCATGCGAATTTCGAGTGCGGGTGAGGCAGCGGCTCGTTGCTGGACGGTTGGCCCGGGTGAGCCCTGGGTGATTTCCATGACGGCCTCCAATGACAGATTCCATAGTCATCAGCCGGCCGGTGTCCCGTAAGCCGCAGATGGGGGAGGCGCGATTCCCCAAAATGGGGGGTTGGCCGAAACGGCGGGATCCGGCGCCCCGCACGAACCCGCTTGCGCCAGGAAAACTCAAGATTTCCACAAGGTCACCGTCACACCCTTGCATCCTCGAATCCCTATCAAGAGGCAGGTGTGTCATGAAAGTTCCCCAGGGCCAGAACGGAGCCGGCAGAGACCCGTCGGCAGGGACCAACGCTCGCCGCCGACCGGTGAACCACGCGCCCGGCACGGCCGCAGTGCGCGCCTTCAGCAGGCCGATGCGCATCCTGGCGGCAGGCATCGCTACGGTGCTCTATGCCGGGCTGGGCCTGACTTCTGCGACACTGAGTGCCACCGCAGCGCCGGTTGGTCAGGGCTTCAACGTCGACGCCCGCGACCTCAGCTTCATTCTCAAGCAGATCAAAATCGCCGAGCGGCACGCCGCAACGTCGACGGCCGCGAACCCGTGCGGGACTCTGCTGGGCAACGGGCCCGATCAAATTCCCGGCGCCGGTCAAGGCGTCGAACTTCCTTGGGGCCTGCGCAGCGTCGACGGTTCCTGCAACAACCTCCTGGCCGGCCAGGAGTATTTCGGCACAGCCGGCAAGGCGTTCCCGCTCCTGGCGGACCCGGTCTTCAAACCCGCCGAATCCGGCGATCCGGACGGCCCCGGCCCAGCCCCCAGCGGGAGCAGCACTTACGCTCAGAGCAGCGGAATAGTCTTCGACAGCCAGCCGCGCGTGATCAGCAACCTCATCGTCGACCAGACGGCGAACAACCCGGCAGCCGTGGAAGCCGCCGGTGAGACCCCGACGCTGACTCCGTCCGGAGCTTTCCTGATCCCCAACGTGGCGCCCGACGTCGGGTTGTCTGCGCCATACAACTCCTGGTTCACCCTGTTCGGCCAGTTCTTCGACCACGGTCTCGACCTGACCAGCAAGGGCGGTCGAGGCAGCGTCTTCATGCCGCTCAAGTCGGACGACCCGCTGTTCAACGACGGTGCGGACAACATCGCCGGCAACGCCGACGATGGACCCAACTTCATGGTGCTCACCCGCGCGACCACCGACGGTTCCGGAAATATCATCAACCAGACGTCCTCGTTCGTCGACCAGAGCCAGACCTACACCTCCCACCCATCGCACCAGGTTTTCCTGCGCAAGTACGAGGACGATGCCACCGGCAAGCCTCAGGCAACCGGCGACCTGATCACCGGGCCGGGCGGCGGCATGGCCAACTGGACCGCCCTCAAGGCGCAGGCCCTGAACGAGCTGGGCATCGCCCTGACCGATGCGGACGTTTTGAGCGTTCCTCTTATGGCCACCGACACCTACGGCAAGTTCACCCGGAAGGACCCCAACGTCGGCGGCAAAGGCTTCCCTCAAATGGTCAAGACCGGCAACGTCCTCGCCGAGGGCGACCCGCTTGCGCCGATCACCACGGAGAATGCCGTGCCGACGGGCGTCGCCTTCCTGGACGACATCGCGCACTTCGCCGTTCCGGTCGGTGACCCCGACGGGCCGGGACCGTTGCCGCGGGGGCCACTTTCCCCCGATGCAGATGCGGGAACAACGAACGACAATAACCCGGCGACGTACGACGACGAGATGCTCGGCGCCCACTTCATCGCCGGCGACGGTCGAGTCAATGAGAATATTGGGTTGATCTCGGTGCACCACGTGTTCCACTCGGAGCACAACCGCCTGCTGAACGAGACCGACACCGACCCACTGACCAACGACCCGAGCGACATTAAGACCGTCATTCGGGACTACGCGGCACTGAACCCCGCCCCCGCCAACCCGATGTTCACGCTCGCGGACTGGCAGCGTGCCGACGGAGAATGGGACGGTGAGCGCCTGTTCCAGGCCGCGCGGTTCGTGACCGAAATGGAGTACCAGCACCTGGCCTTTGAGGAGTTCACTCGCAAGGTCCAGCCCATGGTCAACCTGTTCGGTGAGGGAGGAACCGGCTACAACACCAGCATCAACCCGTCGGTCCGCGGCGAATTCGCCAATGCGGTCTACCGCTTCGGACACTCGATGCTGACCGAGTCTGTAGACCGGGTCACCGCGACCGGCGCTCGCACGGATATTCCCCTGCTGGACGCCTTTTTGAACCCGCCATCCTTCAGAACCGGTACGCAGACGGCCGATCAAGCGGCGGGTGACGTCGTCCGCGGCATGACTCGGCAGGTCGGCAACGAGATTGACGAGTTTGTGACCGAGGCGGTGCGGAACGAGCTGCTGGGGCTGCCGCTGGATCTTCCGGCACTGAATATTGCCCGAGCGCGTGACACCGGTACTCCGAGCCTGAACGCGGCTCGACGGTTGTTCTACGCGTCTACGAACAACTCCGCCCTGACGCCCTACGAGAGTTGGGTTGATTTCAACTTCAACCTCAAGCACAAGTCTTCGCTGCTCAACTTCGTTGCGGCCTACGGCACGCACGATCTGATCACGGCCCAGACGACCCTGGCCGGCAAGCGGAACGCGGCGGTCGCGCTGGTGTACGGCGCAGCCGGCCTCGATGGCGTACTTCTTGATATCCCGGAAACGGCTGGAAACGAGGCAGCCGACAACCCCTCCGGGACCATCCCGATAGATCGCGAGGACTTCCTCAACAGCATCGGGGCCTACGCCAGTGGTGCCAACGGCGTGACCACCACGGGCGTTGACGATATCGACCTCTGGATGGGCGGTTTGGCCGAGAAGCAGGCGGTCTTCGGTGGTCTCCTCGGGTCGACCTTCAACCACGTATTCGAGCAGCAGATGGAGGACTTGCAGAACGGCGACCGGTTCTACTACCTGTCCCGAACCGTGAGCCTCAACATGCTGACCCAGCTCGAGGGCAACTCGTTCTCCGAGCTGATCCAACGCAACACGGACGTGAGCGGCCTGCCGGCCGACTCGTTCTCCCGGCCTGACCTCGTCTTCGACGTCGGTGCGCTCGGGACCAGTGGTCCGATCCTCGATGACCCCGCCACGGACTACAACGAGGCAACCCTGCTCATCAGGATGCCGAACGGGACCATCCGTTACGGCGGGCCGGCGCACGTCGTCTTCAACGGCACCGCGGACAACAACCGCGTCTGGTCCAGCGAAGGTGACGACACCGTTCGAGGGAACGATGGCAATGACTGGATGCAGGGTGGTGACGGCAACGACAACCTTATCGGCGGTCTCGGTGACGACACTCTCCTGGACTCGGCCGGTGACGACACCCTCAAGGGCGGCGACGGAAACGACGTGCTGTCCTCTGGTCAGGGCTTCGGCGGTGACCTCAACCAGGGTGGCCGTGGTGACGACTTCATCGTCGGCGGCAATGACATCACCGAGACGTTCGCCGGGCACGGAGATGACTTCGTCTTCGCCGGCGATGCGGATGACACCGTGTTCGGGGACGAAGGCAACGACTGGCTCGAAGCCGGTCGCGGCAACTTCAACCTGCTCCAGGGTGACAACGGCGCACCATTCCAGGACGACGCAACCGGCGGCCACGATGTGCTGATCGGCTACGGCGGTGAGCAAGACTACGACGCCGAAGGTGGCGACGACGTCATGCTGGCCGGTCCGGGCATCCAACGCAACGAAGGCATGCTCGGCTTCGACTGGGTCACCCACAAGGCGGACCCGACGGCGGCAGACTCCGACATGCAAGTCACCGGTCTGCTCCCCCCGACCGTGGAGACCAACCGCGACCGGTTCGACCTCGTCGAGACCCTGTCCGGCTGGGACAAGAACGACGTCCTGCGTGGCGACTCGCGTGACGCGGCTGCGATGGTCGGCCACGAGCTCAATGCGGCCGGTATCGCACGGGTCAAGGATATTGCACTACTGCTCCCTGCTGGTGCGACGTCCTTCACCGGCGGCAACATCATCATGGGCGGTGTCGGCAGCGACCTGATCGAGGGGCGCGGAGGCGACGACATCATCGACGGTGACGCCTACCTGAACGTGCGCATCAGCGTGCGGGACGCGGCCGACAGCGTTCAGCTCGAGACCGTCGACACCATGGCGGGCGTCCAGGCACGTGTCCTCGCGGGCACGATCAAGCCGGGGCAGCTCCGTATCGTCCGGGAGATCCTCACCCCGGCGAACGGGTCGGCCGTCGACATCGCGCAGTTCTCCGATGTCGCGGCGAACTACACGGTCACCACCACCCCGCTCGGCGCCGCTCTGGGCTCGCCCGGATCAACAACAACGGTCGTGCACAACGGCGCCGGCGTTGACGGAACCGACACCCTGCGCAACATCGAGCGTCTACAGTTCTCCGACAGTGCGGTCCCCGGCGTTCCCGTCATCGGCACCGCGGTCGCCGGCAACGAAGAGGCCACGGTGAGCTGGACCACATCCGCCGGCGGCGTTCCCACCGGCTTCCTGGTGCGGCTGCTCAACGCGGCCGACGCCCCGGTCGGTACCGACCGGGTCGTTGTGGCCGGCCAGACCAGCCTGACCGTGACCGGTCTGACCAACGGCTCCAGCTACACCTTCCAGGTGGCGGCGACCAACGAATGGGGCACGAGCGCATTCTCGGCTCCGTCCAACGCTGTGACGCCTCTCGTGCCGGCGGCCGTAGCCGGAGCACCCACCATCGGAACCCCGACAGCGGGCGTCGCCTCGGCAACCGTCAACTGGACCGCCCCTGCCGCCGACGGCGGATCGGCGATCACCGGATACTCGGTGCGGGTGTTCTCCGGAACCACACTGGTTCGTACCCAGGCGGTCACCGGAAACGTCGGGACGGTCGCGGTGACCGGTCTCACCAACGGAACGGCGTACACGTTCGACGTGGCGGCCGTGAACGCGGTGGGAACCAGTGCCTTCTCGGACCGTTCCGTGGCGGTGACGCCTCGAAGCGAGTTCGTCGCTCCCACCATCACCTCGATGGATCCTGCACCGGGAGCCACCGGGGTGGCGCGGACCCGGGACGTGGTCGTGAAGTTCAGTGAGGCCATCACCGGCGTCTCGGCCACGACGGTGCAGATCACCCGGGTCTCGGACGGCTCGGTGGTCGCCGGCGCGATCACGCTGACGAACCGAAACCGAGTTCTGACGATCAATCCGACCGCCACGCTGCTCGCCAACACCTCGTACCGCGTCACCATCACCGGTGGCACGGGCGACGTGCGGGACCTGGCCGGCAACCCGCTCGCCACCCGCACCTGGGTGTTCACCACCCGCTAGGCACCAACCCCTCAACTGGCCGGCGACGCATCCACTGGCCGCCGGCCGGTTGTCCCACTCCCATTTCCATTCGCCCCTCAGGCCCTACCCGTAGGGAGAGATCATGACCACTCGCAGAGAAGTACTTCAGCTGGGAGCCTTCGGCGCTCTCGGAATCGTTGGCGCGCGAGGCGGCGACGACGATCCGTCTGCACCGACCGAACCCCTCCAGACCACCAGCCTGCTGGCTCCGCAGAACATGCCCGTTCCCTACGCGGGCGTCTTTGCCCGCCCGCCGGAGCTGCTGCCCTATGAGTCAGGTTTCGATGACGGGGACCCGGCACGGCCCTATGAACGCTTCGCGCTCACCCAGAAGCTCGGTCAGGCGCAACTCGTGCCTGGACTGTTGACGACGATCGCCGGCTACAACGGGATCTTTCCCGGCCCGACTATCCGTGTTCGCCAGGGCACCCGCACCGAGGTGCGCATCCGTAACGCCCTCCCGCAAGCGGGCCTCATTCATCCTGATGCTTTCCGGACGGTCACGCACCTGCACGGCTCGGCGTCGCTGCCGCAGTACGACGGGTACGCCAATGACTTCACCGCGCCCGGCAACGTCAAGAATTATCACTACCCGAACTGGCAGACCGCGCGCACGCTCTGGTACCACGACCATAATCACCACGTCACTGCCCAAAACGTGTATTCGGGGCTGGTCGGTTTCTACCCGCTGTCCGATCGGTTCGAGCGGGCCCAGCTGCCGCAGGACGAGTACGACGTGCCGCTGATGGTCTCGGATGCCATGTTCAAGGCCGACGGGTCCCTGGGCTACAACGACAACGACCACAAGGGACTCTGGGGTGATGTCATCCTGGTCAACGGGGTGCCGTGGCCGACCATGAAGGTGAAGCCGCGACTGTACCGGTTCCGGGTGCTCGTCGCATCCATTTCTCGTTCCTATCGGCTGTCCCTGTCGACGGGCGACCCGATCTATGTGGTCGGCACGGATGCCGGGATGGTGCCGGTCGTGCAGACTGTGCAGTCCTGGCGGCAGGGCACGGCCGAACGGTACGAGGTGCTGATCGACTTCCGCAAGTACCGCACCGGACAGCTGATCGAACTGCGCAACCTGAGCAACAAGAACAACGTCGACTTCACCAACACCAACAAGGTCATGCGGTTCGAGGTCGTGGCCGATTCCGGGCCGGCCTCGATGAACGCCATTCCCGCCAGGCTGGACGACGGCGGCGCACCGAACCTGTCCCGCGGCGGCATCGCCACAATGAGCCTGACACCGGCCATGGTGAAGGCGAAGCGGCGGCTCACTGTGGAACGCAGCGGCGGGGAGTGGACGATCAACGGCGTGACCTGGTTTGACGTCGAAGCGTCGGGTTTCTCGAAGCTGTTCGGTAACCCGCAGCCGTACGACGTCGAGGAGTGGACCCTGATCAATTCCTCCGGCGGTTGGTTTCACCCCCTGCACGTGCACCTGGTCGACGCGAAAATCATCGGACGCAACACGAATCGCGGGAAACCCTTCGTGTGGGAGAACGGCCCCAAGGACGTCGTCTACCTGGGCGAGAACGAGTCAGCGACGGTGCTGATGCAATTCGACACCGGACCAAATGCGGGAGGGCGGTACATGATCCACTGCCACAACCTCGTGCACGAGGACCACGACATGATGGTGCAGTTCGCGGTCGGCGACTGGCGGGTCAACGATCCGATGTCATCGGACCCGCCCGTGCCGGACACCACACCGCTCGGTTCCTTCCCGCCGGTATATCGGCCCGGCTTTCCGGCGGGAACCTGACATGATGCCGGTTTTGAGGCCGGTCGCGGTCGTGCTGCTGGTCATCGGGTTGACCGGCTGCACGGCTATCGCCCAACCAGGCCTCAAATCGAAGCCGCCGGCCAGCGCTACGGTGCTGGCCGGCGAGCCGGGAGCGGACCTGGGAAACGGGCGCCCCGCGGTGACCTTTGACGGGCTGATGGTGCGTCGCCGGGTAGTGGTCGCCATCCAGCCTCGGACGACGGCCGATCTGGTTTCGCTCCGTGGGCAGTTGGAGCAGGCGGCGGGACGCCTCCGGCTGTCCCTGACTGATGTCTCGCCCACTGTGCTCGACGCCGACGTGCTGGAATCACTGGTGCCTGAGCTGATCGTTGCCCTCCCGGAGGGCGGCACGGTCGATGACGCCGGACGACTGATCGATCTGACCCCGTCGTTCGGCGGCGTGGACGTCGTCGAATTCCAGATCGGACCGGTGCTGGTTCACGACCTCCGATTCGCGGTGCGCGCCGGTGAGCCGCAGGCGCTTCGGGAATCGATCGATCGGGAGGGGATCCTCACGGATGCCCTCGGCGTCTATGACACCAGCGTGGAAAACGGTGAACTGCGTATCGACTACACCGGCCCACTGCTCAGCGACGACCTGATCCAGTCGATTCGGGTCGGGATCGCCCGCCCGGCCCGCGCCGGGGCGGATGAGGTTTCGGTCTCCCCGCGATCGACCGAAGGTGTCGGGGTGCAGATGGAAACGGAGCCGGCACCCGGCGACGCGCCGACATCGACGCCCCACGGCCACGGCGCCGGCTAGGAGCGATCGATGGCAGCGACAATGGATGTTCCGTCACCGTCACGGGACGAGATCTCCAGCGTGCCGCCGGTCGCCAGGACGGTGTCCCGGATGATCCGCAGGCCGACATGCCAGTCTGGTGGCTCGGCCTCCGGATCGAAACCGCGGCCATCGTCTCGGATGGACAGCCGGATGCGGTCGCCATCCTGCATCAAGGCGAGTTCGAGACTGTGTGCCCCGGCGTGCTTCAGTACGTTGGAGAGCGCTTCCCGGGCTATCCGGTACAGGATGGACGATCGATCTCGGTCGAGGTCCAGGTGCTCCGGAAGGTTGAGCCGCACCTCGACCCCCTGCTCCGTCAGCGGATCGGCAAGGCGCCGCAGCGCCTCGATCAGGCCCAGCCGATCCAGGTCGGGCGGGTACAGTTCGCCGGTCATCGCCCGCAGGGTGCCCACGTTCCGCTGCAGGATCAGGCGGGCCTTGGCGATCAGCGAACGCTGTGCGCCGGAGTCGAGCTTGTCCTCTGCTTCCAGCGCATAGGAGAGCCCGGCCAGGTCTTGGATGACCTCATCGTGCAGGTAGCGCGCGATCCGCCGGCGTTCCAGATCCGAGGCCCGGATCGAGTCCTGGAGCAGCTGCCGCCTGGACGCCGAGTCCACCTGGATTCTGCGGGCGAGTCGGATCGCGAGCGGCAGCTGCGCCAGTTGCAGCACCATCAGTGACAGCAGAATGGCCGGGGTCATGCTCAGGAGCAGACTGGCCTGTTCGTCGTGCACGGTCTGATCGTCGAAGTAGGCCTCGAACATGACTGGGCGTCCGGCGGCATCCAGAGCCCGGACGTAGATCTCCACCAGCTCGCCCGAATCGGCTTCATAGTCGTTGTCCAGGCCGTTCTGCTGTTGGAGGGCGGCCCGATCGGCCCCGCCGGCCAGCAGAGGGACGCTCCACGGGGGCATGTCGAAGGTGCGCCCGATCAGGGACGGCACGTCGGAATAGAGCACGCGGCCGTCCGCGTTCCACACCTTGACGCGCACGATCGACCCGTCGGCCAGCCAGGGGGCCACCCGACTGTCGAGCAACTTCAGCGCCTCCGGGTCACCGGCAATGACCTCGTCCGTGATCAGCGGTCCCACCGTGTAGTCGGCCAGATGGTGGGTGATCACTGTGGCGTCGGCCAGGGTGTGGCTCTGCGCCTGCGCCCGAATCCAGAACGAGAGGGGAACGGACACGCAGACCACAACGGTCAGGCTGATCAGCAGATAACGGGTGACGGCGGAACGCACCTCGGACTTCTCCGCCGCGGTGGCTCCGTTGGGGTGGCGGAAGTTCCAGGCACGGATCGCCGGCCTAGGCATCCCGGCCCGGCGGTCTAGACACGGTCCCGAACCATCACAAGCCCGAGTCGCGTCGCAGTGACGACCGCCTCGAGCTGGGAATGAACCTTCAGCTTCGCGAGGATGGACTTCACATAGCCGCGGCAGGTGTTCTCGGAGATGCCGAGCGCCAGCGCATTTGCTCTCACGTCGTTGCCCGAGGCCATCAGCTGCAGCACGTCGAGTTCGCGCCGGGTCAGCGACGCGACCACCAGATCATTTTCGTGCAGCCGACGCCGGGCGATGAGCTGCGCCACGAGGGAGGGGTGCACCAGGAAGGTGCCGTTGCGCGCCTGCCGGAGCGTGACCAGCAGGCCGGCGAGAGACCCGTCCTTCGGGAGAAAAGCGCAAACCCCGATGGCGGCGGCCTGCTCGATCGTTTCGGGGGTCGGGTCGCCGGTCAGGATCACGATTCGGGTGGACGGTGCCCGCGCAAGGATGCGCTCAGCGGCGGCGACGCCGCTGCCGTCAGGCAGGTGGTAGTCCATGACGACCAGGTCGGGAGACAGACTCGCGGTCAGCTCGATCGCGCTGCGCGCACTACGGGCCGTGCCGACCGTGCACAGATCCGGTTCCCGGTCGAGGGCGCCGAGCAGGAGTTCGGTGAAAGTGGTGTGGTCGTCGACGATGAGGATGCGGATGCGGATCATGGTTCTCCGATGAGTTCCAAAGCTGACACCTGGGTCTACAGGAGCTCGGGTGCCCCGCATGTGCAGGCGATCAGGAACACATTATGCACGCGAACCGAGACTGCCGTCCAGCCCCATTTTTTTTGGGCGGGGTAGTCGGGAGAGTGATCCTGTGACGTGGCCACGCGCACGCCGCGGGCGGTCGCCCGCGGGGCAGATCAGACCAGCGCCCCGACGACGCCCACCGCGGCATCCCGCACCGCGCCCGTCGCCACGAGGCCCACGATCGCCTCGATCTCGGGGGAGAGGAACCGGTCGTGGCCGGGGCCGTCGGCCACCGTGCGGACGAGCGCGCGCACCGCTCCGGTGGCCGCTCCGGGCGCGAGCGGCGTGCGCAGGTCGAGCGAGCGCGACGCCGTCATCACCTCGATGGCAAGCACCCGGCCGAGGCCGTCGATCGAATGCCGCAGCTTGCGGGCGGCCGCCCACCCCATCGACACGTGGTCCTCCTGCATGGCCGACGAGGGGATCGAGTCGACGGATGCCGGCACCGCCAGCCGCTTCAGCTCGGAGACGATCCCGGCAGCGGTGTACTGGGCGATCATCAGCCCCGAGTCGACGCCGACCTCGTGGGCCAGGAAAGGCGGCAGCCCCTTGTTGCGGGAGGCGTCGAGGTGCCGGTCGGTGCGCCGCTCGCTCATGCTGGCGACATCCGCCGCAATGATGGCGAGGAAGTCGAGGACATAGCCGACCGGGGCGCCGTGGAAGTTGCCGTTGGAGCGCACCCGGCCGTCGAGTGTGACCACGGGGTTGTCCACCGCGCTGGCCAGCTCCCGGCCAGCGATCAGGGCGGCGTGGTGCATGGTGTCGCGGGCGGCGCCGTGCACCTGCGGGGTGCAGCGCAGCGAGTAGGCGTCCTGCACGGTGGGGTCGTCGGGGCCGGCGTGGCTGGCGAGCAGCGGAGAATCGGCCAGCAGCGCGCGCAGATTGGCCGCGCTGACCGCCTGGCCGAGCTGGGGGCGGAGGGCCTGCAGGTCGGCGGCGAAGGCGGCATCCGTGCCGAGGAGGGCCTCGACGCTCATGGCCGCGGCGATGTCGGCGGTCGTGAGCAGGCGGGACAGATCGGCGAGGGCGAGCACGAGCATCCCGAGCATGCCGTCGGTGCCGTTGATCAGGGCGAGCCCCTCCTTCTCGGCCAGCACGACCGGGGTGATGCCGGCCGCGGCCAGGGCGTCGCCGCCGCCCATCAGGGTGCCGGACGCATCCCGCACCCGACCCTCGCCCATCACCGCGAGCGCGCAGTGCGCGAGCGGGGCGAGGTCGCCCGAGCAGCCGAGCGAGCCGTATTCGTGCACGACGGGGGTGATCCCGGCGTTGAGCAGGGCCGCGTAGGTCTCCGCGACGACGGGCCGCACGCCGGTGCGCCCGGTCATCAGGGTCGACAGGCGCAGCAGCATCAGCGCGCGCACGACCTCGCGCTCGACCTCGGGGCCGCTGCCGGCGGCGTGCGAGCGCACCAGGCTCGCCTGCAGCTGGGCCCGGCGGTCGCTCTCGATGAACGTCGTCGCGAGGGCCCCGAAGCCGGTCGAGATGCCGTAGTGCGGGTGCACGTCCTGCGCGAGCCCCTCGATGATGCGACGGGTCGCGGCGACGCCCTCGAGCGCGGTCGCATCGAGCGCGACGGGCGCCTCCTGGCGGGCCACCGCGGTGATGTCGGCGAACTCGAGTGGGCCGGTGCCCACGGTGACGGATACGGTGACGAGGTTCATACATACGATTCGACACCCGGCAGGCCGCACTCAGGACGGGTTTAGACTGGGTGCTGTCCGGGATACCGGACAGTCGGCGGGTGGGTCCGGGTTCGCCGGAATCGGCCCAGGGGACGAGGCGACCGCATGACCCCATCGAAGGTTCCGGCCGCGCACGGGACCCTGCGCATCCTCTCCCATCTGGCCACGCAGCGCGGCCCGGTGCCGGCCTCCCAGATCGCCACGGCCCTCGGCCTGCCGCGCTCGACCGTCTACGACCTGCTCGCGGTGCTCGCCGGCCAGGGCTTCGTGGTGCACCTGCCCGAGGAGCAGCGCTACGGCCTCGGCGTGGCGGCCTTCGAACTGAGCTCGGGCTTCTCCCGGCAGCAGCCCCTCTCGCACCTCGGCCGCCCGCTCGTCGCCGCCCTGGTCGACCGGCTCGGCGAGAGCGCCCACCTCGTCGTGCTGCACGGGCGCGACGTGATCTACCTCGTCGAGGAGCGCGCCCCCCGGCGCCCGTCGCTGGTGACGGATGTCGGCGTGCGCCTCCCGAGCCACCTCACCGCGAGCGGGCGCGCCCTCCTCGCCGCGCTGCCGGCAGCCCAGCTGCGGGCGCTGTACCCCAACGCCGCCGCCTTCGCCACGCGCCGCGGCAGGGGACCAAGCACCACGGCGGAGCTGCGCACCCTGCTCGAGCAGGTGCGCCTCGACGGGTATGCCCTGGAAGACGGCGAGATCACCGAGGGGATGGCATCCGTCGCCGTGGCCGTGCGCGACCACGCGGGCTGGCCGGCCGCGGGCATCGCCGTCACCTTCCCGCGCGAGCGTATTCCCGAGACGGAGTGGCCGGCACTCGCCGCCCAGCTGGGCGGCACCGCTGCCCAGCTTTCCCGGCGCATCCGCGGCACGTAGACCGTCACTGTCAGATTCTGCGGCATCCGTTGCCGGCCTCGGACTACCGCGATCGCGGCGCACCCTCTGGAGGCGGGCGCACGATAGAACGTGCGCCGGCTTCCACAACCTGTGCCGCGAGGCCGCTCCGGTGGCTACTCGCCGAGCGTCGTGTGCAGGAAGGCCGACACCTTCACGCGCATGGCGTCGTCGAGGATGCCGATCGAGTGCAGCGTTCCCGGCACCGTGACGAGTTCATGGGCGATGCCCGCGCGCTCGAGCGCCGCCGCATACCCGGTCGCCTGCGCCAGCGGGATGTACTCGTCGGTCGACGACCCGAGGAACACGGGCGGGTCGCTGCGGTCGAGGCTGCCCGCCGGCGACGCGGCCGTGGCCGGGGCGCAGTCGCGGAGGGTTTGGCAGCCCACGTAGTCGAGCACGATGTTCTGCAGCCCCGCGGGGGCCCGACCGGTGACGAGTGCCGGGTGGCTGAGGTCGAGCGGCGCGGAGAGTTCGGCGACCGCGGCCACCCGGGCGCCTTCGGTCAGCGACCCGGAGCCGCGGGCGCCGAGCAGTGCGGCGAGGTTGCCTCCGGCCGAGCCGCCGAACGCCCCGATCCGGTCGGGGTCGATGCCGTAGGTCTGCGCGTTGACGGGGTCGCGGGCCCACTCCACGGCCAGGGCGACGTCGTCGAGCGCGGCGGGGAACACGGCATCCGGAACGAGCCGGTAGTTCACCGAGTAGGCGACGAATCCCTCGGAGGCGAGCCAGGTGCAGACCGCGCGCCAGTCGTTGTTGCCCTTGTCGCCGCGGGCCCAGCTGCCGCCGTGGATGGAGATGACGGCCGGCCGCGGCGCTTCCGCCGCTTCCGCCGGTGACCCGGTTGCCGCGCCGCCCGACGCGTCCGCCGTTGCTGCCGCGGTTTCGGTGGGGGCAGGGGCGGTCGGGGCCGCTTCCGGTGACGTCAGCCCGTCCGGCGTCACGTCCATCGGCGGCACCGCCTCGAGGGTCGTCTCCACGGCGGGGGTGAGCGCCGGCGAGCACACGTCGAGGGTGAGCACGGCGCCGTCCGACTGGGTGCCGTATTCGACATCCTCGTCGATCGTGATGCCGCCCGGCCGCTCGAAGGTTCGGATGCCGACGATCTCAGTCGTGACGAGCTCACTGAGCTGGTCGCCGGGTTCGTCGGGTGTGACGGAATACGGCTGGGGGCGGAAGCCGCCGAGGAGCGTCGTCGTGGCAACGGTGATGCCGAGCAGGCCGGTAATAGTGAGCAAACGGATGCGATGCCAGCCGAGTCGGGGGTGGCCTGGGCCGATATCCACAGGTGCTCCGGGCTGCGCGGGGATCAGCGCGCCGGCGTCGCGTCCGGGGCCGCCTCGGCCTCGGGTTCCGGCATGATCTGCGGCCGCAGCGCCGCGAGAATGCGGGTGAGGTCCATCGCGACCGTCGCCGCGACCCCCAGCGACGTCACCGGAGAGGAGCTTCGCCGCTGGTCCAGTTCGGTCATCAGGTCCTGCAGGGCGGCATCCGCTTCGGCGAAAGCGGACTGCTCGTCGTCGTCCGGGTCCCAGTCCCTCAGTACCGCGGCCACGGCGTGCAGCGTCCGACTGAGCGCCGGCCGCAATTCGGGCCGCAACTCGAGTTGGACCGGCTGACCCCAGACGGCTGCAGCGAGCATCTCCGTCAGATCGCGCACGTGGAAGGTCACACTCTCGAGGGCCGACAGCTCGTCGTAGTCCGAGCGGAGATCCCGCCGGTGGACGCGGGCTCGCGGGTTGCCCTTGCGGCTGTCGTCGGCGTGGCTCACGGCCGCGCGGACCGCGCGGCCGACCTCCACGAGGGCCTGGCTGCGGGAGGCCCAACCGTCCTGTTCGGGCGGCCAGCTGTCGGTCAGGGCGTCGGCCACCTCCGAGAGCTGGCCGGCCAGGGTGGCGCGAAACCGGGCCAGCTGATGGCCGACGGCTTCGAACGCCAGCGGCGGGAAGAAGACCAGGTTCACGGCGAGGCCGACCAGGATCCCCAGCGTCATCTGCACCAGATACCCGATCGAATAACCGTCCGCATTCGGCCCACCGACGATCAGCACGAACAGGGCCGTCACCGGGATGTACTCCCGGCTTGCCCCGAACCATCCGGTGGCCGCGATCGCGGCGCCGACGCCGACCGCGAGCGAGATGGTGAGCACGTTCGGGTCGCTCAGAACGATGACCGCGCCCGCGAGCAGGATGCCGACGGTGAGGCCGCCCAGGGTCTGCAGGGCGTTCCGCACCGAGCTCATCAGCGTCGGGTACATGCTCACCAGCGCGCCCAGCGGGGCGTAATAGGGGTAGTCGTCCGCCACGCCGGGTAGCAGCGGCGCGATCGACCAGGCGATGGCCACGGCGATGGCGGCCTTGAGGGCCTGCACGATTCTCGGGCTGGTCGCGGTCACTCCCAGCCAGGACGCCGTCTTCCGTGCCTGCTGCACACCCACCTTGGCCGAAGCGCGGGCGGCGGTCCGATCCCGGGTCACTGCGCAGGTCCCGGGAGGGTCTTGGCGAAGCAGACGCTGAACGCCTCGCCCACATACTGACCGAACAGGGGAACCTCCCGGTAGCCGGCGCCCCGATAGAAGGAGAGTGCCGCATGGCTCTCCGGCCCGGTCTCCAGCACGATTTCACGGATGCCGTGGGCCGCCGCATCCGTTTCGATCCCCGCCAGCAGGTGGCCGGCCACGCCGTGCCCCCGGGCGTCCGGGTGCACGAACATGCGCTTCAGCTCCGCAGCGTCGGCCCCGGTCACGGCCCCGCCCACGAGTGCGGCGATTCCCAGGGCCTTGGCCTTCGCGTCCCGCGCGACGTAAACGGCCACGCCCGGCTGCTCGAGCTCGTCGACACCGAGCATGAAATTGCTCTCCGGGGGATAGAGCGACTGTGCGTAGTCGTCGCTCAGGCGGAGCAGCTCGGTGACTTCAGGCTGCCGCGGGGACTCGATGGTGATGGTCGTCGGCATGAGACCAGAGTAAGCGGTGAACCTGCGTGACATTCCGGCACCGATCAGGTAACGTAGGTAAGTCGGCTCTTGACACCGTGTGTTTTTTTGTGTGCGCGGATGGGTTTGTAAGTCAGGATGGGCCGGTTTCCCAGTAATCCGCTGGTGAAAAATCACTGTATGTGAACGGCCCCGGCCATAGACTGCCCGGGTTCTCAGGTTGCGTCGCGTGTGCGGCGTTGTTCTGCCATGTACCCCAATACAACCCAGGAACATTTCCATGCCTAAGAACTTTGATCCCAAGTATTCCGCCAAGGGCGGACCGTCCAAGGGTGGCAGCAAGAGCCCCGGGCACCGCGGCCACAACGCCGCCGAAGGTGCGCCGAAGAAGGCCCGTTGGAACGCCGGAGAGCGTGCCGACCGTGCCGCCGGCCGCCCCGCCGGCAACGACCGTCCGGCCTACGGACAGCGCTCCGAGCGCCCCGCCTATGGCGACCGCCCGAACCGCAACGATCGCCCCTCCACCGGTGGCGCCCCGCGCGGCGACCGTCCCTCGTACAACAGCGACCGTCCCCGCAACGACCGTCCGTCTTACGGCAACGACCGTCCGTCGTACGGCGACCGTGCTCCGCGCACGGACCGTCCGTCGTACAACAACGACCGTCCGCGTACGGATCGTCCCTCCTACAACAGCGACCGTCCGTCCTACGGCGATCGCGCTCCGCGCACGGACCGTCCCGCGTACAACAACGACCGTCCCCGCACGGACCGTCCCGCGTACAACAGCGACCGTCCGTCCTACGGCGACCGCGCTCCGCGCACGGACCGTCCCGCGTACAACAACGACCGTCCCCGCACGGACCGTCCCGCGTACAACAACGACCGTCCG
>NZ_SOGN01000004.1 GCF_004403395.1 Cryobacterium cheniae
GAGCCGCATCCGCCGCCCCGCGGTCGGCCCGGACACCAGCGTGACCCGCTCGAGCAGCTCCCCGGCAGTGCGGCAGCCGCGTTTCGCCGAGAGCTGACCGGTGCCGAGCTCCGGACGGGACCGGTCCGCGACCTCCGCCGCGGCCGCCACCCGCAACGCGTCCACCCGCCGCCCGAGCACCTCGACCGCCGCGGTCACCCGCAGCAGGCCGTCATCATCGAACCCGCGCACCGCCGAACACCGCAGCGATTCCCAGAGCCCGGCCGCGAGGGCCTGCAACTCCGCGACCGCCCGCGCCGCAGCAGAGGGGCCGGGTGCGGCATCCGCTGCCGGGCGTTCCAGGAGGTTGGTCACAAACAAGAGCATAACTCATGTTGAACAAGAAGACCATACTCAAACCTAAACAAGTAGACTTTTCTCGTATATAAATACGCCCTGGCGTCGTGGTGTCAGCCGGTGTCATGACCTCGGAACGGGCGGAGCCGTTGGCTTGCCGACTGTCGCGCTGTCGTCCCTCGTGAGTCAAGAAATCTGGCCCTGGTCGATGCGTGCCGGAGCTCACAGGGGAAGCGCCCTCGTGGACTCGATCAGGCAGCCCCTGCGGTCCATTGAACGCTAGTGTTCAGGGCGTGATTCGCACTTCAATCCGGCTCGATCGCCTCGCTGACCATCCGGGCGGCGGGGCATGAGCCCGCAGGCCGGCGGCGGCAACCTGAGGGATTCCCTGCGCACGCAGCTCTGGCCCGTCCCGCTGGCGGCGACACTGGTTGCTGTGCTTCTGGGGCAGTTTCTGCCCTACCTGGACCGACAGCTCCAGGATCAACTGCCGGACGCTCTGTCGGGCCTCCTGTTCGGCGGCGGTCCCGAGGCCGCTCAGGCCGTGATGCAAACCATTGCCGGCTCCCTGATCACGGTCACGTCGCTCACGTTCTCGTTGACGGTGGTTACGCTGCAGCTGGCGAGCAGCCAATTCTCGCCCCGCCTGCTGCGCACCTTCTCCCGTGACGCGTTCGTGCACAACACGCTGGCGCTCTTTCTCGCAACGTTCGTGTTCTCGCTCACGGTGCTTCGGAGCATCCGGGCGGACTCGAGTGAGGGAGACGGCTTCGTGCCCCGGATCGCCATCACCGTCGGATTCGGGTTGACGCTTGCGAGCGTGATCGCCCTGGTGTTCTTCCTGGCCCATTTGGCGACGCAGATCCGGGTCGAGACCATGATGCGGGATGTCCACAGTGAGGCGACTGAAGCGGTCGACCGCATCTTTCCTCGCGACGGGGAGGCCAGCCCGGTGGATATGGCCGGCTCAGGACCGGGGGCCGCGCTGATAGAAAGCGCCGTTTCCGGATTCCTCCTGGGCATCGACGTCAAGGCCGCATCTGCGGCCGCGGTCAAAACGGACACCTTCGTTATCGTCGACGCGTTGCCGGGCCATTCGCTCATTGCCGGAGTGCCGTTCGCGCGGGCGTGGTCCACCGACGGGCGTGCCCTCGACGGCCAGCGGTTGACCGATCTGAGCGAGGGTCTCACGGGGAGCCTGTCGAAGGGGTTCGAGCGAACATCAACGTGGGATGCCGGCTACGGCCTCCAGCAGCTGCTCGACGTCGCCAGCCGCGCGCTCTCTCCGGGAATCAACGACCCGACGACAGCCGTCCACGCCCTCGGGCATATCTCGGCGGTGCTCGGCACGCTCGCCACCCGTCACACCGGACCGAAGCTCCACGTCGACGAGCAGGACCGGCCCCGGGTCATCCTGAACTATCCAACGTTCGAGAACCTGTTGGACCAGGTGATGCGCCAAATGGTCAGGTATGCGCTGGACGATCCGAGAACAGCGGAACGCGTCGTACGGATGCTCCGTGAACTCAGCTGGGTCGTTGGTCCCGGTCCGGACGGCATCGCGATCCAGGACCGCGTCGCCGCGGTGAGGGTCGCTCTCGTGACCGCGGCGCTCTCGGACGACGAGAAGCGGCGGCTGCAGAGAGAGTGTGACGCCGTGGCAGCAGCCCGCACCGGTTCCTGGCCGGTGCACTGACGACGACGGCTGATGAACATCCGGCTCACACCCGCACGTATGCCCAGCCCGTGAACTGCCTCGTCGCCAGGTGGGCGACGGCTGCCGGAACAACGTTCACTCCGCCGTGCAGCTGATTGGCCTCCAGCCCGGCCGACCGCATGCTGTTGTTGCAGGCCAGCACCTGCACGTGCTCGCCGTCCAGCGCGGCCAGTTCGGGCACGAGCGCCGATCCGGCTGCCAGGTAGGTGACGCACGGGCCCTGGACCACGAGTTCCAGAGTGACCTCCGGCAGCTGGGCCCGGGCGTTGAGGGCGGTCCGGATGCCTGCCTCAAGGTGCGCCGCATCGGCGCCGCTGACGTGCAGAAGCAGTCCCTTGTCTGTCATCGTCGATCCTTCGGGGTTGTGGTGGTGAGCAGGTATCGTGACTGGTCACCGGTGGGCAGAATCGCCGTTCCATCGGCAAGGATTGCGAGCGGAACGGCGAAGTCTCCTCGAGCATGCTCGAGCCCGCTGGCCAGGTTCAGAGCAACACCCTGTGCGTCGTTGCGCAGGTAGAGCGTGGCGTCGGATGCCGATTCCAGGGTCACCGTTCCCGTTATGTGCCGAGCCCAGAGGAGGCCTTCGACCGGGTCGATCGCTGTGAGGATCGTCGCCCCGGGCGCCGGGGATGCCACGACGATGTGGCTTCCACTGGGGCTCGAGACCGTGACCATGTCACGTGCCTCGGGGAGAGAGCCGAGGACCCGACCGGTGCGAACATCGTGCGCGGCCACGACCTGCGCGCCGTCAGGAGCGGCCCAGCGCAGAACAACCATGGTTCCCCGAGACGCACCCGCCGTCTCATCGACACTGGCGGACCAGGTGGAATCCGTGCCGTCCGGCCGAGCGAGCGAAACGGAATCCCACAGCGTGCTCGACGTGCGCGTGTCCAGGGCCCGGAGCTCGCCGGCAATCCGTACCAGGCCGACGCCGTTGCTCTCGTAGTCGATCTGAACGTCGTCTGATCTGGTTTCGTCCGCCACGACTGAACCGTCATGGGCGCTGAGCATCACGCGGGAGGTGGGAGCGGCTGAGACGATCGCTTTGGGAGTGTCAGCGAAGATGAGTCCGGGTCCCTGGATGGGGCCGGGCACGTCGACCGGCCCCCAGACATGGGCGCCGGTGTCGGCGCGGAACGCCGTGGCAACCGTGCGCATGGCGACGCGACCGCCGGCGAGCCGCGCATCCGAATCCAGCACGACAATGAGCTCCTCCTCGCCAGCCCGGGTGAGCGCGGATCCCACGCACGACGGGTTCGTGTCGATTTGCCAGCGGGTTCCGGTGCTCGTTGCACCGACGAAGCTCAACTGTTCCCGTTCGCCGTCGGGAAAGATCATCGACACGAAGGCGCCGTCAGCCGCGATGGGCGCACGATCCGATTCGAGGGTGCCAGCAGCGGTGAGTCCAGGCGCAATTCTCCTCGGCGTTTCGTCGGTGTCAAAGATGATCGACTCCGGGCGAACAGTCCGCGCCCCCAGGGTGTCGGCCGTGGGCGTGCAACCCGTGAGCGTCGCCCCAAGGATCACGAAGGCGCAGCAGGTGGTGGTGTAGCGCGCCCTCACGGCCGGTCGATCGGCTCCGCCGAGTGTTGCCGCTGGTCGGCCTGCTCCGTCGGCAGCTCCGGATCGGCTGCGTGTCGACCGCGCACGAAGAAAATCGTGGCGACGACGAGAAGAACGCCGATCGCCGTCAGGCCGAAGAGCAGATTAGACACGCCCGACGACGCGTTCAACACGAAGGACTCGGCTGCGAACTGATCGCCGATGGTCAAGACTCCGCCCAGTCCGGCCGTGCCGTCGGTCAGGAGAAGGAGCGCTCCGATTGCAATTGAGAGCAGACCGGAGGTGATCAACAACCACGAGTTCTGCCAGCGGCCGATGCGAACCATTCGAGGTCGCAGCCAGCCCCGCTCCGCGATCTTCAGCCTGTCCCAGACCAACGCCAGCACAAACAGGGGCACGGTCATCCCCAGCGCATAGATCGCTAGCAGGATGCCGCCATACGCGGCGTTTCCGCTCACGGCGGCAACTGTGAGCACCGACCCGAGAATGGGGCCCGCGCACACCCCGGCAACCCCGTAGACCGATCCCAAGAGGAAGACCGAGGCCGAGGAGGTGCCCTCGGCACCGCCGCCTCTGGCGAAGGCCGGCAGCCTGATGCCGATGAGCTGGACCAGGCCGAGTGCGATGACCAGGGACGCGGCAACGATCACGAATCCGGTGCGGTTCTGTGTCAGGAAGGCACCCAGCGTCCCGGCCAGAACGCCGATCGGCACGAGCGTGGCGATCAGCCCCAGGTAGAAGAGTCCGGTGCGCGCCAGAAGCTTCGTGGGAGTCGAGAACGCGTAGGCAAAGAACGCGGGAAGGAGCAGGACTGAACACGGGCTCAGCAGGGTCAGCACCCCGCCGATCAGCGCGCCGGCATATCCGATATCCATTACTCGGCGGCTTCGGCGAGTTCTCGATCAATGGCCTGGCGGAAGACTTCGACGGGTTGGGCGCCGGAAATGGGGGTGTCGTTGACGAGGAACAGCGGTGTTCCCGTCGCGCCGAACGATTGAGCCTCGTCGGTGTCTCCGGTCACGGAGGCCAGGAGCGCAGGGTTGTCCAAATCGCTCTCGTAACGAGCCATATCAGGCACTCCGATGTCTCGGCCGATCTGGAGCAGACGCTCCCGCGGGAGCTCGAGATGAGCCCTCTCGGGAGCATCCCTGAACGTCGCCTCGTTGAACTCCCAGAACAGTCCCTGCGCTCCGGCGGCCCGGCCCGCAACGGCGGCGTCGATGGACTCCTGGCCAAAGACGGTGAGGTCCCGCCATTCGATGCGAACCTGGCCCGACTCAACATATTCGTCGATGAGAACCGGGAGGGTGTCTCTAGCGAAGACAGCGCAGAATGGGCACCGGTAGTCCGAGTACTCCACCAGGACGACCGGGGCGGCGATGTCGCCGAGCGCCGTCGGATCTCCGTCGATTCGACGAGACATATCGATGGTCGGTTCGTCGGAACTTTGCTCGCTGGCATCTCCCGGTGTCGACCCCTGCTTCGCCGTGCCGGTCTGCGCTGCGAACCCGACTCCGAGCACGGCTACAATCGCGACAGCACTCAGAATGAAGTACACGCGCCCCCGACGCCGGGGCGATCCCGTCGAAGGGTTGGTCGATTGTGCAGAGGCCATGGTTTTCGCCCTTCCGGTATTCCTTATGAGACCTCTACAATGTATAGACATTTCCTGAGAAAGGGCAACCGTGGCACGAGCCGCCCAGGTGGGCACGCCCGCTCTTGATTCGCCACGGCGCCGACCGCTCTGGGAGAGCATCGGAGCGGACCTCGCGGATCGCGTTGCCAGTGGGGAATTCAAGGACGGATTTCCGGGTGAGTTGGCCCTGGCCGAGGCCTATGGCGTCAGCCGGGGGACTATCCGTAACGCCTTGCGCCCCCTCAGGGAGACCGGATTCGTCAGCGCTCAGAGGGGCAGGAAACCACGGGCGATCGTGGGCGGATTGGCGAGCGCCTTCGGCCCCGTGTACAGCCTGTTCGCGTCCGTGCAGGAGTCCGGGATGACCCAGCGCAGCGTTGTCCTTGAGCGTCGCCTCGTCACCGATCCAATCAGCGCCGCACGCCTCGCGCTCCCGCCCACTGCGGAATTACTCAAGCTGTCTCGATTGCGCCTCGCCGACGAGGAAGCGTTCGCGGTCGATCACGTCTGGCTCCCCGCCGATCGGGTCCGCCCGCTGATGGACGTCGACTTCGCCGAAACCGCGCTCTACAAGGAGCTGCGGGAACGATGTGGCATCACCGTGGACGGCGGACTCGAGGAGCTGCGCGCCGACACGGCCTCGGCCCTGGACGTCGAACGCCTCGGCTGCGCCCTGGGTGCGCCGATGTTCCGCATCCAGAGAATCGGCTACCACCGCGGAACCGCCGTAGAACTGCGCTGCAGCCATATTTTAGGAGAGCGGTACTCCGTGACCGCAACCTTCGGCGCGGGAGTGCCCGGCAATCTCTGACCGAACGGGAGCTGCCGAAGCCGAGGTGAGCCGCAGCTGCGCTGATGCCCACGGTCAGTGCCAGGGCGCGGCGGCGGGCGCCGGCCGTTCGCCGCTTCCCTCGCCGCCGCCCTGCAGCATCCGTGCTCGTTCCACAGCGAGCGTCAGAGACTCTCCCACGTCGGGCGTGGCCGGGAAGACATTGTCGCTCCCGAGGGTGTCGAGCGCTCCGGTGCCCTCCAGCTGCCCGAGAACGTGGTCACCGACCCCGGCGAGCACGAGGTGGCTCCCCACCGCCTCGAGCCACCGCGTGCGCGGGGAAGCCCTCGGGGGTGTCGCCCCGTACCACCTCGCACAGTCCCTGCATGCTCACCAGCGGCGAGGCGGCAGAGACTCGGTGGCTTCGAAGGCGTTCCCGGTCTGTCCGTTCTGCGGCTCGATCGGATTGCGTGCGTGCGACGCCCTCACAGCGCGGGTGAGTACCAGTAGATAATCGCACGTCACGGTCACGGCGTCCACGACCGCTGGAGCACTCGCCGGAGAGAGCGAGGGGCCCGACACTGCGACCGCATCCGGGGCGTACTCTCACCCCGGCCCAACTTGATTCTGCATGCCCCTGATGGAGATCTCACCATGCAGTCGCTGAGACCGAGTTCCCAGGCCCGGTCTCGGTCTCGGTCTCGGTCTCGGTCGCCCTCATCCAGTGGCCGAATGCAAGCTCGACGCAGCGGCTGCCGTCACTCGGGGGAGGGGCGCGCCTTCCCCCGACACAATGCCCCGGATGACGGCGATCGACAGCTTGGGCTTCCGGTTCTCGTCGGTCAGCCCGTTGGTCTCCTGCATTGTGTCCGTCAGCTGGGTGTAGCAGAAGCCGGACAGAATCGGATTGTCTCTAAGGCTACCCACAAGACCCGACACTCGACTTTCAAAGTCCTCATAGCTCGTTGCCGTCGTGTAGCCCCAGGAGTCATCGGCAGCGTCGGGCGCAAAGCTCACCCCGCCGAATTCAGTGACCATGATCGACTGACCCTCGACCTCGCGGGCAATGAGTTGCAGGCGACGGCCGGCTGGACCCATGCCCGCAACGAGAGCACGGATGGCGTCGATGTCCCTGTAATTGGCATCGAGTTCTTCAGCCGTGCCGGCATAATCGTGGATCGTGAGGATGTCAGAATTCGCGTGTTCCCAGCCGTCATTGGAGATGACGGGGCGGCTCGGATCGAGCGCTCGAGTCAGGTGGTAGAGCGACTGGGCGAAGCTCAACTGAGCATCGCTGTGTGAGATCTGTTGAACACCCCAACTCTCATTGAGGGGAACCCAGGTGACGATTGACGGATGCGATCGGTCGCGGCGCACCACGTCGGTCCATTCGCGGGTGACTCGCGACACTGCCTCCGGAGAGAACTCGTAGGTGCTCCCCATTTCGCCCCAAATGAGCAGTCCGAGCCGATCCGCCCAGTAGAGGAACCGGGGATCCTCGACCTTTTCGTGGATTCTCGCCGCGTTGAACCCGAGGGCCTTGATCAACTCCACCTCGGCACGCAGAGCTTCGGCCGACGGTGCAGCGAGGTGCGACTGCGGCCAATAGCCCTGCTCCAACACCGATCGTACGAAATAGGGTCGATCATTGAGCAGGAACCGACCGCCCGCGACACCGACGCTGCGAAACCCGAAATAGGAGAAGGACTCGTCGAGGATGCTCCCGTCGTCGGCAATGATGGAGACATGCGCGTCAATCAGTCGCGGGTTCTCCGGCGACCATAAGAGAGCCTCGAAGGCCTGCCCGTTCGACTGCCGCGCAATCTGAATGGTTGCCTGCGATCGCGGCTCCACAGCCAGGAAAGACTGCCGGGCGAGGTGTTCGCCCGCGATGGACAGTTCCACCTGAACTGTTACGTTCCCCGCCGGTCGCCGGGTCAGATCCACCTCCATCGCGACGTTCCCTGCCGGTACATTCGGAGCCCAACTCAGCGCCCCGATGCGCTGGTCCGGCACGGACTCGAGCCAGACCGGTTGCCAAATCCCCGTGGTGCGGTGGTACCAGATGACGTGCGGGTCCTCAAGCCAATCCTGTTTGCCCCGCGGCTGAGCGACGTCGTGAGGGTCGTCCTCGGCACGAACCACCAGCACGCTGGCTTCCTGCCGCGACAGCGCTTCGGTGACGTCAAAAAAGAACGGAGTCTGGCCGCCCTCGTGTGATCCGATGAACTGACCATCGATCCACACGGATGCGCGGTAGTCGACAGCCCCGAAATGCAAGACCACCCGGTCACGCTCGCGGGACCGACCACTTGCCGCCACGTCTTCGGGGCTGATGATGCGGGAATACCAGACAACAGGATGGAAGCCTGGGTCGGCGATTCCGGACAGCTCCGACTCCGGCGGAAACGGAACCGTGATCACCCGGCCAAGATGCGCAGCGTTTGCGAACCAGCGCTCGCTCATGCCGGTGTCTTGATCGTCGTGGTCGAACGCCCACTCGCCGGCGAGGTCGTGCCAATTCGGGCGGACAAGTTGGGGGCGGGGGTACACGCCACCCTGGGCACTGGCAGAAATCGGAAGAGAACGCGACATACCGCAATCATGCCGCCAAATTACAGCGCTGTAAAGCTCAGGCGAGATCCGAGTCGTCAGGAGCGACTGGAGCGCTCTCGCGCACCTCGAGCGAATGGCCCACGATCACGTGTCGTCCGACCCCCCGGTAGCCCGCGATGCGTTCCTCGAGGAGATCGAACGCAGCCGCGACAATCGCGGTTTTGTTCGGCGCCACCGAGGTGAGCGTCGGGGACGTGTACGCAGCCAGGAAGGTGTTGTCCCAGCCGACCACGGCGACATCTTCGGGTACCGATCGCCCGGAATCGTGGAGGGCCTTCAACGCGCCGATCGCAAACCGGTCGTCGCGGCAGACCACGCCGTCAAAGCGCACCCCCCGCTCGATCGCCTCAGCGACCGAACGAACGCCCGCTTCAGCCGTGAATTCCGACGCCGTGAAGATCAGCTCAGGATCCAGTTGAACCCCGGCCTCCAGCAGGGCTCGTTGGTAACCGAGCAGACGTTGATTCGTCGAACCCGTGATGTCCGCCGCGATGACTCCGAGAAAAGCGATGCGTCGACATCCGCTCGCCAGGAGATGCCGCGTGGCATCGAGAGCGGCGGAGACGTTGTCGATCATCACGTGGTCGGTCATGACGGGCATGGCCGCCTCGCCGAGCAATACCAGGGGAGCGCCGGCATCAAGCTTTGCAATGTCCAGGGTTTCCATGCGGACGGGATGAAAGATCACACCGTCGACCAGTCCGGCTTCGCGATCGTTGAGTACCGCTCGTTCCGCGGCAGGATCGCTCAGGGTCTGCTCGATGATGACGCGGTATCCCCGCCGAGTCGCTTCTTCGGCAATATGACGGGAGAGTTCCGAAAAGTACGGGTGGTCGATTTCGGGGATTGCCAGGGCGACCATTCCGGTTTTTCCGGTAGCCAGACGCCGTGCCGTGAGATTCGGGCGATAGCCGAGCTGGTCGATGGCTGCCTGAACCTTCTGGCGAAGGGCCGGCGCCACATGGGGATAGTCGTGAACGACGTTCGAGACGGTCTTCATGGAAACGCCCGCAAGCTCCGCCACGTCAATGAGTCGCACCCTTGCCATGTTTGTCCCGTCCAGTCCGGTCCGGTCCATCCTAAGGCGACTGTGGCCGAGCGCTGTAAAACCGTGATTGTCCCGAAATCCTTGAAGACTAGACAAACGTCTTTCTAGCGCTGTACATTGACGGAAGGTTCTCGTCCACGCTCAGACCGGTGCGGAGGATTGGGTGGCCTGCTTCGCGCATGGGTCGCGAAGCGATGTTTTCAATGAGGAGGACGAACGATCATGAAGCAGAAAGACTTCTTGGGGCGGCGAGCAATCGGGGTCACCGCTCTCGGTGCCGCACTCATGCTGGTACTCGCCGGATGCTCCGCGGGTGGAACCGGGCAGGCGGCGAGTGAGCCCTTCACCGGTGAATACGCCGGGCCCAAGGTGGAACTGTCCTACTGGAACGGCTTCACCGGAGGTGACGGCCCCTTCATGGAGACGATGGTCTCCGAGTTCAATGCGGAGCATGACAACATCAAGGTTGTCTCGAACACGATGCAGTGGACCGACTTCTACCAGCGGCTTCCCGCAGCGGTGACCGCCGGCGAGGGTCCCGACGTGGGCGTGATGCACCTGGACCAGCTTGCGTCGAATGCCGCGCGGAACGTCATCGTACCCATCGACGATCTGGCCAAGGACTTGGGTCTGACGGCGGATGACTTCACCGAAGACGTCTGGAACGCCGGCGTCTACAAGGACGCCCGATACGGCATTCCGCTCGATGTGCATTCCCTGGCCATGTACTACAACACCGAGCATTTCGCCGCCGCAGGGATCACCGAGGCCCCGACCGACGCCGCTTCCTTCCAGGACGCGCTCGGCAAGCTCAAAGCAGCCGGCTATGACACTCCTTTCTGGATGCCGACGAGGTGGCCGAGCCACCTCATGAACCTCTCCGTGATGTGGCAGAACGACGGTGAACCCTACGGCGACGACGGAGCGACGTTCGATTCCGCGGCCGGGGTAGAGGCACTCGAATGGCAGCGCTCCGTCGTGGACGACGGCTACAGCCCGAGTGACGTCGCCATCGACTCTCAGTACGTCGCCTTCAAGAACGGTGAGACCTCAATCACCTGGGACGGCATCTGGCAGATCAACGATCTCGCCGAGTCCGGTCTTCCCCACGCGGTCGCCCCGATCCCCACAATCGGCGAAACGGATGCCGTCTGGGCCAACTCCCATAACTTCTTCCTCCCCCGCCAGGCAAAGGCCGACCAGAACAAGGTCGACGCATCGAAGGTATTCATCGCTTGGATGAGCGAGCAGTCCGCCGAGTGGGCAGGCTCAGGCATGATCCCCGCTCGTCAGTCGGTGCGCGATGCGGGCGCCCTCGACGGCTTGCCGCAGGCAGTGATCGCAGAGACCATCGACTCGATGCGCTTCTTGCCGCCCATTCCCGGGATTGGTGGGGTGCAGGCCGAGACCCTCGAAATCGCTGTCGCCGACGGAGTTCAGGGAACGACGCCGCCGAGTGAGTCGCTCAAAAAAGCCGCCGACACGGCGACGAAACTCATGGAAGACAACAAAGCCTCGTTCGGGGGCTGACCGATGTCGACGAAGGTCGGTGAGCGCGTCCTCCCCACGGGGAGGGCGCGCCGCCCCTCGGCTTCCGAACCGGGGACGCGGAAGAACCGTGGCACTCAGCAGCAGGGGAAAGCAACACCCTGGCTGTTTCTTGCCCCCTACCTGCTGCTGTTTGGCAGCTTCGTCATCATCCCGGCAGTTCTCGGGGTGTGGATCAGTCTTCATTCCTGGGACTACACCCTGCCGAACAAGCCTTTTGTCGGCCTCGACAACTAC
This sequence comes from Cryobacterium cheniae, assembly GCF_004403395.1. GTDB lineage: Bacteria > Actinomycetota > Actinomycetes > Actinomycetales > Microbacteriaceae > Cryobacterium > Cryobacterium cheniae. Next base: position 11,471 of record NZ_SOGN01000004.1, read on the forward strand.
ATCGCCTTGTTCTCTCCCGGATCGACCGTGTTCGGCCCGTTCTGGGGGTCCATGCGGGCCACCGGGATCTTCACGGTCCTCAGCGTGCCGCTGCTTCTGATCGTCCCGCTGGCCGTGGCTCTGCTCATGAGCAGGAAGTTTCCCGGACGGGACTTTCTCAGAGCCATCTACTTCGCACCTTACGTACTCGGCGTCGCTGTCATCTCGGTGCTCTGGCGATACCTGCTCGACAACAACATCGGACTGGTGAATCACTATCTGGGACTCCTCGGACTTCCGGATGACACCGCATGGACGACGTCGACACCAGCGGCCTGGGTCGCACTCGTGGGAGTGACCGTCTGGTGGACGCTCGGATTCAACGCCGTCATCTACCTCGCCGGCCTTCAGGACATCCCGATCGAACTCTATGAAGCCGCCCGCGTCGATGGGGCCGGACCGTGGATGCAGTTCCTGAATGTGACGCTTCCCGGTCTCAAGCCCATCCTGTCGTTCATCACGATCATCACCCTCCTGGCATCCGCCAACATGTTCGGCCAGTCCTATCTCATGACCCAGGGCGGCCCCGGACGTGAGACGCGCACGGCGATCTATCAGATCGCCGACACGGGTTTGCGCAACTTCCAAATGGGCAGCGCCGCAGCGATGAGTTACGTACTGACCATTTTCCTCATGGCGATCAGTGCCTTTGTCTTCTACATCTTTCGCGAGAAACAGCCTAAGAAGGAGGTGCGCTCGTGAGCACCCTCACGACCACGCCCAGCGTCGGATCCCGCGCACGCCGCGCACGTGGACGGAGCAGCACAATCGCTCGGGTCGTCGTGCTCGGCGCGATCGCGATCGCGTTCATCAGTCCAATCGTCTTCATGATCGTGACCAGCCTCAAGACCAGGTCCGACGCGACCGCTGTCCCGCCGTCGTGGATTCCCAATCCGGTTTCGCTGCAAGCATTTGCGTCGATCCTCGCTCCCGGCACCGCGACTCCGGTGTTGCAATGGTTCGCAAACAGCATGGTCGCGGCCGCCCTCAACGCAACGCTCGTCGTCATCACGGCGTCGCTCGCGGCGTATCCGCTCGCACGCATGCAGTTTCGCGGCAAGAATTTCGTCTTCGTCATCATCGTCGCGACTCTGCTGGTTCCGCCGGTCATTCTGGTGATTCCCAACTACCTCATCGTGAGTGAACTGGGGTGGCTCAACTCGCTCGCGGCGATCATCATTCCAACGGCGGCCTCCGCCTTCGGAGTGTTCTTCATGCGGCAGTTCTTCGTGGGCCTGCCGATCGAGTTGGAGGAGGCCGCCCGGCTCGATGGGGCGAACCGATTTGTGATCTTCATGCAGGTGGTCCTTCCGCTCGCCAAACCAGCTCTCGCCACCCTGGCGCTGCTCGCTTTCCTCGGCAACTGGAATGACTTCCTCTGGCCCGTGTACGTCCTGTTCAGCCCGGAGGTGCAAACGCTGCCGGCCGGCCTGTCTACGCTTCAGTCCGCAAATGCCGTGCGCTACGACCTGCTGATGGCCGGCGCGGTCGTCGCGAGCGTACCGGTGCTGGCGCTGTTCATCTTTCTCCAGCGCTTCATCATTGAGGGCGTTTCCCGCTCCGGTGTGAAGGGATAGCAGATGAGGAATTCTGCTCGCCGCGCAGCGTTGGCCTGTGTGTGCGCAGCCATCGTGACCGCCGTCGCGGTCAGCGGCTGCGCGGCGTCCGCGGAGCCACCGGAACCCCCGGTGGGGGCCGCAGCAGGAGCCCCGGTGCTCAACGCGAATTTCGCTGACCCGGACGTGGTGGAAGTCGATGGCACGTACTTCGCGTACGCCACCAACGACAACAACCGCAACGTGCAGGTCGCCTCCTCCACCGATCTTCTCGATTGGGAGGTGCTGCCCGACGCGTTGCCGGATCTCCCGAGCTGGGTCATTCCGGGGAAGACCTGGGCGCCTGAGGTGACGAAACTCACCGATGATTCGTTCGTCATGTACTTCACGGCGACGAACTATTCGCCGACGATGCAGTGCATCGGTGTCGCCACGGCCAGCGACCCGGCCGGACCGTTCACCGTTCAGGGCGACGCGATGATCATCTGTCCTGAAGATGAAGGCGGGGCGATCGATGCGAGCACCGTGGTCATCGACGACGTGCTGTACCTCGTTTGGAAGAATGACGGGAACTGTTGCGAACTCGACACCTGGATTCAGGCGGCCGCGCTCTCTCCCGATGGGCTCAGCGTCACGGGCGATCCCATCAGGATCCTGAAGCAAACCGAAGCTTGGGAGGGCAACCTGGTCGAGGCCCCCACCATTGTGGCCCGAGGTTCAAGACTCATGATGCTCTACTCCGCGAACTCCTATGGAGACGACCGATATGCGGTCGGTGCTGCAACGGCTGCCTCAATCGACGGCCCGTGGACGAAGGAAACCGGTCCGATCCTCTCGACCGACGGATCCGGGGGCCTCTATCGCGGCCCCGGCGGCCAGGACCTGGTCCTGGGGCTGAACGGGAAGGACTATCTCGTTTTCCACGGGTGGGACAAGGACTACACATACCGCGCACTGCATGTCGCCGAGGCCGAGTGGGACGCCGACATCCCTCGGGTCGTGATCCCCGACTAGACCGCTGGGGCGCGAAATCCCATGCCTCTCGACTGAATGGTGACCCATGTCTCACACCCCGCTCTCGGGAACCCCGTTCCTTCTCGAGGCTCACGGCTACACCGCCTCGATCGCGAGCATCGGCGCCAGCATTCGATCGCTGCAGTATCACGGTCGGAACCTCATCGTGCCGTTCGATGCCGACCAGGTGCGGCCCTTCTTCCGGGGAGCACTCCTGGCGCCGTGGCCGAACCGAGTCGTCGATGGCAGGTACGCATTCGGTGGCGTCGAGCAACAGCTCAGCATCACCGAGCCGTCGAGGGGACACGCCCTCCATGGACTCGTGTCCTGGCTGGACTTCGCTGTGGTCAGGCAGGCGTCTGATCGGCTCGTGCTGGCGGCAACGGTCGAGGCTCAACCTGGCTATCCTCACCGGGTGACACTGGAGGTGGATTTTGCGCTTGACGCAGGGGGCCTTCGAACGACAGTGACGGCGGTGAACGCCGGTCCGAATGCGGCCCCTTTCGGTGTCGCTCCGCACCCCTACCTTGTCGCCGGCGAGGGCCGCGTCAACGAGTGGACGCTCGAGCTCCCCGCTCGGCGCGTACTCACCGTGACTCCTGACCGTCTCATTCCCGTTCGCCTTCGTGACGTCAATGCCGGAGATCTTGCCGCCTACGACTTTCGCACGCCACGGACCATCGATGACACCTTCATCGATCACGCCTTCACTGGCTTGGACAGGGACGAGGAAGGCAAGGCGACAGTTCGCGTGACGACGGATGCTGGAAGTGGCGTCGCACTGAGCTGGGGTGGCGAATGCCCGTGGGTTCAGGTGCATACGGCTGACCAACCCGCACCCTCGATCGACAGGATCGGATTAGCCGTCGAACCGATGACCTGTCCGCCGGATGCCTTCAACTCTGAAATGGACCTGAACGTCCTTGAGCCTGGAGGCTCAACGCACGCCTCCTGGACGATTCGAGCGATCGACTAGCCAGGGGCGGCCGCGCCGACATTGAATCGACATGCGTCAGCGACGGATTGAGTTTGCTCACGAGGGAAGTCCGACCAGTGAGTTCCCGGCTAGTCGGCGTCGTCCCAGTTGGCCGGGGGAGCGCCCCTATCGGCGGGCGAGGCCCCTGTCGGACCCACCCCGACCGGGACTGACTCGTTCTCTACTCGGGGCGGGCGCTGCAGCAGTTCGAGCAGCAGCACCACGATGAGTGCGAGCACCGCCGTCCAGATGATGACGGCCGGGGTCAGCGGCCGCCAGAAGAGGGCGACGGCGGCCGCCCCGATGCCCACGAAGGCCCGGATGAAGCGGCGGGCCCGGTAGAGCCGGAGACCGAACCGTCCGGTGGTCACCCCGCTGCGGGCGGCACTGGCGCGCAGGTGCCGGCCACCGTCCGTGACCAGTCGGCGCACCGCGGTCGCGCCGCGGAACCGGCCGGCCAGGTACGCGACGATGGCCACGGTGACCGCGGCGAGCCCCACCGACAGGGCGGAGGCGTACACCAGCGGCACCAGCGAGTCGTAGACCGTGCCGGCGAGGTCGCTCGGCAGGTAGACCGGTGACAGGGCGTTGACGAAGAAGAGCCGGCCCACCGAGACGCCGGCGGCCAGAAGAGCCATCGACAGGCCGAGGGTGATGCCCGCCCAGATCAATGCCAGCGACCGGCGCCGGGCCACGAGCACGCCGGCCACGATCAGCAGCAGGCTCGCCCACGGCAGCACAGTGCCGGTCAGGTTGAGGAGCTGGTACGCCGTGCGCGCCTGCACGAGGGCATCCGACTGGGCGAGCGGGATCGTGCGGTCGATCTCCGGGATGTTCGCGGCCAGGCCGATGCCCTGGGCCACGAGTTGCTGCTTCACCTCCGCGATGATGGGGCCGAGCTGGATGCCGACCTCGCCGGTATCGCTGATCGCGAGTGCCGACGAGGTGTCGCCCTCCAGTGCCGCGATGATCTGGGTCTGGCTGAGCCGCAGTGCGTCTTCCCAGACGGTGGCGAACGCATCCGAGGCCACTACCCGCTCGGCCGACGTGCGAATGAGCGAGCGCACCCCTTCGATGGCGGGGCCCTCGAGGAGCGCGAGAGCATCCTGCGCCCGCGGCGGCAGGTCGAGGGCGGCCAGCCCGTCGAAGAGGTCTGTCGCCACCGTCTCGATGTCGACCTGTTCCTCGACCACGGTGACGATCTCGGTGACCAGGAACGCCTGGAAGGCGGGATCGTCGGCCAGCGGCGCCACGGTCGCCACGAACGTGTCGGTGTCGGTCACCACGTTCTTGGTCCACTGGGACACCACGGCCACCGGTGCGAGCAGCACGCCGAACGCGATCAGCGCCACGGCCAGGACCGCCCGCCAGCGCTGGCGGGATGGTGGGGGAACGGTCGGGGCGGCGAGCCCGGGAAGGGGCACCGTTTCTGCGCTCGCCGCGGCTGCGGACTCCGCTGCGTCGAGCCGCGCCCGCAGCCGCGCGTTTTCGTCTGCCAATCGGGCGAGCGCCGCTTCGGTGGTTTCCGCTTCGGGATTCCCCGTCTGATCCACTGCCTCCGCCTCTCACCTGCGATGGTAACGGTCCCGCCAGGGCGCGTTCCCGCGCCCCCGTTTTCGAGTCATTATGTCGCTCGCGGTGTGATGCGCAAGGACAGTGTCCGCCCACCCGGGCCTTGCGCGCGGCGACATCCGTCACGCCTGCGGCGAACAGAGGCAGTCATTTCAGGGTTCGCTCGTTACTCTCGATGTATCGGCGCCACAACTGCCCTGGCGCCAAGGGAGCGATCACATGTTTGAGAGATTTACCGACCGAGCTCGTCGCGTCGTTGTTTTGGCCCAGGAAGAGGCCAAAATGCTCAACCACAACTACATCGGTACCGAGCACATCCTGCTCGGCCTGATCCACGAAGGCGAGGGAGTTGCCGCCAAGGCCCTCGAGAGCCTGGGGATTTCCCTCGACGCCGTGCGCGAGCAGGTGCAGGACATCATCGGTCAGGGCCAGCAGCAGCCGACGGGTCACATCCCGTTCACTCCGCGCGCCAAGAAGGTTCTCGAACTGAGCCTGCGCGAAGCACTGCAGCTCGGCCACAACTACATCGGCACCGAGCACATTCTGCTCGGCCTCATCCGCGAGGGTGAAGGCGTTGCCGCCCAGGTGCTCGTCAAGCTCGGCGCCGACCTTAACCGGGTGCGCCAGCAGGTCATCCAGCTCCTGTCCGGTTACCAGGGCAAGGAGCAAGTGCAGGTCGGTGCGAACGAGCAGGCGAGCGGTCCGGCGGGCAGCCAGATTCTCGACCAGTTCGGGCGCAACCTCACGCAGGCCGCCCGCGACAACAAGCTCGACCCGGTCATCGGGCGCGAGAAAGAGATCGAGCGGGTCATGCAGATCCTGTCCCGCCGATCCAAGAACAACCCCGTGCTGATCGGTGAGCCCGGCGTCGGCAAGACCGCCGTCGTCGAGGGCCTCGCCCAGGCCATCGTCAAGGGCGATGTGCCCGAGACGCTGAAGGACAAGCAGCTCTACTCGCTCGACCTCGGCTCGCTCATCGCCGGAAGCCGCTACCGCGGTGACTTCGAAGAGCGCCTGAAGAAGGTCACCAAGGAGATCCGCACCCGCGGCGACATCATCATCTTCATCGACGAGATCCACACCCTCGTCGGTGCCGGTGCCGCCGAGGGCGCCATCGACGCGGCCAGCATCCTGAAGCCGCTCCTCGCCCGTGGCGAGCTTCAGACCATCGGTGCCACCACGATCGACGAATACCGCAAGCACTTCGAGAAGGATGCCGCGCTCGAGCGCCGCTTCCAGCCGATCCAGGTGGCCGAGCCGTCTCTGCCCCACACCATCAACATCCTCAAGGGGCTGCGCGACCGCTACGAGGCGCACCACAAGGTGTCCATCACCGACGGCGCGCTGGTGGCCGCGGCCAACCTCGCCGACCGCTACGTCTCCGACCGGTTCCTGCCGGACAAGGCCATCGACCTGATCGACGAGGCCGGCGCCCGCCTGCGTCTGTCGATCCTGTCCAGCCCGCCCGAGCTGCGCGAATTCGACGAGAAGATCGCCGTGGTTCGCGCCGCCAAGGAGACCGCCATCGAAGAACAGGACTTCGAGAAGGCCGCCGGCCTGCGCGACGAGGAGAAGAACCTCCTCGGCGAGCGTCTGCGCCTCGAGAAGAAGTGGAAGTCGGGCGACGTCAAGACCACCGCCGTCGTCGACGAAGGACTGATCGCCGAGGTTCTGGCCCAGGCCACCGGCATCCCCGTCTTCAAGCTCACCGAGGAGGAGTCCTCGCGGCTCGTCTTCATGGAGAAGGCCCTGCACCAGCGCGTCATCGGTCAGGAAGAGGCCATCTCAGCGCTCGCCAAGACCATCCGTCGCACCCGTGCCGGGCTGAAGGACCCGAAGCGTCCGAGCGGTTCGTTCATCTTCGCCGGCCCCACGGGCGTCGGAAAGACCGAGCTGGCCAAGGCGCTCGCCGAGTTCCTCTTCGACGATGAGGCCGCCATGATCTCGCTCGACATGAGTGAGTACGGCGAGAAGCACACCGTGTCGCGCCTGTTCGGTGCACCTCCCGGGTTCGTCGGCTTCGAAGAGGGCGGCCAACTCACCGAGAAGGTGCGCCGCAAACCGTTCTCCGTGGTGCTGTTCGACGAGATCGAGAAGGCCCACCCCGACATCTTCAACTCGCTCCTCCAGATTCTGGAAGAGGGCCGGTTGACGGATGGCCAGGGTCGCGTCGTGGACTTCAAGAACACCGTGATCATCATGACCACGAACCTCGGCACCAAGGACATCAGCGGCGCGCCCGTCGGTTTCCAGCTCGAGGGCGACACGTCCACCGGTTACGACCGGATGAGCGGCAAGGTGAAGGAGGAGCTGAAGAAGCACTTCAAGCCCGAGTTCCTCAACCGCGTGGACGAGATCATCGTCTTCCCGCAGCTGACCAAGCCGGAACTGCTCCAGATCGTCGACCTGTTCATCAAGCGCCTGGGCGAGCGTCTGCTCGACCGCGACATGACCGTGGACCTGACCCTCGCGGTGAAGGAACACCTGATCGAGGTCGGCTTCGATCCCGCGCTCGGTGCCCGTCCGCTGCGCCGCGCGATCCAGCGCGAGGTGGAGGACCGCCTGTCGGAGAAGATCCTGCAGGGCGAGCTCAACGCCGGCGACCACGTGCACGTGGACTACGTGGGCGGGGAGTACATCTTTACCACGACGGTGCGCGCCTCCGCTGTCGCCGTCGGCGTCAACACCACGGCCGCGATCGGAACGGGGCCGGGCTCGCCCGACCTCGCGGTGACCAGCGAGTAGCGGCAACCAGCTAGAAAGGGCCCGGCGGAGACATCCGCCGGGCCCTTTCGCGTTCTCGCCCGCTCTGTCTGCGTGTCGGCCGGGTCCCGAACGAATTCGACGGAGATTTTGCTCGTGGGTGCCTGTTTTAGGCCGAAAGCAAGCAAAAACGGCAAAATCTCCGTCGAATTGGCTCGCTGCTTAGACTGGGGGTTTGGGAGTTTTGAATGACTGAATCGAGAGAGGCCGGCGGGCAGCGCATGCAGGAGTTTTCGGTGCGCCGGGCGCGCACCACCGACGTGCCCCGGATCCAAGCACTCGTAGCGCCGCTCGTACAGGAGCGCATTCTGCTCGGCAAGGAAAGCGTCGTCTTCTACGAGGCCGTACAGGAATTCCGCGTGATCGAGGATGCCGACGGCACCCTGATCGGCTGCGGCGCCCTGCACGTGATGTGGGAAGACCTCGGCGAGGTGCGCACTCTCGCCGTGACCGCCGACTGGCTCGGCCGCGGGGTGGGCCACGCACTGATGGACCGACTCGAAGGGGATGCCCGTGAGCTCGGCCTCAGCCGCCTCTTCTGCCTGACCTTCGAGGTGCCGTTCTTCGCCCGGCACGGGTTCACCGACATGGGGAACGAAACCGTCGACCCTCTCGTGTACGCCGAACTCGTGCGCTCACACGATGAGGGCGTGGCCGAGTTCCTCGACCTGGCGCGGGTCAAGCCGAACACCCTGGGCAACACCCGAATGGTCAAGCGGCTCGTCTGACCGGAGCGTCGCCAGCTGAGCGTCGCCGCTCATGCGAGCAAAATGCTCGAATTCACCAATCGTTATCTTGCGGTATGCATAACCGGAACCTTCCCTCCGTAGCCTTACGAGCAATGTCGTTTTAAGGAGCTAGGGGAACAATGTCGTCCGCACCACGCAGCCATTTGAAGCTGACCTGTGCCACCCTCCTGGGGTTGGGTCTGGTCGTCTCGCCGCTCGTCGCACTGCCCGCCTCCGCCAACACCGGTGGAACCGGCGTCGTCATCAATGAGGCTTACCTCAACGGCGGCAGCGCCGGAGCGACGTACCAGAACAAGTTCGTCGAGCTCTACAACCCGACCGATGCCGCGATCACCCTCGACGGCACCTCGTTGCAGTACCGGTCGGCCGGTGGCACCGCGAACCCGAACGGCGTGCTTCCGCTCACCGGCTCGATCCCGGCCAAGGGCTACTACCTCGTGCAGGGCGCATCCAACGTCCCCAACGCCGCCAACGGCGCTGCTCTCCCCACTCCGAACGCATCATCCCTGGGACTCTCCTTCGCCGGTGCCGGCGGAACCATCTTCCTCGCCAGCCAGACCACGGTTCTAACGGCCCCGGCCACGGGATCCATCGTCAACAACCCCACCGTCATCGACATGCTCGGTTACGGCAACTCGAACACCTTCGAGACCAAGGCGTCGGCGGCGGCATCCCTCACCACCACGCTCAACCGCGCCACGGGCCTCGACACCGACAGCAACAGCGGCGACTTCGTCTCCTCTGCACCCACCCCGACGAACGCTGCCGGCCAGACCGCCGCCCCGGTCGTCACGCCGACCCCGACGGTCACGCCGACCCCGACGGTCACGCCGACCCCGACCCCACCGGCGCCGGCCCAGCCGGCCAATGCCACTCCGATCAACGAGATCCAGGGCACGACGGATGTCAGCCCGAAGGCCGGCCAGACCGTCACGACGACCGGCGTCGTCACCGCCGTCTACCCCACGGGCGGGTTCAAGGGCTTCTACATGCAGACCCCCGGCACGGGAGGCGCGGTCAACCTGGCCACGCACACCGCATCTGACGGAATCTTCGTGTACACGAACGCCCTCACCGCGCCGGTCGCCATCGGCGACCACGTCTCGGTCACCGGAGCCGTGAGCGACTTCTTCGGCCTGACCCAGCTCACGGTTTCGGCGCTCAGCAACGTGACCGCGCTGGACAAGACCGGAATCGTGGCTCCGCTGGCCGCCACGGTCGGACTGCCGGAAACGGCTGCCGCGCGTGAATCACTCGAGGGCATGCTCGTCTCCCCGCAGGGAGCGTTCACGGTCACGAACAACTACACCACCAACCGGTACGGCGACATCGGCCTGGCCGCCGGCACGACGCCTCTCGTGGGCCCGACCGTCACGGCCCGCCCCGGAACGGACGCGTACACCGCGGCCGTCGCCGGTAACGCGGCTCGTGCGGTCACCCTCGACGACGGTGCGACGACGGACTACACGTCCGGGGTAAACCGGGACAAGCCGGTCCCGTACCTCACGACCGCCAACCCTCTGCGCATCGGCGCGGCCACCACCTTCACCAAGCCGGTCATCCTGGACTACCGCCACAGTGCCTGGAGGTTCCAGCCGACCACCGAACTGGTCCCCGGCATCGCGGCGACCGTGCAGCCGGCCACCTTCACCAACACCCGCACCGCGGCTCCCCGAGCGGTAGGCGGCGACATCCGTCTGGCCACGTTCAACGTGCTCAACTACTTCGCCACCACCGGTGACTCCCTCACCGGCTGCACCTACTACACCGACCGGGCCGGCACGCCGATCACGGTCAACAGCGGGTGCGACGCCCGCGGCGCGGCCACTCAGGTCAGCTTCGAGCGCCAGCAGGCGAAGATCGTCTCGGCGATCAACGGCCTCGACGCCCAGGTCGTCTCGCTCCTCGAGATCGAGAACTCCGCCCGCTTCGGCAAGGACCGCGACTTCGCTCTCAAGGCGCTCGTCACCGCGCTGAACGCGCAGGCTGGCAGCAACGTCTGGGCCCACGTGCCCTCGCCGGCCGCCCTTCCCGCCAGCGAAGACGTCATCCGCTCCGGGTTCATCTACAAGCCCGCAGCCGTTGAAACCGTCAAGGAGTCGGTCATCTTCAACGACGCCGCGTTCGGCAACGCCCGCCAGCCGCTCGCCCAGGCCTTCCAGTTGGTCGGCGACACCGGCAGCAGCTTCCTTGCGATCGCCAACCACTTCAAGTCGAAGGGCTCCGGAACCGGGGTCAACGCCGACCAGAAAGACGGCCAGGGAGCCTCGAACCTGTCCCGGGTACAGCAGGCCACCGCCCTCGTCGGATTCGCCGGAACGATGAAGTCGAGCACCGGCATCAACCGCGTGCTGCTCACCGGTGACTTCAACGCCTACGACCAGGAAGACCCGATCAAGGTCATCACCGACGCGGGATACCTGAGCCAGGAAGCCAGGACCGGCGAGTACACCTACGCATTCGGAGGCACCGTCGGCTCGCTCGACCACGTGTTCGCGTCGCCCGAGGCGAATGCCGCGGTCACCGATGTGGACGTCTGGAACATCAACTCGGTCGAGTCTGTGGCCCTCGAGTACAGCCGGTACAACAACAACGTCACCGACTTCTACGCGGCCGACGCGTTCCGCTCCTCCGACCACGACCCGGCCATCGTCGGGTTGAAACTCGCCAGCAGGCCCGCCAGCGTCAACATCAACCTGCTCAACATCAACGACTTCCACGGTCGGATCGACGTCAACACGGTGAAATTCGCCGGCACCGTCGAGCAGCTCCGCGCGGAGTACGGGGACGCGGCCACGCTGTTCCTCTCCGACGGCGACAACATCGGCGCCTCACTCTTCGCCTCGGCGTCTCAGCAGGACAAACCGACCATCGACGTTCTGAACGCACTGGACCTCAAGGCCTCGGCCGTGGGCAACCACGAGTTCGACCAGGGCTTCTCCGACCTGAACGGGCGCGTCGCCGCCGCGGCCAACTTCGAGTACCTCGGCGCCAACGTCTACCAGCTCGGCACGACGACCCCGGCGATGAAGGAATACGCACTGTTCGACGTCAACGGCGTCACGGTCGGCGTCATCGGCGCCGTCACACAGGAAACCCCAAGCCTGGTGTCGCCGAACGGGATCGCCAGCCTCACCTTCGGTGACCCGGTCGCCGCGGTCAACCGGGTCGCGGCCCAGCTCTCCGACGGCAACCCGGCCAACGGTGAGGCCGATGTGCTGATCGCGGAGTACCACGAGGGTGCCGGCGCGGGAACGGTCGAGAAGGCAACGCTCGAGCAGGAACTCGCCCTCACCGAGAGCGCCTTCGCCAAAATCGTGACGCAGACCTCAGCCACGGTCGACGCCATCTTCACCGGCCACACGCACAAGCTGTATGACTGGGATGCTCAGGTTCCCGGTGCGGCCGCCGGCGTCACCCGCCCGGTGCTCCAGACCGGCAACTACGGCGAGCACATCGGTCAGGTCGTGCTCAAGTACGACTTCGCTTCCGGTAACACCACGACCGTGGAGAACCGGAACGTCAAGCGCACGACCGCAACCGACGCCACCCTGGTCGCTGCCTACCCGCGGGTCGCCGCGGTCAAGAGGATCACGGATGCTGCGCTCGCCGCGGCCGCCGTCATCGGCAACCAGCCGATCGGCTCGGTCACCGCGGACATCACGCGCGCCTGCCTCGGCGGCGCCGCACCGTGCGCCGAGGACCGCTCCGCACCGTCGGCGATGGGCACCCTGGTGGCCAACTCGCTGCGTGAATCGCTCTCTGACCCGCTCAAGGGCGGCGCCGAGATCGGCGTGGTCAACCCGGGTGGAATGCGCGCCGAGCTGATCTACTCGCCGGACGGCGTGGTCACCTACGCCGAGGCCAATGCGGTGCTGCCGTTCCTGAACAACCTCTGGACCACGAGCCTCACCGGCGCGCAGTTCAAGACCGTTCTGGAGCAGCAGTGGCAGCGGAACGCCGACGGCACAGTCCCGTCCCGACCCTTCCTGCAGCTGGGTCTCTCCGACAACGTGAACTACACGTTCGACGCGAGCCGGGCCGAAGGCGACCGCATCACGGGGATCTGGATCGACGGTTCGGCCATCGACCCGGCCGCCTCCTACCGGGTCGGCTCGTTCAACTTCCTGCTCACCGGCGGCGACAACTTCCGGGAGTTCAAGAAGGGAACCGGCACGCGCGACTCCGGTCTCGTCGACCGGGACGCCTGGATCGCCTACCTCAAGGCCAACAGCCCGGTGACGCCGTCGTTCGCCGCCCGTCAGGCCAGCGTCACGCAGGCCACCGTCATGGGAGTGCCGGTCACAGCCGTCAACCCGGGCGACACGGTCAGCTTCACGGTGTCGAAGCTCAACCTGAGCTCGCTCGGGGCCCCGAAGAACACGGAACTGGCCCTTCTCTGGCCGGGAAGCAGCGCGAAGCTGGGGACAGCATCCGTTGACGCCAACGGCTCGTCGGTCGTCACCTTCACGGTGCCGTTCGACGTGCCGGCCGGCAGCGTGCTCGAGTTGACCGCGAAGGAGTCCGGCACGATCGTGCGGGTTCCCCTCACCGTGAACGCTGCGATGGCACCGACGGCCGCGCCGACGCCCGTCAGTGACGCTCCGGCCGACCTGGAAGGCGCCATCTCGACCGACAAGGCCAGCTACAACGCCGGCGAAGCGATCACGGTCACCGTGGGCGCCGACTACGCGGGCCAGTACGTCTGGGTCTCGCTGGACGGTGTGAACCTCGGCGGCTGGCTCAAGGTCAACGCCCAGGGCCAGGTGACGACCGTGGTTCCGTCCGACGCGAAGGCGGGCATGCGCCGCCTCCTCGTTCAGGATTCCGCCGGGTCACTGATCGGCTGGACCGAAATAAAGGTGCTCGCCGCGACCGCCACACCGGGCACGCCGGCCACGCCGGGCACGCCGGGCACGCCGGCCACGCCGGGCACGCCGGGCACGCCGGCCACGCCG
>NZ_SOGN01000010.1 GCF_004403395.1 Cryobacterium cheniae
CCCTGTACCAGGCTGTCGCTTCGAGGCAACTTGTATAACTTATCTGCCCGGCCATTCCCTGTCAAATCAAGGCCAGCAGCCGAATCCGAGTGCGCCGAAACACACCCAAACACCTACCGACCCGACCAGACAAACAACCGGAGAGAGTAACCATCTCGGCTCCCCCTCGTACGCTCCCTTAGCGGGTAGACAGACGAGAAGAAACAAAAACTTTCGTCCCACTTGAGGCCGGGAAGCTCTTCGGCTTTTCGAACCTGTGGGGTGACTCAGATGACATTACGGTGAATCCTGTACGCACGCAACTCCCTTCAGTATCCCGGGCGTGTCGGTCGCAAGCCCCCGTAAGGGACCCGGACGACGCCGATCTCGGCATCCATCTCGGCATCCATCTCGGTGCTGATCACGGCTGGCCACGCCGGCCGCGACGCTCACCGAGCGGTCGAGACCGTCACGGTGAACTTGGCGTTCCGCCCCATCTGTTGGGTCGGTCCGATCAGGCGAGTCAGTGCCGGCCGATACCCCAGGTGGGTGTTCCACACCGCCCATAGTTCGCCGCCGGGGTGCAGCACCCGTCCGGCATCCTGGAAGAGCTTCAACGCGATGCCGGCATGAACCGATGAGCCGATGTGAAAGGGCGGGTTCAGCACGATGAGCTCGGCCGACGCCTCCGGCTGAGTGCGGAGAGCGTCATCCCGCACGACGGCGACCCGGTCGGTGAGCGCATTGGCCGCCATGGTGGCCCGGGCGGAGGCGACGGCCGCAGCCGACTGGTCGGTGGCGGTCACCCGCAGCGCGGGACGGCGCCGGGCGAGTGCGGCGGCGAGCACCCCGGTGCCGCAGCCGAGGTCGATGGCGCTCGAGGCATCCGTCTTCATGCGATCGAGGAACTCGAGCAGGTAGCGCGTTCCGATATCGATGGTCGCGCCGGCGAACACGGCGCCGTGGGCGCAGACCGTGAGTTCCAGGTCGACGTGCTTCACACAATTCGGCCAGGTGGACACCGTCGTCTGCGCCGCCGATGGAATCGGGGCCTGGGCTCTGAGTACCCGCGACTTCTGCCGGGCCGGCGAGACCCGCAGCTCGCCGAAGTGCCGGAGGAGCACCTCGTTCATGGCGGGCGTCATGTGCTTGATGCGCCCGCCGGCGATCACGATCACCTCGGGTGACGCAAAGCGACGGATGGCGTCGGCGATCTCATCGAGCGCCGCCAGGTTGCGCGGCAGCTGAAGCAGCACCACCCGCGCGTTCGCCAGCAGGTCGCGGCCGAGGCCGAAGGAGCGGTAGGTATCGGCGAGCCCGGCATCGGCCGCATTGTGGGCAAGCGCCATTTCCCCGGAGAGCACATCCTGGTGTACCCGGATGCCCCGAGCAGCATGCAGGGCGGCCGCGCCCAGGGTGAGGGCGCCATATCTGTCCTCGAGCACGACGACCTCGCCGACCCCGGCCACGGCCAGCGGGCCCGCCGCCTCGTCGAGGATCAGCCGGTCGCTCGCATCCACAGCGAAGAGATTGTCCGCTTCCACATCGGGGAAACGCCGCAGGCGGTCAAAGGAAAAGTCAGACATCGCCTCAGGCTAGCCCGGCGGTGCGGTTACTTCTCGCCGTCCGCCGGGCGCAATGCCAGGGGGCGCCAGATCACAATCTGGTTGGCCCGGCGCGTGCGAGTGCCGGCTCGCATCGAGATGACCTCACCGGCCGGGCCGGCCGCGAAAACGCGGCGACCCGGACGGTTGAGCAGCTCATCGGCCAGCGCAGACTCCAGTTCGCGCAGACGCGATTCGAGCATGCGCACATGGTCCTCGAGTTCAATGATGCGACGGATGCCTTCCAGGCTCACGCCCTTGGAACCGAGTTCCGCGATCTCGCGGAGCTTGGCCACATCACGCATTGAGTACCGGCGAGACCGACCGGGGGTACGGCCGGGACTCACCAGCCCCAGGCGATCGTATTGGCGCAGGGTTTGCGGGTGCATGCCCGCAAGCTCGGCGGCCATCGAAATCACGAAGACCCGGGTGTTCTCGTCCACCGTCAGTCTCTCGCCTTCGCGAGGAGCTCGTCGCGCGGATTCTCCTTCGGCAATGCTTCCGCGAAGGCCGCGAGTTTCTCCTCGGCGTCTTTCGACAGATGGGACGGGACGGCAACCTGAACTTCCGCCAACAGATCCCCGGTGCCCTTGGGCGTCACGACGCCACGTCCCTTGACGCGCAGCACGCGTCCGCTCGGGGTGCCAGGCGCGATGCGCAGTTTGACCGGCGCTCCGCCCAACGTCGGCACCTCGATAGTGGCGCCGAGCGCGGCCTCGACGAACGTGACCGGCACGGAAACCCGCAGGTTGAGGCCGTCTCGTTCGAAGACCGCATGCTTCCGCACGTTCACGGTGAGCACGATGTCGCCGGACTCGCCGCCGTCGGGGCTGTGTTGCCCCTGACCGCGGAGCTTGATCTTCTGCCCGTCGGCCACCCCTGCCGGGATCTTCACCTTGATGGCGCGACCATCCTGCGTCTGCAGGGTGATCTGATCACCGTGCGTGGCCGTGATGAAGTCCACCGTGGTCGAGGCGATCACGTCGCGGCCGCGAGTCGGTCCGCCGTAGCCGCGAAATCCGCCGCTCGACGTGCCGAATCCGCCGCCGCCCTGACCGCGGCCGAACATGCCGCCGAGAAGGTCGTCGAAACCGCCCTGCTCATAGGAGTAGCCCGGCGGCGGCGGCTGCTGCCGCGCTCCCCCACCGAACATGCCGCCGAAGACATCGTCGAAGCCTCCGGCCTGACCGCCACCGGGGCGCGGGGCGGTGAAGCGAGCTCCACCGCCCATCGCGCGCACAGCGTCGTATTCCTTACGTTGAACCGGGTCGCCGATCACCGAGTGTGCCTCGCTGATCTCCTTGAACGTCGCCTCGGCCGCGGGGTTGCCCGGATTGGAATCCGGGTGGTACTTGCGGGCGAGTTTACGATAAGCCTTTTTCAGCTCGGCCGGGGTGACGTCCTTCGACACACCCAGGACCTTGTAGAAGTCCTTATCGAACCAGTCCTGGCTAGCCATCGCTCGGTACCTGCACGACGACCTTGGCCACGCGCAGGAGCGACGAGCCGAGGAAGTAACCGGTCTCGATCACGTCACCGACGGCCTCCGATTCGATGCCCGCGGTGGGCAGCTGGAAGATCGCCTCATGGATGGTCGGATCGAACGGCTCGCCGACCGTACCGAAGGACTTCACGCCCAGGCGCTCGACGCTCGCCCGCAGTTTCGCGGCGATCGTGCTGAACGCCGAGTCGCCGACCAGGTCGCCGTGCTTCTCAGCGCGGTCCAGGTCGTCGAGCACGGGGATCAGGCCCTTGACGACATCCACGGTGACGCGTTCGCGCTCGACCTCGCGGTTCGCCTCGGTGCGCCGACGGTAGTTGGCATACTCCGCGGTGACCCGCTTGAGGTCGGCGAGGTGCTCGCTCGTGGGCTCTTCGACTTCGCGCGTGGCGGCATCCAGGATGTCCTGGACCGTCAGCTCGTCTTCTTCGATCCCCTCGGCGGACGCCTCATCGGTGTCCTCGACGCTGACGGTTTCGGCGGCGACGTCCGCTTCCGCGTCGGCCCCGGGGGCACCCTCGACGGATGCCCCCTCGTCAAACGGCTCGTCCTCGGGGCGCTGTGTGTCCTCTGCCATTACTTCTTGGCCTCGTCTTCGTCGTCGACGACCTCGGCGTCAACCACGTCTTCGTCGGAGCCGGCCGCGTCGGCGGTCGGTTCGGAGTCGGCCGGGGTACCGGCGGCGGCATCCGCCTGGCTGGTCTTGTAGATGGCCTCGCCGAGCTTGCCCTGGCTTTCGTTGAGCTTGTCGAAGGCGGTCTTCACGGCCGCATCGTCGTCGCCGACGAGCGCGGACTTGAGGGCGTCGACGTCGGCCTGAACCTCGGACTTGACGTCCTCGGGCAGCTTCTCGTCGTTCTCCTTGATCAGCTTCTCGATCGAGTAGGCGAGCTGCTCGGCCGTGTTGCGGGTCTCGGCTGCCTCGCGGCGGCGCTTGTCCTCGGCGGCGTGCTCTTCGCCTTCGCGCACCATGCGCTCGATGTCTTCCTTCGCGAGCGAGGATCCGCCCGTGATGGTCATCGACTGCTCCTTGCCGGTGCCCTTGTCCTTCGCGGACACGTGCACGATGCCGTTGGCGTCGAGGTCGAAGGTGACCTCGACCTGCGGGATGCCGCGCGGGGCCGGCGCGATGCCGGTCAGCTCGAACGTGCCGAGGTTCTTGTTGTCGCGGGTGAACTCGCGCTCGCCCTGGAAGACCTGGATCGCGACGGACGGCTGGTTGTCGTCGGCCGTGGTGAAGGTCTCGCTGCGCTTGGTCGGGATGGCCGTGTTGCGCTCGATAAGGCGCGTCATGATGCCGCCCTTGGTCTCGATGCCGAGGCTCAGGGGGGTGACGTCGATGAGCAGAACGTCCTTGCGCTCGCCCTTCAGCACGCCGGCCTGCAGTGCGGCGCCGACGGCGACGACCTCGTCCGGGTTGACGCCCTTGTTCGGGTCCTTGCCACCAGTCTCGGCCTTGACGAGCTCGTACACGGCGGGCATGCGGGTGGAGCCACCGACGAGAACGACGTGTGCGATGTCTTCCACCTTGACGCCGGCTTCACGGATGACGTCCTGGAACGGCTTCTTCGTGCGGTCGAGCAGGTCTTCGGTCATCTTCTCGAACTGGGCGCGGGTGAGCGTCTCGTCGAGGTTGGCCGGGCCGTTCTCGGTCAGGGAGAGGTACGGCAGCTGGATGCTCGTCGACATGCTGCTCGAGAGTTCCTTCTTGGCCTGCTCGGCGGCTTCCTTGAGGCGCTGCTTGGCGATCTTGTCCTTGGAGACGTCGACGCCGGTGGTTTCCTTGAACTTCTTGATCAGGTGATCGACGATGCGCTGGTCCCAGTCGTCGCCGCCGAGGCGGTTGTCGCCGGCGGTGGACCGCACCTGGATGGTGGAGAAGTCGTCGTCCTTGCCCACCTCGAGGAGGGAGACGTCGAAGGTGCCGCCGCCGAGGTCGAAGACCAGGATGAGCTCGTCTTCCTTGCCGCGGTCGAGGCCGTAGGCCAAAGCGGCCGCGGTGGGCTCGTTGATGATGCGGAGCACGTTCAGGCCGGAGATCTCACCGGCTTCCTTGGTGGCCTGGCGCTCGGCGTCGTTGAAGTACGCGGGAACGGTGATGACGGCATCCGTCACCGTGTCGCCCAGGTACGCCTCGGCGTCGCGCTTGAGCTTGGCCAGGATGCGGGCCGAGACTTCCTGCGGGGTGAACTTCTTGTCGTCGATGGCGACGTCCCAGTTGGTGCCCATGTGGCGCTTGACCGACGCGATGGTGCGGTCGACGTTGGTGACGGCCTGGCGCTTGGCGGTCTCGCCGACCAGCACCTCACCGTCTTTGGTGAAGGCGACGACGGACGGGGTGGTCCGGAAGCCTTCGGCGTTTGCGATGACGGTGGGTTCTCCACCTTCGAGGACGGCCACCACAGAGTTGGTGGTTCCGAGGTCGATGCCTACTGCACGGGCCATGTGTGCGTTCTCCTTCAAAGTATTGTGCTCAGCCGATTTCTCAGACTTGAGTGATGCAGACTCAAGTGTGCCAGTGTCTCAAATCGGAGTCAAGCCACGCACCTGAGAGTTGAGCGTGAACGACTCAACTTTGGGATTTCGCGTGATCGATGGTCTTCGGCTACCCGCATCCACTAGCCTCAGCGCATGACCGGGATCGCGGAACAGGGCAGCACGGATGCCCCGATGCTGCCAGACAAGACGAGCAAGCGCCGCGTTGTGGCCTGGAGCTTCTGGGACTGGGGCTCGGCCGCGTTCAATGCGGTGGTCACCACCTTCGTCTTCACCGTCTACATCACGGGCAGCTCCTTCGGCGACAAGGACGTCATCACCGCCCAGCTCGGCTGGGCCCTCGCCATCGCCGGTGTGCTGGTGGCCGTGCTCGCCCCGATCACCGGGCAGCGCTCGGACACCTCCGGGAGGCGCAAGCTGTGGCTGGGCGTCAACACGTTCATCGTGGTCGGACTCACTGCGGCGATGTTCTTCGTCGAGGCGTCACCGAGCTTCCTTCTCCTCGGTCTCGTACTGGTGGCCGCCGGCAACGTGTTCTTCGAGTTCGCCAGCGTGAACTACAACGCCATGCTGTCCCAGGTCTCGACCGCGCGCACCATCGGCAAGGTCAGCGGCTTCGGCTGGGGAATGGGCTACATCGGCGGTATCGTGCTGCTGCTCATCGTGTACTTCGGCTTCATCAGCCCCGACGTCGGACTGTTCGGGGTGACCGGCGAGAACGGCCTGTCGGTGCGGGTCACGATGCTGATCGCGGCCGCCTGGTTCGGGCTGTTCGCCCTGCCGGTGCTGTTCTCGGTTCCGGAATACCACTCCCCGGCCGCGGCGCGCCGGCCACGGGTGAGCTTTCTCCGCTCCTACGTCGTGCTCGCAGAGGACATCGCGCGGCTCTGGAAGACCAGCCGCCAGACGGTCTACTTCCTCGTGGCGAGCGCCATCTTCCGCGACGGCCTGGCCGGGGTATTCACCTTCGGAGGGGTGCTCGCGGCATCCGTCTTCGGGTTTTCGCCGGGCGAAGTCATCATCTTCGCCATCGCGGCCAACGTCGTCGCCGGCATCGCCACCATCATCGCCGGTTCGCTCGACGATCGGCTGGGCGCGAAACCGATCATCGTGACCGCCCTGATCGGCCTGATCGTGTGCGGTCTCCTCGTGTTCCTACTCCACGATGGCGGGCAGATCGTGTTCTGGACCGCCGGGCTGGCCCTCACCCTCTTCGTGGGTCCGGCCCAGTCGGCCAGCCGCACGTTCCTGGCCCGGCTGATCCCGCCCGGACGCGAGGGGGAGGTGTTCGGCCTCTATGCCACGACGGGCCGAGCGGTGAGCTTCCTCGCGCCGGCCATGTTCGCCCTGATGGTGACGATCTTCGGGGCCACCTACTGGGGCATCCTCGGCATCATGCTGGTTCTGCTCGTGGGACTGCTGCTCTTGCTTCCGGTGAAGGCTCACCAGCACCAGATCGGCTAACGGATGCGGGTGGCCTCGTTGTGCTCGACCAGCAACCAGGTCGAACCCTCGTCATTGGACACCCAACCCTCCCAGGCGTAGGCGTCGGGTGTGATCGAGGCGAAGTTCCACCGGATCGGCCGACCGTCGGTGCCTGTGCCGTCCTGGCGCAGCCCGTTGCGGTGCGGGGTCGCGACGAGGTGGCAGTATTCCCCGGATGCCGGGGCGAAGTAGCTGACCCGCCAGACGCCGGCGTAGGGGTCGTAGACCCGCAGGGCCGTGGCGACGGTCGCGAACCCGGTCGGGTGCGAGTCGCTCGCGACGACCTCGACGTCCTGAACCGCACGCCCGTCGAGCACGAAGTCGACGATCCAGGTGAATTCGCGGCCGGTCCACTCGCCGTTGGCCTCGTCGAGCCGTGAGCCTGTGGCGGCCCAGGCACCGACCAGCTGGCCGAACCGGCGCATCCGTCCCGGGTACTCGGGTGTCGGTCCCGGTGCGCAGAGCGCCTCGGCAAAGCTGGGCACGGATGTCGTCATGACCCGATTTTACCGGGCGCGTGTTGCATCCGTGTGAACCGGGCTACTCGGCTCTCGTGGTCGAGCCCGTCTCGACCTCCCGCACATCCGTGCAGTGGAAGTTCTGGAACGACCGCGACGCGGTCGGCCCGCGCTGGCCCTGGTAGCGCGAGCTGTACACGCTCGAGCCGTAGGGACGTTCGGCCGGCGAGCTCAGCCGGAAGAAGCAGAGCTGCCCGATCTTCATGCCGGGCCAGAGCTTGATCGGCAGGGTGGCGACGTTGCTCAGCTCGAGCGTCACGTGGCCGGTGAAGCCGGGGTCGATGAAGCCGGCGGTCGAGTGCGTGAGCAGGCCGAGCCGGCCGAGCGAGCTCTTGCCCTCCAGCCGGGCGGCGACGTCGTCGGGCAGGGTGACCTTCTCGTAGGTGGACCCGAGCACGAACTCGCCGGGGTGCAGGATGAACGGTTCGCCGGCGGCGGTCTCGATCAACCGGGTCAGATCGGGCTGGTCTTCGGCCGGATCGATATAGGGGTACTTATGGTTGTCGAACAGGCGGAAGAAGCCGTCGAGGCGCACGTCGATGCTCGACGGCTGAATCATGTCGGCCTGATACGGCTCCAGACGGATTCGTTCCGCGTTGATTTCAGCCTTGATATCGCGATCCGAGAGCAGCACGGGTCCAGCCTAACGGCGCGGACTTGATATGCTGGCACGGTTCCGGTGCGGGCCTGCCCGCTCACGGACGTGCGGATGTAGTTCAATGGTAGAACTTCAGCTTCCCAAGCTGATAGCGCGGGTTCGATTCCCGTCATCCGCTCCAAGCAACGAAGGCCCGGTCGAAGGCCCTTTAGTTCGAGACAATGCGACCGGGTATTTCTCCGGCTCAAGGTCGGCGTGCCAGCTACGTGCCGCTAAGCCCCGAGGGTCTGTCTCTCAGCCTCCCGCAGATCATTCATGAGTGCATTCATGCCTTCGGCGATTACCTTGCCCCGCGCCTCGGCAGCGTGCTGGTAGGCCATCGCTGCCGCTGAGGTTGAATGACCAGCCCTGTCCATGAGTTCTCTCAGGGTCGCGCCGCTCTGAGCGCTGAGGGTGAGGCCAGCGTGCCTGAGGTCGTGGAAGTGGAACTGTTCCAGCCCCGTGGCTGTGCGCGCCTTTTTCCACGCATGCTGGACCTGTGCGCGCGTGAGTGCTGATCCGTTAGCGCGAATGAACATCGGGGTCGAAGGCATCGCGGTGGGCACAGTAGTCAAGTACTGCCGCATGGCGTCCACAGTGGCTCCCGGAAGAACGACGGTCCGAGAGGTTCCGGTCTTCGTATCGGTGACCACGATGCCCGTGCGTGCCTGAACTACCTGACGCAGGACTGTAAGGGTCTGTGACTTGAGGTCGAGGTCTCCTCTGCGGAGTCCCACGACCTCCCCAAGACGGAGGTGACCACCAAATGTGAGGTGAGCAACCGGGCGCAAATCAGCAGGAAGCGCCGCCACCAGAGCGTCGAAATCGACAACCGACATGAGGGGACGTTCCTGAGCCTTGAGGGACCCCGCGCCTTTGATGTTGCATGGGTTGCGGTGGATGAGTCCCTCCCGTTCAGCTTCGGCCATGATGCTTCTCAGAAGCGCATACGCCTGCCGCAAACGCGTCTCTCCGGTTGCCTTGCGAGTCCCCAGCCCGTCAGCCTTCAGAGGCTGGGATGCACGGGCTGCGAGTTCCTTCCGAAGCGCCGTGTGCCATCCCCGCACGGTTGTCGGGGTGATCTTCCCGACTGGCATCGTTCCGATGGTCGGGCCAATGTGGCGACTGAGGAGGTCCTCATAAAGTTCACGAGTACGCACCGCGAGCTTGCCACGACTCCCCCCATTTGCGATCCAGTCTGCTGCGAAGCCAGTGAGGAGAATGTCGCCCTTTCTGTAGTCGTGGTACACATTCCGCAGGCGGTCTGCCTGGACCGTCGAAATGTGCTGACGGGCTTCACGCGATGTTTCGAAAGTGAGCGGCGCGTTCATCGGACTGCCGTCTTCGGCAGGGTAGCGAGCCTGCCAGCGTGCCGAAGGGAGCTTGCGAACGCTGCCGAAGTTTGCGCGGTTGGTCTTGGATGCCATGGTGACTCCTTGTTCTGAGAATTCGGACCGACACAATGCCTTGACCACCCTCTGATACGGCGCAGTCGGCTAATCAAACAGGGTGATGCCACAAATACTGAACGTGCCTACTGGTGGTGCTCCAGCGCCCGATACACAGAAGCGCGGCTGATCCCCTGGTTTGCAGCAATCGCTGAAGGCGACATCCCTGACTCCCGGAGGCGTCGGACGGCTTCCACCTTGGCGGGCGTCAAAGCGGTGCGGGGGCGTCCAGCAACCTGCTCACCCGCTTGGGCACGGGAAGCGCGCGCAGCTCGGGCTTCCGCCACGCGCTCGGCGTTCATGTTCCTCTCCCACTCGGCAATGTGAACGATGATTCCGGCCAAGAGTCTTCCGGTGGTGCTCGTCAGGTCCTCCCCATCTTTCAGAGAACGGACTGCGATGTCGCGCTCATGCAGGTCCGCGATCGTTTGGAGTACGTGCAAGGCGGTCCTGCCGAGCCGGTCGAGGCTCTGAACCGTAATGGTGTCCCCGGGGCGGACAACGCGCAGAAGGGCGTCCAGTCCCGGACGCGACTGTCGAGCACCAGAGAGCTTGTCGCTAAAGATGTCTGAAGCATGGATGCCCTGCGCCACAAGCGCGTCAGTTTGGCGGTCTAGGTTCTGGGCGACTGTCGAGACGCGAATGTAGCCGAAGGTCTTCTTGGTGCTCTGAGGTGTCATGTTTAGAACTGTATCAATAACTGAAACTATTACGCTCATTATGAGACATGTCGCAGAGAGGACTTTTGGAACAGATTTTCCGCACATTCCTAGCCTTGAGTGCCTCCACAGGACGCACGTCCAAATTCATGGTTCTGAGACGGATGACCGGCACCCCCCGAGCTGGGCGAATTGGCAGGCAGAGACGGCCCGCGTTCACCGGGGGGCTAGATTCAGACTGGGGGAACCACAATGACAATTCCAGCAGTCTCGGGCGACTACGCGCTCTTGCCACCCGGTCGCCATTCAGCGACGCTCGCGGAGATGGAGACATACTTCGTATCTCAAGCTCCTTTTTCGAGTGAACGAGAACTCCTCTTCCAGGCTTTCAAGACTTGGTTGTCAATCGTGGACCAGCTCCTTCCCTCCTCGCGCTATTGGGTGGATGGTGGCTTCGTAACTCACAAACCGTGGAGCGCGCCGTCAGACGTTGATGTAATGATCCTTTGTAAGCAGGAGGCGGTGGATGCGCTTAAACAGGAAGAGCAGACACGCTTGGAGCAGTTGTTCACGTCTGCGGCAGCTGGAATGCCTCGATTCCAGCCCATGGGCGGCCTGGTAGACGCGTTCCTTTGCTACCGAGGGACAAACGGAAAAGCAGACTATTGGATGAAGCAATGGTCAAGAGTTAAGGACTCGGACGGCAACGAGGTGCTAGGTGTTGAGAAAGGTTTCTTGGAGGTGTTGCCATGAATGTGCTCTCTCTTGAACAAGAGTTTAGAAAAGCATGGGCTGACGCCGCCGGGGATTCCTTTTCGTCCCGCATGGCTCGTCGTTCACTGGAAGCGTCCGCGCAACAGACACCCGCTCTTGAAATTGTTCTATTCCAATTGAAGAACCGCTATCAAGCGGAGCTGGACCTTCACCTGAACGGAACGACAGTGAAGGATCATCAAACCAACGCTGCCGATTTCGCAAATCTGGTGCGAGGCATATCTGACGCCGTCAAAGAAATCACTAAGAAAGCTATGGGCCGTCAGCGCATGCTCTCAGGACTCTTGGTATCAGCGCCGGTTCCAGGCTCTGTCCGAGTCGTGCTGCGTGCGGCAAGCCCAACCGAGCTTGATGGCTCAATTCAAGGTGCGCGAGTCGAGACACTGGACTCAAGTTCGCTGCGTGCTGTGGCAGCTGTACTCGCACACGCAGGCGATGCGAGCAATGTCCAATCAGCCGTACTTGAGGGGCTATTGACGGCCATTCCGGTTGAGGCGCGTCCCGGTATCCGACGAGTTGCGAAGGCCGTCACTGCCTCGGATTGGAATGTCTCAGGGGTGCTCCGCCTCCCGAACGAAAAAGCGGTCCCGCTGCATCTCAACAAGACTGGAGCTGAACACCTACTTTCAGCGCTCAACGACATGGAATCAGAAACGAGCGTCATCACTCTTCGCGGGAACGTCGATGGTCAACGTCGTTCGATGGGCACGATGTGGTTTGCCCCGGAGTCGGCGGTAGCCGTCGAAGCTGTCGTCGTGGACCATGACCTTCTGGAGGAAGTCGCGGCACTGGGCGCTTCCGGAGAGTTGACCTCGGCCACGTTCAACGTCATTACCCAATTCCCGCCGGGTGCCCGCAGCGCGGCGAAGCGAAGCTACGTTCTGACTGCCATCAAGAGAATCTCCCTCAAGCCCTAGGTCGGACCTGAGCACCCTGCTGCGCGTGGAGTTGAGGTTCGGCAAGTCCCGGTGCTCAGTATGAAATGAGAGGGCACGCTCGGGGCGCTAGTCCGACGCACCCTCTCACGCCGCTGCCACCCGCTGGGGCGTTCTTGATGCAGCAGCGCTATCCCGGGCACCAACAGGGGAGAAACCTTCTGATACCCGGAAACCTTTGTCCTACCAGCTCATGACTGGTGCTCAAGCTCCCGTAGCAGGACCCCAGAGAAGGTGTCCAATGTCATGACGACGTAGGCCTCTCCAGTCGTCCTACCGGGGCGATACCAGACCACGGCACTCTGGGCCTTGCCGTCCCGAACCGCATCCAACCGCGCCTCATCCAGGGCACCTGACAAGTCCCTCTTCATCTCGTTGCGCGTGTTGATGAGCCAAGCAGGAATGCCTTGTATGTCCCCGGCCTCCAGCTCGTGTAGCACAGCCTCGGAGAGGCGCTTGAACTCCGGCTTGCGAATTACTGAGAGGCCGTCAGCTCGGAGAATGAGAGTAACTAGCTCCCGGAATCGCAGTGAGCGCGTCTTGTTGTTCGTCATCGGTCCCCGATGTACGTGGCAATCTGCGTGCTGGTGGTCTTACGACCGAATGTGGCGTGCACGCGCTGGAGTGCCACTGCACGTTTCGCCCCATCCTGAATGGCGTAAGCGACCTTCAGGTGTTCGTCACGGGCTGCGTCCTCCTCCGGAGTCCCCGGAGTCCACCTGGTCAGGCTTTCGGGTGCTGCCCCTGGCCTGAACATCTCGCGCCCCCAACGTGCCTTCTGTGCCTGCATGTCGTGCATGAGGTCAAGCCATGAAGTCCCCAGCCGGTCCCGGGCTGCTTCGAGAAGGGCGTCTGTGACCGTCACTGTTTGGCCTCTGAAGCTCACTTGTGCAGCTCCGGACATGTTGGCGTCCGTCGTGAACGTCAGGCCTGACTCCATGAAGTGGAACTGGTCTCCCGGCTTCAACGCGGTGGGGGTCATTCTGTTACCTCTTTCATTTCTGGATTTGAGCCTGCGGCGACAGCCGCATGCCGTTCGAGAGCATCGGCGGTTTGAGAATCCCCGAGTAGGCGGAGCCGTGTAGCCACCTCAGTGCCAATGGCTGGGTTGCGTGTGGTTGCCTGTCCTACTGCACGGGCCAGCGTCTCTCCGGCCTTGAGCTGGTCAATGAGTTCAAGATCGTCAATCCCGAACCGACCAAGCAGCACAGTCAGCGCCCGCAGCTCTGCGTCCCCTGCACGGAGGGAATTCTGGGTGTGCCCTGCTTCAAGGGCCGCTCTGCGAGCGTGGAGGGCGTCATTGGCCACGTCAGCGAGCCGCTGGATCATATCTGACGTGCTGAGGCCCTGAGAGCCTCTGAGGGCCGCCCGCACGTCTTGGGCCAGATGGCTGCGGATGTGCCTGTAGATGGAATCGACACTCACACCGAACTGCTGCGAAACCCGCGTAATGCCTAAACCGGACGCGAGTCCTGCTTCGATGCCTTCGCGCTGCCCTGTGCACACCATGCATGGACGCCCCGATTTGTTCCTCATAGTTAGTACCATCGGCCGCAGCGATTCAGAGTTCGCTTGCACGCCTCCCCGCGTCCCCATATGCCCTCAGAATCGCCCTGTTCATTGCCGCCTTGGTGTACTCGTTCCATAGGGCGGTGGCGTCAATGTCACCGGTGGCCGCGTCCGCCAAGAGGTCCCCCGGATAGCGGGTCTTAGCCTCTGGAGAACGGCGCAGTAAGTGCTGTTTGGTGACGTATTCCGCGATGGAATTTCGGTCCGCGCGGTCGACCATGGACAAGGTCTGATGCTGCCAATTCGCACCCTGTCCGGTGGCAGCCGCAGAACGGCACCATCTCGCCCGTAAGGCCTCCCGGAGGCGTCCTTCAGCAGAAGGACTCACGTCCGAGCGAAATGTGAGCAACAGGTGGGCGTGTACGTGCCAGCTACCCTCAGATTCTGTCAATTCGACCACCCGCGCATATCCGCTGATTCCATGACGTTTCTTGAAACGAGGCCAGTCGCCATGATGAGTGAACTTATTCAGGACCGATTCAAGCCCCGACCACTCATCATCCAGCGGGCCGGAACCATGGGCTTTTGTCAGAGTGACGAACGCGACAGCTTCGGCTCCGCCGATAGCCGCGCGCAGGTCCGCCCGACGCTCGGCCAGCCGATAAATCGAGCATGGGACGCACCTGAGAATCGAATTGCAGGTTCGAAGTCCTCCAGCCTTCGTGCGAGAGCTACCACAACGCTTGAGTGAGTCGTCATCTGAATTGGCTCTGTTGAACAAGTCCAATGCTTCGCGGGCTGCATTTCCCCCAGTACTTCTCTTGATAACAAGAGGGCGGACGAATTCCACGCGCCTTGATTCGCCTGTCATGAGTGCCCACAACCGGCGTGGGCACTCTCCGAGCCTGCACGATGAAGAATCGTGCCGAGCCTAGGCACGCGCGAAGTCCCCACGTTCCACGCGTCCCTCTGAGATGAAGGAGTCGAGGTCTGCGCGGTCGAACCGGACGAAGTGCCCCAATTTGATGTACGGCACACGTCGCTCGCGCCGGAGCCGCCGGACGAAGTGTTCGGTGACCCCCAAATAGGTCGCTGCACCCGCAACGTCGAAGAGTGCGGGCAAATGGGTTGAATTGTTGCTGGTCAATTTCATGTTGGGACCCTTTCCACACTGTTATACGTGCGAGCAGGCCAAGCAAAAAGGGTCACCCAAACAGAATCAATTCCCGTGCCAGATTCGTGCCAGTAACGGCGCACACTATTGGCACGCTGCGCCCGATGGCGAACGAATGCTCCCGTTTGTTTCCTAAAATAGAAGCAATGCCGCCGTCACCGATTGACGCTGGCTCAGCTTCCCAAGCTGATAGCGCGGGTTCGATTCCCGTCATCCGCTCACTGATCACCACGGTTGCGACGAATGGCCCCGCGTCGGCGGCCTCCGGTATCGTCGAGACCATGACCGACCCGACACTGCGTATGCCGAACACCGTGCTGCGGGTGGTGCTCGACCTCGGCGCGCTGCCCCTGGACATCCCGCCGCTGCCACCACGTTTCCGGCACCCGGAGTTCGACGCCGACTGGGATGAAGAGGAGCAGGTCGCCGGCATCTTCCTCGGCTTCGACGACGGAGAGTTCCACCTGGACATCCTGGAAGACGGAGTCGAATACCATTTCCACCACGCGGACGGCTCCTCCAGCGACGACAGTCCGTGGCCGGCCGCCGATACCCAGGCCCTCGTCGACTGGGCGACCGGCTTCGTGCTGCACGTCGCGCCGCGCCTGCCCGATCTGCTGGAGGATGCGGACGAGGCCGCCGAATGGCACCATGTGGGGCTGCCGGTGTACTCCCGCGACTACGGGCCGGTCCCGCTCGAAATCATCGATGTGGAGTTGGAGGGCGAGCAGCTGATGCTCCCCTGGCTCGGCTCCGGCCACATCGCCGACGAGCACCTCGATGGACCCGACCACCCGATCGCGCTCCTCTGGAACCCGGAGCACGACGATCCGGACATCCCGATCGCGCGGGTGTGGCTGCACCCGAAGAGCGGGGAGCCGAAGGCTCGCGCGGAAGCGGGCGTGGACTGGGCGGCCGTGGGACTCACCAAACAGGAAGTCCTGTCGTGGGCGGAGAGCCTGTACCTGAACAATCACGTGATCGGCGACCCGTCCCAGATGATCATTCGGGCCGCACTGGAGCGCATGGCGGGGCTCGACCGCTAGCTGCGTGGCCCGCCCGTGTCGGCGGCGAGCGCGAGCTCCACGAAGGCGCGCACGGCGGCCGACGCGCGCCGCTTGCGTGAGGCCGCCAGGTACACGGTGAAGTCGGGCAGGTTTTCCACGCGCAGCCCGTGCACGTCGAGGGCATCGTGCACGGTGAATGCGGGCAACAGGGCCACGCCGAGGCCGTTGGCCACGTATTCGGCGGCGGTTCCGATGTCGGAGACCTCGATCATGATCCGCCGCTCGAGGCCGGCAGCGGTGAAGGCATCGTCCACAATCTGGCGGCTGGCGTACCCCGGCGGCAGATCGATGAACTCCTCCGGCGCGAGGTCGCCCAGTTTAACGGCCGGTGTGGAGGCGAGCCGGTGGTCCTTCGGCACTACCAGCACCATCGGCGACGACGCGATCGGCACGGCCAGGAGCGCTGTCGGAGCCGGGCCGCTGAGGGAGAGGAAAGCCAGGTCGAGTTCGCCCGAGACGAGGTCGTCGACCAGCCCGGCCGACCCACGCCGGGCCGCGCGCAGCCGCACACCGACGCCCGGGTGGCCGGCGCGGAAGTGCCCGAGCAACCGGGGCACATTGACGAGCGTGACCGAGGTCATCAGCCCGATCACGATGGACCCGGTGATGGCGTGGGTGGTCTCCTGGGCGGCGTCGCGCACCGCGTTCACGGCGTCGAGGGCGTCCCGCACCTTCGGCAGCAGCAGCTCCCCGCTAGACGTGAGTTTGATCTGGCGGCGGCTGCGGTCGAACAGTTCGACCCCGAGTTCGCTTTCCAGCGAGCGGATGCCGGCCGAGACGGCGGACTGGGCGAGGGTGAGGCGGTCCGCGGCTCGGGTGAAGCTCAACTCGCCGGCGACGGCGCTGAAGTATTCGAACTGTCTCAGGTCCATAGATCCAAGCATCTCATTTGCAGATCGTTTGCATCATAAGTCGGCGTTGTTTCTTATTGAACGAGCGGCGACGATGGAAGAAAGGCCGAATCAGAACCAAGAGCCGGGAGGCATCATATGACTACCACTTCCGCTGCCCCGAGCGGCGACCAGACGACGGAGGCCTCGCTTGCTCGCCCTGACGTCGGCACCCCCGTCTCCACCACCCGCTCCGCCGAGCGCGTGGTGGAGTGCCTGAAGGCCTACGGCGTGCAGTGGGTCTTCGGCGTACCCGGCGCCAAGATCGACCCGGTCTACGACGCTCTGATCGACGACGGCCCCGAGGTGATCGTGGTGCGGCACGAACAGAATGCGGCGTTCATGGCCGCAGCCGTCGGGCGTCTGAGCGGCCAGCCGGGTGTCGTCCTGGTGACGAGCGGCCCGGGCACCTCCAATCTGGCGACCGGACTGCTGACGGCGACAACCGAGGGCGACCCGGTGGTCGCCCTGTGCGGCGCGGTTCCGCGCGCAGACCGGTTGAAGCGCACCCACCAGACCATGGATGCCGTGGGCATGCTGTCCGCCGTGACCAAGTCCGCGGGCGAGGTGAGTGTCGCCGACAACGTACCGGAGGCCATCGCCAACGCGTTCCGCGCGGCAACCCAGGAGCCCAAGGGCGCCGCCGCAGTCGTGCTCCCCTACGACGTGCTCACCGACTCCACGACCGTGTCGATGAAGCATCCGCACTGGGTGCCGCAGCTGGGCGCCGCACCGTCCGCGGACGTGCGGCGCGCGGCCGCACTGCTGAGGAACGCCGAGTTCCCCGTCATCCTCGCCGGCGCACGGTCCGGCTCGGACCAGGCCGTCGCGGCACTGCACCGCCTGCTGGGCGTGGCCGGGCTGCCCGTCGTCGAGACCTTCCAGGCCGCGGGAGTGATCTCGCACGAGCTCGAAGAGCACTATCTCGGACGCGTGGGCCTGTTCCGCAACCAGCCCGGGGACATCCTTCTGCACAAGGCCGACGTGATCCTGACCGTCGGCTACGACTTCGTCGAGTACGAGCCGTCGAAATGGAACAAGGACCACCTGCGCGTGATCATCCACCTCGACGAGCTCTCCGCCGACCTCGACGACTACTACCGTCCCACCGTCGAACTACGCGGCGACGTCGCCGAGACCCTCGACGCCCTCGCCGGCCAGATCGACGGTCTGGCGATGCCGGCTGCCGCGGCCGCCGAGGTCACCGCCCAACGCGCCCGCCTTGCGCACGCCGACCAGCCCACCGGTCGCCGGGACGAGTCCGAGGGCGTGCACCCGGCCGATCTCACGCTGATGATGCGCGAGCTGCTCCCGGATGACACGACGGTGCTCTGCGACGTCGGCTCCCACTACATCTACATGGCCCGGCACTTCCGCACCTACCACCCGCGCACCCTGCTGTTCTCGAACGGCCAGCAGACGCTGGGCGTGGCTCTGCCCTGGGCGATCGCCGCGACCCTGGTGCGACCGGGGACCCCGGTGGTGTCCGTCTCGGGCGACGGCGGTTTCCTCTACTCCGCGATGGAGCTGGAGACGGCCGTGCGGCTCGGCTCGACGTTCACGCACATCATCTTCAACGACGGCACCTACGACATGGTGGCCTTCCAGCAGATGGGCAAGTACGGGCGCACCTCCGGCGTCCAGCTGGGCGATTACGACGCCGTCGCCTACGCCGAATCGTTCGGCGCCCACGGCCACCGGGTGACGCACCTCGACGACTTCGCCGGCATCCTGGCGCAGGCCCTGCACGAACCCGGCCCGAGCATCATCGACGTGCGCGTCGACTACCGCAACAATAGAGATGACCTGATGGCCGATCTGGAAAGCGATGTACTGCAATGAGCAACTTCACTGTCTCACGACACGAAATCTTCCAGACGAGCCTGATGAGCGCGCTGCTCGACGGCGTCTACGAAGACGAGATGACCGTGCGCGACCTTCTCGGCCGCGGCAGTTTCGGCATCGGCACGTTCAACGGGCTCGACGGCGAAATGCTGATCATCGACGGCACCTGCTACCAGCTGCGCGCCGACGGCGGGGTGTCGAAGGCCGATCTGGGCGCGTACACGCCCTACGCCGTGGTCACGAATTTCGTGCCTCATATCGAGCGCGCACTGCCGCAGAACATCGTGCGCGCCGAGGCGTCGAAGTTCATCGACAAGATGACGGCGTCAGAGAACTACATGTATGCCCTGCGCATCGACGGTGACTTCGAGTGGATCCGGATGCGCACGGTCGTCAAGCAGGAGAAGCCCTACCGTCCCATGGTGGAGGCCACCGACGAGGACGCGATCATCGAGCTGCACGACGTCTCGGGTGTCGTGGCCGGCTTCCGCACCCCGCTGTACGAGCAGGGCATCGGTGTGCCCGGCTGCCACACGCACTTCGTCACCGACGACCGCACGGCCGGCGGCCACGTGCTCGACTTCAAGCTGCGCTCCGGCACCGCGGCCCTGTGCCTCGGCACCGACCTGCGCCTGCAGCTGCCGCTGACGGACGCCTTCAAGAACGCCAACCTGTCCCCCGACGACCTCGAGCGGCAGATCCAGAAGACCGAAATGCACGCGTGACGCAGTCGTACGATGGGGAGGTGACCGATTCCCTGCCTCCCTGCCCGGAATGTTCCAGCGAATACGCCTACGAAATGGGCGCGCTCCTGGTCTGCCCGATCTGTGCGCACGAGTGGAGCAACGAACCGGCCGACCAGGCCGAGGCGGCCGAGGACACCACCGTCAAGGATGCCTTCGGGACGGTACTCGCCGACGGTGACACCGTGACCATCATCAAGGACCTCAAGGTCAAGGGCAACGCCACCGCCATCAAGGTGGGCACGAAGGTGCGCAATATCCGTCTGGTGGATGGCGTGGGCGACCACGACATCGACTGCAAGGTCGACGGGTTCGGCTCGATGCAGCTGAAGTCCAGTGTGGTGAAGAAGGTCTAGCGGCCGGAACCCGGCCCGGCCCGGTACTTCGACATCAGCGCCGCCAGATCGGTGTTCACCAGGGTCCGCACCCGTTCTGCCCGCCGCTGCGCGTAGTCGGGCTCCCGTCCGTCGACGATCTGTTCGACCAGCCTGTCGGTGAGCGCGGTGCCGACCTCCTCGCTGGCGTCCGTCCGGGACCGCTCGAGCAGGCCGGCGACCTGCTCCTCGTCGGCCGCGACGGCCCGCAGGGCGCCGGCGAGCTTCAGGTGCACCCGCCGCCGGAGGGCCAGCTGGCGCACCTCGAGCCGGTCATCGTCGGTGATCTCCGACGCGCTCCGCTGCCGGCCCCGGCCTTTCCCCTGCCGACTGACACGCTCGGCATCTTCTTCGTTCTGCCGTGCCAGCAGATCCAATTCGGAGCGGACAGCCGCGGCATAGTCGGAGTCGGAGAAGTCGCGGTGTTCGCGCAGCGCACCCACGATGATGTGGTTCTTCACGGCCATGCGCACCGCTGAGAGCGCGATGAGCAGACCGTCGTCGACAATCCGCTCAAAGGAGGCCATGGCGATACCCTATGCCCAGCGCCCGCGCGGGGGTTTCATGGGCACCATGACGGCAGGAACCGAGTCCTCGACACGCTGGCCCCCCATCCCGAAGAATGTTCGCGCCCTCGCGGTGCCGCCGAACCTCGTCGACTACGACGAGACCTGCGCCGCCTTCACCTGGGACGAGGCCCGGCACGCGCTCTCGGGGCTGCCCGGCAATCGGGGGCTCAACATCGCTTACGAGGCCGTCGACCGGCACGCCGCCGGCGCCAGGGCCCGGCACGAGGCCCTGCGGTTCGTGCGCGGCGACGGCACGACCCACTCCCTGACTTACGCGCAACTCGCCGAACAGACCGGCCGCTTCGCCAGCGTGCTGCGGGGCCTCGGCATCGGGCGGGGTGACCGGGTCTTCTCGCTGCTCGGCCGTGTTCCCGCGCTCTACATCGCGGTGCTCGGCACCTTCAAGAACGCCAGCGTCTTCTGCCCGCTGTTCTCCGCGTTCGGACCGGAACCGGTGCGCCAGCGACTGCAGCTGGGCGGCGGACGGGCCCTGGTCACGACACGGGCACTGTACCGCAAGAAAGTGGCGCCGATCCGGGACCGGCTGCCCGACCTGCGGTACGTCTTCCTGGTCGACGCGGACGGCCATCCGGAACCGGACACGCTCGACCTGGCGGCTCTGCTGCTGGAGGCCCCGCCGTACGGCGAGATCGCAGCCACCCAGGGCGAGGACATGGCCCTGCTGCACTTCACGAGCGGCACGACGGGCACCCCGAAGGGCGCCGTCCACGTGCACGATGCCGTGACCGCGCACTACGCGACGGGCCGGTTCGCCCTCGACCTGCACCAGGACGACGTCTACTGGTGCACCGCCGACCCCGGCTGGGTAACCGGCACCTCCTACGGCATCATCGCTCCACTGGCGCACGGCGTGACGGCCATCGTCGACGAGGAGGAGCTGGACGCGGACCGCTGGTACCGGGTGCTCGCCGAGCAGCGTGTGACCGTCTGGTACACGGCGCCGACCGCCCTGCGCATGCTCATGAAAGCCGGTGCCGACCGGGCCGCGGGCCATGACCTGACGGCACTGAGGTTCGTGGCCAGCGTGGGTGAGCCGCTCAATCCGGAGGTCGTGATGTGGGGCCAGGAGGCGTTCGGGCAGCCGATTCACGACAACTGGTGGCAGACGGAGACCGGCGGGATCATGATCGCCAACTACGCGGCCACGCCCATCCGCCCCGGCTCGATGGGGCGGCCGCTCCCCGGCGTCGAGGCGGCGCTCGTCGCACGCGACGAGCTGGGCGCGCCTGTGATGCGAGGCGGCGAGGTCGTACTGGTGACCGAACCGGATGCCCTGGGCGAGCTGGCCCTGCGGCCCGGCTGGCCGTCGATGTTCCGCGGGTATCTGGGCGAGGAGGAACGCTACCGCCGCGCTTTCGTCGGCGGCTGGTACCTCTCCGGCGACCTCGCCCGGCGGGATTCCGACGGCTATTACTGGTTCGTCGGCCGCGGAGACGACGTCATCAAGTCCTCGGGGCACCTGATCGGGCCGTTCGAGGTGGAAAGCTCGCTGATGGAGCACGAGGCGGTGGCGGAGGCCGGGGTGATCGGCATCCCCGATCCCGTCGCCGGCGAGGTGGTCAAGGCCTTCGTGGAACTGAAGCCGGGCTGGGAGCCCAGCGAGGCACTGCGCCTGGACATCATCGGCTTCGCCCGCAAGCGCCTCGGCCCGGCCGTGGCGCCGCGCGAGCTGGACTTCACCGCCTCGCTGCCCAAGACCCGCAGCGGCAAGATTCTGCGCCGGCTGCTCAAGGCCCGCGAGCTGGGTCTGCCCGAAGGCGACACGTCCACCGTGGAGGTGCCCCGGTGAACGCCGAGCGGGCGGAGCACGCCCGCGGTCTCCTGCACCAGATGCTGCGGGTGCGACGGTTCGAGGAGAAGTGCGTCGAGCTGTACAGCGCCGCGAAGATCCGCGGGTTCATGCACGTCTACATCGGCGAGGAGGCGGTGGCGGCCGGCGTTCTGGCGACACTCGAACCGGAGGACGCGGTCGTGGCCACCTACCGCGAACACGGCCACGCGCTGCTGCGCGGGGTCCCCGCCGGCGCGATCCTGGCCGAGATGTACGGCTTCGAGCAGGGATGCTGCCGGGGCCGCGGCGGGTCCATGCACCTCTTCGACGCGGCCACCCGGTTCTTCGGGGGCAACGCCATCGTCGCCGGCGGTCTTCCCCTCGCCATCGGACTGGCTCTGGCCGACAAGATGGCGGGCCGCTCCCGCGTCACGGCCTGCTTCTTCGGCGAAGGCGCCGTCGCCGAAGGGGCCTTCCACGAGAGCCTCAACCTCGCGGCCCTCTGGCGGCTCCCCGTACTGTTCTGCTGCGAGAACAACCTCTACGCCATGGGCACGGCGCTCGCGCGCTCGGAATCCCAGACCGACATCGCCCTGAAGGCGGCGGCCTACGAAATCCCCGCCTGGCCCGTGGACGGCATGGACGTGCTCGCCGTCGAGGAGGCAGCCCGGCGGGCCGGCGCCGCCGTGCGGGGCGGCGCCGGCCCGCACTTCCTCGAGTTGCGCACGTACCGCTTCCGGGCGCACTCGATGTACGACCCCGAGCGTTACCGGGAGAAGGCCGAGGTGGCCCAGTGGCTCGAGCGCGACCCGATCGACCTGCTGCGCGCCACGCTGGAGGCCGCCGGGGACCTCCCCGAGCCGACGTGGGCCGAGGTGCAGGCCTCCGTGGACGCCGAAGTGCAGGCCGCCGTCGCCTTCGCCGAGGCCGGCACCCTGGAACCGGTCGAAGAGCTGACCCGGCACGTATATACGGACAGAGACGATACGGACAGGGACGATACCGAGCGGAACCGACCGAAACGGATGCCGACATGAAGACCACCTATCGCGAGGCCATGCGTGCCGCCCTGAGGGAGGCGCTGCAGCGCGATGACCGGGTGTTCCTGATGGGGGAAGACGTCGGGGCGTACGGCGGCTGCTTCGCGGTGAGCCTGGGCCTGCTCGAGGAGTTCGGGCCCGAGCGCATCCGTGATACCCCGCTCTCGGAGACCGGGTTCGTGGGGGCCGGGATCGGCGCGGCCCTCGGCGGGATGCGCCCGATCGTCGAGATCATGACCGTCAACTTCAGCCTGCTCGCCCTTGACCAGATCATGAACAACGCGGCGACCCTGTCCCACATGTCCGGCGGGCAGTTCAGCGTGCCCGTGGTGATCCGGATGACCACCGGCGCCGGGCGCCAGCTGGCCGCGCAGCACTCGCACAGCCTGGAGGGCTGGTACGCGCATATCCCGGGCCTGCGCATCCTCACCCCGTCGACCCTGGCCGACGCCCGCGGGATGCTGTGGACCGCCCTGGCAGACCCTGACCCGGTGCTGATCTTCGAGCACGGTTCGCTCTACAACGCAGCCGGCGAGCTCGACGAGAACGCCGGCGCGGTCGACATCGACACCGCCGCCGTGCGCCGCCCGGGAGGCGACGTCTCCCTGATCACGTACGGTGGCACCCTGCCCACCGTTCTCGACGCCGCCGCGCAGCTGATGGAGGAGGGCATCGACGCCGAGGTTCTGGACCTGCGCACCCTGCGCCCCCTCGACGACGCCGCGATCCTGGCCACGGTGGCCAAAACACACCGCGCCGTCGTGATCGACGAAGGATGGCGCAGCGGCAGCATTTCGGCCGAGATCAGCGCCCGCATCACCGAAGCCGCCTTCTTCGACCTGGATGCCCCGGTCGGCCGGGTCTGCAGTGCCGAGGTTCCCCTGCCCTACGCCCGGCACCTCGAGCAGGCCGCCCTGCCTTCGGTCGCACGCGTCATCGCCGCCGCCCGAGAGGCGGTGGGCACTCGTGGGTGAGTTCCGGATGCCGGCCCTCGGCGCGGACATGGAGCAGGGCCGGGTGGTGGAGTGGCTGGTCAAACCGGGCGACTACGTGCACCGCGGCGACATGGTCGCCGTCGTCGACACCGAGAAGGCCGACATCGACGTGGAGTCCTTCGAGGAGGGCGTGGTCGCCGAGCTGCTCGTCGAGGTGGGCACGATCGTGCCGGTCGGCGCGCCACTGGCCCGGATCACCCAGACCCCGGCCGCGGGCGCCCCAGTCGCACCGCCACCCGCACCGGCCGCCCCGGTGCCGGCGTTCGCCCATGGAGTCCCTACGCCGGCCTTCGTGTCGCCCCCCGTGCGTCAGCTGGCGCACCGTCTCGGCGTCGACACCGACGTCGTGCGCGGCACCGGGAAGCACGGCGCCCTCACCCGGGCCGACGTGGAGCAGGCCGCGGCCGCACGGTCGGCTGCCGACCGCCCGCCTGACCGACCCCCGGCTGCCGAACACACGCCCGCCCCGAAAGCAGCGCCGCCGGCCACCGGCCGGGTGCGTTCCTCCCCGCGTGCCCGGCGCGTCGCCGAGATTCTCGGCGTCGATCTGACGGCCGTGCCGGGCACGGGCGCCGAGGGCGCCGTCACCGAAACC
The DNA here is from genome assembly GCF_004403395.1 of Cryobacterium cheniae. Lineage (GTDB taxonomy): Bacteria > Actinomycetota > Actinomycetes > Actinomycetales > Microbacteriaceae > Cryobacterium > Cryobacterium cheniae. The sequence continues at coordinate 24,630 of NZ_SOGN01000010.1, forward strand.
GACGTGCGGAGCTTCGCCGCCGGTCCGACCGTCGCTGAGCCGGTCGAGAAGCCGGTCACCGCACCGGTCGCGCCCACCGCCCGGCCGGCCGCCGCACCAACGGATGCCGCCGCGCGGGCCGCCGGGCTGCGCCGCGCCATCGGGTCGCTGATGACGCGCTCGAAGAAGACCATCCCGCACTACTACCTGAGCACCACCCTGGATCTGCGCGCCGCGCTAGCGTGGATGGAGCACCAGAACGCCGCCCGGCCGGTCGCCCAGCGGCTCGTACCGGCCGCGCTGCTCCTGAAGGCCTCCGCGCTGGCCGCCAGGGACGTCCCCGAGGTCAACGGCTTCTTCACCGAGGGTTCCTTCCGGCCGAGCACCGCCGTGCATCTGGGCGTGGCCGTGGCGTTGCGCCAGGGCGGCTTGGTCGCCCCCGCGCTGCACGACGCGGACACTCTGTCGCTGGAGGCGCTGATGGAACGGCTGCGCGACCTGGTGAGCCGCGCGCGCGGCGGCCGGCTGCAGCGCGCGGAGATGGCCGACCCGACCCTCACCGTCACCAACCTCGGAGACCTCGGCGTCGAGAGCGTCTTCGGCGTGATCTACCCGCCGCAGGTCGCCCTGGTGGGATTCGGCCGGGTGCGGGAGGAACCGTGGGCCCGGAACGGCCTGCTCGGTGTTCGTCCCGCGATCACCGCCACCCTGTCCGCCGACCACCGCGTCAGCGACGGGCTGCGCGGCGGGAGATTCCTGGCCCGGGTCGACGAACTGTTGCAGAAACCGGAGGAGCTATGACCGAACAGGAGGCCCGAGCGGCTGTGTACGCGGCCATCCGCCAGGTGGCGCCGGATGTCGACACCGACGATCTCGACGAGGGCGCGCGACTGCGCCAGGATCTGGAACTCGACTCACTGGACTTTTTGCGGCTGATCGAGACCATCAACGAGGCGACGGGCGTCGACACTCCCGAGCGCGATTATGCGACGGTGACGACGGTCAAAGCCCTGATCACCTACGTCGCCGAGCACGGCTGATGCAAACCTCGAGTATTATTCGCTTTCTCAACGACCGCGTCAAGGCCCTCGACGCAATCCCGCCCGGGCTGTGTACTGATGTTCCAGCCCGAACTGGAGGAAACCATGACCATCACCGCACATGCATCATCCGTTGCCACCTACAATCGCGCAGCGACGGATGCGTTCGGCGACTACCTGAGGAAGATCGGCAGCGTCTCACTCCTCAGCGCCGAAGACGAGGTCGACCTGGCCAGACGGATCGAGGTCGGGCTGTTCGCTGAGCAACGCAGCCAGCAGGACGATGTGGATCCCTCCCTCCTCCGCGAGCTGGCCTGGCTCGCCCATGACGGCTGCCGCGCGAAGAATCACTTCATCGAAGCCAACCTGCGCCTCGTGGTGAGCATCGCCAAACACTACTCCGGCCGCGGAATGCCCATCATGGACCTCGTCC
>NZ_SOGN01000025.1 GCF_004403395.1 Cryobacterium cheniae
CGTCGCGCGCGTGCCGCGCCGCTCCGCGCGTGGCGTGCCACCCGCGCGGCGGCGCGGCTACCGCGCGGCGGCGCAAGTTCAGAGCCGGTCGACCACCGTGGCGAGGTCCTCGCCGAAGGTGAAGGTGGCCCGCACCGGGATGCCGGCGAGCACGCCCGGCAGCCAGTGCCGGGCGTCGTCCCACATCTCATCGACCGGCAGCGTGGCCACGTCGAACCAGACCGGGTTCAGCTCGTCGGACTCGCGCGGGGTGCCGCTCCACTGCGTGCAGACGAAGACGCTCGATTCCTGGCTCCAGGCCTCCCGGTGCGGAAAAAGGTAGGTCAGCAGACCGAGCGGGGTGAGAGCGGATGCCTCGACGACCAGGCCGGACTCCTCCTCGATCTCCCGCACCATCGCCTCCACGGCCGACTCGCCCGCCTCGAGCTTGCCGCCCAGGCCGACGATGTTGCCGAGGCCCAGGCCCTTCTTCTTGCGTCCCAGCAGCACCTGCAACTCCCCCGACGGGGATCGGCGGGTGAGGTAGCAGACGCACACCTGGGGAAGAGCCATGCACCAATGCTAACGAGATGGGGCGGAGCTCCCGGCCAGCGCGACTTGTTAGGCTGCCCCCATGAACTTCGTGCCTGAATCCGGAACCATAACCATGTTCACGACGACCTGGTGCGGCTATTGCACGCGCCTGAAGACCCAGCTGGTCAAGGCCGGCATCGGCTTCACCGAGATCAACGTGGAAGAGGTCGAGGGCACGTCGGAACTCGTGATGAGCCTGAACAACGGCAACCGCACGGTTCCGACCATCCTGTACCCGGACGGCTCGAGCGCGACGAATCCGTCCCTGGCGCAGGTCCAGGCCAAACTCGCCTGAGGCGCGCCGCGCACGAACGAGCCCCGGAACGGACGTGGGGTCCCGGACCGATTTCTGCCGGTCGGCGGAGATCGGTCCGGAACCCCTCGGCGCCTGGAACGGGGCGACTCGGTACGGAGCGGCTCGGTACGGGACTAGCCGAACAGCACCGCGGCTTCGTCGTAGCGCGCCTGCGGCACGGTCTTGAGACCGATGGTCGCGTCGGCGATGCTGACGATTTCCATGTCGGTGCCGCGCAGGGAGACCATGGAGCCCCACTGTTCGGCGTAGACGGCGTCGACGGCCGCCATGCCGAGGCGGGTTGCGAGCACCCGGTCGTAGGCCGACGGGGCGCCGCCGCGCTGGGTGTGGCCGAGGACGGTGGCGCGGGTCTCAATGCCCGTGCGCTCCTCGATCATCGGGGCGATCATTTCGCTGATGCCGCCGAGGCGGGGGCGGTTGAACGCGTCGAGGCCCTTGGTGGAGAGTGCCTCGTCCATGCCGGCGAGCTTGAAGCCCTCGGAGACGACGAGCACGGGGGCGCGGCCGCGGTCGCGCACGTGCATGACCCACTCGCAGATCTGCTCGATGGTCTGCGGCTGCTCGGGGATCAGGATGGCGTGGGCGCCGCCGGCCATGCCGGCGTGCAGGGCGATCCAGCCCACGTGGCGGCCCATGACCTCGACGATCATACAGCGGCCGTGGGACTCGGCCGTGGTGCGCAGACGGTCGATGGCCTCGGTGGCGATCTCGACGGCGGTGTTGAAGCCGAATGAGTAGTCGGTGGCCTCGAGGTCGTTGTCGATGGTCTTGGGAACGCCGACGATCTGGAGTCCGGCATCCGTCAGACGGCGTGCCGCGGTGAGGGTGCCCTCGCCGCCGATCGCGATGATCGCGTCGATCCCCTCCGCGTCCATGGTCTTCTGAATGTTAATGGGGCCGCCGTTGTCACCCTCGAACGGGTTCGTGCGGGAGCTGCCGAGGATGGTGCCCCCCTGGCGGGAGAGACCGCGCACGCTGTGCCGGTCCAGAGTCATGAAGTCGCCCTCGACCAACCCTTTCCAGCCGTTGCGGATGCCGACGAATTCGGCATCGAGGACGCGGATGCCTTTAAGGACGGAACCGCGAATAACCGCGTTCAATCCGGGGCAGTCTCCGCCGCTGGTGAGGATTCCAATTTTCATTTGTCATTGCTCCTTGTTGCACGAGTAATAGAATTGGCGCCCACACCGCCGCCACTCAATGATGGACCCCAAACGGGGCCCGGTTCAAATCCACGCCGGTGAGGGGCGCGTTCTACAGCTCCCCGTCGAGTGCCAGGGTCAGCAGGTAGATCAGGGCGCTGGCCTGCACGGAATCGGCGGACGAGATCTCTTCGACGGCGCCGTCGAGGGCGCGGGCCGCGAGGCCCTGCTTGCTGCCGATGAGTTCGGCGATGCGCGCGTCGATGGTGTGTGCGGCGATGATCCGCCAGGCGGTGACCGGCTCGTCCTGGCCGATGCGGTGCACCCGGTCGATGGCCTGCGTCTGCTCGGCCGCGGTCCAGCTGAGCTCGGCGAGCACGACGTTGGAGGCGGCCTGCAGGTTGACGCCGACGCCGGCGGCAGTCAGGGAGCACACCACGACGGCCACTCCCGGGTCGTCGTTGAAGGAGTCGATGGCGGCCTGGCGGGCGAGGGCGCTCTGGTCGCCGCGCAGAGAGACCGTGCGCAGGCCGCGCCTGGCGAAGATGTCCTCCGCGGCATCCATCACGTCGATGTGCTTGGCGAAGAACACGACCTTACCGACCGAGTGCGCCAGCTGCACGGCGTAGTCCGCGGCGAGGGCGGCCTTGGCCTGGCCGATCTTGCGCACCATGGTGAAGACGTTCTCACCGGTGGTCTGCCCCTTCGACTCCTCGAGTTCGGCGTGGGCGACCGCGCGGATGAATGCGGCACGCTGCTCGCCGTCGAGTACCGGCGGTGTCTGGCCGGGGTGGCGGGCGGCGACGAGGGCGTGGTAGCGGGTGACCAGGCGGGCGGCGAGCTCCCGTTCGGCCTGGCGGATGGAGCGACCGAGGTCGTCGTCCAGCTCCACCGGGATGTCGGCGATGCGTTTGGCGGGCAGGTCGGCGGCGACGTCGACCTTGCGGCGGCGCACAATGCCGAGGTCGATCACGGCGGCGCGGGCCTCGGCGTAGAAGCCGGGGTCGGCGGGGGTCAGGCCGATCGCCTCGAGCTTCTGCATGAGCCTGGCGGCGGGCTTGTCACCGTCGAGCCAGCCGAGGAACTGCCAGATCGCCCGGAAGTCGTCGACGTCGTTGATCAGCGGGGTGCCGGTCAGGGCCATCAGCAGCGGGTTGCCGCCGGGTGTGCGGCGCCGGATCTGCTCGGCCAGGGCCAGCACGTGCTTGGAGCGCTGCGACTGCAGGTTTTTGATGAAGTGCGCCTCGTCGACGACCATGCCCCTGAAGCCGAGGGTACCCAGCCAGGCGCGGTGCCGGTCGAGCACGTCGTAGTTGACGATGACGACGTCGGCGAACGCGTCGAGGGTGTCGCCGTCACCGTGGATGACGGTGGCCCGGCGGTTCGGCGTCCACAGTTCGACCTCGCGCACCCAGTTCATTTTGACGACGTTGGGCACGATGGCCAGCAACGGGTAGGACCCGGTGACGGATGCCGCGAGCAGGCTCTGCGCCGTCTTCCCGAGTCCCGGCTCGTCCGCGAGCAGGTAGCTGCGGTGGCCCAGCCGCGCGCTTTCGACGAAGCGGGCCTGGTGGCGCATCAGCTCCATGCCGCGAGGCGAGAGCCGGTCGACGCGGGGAGCCTCGGGGAGGTCCATGCTGGCGGCCTGGCCGCCGGAGCCGTACTCGAAGGACTTGAACAGCGGGCCGATGAGCTCCCAGTTGGCCAGTCGACGGCCGGCGACGACCGGCTGGGCCGCCGCCGCACTGAAATCGGGGGCGAGGAACGGGTTGGCGAGCTGGCGGGCCTTGACCGACTGCGGCATGACCTGGTTCACCGGGACCTCGGGCCGGGCCTCGGGCTCGCGGGTGATGATGAGTTCGTCGGGCGAGAGTTCGGCCCCGGACTCGATCAACCAGTCGCGGCGGAATCGCTGCGCGACCGTGGACACGCCGGCATCCGGTTCCAGAAGGGTGATCAGGCTGGTGTCGCGCGCCGCGGTCTTCGCCAGGATCTGGGCGATCCCGTCGAGTCGCTTCAGCAGTTCCGCGCGGTTCACGTCGGTGAGTTCTTTGTCGCCCTTGACCCGGGCGCGTTCCTCGCGCATGAGGAGCGCGATGACCTGGTACTTGGTGCGGTTGGTCGGGCCCAGCTTGGCGCCGGTCTGCGCCTTCGCCTCCACCTCGCGCACCTTGCGGGCGAGGATGGGGATGATGGGTGCGTCATCGTCACGGGAACGGGGCCGCGATCGTGCGCGCCCTCCGGCGGCAACACGGTTGTTCGAACCGGCGGCCTGGTGGCGGGTGTAAGCCATTCTTCTCCAACTTCACAGCAGCACAGCAGACGGGAGCCGTGCTCGACGTGGTGCGACATCCGTGGACACCGGTGCGATCGAAACGTCGAAGCCTGAATCGAGCAACGTGTCAACCATATTTGAGCCACCGGCATTTGTGATGCAGCGGCACGGTCGAGACGGTAAGCGGGCTATTACGACGTTGGTTCAGTGTACGCCCGCTCGTCAATCCCGGCGCACCGGCACCTTGGTGACCACGCCGACGAGAATGAAGATCAGCGCGGCGATGAACTGCGCGGAGACCCAGCCCTGGCCGGACAGGTCGATGACGACGATCGGGTTCCAGAGCACCGCGATGGGCACAAGACCGATCAGCCACCACCAGGCCTTCGCCTGGATCGCGAAGACGCAGAGGATCAGCGCAAGGATGCTGACCGCGTAGCGGATGAGGATGAAGCCCTCGGAGTCCAGCAGCGCGAGCCCGCCCAGCAGAATGACGGCCCCGAGCAGGCCGGGGGCCAGTGCGGTACGCGTGAATGTGGGTTCGACCGGGGTGCCCATCAGACGCCTCCTCCTCCGCCGCCGCCGCCACCGCCGCCGACCGAGCCACCCCCACCGGAACCGGAACTGGAGGAACTCGACGCGCTTCCCGACCAGGAGGCCGAGGTGGAGCTCGTGAACGAACTCAGCCCGGCGGCGAACCAGACCGGGTTGAACGGAGCGGACCCAGCGTACCAGTCCGGCTGCGCGTCGCTCCGGGCGTAGTAGTCGCCGAGCACCCGCGACCAGTCCTTCTCCTGGCCGAACAGCACCGCGAACGGAAGCAGGCGTTCGTAGAGCTTCAGCACCTGCCCCGGCCGGCCGGGGTCGGGCGGGCCGGGCAGACCGATGACGGATGCGGCGTCCGGGCGGTAGGGCGACCGTAGGGCGCCTTCCGGGCTCTGCAGTACTCGCAGCCGGTCGGCTTCGGCTATGCCGATGTACAGCTTCACGCCGGCCAGGTAGTCCCGCAGCTCGGCGCCGGCCGCGGTGAGCGGGCGCACGCTCGCGGCGACGGCGAGGGTCGTGACCGAGGCGGCGATGCCGAGCACCAGCACGAGGACCGGCCAGCCCCCGCCGACCTCCGTGACGAAGGCCCCGATGCAGCCGACCAGGGTCAGCATGCCGGTCAGCACGGCGCCGGCGAGCAGCCAGCGGCGGAGACGCCCGCCCTTCTGCTCCCGCAACCCGTCGGTCAGCACCTGCTTCGGGACCGCCTGCAGCTGCTTGGTGAGCCCGGCACCCAGCTTGGTGTCCTTCTCCTTGAGGTCGCGGCTCGTGCCCGCCTGCACCCCCGGGAACAGCAACCGGAGCACCGCGTGCTCGGCCGGGTCGACGCCCCGGGTGTGCAGCAGCTCCAGGAGATAGTGCTTCTCACCCTCCCCCTCGCGCACCCGCACGTTGCCGCGCACCGCGAGACTGAGGAACTGGGCGGTCATGGCCTTGGCGCCGGTTCGGGTCACGTCGCCGGCCACGAGCAGGTTCACGCCCTTCGGCGGCAGGTACTCGGCGATGATGGTCGGCCGGCCCGGCGCGTTCGCCCACCGCGTGGCCCGGGCGACGATGGCGCCGACCATACCGAGCAGGCCGAGCAGGGCCGCAGCGAGGCCGATGCCCGGGAACGGGTTCGCCGTGAACGACTGGTCGCGGGGCAGGAATGTTCCGGGCTCGAACCCGACCGCCAGGGTCAGTCCCTCGGCCGGGCCGAGTGCCCCGGCGGTGACCTCGATGGTGACGGCCTCGCCCGCGGCATCCGTCGTCAGTCCGGCGCAGGGATCCGAGGAGTCACGGGAACCCTGGTAGCAGGCCGCCTCCCCCGTGAGCCGGGGCGCAACCTCGGGGTCGACGATGAGGGTGGCGGACACGTCGCCGAACGGCTGGCCCCAGCCGGTGCCGTTGACGTCCCAGTAGAACTCCTGGATCGGGGCATCCGTCGGGTCCAGCGTGACGTCGACCTGCTCATAGGTGATCACGTAGGTCTGCGTTCCGTGCACGAAATCGTCGGCGGCGATCGTCACCTCCAGAAACTGCTGCCCACCGTCTTCGCTGGTCGTAGCGGTTTCGATGTCGCGCTGCTGCCCGTTCTCGTCGGTCACGCTGACCAGGTCCAGGTCGGTCGGATGCCCGTCGTAATGGGTGGGGATGGCGCGCAGGATGCCGCGGTTCTGGTCGGTGTCCGGAAAGCGGGCCACGATCGTCTCGGTGGTGGTCAGGCGCGAGTGCCCGTCGTCGGTGAGGCCCAGCGCGAAATCGGAGTGCCAGGAGTCGAAGGCGAAGTCCTCCACGCCCGCCGACACGGCCCCCGAAGCGTGCACCGGGCCGGCGACCGCGAGCCCGGGAACGGACAGGCCGAGCAGGCCGAGTGCCCCGAGTATGCCTGTGAACAGGAAGAAAACCGCACGACGCATGCCTTCACTCTACTCAGCGCCCGCCGGGAGCGGCGGTTACCGGAAGGTGTTCAGGCGCAGGCTGTTGAGTACCACGAAGAGGCTGGAGAATGCCATCGCGGCGCCGGCGATCATCGGGTTGAGCAGCCCGAACGCGGCCAGCGGAAGCGCCGCCAGGTTGTAGGCGAAGGCCCAGAACAGGTTGCCCTTGATCACGCGCAGGGTGCGGCGGGACAGCCGGATGGCGTCGGGCACGGCGCCGAGGTGGTCGCGCACGATGGTGACGTCGCCGGCCTCGATGGCCACGTCGGTTCCGGTGGCCAGGGCGATGCCCAGGTTCGCCTGGGCGAGCGCGGCGGCGTCGTTCACTCCGTCGCCGACCATGGCCACCATGCGGCCCTCGGACTGCAGGCGCCGGATCGTGGCGACCTTGTCTTCGGGGAGCATGTCGGAGAAGACCTGGTCGATCCCGACGGCGGCGGCGACCTGGCCGGCGGTGCGGGCGTTGTCACCGGTGAGGAGGATCGGGGTCAGCCCGAGCGAGACGAGCTCGGCGAGCGCTGCCGGAGCCTCGGACCGCACGGTGTCGGCGATGTCGAGCACGGCCCGCGCCTCGTCGTCCCAGCCGACCACGACGGCGGTGCCGGTGGAGGCCTCGATGGCCTGGGACAGCAGCGGGTCGAGGGTGCCGGGGAAGAGCGCGGGCCGGCCGACGAGGACCGCGTGGCCCTCGACCGTGCCGGAGACGCCGAGGCCGGCGGTGGCCCGGAATCCGGTCACGTCGGGCAGCGTCGTGGCGGACTCACGCGCCGCGGCGACGATGGCCCGGGCGATGGGATGCTCGGAGGCGCTCTCCAGCGCCGCCGCGTAGCGCAGGGCCATGTCGGTGTCGCCGGTGGCGGTGATCTGGCCGAGTGACATCCGCCCGGTGGTGAGGGTTCCGGTCTTGTCGAGCAGGATGGTGTCGACGCGCCGGGTCTGTTCGAGGGCCTCCGGGCCCTTGATCAGGATGCCCAGCTGGGCGCCCCGGCCGGTTCCCACCAGCAGCGCGACGGGCGTGGCCAGACCGAGGGCACAGGGGCAGGCGATGATCAGCACGGCCACCATGGCGGTGAAGCCGGCCTCGACGGAGCTGCCGGTGGCGATCCAGAACAGGAAGGTGGCCAGGGCGAGCAGGATGACCGCGGGCACGAAGACGTTGGCGACCCGGTCGGCGAGGCGCTGGATGTCTGATTTGCCGAGCTGGGCATCCTCGACGAGCTTCGCCATCTGGGCGAGGCGCGTTCCGGCGCCCACCTGGGTGGCACGCACCAGGAGCCGGCCGCCCTGGGCGACCGTGGCGCCGACGACCTCGTCGCCCGGCCCGACCTCGATCGGCACGGACTCCCCCGTGATCATGCTCAGGTCGACGGCGGCCTGGCCGTCGACCACGACGCCGTCGGTCGCGATCTTCTCGCCCGGACGCACCACGAACAGGTCGCCGATGGAGAGGTCCTCGATCGCGATGCTCTGCTCGGTGCGGGTGGCGGCAAGGAGGTTGCCCGGGCTGCTCGGGCTCTCCCGCACGACCGTGACGTCTTTCGCCCCGAGGTCGAGCAGGGCGTGCAGCGCGGAACCGGCCCGTTTCTTGGACCGTTCCTCGAGGTAGCGCCCCAGCAGCAGGAAGGTGATCACGCCGGCGGCGACCTCGAGGTAGATGTCGCCGGAGGCGTCTCCGCGGCTGATCGTGAACTCGAAGGAGTGCCGCATCCCGGCCATCCCGGCCATCCCGAAGAACAGGGCGTAGAGCGACCAGCCGAAGGAGGCCAGCGTGCCCACGGTGATCAGGGTGTCCATGGTGACGGCGCCGTGGCGCAGGTTCGTGAAGGTGGCGCGGTGGAACGGGAACCCGCCCCACACCACGACCGGGGCGGCCAGCACCAGCGACAGCCACTGCCAGTAGGTGAACTGCAGGGCCGGCACCATCGCGAGCACGATGACGGGGATCGAAAGCGAGGCGCTGACCAGGAGCCGGGTGCGCAGCGGGGTCGACGGAGCCTGCGCCTCGGCCGGCGTCGATCGACGAACGGATGCCGGTTCGACGACGGCCGCCTGGTAGCCGGCCTTGCCGACCTCGGCGATCAGCTCGGCGGGGGTGACCCCCTCGGGGTAGGTCACCCGGGCCCGCTCCGTGGCGAGGTTGACCTGGGCGGTGACGCCGTCCACACCGTTCAGGCGCCCTTCCACGCGGCCCACGCAGCTCGCGCAGGTCATGCCTTCGATGGAGAGGTCGACGGTGTTCGACACGGGTGTCCTTTCGCTCGGGACGGACGCCCCGAGACAGCTTCCCCGAAGATAACAGAATACCCCTCGGGGGTATTCCGATCCACGGTACTCTGATCGCATGATCGAAGACATCAAACGGCGTGCCCTGCACCGTGCCCGCATCCTCGAAGGCCAGATGCGCGGCCTGGAGAAGATGATCGAGAACGAGGACTACTGCATCGACATCCTCACGCAGTCCCTGTCGATCCAGAAGTCGCTCGGCTCACTCAACAAGCTCCTGGTCGACAATCACCTGCAGACTCACGTGACCGAGATGTTCGAGGCGGGAGGCGCGGCTCGCGAGACCGCCATCGCGGAGCTGCTCAAGGTCTTCGAACTCAACAACAACCGGGGCTGATGAACGGCGGAGCGCGCCGCGTTGACATCACCGGGGGAATCCATTAGCGTCTCTGGATGCTCCGAACCCGGGCATCGGTCGTTCCCCCCGAGACGAATTGGTTGTCACTGTGACCTCAGAATCTGCATCCCTGCCGAACAACCCCGGCCACACCGATCATCACGACATCACGAATCTGGTCGGTGTCTACCGTCAGCGCCAGCTCAATCTCTTCCGGGAGCGCCAGCCGGAACTCGAACCGGACGAGCAGATCTCGGCGCACCTCCCCACGCACTGACGCCCCCGCGTCAGATTTGCTGGATCGGGATCGCGCTGCTCGACGGCGGGCGCTGGAACAGGATCTCGAGTGCGGGTTTGAGCTCGCTCACCCAGGCCGCATAGGCCGCGTCGTTCAGGTGCAGCCGGTCATCTGAGTAGGCCGCGTCGATTTCGCCGTCGGGCCGGGCCAGCCGCGACCACAGGTCCAGGTACTGGGCGTGCTGGGTGGGCGCGAACTGGCGCAGGTGGTGGTTGATCGAGCGCACGGTGTCGGCGAATTCGCGTTCGCGCGGCGGCACCGACACGATCAGGATGCGCACGGCCGGCAGGCGCTTGCGCAACGCGCAGAGCACCGTTTCCATGTTGCGCACGATGTACTCATCCGATCGGCGCCAACCCAGATCGTTGCTGCCGACCTGCACCACGACGGCGTCCGGCCGACGGTCGACGACCGCGTCGAGTTCGGCGATGACCTCATCCGTGGTCTTCCCGGTCGCGCCGAGGTTGTGCACGTCGTAGTCGGGAAGCCAGTCCGACCAGAGGCCGTTCGCGGTCAAACCATCCCCGATGAACAGCACAGATGCGGGCATCACAGTCTCCCTCGCGACCCTTCCATAATGCCTCGTCGGCGCCGTACCGGCTAGGTGTTCGCGGGTCCGGTCAGGCTCAGGCGATCCGCTCGGAGGCCGGCTCGTCCGACCTGGGGGCCTCCGTGGCGTTCGCATTGGTCACGGCCGCCTCCACGGCGGCTTCCCCGACGGCGGCCGCCGTGATCCGGTTGGCCATGCCGTTGAAGATGACGCCGTGGAAGGGCAGGATCGCGAACCAGTAGAGCCGTCCGCCCAGTCCCCGCGGGAAGAAGACGGCGCGCTGGCGGTACACCGAGCCGCCACCCTGTGCCGGCTCGGCCGTCATCTCGAGCCACGCCCGGCCGGGAACCCGCATCTCGGCGCGCAGGCGCAGGAACCGGCCGGTGTCGATGCGTTCGACCCGCCAGAAGTCCAGCACGTCGCCCGTGTGCAGGTGGTCGGGGTTGCGGCGGCCGCGGCGTAGACCGACGCCGCCGACGAGCTTGTCCATCCAGCCGCGGATGGCCCAGGCCAGCGGGAACGAGTACCAGCCGTTGTCGCCGCCGATGCTCTCGATCACGCGCCACAGGTCTTCCGGCTTCGCTGCGGTGTGCTTCTCCTTGAGGTCGGTGTAGACGAGGTGCCCGGCCCATTCGGGGTCGCTGGGCAGGGGGTTGCTCGACGCGCCGGCGATCGACGCATTCTGCCAGCTGGTCTCGACGTCACCGTCGCGCATGCGGCCGAGGGCCAGGCGTACGGCGGTGCGGTACCCGGTGAGTCCCTCTGTCGGCTGGGGAATGTACCGGTCGATGTCACGCTCATGCACGACGCAGTCGTTCTGCAGGCTCGCGATGATCGGCACGGCCAGGCTGCGCGGGATGGGCGTGACCAGGTTGACCCACTGCGACGCGAGCCAGGGCGTGAACACGGGCAGGGACGCGATGGGGCGCTGACGCAGGCCTGCCTCCAGGGCGTACCCGTTCATCATCTGGCCGTAGCGCAGCACGTCGGGGCCGCCGATGTCGAAGGTGCGGCTGACGTCGGCGGGAAGCTCCGCCGAAGCGACGAGATAGTAGAGCACGTCCCGCACGGCGATCGGCTGGATCTTGTTGCGCACCCACTGCGGCGCCGGCATGTAGGGCAGCACGTCGGTCAGGTGCCGGATCATCTCGAACGAGGTGGAGCCGGACCCGATCACCACCCCGGCCTGCAGGGCGGCGGTCGGCACGCCGGAATCCAGCAGGATGCGGCCGACCTCGGCCCGGGAGCGCAGGTGCTGGGACAGGTCCTCGGTGTCGGGGTGCAGCCCGCCCAGGTAGACGATGCGGGAGACCCCGGCCTCGGCGGCGGCCGTGGCCACGTTCTGCGCCGCGAGGCGTTCCGTGCTCTCGAAATCGCCGCGGGTGCCCATCGAGTGCACCAGGTAGTAGAGCACGTCGACCCCGGCGACGGCGGATCGCACGCTGGCCAGGTCCCCGAGGTCACCCTCGGCCACCTCCACCTGTCCGACCCAGGGGACATCCTTCAGCTTCTGCGGGGTGCGCACGAGCACGCGCACGTCGTAGCCGTCTTCCAACAGCAGGGGAACGAGCCGGCCGCCGATATATCCGGTGGCGCCGGTCACAAGCACACGTCGTCGCGTCGTCATAGCGAAATCCTAGGGGCGGATGCTGGACTGACGCCGAGGATCGGGCGAGCGGCCGCGACCGGGGCCCGCGGTTGTGGGCTCCGGTCGCGGTTGTGGGCTCCGGTCGCGGTTGTGGGCTCCGGTCGCGGTTGTGGGCTCTGGGCTGTGGATGACTCGCGCGCGGCCCCGCCGAGTGCGGCATCATCGCCGGATGACACTTCGACTCGATCCACGGTATCCGGTCGTCTGGCGGTCGCCGGACAGCATCCAGGTCGGCGTCGACCGCCCGCTCGTCGTGATCACCGCCATGAGCCCCGGCCTCGAGCGGGTGCTCGCGGCCCTGTTCGTGGGCGTGCCGCGCTCGGGCGCCCTGATGATCGGACGGGAGGGCGGGGCCTCCGACGAGGCCATCCTGGCGCTGCTCCGCGCCCTGCGGCCGGCCCTTCTGGTCACCGCGGAGACCGTTCCGGGCCCGGCCCGGCTGCCCGAACCGGCTGGGGCGGCCCCGCGCACGATCTGCGTCGACGGGGTCGGGCTCACGGCGGACCTGATCCGCACCCTGATCGGCACGCTGGGCCTGACGCCGGCCGCGGCCGATGGCCCCGGCACCGGGCTGGCCGTGGTGGTGGGCCATTACGCGCTGACACCGGAGCGGCACGGGCGCTGGCTGCGCCGGGACATCCCGCACCTGCCCGTGGTCTTCAGCGACACCGAGGTGCGGATCGGGCCGCTGGTCGAGCCGGGGGTCGGCCCCTGCCTGTACTGCCTGGAGCTGGCGCACATGGAATCGGATCCGTCCTGGGCGGCCGTCGCCTGCCAGTTGCTCAGCCGCCGGGCGCCCACGGAGACCCCACGGGCCGGCATCGACGTGGCCGCGCTCGTCGCCGGGATCAGCCACGACCGGCTGGTGCTCGGGCGGTCGCTCCTCACGGAGACAGCGCTCGTCTTCGACGCGGCGTCCGGCGCGCTCACCCGCCGCGGCTACCGGCCGCATGAGCGGTGCGGCTGCCGCACCGTGACCGCGTTGCCCGGCAGGGGGAGCCCCGACCGGGCGTGACCGGAGCAGCGGGTGTGACCGGAGCAGCCGCAGCAACGCCCCGACTCCGTCGACGTCGAGGGTGCGGAGCAGCGCCAGCGTGTGCTCTCAGCCGGCCGGGCGGTCGAGGCGGAGGCCCGGCGCCGAGTCGAAGACGAACCGGGCCCAGAGGCGGTAGCCGAGCGCGCTCGGGTGGAACTCGTCGCTGGCGAAGAAGCCGTCGACGTAGGGCGGCGGGGTCGGGATCGCCACGACCCCGCCGAGGCCCTCCACGGCCAGGCGGGCGCCGGTGTCGAGGCTCGCGGCGTGCCGGGCGAGGGTGGCGCGCAGGGGTTCGGGGAGCAGGGCGAAGCGGTCGAAGCGCGGCATCAGCGAGACGAGCACGGCCGCCTCAGGCGCCGCGGCCCGGAGGGCGAGCACGATCCGGCGCACATCCCGGGTGAAGGCGCTCCGGGAGCGCAGTCCGAGCGCGTCGTTCGCGCCGATGGTCAGCAGGGCCAGGTCGAAGGGGACGGCGGCGGCATCCGTCAGGAAGCGCTCGCGCACGTCCCGGGCCGTGGCTCCGTTCGCGCCGATCGCACGCCAGGTGCTGCCGCGGCCCCAGCGCTCGGCGACCTCGTGGGCGATCCAGCCCGGCAGGGCGTCGGCCTGGGTCTCGGCGCCCACGCCGGCGGCGGTCGAGTCGCCGAGGACGAGGATGCGCAGCGGGTCGGGTCCGGGCCGGGAACCGGTCCAGGGCAGGGCGGCGTCGGGCAGCCGGGGCGTGTCGCGGCGCAGCCGGCGCGCCTGGGTCACCAGCAGCGGCGCGTAGGGCACCGCGGCCAGGCGGGTGAACGGAAAAGAGGGCACGTCACGAGGCTACCCCGCCCCCTTTTCCTCGCCGAACCGTGAGTAACGCCCCAGTTTCAGCGTCGTGGAGGGGCGTTACTCACGGTTCGGCGGATCTCGCAGGCGAGTGTGGGCAGGCGGGGTCGGGTGGGGTCGGGCGGGGTCGGGCGGGGTCAGGCGGTGCGGGCGCCGGGCGCGCGCACGCCGCGGGCGCCGATCTCGGACAGGAACCGGGAGCGCTCCCGGGGGCTGCGCTGCTGGTGGCCGGCCGCCGACCAGCTGAGGGACAGCCGTTTGCGCGCCCGGGTGATGCCCACGTAGAGCAGCCGGCGTTCCTCGTCGATCTGCTCGAAGGTGCCCGCGTAGCTGATCGGCACCAGCCCTTCGGACAGCCCGATCAGGAAGACGACGTCCCATTCGAGGCCCTTCGCCGAGTGCAGGGTCGCGAGCGTCACCGCGGACACCGTCGGCTCGTGCTGGCCGGCCTGGCGCTCCATCAGCTCGTCGGTGAACTGGCGGAACGTTGTCTCCGGCGGGGCCTGGTCGACGAGGCCCATGATCGCGTTCAGCGACTCCCACCGGTCGCGCACCGCGCCCTGGGCCTCCGGCGCGCTCTGGCTCCAGCCGAGGGAGCGCAGCACGTCGCTGACGGATTTGAACAGGGGTTCGCCGACGATCGAAACGGATGCCGCGCGCAGCTGCATCACCGCCTGCTTGACCTCGGCCAGGTCGAAGAAGCGCTTCGACCCGCGGATCTGGTAGCTCACCCCCACGTCGCCCAGGGCTGTTTCGAGGAAGGCGGCCTGCACGTTCACGCGGAACAGCACGGCGATGTCCTCCGGTCGGGTGCCGCCCTCGATCAACTCGACGATGTTCTGGGCGATGCCGCGGGCCTCCGCCATGTCGTTCGGGTATTCGCGCACACCGGGTTCGGTGCCGACCTCGTCGGCGTGGGCGCGCAGGGTGAGGGCGCCGGCCCGCCCGCGCATCAGCTGGTTGGCGGTGGCGACGATCGACCCGGTCGAGCGGTAGTTCTGTTCGAGGCGCACGACGGTGGCGTCCTCCCACCGTTTGGGGAAGTCGAGCAGGTAGTCGCTGCGGGCGCCCGCGAAGGAGTAGATGGTCTGGCTGGCGTCGCCGACGACGCAGAGGTCGCGGCGCTCCCCCAGCCAGAGCGAGAGCAGGTCGTGCTGCAGCGGGGAGACGTCCTGGTATTCGTCGACGACGAAGAAGCGGTACTGCTCGCGCACCTGCAGGGCGACGGACGGCTCGGCCTCGATCATCCCGGCCATCGCCAGGAGCACGTCTTCGAAGTCGATCTGTTTGCGGTCGTCCTTGAGACGCTCATACGACTCCATCATGGCCAGCACCTGGTCCACGTCGAGCCGGCCGGGCAGGCTGCGCCGGGCGATGCCGGCCCCGTAGGCCTCGATGCCGAGGCCGGAGGTCTTGCGCCACTCGATCTCGGCGGCCAGGTCGCGCAGGGTGGCCGTGTCGAGCTTGAGCTTCAGGGTCTCGGCGGCGTGCCCGAGCAGTCGGCCCTTGCCGTCGAGGATGCGCGGTGCCTGGCCACCGACGACGTGCGGCCAGAAATAGTTCAGCTGGGACAGGGCCGCCGAGTGGAACGTGCGGGCTGCGACGCCCCCGGCGCCGAGCTGGCGTAGCCGGCCGCGCAACTCCGCGGCGGCGCGCGCGGTGAAGGTGAGGGCCATCACCCGGTTCGGCGAGTACGCGCCGGTCATCACGCCGTAGGCGATGCGGTGGGTGATCGCCCGGGTCTTGCCGGTGCCGGCGCCGGCGAGCATGCACACCGGGCCCACGAGCGCCTCGGCGGCGACCCGCTGCTGGTCGTCGAGGCCGGCCAGCAGGGACGCGGCGGTCAGCGCCATCCGTGCACCGCGTCGGGACCGAAATCGAGAGGTTCGCCGAGCCAGTGCTCGATGATCGCCCGGGCGATCGAGGATCGGCCGGGCAGGATGATGGCGTCGCCGGAGGCCCGCAGTTCGTCGCGGCTGAACCAGCGCAGGTCGAGGATCTCCTCCCCGTCGGGGAGGAGATCCTCCGGAGCCTGCCCGACGGCGAGCCGGGCCGTGAAGCCGAACATGATCGACGCCGGAAACGGCCAGGGCTGCGAGCCCAGGTAGACCAGATCGGTCACCCGGAGGCCGGATTCCTCGAACATCTCCCGGATGACGGCCGCCTCGAGCGATTCGCCCGGTTCGACGAATCCGGCCAGGAGCGAGTAGCGGTTGTGCTCCCAGAGGGCGTTCGAGCCGAGCAGGATGCGGTCGTCGGCGTCGGTGATCAGCACGATCACGGCCGGGTCGGTGCGCGGGAACACCTGGCCGCCGCAGTCGGGGCAGCGCCTCGTCCAGCCGGCGTTCTCGACCAGGGTGGCGGCGCCGCAGCGCGGGCAGTGCGAGTGGGAGGCGTGCCAGTTCACGACGCCGAGGGTTTCGGTGAACAGTCCCGCGTCCCGGTCGGACAGGGTGGTCGCCACGTGACGGAGCGGCGCCCAGCGGGACTCGTCGGGCTCGAGCGCCACGGCCTGCTCGTCGGTCAGGACCACGGCGACCAGCGGGGTGCCCACGGGTTCGGGGGCACCCCGAGCCAGGGACCGGCCGAGGTACAGCCGGAGGTCGCCGGCGGGAACCCGTCCGGGCGCCAGCAGGCGCAGTCGGTCGGGGGCCGTGGCCTCCATCAGTGCGGAGCCGCGCCACAGCGCGAGCACGCGGGTGGCGGCATCCGTCTGCAGCGTGTCCAGCAGTCCGGGGGCGGCGCGCGCCTCGCTGTCGCGGTCGACCGCGTGGCGGGAAAGCGGCAGCCGGGATGTGAACGCGAACGACATGGGGCTCCTCGGTCTCGGGCAAGACTGCCGAAGTTGTGTCGAGGCGTGGCGAACGACCGCGCCGAGGGGAAGTCGACCTAACCTAGAAGGCATGGTCAGATCCCCTCTCACTCTAGCCGCGCTGGCCACTGCCGCCGTTCCCGATCTCGACGTCGTCCAGGTGCGCCTGCACGGCTCCGCGGCGCGGTTTCGCGGAGCCAATGGCGCGTTCGATTCGGCGCTGCTGATCGACCGTGACGACCGTGCCCTCATCATCCGTGTTCCCTCCTCCCAGTCCGCGGAGACCGAGCAGTCCGCCGATCTGGTCGCCCTGCGCGCGCTCACGGTCGGCAACCGCAGCCGGCTCCCCTTCGACGTGCCGCAGTTCGTGGGCCAGGCGCCGCTCGGCGGCACCCGGGCCGTCGTCTA
Organism: Cryobacterium cheniae; assembly: GCF_004403395.1. Taxonomy (GTDB): domain Bacteria; phylum Actinomycetota; class Actinomycetes; order Actinomycetales; family Microbacteriaceae; genus Cryobacterium; species Cryobacterium cheniae. Next base: position 16,966 of record NZ_SOGN01000025.1, read on the forward strand.
CGAATTCCTGGCGGGTGATTCGTTCGACGCGGATGCCCTCACCGGCCACACCGGCGTGTCCGGCTCGATCGGCCGCGCCATCGCCGCGGTGCACGCCCTGCCGACCGCCTTCGTCGGCACCGCCGGGCTGCCGCAGCAGAGCGCGCAGGAGTGCCGCACCGGCACCATCGCCCTGATCGACCGGGCGGCCGCGACCGGCTACCTGCCCGCCGCGATCCTGCGCCGCTGGGAACAGGCCACCGACGACGACAGCCTCTGGCAGTTCGCGCCCTGCGTGGTGCACGGGTCGCTGTCGGCCGACTCGTTCCTGATCACCGATGATTCAGTGTCCGCGGTACTCGGCTGGTCGGCCCTGTGTGTGGGCGACCCGGCCCGCGACCTGCACTGGCTGCTCGCCTCCCGTGGGGCCGCCGGCGAAACCGCCGTCGCGTCGTACGCGTCGGCCCGCCAGGGCAACGACCCGAGGATCACCCAGCGCGCGATGCTGTACGCGGAACTGGAACTGGCCCGCTGGCTGCTGCACGGCACGGACACGCGCAACCAGGGCATCGTCGACGACGCCGTGGCCATGCTCGACGGCCTGGTCGACAACGTGCACCAGGCCACGTCGCATCCGTTGTCACCGCCCACCGGCCCGATCCTCGACGTCGCCGGGGTGGAAAGCATGCTCCGGTCCACGCCGCGCGGCATCCCCCGCCGCGACCTCGGCGGGTCCATGCACACCGACGCCTACAACCTGTCGGAGTTCGGCGGCGAGTTCGAGGACGACGACGACGCGAACCGCTCGGTTTCCGGTTCGGATTCGTCGTCCGCCGACGATGCCACCACCGGCGCGATCGATACCGTGGAGCCCGCCGCCGGTCGTGCCACCGGGGATCGCATCGCCGACCAGGCCCGCACCAGGTCTTCCTCGGAGTAGAGCCGGTCCGGGGCGACGATCGTGTCGTCCGCGACGAAGTAGAACACCGCGTCGACGGTCTCCGGATCGATGCCCTTCCAGCGCGCGTAGGCGAGCCGGTACAGGGCCAGCTGGGTCTGCTTGAGCTCGAGGTCCGCGGGGCTTGACGGTGCCCGGCCGGTCTTCCAGTCCACCACCTGGTAGCCCGTCTCGGTGCGGTAGACCGCGTCGAGCTTGCAGACGAAGACCTGCCCGGCCAGCACGTGGTGGATCTCGATCTCGACCTCCTCGGGCTGCCGCGACGCCCACGGCGACTGCTCGAAGGTGCGCTGCAGCCGTTCGAGTTGCGCCTGCTCCAGCGGTTGGTTCTGGTCGAGGTCGAGGTCGAACGCGTCGGCGCCCTGGTCGCCGAGGTCCAGTTCGTTCTCGCCCGCGTCGATCAGGTCGCCGCCCGACGCGCCGCCGGCGCGCTGCTCCACCCAGGAGTGGAACAGGGTGCCCAGCCGGGTGGCCCGGTACGGGCGCTCGGGCATGGGGCGGCGGAGCGCGTCGGCCACCCCGGCCGGGTCGTCGATGTAGTCCTTGAACCGGGACGCCGGGATGCGCGTAGGCAGCGGGGCGGTGCCCGCGCCGGCGAGGCGCAGCATCCGTTCCTCGAGCAGGAGCGTGACCGAGTGGGTCCAGCGCGTCAATCGTTCGGTGTCCGCCTCCGCGCGCACCCGGGCGGCCGCGGCCTCGACGAGGGGCCGCCGCGTGCCGAGCGGGTCGAACGGCCAGTGCTCGTCGATTCCCTCACCGGTGTCGGGCTTCTCGTCGTGCCGACTGCCCTCGGGCAGCGCGGCGATCAGACCGGCCTCGGCCAGCTCCACGAGGTACCGGCTGGGGGCGCGCACGGTGCCGCCGCCGCCCCAGTACGAGCCGGTGAGCAGCAGTTCCTGCTGCGCCCGGGTCGTGGCCACATAGATCAGGCGTCGCTCCTCGTCGTCGTGGCGGGCGGCGAGCTGCTCCTTGTAGGCCTGGAATTCGGTGTCGAACGACAGCTGGCTCTCGTGCTCCTGCCAGGCCAACTCGGGCAGCTCGGCCCGGTCGCCGCGAAACGGGTAGGGCAGCTCGCCGAACTTCACCCAGCCCGCGCCGTCCCGGGACTGCGCCGGCAGGCTCTTCTCGGTCAGGTTGGGGATGGCGACATAGTCCCATTCGAGGCCCTTGGCCCCGTGGATGGTGAGCAGCTGCACGGTGCCGCTCTCCCCCGGCTCGACCCGCGGGCCCATGTCGTCGTACGCGGCGGCCCGGCCCAGCCAGCGCAGGAAGCCGGCCAGGCTGCCGACCTCGTCACTCGCGAGGAAAGCGGACACGGTGTCGTCGAAGGCGTAGAGGTTGGCCAGACCCAGGTTGTTGGCCTCGTTGGCGACGAGTTCGACGTCGAGCAGGAGTTCCTGCTCGATCAGACGCACGAAGTCGAGCAGCGGCAGGCCGGCCCGCGCCCGCAGCCAGGCCAGCTGGCGACCGGCGGCCCGCAGCCGGGCCCGGCCGGTGTCGCTGAAACCCGCGAGCTGGCCGTGCGTCTCGGGGGCGGCGGCCACGAAGTCGAGGGCGTCGACGAGCGACGCCCCCTCGTCGACGGCGACGGATGCCCGCATCTTCTCTTTGAGGTCCTGTGTCACCGCCTGCTGGGCCCAGTCGTGTGCCGCCAGCCAGCGCGCCACGGCCGCGAGGTGCTGCAGGTCGCGGGGGCCGACCCGGTAGCGGCCGCTGCCGAGCAGGCGCACCAGTTCGCTGCCCGCGGAGGGATCGTGCACGACCCGCAGTACGCAGACGACGTCGGTGACCTCCGGGGTGGACAGCAGACCGCCGAGGCCGAGCACGTGGGCGCGCACGCCGCGCTCCCGCAGCACCTCGGCGAAGAACTCCATCTCGCGCCGGGCCCGGAAGAGCATCGCGCCGGACTTGTCGCTGCCCGGGGTGAGACGCTCGGCGAACCAGTCGGCCACGGCCCGGGCCTCGTCGGCGATGGTCTCCCGCATCGACGCCTCGACCCGCCCGTCCGCCTTGCCGGCCGGCACCTTGAGGGTGTCGACCTGGATGCCGTCGGGCCGGGCTCGGAGCGCGTCGCTCAGTGGGGACACCAGCGCGTTCGCGGTGTCGAGCACCGTGACCGGGTTGCGCCAGGTGACGGAGAGGCTCATCGACGGCGACTGGCGGTTGGTGAGGCCGGCGAAGCTCAGCGAGAAGCCGAGCAGGTTCGCCGAGCTCGCCCCGCGCCAGCCGTAGATGGACTGGTGCGGGTCACCGACGGCCATCACCGGGTGCCGGCTGAAAAGGGTGTGCAGCAGCTCGGTCTGCAGCACCGAGGTGTCCTGGTATTCGTCGAGCAGTACCACCCGGTATTGGTCGCGGTAGCGGGTGACGACCTGTTCGACCTTCTGGCAGACCTGCAGGGCGAGGGCCACCTGGTCGGAGAACTCGATCAGCCCGAGCCGGCGCTTCTCCACCGCGTAGCGCTCGGCGAGCTCGAACAGAACGGGCAGCGGCTCCACCGCGGCGAGCGACTCGGCAACCGAGGCGTACGGGATCTTCTTGCGCGGGTTGCCGTAGGGCAGGTCCCGCAGATAGCCGAAGCCGGCGGCGAGGCCGGCCAGGTCGTGCGGCGCGGCCGGAACGCCAGGCACGACGGGCGGGGGGTTCTCGGCGAGGGAACGGCTGAAGGCGAGCACGGCATCCGTCACCGCGTCGAGCTTCTTGCCGAAGGGCACGAGCCGGCTGTCGCCGTGCTCGATCACCACCCGGCGGGCCAACAGCCAGGCGCTGGTCTCGCTGAGCAGCACCGACTCGGGTTCGCGCCCGAGGAGCAGCGCGTTGTCGGTGAACAGCCGGCTGGCGAACGAGTTGTACGTGGACACCGTGGGCGCGTTGAACAGGTCGGAGGAGTCGATCGTGACCGCGCCCGCCGCGGGGGCCGGCGGCCTCGGCAGCAGACCCTTCGCGTCGAGCTGGTCGATGCGGTCACGGATGCGCTCGGAGAGTTCTCCGGCGGCCTTACGGGTGAAGGTGAGGCCCAGAATCTGGTCGGGCCGGGCGTGCCCGTTGGCGAGCAGCCAGAGCACCCGGTTGGCCATCGTCTCGGTCTTGCCGCTGCCGGCGCCGGCCACCACGAGGGTGGGCGCCAGCGGCGCCTCGATCACCGCCTGCTGTTCCGCCGTCGGCGGAAACATGCCGAGTGCCGCGGCGATCTGGAGGGCCGAAATGGCCGAAGGGGTGACGGACTGGTTCATGAGCTGACCTGCTTGATGACGTGGATTCGGCAGGACCCGTGCGCGCGCGGGTCGAGGCAATGGGAACTGATTTCGGCGAGGAAGGTGGCGCCGCCCATGCCGGCGGCGTCCCGACCGACCCGGGTGCGGAACGCCGCGAGCTCCTCGGGGGTGAAGGTGGGCTGAGTGGGGTTGCGGTAGTTCTGCTTGACCGTGCCGCTGGACACGATCAGGAGGCGCGCGCCGGCCAGCGGCATGTCGGCGGGGATCCCCTCGATCGCCCCCTCGCTGAACGCGAGCTGGTAGGCGCCGAGCTGCGGATGCTCGGCCACCCCGGCGTCGCTGATCGGGTCGCCGCGGCCGGTCTTCAGGTCGACGATGACCGCCCGCCCGTCGCCGAGCCGCTCGACCCGGTCGACCGTGCCGGAGAGCACGGCGCCGTCGAGGTCGAGCTGGAAGGTGCCCTCCGCGCTGAGCAGGCTGCCGCCGCCGCGTTCGAAGTCGAGCAGGTAGGAGGCCAGCCGATCGGTCAGCGCGCGCGCCTCGACCTTCTGCACCCGGGACTGCCAGTCGGCGTCGAACTGCAGTTCGCCCCAGCGGGCCTCGACGCCCTGCCAGAGCGCGTCGGGGCTCCGGTCGGTGGAGTCCTCCATCACCTTGTGGATGATCGTGCCGAGGTTGGCAGCGGTGTTGGAGGAGCCGCCGCCGACCTGCCCGATCACCCAGTGCAGCGGGCAGGTCTCGAAGGCCGCCATCCGCGACGGCGAGACGCGCACCGGGGCGTCGCCGGCCTCCGGGTCGTTCAGCGGGCGCACGCTGCTGGGTTCGTTCAGGCCGTACCACTGGTCGGGGGCCGCGCCGGCCACGTTCTCCCGGGCCAGCCGGGCCAGGGTCGCGGCGGCATCCGTGGCCCGGCTCGCTGTCTCGTCGCCGTGGGCCGCCGCGGTGCTCCGGGTGAGGTCACGGCGGAGCCGGCCCACCAGCCCCCGCAGGGAGAGCGGGTAGCGGCCGGTGTCGCCGGCGTCCGCCGCCGTGCGCGGCGCCGGCGCCGGCAGCAGCCGCAGAAAGACCGAGGGCTGGTTCTCCTCGTTGTCGATGGCCGTCACCAGCAGTTCGGTGCGGGCGCGGCTGGCGGCCTGGGCGAACATGCGCAGCTCGTCGTGCAGCACGGCCGTGCGGGCACCCGCCTCCTCGGGGCGCCGGCCGGCGGCGAGCGCGGCCAGGTCGCCGGCGCCGAGAAGCGAACCACGGATGCGCAGGTCGGGCCACACGTTCTCCTGCACCCCGGCGATGACGACGACCTCGAATTCGCGGCCGATCAAACCGCTGGGGGTGGACACGACGACCGCGTCGCCGAGCGCGCGCGGGGCGAGGGTGTCCTCGGGCACGTCGGTGTCGACGAGGTGTTCGAGGAACAGGACCGGCGGGGCGGCCGGGGTGCGCTCCACGTAGCGCTGCGCGGCCGAGAAAAGCGCCACCACGGCGTCGAGGTTGTGATTGGCCTCGTCGGCGACGATTCCCGTGCCGGCCGACTGTTCCTTCCACTCCCGGGCGAGACCGCTGCGCTGCCAGAGACCCCAGAGCAGTTCCTCGATGGTGGCGCCGGCCGCGTATTCCACGGCGGCGGCCCGGAGGCTCTCGCCGCAGCTGGCGGCCCGGCGGGCCGTGCGGTTGTCGATGGCGGCCAGCAGGCCGGGGTTGCCGAGGGCCTCCACCAGGAGCTCGTCGGCGGAACGGTTCCGGTCGGCGCTGAGCTCCTGCTGGCGCAACGCCGCGCGCAGGCGCCGCAGGGTGATCGGGTCGAGGCCGCCGAGCGGGCCGCGGAGCAGAAGGGTCGCCTCCTCGGGCCCCAACGGCTTGCGCCCCAGGGTGACCTCGAGCGCGAGGATGAAGGCGCGCACGGCGAAGTCGTCGCGCAGCGCGGTCTGCGCACTCGACACCTGGGTGGGGACCTCGAGCGCGGCGAGGCCCTTCGAGAGGGAGGGCACGAGCGAGCCGCTGCGCACGACGACCGCCATCTGCCCCCACGGAACGCCGCCGAGCACATGCCGTTCCCGCAGTCGGCGGGCGATCACGGCGAGCTGGTCGGCGGGGCTGTCCGCGAGCACGGTCTGCACGGGATTGGGCTTCTGCGCCGGCTCCGCGGTCTCGGCTGTCTCGGCTGTCTCGGCAGGCTCGCCGTCCGCCGCGCTCAGGGCGAACCGCTGGGTGCCGGCCGAGGCGGCGCCGATCCGGTGTGTGATCCCCCGCACCACCCCGCGGATGTCCGCGTCGTGCCGGTACACCGTGCCGAGCACCAGGGTCGGCAGCACGGCGCCGGTCAGGTACGCGCCCAGGCGGCCGAGCGCATCCGGGTGGGCGCCGTGGAAGGATCCGGTGCTGATGTCGGGGTCGCCGAACGCGATCACGGCCACGCCGCGCGCCGCGAACCGCGCGAGCAGGGTCAGGTTGGCCTGGGTGAGCTCCTGCGCGTCGTCGAGCACGATCAGGCGGAGGCCGCCGAGCGAGCCGAGCGCCGCGGACCCGGCCGGGGCCCCGGCCACGACGGACGCGGCGAACCCTGCCAGTTCGGTGGAGTCGTACTGGCCGGGGCGGGACTGGTCTTTCACGTCTTCATAGCCGCGGATGAACTCGGCCGCGGCCACCCATTCCGGCCGCTGTTCTCTGCGCCCGAGATCGACGAGCGCCTCCGAGGTCACGCCGTATTCGACCGCGCGCATCATCAGGTCGCGCAGCTGGGTGCGGAACCCGCGCAGACTGCGCACATCGGCGCCGAGGGTGTCCGGCCAGTTCGGTCCCGCAGGCTGCGCCCCGGCCGGCGACCCGGCCTGCTGCGCCTCGGCCTGGTCCTGCCGGTGCCCCTCGAGCAGCTCGGCGATGATCTGGTCCTGTTCGCCGCCGGTGAGCAGGGTGGGAGCCGGGCCGCCCGCCCGGGCCACGGCATCCCGCACGATCTGGAACGCGACCGAGTTCGCGGTGCGGGCCATCGGGCCGTTGGTGGGCACGCCCAGGCGCAGCGCGAGCCGGTCGCGGAGAGCCGTGGCGCCCGTGCGGGTCGGCACCAGCACCAGCACCTCACTGGGCGAATACCCCTGGCCGAGCACGCACTCGGCGACCAGTTCCACCAGCGTGGCTGTCTTGCCGGTGCCGGGGGCGCCGATCACGGCGGCGCTGATTCCCGGTCGGGTGGGGTGTGGGGCATCGGGCCCGGCCGGCTCCGCGACCAGCGCCAGAACGGCGCGTTGCGAGTCGTCGAGGACGACCGAATCGGGGTCGGTGCGTAGCGGGAGTCCCAGGGTTGTCACGTTTTCAAAGCTAGCGGGTTGCGCCGACAGTGAACGGTGGCCGGCCGGTGTGCGGTTCTGTCGTAATCTGGGCGCTTAGGCAACGAAAGGCGCATCTGGTGGATATCCGCATTGGCATCTTCAATTCTCCCCGGGAGATTGGCTTCGAGACCTCACAGCCCGCGAACGAGGTCGAGGAGACGGTCGCTGCCGCCCTCGCCGGGGAGACCGGTTACCTGAAGCTCTCCGACAGCAAGGGCAAGGTCTACATCGTTCCGACCGTCGGGCTCGCGTACGTGGAGCTGGGCTCCGAGGAGTCCCGCCGCGTCGGCTTCGTCGCCTGATCAACCGTGGAACTCCTCTTCATCGCCCTGGGCGGTGCGGTTCTCGGGCTCGCCGCGCGGTATGCCCTGCCGGGGCGGATGACCCACGGCGCGGTCCTCGTGCCGGCCATCGGCACCATGGTCGCGTCCGTGGTCTGGGTGGCGCTGACCTGGCTCGGTCTGCCCTGGAACGAAGGCTGGATCTGGTGGGTCACCCTCGGGGTGACCGCACTGGCATCCGTCGCCGTCGACCTGGCCCTGGTGCGCTCGCGCACCGACGGCGACGAGCGGATGCTGCACACCCTGATGCGCGACGGGCACCCGACCCGCGCGTGACCGTTTCGCCCGACGGCGGCGGCGCTCCGGCGCGCGCCGCCGTTCCGGCGTTTCCGAACGGTCAGGCGGTCAGGCGGTCAGGCGGTCAGGCCGAGCCCGTCCATGCGGCGCGTGTGCGCGGCGATGAGTTCGGTGAACACGGGTTCGATCCGGGACTCGTCGGCGGTGATGCCCTCCATCGGCAACGCCGAGCGGGCGACCAGCAGGGTGTCCCCGACCAGGCGGCGTCCCCACAGGGCAAGGTGCGACCCGAGCGCCGGGTCGGCGCCGATGGCGGCCTTCAGGTGGGTGACGAAAACGTCGGTACCGGCGTCCTGGCCGAGCAGGTGCGCCACCCGCGGACCCACGTCGCCGGGCAGCCCGTCGGACAGTCGGATGAAGAAGTCGTCGAGAAATCCCCCGGCGAGGTAGCAGCTGAGCAGCAGTTCGTGCCAGTCGGCGCCGGCGGTCTGCTCGCGGAACGCGTCGAGCCGGGACGAGAACCCGGCCATCACCTCGGCCGGCTCACCGCCGCGGCGACGGATCTCGGCCACGAGCCCCTGGTGCTTGGCGAGGGCCCGTCCGGCGGCGGCGCTCAACTCCTCTTTCGCGGTGAGGTCCGGGGCGGTCGAAATTGCCAGGGCGAGGTTCTCGAACATGCCGAGCTGGAAGTAGGCAGCCTGGCCGAGGTAGGGCAGCAGTTCCGGGGTGAAGCCGGCGATGTCGACTTTCGTGGTCGACTGACGGACCCGCCGCGTCGGCTGCCGGGGTGCCTCCATGCGCTTCCCGCGCCGATCAGTCCAGATGATCACAGGCTCAGCTTAGGACAGTGCCGGGCCCGCACCGCGGGTTCGTACCCCGGCGGGGCGAATCGGCCCGGCGCGGTGCGGTATGAGCCACTTCACAGGGCCGCCCGATATGGTAGGACCACGCCATCGGCATGGATCGGTGGCCAGGTGCCCGAAGCAAAAGACGGGCGCATCCCGCTTCCAGCTAATGACAAGGCAATAATTCGTGACTTTCTCCGAACTCAATATCGACCAGGACATGGTTCAGGCTCTCGCTGATAAAGGCATCATCGAGCCCTTCCCCATCCAGGTGCAGACCATCCCCCTCGCCCTGAGCGGGCAGGACATCATCGGCCAGGCCAAGACCGGCACCGGCAAGACCCTCGGCTTCGGCCTTCCGATCATCCAGCGCCTCGGACTCGACCCCGCACCGGGCGTGCAGGTGCTCGTCGTCGTGCCGACCCGCGAGCTCTGCGTGCAGGTCTCCGAAGACCTCGAGACGGCCTCGAGCAACCGCAACACGAAGGTCGTCTCCATTTACGGCGGCAAGGCCTACGAGGGCCAGATCGAGGCTCTCAAGGCCGGCGCGCAGATCGTCGTCGGCACTCCCGGCCGCCTGCTCGACCTTGCCAGCCAGCGCCTGCTCAGTCTCGCCAACGTGAGTGAAATGGTGCTCGACGAGGCCGACAAGATGCTCGACCTCGGCTTCCTCGCCGACATCGAGAAACTGTTCTCCCAGACGCCCTCCACCCGCCACACCATGCTGTTCTCGGCCACGATGCCGGGCCCGATCGTCGCCCTGGCGCGCCGTTTCATGAACCGGCCCATCCACATCCGGGCGACCGACCCCGACGAGGGCCTGATGCAGGCCAACATCGAGCACCTCGTCTACCGTGCGCACAACATGGACAAGGACGAGGTGATCGGTCGCATCCTGATGGCCGAGGGCCGCGGCAAGACCGTGATCTTCACCCGCACCAAGCGGGCCGCCGCCAAGCTGGTCGAGGAACTCGGCGACCGCGGCTTCAACGCCACCGCCGTGCACGGTGACCTCAACCAGGAACAGCGCGAACGCGCCATGGCCTCGTTCAAGGCCGGCAAGAAGGACATCCTGATCGCCACGGATGTCGCCGCGCGCGGCATCGACGTCGACGACGTCACCCACGTGATCAACCACACCATCCCCGAAGACGAGAAGGCGTACCTGCACCGCGTGGGCCGCACCGGCCGCGCGGGCAAGACCGGCATCGCGGTCACCTTCGTCGACTGGGACGACATGCACAAGTGGACGCTGATCAACAACGCGCTCGACTTCGGCACGCCGGTCCCGATGGAAACCTACTCGTCGTCGCCGCACCTCTACACCGACCTGAACATCCCGGCCGGGTCGAAGGGGCGCCTCCGCGCCTCGCCGATCCGCGAGACCGCCGCCTCGGCTGCGCGCACGGGTGGCGCGGGCCGCTCCGGCGGCGCCGGCCGCTCGGACTCGGGCCG
>NZ_SOGN01000036.1 GCF_004403395.1 Cryobacterium cheniae
CAGGCTGTCGCTTCGAGGCAACTTGTATAACTTATCTGCCCGGCCATTCCCTGTCAAATCAAGGCCAGCAGCCGAATCCGAGTGCGCCGAAGCACACCGAAACATCTACCGACCCGACCAGACGAACAGCCGGAGAGAGTTACTATCTTAGGCCTCCCCCACACCGATCCGTAACGGATACAAACATGGGAACAAGCTCAAAACTGTGGTTCCACGTGAGGCCGGGAAGCTCTGCGGCTTTCCGCACCTGTGGGGTACGTTTGAATACATTACGGTCCCCACACCGGGCCGTCAAAACCAGAAACCGCCCGGGCGTGTCACGCCCCGAAGAGCGCACACGACCGGGCGGCATCCGTCTCGGAACTAGACGACGAAAACGCCGGCCAGGGTCTTCTTCCCGCGGCGGAGCACGGCGACTCCCCCGGGGAGAACGGCCCCCTCGATGGTCTGGTCGTCGCTCAGCACCTTCACGTTGTTGAGGTAGACCCCGCCCTGGCTGATGGCACGACGGGCTTCGCTCAGACTCATGCTCAGTCCGGTGTCGACCAGCAACTGCACCACGGGGGCGTGCGGGGCGGTCGTCGTGTTGGGGAGTTCCCGCAGCGCCGCTTCGAGGGTGGCTTCGTCGAGATCGGAGAGTTCACCCTGCCCGAAGAGGGCATGGGCGGCCTGGATGGCGGCATCCGTTGCGGCACGCCCGTGCACGAGGCTCGTTACCGAGACGGCGAGCGTGCGCTGGGCGAGGCGCTTGAACGGTTCGGTCGCCACGGCACCCTCGAGCTCCTCGATGTCGGACCGGGTGAGGAAGGTGAACACCTTCAGCCGGTTGATGACATCGGCATCGTCGGTATTGAGCCAGAACTGGTAGAACGCGTACGGGCTGGTGAGGGTGGGGTCGAGCCAGACCGCGTTGCCCTCGCTCTTGCCGAACTTGGTGCCGTCACTGTTGGTGATCAACGGGGTGCCGATGGCGTGGGCGCCCTCCCCCTCCGCCTTGCGGATGAGGTCGATGCCGCTGGTGAGGTTGCCCCACTGGTCGCTGCCTCCGGTCTGCAGCACACAGCCGTAGGTGCGGAACAGCTCGAGGAAGTCCATCCCCTGCAGCACCTGGTAGCTGAACTCGGTGTAGCTGATGCCGGCGTCGGAATTCAGCCGGGCGCTGACGGCATCCTTTTTGAGCATGCTGCCGACCCGGAAGTACTTGCCGATGTCACGCAGAAAGTCGATGGCGCTGAGCGGCGCGGTCCAGTCGAGGTTGTTCACCAGGGTGACGGCGTTGTCGCCCTCCGAGCTCAGAAAGCGCGAGACCTGGTCCTGGAGGTAGCCCACCCACTGGCCGACGACATCCCGGGAATTCAGGGTGCGCTCGGCCGTGGGGCGCGGGTCCCCGATCAGTCCGGTGGACCCGCCGACCAGGCCGAGGGGCTTGTGCCCGGCCAGCTGCAGCCGGCGCATGAGCAGCAACTGCACCAGGTTGCCGAGGTGAAGGCTCGGGGCGGTCGGGTCGAAGCCGCAATAGAACGTGACCGGCGGGCCGGCGAGCAGCTCACGCAGTTCGGCGGTGTCGGTGGACACCTGCACCAGGCCTCGCCAGGAGATCTCCTCCCAGACGTCGTCGAAGGTCGGGTCGTTGGCTTGCAGGGCGAGGATGGCTGGATCTGACACGAACCAAGGTTATCAGCGCCCGCCTCGCTGCCCTGGAATTCATGGCCGCGCCTTGATCGATGAATATTAAGCCTAGAAGCTGAATTAGTGTAGATTCAGCTGTGAAGCTTTATATCTGCCCGTTAACTCCGTCGGAGGTCCTGCGCATGTTCGTCATCACCGCCGACCAGATCGGCAGCCGCAACGACCGGGATCGAGCCGGCGAGATGATCGCCGAGCTCGTGGCCGCGTTCGGCCCGGCGTTCACCCTGCCGCCCGACCAGACGGCAGGCGACGAAATCCAGCTGCTGTTGCCCGACGCCGCCACGGCCCTCGCCGCGGTTCTCGCCCTGCAACGGGCGGGGCACTGGAGCATCGGCCTCGGCATCGGGGATGTGCGCACCCCCCTGCCGGACACGACCCGGCAGGCCTCCGGCGGCGCGTTCGTTGCGGCTCGGGCCGCCGTCACGCGGGCGAAGAAGGCCGAGGCCCGGTTCAGCCTCGAGGTCGACCCGGCGGTCGACCTTGCTGGTGACCCGGTTGGTGACTCGGCTGGTGACCGTGCCTCCGGGCGCGCTGCTCCGCTGCTCGACGCCGACGGGGTGGAGTCGCTCATCACCACCCTGCTGCTTCTTCGGCAGCGTCGCTCGAAGGAAGGGTGGGCGGCCATCGACCTGCTGGCGAGCGGGATGTCCCAGGTGGACATCGCCGCCGAGCTCGGCATTTCCGCCGCGGCCGTCAGCCAGCGCATCCGCAGCGCGCTCTGGAGGGTCGACCAGGCGGCGCAGCCAGCACTGGTTAGGCTGCTGGAGAACCTCGAGCACGCCACGACCGAAACGGACCCTGCCGCATGATCTCCTCGTCCTTCCCGATCGTGGCCTACCTCTACTGGCTTGTGCTGCTGATCGTCACGTCCGGCTCGCTGGTCTTGGCCCTCCTCGCCTTCCGGCGCCAGAAGCTGCAGTTCGCCGCGATCTCCGCCGGCGCCCTTGCGGCGGCCCTGATGATCGCCGCACTCCCCTCCCCCGGGGGCGCGACCGTGTCGGGCGTTCTCCTCGGCATGCTGGCCCTCGGCCTCGCCGTGGTCGGCGGCGGCCCGGCGGCGCTGCTCGCGCTGCGGCTGGCCACCAACAACTCGGTGCCCCCGGGCCAGCACGGCGGGATCCTGGTCGAGAACGGCGACGCGCCCTCGTCGCCGGCGCCGACTCCCACGCCGACCGACGCGCCCGCTGCGACCGGCACGGCCGGGGCTGTCGGGGATCCCGGCGCTCCCGGGGCTTCCGGGGCTTCCGGGGCTCCCGGGGCTTCCGGCGCATTCGTGCACGAGGTGCTGCGCGGCGGATTGATGATCGGAATCCTGGAGCGCCTGGCCGTGGCCGGCGCGATCCTGGCCGGCTTCCCGGAGGCCATCGCGGTGGTCGTGGCGATCAAGGGCGTCGGCCGGTTCACCGAACTGGCCACGGCGGAGGCCCGGGAACGGTTCATCATCGGCACGCTGGCCAGCCTGATCTGGGCATGCGCCTGCGCCGCCCTGGTGCAGATCGCCCTGACCTAGGGCCCTCCGGGGTGGTGCTTGCCGGGGTGGTCGAGCGCCGCGGCGGTCGAGCCGTCGGTGATCGGTGGTCGAGCTGTGGGGGCACTTCCTCCCGGCGCGGTCGGGAACGTGGACTCGCTCTCGCACGCCGGCGCTGTCAGAAGTGTGAGCTCCCCTACCGCGAGAGCGGGTGAATCGTCGTTCTGGGGCGCCGAAACCGACGATTCACCCGCTCTCGCGGCCGTGTTGCGCCGTCAGGTGAGCGCGCCGGTCCACGGACCCGGTGACCGGAACCTGCCGACCGGGCCGGGGCATCCGTGGCCACCACGTTCACGTAACCTCGGAGATTTTCGCAACACGCCGCTCGGGCCGCCGCCACAACCGGTGTTTCCCGAAAATCTCCGCGTATACATCACGACGGATGCCCGGCGCGGGACCGGCGCGGACCCCCGCCATCCGTCGCGGCGCTATCGCTGCAGGGGCGGAGCGCCCAGCTTCGGATGCCGCCGGTACGGCGACACCGTCCCGTCGCCCGGGATCCAGAATCGCCACGGGTACTCCGCTCCCCCGCCGTCGCCGCCCACCCCGGTGCGCGGTCCGGAGAGGAACGGGGCCGGATGCTCGGGCAGGGTCAGCTCGAACGGCGCGAGCCCGAGGTCCGCGCCGTCGTCGTCCAGCCCGATGCCGAGCGCCCGCGTGAGGCGGGCCGGGCCGCGCGCCAGGTCGCGGTCGCTGCGGGCGGTGGGGCGACGCATCCGTGCCGAGGCTTCCCCGGCGATGATCTCGCCTCCCCGCAGCAGCACCGCGGAGGCTTCGCCGTCGGGTGAGCAGACGATGTTCGCGCAGACGTGCATGCCGTAGCTGAAGTAGGCGTAGAGGTGCCCGCTCGGGCCGAACATCGTCGCGTTCCGCCGGGTCTGACCGCGGAAGGCGTGCGAGCCGGGGTCGACGCCTACGCCGAGGTAGGCCTCCACCTCGGTGATGCGCAGCAGCACCCCGGCGTGACCGAGCACCGCGCCCAACAGCAGTGGCGCGACCTCAACCGCCGGTCGCGCCAGAATGCCGTGACCCGGGGTCACATGCCGAGCGCAGCCGCCAGCGCGCGCACCCGGGTGACGAGCACCGCACGCTGTTCGGCCACGCGCACCGGGGCGGTGCCGCCCTGGCCGTCGCGGCGGGACACGGAACCGGTGATGGTGAGCACCTCGCGCACGTCCGGAGTGAGGTGCGGCGAGAGCGCGAGCAGCGCGGCGTCGTCGACCTCGTGCAGGTCGAGCCCGTTCTGCTCCGCGTACTTCACCAGCGAGCCGGTGATCTCGTGCGCGTCGCGGAAGGTGACCTGGTGCTTGACGAGCCACTCGGCGACGTCGGTGGCCAGCGAGAATCCCTGGGGGGCGAGCTCGGCCATCCGTTCGGTGTGGAAGGTCAACGTCGCGATCATTCCGCTGAAGGCCGGCAGGAGCACCTCGAGCGTCTCGATCGAGTCGAAGACGGGTTCCTTGTCTTCCTGCAGGTCGCGGTTGTAGGCCAGCGGCAGTCCCTTGAGCGTGGTCAGCAGGCCGGTCAGGTTGCCGATCAGGCGCCCCGACTTACCGCGGGCCAGCTCGGCGATGTCCGGGTTCTTCTTCTGCGGCATGATCGACGACCCGGTCGAGTAGGAGTCGTCGAGGGTGACGAAGCCGAACTCGCGGGTGTTCCAGAGGATGATCTCCTCGGCCAACCGGGACAGGTCGATGCCGATCTGGGCGGTGATGTAGGCGAACTCGGCGACCAGGTCGCGGCTGGCGGTGCCGTCGATCGAGTTCTCGACCACGGCGCTGAAGCCGAGGTCGGCCGCCACCAGGTCAGCGTCGAGGCCGAGCGTGTTGCCGGCCAGGGCGCCCGAGCCGTAGGGCGAGAAATCGGCGCGCTTGTTCCAGTCGATGACACGCTCGAGGTCGCGCACGAGCGGCCAGCAGTGCGCGAACAGGTGGTGCGCGAGCAGCACCGGTTGGGCGTGCTGCAGGTGCGTGCGGCCCGGCATGATTGCGTCGGCGTTCGCCTCGGCCTGCGACGCCAGGGCGTCGATCAGGTCGATCACGTGGGCGGAGATCCCCTGCGCCTTGTCGCGGAGCAGCATGCGCACCAGGGTGGCGACCTGGTCGTTGCGGCTGCGGCCGGCGCGCAGCTTGCCGCCGAGTTCGACGCCGACGATGTCGATCAGGCCGCGTTCCAGGGACGAATGCACGTCTTCGTCGGATTCCGCGGGCAGGAAGCTCTCGTCGAGCACGGCCTGCATCAGGGTGTCGAGGCCGGCGATCATGGCGACGAGTTCCGGGTCGGTCAGGTAACCGGCCGCGGCCAGGGCCCGCGCGTGGGCCTGGGAGCCGCGGATGTCGTAGGGAGCCAGCGGCCAGTCGAACTGGGTCGACTTGCTCAGCTTCGCCAGTTCCGGTGACGGTCCCCCGGCGAAGCGGCCGCCCCAGAGGGCGCCCGCCTTACCGGCTCGGTTCGCGGTCGTGTCCTTGTCGCCAGCCACGTCGGCCCTACTCGCCGGCGAGGTCGCGGCGAGCCGAGATCTTGCTCGGCAGCGACCACAGCTCGATGAAGCCCTTGGCCATGGACTGGTCGAAGGTGTCACCGGTGTCGTAGGTGGCGAGGTTGAAGTCGTAGAGGCTCTTCGACGACTTCCGCCCGGTGACGACGGCGGAGCCGGCGTGCATCTTCAAACGGATGTCGCCGGTCACGTGCTTCTGCGTCTCATCGATGAACACGTCGAGGGCCCGCTTGAGGCCGGAGAACCAGAGGCCGTCATAGACGAGTTCCGCCCACTTCGATTCGACCGAGCGCTTGTAGCGGGCCAGGTCGCGTTCGACGGTCATGTTCTCGAGCTCTTCGTGCGCGGCGATCAGGGCGATGCCGGCGGGGGCCTCGTAGACCTCGCGGCTCTTGATGCCGACGAGGCGGTCCTCGACGATGTCGATGCGTCCGACGCCCTGGTTGCCGGCGAGGAGGTTCATCATTTCGATGGCCTGCAGCGGCGTGACGGCGACGCCGTCGATCGCGACGGGAACACCCTGGTCGAAGCTGATGACGACCTCGGTGGGCTCGCGGGTCACGGCCGGGTCCTGCGTGTAGGTGTAGAGATCTTCGATCGGGGCGTTCCACGGGTCTTCCAGGAAGCCGGTCTCGACCGCACGGCCGTACACGTTCTGGTCGATCGAATAGGGGCTCTTCTTCGACTGCGCGATCGGCAGGTTGTGCAGGGCCGCGTACTCGATGGCCTTGTCGCGGGTGAGGGCGAAGTCGCGCACCGGGGCGAGCGAGGTGAGCTCCGGTGCGAGGGCGGCGACGGCGGCCTCGAAGCGCACCTGGTCGTTGCCCTTGCCGGTGCAGCCGTGTGCGACACTGTTCGCGCCGAGCTCCTTCGCGGTGGAGGCGAGGTACTTGGCGATCAGCGGGCGGCTGAGCGCGGAGACGAGCGGGTACCGCTTCTGGTACAGCGCGTTGGCTTTGAGCGCCGGCACGACATAGTCGCTGGCGAATTCGTCCTTCGCGTCGACGACGATGGATTCCACGGCGCCGCAGTCCAGGGCGCGCTGGCGGATGACGTCCATATCCTCGCCGCTCTGTCCCACGTCGATGGCGAGGGCCACGACCTCTTTGCCGGTCGCATCCTTCAACCAGCCGATGCCCACCGAGGTATCGAGTCCGCCCGAATATGCCAGCACAACGCGTTCAGCCATGGTTCTCCCTAAATATAGATCTGTTCAAGTTTACGGTCACGCTGTGACGCCCGGTGAGGCGACTATGCGGGGGTGTTCTGCGCGAGCAGCCAGACGAGCAGCGCCTTCTGGGCGTGCAGGCGGTTCTCGGCCTCGTCCCAGATGATGCTCTGCGCGCCGTCGATGACGTCGGCGGTCACCTCGTAGCCGCGGTCGGCCGGCAGGCAGTGCATGAAGTGGGCGTTGGGTTTGGCGAGGGCCATCATGGCGGCGTCGACGCGGTAGCGACCGAGATCGCCGAGGCGGGTGGCCTTCTCCTCTTCCTTACCCATCGACACCCAGGTGTCGGTGATGACCACGTCGACGCCGGCGACGGCGGCGAGCGGGTCGGTGAAGAGCTCGACGGAACCGCCGGTGCGCAGGGCAATCGCCGCAGCATCCGCGACCACCGCGTCGGCGGGCGTGTAGCCGACCGGGGAGGCGATGCGCACGTGCATGCCCGCGGTCGCGCCGGCGAGCAGGTAGGAATGACCCATGTTGCAGGCGCCGTCGCCGAGGAACGCGAGCGTCTGACCGGCGAGGTCGCCGCGGTGCTCGCGGATGGTGAGCAGGTCGGCCAGCAGCTGGCAGGGGTGGAAGTCGTCGGAGAGCGCGTTGACGACGGGCACCGTGGTGCCGAGGGCCATCTCCTCGAGCCCGGCCTGGCCGTAGGTGCGCCAAACGATCGCGGCCACCTGACGTTCGAGCACGCGGGCGGTGTCGGAGGCGGTTTCCTTGCCGCCGAGCTGGCTGTTCGCGGTGCTGATGATCAGCGGGCTGCCGCCGAGGTCGGCGATTCCCACGGCGAAGGAGACCCGGGTGCGGGTCGAGGACTTGTCGAAAATGACGGCCACGGTCTGCGGACCGGCCAGGGGTTTGACCGCGAATCGGTCTCGCTTCAGCTCCAGTGCCAGGTCGAGGATCTCGGCCTGTTCGGCCGGTGAGATGTCGTCGTCGCGCAGGAAATGGCGGGTCACAATGTCACTTTCGCTTTCGGGAATAGATTGTTCAACTCTAGATGCTGGCCAGAGCGAGCCGGAATCGGCGCTCGAAATCGGCCAGTTCGGCGTCGCCGACGATGAGGGGCGGGGCCAGACGGATGGTGTACTCGTTCGCGGCGTTCACGATCAGGCCGTTGCTCTGGGCCGCGGCGGTCAGGCGCTGCGCGACCGGCTCGGTGAGCCCGACCCCGAGCAGGAGTCCGCGACCGCGCACCTCGCTGACCAGAGGGGAGCCCAAGCCGGCAAGGATCTGCCGCAGCTGCTCGCCGCGGTGCGCGGCGTTGGCGACCAGGTCATCGGCCTCGATGGTGCCGAGCACGGCGTTGGCGGTCGCCGTGACGAGCGGGTTGCCGGCGTAGGTCGACCCGTGCTGGCCGCGCTGGAACAACTCCGATGCGGCGCCGAAAGTGACGAGGGCGCCGATGGGCAGGCCGCCGCCGATCCCCTTCGCGAGAGTGAGCGCATCGGGCAGGATACCCTCTCGCTGGTAGGCGAACCACTCGCCGGTGCGGCCGGCACCGGTCTGCACCTCGTCGAGGATGAGCAGCACGCCGTGCCGGGTGCAGAGTTCGCGGGCCTGCTGGAGGAAGCCGTCCGGCAGGTCGATCACGCCGGCCTCGCCCTGCACGGGTTCGAGGAAGAGGGCGGCGACGGTGTCGTCGAGGGCGGCGTCGAGCGCCTCGAGCGTGGCGGGGATGTGCTCGACCCCGCCGGGTACCGGCAGGAACGGCTCGCGCATGGCCGGTTTGCCGGAGAGGGCGAGCGCCCCCATGGTGCGGCCGTGGAACGAGTCGTGCAGGGAGAGGATGCGGGTGCGGCGGCCCCCGCTGGTGTTGAGCCGGGCCAATTTGAACGCGGCCTCGTTGGCTTCGGCGCCGGAGCTGCAGAAGTAGACCCGGCCGGCCTGGCCCGCACCGGTGAGGCGTTTCAGCCGTTCGGCCAGTTCCAGCTGCGGCGGCGACGCGAAGTAGTTGGAGACGTGGGCGAGCCGGCCGACCTGGTCGGTGACCGCGGCGACGAGGGCCGGATGCGCGTGGCCGAGCGAGTTCACGGCGATTCCGGCGAGGAAGTCGAGGTATTTCGTGCCTTCCTCGTCCCAGACGTAGCAGCCCTCGCCGCGCACGAGCATCGCGAGCGGCGGTGCGATCGTGCGCATCATCGCGTCGCCGAAACGCGCGCGCCAGTCGTGGGTGCCGGAGTCGGCCATCTGTTCAGTACTCGATTCTGGGGGTGTCATGTCAGACCGGGACGATTTCGGTTCCGATCCCGCTGCCGGTGAACACCTCGAGCAGGATCGAGTGCGGCACCCGGCCGTCGATGATGGCCGCCTTCGCGACACCGCCGTCGACCGCGTCGAGGCAGGCCGTCATCTTGGGGATCATCCCGGACTCGAGGCCCGGCAGCAGTGCGCGGAGCGCGTCCACGTCGATGACCGACACCAGCGAGTCGCGGTTGGGCCAGTCGCTGTACAGCCCGGCGACATCGGTCAGGATGACCAGTTTGGCGGCTCCGAGGGCGACCGCGAGGGCGGCGGCGGCGGCGTCGGCGTTGATGTTCAGGGATTGGCCCGGGACATCCGTGTCGGGTGCGATCGAGGAGACGACGGGGATGCGGCCGGCGGCGAGCTGGGCGTGCACGGCCTCGGGGTCGACGCCGATCACATCGCCGACCAGGCCGAGGTCGACCTCTTCGCCGTCGATCACGGTGCCGCGGCGGCGGCCCTGGAACAGCCCGGCGTCTTCGCCGGAGAGCCCGGCCGACAGGGGGCCGTGCTCGTTGATGCGGCTGACCAGCTCCCGGTTGATCTGGCCGGTGAGCACCATCCGCACGACGTCCATCGCCTCCGGGGTGGTCACCCGGTAGCCGCCGCGGAATTCGCTCTCGATGCCGAGCCGGTCGAGCATCGCGGAGATCTGCGGACCGCCGCCGTGTACGACGACCGGGCGGATGCCGGCGAAGCGCAGGTAGACCATGTCTTCGGCGAACGCGCGCTGCAGTTCCTCGCTGACCATGGCGTTGCCGCCGAATTTGACCACGATGATCTGGTCGTGGAACCGCTTGAGCCACGGCAGCGACTCGATCAGCGTGGCGGCTTTGACGGCCGCCTCCGCGCGGCTGTTCCTGTCACCAGAGTTCGTTTCGTCGCCGCTGTTCGTCTCGTCGGCTGGGGTTCCGTGGGCCGGGGTCAACTCGAGTACGCGCTGTTCTCTTCGACGTACGCGTGGGTGAGGTCGTTGGTCCAGATGGTGGCCGTCTCGGCTCCCTCGTGCAGGTCGATCGTGACGGAGACCGAGCGCGGGGTCAGGTCGACGAGCTCGCGCGGCTGGTCGGGCTCGCCCGCGGTGCAGACCTGCACCCCGTTGATGGCGACGTCGATGCCGTAGGGGTCGAAGGCGGCATCCGTGGTGCCGACGGCGGCGAGCACGCGGCCCCAGTTCGGGTCGTTGCCGAAGATGGCGGTCTTGAACAGGTTGCTGCGGGAGACCGCGCGGGCGACGGTGACGGCGTCGGCCTCGGTGCCGGCGTTCCGCACCGTGATGGCCACGTCGTGGCCGGACCCCTCGGCGTCGGCCTGGAGCTGCAGGGTGAGGTCCTGGCAGATGGCGGTCAGGGCATCCGTGAACTCGGCCAGGTCGGCGGTGACGCCGCTCGCCCCGGAACCGAGGAGGGTGACGGTGTCGTTGGTGGACATGCAGCCGTCGGAGTCGAGGCGGTCGAACGTGACCCGGGTGGCCTGGCGGAGGGCCACGTCGAGTTGCTCGGAGTCGAGCACGGCGTCGGTGGTCAGCACCACGAGCATGGTGGCCAGGCCCGGCGCGAGCATGCCGGCGCCCTTGGCCATGCCGCCGATGGTCCAGCCGGCGTCGGACACGAGCATGGTCTGCTTGGGCGTCGTGTCGGTGGTCATGATCGCCTGCGCCGCGGCCAGGCCGGCGGCGTCGGAGGTGGCCTTCTCCCCCTGCAGGGCCAGGGTCGCGTCCCAGACGCCGGCGGTGATCTTGCCGAGGTCCAGCTGCTCGCCGATCAGGCCGGTGGAGCACACCAGCACCTCGCCGGCGGAGATCTCCAGGCGGTCGGCGATGGCCTCGGCCGTGGCGTGCGTGGTCTGGAAGCCGATGCTGCCGGTGTAGCAGTTCGCGCCGCCCGAGTTGAGCACGATGGCCTTGACCCGGCCGGCCTTCATCACCTGCTCGCTCCAGAGCACCGGGTTCGCCTTGCAGCGGTTGCTGGTGAAGACGCTGGCCGCGCTGGTGAGCGGGCCGAGGTTCTGCACCACGGCGAGGTCGAGGCCGCCGGAATGCTTCAGGCCGGCGGTGACCCCGGCAGCGGCGAACCCGGAGGGGGCGGTGACACTCATGGGGCAACTCCATTCGTGCAAAGGCCCGTGGTTTCGGGCAGTCCCAGCGCCAGGTTGGCGGACTGGATGGCGGCACCGGCGGTGCCCTTGGTGAGGTTGTCGACGGCGGTGATCGTCACGACGCGGCCCACGGCCTCGTCGACGGCGAGGCCGATCAGGGCGGTGTTGGCGCCGAGCACGTCACTCGTGCGCGGAAACCGGCCCTCCGGCAACACGTGCACGAACGGCTCGTCGGCGTAGGCCTGCTCCCAGGCGGAGCGCACCGCGGCCGCGGACGTGCCGGGCACGAGGCGGGCCGTGGCGGTGCAGAGGATGCCGCGGGACATCGGCACGATCACCGGGGTGAACGAGATGGTCGCGTGTGCGGCCCCGGCCCAGCGCAGGCTCTGCTGGATTTCCGGGATGTGACGGTGCACGCCGCCGACCGCGTAGGGGTTGGCGGAGCCGAGGATCTCGCCGGCGAGGTTCGGCAGCTTCAGGCTCTTGCCTGCCCCGGAGGGCCCGACCGCGAGCACGGCGACCAGGTCTTCGGGCTCGATCACCCCGGCACGGATGCCCGGCGCCAGCGCCAGCGCCACCGTGCTCGCGTTGCAGCCGGGGGCGGCGATGCGGCGGGAGCCGGCCAGCCGGGAGCGCTGCGTGCCGCCGGCCACGGGCAGCTCGGGCACCCCGTAGGTCCAGGCGCCGAAGTAGTCGCCGCCGTAGAACTCCGCCCAGTCGGCTTCGCTCTCGAGCCGGTGGTCGGCGCCGCAGTCCACGACGAGCGTGTCGACCGAGAGGTGACCGGTCAGGGCACCGGATGCCCCGTGCGGCAGGGCGAGGAACACCACGTCGTGCCCGGCGAGGGTTTCGGGCGTGGTGTCCACCAGGGTGAGGTGCGCGAGCGAGCGCAGGTGCGGCTGCACGTCGATCAGACGCTGCCCGGCATTGCTGTGGGCCGTGACCGTGCGCACCTCGAAGTCGGGGTGCCCGGCCAGCAGACGCAACAATTCACCGCCCGCGTAGCCACTCGCACCTGCCACCGCCACCGAAAAAGCCATGCGTCAAACTTAGCGCGCCGCCCCGCGCGCCGAGAATCGCCGTTCGCGCCGATAATCGCCGCTCGGGCGGCGATGCTCGGCAGAACGGGCGACTCTCGGCGTGCTACTCGCGGAGGGTGGCCCCGAAGCGGGCAGCCGCCACCGCGACGCCGGCGAGCTTGGCGTCGCTGGCCTCCGCCGCCGTGAGGGTGCGATCGGCGGCCCGGAACCGCAACGCGAACGTCAGCGACTTGCGGCCGGACAGCACGCCCGTGCCGCGGTAGTCGTCGACGAGTTCGGCGTGGTCGAGCAGCGGCCCGCAGCCCTCGAGCAGGGTGCGGAGCACGTCACCGGCGGGCACTCCGGCGTCCACCACGAGAGACAGGTCCTGCGTGGC
Organism: Cryobacterium cheniae; assembly: GCF_004403395.1. Lineage (GTDB taxonomy): Bacteria > Actinomycetota > Actinomycetes > Actinomycetales > Microbacteriaceae > Cryobacterium > Cryobacterium cheniae. Next base: position 12,697 of record NZ_SOGN01000036.1, read on the forward strand.
GGCCGGCATGGTGGCGATCGGGGTGGCGCGCAGCTCGGCCCCGGCCTCCGCGAACACGGCGGTCAGGTCGATCTCGGCGACCGCGACGACCGCGGGCAGATCCGCGCCGCGGGCGATGCTGGGCAGCAGTTCGCCGGCGTAGCCGACCGAGGTGGCGCCGGCATCCGTCGTCACGAACAGCTCGGCGGTGCGACCGGGGTGCAGCGCCTGGTGCGAGCCCTGGCGCACCGTGATCGGCACGCCGGCGGCCAACGCGACCTGGCGCACGGCCGCGAGGGCGTGCTGCCAGCCTGCGGCAACGGCGGGCTGCCCCGGCTGGGGCCGCACCACGGAGCCGGTCAGCACGACCGCGACCGACAGCGGCTGCGGCGGGATGCCCGCGTTCAGCTCGGCCTCCAGTTGCGCGCTCGGGCGCACCGCGCCGGGCGGCACGACGGAGCTGCCGTACCGGATGCCGGCCACCGGCCGGAACACCAGGCCCAGTTCGAAGACGGCCAGGTCGACGATCCCGCGCGAGCGGTTGCGGTGCGCGATCTGCAGCAGGCCCGGCAGGATGGAGGTGCGCAGGAACGGCGCCTCCCCGTCGAGCGGGTTGGCGACCCGGATCTGCGGCACGACGGGCCCGGCGGGCAGTCCGAACAGGTTGTTCGACTTCTCCGCCACGAACGGGTACGCGAGCACCTCGGTGTGACCGGTGGCGGCGAGGGTCTGCGCGACCTGGCGGCGCAGCGTCTGCGCGTGGGTGAGACCGCGTCCGGGCGGGGCGACGGGCAGCACCGAGGGGATGCGGTCGTAACCGACGATGCGGGCGACCTCCTCGGCCAGGGTCCACTTGTCGGTCAGGTCGGGGCGCCAACTCGGGGCGGTGACGTTCAGCCCGGTCTCGGTCTCCTCGAGCGAGGCGCCGATCTCGGCCAGCGAGGAGCGCACCTCGTCCGGGGTGTACTCGAGCCCGATCAGCCCGGAGATGAAGCCGGTCGGCAACGCGATCGGCCGGGAGCCCGGCGTCGCGTCGTGCAGGGAGCCGAGGCCGTCGGCCTCTCCCCCGGCGAGCTCGACGAGCAGCTGCACGACGCGGGCGGCGGCGACGGCGGCGACGGCCGGGTCCACCCCGCGCTCGAAGCGGCGGGACGCCTCGCTCGGCAGCTTGTGCCGGCGGGCGGTGCGCGCGATCGACACGGGGTCGAAGTTCGCGGCCTCGATCAGCACATTCGTGGTGGCGGAGCCGATCTCGGTGCTCTGGCCGCCCATCACGCCGGCCAGGCCGATCGGCCCGGTCTCGTCGGTGATCAGCAGGTCTTCGGCGTTCAGGGTGCGGGTGACGTCGTCGAGGGTGGTGAGTTTTTCCCCCGGCTCTGCACGTCGCACGGTGATGCCGCCGACCAGTTTGTCGAGGTCGTAGCCGTGGATCGGCTGTCCGAGCTCGATCATCACGTAGTTGGTGACGTCGACGATCAGCGAGATCGAACGGATGCCGGCCAGCTTCAGGCGGGCGATCAGCCAGGCCGGAGACGGCCGGGTGGGGTCCACGCCGCGCACCGCGCGGGTGACGAACACGCTCGCGCCGACCCGGCCCCGGATCGGGGACTGGTCGTCGACGCTGACCGGGAAGGCGACCGTGGACGCGTCCGCGGTGACAGAGAGCGCGGGGTCGCGGAAGGCCGCGCCGGTGGCGTGCGCGTATTCGCGGGCGACGCCGCGGATCGAGAAGGCGTAACCCCGGTCGGGCGTGACGTTGATCTCGACGGCGGTGTCGTCCAGGCCGAGGAGGGCGATCGCATCCGTGCCGATCTCGGGGTCGAGTCCGAGGCTGCCGAGCACCAGGATGCCGTCGTGCTCGTCGCCGAGGCCGAGTTCGCGGGCCGAGGCGATCATGCCGTCGGAGACGTGCCCGTAGGTTTTGCGGGGCGCGATCGGGAACGGGCCGGGGAGCACGGCGCCGGGCAGGGTCACGACGACCTTGTCGCCGACGACGAAGTTGTGGGCTCCGCAGACGATGCCGTGGACGGCCGGGCCGCCGTCGGCCGCGAGCTCGTCGCCGGGTGCGACGCGCACCTGGCACCAGTTGATGGTCTTGCCGTTGGTCTGCTGCTCACCGACGAACTCGAGCACCTGGCCGACCACGATCGGGCCGGTCAGCTCGAAGCGGTGGATCTCTTCCTCTTCGAGTCCCACGCTGACCAGGGCCGCGTGCACGTCTTCGGGCGTGGTGCCCGGGGCCAGGTCGACGAACTCGCCCAGCCAGCTCAGTGGTACCCGCATCAGACGGTCATCCCGTACTGCTGGCTGAACCGGACGTCGCCTTCGACCATGTCGTGCATATCCTTCACATCATTTCGGAACATCAGTGCCCGTTCGACGCCCACGCCGAATGCGAATCCGGAGTAGACCTCCGGGTCGATCCCGGCGGAGCGCAGCACATTGGCGTTGACCATGCCGCAGCCGCCCCACTCGATCCAGCGGGCGCCGTCCTTGAAGGTCGGGTGCCACAGGTCGAGTTCGGCGCTCGGCTCGGTGAACGGGAAGTAGTTGGGGCGGAGCCGCACCTTGGCCTCGGGGCCGAACATGGCCTTCACGAAGTGGTCGAGGGTGCCGCGCAGGTGCGCCATGGTCAGACCCTTGTCGACGGCGATGCCCTCGATCTGGTGGAACACGGGCGTGTGGGTGGCGTCGAGCTCGTCGGTGCGGAACACCCGGCCGGGCGCGACGACGTAGATCGGGAGTTCGCGCGACAGCAGGGCGCGCAGCTGCACCGGGGAGGTGTGCGTGCGCAGCACCAGGTGCGCCTCGGGCGGGTCGATGAAGAAGGTGTCCTGCATGGCGCGCGCCGGGTGGTCCTCGTCGAAGTTGAGCGCGTCGAAGTTGAACCACTCGCTCTCGAGCTCGGGGCCCTCGGCCACCTCCCAGCCCATGCCGACGAAGACATCCGCGACGCGCTCCTGCAGCAGGGTGAGCGGATGCCGCGCGCCGGGCTTCCAGGTGGACGCCGCCGCGGTCACGTCGACCGTTTCGGCCGCGAGCTGGGCGGTGGCCTCGGCCTCGGTGATCGCAGCCTCGCGGGCGGCGAAGGACTGGGCGACGGCACCTCGGGCCTGACCGAGGAGCTTGCCGGCGGCGGCCTTCTGGTTGCCGGGCACGCTACGCATCAGCGCGTTGAGCCGGGCCAGCGGCGAGGCCTCGCCGGTGTGCTCGGTGCGCACGGTCTTCAGGGCCGCGGAATCGTTCGCGGCGGCAATGGCGGCGAGGGCGGCATCGACGGCCGCGCTCACGACTGGTTCGGAGATCTCAGTGGGGTCAGACACAAGGCACAAGTTTAGTGCTGCTGCGCCTACGGCGTGCCCATCTGGTTGCCCAGCGCCGCCGGGTAGACCAGCTCGGGGTCGAGGGGCTTCTCGGGCGGAGCCTTTGTCTCCGTCGTCACGCCGCCGGACTTGGAGCCGGTGCGACGGGCGATGACGCGGGCCAGCCAGGAGAGCAGCAGGTTCATCGTCAGGTAGATCGCGAGCACGACGAGGAAGAAGGAGAAGGAGTACCGGCTGCCGAAGAAGTTCGTCAGGTTGTACAGCCCGCTGCGGAGAAGTTCCTCGTAGCCGACCACGAAGGCCAGGGACGTGTCCTTCAGGAGCACCACGAGTTGAGCGACGATGATCGGCAGCATCTGCCGGAACGCCTGCGGGAACTCGATCCGGAACCGGGTCGCCACGGGGGTGAGCCCGATGGCCAGTCCGGCCTCGCGCTGGCCGCGAGGCAGGCTTTTGATCCCGGCCCGCAGCGCCTCGCCGATGATCGCGCCGTTGTACACGGAGAGGGCGGCGACGCCGGCCCAGAAGGAGCCGGTGGAGAAGACGAGCAGGATGAAGAGCATCATCAGCAGAACGGGCATGCCGCGCACGAATTCGAGCAGGACGGTGGTCGGGATCCGAATCCATTTGGTGTCGGAGACGCGTCCGAAGGAGAAGAGCACGCCGAGCACCAGGGCGAAGGCGGCGGCGACGCCGGCCATCCGCAGGGTGTTCAGGGCGCCACGGCCGAGGGTGCGCCAGACCTCGCGGTCGGCGAAGACATCCCACCGGGAGACGTCCCAGAGACCGGGCTGAACGGCGCCGTTGGCGCTGGTCTTGGGTGCGCCCAGGGCGAGGATCAGCCAGACCAGGCCGGCGGCGATGAGGAGGCCGGCCACCACGGAGAAGAGACGGGAACGGAAAATAGCCTTCGGGCCGGGAGCGTCATACAGAACGGAAGTCATCGGAGTACCGCCACCTTCTTCTCGACCCGCCCGGCGATCAGGCCGAGCGTGATGGTGACCAGGAGGTAGAAGGCCGCGACGGCGAGCAGGATCGCGAGCACCTCGTCTCCGCGATCGTTGGTGACCTTGCGGGCGGCACCGAAGAGTTCGAAGACGAAGAAGGCTCCGGCGACCGAGGTGTTCTTCGTCAGGGCGATGAACACGTTGATGAGCGGAGGGATGACCATCCGCACCGCCTGCGGCATGACCACGAAGGAGAGGGTCTGGGTGAAGGTCAGGCCCACGCTGCGGGCGGCCTCGGCCTGGCCCACGTGCACACCGTTGACGCCCGAGCGCAGCGCCTCGGCGACGAACGGCGAGGTGTAGACGGTGAGGCCGATCGTGGCGAGCACGAAATAGCCAGGACTGAACTGGAGGTAGGGCAGGATGTAGGCGCAGAAGAAGAGCACCAGGGTGAGCGGGGTGTTCCGCACGATCTCGGTGTAGACCGTGGCGAATCCGCGCAGGGATGCGACGGGCGAGATGCGCATGGCCGCGATGATGATGCCGAGCACGAGTGCACCCGTTCCGGCCAGAAGCAGAAGGCCCAACGTGTTTCTGAAGCCCTCCAGGAACAGGGGCAGGTTTTCGATGACTGCGTCCACAACTCACCTCCTCTTCTGTAGTGACTGTCTGGGTGTCGTGCGGCGGGTGACGAGCGGGTGCAGGCGAGAAGAGCTGATCGGGGCGGCCGCGCTTTGCGGCCCGGCCGCCCCGGTCAGCGTTTCCTGCCGAGGGTGACTAGTACCGGTCGACTGCCGGCGGTTTCGGGGTCTCGAGCACCGTGCCGGCGGTCGCTTCCCAGGCCTTGGCCCACCCGCCATCTTCGAAGGACTCTTCGAGCACATCGTTGACGAAGGTACGGAACTCCGCGTCGTCCTTCTTCAGGCCGATGCCGTAGGGCTCCTCGGTGAAGGGGTTGTCGACGACTTCGAACTCACCGGCGTTCTGATCGGCGAGACCGGCCAGGATGACGTTGTCGGTGGTCACGGCAACGACCTCGCCGCTACGGAGCGGGCCGAGGCAGTTGGAGTAGGTGTCGGTCGCGATCACGTTGTCGGTGTACGCGGCGATGTTCTTCTCCGACGTCGAGCCGCTGACGGTGCAGACGGGCTTGCCGGCGAGGTCTTCCGGGCCGGTGATCTTGTCCGGGTTGCCGGCGAGCACGAGCAGGTCCTGACCGGCCAGGTAATACGGTCCGGCGAAGTCGACGACCTCCTTGCGGGTGTCGTTGATCGTGTACGTGGCGACGACGAGGTCGACCTGGCCGTTCTGGATGAAGGGCTCGCGGTTGGCGGACACGGTCTCGGTCCACTTGATGTTGTCGGCGGAGATACCGAGCTTGGCGGCGATGAGCTTGCCCATCTCCACGTCGAAGCCGACCGGCTGTCCGTCCGGGCCCTTGAGGCCGAAGAGCGGCTGGTCGAACTTGGTGCCGATGGTGATCTTGCCGGCCTCGTTCAGCTTGGCCATGGTGGTGCCGGCTTCGAACTCGACCGCTTCCTCGACCGGTGCGGCCTCGGGCGTCTCAGCGGAATCGGTACATCCGCTGAGCGTGAGTGCGCTGGCGAGGGCAATGGCCGAAATCATTAGACCTTTTTTGAGTCTCATGGGTATCTCCTGATTGCTGTGTAGTCCTGCACACCGGTTAGTGCGCAAGTATTTTGGAGAGGAAGTCTTTCGCTCTCGTGCTCTGGGGGTTGGTGAAGAACTGCTCGGGCGTGGTCTCTTCGACGATCTCGCCCTCGGCCATGAAGATGACCCGGTCTGCGGCACGGCGGGCGAAGCCCATCTCGTGCGTCACGACGATCATGGTCATGCCGTCGTTGGCCAGGTTGATCATGACCTCGAGCACCTCGTTGATCATCTCGGGGTCGAGCGCGCTGGTGGGCTCGTCGAGCAGGATGACCTTCGGGTCCATGGCGAGAGCCCGCGCGATCGCCACACGCTGCTGCTGGCCGCCGGAGAGCTGGGCGGGCATCTTCTTGGCCTGGTTGGCCACACCGACCCGCTCGAGGAGCACCATGGCCTTCTTCTCGGCCTCGGCCTTCGACAGGCCGCGCACCTTGATCGGCCCCAGGGTGACGTTCTCGAGCACGGTCTTGTGGGCGAACAGGTTGAACGCCTGGAACACCATTCCGACGTCCGCGCGCAGCTTGGCCAGCTCTTTGCCCTCGGCCGGCAGCTTGACGCCGTCGATCGTGATGACGCCGGCGTCGATGGTCTCGAGCCGGTTGATGGCCCGGCAGAGGGTGGACTTGCCCGACCCGCTCGGCCCGATCACCACGACGACCTCGCCGCGGTTGACCTTGGCGTTGATCTTCTTCAGCACGTGAAGGTCACCGTAGTGCTTGTCCACGTCGCTGATCACGACGAGAGGCTCGCCGCGCAACACCGTGATGTTGGACGTCGCCGGTGCTGATTCTGTAGGCTCCATGTCCCCCAACCTAGGCTAGAACACGGACTCGCAAAACCAGCGGAGCCGGCGGTTACCGAGCTGTGATGATCAGCTGCGCTGCGCGAACGCGCTTTCGTACAGGCACACGCTGGCGGCCGTGGCCAGGTTCATCGATTCGGCGTGACCGTAGATGGGCACCGAAATGGACCGGTCGACCAGGGCGAGGTCCTCGTCGGTGAGGCCGCGGGCCTCGTTGCCGAACAACCACGCCGTCGGAGCGACCAGGAGTCCCTCGGTGCGGGCGGCGAGCAGATCGGTGCCTTTGACGTCGGCGGCGAAGATCTGCAGGCCGGCGAACCGGGCCCGTTCACGCACGTCGGAGAGCGTCGCGCTGACGGCGACGGGGAGGTGGAAGATCGATCCGGTCGAGGAACGTACGACCTTCGGGTTGTACAGGTCCACGCTGCGGCCGGTGAGGATCACGGCGTCGGCGCCGGCGGCATCCGCTGCCCGGATGATGGTGCCCGCGTTTCCGGGGTCGCGCACCTCCTCGAGGATGGCGATGAGCTTGGGCTCGCCCGCAAAGATGTCCTTGACCGAGGTGGGGAACTGGCGGCACACCGCGATGAAGCCCTGAGGCGTGACGGTGTCGGCCATCGTGTCGAGCACCTGCTCGGTGACGAATTCGAGGTCGGCGCCCACCTCTTCGGCGGCCTGGGCGATCTCGGGGTGCCGCTCGAGGGCGGTCGGGGTGACGAAAAGTTCAACGACGAGCTCGGGCCGGAAGTTCAGGGCCTCGGAGACCGACTGCGGGCCTTCCAACAGGAACAGCCCGGTCTCAGAGCGAGCGGCTCGATTCGCCAGTTTCGCGACGGCCCGCACACGCGGAGAACGGGGATTATCTAACATACCTCCAGCCTAGTTGCCGGGGCAGGACGGTTGTGCCCCCGCGCGGGGTACACGCGGCCGCCCCGGAAACCGGTTCCGGGCACGCAAAACGGGAGCGGGCGCTGGGCCCGCTCCCGTGAAGAGTGCGTGGTGGTGCTGGTGCCGGCGGAAAGCTACGCGGCGACCTTGGGTGCCGACGTGTCGGCGGGCAGTGCTGCCTTGGCGCTCTCGACGATGGCCGCGAACGTGGCGGGCTCGTTGACGGCCAGTTCGGCCAGCATGCGACGGTCGACCTGGATGCCGGCCAGGGCGAGGCCCTGGATCAGACGGTTGTAGGTCAGGCCGTTTGCACGGGACGCAGCGTTGATCCGCTGGATCCACAGGCGACGGAAGTCACCCTTGCGTGCACGACGGTCACGGTAGCTATAGGTGAAGGAGTGAGTGAGCTGCTCCTTGGCCTTGGTAACCAGACGCGAGCGCTGGCCGCGGTAGCCCTTGGCGCGCTCGAGAATAACGCGACGGCTCTTGTGGGCGTTGACGGCCCTCTTTACTCTTGCCATTTTCTTAGTTCCTTACGGGGTACGGGTCTAGCGACCGAGAAGCTTCTTGATGACCTTGGTGTCGGCCTTGGCCAGCACCTGGTCGTGGTTCAGGCGGGACTTGCGCTGGGTGCTCTTGACCTCGAGGTTGTGGCGCAGGCCGGCCTGCTGCTTCATGATCTTGCCGGATCCGGTGACCTTGAAGCGCTTCTTCGTCCCGGAGTGGGTCTTCATCTTAGGCATCTTTTTCCTCCAGTTTTGCTGCCTTATCAGCAACTTTGTCAGCCTTTTCGGCAACCTTTTCTGCCCGATCGGCAGCCTTGTGTGCGTTGATCTCAGCCTTGGCTTCCGCTTTGTTCTTCAGCGGGCCAACGACCATGACCATGTTTCGACCGTCGATGGTCGGGCTCGATTCCACGGAACCGAACTCGGCGACATCCTCGGCAAATTTTTGGAGCAGACGTACACCCTGGTCGGGACGGGACTGTTCACGGCCACGGAACAGAATCATGGCCTTGACCTTGTCGCCGGCCTTCAGGAAGCCTTCGGCGCGTTTGCGCTTGGTCTCGTAGTCGTGCTTATCAATCTTCAGACGGAAACGGACCTCTTTGAGGATCGTGTTCGCCTGGTTGCGCCGGGCCTCCTTGGCCTTCTGCGCGGCTTCGTACTTGAACTTGCCGTAGTCCATGATCTTGGCAACGGGCGGCTTCGAGGTCGGTGCGACCTCGACGAGGTCAAGATCGGCCTCCTGTGCCAGGCGCAGCGCAACATCGATGGCCACGACCCCGACCTGCTCGCCGTTGGGACCAACGAGACGAACTTCGGGGACGCGGATACGGTCATTTGTGCGGGGATCGCTGATGCGTCTCTCCTCTTCTCATGCATCGTGGCTACTGCCAGGTGACGGATGTCGCCCGGAGACGAAGAGAGGAAGATCGCGTCTGGATCGCCGAGCAAAACTGCCCGACATCACAGACGGCACCCTGTCTACCTTCCCGAACCGGATTCCTGTCGGAGTCCAGCGCCGCGAAGGCGGAGTGCAACTACCCGGTAACCTTGATGAAGCGGTATGCGCGGGTGGGAGATTATCCACTTTCGTACCGAGACTTGCATCTCGGAGCCCGGTCGAGTCTAACAGAGGAATGCAGTGAGCAACAGCAACGAGCAGGATGCAGCCCAGGCAACACGCGATATCGCCGACGTGCCGGCCGTGGAGATCATCACGACGGCATCCGTTCACCTGATGAGCGCCGCCGCGGTCAAGGTGGGCCTGGCCGACGACCCGGAGAACCAGACCGACCTGGACGAGGCCCGCAAGCTGATCACGGCCCTCGCCGGCCTGATCACCGCCGCCGCCCCCGACATCGCCGACATGCATGCCCGCAGCCTGCGCGACGGTCTGCGGTCGCTGCAGCTGGCGTTCCGGGAGGCCTCGGCCATTCCCGACCCGATCGGTCAGGGCCCGGGCGAGAAGTTCACCGGCCCGGTCAACTAGCGCAGCGAACCGACCAGATAGAGGGGTGCGGAGCGATCCGCACCCCTCTGTCATGTCGGTTCGGCGGATTTCATGGCTAGGATTGCGACCACCTGACTGGTGACAGTCGGCGAAGGCGGCCAATGGGGGTCGTCGCCAATCTGGTGGAGAACAAATGTCCATTAAAATGAGAGCGCTCTCACGAGCGGCCGCGCGTGCGGTCGTCGTGCCGGCGCTGATCCTGCCCCTGGCGTTCGGAGCAGCGGCACCGGCCGCCGCGGCATCCGCTTCGGTCCTCGCCGACTTCGAGGGCGGAACGCCGGCGGGTTTCTTCGCCTACGGCAACGCCGGCTTCGGCATCGAAGACGTCGCCCCTGGAAGCGCGAACGCCCGGCCCGGCCAGACCGATCCGACCAAGGTGCTCAGCTACGGCTTCGACATCACCCCCGCCGGCTCCTACGGCGGCGTCGGCCACAACTTCGCCACGGCCGGCGACTGGACCGGCTTCGAGGGTGTGAGCTTCTGGCTCAAGGGCTCCGGCAACGGGGCCTCGCTGCAGTTCGAGATCTTCGACGGCGGCGCCAACTCGGACAGCTCCGAACGCTTCGACCACACCATCACCGATGACGTGGCCGGCTGGCGTGAGATCCAGATCCCCTGGGCCTCCTTCAAACGGGCGACGGACTTCCAGCCCGGCGGCGCCCCCGACGACGGCATGAACCTGACCACCATGTGGGGCTACGCGCTTCCCGCCAATGGCGGCGCCGAAACGGTGCTGGCCGATGACATCGCGCTGTACTCGGCTGCGGACGTCACGGCGACCGCGACCCTGTCCGCGAGCGCCTACGAGGTCATCGAAGGTCGAATCGGCGAGGCCCAGGTGCGCCTGAACGTCGCGCCCACCGCTCCGATCACGGTCGACTATGCCACGAGCGACGGTACCGCCGGGGCCGAGGACTACACGGCGACGAACGGAACCCTCACCTTCGCGGCCGGTGAAACGACGCAGACGATTCCCATTGCCACGACCGACGACGCCGCGGAGGAACCGGGCGAGTCACTCACGCTCACGCTCAGCAACCCCGTCGGCGCCGTGCTCGGCACCCCGGGCACCGCCACCCTGACCATCCTTGACAATGACGCGACGCCGGTCGGTCCGCCCGCCGGTCGCACCCTCCTCGTCGAGGACTTCGAGGCCCCGCTCCCGGTCGGCTCGGACGGGACCGTGCCGGTCGGCTGGTTCGCCGCGCAAGACCCGCAGAGCACCGTCGGCTTCGAGACCACGGATGCCCTGCCCGTTCCCGTCCCGGCCGACCCGCCGGTGGCCGGGAACACCGCGCTCTCCGCGGGCTTCAACGTGACGTCCTACGGCGTGGTGCTGAACAACTTCACGAACGACACCGCGACGGAGTGGACCACCCAGGACTGGAGCACCTACGAGGGAGTCGGTTTCTGGATGTACGGCAACGGATCGGGTACGCGCCTGTTCCTCGACCTCGAGGACAACCGCAACCCGGGTTCCACGACCGACGACGCCGAGCGTTTCGTCGTCGAGTACACCGACAACTGGACCGGCTGGAAGTTCCAGCAATTCGACTTCGCCGACTTCGCGCGCAAGAACATCAACAACAACGCGCCCAATGACGGTCTCGGGCTCACCGAGATGCACGGGTTCGCCTTCGGCTCCCTGACCACGCCCGGCGCGCAGACCTTCTACTACGACGACGTGCTGCTCTACGGCCAGGCCGCCGAGCTCCCGCTCACGGTCGGATTCGACCGCGCCGGCTACGAGGTCATCGAAGGAGCCGACGCCACGGCCGCGGTGCGACTGAACCGCATCGCCGAGGTGGACGTGACCGTCGAGTTCCGGACCGAGGAATTCGCCGCCCGTACCGCCACCGAGGACCTGCCGGCGACGCTGGACCGCGACTTCACCGCGAATAGCGGCACCATCACGATCCCGGCCGGCCAACGGGCGGCGACCATCACGGTCCCGACGCTGCAGAACGCGAAGCACGAGGTCGATGAGACCTTCCTCGTGACCCTCGCCAACCCGGTGGGCGCGGAGTTCGGCTTCGTCAGCACCGCGACGGTCAGCATCCAGGATGATGACCCGATCGATGCCAAGCTGGTCGAGGACTTCGAGTCCTACCCGTGGCTCTTCAACACCGAGGGTGACATCGATCTCTCCGTTCGGGAGCTCACCGCCGACAACGGCTACACCGGAGCGGATGTCTTCGAGAACGTTCTCGACGTCGCCCACGACGGCGACGCGGAACTCGTGCGCGACTTCGCGGCAGGCCAGGACTGGTCAGCCGACAAGGGACTCTCGTTCTGGTACAACGGCGAGGGAACCGGCGACGAGGTCACCGTGACCGTGGCCGACAACGACGCCGCCGACCCGGGCCCCGAGGGTTGGGTGCAGACCTGGAGCGACGAGTTCGAGGGTCCCGCCGGGGCCCCGGCGAACCCGGACAACTGGACCTACGAGACCGGAGGCTGGGGCTGGGGCAACGACGAGCTGCAGTACTACACCGACAGCACCGACAACGCCGCCCTCGACGGTGACGGCAACCTCGTGATCACCGCGCGTGAGATCGACCCCGCCACCACGGATCTCACCTGCTGGTACGGACCGTGCACGCACACCTCGGCCCGCCTGATCAGCGAGCAGAAGCAGGAGTTCGAGTACGGCCGGATCGAGTCCCGCGTGCAGGTGCCCCAGGGCTCCGGCATCTGGCCCGCCGTGTGGACGCTCGGCAACGACTTCCGAGAGGAAGGCTGGCCCCAGACGGGCGAGATCGACGTGATGGAATTCGTCGGACGCCTGCCGAACGAAATCTTCGGCACCATCCACGGACCGGGCTACTCGGGAGGCAACTCCTTCGGTGACACGTACGACTTCGGCACCCCCGTCGCTGAGGACTGGCACACGTTCTCGGTCGAGTGGACCCCGGAGCGCTTCGACTGGTTCGTGGACGGCATCCAGTACCACTCGGCCACCCCGGCCGACGTGGCACCGAACGAGTGGGTGTACGACCACCCGTTCTCGCTGCTCACCAACGTGGCCGTCGGCGGCAACTTCGGCGGAGCACCCGGTGAGGACCTGGTGTTCCCGCAGTCCCTGACCGTGGACTACATCCGGGTCTTCCAGGCTCCCGACACCGCCGAGCGCTTCGAGACGACCTTCGTCGACAACCAGTCCGGCTGGCGCCGGGTCACGGTGCCGTTCGCCGACCTCACCCGCTCCACGGAGCAGCCGGTCGGGGCGCCGAATGACGGACTCACCCTCACCGATGTGCAGGGGTACGGGTTCGGTTTCACCGGCACCGGTTCGGTGAGCCTCGACCGGGTGACGCTGGTGGCCACGATTCCGGAGGCCTGCGTGGCACCCGGCAAGCCGGCGGTCACGGGCAAGCCTGCACTCACCGGCAAGCCGGCCGTCACGGGCAAGCCTGCCGTTCCCGGCAAGCCGTGCCGGTAACGATCCACCCGGCGTGACGTGCCGTCACGGGACATGAACTAGCACCGCCGAAACCCCCGCCGAATCCGGCGGGGGTTTCTGCGGTGCGACGCTGCCAGGTCTAGGTCTGGCAGCGCGGGCACCATGCGGTCACCCGCAGCTCGAGCTCGGAGCGGCCGAGGAGGCCGCGTTCGATCCGGCTACCGCAGCGGCGGCAGGGCTGGCCGGACCTGCCGTAGACCCAGGTCCGCATGCCCCGCCGGGCGTTGCCGGTCGTGATCCGTTCCGTGCGGTCACGGTTCGCCAGGATCAGCCGGCGGGCGAGAGCGACGAGGCCCGGGACATCCGTCACCTCGGCCACCGGCCTGGTCGGCAGCAGGCCGCGGAGGAAGCACAGCTCGGTCACATAGACGTTGCCGAGCCCGGCGAGGTTGCCCTGGTCGGCGAGCGCCACCGCGAGGGGTCGCTCGGGGCGGGATTCGAGGCGGCGCACCGCTTCGGCCGCATCCCAGTCGGGGCCGAGCAGGTCAGGCCCGAGGTAGTCGAGCAGCGCGGCCTCCTGCGTGAGCGGCACCACCTCGAGCAGCCCCAGTTCGAAGCCGACGGCCACCCACTCCGCCGTCTCGAGCACGATCCGCGCCTGGAACGCGGGGCGGCGCCACGCGCTCCCGTGCCGGTAGAGGTGCCACGATCCCTCCATCTTCAGGTGCGAGTGGATGCTGGCCTCCCCCACGCGCATCAGCAGGTGCTTGCCGCGACTGAGAACCTCGTGCACGGTCTGCCCGGTCAGGTCGACGGTGGCGAACGCCGGCACCCGCACGTCGCAACGGGTGAGCCGGGCTCCGTGCAGCGCCTGGTCGAGGTTCTGCGCGGTGCGGTAGACGGTGTCGCCCTCAGGCATGCAGTTTCAGTCCCCGCGGGGTGACGTCGAATCCGGCCGCCAACAGGGCGGTGCCCACCGCGGTGCCGATCACGAACACCCCGTTGACGGTCTCGACGCCGATCTTCGGAACCCGCCCGGCGGTGACCGTGCGGGCGAGGGACGCGGCGGCAATGCCCAGGACGGCATCCGGTTCGGCGGCGGACCCGGTGGCCGGCCGGCCGGCCGGGTCGGTGCTGTCGTCGCCGTCGCTGTCGGACGATCCGTCGAAGGCGAGCACGGTCTTGCCGCCGCGCTCGACGTAGAGCACCAGGGCCCCGTCGACGAGGACGACCAGCGCGCCGGCCTTGCGCCCCGGGCGGTGCCCGGTGCCGTCGGGCAGCGGCGGCCACGGCAGCACCGACCCGTACGGGTTGGCCGGGTCGGTGGCGGCCAGGGTGATCGCCTCCGGCTCCGGATGCTGCACCTCGGCGACGTAGGACCGCAGCCGGTCGATCGTGCCGGCCGTCGCGAACTGGGCGGCCCCGAGCCCCTCGATGAAGTAGCCGCGGCGGCACCGCCCCATCTCCTCGAAGCCGCTGAGGGTGCGGTAGACGAGGGCGAAGCCGCCGGTCACGCCCTCCCCCGTCACCGCGCCGCGGGTGACCACGCCGTAACGCTCGAGCAGGGTTTCGCCAAGGGCATGTGCCCTTCGGGTGGGCGAGTCGTCGGCGACCGGCACGATCGACCAGCGCCCGGAAACTGTCGGCGGCCCGGTGCGGGACGGCAGGGTGCCGCGCGCGGGGACGCGGCCACCGTGCAGCCGGGCCCGCGGCGCGGCCCGCCGGGT
>NZ_SOGN01000046.1 GCF_004403395.1 Cryobacterium cheniae
AGTCACCACCTGCGGCGAAATCCCACGGCGAGCGGATGCGCCCGCGGCGTCGGGATCCGACCAACCGAACTCGTACACACCCAACCCCGCAAGTTCGGGGCGGTCAAGAATAACGTCGGACATATTTACCTCTTCTGCCACCCCGGCAACCCGGATATCAGTCCGGTCATCCCGAGCCTGACTTCGTGAGGAGGCAGACCAGGAACGAGTTGGGAGGGCGGCTCAGGTGCGCACCCTGAGAGCTCAGTGACAATCAGGGCCACGCCGTGCTGCGTCGCGGTCATCTGGACCGCGCGCATGAAACAGCTGGAACACTCCAGCCTAGGCTTCAAGATTTCATCTGGCTAGAGTACGGCCGGCTTTGGCGGGTCACTGGCAGCTCGTCGGCGGTGCGCCGGTGGCCGGCGGCAGGCTCCGAGGTTCGCGGAACGGCGGCGGGAGCTTAGAGTGACTGGATACTCGCGCAGGCGAACGCTCCGGGAGAGCGGGCCGCCGCGTCCATGCAGCGTGAAGTCCGAGGAGTCCCATGACCGACACCATTGCCCCCATCGCACCGGCCCACGGCGTCGGCCTGACCGACGCCGCCGCGCTGAAGGTGCGCAGCCTGCTCAGCCAGGAGGGTCGCGAAGACCTGAACCTGCGCGTTGCGGTGCAGCCCGGTGGCTGCTCCGGCCTGATCTACCAGCTGTACTTCGACGAGCGCATTCTCGAGGGCGACGTCGTCGTGGACTTCGACGGGGTCGGAGTCGTGCTCGACAAAATGAGCGTGCCGTACCTCGAGGGTGCCTCGATCGACTTTGAGGACACGATTGCGAAGCAGGGCTTCACGATCGACAACCCGAACGCCGGCGGCAGCTGCGCCTGCGGCGACTCCTTCAGCTAAGACCTCCCTCACCCCGGGGCGATGCCGGGGCGCCGGCGTGGTGCGCGCCACTCGGGAGATCAAAGACACGGCGATGATTCCGGCGATGAAGAAGGCCGAGATCATGATCCCGTCGGGTCGCTCGATGATGTTGTCGAGAAGCGCGGAGAGCGGCACGGCGGTGAGGATGCCGAAGGCCAGACGCGCTCTTCGCTGTCCGCGTGACCTGGCCGAGATGGTGACCGCCACGGCGCCCGAGACCATCATCACCAGGATCCCGGTGGCGTACGCCCCCGCCGGGGCGTCGGCGTTCGCAGTGAACCCGATCGTGATCAGAATGCTGACGCCGGTGTACACCAGCACGACCGGTCGCACTGCTCGGCTCCACACGGGCGCCATCCCGTAGGCGGGGAGGTAGCGGGGCACGATGTTGATCAGGCCGGCCATGGCGGATGCCCCGGCGAACCACAGGATCAGGATGCTGCTCACGTCGTGGAGCGTTCCGAACCCGTTCCTGACGAGTTCGTGGGCCAGGTACGCCAGCGCGCGGTCGTTCGCCTCTCCGCCCGGTTCGAACGCGTCCGCCCGGTTCGAACGCGTCCATGGGAATCAGGACCGTCGTGACCAGGCTGCTCGCCAGCAGGCAGCCGCTCCTGATGACGGCCGGAAGGAGAATGTCGCCGAACCCCGTGCCGCCGGCGGTGAGGGCCTCCGTTCAGGCGGTGAGCGAACCAGGGTCGGTGCATCGGGATTCTCGAGGAGGTGCACCGTGGCATCCGCCGCCGACAGGGTGAGGGTGATGATCCAGCTCGTCGCGACGAAACCCAGCAGAACCAGCACGAAAACCTTGCCCCTCCAGAACGGGAGGAGGTGTTCCAACATCGCCACCGGGCCCTGGCCGTGCGGTCTTTCTTCTGCAACCCGACGGTACATCGGCAGCATGCCGAGCAGTGTCAGGGCCACGATCAGGAGGGTGGCCAGTGGCTCGGGGACCTTGGGTGCAGTCATCTCTATCCTGTCGCCGCGGTGTCGTGCCCCGGTGGGCGGCGCGAGCGCGGGATCGTGCTCGGCACCATTGTCAACCGCCCGGCGCAACCGCCGATCACCTGCGATTGACGCTCGCGGCGCAGGTTCGGGAAGCAGGCGCACGTTACAACCTGCGCTCGGTTCCGCACCCTGCGCCGCGAGCGTCAGCGGGCCGGGCGACTCCGGAATCAGCGGGCGCCGACGACCATCCACTTCGACGCCCGGGCGCGCAGCCCGAGGGTGACCGCACGGGCGCCGAGGTAGCCGAACGCGAATGCGGCCATCAGCCAGGCCAGCCCTGCGGGCCCGGACGGCGCCAGCAGGAGCACCGCGACGGCCAGCGGCACGAACGCCGCCAGGTTCACCAGTCCGGTCAGGGCCAGGTAGCGCGCGTCCCCGGCGCCGATCAGCACCCCGTCGAGCACGAAGACCACCCCGCCCAGCGGAACGGAGAGCCCGAGCACAATCAGGGTCGCCGGCAGCAAGTCGCTGACCTCGGTCGCGTTTGTGAACAACCGTCCGAGCACGCCGCTCGCGGCGATCACCAGCAGTCCGAGGGCGGCCCCACTCAGCACGCCCCACTCGAGGCAGCGTTTGAGGACCATGCGCACCTCGGCCAGATTGCCGGCGCCGAGGCCGCGGCCCACCAGCGCCTGTGCCGCGATCGCGAGGGCGTCGAGGGTGAATGCCAGCGTGGCGAAGAGGGTCATCGCGATCTGGAAGGCGGCCAGCTCGGGAGAACCGAGGCGCGTGGCCACGAACACCGCGAGCAGCATGGCCGCGCGCAGGCTCACGGTGCGCAGGAACAGCCAGCCGCCGGATGCCGCGCCCCGCAGCATCCCGGCTCGGTGCGGGCGTAGTGGCGCGCCCTCGCGGCGGGCGTGGCGCCCGACGACGGCCAGATAGATGGCGACCATCGACCACTGGGCGACGACCGTGCCGAGGGCGGATCCGACGATGCCGAGTCCCAGACCGTAGATGAACACGGCATTCAGCAGGATGTTGGCCGAGAATCCGATCCCGGCCACCCATAGCGGGGTGCGGGTGTCCTGCAGACCGCGGAGCAGCCCGGTCGCCGCGAAGACGAGCAGCATGGCCGGCAGGCCGAACATCGAGAGGCCCAGGTAGCTGGCGGCGGCGGCGGTGACGGCCGGCTCGGCCCCGAAGGCGCCGACGAGCAGGGGAGTAGCGAACCAGCCGGCGATCGCGAGCAGCACGCCGAGTCCGAGGGCGAGCCAGAGCCCGTCGATGCCGACGGCGACCGCACGCCGGGTGTCGCCGGCCCCCAGCCAGCGGGCCACCGCGGGAGTGGTGCTGTAGGCCAGGAACACCATCAGGCCGATGATCGTCTGCAGCACAGCGCTGGCCAGGCCGAGTCCGGCCAGCGGAACGGCGCCGAGGTGCCCGACCATGGCGGAGTCGGCGAGCAGGAAGAGCGGTTCGGCGACGAGCGCGCCGACGGCGGGGATGGCGAGGCGCAGGATCTCGCGGTCGATGGGCTGCGGGCGAAGCACGGTGATGGTGATCCCAGAACTCTAGTTCAGCCGCCCGACGCCAGGCCTCGAGCCCTCGGTGGTCGAGCCGACCCCGTGGTCGAGCCGACCCCGTGGTCGAGCCGGTCGAGCCCCGACCTCCGACGTTTTCATTTTCGTCCCGTCGCTCCCGCCCTTCCGGCCTGCCTCCTCGTGGCGCACGTTACGGAAGCAGGCGCACGTCAGATCATCCGCCGCGATCCACAACCCGCGCCGCGGGACACAACCAACGCTGGACGATGCTCCCCACCGGAACGGACTACTGGCTCCGACCACCAATTGAAGTGGGCCCGGAACATAAGCCGATCGCACTGCCGAGCAAGGGCGGGGCGCCCGTGACGGGTGACGAAGGGGCGTAACTTGGGCAGCATGAGCAGCGTCATTGAGACCCGAGGCCTGAAGAAGCGCTTCGGCCGGGTTCGGGCCCTCGACGGCCTCGACCTCACGGTCGCCTCCGGTGAGGTGCACGGCTTCCTCGGTCCGAACGGGGCCGGCAAGTCCACCACCATCCGCGTGCTGCTCGGCCTCTACCGCCCGAGCGGCGGAACCGCCACGGTCTTCGGCCAGAACCCCTGGTCGGATGCCGTCGCCCTCCACCGCCGCATCGCCTACGTCCCCGGCGACGTCAGCCTGTGGCCCAACCTCTCGGGTGGTGAGGCAATCGACCTGCTCTGCCGATTGCGCGGCGGAACGCTGGATGCAGCGGCCTACCGCGACCGCCGCGCGCACCTCGTCGACGCCTTTCAGCTCGACCCCACCAAGAAGGGCCGCACCTACTCGAAGGGCAATCGGCAGAAGGTCGCGCTGATCGCGGCCCTGGCAGCCCCGGTCGACCTGTTCATCCTCGATGAGCCGACCTCGGGCCTCGACCCGCTGATGGATGCCGTCTTCCGTCGGGAGCTGCAGGCGGCGACGTCGGAGGGCGCCACGGTTCTGCTCTCCAGCCATATTCTTTCCGAGGTGGAACACCTCTGCGACCGGGTGAGCATCATCCGGGCCGGCCGCACCGTGGAGACCGGAACGCTGGCCCAGCTGCGCCACCTCACCCGCACCGAGGTTGCCTTCGCAAGCACGGGCCTGACCGATGCCGACCTCGCCGGGCTGGCTGCGCGCATCCCGGCCGCCCACGACCTTGTCCTCGGCAACGGCACCCCGCGGGCCGGTATCCCGCGGGCCGGCACCGCTCGGGTGAGTTTCACGGCCGACAGCGACGCGCTGCCCGAGGTCCTGCCCGTGCTGGCCGACCTGCGCGTGCAGGGTTTGACCGTCGCGCCGCCGTCCCTGGAAACCCTTTTTCTGCGCCACTACCGCGAGGATGCCCCGTCCCCGGCCCCGTCGACCGGACCTCTCCCATGAGCCCGGGCCTGTCGCGCCCGGCGGAGGCCGGGTGAACGCCCTCTGGCCCTTGCTGCGGCTGCGCATCCACCGCGACCGGGTGCAGCTGCCCATCTGGATTGCCGTGTTCTTCGGGCTCGCCGCCCTCGTCGTCTTCGCGGTCGACTCGAGCTTCGGAACGAGCATCGAACGCCAGGCGCTGATGCGCATTGCGGTCGGCTCACCGACCATCCTCATCTTCCGCGGGGAGCCGCAGGGAGCGGACGTCGACGCGGTCGCCTTCTTTCTCATTTTCGCGTTCCTCGCCACGCTCGTGGCCTTCATGAGCACGTTCCTCGCCGTGCGCCATACCCGCGCCGAGGAGGAATCGGGCCGCTTCGAGCTGATCGCCGCGACGCCGGCCGGCCGGCTGATTCCGCTGCTGGCAACGGCCCTGCACGGGATCGTCGCGGCCCTGGCCGCAGGCCTGGCCGTCGCGCTGGGCCTCCTCGCCGGCGGCCTGGACGGTGCGGGCTCGACCACCACCGGAGGCGCCGTCGCCGGTACCGGGATCGCCTTCCTCGGGGTGGGGCTCCTGGCCGGCCAGGTGATGCACACCTCCCGGGGCGCGAACGGACTCGGGGCTGCACTCATCGGTCTCGCCTATACCCTGCGGGCCTTCGGCGATGCGGGCGGCACCGCATCCGCCGACGGGCTGAGCATGTCCAGCGCCTGGCCGAGCTGGCTCTCGCCCATCGGCTGGGGACAGCAGACGGAGGCGTTCACCACGAATCGTCCGGCACCGCTCGCGCTGGACCTGGCCCTCGCGGCCGTGCTCTTCGCTGTGGTCGTGCTGCTGCAGTCGAGGCGCGACCTCGGCACCAGCCTGATCGGCGAGCGGCCCGGTCCCCAGCACGCCCCGCGCACACTTTCAGGTTCGCTCGGCCTGGCCTGGCGGTTGCAGCGCGCGCCGATGATCGGCTGGGCCCTCGCCGGCCTGGTGTTCGGCGTGCTCGCCGGAACCCTGGGCGAAACCGTGGTCGAACTGGTCCAGTCGAGTGCCCAGGTCGGCGAGGCGCTGGCTCGGATGGCGGGCGGGCGGGCGTCGATCATCGACCTGTTCACGGACACCATCTTCGGCCTGGTGGGGGTGATCGCCGCGGCGGCGGCAACCCAGGCGATGATCCGTCTTCGCCAGGAGGAGGCCAACGGTTCGGCCGAGCTCCTGCTCGCCCTGCCCCTTCGCCGCGGCCGGTGGATCTTCGACTACCTCCTCGTCGGCACCGTCTCCATCGCACTGGTGCTGCTGGGGGCCGCCGGGGGAGCCGCGGCCGGGCTCGCCTCCTCATCCGAGGTCGCCGGCACCGCAGACACGACCGCCCGGGTGGCCAGCGCCGCGGCCTCCGGCGTAGCCCAGGCGCCGGCCGCGCTGCTCGTCTTGGCGATCGCCGCGCTGCTCGTCGCCTTCGTGCCGCGGCTCAGCACCGGCCTGAGCTGGGGCGTGCTGTTCGTCTCGGCGTTCATTGGCGAGTTCGGCGAGCTGTTCGGCCTGCCCGACTGGCTGCTCAACCTGTCTCCGTTCACCCACACGCCGACGATCGGCGCCGCCGACGTCGATTCGAGCGGGGCCTGGTGGATGCTGGGCCTCGCCCTGGCCGGCGCTGTAGCGGCCGGTGTGGGCATCCGTCGCCGCGACCTGGCGCTGTAGTGCCGACAAGCTAGACCCCCGGGTCTCGACCAGCTCGACCACAGTCAAGTGCGAATAGGGTGGAGGTATGACTGACCAGGGGACCGCATCCGGAATCGACCGCGACGAACTCGATCTGGGGGTGCGTCCGCAGGATGACCTCTTCCGGCACGTGAACGGCAAGTGGATCGCCCGCAGTGAGATCCCGGCCGACAAGGCCCGCTGGGGCTCCTTCTACCTGCTCGCCGAGGAGTCGGAGAAGGCCGTGCGGGAAATCATCCTCGAGGCCCAGACCGCAGACCCCGGCACCGAGGAGCGCAAATTCGGCGACCTGTACGCAAGCTTCATGGACGAGGCCCGCGTCGAAGAGCTCGGAGCGAGCCCGCTAGCGGCCGACCTGGCCACTGTCGACGCCGTCCGCTCTCTTCCCGAGCTGCTCGGCACCCTCGGTCGCCTTGAGCGCGCGGGCGTGTCCGGAGCCTTCGGCCTCTTCGTCGACAACGACCCGGGCGACCCGGAGCGCTACCTCGTCTTCGTCGAGCAGGGCGGGCTCGGCCTTCCGGACGAGTCCTACTACCGCGACGAGAAGTTCGCCGCGATCCGGGAGGCCTACCAGGTGTTCCTGACCCGGATGCTCGTCCTCGCCGGTATCGACGATCCCGCCGGCCGAGCCGAGCGCGTCTTCCTGCTCGAAACCGAGCTCGCCACCCACCACTGGGACAAGGTTCGCTCGCGCGACAGTGAGAAGACCTACAACCTCAAGACCTGGGGCCAGGTCACCGCGCTGGCCGCCGGCGCCGACCTGCACCTCTGGCTCGAGGGGCTCGACGGCCCGGCCGGCGCGCTCGACGAGGTCGTCGTACGCCAGCCCAGCTTCGTGACCGGGCTGGCGGAGATGCTCACCGAGGACCAGCTCGAGGGCTGGAAGGACTGGCTGCGGTGGCAGATCATCCGTTCCAGCGCTGCGTTCCTGTCGAGCGATTTCGTCGAGTCCAGCTTCGACTTCTACGGCCGCACGCTCACCGGCACGCCCCAGTTGCGCGAGCGCTGGAAGCGCGGCGTCTCGCTCGTGGAGGGGGCCCTCGGCGAGGCCGTCGGCCGGATCTACGTGGAGCGTCAATTCAAGCCCAGCGCCAAGGCGAGCATGGATGTGCTCGTGAACAACCTGGTCGAGGCCTACCGCCGGAGCATCACCGACCTCGACTGGATGACCGAGGAGACGCGGGCCCGGGCGCTGGAGAAGCTGGACAGGTTCACCCCCAAGATCGGCTACCCCGTCAAGTGGCGGGACTACTCGACCCTCGCGGTCGACCCCGCCGACCTGATCAAAAACGTGCGGGCAACCAGCGAGTTCGAGTTCCAGCGGGAACTGGGCAAGATCGGCAACCCGCTCGACCGCGACGAGTGGTTCATGACCCCGCAGACGATCAACGCGTACTACAACCCGGGCTTCAACGAGATCGTCTTTCCGGCCGCGATCCTGCAGCCGCCGTTCTTCGACGACGCCCGCGATTCGGCCGCCAACTACGGCGCGATCGGCGCCGTCATCGGCCACGAGATCGGCCACGGCTTCGATGACCAGGGCTCGAAGTACGACGGCACCGGGCTGCTCACCGACTGGTGGACCGAAGAAGACCGCACGGCCTTCGAAGAGCGCACCGGCTCCCTGATCGAGCAGTTCAACGCGCTCGCGCCGCAGCAGGTTCCCGACCACCACGTCAATGGCGCGCTCACGATCGGCGAGAACATCGGCGACCTCGGCGGCCTCTCCATCGCCTGGAAGGCCTACCTGATCTCGCTGGACGGCCAGGAGCCGCCCGTGATCGACGGATTCACCGGCGCCCAGCGCTTCTTCCTCTCCTGGGCTCAGGCCTGGCAGCTCAAGATGCGCGACGAGGAGGCCATCCGCCTGCTCTCGATCGACCCGCACTCGCCCAACGAATTCCGCTGCAACCAGATCGTGCGCAACATCGACGAGTTCTACACGGCGTTCGGCATCACCCCGGACGACGATCTCTGGCTGGAGCCGGAGAAGCGCGTTACGATCTGGTGACCTCAGCGCGATCGTGAACTCTTGCGGCCGTGAACTCGTGCGGCCGGGGTCCAACAGCCCGAATCTACGGAAGGACCTGACCACTGTGGCCATGCCATCCCAGGAATCCGAGCGCCGGTCTCGCCACTCCTCGGCGCCCCGCGGACAGCACAGCGGCGATGACGCGACGGTCAACTTCGGCCGCGGGTTCCAGGCGCTCGGCGACCTCGCGGTCGATGGCGTGCAGGTGTCGGCCCGTGCCACCGATCTGGTGACCGGCCGGGTGCTGTTCTCCGTGGACGACCACGTCGTCATGCCCACCGCCGGCATCGGCACGGTGCTCCTGCTGATCGAGGTCGCCGCCCGACTCCGCGACGCCGAGTTCGGCGCGTACACGATCCTTGATCGCACCGTGGGCGATTCGGTCGCCGGGTCCGGCCTCTGGCAGCACCTGCAGGCACCGTCACTGCCGGTCGCCGACCTCGCTGCCCTGATCGGTGCCACGAACGACAATCTGGCCACGAACGTGCTGCTCCGCGCGGTCGGGCTCGATGCCGTGAGGGCCCGTGCCGAGCAGCTCGGTCTCAGTCGCACCGCTCTGCTCGACCTCGTGCGCGATCGGCGCGGGCCCGATAACGCGCCGCAGCTCTCGGTTGGCAGCGCCAAGGAGCTCACCTGGCTGTTCACGGCGCTCGCCCGCGGCGAAGTGGTCGACGCGGAGGCGAGCGAACGCGTGATCGGCTGGCTGTCCCTGGGCGCCGACCTGTCCATGGTCGCCGGCGCGTTCGGGCTCGACCCTCTCGCCCACCGATCCGGCGATCACGGCCTCCTGCTGGTCAACCAGACCGGAACGGATGCCGGCGTTCGCAGTGAGATCGGCATTCTGCGCGGCCCGCGCGCCGGCGTCACCTACATGGTCTCGATGTCCTTCGCCGACACCCGACTGTCGTCCCGGCTTGCGGTGCTCGACGGGATGCGGGCGGTCGGCCTCGACTTGCTGGAGTACGTGCACTGACCGGTTGGGCACTGACTGGTTGAGCAGCGCTGCCCCCACGACGAGTCGTGGGGGCAGCGCTGCTGGCTGGTGCGGCCGACCAAACGGTCAGCAGCACCGGCCCTGGGGGTTGATGTCCTGGCGGTCGGTCTGGTCGCGCCAGAATTCGCGTTCCGTCATCATGACCTGTCTGTCGCAGGCGGCGGCATCCGGGTCATGAACCGATTCGTCGTGGGCCTCGCGCAGAGCCTCATGGTGGGCCTTGTACTTGTCGTAGGCGTCTTCGCCCATGACCCCCCTCATGAACCAGGCGAAGCCCTTCGCGCCCTGGCGGAGACTGGCGAGCAGACTCATCGGCGGGTCGTCTTCCCTGCCTTGTCCAGTTTGGCCTGGGCGATCTGGGCGTCCCAGCGGGTTGCCAGCTTCTTCTCCTCCGGGGTGGCGACGAAACCGGACGGGGCGAATATCTGCGACGGCACCGCGCGGTCCTCGTTGGTGCCGAAGTCGCGGGACTTGTACGACCTCACGGTCGCCTGCACGGCGGTGACCATCACGACGATGGCCAGCACGACGAACAGGATCGAGAGGATGCCCTGCACCATCGTGTTGCGCACGACGGCTTCCATCGCCTCGACGGTCTTCGCGGTGCCGAAGCTGGTGAGCCCCTCGTCGAGGGCCTTGGAGAACGCCCTGTTCTGGGCGAAGTAGCCGACAGCGGGAACGGTCGAGAAGATCTTCAGGAACGACGCGAAAATGGTCACGACGGCGGCGAAGGTCAGCGGAAGGGCCACGACCCAGATGTATTTGAACAACCCGCGCTTGGCCACGATCGCCAGGCAGACGGCCAGGGCGATGGCCGCCAGCAGCTGGTTTGCGATCCCGAAGAGCGGGAACAGGGTGTTGATGCCGCCGAGCGGGTCGGTGACGCCCATCACGAGCACGGCACCCCAGGCGGCGACCATGATGCCGGTCGTGACCCAGGCGCCCAGGCGCCAGGAGGTGTTCTTGAACTTCGGGAAGAAGTTGCCGAGGCTGTCCTGCAGCATGAACCGGGCCACCCGGGTGCCGGCATCGACGGCGGTGAGGATGAACAGCGCCTCGAACATGATGGCGAAGTGGTACCAGAACGCCATCATGCCTGAGCCGCCCGCAACCTGCTGCATGATGTTGGCGAGACCGACCGACAGGGTCGGGGCACCGCCGGTGCGGGACACGATGGTCTCCTCACCCACGTTCTTGGCGGTCTCGGTGAGCATCTCGGGGGTCAGGTTGACTCCGGTCAGGCCGAGGCTGTTCACGAAGGTGACAGCACCCTCGACGGTGCCGCCGGTCAGGGCCGGCGAGGAGTTCATGGCGAAGTAGATGCCGCGGTCGATCGACAGCGCCGCGACGAGAGCCATGATGGCGACGAACGATTCCATCAGCATGCCGCCGTAGCCGATGAACCGGGTCTGGCGTTCCTTCTCGATCAGCTTCGGCGTCGTGCCGGAGGCGATCAGGGCGTGGAAGCCGGAGAGGGCGCCGCAGGCGATGGTGACGAAGAGGAACGGGAAGAGCGTGCCGCTCACCACCGGGCCGCCGCCGTTCACGAACTCGCTGGTGGCCGGGGCCGAGATCTCGGGACGGACGATGATGATGGCGAGTGCCAGCATCCCGATCGTGCCGATCTTCATGAAGGTGGACAGGTAGTCCCGGGGGGCCAGCAGCAGCCAGACCGGGAGGATGGCGGCCACGAAACCGTAGACGATGATGCCGATCGCGAGCGGCAGCGGTTCGACGGCGAAGAAGGTCGAGCCCCACTCGGTGTCCGCGATCATGCCGCCGCCGATGATGGCGGCCAGCAGCAGGATGAAGCCGATGATCGAGATCTCGGTGACCTGGCCCGGGCGGAAGAAGCGCAGGTAGACGCCCATGAACAGGGCGATCGGGATGGTCATCGAGACCGAGAAGACACCCCAGGGGCTGTCGGCGAGGGCGTTGACGACGACGAGGGCGAGGATGGCCACGATGATGACCATGATCGCCAGGGTCGCGAAGAGTGCGGCGGTGCCGCCCACCTTGCCGAGCTCGTCCCTGGCCATCTGGCCCAGTGAGCGCCCGCCGCGGCGCATCGAGAAGAACAGCACCATGTAGTCCTGCACCGCGCCGGCGAACACGACGCCGACGATGATCCAGATCGTTCCGGGCAGGTAGCCCATCTGGGCGGCCAGCACGGGGCCGACGAGCGGACCGGCGCCGGCGATCGCGGCGAAGTGGTGACCGAAGAGAACTCGGCGGTCGGTGGCCGCGTAGTCCTTGCCGTCGGCCTTGTACTCGGCCGGCGTCGCGCGCCGGTCATCGGGGTGCAGCAGGTGCTTCTGAATGTAATTGGAGTAGAAGCGATAACCGATCAGGTACGTGCAGACGGCGGCGAACACGAACCAGATGGCATTGACGGTCTCGCCGCGAACCACGGCGAGCATCACCCAGCTCAGACCGCCGAGCAGCGAGATGCCGCCCCAGATCCCGATCTTCAGCGGGGTCCAGTGGGCCTCTTCGGCGTCGTGCGTGGTCTGGTCGAGTGCAACGGGAAGCAGGAGGGGATCCCGATCCAGTTCCTCGCCCCGCTTCGGTGCATCGTGTGGCGTGCGGGGCTTGGTGCCCATGATCTCTCCCTTGAGGTGCCCGCAACGACTGCGGAAATCCTTAGCAAGGCTAACAGCCTGGCGGCAGTTTCCGGACGGATGCCTAAAATAGGTAGAGCGCCGTTCGGCTTCGGTCTGTTCTCTGTGCTTCCAGCTCTTCCGCCTCTCGACCATTGGAGACCCGTGGCCGCCCTCTCCCGCCTCGATTCCGTCATCGCCCTTGCCCGCCACCGCGGGTTCGTGTTCCAGGCCGGTGAAATTTACGGTGGATCCCGGTCCGCCTGGGACTACGGGCCGTTGGGTGTGGAGCTCAAGGAGAACATCAAGAAGCAGTGGTGGCGCTTCATGGTCACCAGCCGCGACGACGTGGTGGGCCTCGACTCTTCGGTGATCCTTCCCCGCAAGGTGTGGGAGGCATCCGGTCACGTCGAGGTCTTCAGCGACCCTCTGGTCGAGTGCACGAGCTGCCACAAGCGCTTCCGCGCCGACCACCTCGAGGAGGAATTCGAGGAGAAGAAGGGCCGCCCGCCCGAAGGCGGCA
This sequence comes from Cryobacterium cheniae, assembly GCF_004403395.1. Lineage (GTDB taxonomy): Bacteria > Actinomycetota > Actinomycetes > Actinomycetales > Microbacteriaceae > Cryobacterium > Cryobacterium cheniae. Next base: position 12,613 of record NZ_SOGN01000046.1, read on the forward strand.
TCGACGGCATCCCCTGCCCGAACTGCGGCAACCGCCACATCTGGACCGAACCGCGCGCCTTCTCCGGCCTGCTCAAGACCTACCTCGGTCCGGTCGACGACGAGGCCGGCATGCACTACCTGCGCCCCGAGACCGCGCAGGGCATCTTCGTGAACTTCGCCAACGTGCTGCAGGCGGCCCGGATGAAGCCGCCGTTCGGCATCGGGCAGATCGGCAAGAGCTTCCGGAACGAGATCACACCGGGAAACTTCATCTTCCGCACCCGGGAGTTCGAGCAGATGGAGATGGAATTCTTCGTCGAGCCGGGCACGGATGAGACGTGGCACCAGTACTGGATCGACCAGCGGATGGCCTGGTACACCGGCCTCGGCATCAATCTCGACAACCTGCGCCTGTTCGAACACCCGGCCGAGAAGCTCTCGCACTACTCCAAGCGCACCGTCGACATCGAGTACCGCTTCGGTTTCAGCGGCAGCGAATTCGGCGAGCTCGAGGGTGTCGCCAACCGCACGGACTTCGACCTCAAGACGCACGCGGAGGCATCCGGCAAGGATCTCTCCTACTTCGACCAGACGAAGAACGAGCGCTGGGTTCCGTACGTGATCGAGCCCGCGGCCGGACTGACCCGCTCGCTGATGGCGTTTCTGGTGGACGCCTACCACGAGGAGGAAGTGCCCAACGCGAAGGGCGGCGTCGACAAGCGCACCGTGCTGAAGCTCGACCCGCGCCTGGCGCCGATCAAGGTCGCCGTGCTGCCTTTGTCCCGTAACGAGGCGCTCTCGCCGATGGCGAAGTCCCTCGCGGCGCGGCTGCGCGAGTCCTGGAACGTGGACTTCGACGACGCCGGCGCCATCGGCCGCCGCTATCGCCGCCAGGACGAAATCGGCACCCCGTACTGCGTCACGGTCGACTTCGACTCGCTCGAGGACCAGGCCGTCACCGTGCGCGATCGCGACACCATGGCGCAGGAACGCGTGCCGCTCGACAAGCTTGACGCCTACCTGGCCGAGCGGCTCCGCGGCGCCTAGCGACCCTCCGCGAGTTGCGGACAAAACACCCTCATCGCGCGATCGACGGTGTTTTGTCCGCAACTCAAGGCGGGGACTCGCGCGCTCCGGTCCATCCCCGGGCCCGAAGCCGTCGCTCGACGCGCATCGTCAGCTCCGTCGGTCGCTGCAGGTCGTCATCAGTGAACTGAAGCATCTGCCAGCCGACGTCTTCGACGCTGCCCACTCGGCGGATGTCCTTCCGCCACTGCGCCCGGTCCGTGCGGTGATAATCGCCCTGGTATTCGAGCATCAGCTTGTAATGCGGGTAAGCCAGGTCTGCCCGGGCGAGGAAGCGCCCGTGCGAGTCGAAGATTTCGTAGTTGCACTCTGGCTCCGGCAACCCGGCGAGCACGATAATGACCCGCAGGATCGACTCGCGGGGGGACTCCGCACGCGTGCGCAGCAGCGGCAGGGCCAGGCGCGCCGTCTTGAGTCCGCGCCGGCCGGGGTGCCGTTCCATGGCAGCCTTGAGTTCGGCGATGGTCGTGAGCGGATGCTCCCACCGCACGAGATGGTCACCCAGTGCCACGAGCTCGAGCAGTGACAACTTCGCTGCCAGGTCGAGCCACGTCCGCGTGGGGCCGGTGACGTTCAGGCCATTCGCGACTCTGAGTTCGCCGGCACCCATTCGCACGCTGTGGCCCACGATGTACCGGGCATCCATCGCGCGCATCGGAGCGGGGTACCCGACGTGGAGAGGCCGCGTCGACTGGAGGCGGTAGGGCAGCGGCAGTCTCAGGATTTGGGCCGCGGTGCCGTGCGTGAAAAAGGCGTCCGGGGGCATCCGCAGCGACGCCGCGCGGCAGAGGTTCTCGACACTCCTCTCCGCATCCACGGGCGCACGGATGCCCCAAAACGGCGCCCACAAGTCGCCGCCGTTGAGTCGCGATCGCCCGATTTCGCCATCCCGAGCCTCGACGACAAGAAACGGTTGATCCCCGAGGCCCTCGGGCAGCGGAATTCGTGATGTCATGCGTCGAGGGTGGCCTATCTGACGGTTCCCCGCCCCTGGTTGTCCACAGGCGCTGCCGTTCCCCGTCCCACGTCAGCCACGACGCACGAACGGTTTCGCCGACTTGCGGACAAAACACCCTCGTCGCGCGGACGAGGATGTTTTGTCCGCAAGTCGGCGGAGTGGGCGGTACTGCGAAGATGCCACCGCGCTGGCTCAGGTGCGGCACCGAGGTCGTCGAATCAGACGGCTCTCATCGGTTACTCACGACTGGGCCGTGTTCGGGTGCGCGCCCGGTCAGAAATCCGCGGTGCCCGCAGGAGGCCGCGTCCGGGTGCGCGCCCGGCAGGATGGCTTGGGGCCCGGTCAGGATGCCGCGGGACCGATCTCGGCGATCGTGGCCGCTGAACCGGCAGCGGGAAGCTCGACCTGAATATCGAACAGGGCATCGAGTCCGGTCAGGAACGCGGCCTGCTCGCCCTCCCGGGCCAACTCCCGGGAGCGCACCATCGGGGTGTGGAGCAGTACGCCGGCCAGGTGGCGCAGGGCCGCCTCGGTCTGTTCGCTGTTGTCGCCTCGGTTGCGTGCCCGCTCGATCTCCCCGTCGAGGATGTCGAAGATGTAGCTGCGCAGGGCCACGACCGCCGGGGCGAGGCTCTGCTCCTCGGCGACCGCGGAGAACTTGCGGGCGGCGCGGCCCACGAGCAGTCTGGCGTCGCTGGTGGCGTTGAGCTCCTCGAGCGGCGCGTGGATGCGGATGGTCTCGAGGTCGAGCAGTTCGACGCCGGCCAGGTCCGTGACGTCCGGGTCGACGTTGCGGGGCAGACCCAGGTCGATGATGAGCCGGCGGGGGATCTCGGTCGCGGCATCCGTTATCGGGCACGAGGGGAGCGTGCGCGCTTCGGCGGCCGGGAGCTGCAGGGAGAGAGCGCGGCCCGATCGGAGCAGTGCCGCGTCGATCACGTGGGTGTCGGCGGTCGTGCAGGTGAGGATCAGGTCCGCTTCGGCGGCTTCGATGGCGAAGCCGGACTCGGCGACGGCCGTGATCTGGTGCGAGGTGGCGAACTTGTGAGCGCGACCCGAGGGGGAGTACACCCGCACGTCCTCCGCGCCGAGGTCCCGCAGGGCGGCGAGGGAAGCCCCCGCGTAGCGGCCGGTGCCGATCAGGAGCACGCGGATCTGGGCCCAGTCGGTGATGCGGCTTTCAGCCAGCTCGAGGGCCAGGCGCACCAGCGACCGCCCCGCGGCGCCGATACCGGTGCGATTCTTCACGCCCCGCGAGGTCTGCGAGGCACGTTGGAAGAGGCGCTCGAGCTCGGGGCTGGTGGTGCGGGAGAGCCGGGCCTGCTCGAGCGAGCGGCGAACCTGGCCGGCGATTTCGCCCTCGCCGACGACGACCGATTCGAGGCCGCTCGTCACGGCGAAGAGATGCTCGGCGACGCTGCTGCCGTGCACCAGGTCCAGGGTGGCCCGCAGAACGTCGACGGCCACGCCGGTGCTCGCGCTGACGCCGTCGATGGCGGCGTGCACCGCCATGAGAGGGGACGAGCCCAGTGGCTCGTCGAGGTCGAGGTAGGCCTCGAACCGGTTGCAGGTGGCCACCACCACGGCGCCGACCAGGGTCGGGTGCCGCTCCAGAATTCCGCCGGCCGTGTCGTTCGCGCCGACAGACAATTTCTCCAGCACGTCGAAGCTGGAGTTCTTATGGCTGGCGGACAGACAGATCAACACTCACCGAGTCTAAGACCTCCGGCTGAGAGCCCGAATCGCCCGAATGTCGGAAGTTTGACAGAATCAAAGTAATGAACCTCGACGCGCAACACCCCCTCGCAACCGGACTCACCGCCGATTCCCGCCTCATCCGCGCCTACCAGGGCACCCGACCCGACGTCACCCCCGTCTGGTTCATGCGCCAGGCCGGGCGTTCCCTGCCCGAGTACCGGTCCCTGCGGGTCGGCACGCGCATGCTCGACGCCTGCCTCGACCCGGAGATGGCGAGTGAAATCACGCTGCAGCCGGTGCGCCGGCACAACGTCGACGCCGGCATCCTCTTCAGTGACATCGTCATCCCGCTCAAGCTCGTCGGCGTCGACGTCGAGATCGTGGCCGGCACCGGCCCGGTCCTCGGCACGGCCGTGCGCACGGCGAAGGATGTCGCGCAGCTCACTGCTCTCGACCCGGCCGTGCTCGATGAGAGCCTCGCCCCGATCACCGCGGCGGTCGCGCGCACCGTCGCCGAGCTCGGCTCGACACCGCTGATCGGATTCGCCGGCGCCCCGTTCACGCTGGCGGCGTACCTCGTGGAGGGCGGCCCGTCGAAGGACCACATCCACGCCCGCACACTCATGCACTCGGATCCCGACGCCTGGGCCGTACTGATGGCCTGGACGGCCGAGGTCACCGGACGCTTCCTGCGCGCGCAGGTTCTGGCCGGCGCCAGCGCCGCCCAGCTGTTCGATTCCTGGGCCGGCGCTCTCTCGCTGGCCGACTACACGCGCTTCGTCGCTCCTGCCTCCACCGCGGCGATCGCCCACGTGCTCGACCTCACCTATGACGAGGGTGCCGCGGGTACGGATGCCTCCGATGACGCATCCGTTCGCCGCAACGTGCCCGTCGTGCACTTCGGGGTGGGCACGGGCGAGCTGCTCAAGGAGATGCACTCCGTGGGTGCCGACGTCGTCGGAGTCGACTACCGGGTGCCCCTCGACGAAGCCAATCGGCGACTCGGTGGGCTGGTCCCGGTGCAGGGCAACGTCGACCCGGCACTGCTCGCCGCACCGTGGCCGGTGCTCGAAGCCCATGTGCTCGACGTTCTCGAGCGCGGGCGCACGGCGCCCTCCCACGTGCTGAACCTGGGCCACGGCGTTCCGCCGATGACCGACCCGAACGTGCTCACCCGCCTGGTGGCCTTCGTGCACGAGGTCACCGCGGTCTCCACCGACGGCGCCGCCGGGACCGACGGCGTCCCGGAAGCCCCGGTCATCGCGCCGCCCGCATCCTGACGATCGCACGCTGGCTCAGGGGAAGCGAATGAAAGACGTCATCGTCATCGGCGGAGGGGTCGCCGGCCTGATCGCCGCCCGCGCCTGCGCCCGGGTCGGACTCAGCGTGACCGTGCTCGAGGCCACCGGCGTGCCGGGCGGCGCGCTCGGCAGCCACGAGGTGGCCGGCCTCACCCTCGACAGCGGAGCCGAGAGCTTCGCCGTTCGGCGGGGTGCGGTGGCCGAGTTCATTGCCGACCTCGGCCTGTCGGACGCGGTCGTCGCGCCGAACCCCGCCGGAGCGTGGCTACAGCTTCCCGACGACCGCGTACCGAACGGGTCGGTCAGCGTTCCGCTGCCCAAGGCCGGCGTGCTCGGCATCCCCGGTTCTCCGCTCGCCGACGACGTGCGCCGCGTGATCGGCTGGAGCGGCGCCTGGCGCGCCTACGCCGACCGGTTGATGCCGGTGTTGACGATCGGTCGGGAACACAGCCTGGGTGAGCTCGTGCGCAGGCGCATGGGACGCCGCGTGCTCGAACGCCTCGTCGAACCCGTGACCGCCGGGGTCTACTCGGCCTCGGCCGACGACCTCGAGATAGACGTTGTGGCCCCGGGCCTCAACTCCGCCCTCACGGTCACCGGCTCCCTCTCCGGAGCCGTGCTGTCGCTGCGCTCCGGCGCCCCGGCAGGCTCGAACGTGGCCGGGCTCCGCGGCGGCATGTCCCGGCTCGTGGACGCTCTGGTCGCCGACCTCGACCACTTCGGGGCCCAGATCGTGACGGATGCCCCAGTCACCGCGCTGCAGCGCTCCGGCACCGACGACGCACCCGCCTGGACGGTCACCCGCACGCCGGACGCCCCGACGACCGAGGCCGCCCTCGACGCCCGGTTCGTGATCATCGCGACCCCGGGGGCGCAGGCGCTCGGCCTGGTGGCCGGCCTGAGTCCGGCCCATGCGGCACTCGCCGAGCTCGACTGGCCTCAGCCGACGGCGATCGAACTGGCCACGATCGTCATCGACGCCCCGGAACTCGATGCCCACCCGCGCGGCACCGGCGTGCTGGTCGCGGCCGCGACCCCCGGGGTCACCGCCAAGGCGCTCACCCACGTGACCGCGAAGTGGGCGTGGCTGGCCGAGGCCGCCGGACCCGGCCGGCACGTCATCCGTCTGTCCTATGGTCGTGCCGGCCGGGACAACCCCACCGCCGGACTGAACGATGACGAACTCCTCGCCCTGTCTCTGGCGGATGCCCGCACCATCCTGGGCGTCGACCTCGACGCGACCGCCGTACGCGGTTTCGCCCGCACGGTCTGGGGCGATGCCCTGTCGCCGGCGACCGTCGGCGCGCCCGAGCGGGTGAGCCTGGTGCGCGAGGTCGTGGCCGCCACCCCGGGGCTCGAGCTCACGGGCGCGTGGCTCGCCGGCACCGGCCTGGCCTCCGTGATCCCGGATGCCGTCGCCGCCGCCATCCGCACCCGGCACGAGGCCCTCGGCATCTGATCGAACGCTCATCGGCCGCGCTCACCTGCCTCCATCCCGGATGGGGGATACTGTGAGAGTCACGTGCACCTTGAGGAATGGAGTCACAATGCGGGGAAAGCTTCTGTTCATCACGGGCGGATTTGTCGGGTATGTCCTGGGCGCTCGCGCCGGGCGCAAACGCTACGACCAGATCGTGGCCGCCGCGGACAACCTGTGGAACGCGCCACCCGTGCAGCGCCGAGTGAACGAGGCACGCGACTTCGCGCTCGAGCGCGTGGGGGATGTGCCGGCTGCGCTCATCGAGACCGGCAAGAAACTCGTCTCGGCCGTGCAGTCCAAGACGGCCCGGAAGCCCGGGACCAGCTACACCGTGCCGACGCCGACCACCACAGCACCGACCACGACAGCACCGACCACGACAGCACCGACCACGACGGCGTCGGCCACCGACGACACCACCACGAATTAATCGCCGCGACAACCCGAACGAAGGGGATTCTGTGAGCTACAGCGAATTCAACCCGAAAAGCCGGAAATCGACGTTCGACCTTCTCGGTGAGCTGCCCGGTCAGATCGTCGCTTTGGTCAAGGCCGAACTCGACGCGGCCAAGGCGGAGTTCGCCGGTAAGGCCAAAAACGTCGGACTGGGCATCGGGCTGTTCGTGGTGGCGGCCGCGTTCGCATTCTTCGCCAGCATGGTGCTGGTCGCGACCGCAATCATCGCACTCGCCCTCGTGCTGCCGCTTTGGCTCGCGGCCCTGCTCGTGGGCGTCGCCCTGCTGCTGCTCGCGCTCCTGTTGGCACTGATCGGCAAAAGCCGGGTGAAAGTCGGAACGTCATCGGATCCGGACGGCGTGACGGTGAGCATCCGTCGCGACGTCGACGCCCTCAAGGGAGTTGGCAAGTATGAGCACTGAAGTGAACAAGTCCACCGCGAAAACGATCGTCGTGCAGTCGACGGATGAGGCCGCGAGCGGGACGGTCGACGTCGTGAAGGCCGTTCCTCGCTCCAAGACCGAGTTGCGCGACGAGGCAACCCGGGCCCGCGTGGAACTCGCGCAGACGCTCGACGCGATCGAGTACAAACTCAACGTGCCGAGGCAGATGCGCGTGCGCTCGCGCCTGCTCAAGGTGCGTCTTCGGGACCTCGGCGAGAAGAACCCCCGTGTGTTGGCCGGCATCGTCCTGGGCGCGGTCTCGGCCGCGGTGGGCGCCGTCTGGCTCGGCGTGAAGGCCGTGCAGCGCCGCTGAGACCCCGGCCGGCCGGTCGACGGCCGGGCAGTTTTGGCTCTCGCCGCAAAGAAGTAGAGACTAGTAGTTATGACTCACCCGGCTGCCGGAGAGGCAGTACACCCAACTCAGTCCACCACCTCTGCCGAGACCCACGGAACGACCGACGCGCCCAGCGCATCGCCGCAGGGCTTCACTCTCTTCGCGGTGCTGCGCAAGGATCCGAGCAATCCGGATGACCTGGACGGCCACGATGTCCCCCGGGCCGTGCGCGAGCTCGACGACGTCATCGAACTGGTTGAGGCCGAGGGTGTGACCGTGCGCGGGTTCTACGACGTGTCCGGCCTTCGCGCCGACGCTGACGTGATGATCTGGACCCACGCGCCGGACGCCGAAAGCTTGCAGTGGGCCCACCGCCAGCTGCGCCGCAGCGCCCTGCTCAAGAGCCTCCTGCCGACCTGGAACGCCATGGGCGTGCACCGCGACGCCGAGTTCAACAAGAGCCATGTGCCCGGGTTCCTGCGCGGGGTCGAGCCGAAGGCCTGGCTCACTGTCTACCCGTTCGTGCGCAGCTACGAGTGGTACCTGCTGCCGGAGGCCGAGCGCAGCGCCATGCTCGCCGACCACGGCCGCAAGGGCGCGGCCTTCCGCGGCGCCATCGCCAACACCGTCTCCTCGTTCGCCCTCGGCGACTACGAGTGGCTGCTGCCGATCGAAAGCGACGAGCTCACCGAGCTCGTCGACCTGATGCGCGAACTGCGCAACACCGAGGCCCGCCGCCACGTGCGCGAAGAGGTCCCGTTTTACACCGGCCGCCGCATCTCGACGGCCGAACTGGTGGAGGTTCTGCAGTAATGACTACCTACGACGCCATCCTGCTCGCCGGCTTCGGCGGCCCCGAGGGCCAGGACGATGTGATCCCCTTCCTGCGCAACGTCACCGGCGGACGCGGCATCCCCGAAGAGCGCCTCGAAGAGGTCGCCAAGCACTACCGCCACTTCGGCGGGATCAGCCCGATCAACGACCAGAACCGGGTGCTCCGCGCCGCGCTCCAGGCTGAGCTCGAGCGTCGAGGCATCGACCTGCCCGTGCTCTGGGGCAACCGCAACTGGGCGCCGTACCTGCGCGACACCATCAGGGAGGCCCATGACAACGGCCAGACCCGGCTCCTGGCCATCGCCACCAGCGCCTACAGCTCCTACTCCGGCTGCCGCCAGTACCGCGAGGACTTCGCCGCCGCGCTCATCGCCACCGGCCTGGACGGCGTGGTGCACATTGACAAGGTGCGCCAGTTCTTCGACCACCCCGGTTTCGTCACCCCGTTCGTGACCGCCCTCCGACAGGGGCTCGCGGATGTCCAGGCGCAGGTCCCCGGCATCGACCTGGCCACCGAGGTCGAGATCCTCTTCTCCACCCACTCGATCCCGATGACCGACGCCAACAAGAGCGGCCCGGCCGACCGCGGCTTCGGCGAGGGCGGCGCCTATGCGGCCCAGCACCTGGCCGTCGCCCAGAAGGTCATGGTCGGCGTGGACACACCGTGGCAGCTGGTTTTCCAGTCCCGCAGCGGGCCGCCCAGCATGCCGTGGCTCGAGCCCGACATCAATGACGCCATCGCGCTGCTGCCGGAGCGCGGCATCCGTGCCATCGTCATCGTGCCGCTCGGTTTCGTCAGCGATCACATGGAGGTCATGTGGGACCTCGACAACGAGGCCACCGAGACCGCCGGGGAACTCGGCCTGGTGTCCGTGCGAGTGCCCACGCCGGGCGTCGACCCGGCCTTCGTGAGCGGGTTGATCGATCTGGTCGAGGAGCGTCTGAACGACACCCCGGCCGACGCTCGTCCGCACGAGACCGACCTGGGACCCTGGTACGACGTCTGCCGCCCCGGCTGCTGCGAGAACGTGCGCCTGGGCTTCAAGCCTGCTGTTGCCGGGATGGCCCCGTGAGCCTGATCCGCGTCGGCACCCGTGGCAGCGCGCTCGCCCTGGCGCAGTCCACGGCGATCGCGAACCGCATCTCGACCGCGTCCGGCTCCGAGGTCGAGATCATCGCGATCACGACGCACGGCGACACCTCCCGCGAGCCGCTCTCAAGCCTGGGCGGCACGGGCGTCTTCGCCAGCGCCCTGCGCGAGTCGCTCCTGGCCGACGACTGCGACGTCGTCGTGCACTCCTTCAAAGACCTGCCGACGGCGGCGTATCCGGGCCTCCGCATCGGTGCCACGCCGAAGCGGGCGGATGCGCGCGACGTGCTGTGCGCCCGCGGCGGCCTGAACCTGACCACGCTGCCCCAGGGCGCGCGGGTCGGCACCGGTTCACCGCGCCGGGCGGCCCAGCTGCGGTCCCTGCGTCCGGACCTGGACGTCGTCGACATCCGCGGCAACGTGGAGACCCGTCTGGGGCGGGTGGCCGAGGGCGACCTCGACGCCGTCGTACTCGCCGCCGCCGGCCTCAGCCGACTGGCGCTGCTCGATTCGGTGGACGGCGAATACCTGGAACTGTCCGACTGGCCGACCGCACCCGGTCAGGGTGCGCTCGCGCTCGAGGTGCGCGACGGGAAGCTCGACCGATCCCTTGCCGCGGCCCTCACGGCGATCAACCACGCGACCAGCCAGGCCACCGTCCTGGCCGAGCGTCTGGTGCTGGCCCGGCTCGAAGCCGGCTGCGCGGCGCCGATCGGCGCCATGGCCGCGATCGACGACGGGCTCCTGTTCCTCACCGCCACGGTGTACAGCCCGGACGGCTCCCGCAACGTCGTGGCGTCCCATGCCGCGACCCCCGACTCCCACTCCATTGCGCACCTGGCCGAGGCCGCGCAAGATGTCTCTGACCGTGTTTCGCGTGACCTGCTCGCCGGCGGCGCTGCCGACTTCGCCCCGATGAAGGTGACTTCGTGATGACCTCGCACTACAAGACCCGAACCGGCCTCGCCAAGCCGCTCACCGGCTGGCGTGTCCTCGTGCCCCGCGGCGGCCCGTGGGGCGACCACGTTGCCGCCGATCTGCGCGCCCAGGGCGCCCAGCCGATCGTGGCCCCCATGATCAACTTCGCCCCGACCGACGACGCTCCCGCGCTCGAGGCGGCTCTGGCGCGCCTCGCGGCGGGCGACTTCGACTGGATGACCGTGACGAGTGCCACGACCGTCGACGTCCTGTCTTCCCACCGGGCCGTCGTGGCACCCGCCACGCGCATCGCCGCGGTCGGCGAGACCACCGCCGCTGCCCTGGTCGCGGCCGGGTACCGGGTCGACATCGTCCCCTCCGAAGACAACTCGGCCCGCGGACTCCTCGCGGAGTGGGAGGCTGCCACGGCGGGGGAGGTGCCGCTGCGCATCCTCACCCTGCGCTCGGAAATCGCCAAGCCCCTGCTGACCGAAGGACTGCGCCGGATCGGCCACGAGGTCGAATCGGTCGTCGCGTATCGCACCATCGGCGTCCCGGTCGACCAGCGCGTCGTCGCGGATGTCGCGGCCGGCAAGGTCCAGGCCCTGCTCGTCACTTCCGGAAGCGTGGCGCAGCAGGTGCAGGACCAGCTCGGGCCGATCCCCGAATCAACGGTGGTGGCGTGCATCGGGCCGCGCACGGCGAAGGATGCGGCGGCCATCGGCCTGCGCGTCGACGTCGTGGCCGATGCGCCCAGCGCCGAATCCCTGATCCTCGCTCTGGTCCACGTCGCCGAGTCCCGCTGACCCCTGATCGCCACGTCCTCGCCCCGCTTCTCTTCGCCGAACTGTGAGAAACTCCCCCTTTCCGCGCCGGCGGAGGGGCGAAACTCACGGTTCGCGCAGGCCCGGCCGGGCGACGTAGGGTTGACGAGTGATAACCCCCGTCATCCGCCCACGACGGTTGCGCAGCACACCTGCGCTCCGCCGCCTGGCCAGCGAAATCCGTCTGCACCCCTCCGAACTGGTTCTCCCGATGTTTGTGCGGGAGGGCAACGGCGACCCGCTGCCGATCCAGTCGATGCCCGGGGTGGTTCAGCACACCATTGACAGCGCCCGACGGGCGGTGACCGAGGCCGCGGAAGCAGGCATCGGCGGAGTCATGCTCTTCGGGGTGCCGGCCGTGCGCGACGCCGTCGGCTCCGGGGCCACCGATCCCGACGGCATCCTCAACGCCGCCACCCGCGCGCTGGCCGCCGAGGTCGGCGACGCCCTGGTCGTGCAGACCGACCTCTGCCTCGACGAATTCACCGACCACGGCCACTGCGGGCTGCTCGCCGTCGACGGCAGCGTCGACAACGATTCCACCCTCGAGCGTTACTGCGAGATGGCGCTCGTGCAGGCGGCCTCCGGGTCGCAGCTGCTCGGACTGAGCGGGATGATGGACGGCCAGGTCGCCGCCGTGCGCCGGGCGCTCGACCTGAACGGCTACGTCGACACGGCGGTTCTCGCCTATTCGGCCAAGTACGCCTCGGCCTTCTACGGTCCGTTCCGCGACGCGGTGGAATCGACGCTCGAGGGTGACCGGCGCAGCTACCAGCTCGACCCGGCGAACCGCCGCGAGGGCGTGCGCGAGGCCCTGCTCGACATCCAGGAGGGCGCGGACGTCGTGATGGTGAAACCCGCCGGCAGCTACCTCGACGTGCTCGCCGAGGTCGCCGCCGTCAGTGCTATTCCGGTTTGGGCATACCAGGTCTCCGGTGAATACGCGATGATCGAGGCCGCGGCCGCCCACGGCTGGATCGACCGCCGCCGGGCCGTCGAAGAGTCCGTGCTCAGCATCCGTCGCGCCGGCGCGGACGCCGTGCTGACCTACTGGGCGGTCGAACTGGCCACCTGGCTCAACGAAAGGCAGGCCCGATGATGTCCCGCAACGACGATCTCTTCGCCCGCGCGCAGCGCGCCATCCCCGGCGGCGTCAACTCGCCCGTGCGCGCCTTCCGCTCCGTCGGCGGCACCCCGCTGTTCCTGGTCAAGGCGAAGGGCGCCTACGTCACCGATTCCGACGGGCGCGAGTACGTCGACCTGGTCAGCTCCTGGGGCCCGGCCATCCTCGGCCACGCGCACCCGGAGGTCGTGCAGGCGGTGCAGGATGCCGCCGCGCTCGGCCTGTCGTTCGGTGCCTCCACCCCCGGCGAGACCGTTCTGGCCGAACTGATCGAGGAGCGCGTCGGCGCGGTCGAGAAGCTGCGCCTGGTCTCGACGGGCACCGAGGCCACCATGACGGCCATCCGTCTCGCCCGCGGTTTCACCGGTCGTGACCTGCTGATCAAGTTCGCCGGGCACTATCACGGCCACTCGGACGGGCTGCTGGCCCAGGCCGGGTCCGGGCTGGCCACGTTGGCTCTGCCCGGTTCGGCCGGGGTGACGGCGGCGACGGCCGCGCAGACTCTCGTGTTGCCCTACAACGATCTGGAGGCCGTGCGGCTCGCCTTCGAGGCACACCCGGGCCGGATCGCCGCCGTGATCACCGAGGCGGCGGCCGCGAACATGGGAGTCGTGGCGCCCTCCGCCGGCTTCAACGCCGCGCTGACCGCCCTCGCGCACGAGCATGGCGCGCTCCTGATCATCGACGAGGTCCTCACCGGCTTCCGCGTGCATCCAGCGGGCTACTGGGGACTGGACACCGCGAGCCAGGATCAGGCGGGCTACACGCCGGACCTGTTCACCTACGGCAAGGTCATCGGTGGGGGCCTGCCGGTGGCGGCACTCGGGGGTCGCGCCGACGTGATGGACTTCCTGGCGCCGAACGGTCCGGTCTACCAGGCCGGCACCCTCTCCGGGAACCCGGTGGCGGTCGCCGCCGGCATCGCGACCCTGCGGGCCCTGGACGAGAGCGTGTACGCGCATATCGACGCCACCGCCCTGCTGCTCTCCGCGGCCGTCTCCGCCGCCTTCTCGGCCGAGGGCGTCGAGCACAGCGTGCAGCGGGCCGGCAACCTGTTCAGCTTCGTCTTCGGTGCTGAGGCCGCGGCCGCCGCGCCCCGGAACTACGCCCAGGTGCAGCGACAGGAGGCGTTCCGCTACGGACCGTTCTTCCACTCCATGCTGGACCAGGGCGTTTCCTTGCCGCCGTCGGTGTTCGAGGCCTGGTTCGTCTCCAACGCCCACGACGAAAGCGCGGTCGGCTGGATCCTCGACGCCCTGCCGGCCGCGGCGAAGGCCGCGGCCGCGGCGACCGCGCCGGTGTGATCAGACAGGTGTGATCAGACAGGTGTGATCAGGCCGGTGTGATCAGACACATCCGGAGTCCGGCCTTTGTGTGGTGCCCACACGTCGATTCCGTCCCGGATCAGGCAGACTAGACGCATGGCTTCCCTCCGTGTTCACCCTGATCGGCTTGAGATCCACCTCACGACCGCGGAGAAGACCCTTGCCCTGCGGCGCGAGGACATCGTCGTGCCCCGGGAAAACATCCGTTCGGTGACGATCACGGACGATCCGTGGATCTGGATCCGTGGGATCCGTTCCCCCGGGATGGGCCTGCCACTGGTGGTCGCCGTCGGCATTTGGAAGTTCCACGGCGGCAAGGACTTCCTGGCGATCAAGCGCAAGCGCCAGGCGGTCGTCATCGACCTCATCGACGACGAGTTCTCCCGGGTGATCCTGACCACCAACCACGCCCCGAACCTGATCGCGTCGCTTAAGCTCGGCGGTTGAGCCTCAGCGGCGCACGTCGACGACGGTCCGGCCGTGCACGGTGCCCGCGAGGATGCCGGCGGCGGCGTCGAAGGCCGCCTCCAGCGGGATGACCTCGGTCAGGCTGTCGAGCAGGGTCAGGTCGAGGTCCGTGGCGAGGTGACGCCAGGCCTCCTCGCGTTGCGCGAGCGGGGCCTCGACCGAGTTGATCCCGATGAGGCTGACGGCGCGCAGGATGAACGGCATGACCGTGGCGGGGAGGTCCGCTCCCTGGGCCAGGCCACACGAGGTGACCACTCCGCCGTAGTTCGTCTGGGCCAGCACGTTCGCGAGGGTGGAGCTGCCGACCGAATCGATGGCCCCGGCCCAGCGCTGGCCCTGCAGCGGCTTCCCGGCCTCGCTGAGGGTGCCCCGGTCGACGAGTTCGACGGCGCCGAGCCCACGCAGGTAGTCGCCGAGCTCGTCGACACGGCCGGTCGACGCGTGCACCCGGTAGCCGCGCGCGGCGAGCAGCGCCACGGCGAGGCTGCCGACGCCGCCGGCCGCGCCGGTCACGAGCACGGCACCTGATTCCGGCGTGATCCCGCCTCGTTCGAGGCCGAGCACGGAGAGCATGGCCGTGAAGCCGGCCGTGCCGACGGCCGCCGCCCGCACCGCGCTGATGCCCTCCGGCAGGCGCACCAGGAAATCCCCGGAGACGCGGGCCCGCTCGGCCAGGCCGCCGTGGTGGGTCTCGCTCAGACCGGCCCCGTTGAGGATGACACGGTCCCCGGCAGACCAGCGCGGGTCCGTGCTCTGCTCGACCGTTCCGACCAGGTCGATCCCGGCGATCATGGGCCACGCGCGCACGACCCCGGGCCGGCCCATCAGGGCCAGTCCGTCCTTGAAGTTGATGCTCGAGTACTCGACCGCGATGGTGACGTCGCCGGGCATCAGGAAGTCGTCACTGACCATGCGGAGGGCCGCGCCCTGCGTCTTCTTGCCCTCGACGCTCTCGGTGCGGTCGACGACAATGGCGCGGAACTCAGTCTCAATATCCATGCCTCGAGACTACGCGGGCGGTCGGGTCAGGTGACGTCGCGCTTCCAACGGACGAAATAGCCGATCACGGTCGCGGCGACCGCATATGCAGATTCAGCCGTGTGAGCCGGCTCAGCCTTTCGCCCCGACGCGGCTTCCCATATCGATGCTGCGGTCGATCACTGCGGTGGCCACGGTGGTGAGCGTGAGGTTGTGGTCGCGCGCATATTTCCGCAAAGCCGCGAATGCTTCGTCCATGGACAGCTCAGCGCTTTCCGATACAACGCCCTTGGCTTGCTCGATCAGAATTCGGGAGTTAAGGGCTCGCTGTAACTGCGCCGCGACGAGAGTTTTCTCTCTGCTTCCTCGCTCCTGCAGCAGTCCGATGGTGGCAACGTCGGCCAAGGCCTGCGCAACAGCGACATCGGCGGCGACCAGTTCGCCCACGTGGATGCTGAACATGTTCAAGGCCCCAAGCACTTGGCCTCGAAGACGCATTGGCGTCGCGTGCACGGATTTGAAACCCTGTCGTATCGCTTCAAGACGGAAGGCAGGCCACCGATCCCCGGAACCTTCGATATCGCCGACGGTCACCGGTTTCCCGGTCGTAAAGCACTCGACACACGGTCCGGCGCCCGCGTTCAGTTGCATCACCTCTACGAGAGTTGTTTCTTCACTGGTGGATGCCACTAGCTGCAACTCGCCCAAACCGTCGAGGAGCATGAGACCCGCAGCCTGGGTGTCGAGAATTTCCGAGCATTGTTCCACGAGGCTCTGGAGAAGGTCAACGACGTCAAAATCGTCCGTGAGGGTGTCGGTAAGTTTAACGAACGCTCTATTCAGCTTCGCTTCGCGTGTGAAGTCAGCCATGGCCTGCTCATTTCTCGGTAGTGAAATTATTCGGGGAGAGATCTGAAGCTCAAGTGCCTGCTGACGACGTCGCGGGCAATGTCCTGAACGGTTCGACCGCTGGCAAAAGCGTGGGCCTGCAGGCGCGAATAGGCGATCGTAGCAGTGGTATCAAGTTGCACAAGGATCATCCCGGTTGCCTGATGAACCTCGCGCCTCATCGCCGGGGTCACCATCGACTCTCCAGCGTCCTCATTGTCGGCACCCGCGATGGCGTGGCGCACGGCAACATCCGTCAAGGCCGACGCGAGGGTCACTGCGATCTCTAGGTGCTGCGGGCTCAAGGCGCCTGCAGTTCGCCGGTATAACCCGACGGTGCCGACGGTGGCTGCTCCCATAAGCAACGGGAACGAGAAGAGCGCGCCCACGTGGAGCGAACCGATCGAAGCTGCAAAGATCGGCCAGGAATCATGGGTGCCGGTAGAAACATCCGGCACGAGCGTCGGGACACCGGATTTGAGTGTGGCCCACTGCGGGCCTTCGCCCAGATCGAACTGCAGTTCATCGATACGCGCGGCGATCGAATCACTCGAGCAGATGGTGGATTGACCGCCCCTCGGACCGAAAACGGCGATTGACACACCGGTGACGCCAAGGTTGTCTATAAATGGCAAACACAAATCCGGGGGTTCAGCAACTACGAAATCGTTCTTGCTGTCGTGCATCACGTCGTCCGGACGTCGAGGCGCGAGGTTAGGAGTTTTGAAAACCAAGTCATTGCGTCCTCCCTCTGAGATCACATGCCTAACGGGACAGTGCAAGTAGGCTACTCCATCTCGCAGAGACGGCCCAAAGAGAGCGAGGAAGCAGGCCGAGGGCGTTGTATCGGAAGGCGCTGAGCTGTCCATGGACGAAGCATTCGCGGCTTTGCGGACATATGCGCGCGACCACAACCGCACGCTGACCACC
>NZ_SOGN01000059.1 GCF_004403395.1 Cryobacterium cheniae
GCTCCGCGCACGGACCGTCCCGCGTACAACAACGACCGTCCCCGCACGGACCGTCCCGCGTACAACAACGACCGTCCGCGCACGGATCGCCCCGCGTACAACAACGACCGACCCTCCTACGGCGACCGCGCTCCCCGCACCGACCGTCCCGCCTACAACAACGACCGTCCGGCCCGCACTGAGCGTCCCTCCTACGGCGACCGCGCTCCCCGCACCGACCGTCCCGCCTACAACAACGACCGTCCGGCCCGCACCGAGCGTCCCTCCTACGGCGACCGCGCTCCCCGCACCGACCGTCCCGCGTACAACAACGACCGTCCGTCTTACGGTGACCGTCCCGCCCGCCCCGAGCGCGGCGGCTACGACCGTTCCGAACGGGCGAACTCCGACCGTCCGGCGCGTTCGGCCCGCTCGGCGTCCGATGGCGGCCACTCCAGCAACTTCTACCCCGACCGCGACACCAAGGCGCACTTCGCCGCCGGTGACGACGTCGTGCTCGAGCGCCTCGAAGCCATCGCGACGACGGCTGCCGAAGTCGTCGGCGTGACCTTCGGCGACCTGGGCCTCGGCGAGAACATCGTGCGCGAGCTGGCCACCCTCGGTGCCGCGACGCCGTTCCCGATCCAGGCCGCGACCATCCCGGACGTGCTCGCCGGACGCGACGTGCTCGGCCGTGGCAAGACCGGTTCCGGCAAGACCATCGCCTTCGGCGCTCCCCTCGTGGAAAAGCTGCTGGAGAACAACGGCGCCAAGGATCGCAAGATGGCCCGCAAGCCGCGCGCGCTCATCCTGGCCCCGACCCGTGAGCTGGCCCTGCAGATCGACCGCACCATCCAGCCCATCGCCCGCAGCGTCGGCCTCTTCACCACCCAGATCTACGGCGGCGTTCCGCAGTACCGCCAGGTCAGCGCCCTCCAGCGCGGCGTGGACATCATCATCGGCACCGCCGGCCGCATCGAAGACCTCATCGAGCAGGGTCGACTCGACCTCAGCGAGGTCGTCGTCACCGTCCTCGACGAAGCCGACTACATGTGCGACCTGGGCTTCCTCGAGCCGGTTCAGCGCATCCTGCGTCAGACCAAGAAGGGCGGCCAGAAGCTGCTCTTCTCGGCCACCCTCGACAAGGGCGTTGCCTCGCTGGTCAAGGAATTCCTGATCAACCCGGCCGTGCACGAGGTTGCCGGCGAAGACCAGGCCTCGTCCACGATCGACCACCGCGTGCTCGTGATCGAGCACCGCGACAAGAGCGCCATCATCGGCCAGCTCGTCGACCGCCAGGGCAAGACGCTGATCTTCTCCCGCACCCGTGCCTACGCCGAGCAGCTCGCCGACCAGCTCGAAGATGCAGGCGTGAAGGCGACAAGCCTGCACGGCGACCTGAACCAGGCCCGCCGTACCCGCAACCTGCAGATGCTGACCAGCGGTCGCGTCAACGTGCTGGTGGCCACGGATGTCGCGGCTCGCGGCATCCACGTGGACGACATCGACCTGGTCATCCAGGCCGACGCCCCCGACGAGTACAAGACCTACCTGCACCGCTCCGGTCGTACCGGCCGCGCCGGCAAGTCCGGTACCGTCGTCACGCTCATTCCGAAGCAGCGTCGTCGCCGCATGGACGACCTGCTCGAGCGCGCCGAGATCGAAGCATCCTTCACGAACGCGGCCCCCGGCGACACGTCGGTCCGCGACCTCGCGGGAATGTAGTCCGCACCTCCAGCAGCACCTGAAATACAGAAGGGGCACCCGCCGTCACGGCGCGTGCCCCTTCTTCGCGTTCCGGAGCAGGGGCACCTCAGCGGCGGGCTGCGCGGCGTCCGTTTGCCCGCACGATGGTCTTCCGGATCTCCTCGATCCAGAGCACCGACGACCCGACCAGCACGCAGAGGCCCCACTGGCCCGAAGTGAGCGAGGTGGTGTCGAAGAGACCCTGGAGCACGTCGATCTGCACGACGAGGACCTGCAGAATGATCACCGCGGTGAGTGCCAGCCAGATGCTGCGGTTGGTGAACGTCTGCAGTGAGAAGACGGAGTGGGTGTCCGAGCGCACGTTGAGCAGGTTGAAAACCTGATAGAAGACAAAGGTCGTGAACGCGAGGGTGGTGGCGAAGGCTGCGTCCCCCGCGCTGTCCGGGAACAGGGCGGGCGCCTGGATCAACACGGTCAGGGTTCCCGCGGCCATGACGAGCCCGAGCCCGAGAATCCGCAGCATCCGATCCCGCGTGAGCAGAGGTTCGTCGGACGGCCGCGGAGGCCGGCTCATCGTTCCGGGCTCGGCCGGATCGAGGCCGAGCGCCAGGGCGGGTGGGCCGTCCATGATGATGTTGACCCAGAGGATCTGCAGCGCCGTGAACGGCGCACCGGCGGCCCAGCCGGTGACGCCCGCGATCAGGAAGATGAGCACGAATCCCCACGCCGTGGTCAGCTGGAACCTGACGAACTTCAGGATGTTGGCGTAGATGCCCCGTCCCTCCCGCACGGCGGCGACGATCGTGGAGAAGTTGTCGTCGGTGAGGATCATGTTCGCGGCGCCCTTGGAGACATCCGTGCCGGTGATGCCCATGGCGATCCCGATGTCGGCCTGCTTCAGCGCCGGCGCGTCGTTGACGCCGTCACCGGTCATGGCCACGACGTTGCCGCCCGACTGCAACGCCCTGACCACCCGAATCTTGTGGGCCGGGGTGACCCGGGCGAGCACCCCGTAGTCGGGGGCGCGGGCGGAGAGCTCGTGGTCGTCGAGGTCGTCCAGCGTGGGACCGGCAGCAGCCTCACCCGGCAGGCCCAGATTACGGGCGATGGCCGAGGCCGTCACGAGATGGTCGCCCGTGATCATGTGCACGCGGATGCCGGCGCCGAGCGCCACCGCAATGGCCTCGGCCGCCTCGACCCGTGGCGGGTCGACGATTCCGACGATGGCGTACAGGGTCAGCCCGGTGACCAGTGAGCGGCCCGAGTCGTCGTCCGGAACGGTGCCGGCGTCGAGGGTGCGTCCGGCGATCATGATCGTGCGCAGGCCCTCACCGGCCAGCTCCTGAATGGTCTCGTGGATTCGTTGCTGGAGCGTGTCGTCCAGAGGGCGGACGCCGTCGTCGGTGAGCACCGAGTCGGTCAGGGGCAGCAGGGCGCCCGGTGCGCCCTTGACGCAGCAGCGGTGGCCGGCCGGTCGCGGGAGTTCGCCCGTCGGCTCTACCGGTCGGTGGAACGTGGCCATGAATTTGTAGTCGGAGTCGAAGGGCACTTCGGCCACGCGGGAGTGGGTCCGCCTCGCACCCGCGACGTCGATGCCGCCCTTTTCGGCGAGCACGGCCAGGGCTCCCTCGGTGGGGTCGCCGACCAGCACGCCGTCGTGCAGCATGGCGTCGTTGCAGAGGGCCATTGTCAGGAACGCTTCGGTGAGGTCGGGCATCGGCCGGTCGTCGCCGGTGAGGATCCTGCCCTCGGTGGAGTAGCCCTCGCCGGTGATTCGGAAATCGCGGCCGTGGGTGTGCAGCCGGCGGGCGGTCATCTCGTTCATGGTCAGCGTGCCGGTTTTGTCGGTGGCGATGTGGCTGACGCTGCCGAGCGTTTCAACCGCCGAGAGCTGCTTGATGATCGCGCCCTGGGCGGCCAGCCGGGAGGCGCCCATTGCCAGGGTGAACGCGACGACCGCGGTGAGACCCTCGGGAATGGTCGCAACGGCCAGGGAGACGGCGGTGATCAGCAGCTCGCTCCAGGATTCCCCGCGCAGGAGGCCCAGCACGAAGACGATCGCCACCACGACCAACGCCGCGACGGTGAGCAGCTGGGCCAGCTGGTCGATCCTGCGCTGCAAAGGTGTTTTGTCGTTCTTCACCTCGTTCAGCAGCCCCGCGATGCCGCCGACGGCCGTGCCCATGCCGGTGTCGGTGACCACCATGGTGGCCCGGCCGCGGGTGACGAGGGTGTTCATGAAGAGCATGTTGGTGCGGTCGGCGAGCGGCAGCCCGGCATCGTCCAGCGCGGGAATCGTCTTGCCGACGGGCTCGGATTCCCCGGTCAGGGTCGCCTCCGCCACCTGCAGTCCGGCATTGGCGATGAGGCGACCGTCGGCCGGAACGGAGTCGCCGGCGTCGAGGAGCACGATGTCGCCCGGCACCAGCTCGGAGAATTGCACCTCGAGTTCGGTGCCGTCCCGGCGAACGACAGCCTTGCCTTCGGACAGCTTCTGCAGCGCCTGGAGGCTGCTCTCGGCCCGCCGCTCCTGCACATAATTCAGAATGGTGTTGAGGATGATGACGGCCAGGATCACAATCGGCGTCTCCAGTTCCCGGGAGACGACGGCGCTGACGACCGCGGCCACCAGCAGGACGATCGTCATCTTCTCGGCCAGAAGGCGCACGATCTTGCGCCAGGTCGGCACGCGGTGCGGCTTACGCAGCCGGTTCGGTCCGTAGCGCCGACGGCGGTCTTCGACGGCGGATGCGGCGAGCCCGGTGCGGGCATCGACGTCCTGCGCCGCAATGGTGTCAGCAGCCGAAAGAGTGTGCCAGGCGGGGCGCACTGTGGCGGCTGCTGGCGAGGGGGCGGGCATCCGTCGGAGTCAGCGTTTGGCGGGCTTGCGCGTCACCAGAACCGGGCAGACCGAGAGTCGGGTGCACTGGTCACTGACCGAGCCCAACAGAAGGCCGGCCAGGTTGCCGCGGCCGCGGGAACCGACCACGAGCATGCGCGCGTCCCGTGACACCTCGATCAGGCTCCGGGCCGGCCCCGCATGCACGGCCCGGTAGTCGACGCTCACGTGCGGGAAGGCGTGCACCATCGCAGCAGTGTCCTCGATCAGGGCGACCCGAACCGCCTCGGAGTACTCGTCGAACGACGACACGAACCCGAACTCCCAGTTCGCGGGCCGGGGGGCGGTGTCGATTGACCAGGCGCGCACGATCACCACCGGGGCGTGCAGCTGCTCGGCGAGCCCGAACGCCGTGCCGAGCGCGTGGTCAGCGAAGGCCGAGCCGTCGTGGCCGACGACAATGCTGCCGGCCGGAGCCGACGCAGGACTGGAGCCCTCGGCGGTTTCCACGGGTGTGCCTGCTGGGGTGGTGCCTTCGGTGGTCACGGCGAACTCTCCGAACTGGGGGACGAGTGAGGCAGAACGATCAGAACACTCCCAGATTACCGAACTGCAGTTCAGGTGTCCAGCGCGTGGGGCGGGATCGGAACGAGCACGGCGAGCAGTTCGTCGAGTTCGTGGCCTTCGGACACGGGATGCCGGAAGGGTCGCCCGGTGGCAATCTGGTAGCTGTTGCGCCGCCCGATCCTGGTTCTCGTGATGTAACCGTCCGCCACGAGGTCGGCGATGATCTTCTGGGCCCCGCGCTCGGTGACGCCCACCCGGGAGGCCACGTCGCGCATCCGGCACTGCGGATCCCGCGCAATCGTGACGAGAACGTGGGCGTGGTTGGTCAGGAAGGTCCAGCGGGCATCGCTCCCGGCGTTGAGTCGGGGGTCCTGGTCGGGGTCCGATGCGTTCATCTAAGCGAGATTAGTCCTCCGGTGTCGTGCTGTCGCGGCCGTCTCGCGCCGGGAGGGGCAGCTTACGGCCGGTCGGGCGCGTCGATGATCAGGTTCGTGATGCGCGCGGTGCACAGCCGCCGACCCTGGTCGTCGCTGATCACGATCTCGTGGCAGGCGATCGTGCGCCCGAGACGGATGGCCGTGGCCACCCCGGTCACGATCCCCGACCGGGCCGCGAGGTGGTGTGTCGCGTTGATGTCGAGCCCCACCGCGCTTCGTCCCGGGCCCGCGTGGATCACGGCCGCCCACGAACCGAGGGCCTCGGCGAAGGCGACGGATGCCCCGCCGTGCAGCAGCCCGAACGACTGCCGGTTGCCCTCCACCGGCATCGTCGCGACGACCCGCTCCGCGGACTGCTCGACGATGGTCACGCCCATCTTCTCGTCCAGTTCGCCGAGCGTGATCTTCCAGTTCCCGTTCACGTTTCTCCTTGATCTTCTACCGGTGGTCGAGCCTGTCGAGACCGGTCGAGCGGGTCGAGACCCGCAGCCCGTCGAGCGCCACCGCGAGCACATCGCTGGCCAGTTGACCGGCGTCTTCCGGGCCCTCCGGCCGATACCACTCCACGATCGAGTTGACCATACCGAACAGAAGCCGGGTCACGATCCGGGGGTCGATGTCGCCGCGCAGGGAGCCCTCGTCGCGGGCCTCCACCACGAGGGCGGACACGGACCGGTCGAAGGCGCGGCGGCGCGCGAGCGCGGCGCGCTCGACATCCGTGTTGCCGCGCACCCTCAGCAGCAGCGTCACGTAGGGCAGCCGGGAGGTGAGCACCTCCACGGCTCCGCGCAGCACCGCGGCGAGTCGGTCGATCACCGGTCCGACCTGGGCGCTCTGCTCGAGCAGCACGCCCTCGAGTCCGTCGAGAGCCTCGTCGAGGGCCTGTTCCAGCAGCTCCTCCTTCGAGCTGAAGTGGTGGTAGATCGCCGATTTCGACAGGCCGAGGCGGGTCGCGAGCACCCCCATCGAGGTGGCGTCGTAGCCGAACTCGTTGAAGGCGGCGACCGCGACCTCGAGGATGGCGCGCTGGTCGTAACCGGGGCGACCGCGTTTGGTGAGGGCTGGTTCAGACATAATCGAGAAGTCTCTCACGGGCCGGGTTCCCGGAGGAGTAACCGACCCGTGAACGCTCGGTCCTGCGTCAGGTTCAGCGCAGGTCGTAGACACGCTTGTGCTTGCCCGTGCTGCGCTCGAGCGTGCCGGGTTCCACGATCAGCACGCTGACGCTGGACCCGATCAGGTCCTTGATCCGGTGGATCAGCAACGCCGAGGCGATGTCGGAGGCGACGTCGCTCGCGTGCTCGTGCCGTTCGATCCGCACGGTGAGTTCGTCCATCCGGTTCGGCCGGGTCAGCTCGATCACGAAGTGCGGGGAGAGGCTCGGGATGCTGAGCACGATCTCCTCGATCTGGGTCGGGAACAGGTTGACGCCGCGCAGGATGATCATGTCATCGTTGCGGCCGGTGATCTTCTCCATTCGGCGCATGCCGGGGCGTGCGGAGCCGGGCAGCAGCCGGGTCAGGTCGCGGGTGCGGTAACGGATGACCGGGAACGCTTCCTTGGTCAGCGACGTGAACACGAGCTCACCCTGGGTGCCGTCCGGCAGCACGAGTCCGCTGTCACCGTCGATGATCTCGGGCAGGAAGTTGTCCTCCCAGAGGTGCGGCCCGTCCTTCGTCTCGATGCACTCGTTGCCCACGCCCGGGCCCATCACCTCGCTGAGCCCGTAGATGTCCAGGGCGTCGAAGTCGAGGCGGTCCTCCAGTTCGAGCCGCATCTGGTTGGTCCACGGCTCCGCGCCGAGCACGCCGGCCTTGAGGCTGGACGAGCGGGGGTCCATGCCGGCCGCGACCATGGCATCCGTGATCGTGAGCAGGTAGCTGGGCGTGGCCATGATGACGTCCGGCTCGAAGTCCTGGATCATCTTGACCTGCTTGTTGGTCTGGCCGCCGGACATCGGGATGGCGGTGGCGCCGAGCGCCTCGATGCCCGCGTGCGCGCCGAGTCCGCCGGTGAAGAGGCCGTAACCGTACGCGTTGTGCACGCGCATGCCGGGACGCACGCCGGAGGCGCGGAGGCTGCGCGCCACCAGGCCCGCCCACATCTTCAGGTCGTTCTGCGTGTAGCCGACGACCGTCGGCAGCCCGGTGGTCCCGGAAGAGGTGTGGATCCGCGCGACCTGGTCCATCGGCACCGCGAACATACCGAACGGGTAGGAGACCCGCAGGTCGTCCTTGGTCGTGAACGGCAGGAGGGCCACATCGTCCAGGGTGCGGATGTCGTCCGGGTGCACGCCGACCTCGTCGAACTTGCGGGTATAGAGAGGTACGTTCCGGTACGCCAGCCGCACGGTTTTCTGCAGCCGGGTCAGCTGCAGGGCCTGCAGTTCGTCACGGGACATCCGCTCCTCGGGATCGAGTTCATCCTGGGCCGGGGCGTGCAAGCGGGTCTTGGTCAGCGTTGACATGGGGCCTCCTGGTTGAATGCGGATTTAGAGCGCGGGTGCGACGGCGCCGGGCACGGGAAAGTTGGTGGTGCGGCTTCGCCCGCGGAACTCCGCGACCGGCACGTGGTGCTCATTGGCGACGCGCACGTCGTAGAGGCCGGAGCGTCCGCTCTTGGTGCGCAGCACGGCGGTCGCGGTGAGGGTCTGCCCGGCGGCGGTGGGCTTCAGGAAGGTGATGTCGGCGCCAGACGCGAGCGTGACGTGGTGGTCGTCGTTGCAGGCGATCGCGAACGCCGTGTCGGCCAGGGCGAAGACGATCCCGCCGTGGGTCACGTCGAAGCCGTTCATCATGTCGTCCCGGAGGAGCATGGAGACGACCGCGCGGCCCGGTTCCGACGCGTGCACGACCATTCCGAGGGCGGCCGATGCCCGGTCATTCTGCATCATGGCCCCGTTGGAGGGCGGTAAAACATCCGTCATGGGGTTCTCCTCATTGAGTTCCTCGGGCCGCAACGCATGGTTGTGGGGGTCGTAGGGAAACCATATACTAACTGAACGATCGGTTGGTAAAAGTTCGCCAAACCCAGGAGTCAACGATGACAATCCCGCCAGTTCCCTACGCTATCGACCCGGACAGCGCCGCCACGGTGTCGGTCGAGGAGCAGCAGTTCAACGACCTGATTGCCGCCGATTCGCGCATCGAGCCACGCGATTGGATGCCCGACGGCTACCGCAAGACCCTCATCCGCCAGATATCCCAGCACGCGCACTCCGAGATCATCGGGATGCAGCCGGAGGGCAACTGGATCACCAGGGCGCCCAGTCTGAAGCGCAAGGCGATCCTCCTGGCGAAGGTGCAGGACGAGGCCGGCCACGGCCTCTACCTCTATTCCGCCGCACAGACGCTCGGCATCAGCCGCGATCTGATGACGGACCAGCTCATCGCCGGCAAGGCGCGCTACTCCTCGATCTTCAACTACCCGAGCCCCACCTGGGCGGATATGGGCTCGATCGGCTGGCTCGTCGACGGCGCCGCGATCTGCAACCAGGTGCCGCTCTGCCGCGCGTCCTACGGTCCGTACGGCCGCGCCATGGTGCGCATCTGCAAGGAGGAGTCCTTCCACCAGCGGCAGGGTTTCGAGATTCTGCTCGAACTGATGAACGGCACGCCCGCCCAGCGCGAGATGGCGCAGGAATCGGTCAACCGCTGGTACTGGCCGGCCCTGCAGATGTTCGGACCGCCCGACGACGACTCGCCCAACTCGGCGCAGTCGATGGCCTGGAACATCAAGCGATTCTCCAACGACGAGCTGCGCCAGCGCTTCGTCGGAATGCTCGTGCCGCAGGCGGAGGTGCTCGGCGTGACGCTGCCGGACCCGGATCTGCGCTGGAACGAAGAAAAGGGTGCGTACGACATGGGCGAAATTGACTGGACCGAGTTCCACGAGGTCCTTGCGGGCCGCGGGCCGGCGAACGCGAGGCGCCTCCAGCGCCGCCGCGACGCGCACGACGAGGGCCGGTGGGTACGCGAGGCTGCTGCCGCGTACGCCGCCAAGCAGGCCGTGAAGGCGGTCGCATAATGAGCGCTCCCGGTGCATCCGAGAAGGAAATCTGGCCCCTCTGGGAGGTTTTCGTGCGCTCCAGCCGCGGAATCAGCCACACCCATGTGGGTTCCCTGCACGCCCCCGACGCCACCCTCGCGGTGCGCAACGCGCGTGACCTCTATACCCGCCGCAACGAGGGCGTCTCGATCTGGGTCGTGCCTGCCGATGCGATCACCACGAGCGATCCGGATGCGAAGGGTGCCTTCTTCGAATCGCCCGCCGGCAAGAACTACCGCCACGCGAGCTACTACACGAAGAGCGAAGGGGTGAAGCACCTGTGAGCGACACCATCGAACAGGACGGCCACGGCCACGTCGACGTCGACACGGTCCAGCTCTCCGCGGAACTGGTCGAGGCGGCATCCGTCGCCTCGCATGATGTGGCGGAATACGCACTCTGGCTCGGCGACGACTCGCTCGTGCTGGCCCAGAACCTGGGCTGGTGGATTTCTCGCGCCCCCGAGCTGGAGGAGGACATCGCCCTCGGCAACATCGCCCTCGACCTGATCGGGCACGCCCGTTCCCTGCTGCACTACGCCGGGGCCGAGTCCGGCCGCACCGAGGACGACCTGGCCTACTGGCGTGACGAGCCCCAGTGGCGCTCCGCGCACCTGTTCGAGCAGCCCAACGGCGACTTCGCGCACACGATCGCCCGCCAGTTCATCGCGGCGCACTACCTGTTCGAGCTCTACAGCACCCTGATGGAGTCGACGGATGCGACGCTCGCCGCGATCGCGGCCAAGGCCGTCAAGGAGGTCGACTATCACCGCGACCACTCCATCCAGTGGGTGCTGCGCCTCGCGCAGGGCACCGAGGAATCCCGCCGGCGCATGATCACCGGCCTTTCCGACCTGTGGCCGTTCGTGGAGGAACTCTTCGTCGACGAGCCGCTGATCGACCGGCTCGAGGGCGTCGCCGTGCGACCGTCCTCCCTGCGGGCCGCGGTGGAGGGCGCCATGTTCCCCGTGCTCGCCGAAGCCGAGCTCGAGGTTCCCCGCGGGTTCATCTCCTCCGGGGGCGGCCGCCGCGGCGACCACTCCGAGAACCTCGGGCCACTGCTCGCCGAGCTGCAGGTGCTGGCTCGGGCGCACCCCGGCGCGAAATGGTGACCGTGGCCTCCCTCGCCCGTCCGCGTCCGAGCGACCCGGCATCCCAGCGGGCCTGGGATATCGCCGCCGAGGTCTGCGACCCCGAGGTGCCCGTGCTCACGATCGAAGACCTGGGCGTGCTCCGGTCGGTCGCCGTCACGGCCGACGGAACCCACGTCATCCTCACGCCGACCTACAGCGGATGCCCCGCGATGGAGGCCATGCGCGACGACGTCACGTCGGCCCTCGCCGGTGCCGGCTATCAGAACGTCACCGTGGAACTCGTGCTCTCCCCGGCCTGGACCACCGACTGGATGAGCGACGAGGGCAAGGCGAAGCTGGTCGGCTACGGCATCGCCGCACCGACCGGCCACTCCGGTGTGCGCCCGACCGGCACCGTCCGGCTCCAGCTCGCGGTCAAGTGCCCGCGCTGCTCCTCACTGAATACGCGGGAACTCGCCCGCTTCGGTTCGACGTCGTGCAAGGCGCTTTACGAGTGCCGGGACTGCCTCGAACCGTTCGACTACTTCAAGGTGTTGTAACCATGGCCGCACTCAATCTGGGCAGTACCGATTCAGCCGTCCTCGACCCCACCGACGACTCCGTCACCGACCCCGCCGCCGCGCCCACGAAACGCCGCGCCCGTTTCCACACCCTCTCCGTCGGCGAGGTGCGTCAGCTCACCCAGGACAGCGTCGAGGTGACCTTTGTGGTTCCCGAGGAGCTGCAGGGCGAGTTCGACTACGACCCCGGGCAGCACCTGGCGCTGCGCGCCACGATCGACGGCCGGGAGCTGCGCCGCAGCTACTCGATCTGCCGACCCCGCACGCTCGGCTCGGTCAGTGTCGCGATCAAGCGCGACCTCGGCGGGATCTTCTCGAGCTGGGCCAATACGGAACTCCGGGCGGGGGACCGCCTTGACGTGATGAGCCCGCAGGGCACGTTCACCACCGCGCTCGAGACCCTGGACGACAAGCACATCGTCGGCATCGCCGCCGGCAGCGGAATCACGCCGCTGATGTCGCTCGCGCACACGGTGCTGGAACGCTCCGAGACCTCCCGCTTCACGCTCGTCTACACGAACCGCACCGCGCTGGACGTGATGTTCCTCGACGAGCTCGCGGATCTGAAAGACCGGTACCCGGCCCGGCTGGCACTGCACCACGTGCTCTCGCGCCAGTCCCGCTCCTCCGCCCTGCTCTCCGGCCGGATCGATGAGGAGAAGCTACGCCTGATGCTGGCCAACATCATCCGTCCCGCCGCCGTCGACGAGTGGTTCCTCTGCGGGCCGTTCGAGCTGGTGCAGCTGTGCCGCGACACGCTGGAGAGTGTGGACGTCGAGCCGGGCCACATCCGGTTCGAGCTGTTCACGACGGGGGAGCCGACGCACGCCGCCGGCGACACCGGGCGGCCGGTGGTCGTCGGAATCGGCGACAAGACCTTCGAGATCGAGTTCACCCTCGACGGCGAGAGCGCCACGGTGACCACGCCGGTCAACGCGAAGGAGAGCATCCTGAACGCCGCCCTGCGCGTTCGCCCGGACGTCCCGTTCGCCTGCGCCGGGGGAGTGTGCGGCACCTGCCGCGCCAAGCTCGTCAGCGGCGACGTCACGATGACCGAGAACTACGCCCTGGAGCCCGACGAGATCGCCCGCGGCTACGTGCTCACCTGCCAGTCGCACCCCACGACCGACAAGGTCGTCGTCGACTACGACGTATAGCGCGAAAGCGCAGAAAGCGGTTCCCGTGATCGAGCTGACCATTCGGGACGACGTGGCCTACGTCGTCCTGAACGCCCCCGACAAGCTGAACGCGCTCGACGAGGCGGCCCTGGCCGAGCTCGAGGCCGCCTACGAGACCGCGGAGGCGGCCGGCGTTCGCGCCCTCGTGCTGCGCGGTGAGGGCCGAGCGTTCTGCGCCGGCCGCGACATCTCGGGCGTCGACCCGCGGGACGACGATGTGATGGGTTTCCTGGGCGACCGCGTCACGCCGCTGCTGCAGCGGATGAGCGTCTTCCCTGCCCCCACCTTCGCCGCCGCGCACGGAGCCTGCCTCGGTGTGGGCCTCGGCCTGCTGATCGCCACGGATGTCGTCTACGTCGCCGACACCGCGAAGATCGGTTCCCCGTTCGCGAACCTCGGGGCCACGCTCGATTCCGGCGGCCATGCCCTGTTCGTCGACCGGCTCGGCGCGCACCGCACCCTCGATCTGATCTATTCCGGCCGGCTCATGTCCGGTGCCGAGGCCGTGGCCTCCGGCCTGTTCAGCCAGGTCTTCCCGGCCGACGAGGTGACGGATGCGACGTCGACGGCCGCCGAGCGGGCCGCGCATGGTGCGACCCAGGCGTTCCTCGCCAGCAAGGAGCTCGTGCGCGCCCTCCGGGACGACCGGCTCGGCCTCTGGCAGAGCGTCGCCGCCGAGAACCGCGCGCAGGCGGCCCTCTGCGACACCGCCGACTACCGCGAGGGCTTCGCCGCCTTCCAGCAGAAGCGCAAGCCCGCCTTCACCGGCCGCGGCTGACCCGTCCCGCCTGTCCTGCCCGTCCTGCCGCTGTCCCCGCGACGCGCGTGCCGCGCCGCTGCGCTGGTGGCACGCCACGCGCGCAGCGGCGCAGCTCCCGCGCAGCCCGTTGGACGGCTGCCGAGAGCCGCGCAGGCCGAGAAACGAATGCCACGCGGAGGACAATAAAAGGGTGCGCACCCATAGGTGCGCACCCCTCCTTCGCAGCAGCAGCAGCAGCAGCAGCAGCAGCTAGACGGTCGCACCGCCCAGGTAGGCGTTGTGCACCTCGGGGAGTTCCACGAGCTCGGCGGGCGTCCCGGTGAGCGCCACCCGGCCGCGGTGCATGACCACCGCCCGGTGCGCGATCTTGAACGAGGCGCGCACGTTCTGTTCCACCAGGAGCACCGCGAGCTGCTTCTCGACGCAGAGCCGGGAGAGCACTTCCATGATCTCGGCCACCACCTTCGGCGCCAGGCCGATGGACGGCTCGTCGAGCATGATCGCCGTCGGGTTCGCCATCAGTCCGCGCCCGATGGCCACCATCTGCTGCTCGCCACCCGAGAGTGTCCCGGCGGCCTGCCCCATCCGGGTCCGCAGCCGGGGGAAGAGCTCGAGGATCGAGTCCACGTCGCCGTGACCCTTCTTCGTCCAGGCACCCAGCATGAGGTTGTCGCGCACCGAGAGGGTCGGGAAGCACAGCCTGTTCTCGGGTACGTGGGTCAGGCCGAAACCGGCCATCTTCTCCGCGGGCTTCCCGGTGATTGTGCGGCCCTCAAGGGTCACGCTGCCCGCGGTGGGCCGGATGAGTCCGCTGACGGCCCGCAGCAGGGTCGTCTTTCCGGCCCCGTTCGAGCCCACCACGGCGACGATTTCCCCGCGCGCCACCTCGAAGCTCACCTCGTGCAGCACGGCGAGCTTGCCATAGCCGGCGTCGAGGCCGGAAACGATCAGCGTCATGCGTGCTCCTCCAGTTCGGTCAGTTCGGCTTCGGCCTCGTCGAGGTCCGTGCCCAGGTAGGCGACCACCACGGCCGGGTCGTTGCGCACCGACTCCGGGTCACCGTGCGCGATCAGCACGCCGTCGTCCAGCACCGCGACGTGGTCGGCGAGGGACATCACCTGCGCCACATCGTGCTCGACGAGCACGATCGTGAGGCCGGCGGTCCGCAGCCGCCGCAGCAGCTCGGCCATCACCTCCCGCTCCGCGCCGGACAGTCCGGCCATCGGCTCGTCAAGGAGAAGCAGGGCCGGCTCGGCGGCCAGGGCCCGGCAGACCTCCATGATTCGCTGCTTGCCGAACGACAGGTCCGAGGCCGAGTCGTCGGCGGCATCCGTCAGTCTCATCGACTGCAGGATCTCGTAGGACGCGGCGCGGTGGCCGCTCTGCTCGGCCGACTGCAGCCCCAGCATTCCGCGGAGGACCCCCGCACGACCCTTGCGGTACCGGCCCATGTACACGTTGCCGACGACATCCGTCGAGGTGAACACCTGCAGGTTCTGGAAGGTGCGGGTCAGCCCGTGCGCGGCGGCGACGTGCGGCTTGCGGCCGGAGATGACCTGGCCGAGGAACGTGACGGTACCCGCGGAAGGGGTCAGCGCTCCGGAGATCATATTGAAGCAGGTCGTCTTCCCGGCGCCGTTGGGCCCGATCAGGCCCAGGATGCTGCCGGCCGGCACGGTGAGGCTCACGTCGTTGACGGCGACGACGCCGCCGTACCGTTTGGTCAGCCCCTCGATGACGAGGATCGGCTCACCGGCCGCGACCGGGGTGCTGACCAGGGGGAGCTGCGGGATGGTCGTGTCGAGCTCGGACGCGGACCCCGGGGTGTGCGCGTGCGCGTCGCCGGGCGGGCGCTTCCCGGCGAACGGCAGCTTATGCCACAGGGTGGTCGCCGCCTGGTAGAGGCCGCCGGGCAGGAGCAGGATCACCAGGATCAGAACGATGCCGTACCCGAGTAACTGCACCTCACCGGTGGCGCCGGGGAAGATGGCCGGGATGACATCGCGCATGCCCTCGCCGAGGAACTGTACGAGGAAGGCGCCCGCGACGGCGCCCCAGACCGATCCGAGGCCCCCGATGACGACCATCAGCAGGATCGAGACCGACAGGTGGAATTCGGCGGTTGTCGGGCTCACGATCGCGACCTGGTAGGCGTAGAACACACCACCGAGGCCCGCGAACCCGGCGGACAGCACGAAGACCTTCAGCCGCAGCGCGTAGGTGTTGACCCCGAGGCTCTCGGCGGCGAGTTCGGAGTCGTTGACGGCCGAGAGGGCGCGACCGGCCCGGCTGTGGGTGAGGTTGAGGGCCAGGATCAGCCCGATCACCACGAACGGCGTCACGAACCAAAGGAAGAAGCCGCTGTTGTCGATCGGGATCCCGAAGACCGTGGGCCGCGAAATGCCGTAGATGCCCGTGGTGCGCCCGGTGACGTCCCATTCGCGCACACCGATCATCACGATGAAGCCGAGGCCCAGCGTCGCCAGTGCGAGGTAGTGGCCGCGCAGGCGCATCAGCGGAAGGCCGACGAGCAGGGCGACCAGCATCGCGGCGAGCACACCGATGGTGGCCGCCACCGGACCGGGCAGATCGAGCTTGGTCAGCATGATCGCGTGGGTGTACGCGCCGATGGCGAAGAAGGCGGCCTGCCCGAGGCTGACCTGCCCGGCCAGCCCCATCAGCAGGTTGAGCCCGATGGCCGGCAGGGCGAAGATCATGGCGAACACGACGATGTTCATGACCGAGGAACTGGCCGTGAAGGGGACCACGATCATCAGCGCGACGAGGATGCCGCAGCCGATGAGCGTGGCCTTGTTGTTCGCCCAGAAACGCGCGCCGGTAGAGCGCGTCCCGACGAAGGCTGGTGTGGTTGCATGTGTCATTTCGCTACACCCTGACCGCTGTGGGCTTGAGAACGAGGCCCTGGGGACGGACGACGAGCACAAGGATGAGGATGAGGAAGGCGGCGCCGTCCCTCAGACCGGACGAGACGTAGCCGGCCACATAGGCCTCGATCATGCCGAGCAGGAGAGCCCCGACGATCGCGGCACGGAAGGAGACGAAGCCGCCCAGGACGGCGGCGACGAAGCCCTTGAGACCGAGCAGCACGCCACCTGACCAGAGGGAGAGGTAGATCGGGGAGGCCACCACGCCGGCGACACCCCCGACGAAACCCGCAATCGCGAAGGCCAGTATCGACGCGGTGACCGGGGAGATCCCCACGATGCGCGCCGCAACGGGCTGCTCCGCGCACGCCCGCAGCGCCTTGCCCCAGCGCGACTTCTCGTAGAAGAGCACGATTCCGCCGCCGACGATGACGAGGGCGCCGATCATCCAGAACTCCTGAGAACGGATGCTCACCCCGCCGATCAGGACGTTGGTCCCCGGGAACAGGGGCACCCCCTTGGCCTCGGGCCCCCAGGCCAGCAGCATGATCGCCTGCAGCAGGGTCGAGACGCCGAGGGTCAGGATGATGGAGGTGAGCGGGGTCAGCTTCTTCACCCGGGCGATGATCAGCCGTTCCATCGCGATGGCCACGAGGGTCACCGTGAGGATGGCGACCAGGACCCCGAGGAGGAGCGGCATACCGGCCGCGACGAGCCAGGCGCTCCCCAGTCCGGCCAGCATCGCGAACTCGCCCTGGGCGATGTTGATGACGTGGCGGACCGTGTAGACGGCGATCAGGCCGACGGCGAGCAGGGCGTACACAGATCCCTGTGAGAGCCCCGCCACCGTCAGCTGCAGGAAATCAGTGAGCACGATCAGTCCTTGAGAAGGTTCCAGCGACCATCCTCGGCCTCGGCCAGGATGAGGGCGGAAGCGTCGAGACCCGAGTGGTTCTCCGGGGTCATCGCGAAGACGCCGGAGACTCCGGTGAATTCGGCCTGTTCGAGCTCGTCGCGCAGAGCAGCCGCATCGGTGCCGGCCGCCTCGATCGCGTTGACGGCGATGTGCCATGCGTCGAACGCGTGGCCGGCGAAACCGGACGGCTGCTCGCCGTACGCCTCGTTGTAGTCCGCCTTGAACTGCTCGATGACCTCGCGCTGGGAGTTGTCGGCAGCCAGCTGGTCGGCGACGAGGAGGCGGCCCATCGGTGCGACGACACCGTTGGCGGCCTCGCCGGCGGCGTCGAAGAACGCCTGGTTGGAGATGCCGTGCGAGTGGTAGACCGGCTTGTTCACGCTGAGCTGCACGTATGCCTTCTGGGCCAGGCCGGCGGAGGGGTTGATGCCCCAGATGATGACGGCGTCGGCGTCGGAGCCGCGCACATTGGTCATCTGCGGGGTGAAGTCGGTCGCGCTCGGCTCGAAGGCCTCCGTCATCACGAGGGTGATGCCGCGCTCGGCGCCGAGCTCCGTGATGTACTCCGCAACCCCTTCGCCGAAGCCGGTCGCGTCACGCACGAGGGCCAGCTTGGTGTACCCCTTGGCCTCGGCGTCGTCGAGGATGCGCTCGAGCACGACCACGTCGTTCTGCGCGGTCTTGAAGACCCACTCCGAGCCCTCCACGATGGCCACGTTGGCCGCGACGGAGATCATCGGGATTTTCGCGGCTTCCGCGATGGGGCGCATGGCCAGGCTGGGCCCGGTGCGGGACGCGCCGATGATGAGATCGACCTGGTCGCTCTCGATCAGCTTGCTGGTGGCCTTGGCCGCGCCGTCCTCGGTCGACTGGTTGTCGATGATGGTCAGCTCGACGTCGCGGCCGTCGATGCCGCCGTCGGCGTTGAGCTGCTTGGCGAGCATGGTGAGCGTGTTCTGCTCCGGCACGCCCAGGCTGGCGCCGACTCCGGTGACGTCGAGGACCGCACCGATCTTGATCGGGCCGGCCTCCGCGGCGGGGTCGGCGTCGGCCGTTCCCCCCAGGTTCGAGGTGCTGCATCCGGCCAGCGCAAGGGCTGTGACGACGGCAATCGGCGCGATGAAACGCAGACGAGACTTCTTCATTGGAATCTCCTATAAGGGGGCAGATAAATAGTGACCGACTGGTCGTTCACTAATTCAGGTGTGGCCCGACAGTACCGTGGCATCCGCGCCAGAGGCAAGGCCCTCGAGGTGCACCGAAGGTCACGAGTGGGTGACGGTGTGTGGCGGTGCGTGCGGTGAACGGATGCCGGCCGTCAGCCGGTCGGTCAGTCCAGCGCGAGCATCCCGGCCGCGGCGAGGGCGAGGGCGAGGCCCAGCCACTGCACCGGCGCGATCCGTTCCCGGAGCACCACGGCGGCCAGGAGGATCGTCCCGGCCGGGTACATGGCCGTGAGCACGCTCATCACGCTGAGGTCGCCGGCGCGCATGCCCAGCAGCAGCAGCACGTTCGCCACGACGTCGATCACGCCACAGGCCACAGCCAGCCGCAACCCGATGGCGAGCGTGGAGCGTGTCGCCGGGGCGGCATCCGTCGCCGAGTCAAAGGAGCTGGTCACGGGCCCGGCCGCCACCAGCACCCGGCGGCGGCGCAGAGCGACCAGGGCGAGCAGCCCGACCACGGAGAACATGATCGCCGCATTCACCGCGCGGTTCATCACGAGCGGCACGAGGCCGCTGTCCTCCGGGGTCAGGTCGATCATGACCATGAAGGCGCCGATCATCGTGCCGGAGCCGACGGCCATCAGCACGCCGAGCAGGCTCGGCCGCACGGCGCCGCGCTCGGGCACGAAACCCACGAGCACCACCGCCACGAGGGCCAGGCCCAGCGCCCAGTAGCCGATCGGGGCGAGCCGGTCGCCGCCGGAGATCCCCACCGTCATCGGCACGACCGCCGACACCACGGCCGTGAGCGGCGAGAGGATGCTCATCGGCCCGATCGCGAGGCAGGCGTAGAGCAGAGAGATCGCGATCGCGCCGCTGATCCCCGACAACGCACCCCACAGCACGGCCGATTGCGACCAGACCCCCGCCACGAACGGGAGGGCAGTCAGCAGGGCGACGAGCCCGGATGCCGCGGCCACGGCCGTCACGAGCAGGGAACTCATCCGCTTCGCGGCGAGCCCGCCGAGGAAGTCGGCGCTGCCGAAGATGAGTGCGCCGGTGAGGCCGAGGACCGCGGTAAGCATAGAAGTCGAGCCTACCGAGTGCACCATCCCCCTTCCCTCCCCTTCCGCGAGAGCAGGTGAATCGTCGCTTTCACACCTCAAACCGACGATTCACCCGCTCTCGCGAACGGATGCCGCGGGCGCGGCCCTGTCGGGGGGCCCGGGTAGAGTTGCCGGGTGAGTTGGAACGCCGAAATACCGTGGGATCCTGACGAGTTCGAACCACCCGACGAATTCGACGCCCCGCCGCCGCCCGACGGCTATGCCGGCGGAGCCACGGCGTGGGAGCCCGCTCCGGCGGGCTCGGCAGGCTCGGCAGGCCGCACCGGTCCAGGCGCAGGCGCATCAGCACTGCGCGTGCCCGCGACTCCGCCCCGCCGTGCCACCGCGAAGTTCGCGACCGCCGGCGATGCCCTGCGCACGGTCTTCGGCTACGACTCCTTCCGCGGAGAACAGTCCGCCATCATCGACCAGGTCATCGGCGGCCACGACGCGGTCGTCCTGATGCCCACCGGCGGCGGTAAGAGCCTCTGCTACCAGATCCCCTCGCTCGTGCGGGAGGGCACCGGCATCGTCATCTCCCCGCTGATCGCCCTGATGCAAGACCAGGTCGACGCGCTCACCGCCGTGGGCGTACGCGCCGCGTTCCTCAACTCCAGCCAGGACTCCGCCGCCCGCGGCCAGGTCGAACGCGATTACCTCGCCGGCAACCTCGATCTGCTCTACGTGGCCCCCGAGCGGCTCTCCTCCGAGGCCACCAAACGCTTCCTCGACCGCGGCACCATCTCCCTGTTCGCCATCGACGAGGCCCACTGCGTGTCGCAGTGGGGGCACGACTTCCGGCCCGACTACCTGGCCCTGTCCGAGCTGGCCGACCGCTGGCCCGACGTGCCCCGCATCGCACTGACCGCCACGGCCACCGACGCGACCCACAAAGAAATCACCACCCGGCTGCAGCTGGGCGACGCCCGGCACTTCGTCGCCAGTTTCGACCGGCCCAACATCCAGTACCGCATCGTCGGCAAGGCCGAGCCGCGCAAGCAGCTGCTGGCCTTCATCAAGGCCGAGCACCCGACGGATGCCGGCATCGTCTACGCCCTCAGCCGCAAGACCGTCGAGGCGACCGCCGACTTCCTGCGCCAGAACGGGCTGAACGCACTGCCCTACCACGCGGGCCTCGACCAGGGTCTGCGCGCCCGCACCCAGGCCCGGTTCCTCCGCGAGGAGGGCGTCATCATCGTCGCCACGATCGCGTTCGGCATGGGCATCGACAAACCGGATGTGCGCTTCGTCGCCCACATCGACCTGCCCAAGTCCGTCGAGGGCTACTACCAGGAGACCGGCCGCGCCGGCCGCGACGGCCTGCCCTCCACCGGCTGGCTCACCTACGGCCTGCAGGACGTCGTGCAGCAGCGCCGCATGATCGACGAATCGCCCGGCGACCTCGGGCACCGGCGCAAGCTCTCCGCCCACCTCGACGCCATGCTCGCGCTCTGCGAGACCGTCAGCTGCCGCCGGGTCAACCTGTTGCGCTACTTCGGCCAGTCGAGCGAGCCCTGCGGCAACTGCGATACCTGCCTGGAGCCCCCGGTCGGCTGGGACGGCACCGTCCCCGCCCAAAAACTGCTCTCCACGGTGGTGCGCTTGCTGCGCGAGCGCAATCAGCGTTTCGGTGCCGGCCAGCTCATCGACATCCTGCGCGGCAAGGTCACCCCGCGCACCACCCAGCACAGCCACGACCAGCTGGCCACCTGGGGCATCGGCGCCGACCTCAGCGACCAGCAGTGGCGGGGCGTCGTGCGGCAGCTGCTGGCCCAGGGCTTCCTGGCCACCTCCGGCGAGTACGGCACCCTGGTGCTGACGGATGCCGCCGCGGAGGTTCTCGCGGGCCGCCGTACCGTCGAGCTCCGTACCGAGCCCGAACGCGCCGCCCGCCCCGCGGCCGGGGCCCGGAAGAGCGCCGCGAAGGCCGCCGCTGCCGACCTCAGCCCCGAGCAGGGGACCCTGTTCGAGGCCCTCCGGGTCTGGCGCTCCGCCCAGTCCAAGGAGCAGGGCGTGCCGGCCTACATCATCTTCGGCGATGCGACCCTCCTGGCCATCGCCGCGACGAAGCCGGCCAGCCTGGCCGACCTCGACGGCATTTCCGGCGTCGGCGCCAAGAAGCTCGACGCCTACGGCGCCGCCCTGCTCGAGGTCGTCGCCGCCGGAGCCTGACGGACGCCCGGTCCCGTCATCGGCCCCGAGCGTCGGTATCTCGCAGCATTCCCCGGCATCCCGCGGGACCGGGTAGAACAGACTCATGGACTGGACCGAGTTTTTCGACACGCAAACCGGCCGTCCCCCACGTTCGGTGCTGACCCGCGCCCTGGAACACCGCGCCCTGGAACACCGTGCCCTGGAACACCGCGCTCTCGAAATTGCCACCGGCGCACCGCCCGCTCCGCCCGCACCGCCCGCTCCGCCGGCGATGGCGATCGACCTGGGCTGTGGTGAGGGCGCCGAGACCCGGCACCTGCTCACTGCCGGGTGGACCGTGCACGCGGTCGACGCCGACCCGGGCTCCGAGGCCAGGGTCAGGGAGGGCCTCGGCCCCGAGGAGCAGGCCCGACTGACCTTCCACCGGGCCCGCTTCGAGGAACTCCCCGAGCTGCCGCCCGCAGACCTCGTCTACGCGGGGTTCTCTCTGCCGTTCTGCGACCCCGCGGCGTTCCCCGATCTGTGGGCGCGCATCCGGGGGACGCTGCAGCCCGGCGCCTGGTTCGCCGGCGAGTTCTTCGGCCCCCACGACGACTGGGCCGGCCGCGCAGACATGAACTTCCACGATCGCGGCCAGGTCGACGCGCTCCTGGCCGGTCTGCACGTCGTCGGCCTCGTCGAAGACGACCGGCCCGGCCGGTCCGCGTTCGGCCCCCGGCACTGGCATCTCTTCCACGTCATCGCCCACACCCCTGCGCCCCGGCAGGACGAACGCCCCGTTTGTGGGTAACGGTGCAGCCAGAGGTGTAACGGCTGTGGAAACCTACAAAACGGATGCCGGGCCGCGCATGCTTTGTTGTAGGCCCGTCACGCACCATTTCCGCGCTCCGCACCCGCAACCTAACGTGTAAGAAAATTCGAGTTCGCGCGAAGACGAAGGACCAATGATGGTTGACACTGCCCAGCGCTCCAACAGCAAAAAACCCGCCCGCACCCCGGTCACGACCCCTGCCGCCACGCCGCCTGTGGCCCCCGGCGTCGACACCGGACCGGTCATGATCGCCGGCGAGGCCGGCGCCCCCCGGCTCGACATCGAGTCACTGCACCGGCGCCTTCTCGGCACCTGGGCCGACGTGCGCCTGCGTGCCCGTGAGCTCACGGCCCAGCCCGAGCTGCAGCGCATCGAAGGCCAGTCCATGGCCGAGCACCGCGAACGTGTGCTGGGTCAGCTGCGCATCCTCGCCGACAACGGGCACGTGCACCGCGCGTTCCCGGCGCACCTCGGCGGCGCCGACGACCACGGCGGCAACATCGCCGGGTTCGAGGAACTCGTCACGGCCGACCCCAGCCTGCAGATCAAGGCCGGCGTGCAGTGGGGTCTGTTCGGCGCGGCGGTGCTGCACCTCGGCACGAAGACGCACCACGACGCCTACCTGCCGGGCATCATGTCCATGCAGGTTCCAGGCGTCTTCGCGATGACCGAGACCGGCCACGGCTCGGATGTCGCGGCCATCGGCACCACCGCCACCTACGACCCTGCCACCCAGGAATTCGTCATCGACACCCCGTTCCGCGCGGCATGGAAGGACTACCTCGGCAACGCCGCGAAAGACGGCATCGCCGCCGTGCTCTTCGCCCAGCTGATCACCGCGGGCGTCAATCACGGTGTGCACGCCTTCTGGGTGCCGATCCGTGACGAGTCCGGGGACTTCCTGCCCGGCATCGGCGGCGAGGACGACGGACTGAAGGGCGGCCTCAACGGCATCGACAACGGCCGGCTCCACTTCGACGGCGTGCGCATCCCCCGCGAGAACCTGCTCAACCGGTACGGCGACGTCGCCGAGGACGGCACCTACGCCAGCCCGATCTCCAGCCCCGGTCGCCGCTTCTTCACCATGCTCGGCACCCTCGTGCAAGGCCGTGTCTCGCTCGACGGCGCCGCCACCCAGGCCTCGGCGATGGCGCTCACGATCGCCATCACGTACGGAAGCCAGCGCCGCCAGTTCAACGCCGGCAGCGCCACCGACGAGGAGGTCATCCTCGACTACCAGCGCCACCAGCGCCGGCTGTTGCCACGCCTGGCCACGACCTACGCGCACACGTTCGCCCACGACGAGTTCCTGGTCAAGTTCGACCAGGTCTTCAGCGGCCAGGCCGACACGGATGCCGACCGGCAAGACCTCGAAACCCTCGCCGCCGCCCTCAAGCCGCTCTCGACCTGGCACGCGCTCGACACCCTGCAGGAGGCCCGCGAGGCCTGCGGCGGCGCCGGGTTCCTCGCCGAGAACCGGCTGGTCGGCCTCCGCGCCGACCTGGACGTCTTCGCCACCTTCGAGGGCGACAACAACGTGCTCCTGCAACTCGTCGCGAAGCGCCTGCTCACCGACTACAGCCGCAAGTTCGCCTCGGCCGGCCCGGGCGTGCTCGCCCGCTACGTCGTGCAGCAGGCTGCGGGCCGCGCCTACCACGGCTCCGGCCTCCGCACCCTGGGCCAGGCGGTGGCCGACTTCGGCTCCACCGCTCGCTCGGTGGGGCACCTGCGCGACACCGCGGTGCAGCGGGAGCTGCTCACCGACCGGGTCGAGACAATGATCGCCGAAATCGCGGTCAAGCTCCGTTCGGCCGGCAAGCTGCCGCCGAAGGAAGCCGCCGCCCTCTTCAACGCGAACCAGAACCAGCTGATCGAGGCGGCCCGGTCGCACGGGGAGTTGCTGCAGTGGGAGGCGTTCACCCGGGCGGTCGAGACCACCGAGGACGTCGGCACGAAGCAGGTCCTGACCTGGCTGCGCGACCTGTTCGGGCTCGGGCTGCTGGAAAAGCACCTGGCCTGGTACCTGATCCACGGGCGTATGTCGGCGCAGCGGGCGCAGTCGGTCACGGCCTACATCGACCGCATCATCACCCGGCTCCGCCCGCACGCTCTCGACCTGGTCGACGCCTTCGGCTACAGCCAGGACCACCTCCGGTCGGCGATCGCCAGCGGCGCCGAACAGGAGCGCCAGAACGAGGCCAGGGACTACTACCGCACCCAGCGCGCCAACGGCACCGCTCCCCGCGCCGAGAAGTCCGCCGCCAGGAAGTAGCCCCGCAACCGGTCCCCGGGCGAAAGTCACCCGGGGACCCGTTCCGGTCGCCTGTCAGCCCCGCCGGACCCACCCGATTCCTCGCCGGTGCACCCGGCGCATAGGCTCGGAGGTATGCGCACCTTCTACCCCGAGATCGAACCCTACGAAACCGGACTCCTCGAGGTCGGTGACGGGCAGACCCTCTACTGGGAGGCATCCGGAAACCCCGACGGCAAGCCGGCCGTCTACCTGCACGGGGGACCGGGCGGCGGGTCGAGCCCCAAGCAGCGCCGGGTCTTCGACCCGGAGAAGTACCGCATCATCCTCTTCGACCAGCGCGGCTGCGGCCAGAGCACGCCGCACGCGAGCGCGGCGGATGCCGACCTCAGCACGAACACGACCTGGCACCTCGTCGCCGACCTCGAAAAACTGCGCGAGCACCTCGGCATCGATCGCTGGCTGGTCTGCGGCGGCTCCTGGGGCAGCACCCTCAGCCTC
This sequence comes from Cryobacterium cheniae, assembly GCF_004403395.1. GTDB lineage: Bacteria > Actinomycetota > Actinomycetes > Actinomycetales > Microbacteriaceae > Cryobacterium > Cryobacterium cheniae. The sequence goes on from NZ_SOGN01000059.1 coordinate 24,958, forward strand.
GCGTATGCCGAGACACACCCGGACCGGGTCACCGAACTCGTGCTGCGGGGCATCTTCACGCTGCGCCCGATGGAACTCGACTGGTTCTACGAGGGTGGCGCCGCGGCGATCTACCCGGACCTCTGGGAGAGCTTCATCGCCCCGGTCCCGGTGGAGGAGCGTGGCCACCTGATCACGGCCTACCGGCGACTGCTGCACGACCCCGACCAGTATGTGCGTGAGCGGGCCGGCGTGGCCTGGTCCACCTGGGAGTCCTCGACCATCACCCTGCTGCAGCAGCCCGAACTGATCGAGCACTTCACCGAGCCGGCGTTCGCGGTGGCCTTCGCCCGGATCGAGAACCATTACTTCACCAATCTGGGCTGGTTCGAGCCGAACCAGCTGATCCGGGACGCGAACCGGCTGAAGGACATCCCCGGCGTCATCGTGCAGGGGCGCTACGACATGTGCACCCCCGCGTTCACCGCCTGGGACCTGCACCAGAACTGGCCCGAAGCCGACTTCCGGCTGATCCCGGATGCCGGTCACTCCTTCGACGAGCCCGGAAACCTGGACGCCATCATCGAAGCCACGGACCGCTTCGCCGGGTAGCGTCTTCACATGACATTCAACGACAACGCGAACATCGGCGCCGGACGGGTCAGCAAACGGGGCCGCAACACCGGGATCGCCGTGGGCGGCGGCGGTGTGGGCGTGATCGTCCTCTTCCTGGTCTCGCAGTTCCTGGGCGTCGACCTGAGCGGCCTGGCCGTCGGCGGCACGGAGCCGGCCGAGAGCGGTAGCGTGTCGAACCTGTCCGAGTGCCAGACCGGCGCCCAGGCGAATGACGACGTCGAGTGCCGGGTGAAGGGTGCCGCGGCGTCCCTCGACGTGTTCTGGGCCGAAGAGCTGCCCGCCCGCGGAACCGAATACCAGCAACCGCCGGTCGCGCTGTTCACCGACAGCGTCGGAACGGCCTGCGGCGCGGCCACCAGTGCAACCGGGCCGTTCTACTGCCCGCCGGATGCGAGCATCTATATTGACACCGCGTTCTTCGGTGACCTGCGCACCCGCTTCGGTTCCTCCGGCGGCCCGCTCGCCGAAATGTACGTGGTGGCGCACGAATGGGGCCACCACATCCAGAGTCTGGAAGGAACCCTCGCGGCCTCTCAGGACGGCCAGACCGGGGCCGGCTCCAACGCGGTGCGCGTCGAGTTGCAGGCCGACTGTTTCGCCGGTGCGTGGGCCGGCGCTGCCTCCGACACGCGCGACGCCGGGGGCGTGCCCTTCCTGAAGCCCATCACGGACGCGCAGATTCAGGATGCGCTCAGCGCGGCATCCGCGATCGGCGACGACCGCATTCAGTCGTCGATGCAGGGACGGGTGAACCCGGAGGCCTGGACCCACGGTTCCAGCGAGCAGCGCCAGCGGTGGTTCCAGACCGGGTTCACCGACGGGACCGGCAGCTGCGACACGTTCGCGCCGGCCGACGCGGAGCTGTAACCCGAGCCGGTCAGTTTCGCGTGAGTAGGCCGTCGCGTTCGGTGTACTCGTCGCCGGTGACCGGACACACGAAGCGGCCGTCGCCCTCGGCTCGCAGGGGCAGGCCGCTGCGCCCGACCCAGCCGGTGCGCCGGGCCGGTACGCCGACCACCTGGGCGTAGTCCGGGACATTCTCGGTGACGATCGCGCCGGCTGCCACCAAGGCCCAGCGCCCGATCGTGAGCGGGGCGATGCAGACAGCGTGGGCGCCGATCGTTGCCCCGGTGCGCACGGTCACCCCTACGAGGTCGCGGTCGTCAGTCGCCCGGGGCGTTCCGTCGGGATTCACGGCCCGAGGATGCGAGTTGTTGGTGAAGACCGCAGCGGCGCCGACAAAAACCCCGTCCTCCAGAAGGGACGGCTCGTAGATGACGGCGTACTCCTGGATCGTGCAGTGCCGGCCGACGACGACGCCGGGACCGATATAGGTGCCGCGGGCCAGAACGCACTCGGGGCCGAGCCGCGCGAATTCGCGAACCTGCACCAGTTGGCGGATCGTGCAGCCCTGGCCGATGACGGCGGTCGGGTCGATGATGGCGCTCGGGTCGATTGGGGCCGATGCGGCGACGTCCATCATGTGCCCTCGGGCGGCAGGCACGGAGTCCGGTGCTCCACGAGGGGGCGGAGGGGGCGACAGTGCAGAAGCATATTCACGGTGATTCCCTGCAGTTCGGGTTACAGGTCGGTGTGGTGCTCCGCGGCGGGTGCCGCGTATGCCGTTGCCGGGAATCGTCGCATGACATCTGCGAGAGATCTGACGTTTTCTCAGCGTGTGACAGGGCGGAACGTACCCGCGTTCGAGCGCGAGGTTCTAGCACCTTTTCGGGGGACAGCGCGACCCGGGAGCTGAGCGCGGGCGGGCCTGGTCCTGCTTCGGGCTCACAGATGCCGGTCCGGGGACAAAAAAAAGAAGGCCACCCCAGTAGAAGCCTGGGAGTGACCTTCAGTGGCCCCGACCGGCGTCGATCCGGTGACCTTTCGATTTTCAGTCGAACGCTCTACCAACTGAGCTACAGGGCCAGAAGCTACTTCGAGAAGATAGCTCCAAGGAAAAAAACCCTCTCTTTCGAAAGGGCTTGATGCCTGTGCGACCCTGACCGGACTTGAACCGGCGACCTCCGCCGTGACAGGGCGGCGCGCTAACCAACTGCGCTACAGGGCCTCGTAATGAGAACCAACTACGTTTTCACTTGTTCCAACTTGTGTTGCTTTTTTCGTACTTGTTCATTCTTGCACATCCCCGACCTGCAGGATGCGTAGCCCCAACGGGATTCGAACCCGTGTTAACGCCGTGAAAGGGCGCCGTCCTAGGCCGCTAAACGATGGGGCCAAGACGCCATAGACCTCATGGCTTCCGACGCATAAGCATACGGTCTACCGCCCGGTAAACCCAAATCGACGGCAGAAAGTGTGTCGGCCTGGGGTGTCGTGGGCGATAAGTCTGTGAATTTCCAAGGTTTCGCTTGACGGACGGCTAGATTCGAGGAGGGTGTTTTTGCCCTGTTGTTGTTATTGTGAACCGTTCTCAAGCAGTAACAGATGTGTGTCACGAGCCCGATCGGGGAGTAATGAAGCGCACGGCAGTTCCATTCAGCCGGGAAGCACGAGCAGGGCAGGGGGGCGACGGGTCCGCGCGCAGCAGGCCCGACCGTCGTCGCCGCGTCAGCATGGCGACCGGTTTCGTCGCTGCTCTCTCCCTCTTCGCCGCCCTCATCGGTCCGGCCGGTCCGGCTCAAGCCCTTGACTACCCCACCTGGCAAGACGTACAGAACGCCAAGTCCAACACTGCCTCCGCCTCCGCTCAGGTCGCCGAGATTCAGGGTCTGATCGCCGGCCTGCAAACCCAGGTTGCTCAGACCCGGGCCGAATCCGAGGCCCGCGGCGCGGAACTGCAAGCGGCTCAGGAGAAGTTCGACGAGGCCAGCCGGCGCGCCGCCGACCTCGAGGCGCAGGCCGCCGAGAGCGCCGCTGTTGCCGAAACCGCGACCCGCCAGGCCGGCCAGCTCGCCGCCCAGCTCTACCGCACCGGCGGCACCGACCTGAGCGTGAATCTCTTTCTCGATGGCGAGGGCAGCGGTGAAGACGCCGACGCGCTCCTGTCGAAGCTCGGCAGCATGAGCAAGCTCGTCGAGCGCAGCAGCGGCGTCTACGAGGAGGCGCAGACCGCCACCAACGTGGCCAAGTCGCTGGGTGATCAGGCCAAGGTCGCTCAGACCGAGCGCGAGAAGCTCCGCATCGCGGCCGAAGAAGCGCTCGTCGCCGCGCAGGCTGCCGCCCAGGCGGCAGCAGGTGCACTGGCCGAGTCCGAGGCGAAGAGCGTCGAGCTCGACGCCCAGCTGCGGTTCATGCAGGACGCGCAGGCCACGACGTCGGCCGGCTACGAGGCCGGCGTGATCGAGCGGGCGCGACTGGCCGCCATCGAGGCCGAGCGGGTGCGCGTCGAGCGCGCCGCGGCCAGTGCGCGGGCAGCAGCCGAGGCCAGCGCTCGGGCGGCCGCGGCCGCGGCCGCAGCCGCCTCGAGGCCGAGTAGCGGGGGAGGCTCGAGCAGCAGTTCCGGAAGTTCCAGCAGCTCCGGCGGCTCCGTCGGCGGAGGCGGCTGGGCGGTCCCGTCCGGCGGGCGCATCACCGACGGCTACGGACCGCGTGCGCAGATCTGCGGCCCCGACGGCTGCAGCAAGGGCTTCCACAGCGGCACCGACCTCGGCGCGGGCTGCGGCGCAGGAATCTACGCCGCCAGCAGTGGCACCGTCGTCTACGCGGGCACCTACGGCACCTATGGCAACTTCGTCCTGATCCAGCACGCCAACGGCGTCTCCACCGGGTACGCCCACATTCGCCCGGGCGGCATCTTCGTCTCCAACGGCCAAAGCGTCTCCGCGGGGCAGAATATCGCCAGCGCCGGTGAAACCGGAGCGGCCAGCGGCTGCCACCTCCACTTCGAGGTGCGCACCAACGGCAGCCAGATCAATCCGGCTCCGTTCATGTCGGACCGGGGAGCGCCCCTTGGCTAGGGACACCGAGCGACGGGGGTGGCGGAAGAAGCCCTCCCGCCTCTTCGCCGCGGTCGCCCTCGGGGCGGTCTCGGCATCCGTCGGCGTCGCGGCGCCGGCGGCGTTCGCCGAGCCCGGCTACCCCAGCTGGGACGACGTGGCGAAGGCCAAGCTCAGCGAGGCCACCAAGCAGGCCGAAATCGAATCGATCACCGAGCTGCTTCAGGGCCTTCAGATCTCGGCCACGGCGGCCACCAAGGCCTCCCTGATCGCGGCGGAGGCCTACCGGGTCGCACTAGACGACCTCGAAGCTGCCACGGCCCGCGAAGCGAGCCTGGCGACGCGGGCCCAGGCGGCGGATGCCCGAGCCGCGACCTCGAAGATGCGGGCCGGCCTGATCGCCGCCCACCTGGCGAAAAGCGGTGCCCAGGATCTGTCACTGAGCCTGTTCCTCAACGGCGACAGCGCGGATCAGTTGTTGGGACGGCTCGGCACCGCGAGCAAGCTGGGTGAGCAGTCCGACACGATCTACCGCGAAGCCCTGCAGGACAAGAACAACGCCGAGTCGCTCGGGGAGCAGGCGGCATCCGCCGCCGAGGAGCGCACCCGGCTCAGCACGGAATCGCTGACCATGTATGAGGCAGCGACCGTGGCCGCGCAGGCCGCCGAGACGGCCTACGAGACCGAGCAGCAGCGGTCCACTGAGCTGTTCGCTCAGCTGGCCCTGCTGAAGGACACCACGGTCGAGGCCGAACGCGCCTACCAGGCCGGTCAGGACGCCGAAGCGGCGGCCGCGGCCCTCACCCGGGCCGAGGCGGCGGCCGCCCAGCAGGCCGCTGCCGACGCGAAGGCGACCCCGGCCGGTAAGCCCGCCGCCGGCAGGAACACCCCCCGGCAGCAGGCAGCCCCGCCC
>NZ_SOGN01000031.1 GCF_004403395.1 Cryobacterium cheniae
CGGCAGTTCCCGCGGCAGCCCCCGCGGCAGCCCCGGCGGCAGTTCCCGCGGCGGTCCCCGCGGCGGCCCCGGCGGCAGCGACCGACGCCGCCGGCAGCATTGCGACCCACATCACGGCCATCAGCAGCAGCGATGCGGAGTGGTGCGCGGCGGGCATCCGGTGCCGCCGGTCGAGCAGGGCCACCAGCGCCGCCCCGACCAGGAGCCCCACCCAGGCCAAAGAGCCGAACAGCTGCACGCCCGGCAGCACCATGTCCGCGCACGAGACGGCCATGACGACCATGGCGGGCGCCGCGACCAGGGCGCGTCCCGGCATCCGGACCCCGGCGAGCGCGCACGCCGCACCCAGGCCGGCCGCCGCGACCGCGGCGACCAGGCACGCGGACACCCAGATCGGACTCATTTCCGTTCACGATAGGCCGGTCTCCCCCGCGCGTCTTGCCTGTCGGCGCACGGATGCGGGGGCGGCAGCGCACGGATGGGACCGGAGACGACCGCGCCCGTGTGGCCAACTCAGAAGATTTGCCGCGGCAGGCCAACCCGGTCAGCACCCGCCAACGTGGTCAGCCGCCGCGAACACGGCATAACTCCTGCAATTTGGTCGGGTCGCCGGCGCGCACCCCCGGTATTCCGCGGTGGCGTGGTCCGGCCCGCACAATTTGCAGGAGTTATGCACGAGGACGGACCGGGCCCGGGAGCCCGGGTGTGCCGGCTTCCTTTGTGCCGAACGCAGGAGATCCGCGGCAGCATCCGCCCCTCACCGCACTGGTCCGGGCAACGGATGCCGCGCAGCACCCGGATTTCCTGAGTTGGCCACACATCCCGGCGCGTAAGTCCCTGCGGCGACCGACGGCGCTGAACCGTGGATGCGAGAATGGCACCGTGTCGACGTCACGGAGCGAGCGGAGCGGGGTGAGCGGGATGAGCGAGCCGAACCGGCCCGGCGCGAACGGTGCCCCGCATTCGCAGACCCTGTCCCGCGGCATCCGCGTGCTCGAGATCCTCGCCGACTCCGACGATGCCCTGACCATCGCCGAGGTGGCCGCCGCCCTCGGCGTGCACCGCTCGATCGCCTACCGAATCCTGCGCACACTGGAGGACCACGGGGTGGTGATCCGGGATGCCGCCGGCGCCGTGCGCCTCGGCCCACGGATGGCCGCACTCGCCCGCGGTGTCTCCCGCGGCCTGCAGACCGCGGCGCTGCCCGAGCTGACGAGCGTCGCGAACGAGCTGGGGATGACCGCCTTCGTGACCGTGCTGGACCGGGCGGAGGTCGTCACCCTGGTCAGCGTGGAGCCGCGGCAGGCGCACGCCACGGTCGCGCAGAGACCCGGCACGCGGCATCCGCTCGGCCGGGGTGCCCCCGGAATCGCCATCCAGTCCCTGCTCACGGCGGCCCAGTGGGCGGACCTCGGCGAGGACGCGCGCCGCGGGGAGGCCGCCGAGGTGCGCACGCGCGGTTTCGCCACCAGCCATGACGAGGTCATACCGGGGCTGGCCTCCGTGGCGGTGCCGCTGGTCGTGCCCGGCGCGGCGCCGTCGGCGCTGGCGGTCGTCTATCTCGGCAGCGAGCAGAGTGCCACCGAGATCGGCGCGCGACTCGTGAGGGCCGCGGCCGCCATCGCGGCCGATCTGCGCTAGCCGACGGCCTCCCGGCCCAGCAGCCGACGGCCTCCGGCCAGGCTCGCGGAGCCCTCCCGACGGCCTGAACGAACCAGACTCCACCCCTGTAAATAATATACGATCTGTGATACCGTTTCGGAATCGCGCGGCATCGCGCGGAAACTCGAAACTCACCGGGAAATACAAAGGGGTATTCCATGGCTTTGACAACTGACCGCGCGGGCGCTGCGAAAGCGACCGCTGCCAAACGACACGAGGAACGCCGGGTCCTCGCCGGCACCATGGTGGGCACCACCATCGAGTGGTACGACTTCTTCATCTACGCGCAGGCCGCCGGCCTGGTGCTGGCCGGGCTGTACTTCGCCCCGCTCGCCAACGACAACGCCGGGCTGGCTCAGCTCGTCGCCTGGGCCTCGCTCGGCATCAGCTTCCTGTTCCGCCCGCTCGGCGCGATCGTGGCCGGTCACCTGGGCGACCGTCTCGGCCGCAAGGCCATGCTCGTGCTGACCCTCGTGATCATGGGCGCGGCCACCGCACTGATCGGCCTCCTGCCGACCTTCGAGCAGATCGGCGTCTGGGCGCCCATCCTGCTCATCCTGCTGCGCATCCTGCAGGGCTTCTCGGCCGGCGGTGAATGGGGCGGTGCCGCCCTGATGTCGGTCGAGCACGCCCCGGTCGCCAAGCGCGGCTTCTTCGGCGCGTACCCGCAGATCGGCGTGCCGACCGGGCTCATCCTGGCCACCGGCGTGATGCTCCTGGTCACCAGCTCGATGAGCGAGGAAGCCTTCCTCGCCTGGGGCTGGCGGGTCCCGTTCCTCTTCTCCGTGCTCCTGATCGTGGTCGGCTTCATCATCCGCCGCTCGGTCGACGAGAGCCCCGTCTTCAAGGAGATGCAGGACCGCAAGAAGGAGTCGGCCGCCCCGCTCCGCCAGCTCTTCAGCGGCCACTGGCGCCAGGTCGTCCTGACCGCCCTGATCTTCATCGCCAACAACGCCGCCGGCTACCTGTTGATCGCGTTCTTCTCCTCTTACGCCACGAAGCCGGTCGAGGCCGGGGGCCTCGGCATGGAACGGTCCCCCGTGCTGCTGGCCAGCACCATCGCGGCCGTGTTCTGGCTCGCGTCGACGATGATCGGCGGCATCCTGTCCGACAAGATCGGGCGCATCCGCACGTTCCAGTTCGGCTACGCCTGGCTGTTCCTCTGGGCCATCCCGATGTTCCTGCTGATCGACACCGGCGAGATCCTCTGGTTCACGGTGGCGCTCGTCGTGCTGGCCAGCGGGCTCGGCTTCTCGTACGGCCCGCAGGCGGCGCTCTACGCGGAGATGTTCCCGGCCCAGGTGCGCTACTCAGGCGTGTCCATCGGCTACGCCATGGGCGCCATCCTCGGCGGTGCGTTCGCTCCCCTGATCGCGCAGCTGCTCCTGGACGAGACCGCCTGGTCGCCGTCGATCGGCATCTACATCATGGTGCTGGCCACGATCTCCTTCGTCGCGGTGTCCGTGGTGAAGGAAACCCGCGGGGTCCCGCTCGGAATCTCCCAGCACGACTAGAAAGCCGGAAAACATGCCGAACTCGACCTCCGTGGGCCCCAGCGACGTCAGCACCAGCGACGTCAGCCCCAGCGACGTCGGCGCCGTCAGCGCCGCCGCGCTCGCCACGCCGGGCAAGATCATCGCGGTGCACCTCAATTACCCGAGCCGGGCCGCCCAGCGCGGCCGCACGCCGGAGCAGCCGTCCTACTTCCTCAAGCCGGCGTCGTCGCGGAGTTCCAGCGGCACGCCGGTGGACCGGCCGGACGGATGCGAGCTGCTGGTGTTCGAGGGCGAAATCGCCCTGGTGATCGGGCGCCGCACCCGCGGCGTCTCGCCCGCGGAGGGCTGGGCGGCGGTCTCGCACGTGACCGGCGCCAACGACTTCGGCGTGTACGACCTGCGCTACGCCGACAAGGGCTCGAACCTGCGCTCAAAGGGCGCCGACGGTTTCACTCCCGTCGGGCCGACCCTGCTGCCGGCGGCCGGCCTCGACCCGGCGGCGCTGCGCATCCGCACCTGGGTCAACGGCGCGCTCGTGCAGGAGGACACGACCGCCGACCTGCTCTTCGGGTTCGGCCGGCTCGTCGCCGACCTCTCGCAGCTGCTCACGCTCGAGCCCGGCGACCTGATCCTCACCGGCACGCCGGCCGGATCGTCGGTCGTCGTGCCCGGCGACATCGTCGAGGTCGAAGTGGATGCCCCGGGTGCGCCGGGCGCGCCCCGCACCGGCCGCCTGGTCACCCCGATTCGGCAGGGCACGGTGCCGTTTCGCGATTTCGGGGCCGGCCCGCGGGTCGACGACCTGCAGCGCACCGAGGCCTGGGGTTCGGCGGAGGCGGCCGGGCTCGCGCCGGCATCCGTCACCGCGCTAACAGCGGAGCAGACGCCCCCGCCGTTCGCCCTCACCCCCGAGCTCAAGGCCCGGATCAACAGCGTCGGCACCGCCACTCTCAGCGCCCAGTTGCGGAAGCGCGGCCTGAACGCCGTGTCGATCGACGGCCTCGGCTCGACCCGGCCGGACGCCCGCCTCGTCGGCCGGGCCCGCACCCTGCGGTACATCCCGGCCCGGGAGGACCTGTTCGAGTCGCACGGCGGCGGCTACAACGCCCAGAAACGTGCCTTCGACGCGCTCGGGCCGGGTGACGTGCTCGTGATCGAGGCCCGCGGCGAGCGCGGCACGGGCACGGTCGGTGACATCCTCGCCCTGCGCGCCCAGGTGCAGGGCGCGGCCGGCATCGTGACGGATGGCGGTGTGCGCGACCTCGCGGCCGTCGCCGCCCTGGACATCCCCACCTACCACGCCGGAGGGCACCCTGCCGTGCTCGGGCGCCGCCACGTGCCGTGGGACACGGACCTGACCGTCGCCTGCGGCGGGGCATCCGTGCAGCCCGGCGACGTGATCGTCGGGGACGCCGACGGGCTGATCGTGATCCCGCCGCACCTGGTCGAGGAGGTGGTCGCCTCCGCGATCGTTCAGGAACGCGAGGAGACCTTCATCGCCGCCATGGTCGCGGCCGGGCACGGCGTCGACGGGCTCTACCCGATGAACACCGCGTGGAAGGCCCGTTACCGGGTCTGGCAGGAGGAGCAGGCATGACGCTCGGGACGGGAGCGGCCCCGACCATCGGGGGCGTGGCCGGCTCGACCACCGGGGACACCGCCGGCGCGGACGCGTCGCTGAGCAAGGCGCAGCTCGCCCACCAGTGGATCCGCGCCCGAATCTCCGACGGCAGTTTCAGCCCGGGCTACCGCCTGGTGCTCGGGCAGATCGCCCGGGAGATCGGCGTCAGCACCGTGCCGGTGCGGGAGGCCATCCGTCTGCTGGAAGCGGAGGGTCTGGTCACGTTCGAGCGCAACGTGGGCGCCCAGGTGGCCATGCTCGACGCCACCGAGTACACCCACACGATGCAGACGCTAGCCCTTGTCGAGGGCTACGCCACCGCGCTGTCGGCGCCGAAGCTCGACCCGGAGACGCTCCTGCGGGCCCGGGAGATCAACTCGGAGATGGCCGACTGCCTGCACCACTTCGACCCGGTGCGTTTCACCAGCCTGAACCGCGAGTTCCACTCGGCCCTGTTCGAGGCCTGCACCAACGCGCACATCCTCGACCTGGTGCAGCGGGGCTGGAGCCGGCTCGGCACCCTGCGCGAGTCCACGTTCAGCTTCGTTCCCGGCCGGGCGCACGAATCCGTCGCCGAGCACGGCGCGCTGCTCGACCTGATCGAGGACGGCGCCGATCCCCTGCAGGTCGAACTGGCCGCGCGCGAGCACCGGCTCGGCACCCTGACCGCGTTCCTCGCCCAGCAGCACCCCGCCCCCTCCGCCCCCTCCCCCGCCCCCTGACAGCCAATCCCGCGACTGTTCCCGGAGCGGACAACTGTTGCCCGCACACCGGGAACATTCGTCCGATTCGGCAACAGTCGCCACCGCATCCGTTGCCCTCGAAAGGAAGAACAATGAAGTTCCGCACCGACCCGAGCCAGATCAAGGGCTCCATCGCACCCCTGATGAGCCCGTTCACGGCCGACGGGGCCGTCGACCACGCCGGCCTCACCAACCTCGTCAACTGGCAGCTCGCCTCCGGCACCCACGGCATCTCGCTCGGCGGCTCGACCGGCGAGCCGAGCTCGCAGACCATCGCCGAGCGCGCGGCTGCGATCCGCACCGTCGCCGCCGCCGTCGGCGACCGGGTGCCGTTCATGCCCGGCACCGGCTCGGCCAAGCTCGACGAGACCCTCGAGCTGACCGCCGCGGCCCGGGATGCCGGCGTCGACGCCGCCCTGATCATCACCCCCTACTACGCCCGCCCCACCCAGGAAGCCCTCTACGTCTGGTACAAGACCGTGGCCGAGGAGTTCCCGGACCTGCCGATCGTCGCCTACAACGTGCCCAGCCGCACCGCCGTCGACATCGACCCGGAGACCATTGCCCGCCTCTATCGCGACTTTGACAACTTCGTCGGCGTCAAGGAGACCACCAAGGACTTCGAGCACTTCTCCCGGGTGCTGCAGCTCTGCGGCCCCGAACTGCTGGTCTGGAGCGGCATCGAACTGCTCTGCCTGCCGCTGCTGGCCCTCGGCGGTGTGGGCTACATCAGCGCCACGAGTAACATCGCCCCGGTCGCGCACGTGGACATGTACAACGCGTGGATGGCCGGCGACATCGAGACGGCCCGCCGCATCCACTACGGACTGCACCCCCTCGTCGACCTGCTGTTCGTCGAGACCAACCCGGCGCCGGGCAAGTGGGTGCTCGAACAGCGCGGCCTGATCGAGAGCGGCTTCGTGCGCCCGCCGCTGATCACCCCGACGGATGCGGGCATCGCCAAAATGCAGACGCTCCTGGCCGCCGGCGAAGCGTACCTCTCCCCCGTCGACGGCTTCCAGGTCGCCGGCTTCACCCCGAAAGCAGCCTGAGCCATGACCGAGACCGCCGTGACAGACACCACCGGTACAGACACCGCCACCGCCCCGCGCGCGCAGCACGTGCCCGAGAACCTGCCGACCCGCATCCAGCACTTCATCGGCGGCCGCTTCGTCGACAGCGTCAACGGAGCGACCTTCGACGTGCTCGACCCGGTGTCGAACCAGACCTACGCCACCGCCGCCGCCGGGCAGAAGGAGGACATCGACCTCGCCGTCGCCGCCGCGACCGACGCGTTCGTGAACGGGCCGTGGCCGAGGATGAAGCCGCGCGAACGCTCCCGCATCCTGAACAGGATCGCCGACGCCGTCGAGGCCCAGGATGCCCGCCTCGCCGAACTGGAGTCCTTCGACACCGGCCTGCCGATCACCCAGGCCCTCGGCCAGGCCAAGCGCGCGGCCGAGAACTTCCGCTTCTTCGCCGACCTGATCGTGGCGCAGACCGACGACACCTACCAGGTGCCCGGCAGCCAGATCAACTACGTCTTCCGCAAGCCGGTCGGCGTGGCCGGCCTGATCACCCCGTGGAACACCCCGTTCATGCTGGAGAGCTGGAAGCTCGCCCCCGCGCTGGCCTCCGGCTGCACGGTGGTGCTCAAGCCGGCCGAGTTCACACCGCTGTCGGCGAGCCTGTGGGCGGAGATCTTCGCCACCGCCGGGCTGCCCGACGGGGTCTTCAACCTCGTCAACGGGCTCGGTGAGGAGGCCGGCGACGCGCTGGTCAAGCATCCGGATGTCCCGCTCATCTCGTTCACGGGCGAGACCACCACGGGCCAGACCATCTACCGCAACTGCGCCGCGAACCTCAAGGGCATGTCGATGGAGCTCGGCGGCAAGTCCCCCGCCGTGGTCTTCGCCGACGCCGACCTCGAGGCCGCGCTCGACTCGACCCTGTTCGGGGTGTTCTCGCTCAACGGCGAGCGCTGCACCGCCAGCAGCCGCATCCTGGTGGAACGCCCGATCTACGACGACTTCTGCGCCCGCTACGCGGCCCGCGCGAAGAACATCGTGGTGGGCGACCCGCACGACCCGAAGACCGAGGTCGGCGCGCTGGTGCACCCGGAGCATTACGCCAAGGTGATGAGCTACGTCGAGATCGGCAAGAGCGAGGGCCGCCTGCTCGCCGGCGGTGGCCGCCCGGAGAATCTGCCGGAGGGCAACTACGTCTCCCCGACCGTGTTCGCGGATGTCGCCCCGACGGCCCGCATCTTCCAGGAGGAGATCTTCGGACCGGTCGTCGCGATCACCCCGTTCGACACCGACGAGGAGGCCCTGAACCTCGCCAACGGCGTCAAGTACGGCCTGGCCGCCTACATCTGGACCAGCAACCTGACCCGGGCGCACACCTTCGCGCAGTCGATCGAGGCCGGCATGGTCTGGCTCAACTCGCACAATGTGCGAGACCTGCGCACCCCGTTCGGCGGGGTCAAGGCCTCCGGGCTCGGGCACGAGGGCGGCTACCGCTCGATCGACTTCTACACCGAGCAGCAGGCCGTGCACGTGACCCTCGGACCGGTGCACACCGCCCGCTTCGGCGCCCACTGATCTCGACAAGCTCGATCACCGATCACCGACAACTCAATGAGGAGGATTCCATGACCACCACCCCCATCCCCACGCCCACCGCGACCCCGCCGGACATCCTGCGCTGCGCCTACATGGACATCGTCGTCACCGACCTGGCCCGTTCGCGCGCGTTCTACGTCGACGTGCTCGGCCTCGTCGTGACCGAGGAGAGCGACACCGAGATCTACCTGCGCAGCTTCGAGGAGTTCATCCACCACAACCTGGTGCTGCGCCAGGGCCCCGTCGCCGCAGTCGCCGCGATGGCGTTCCGGGTGCGCGCCCCCGAAGACGTGGGCCTGGCCGAGGCCTGGTACCGGGAGCTCGGCTGCCGCACCGAACGCCGCACCGAGGGCTTCGTGAAGGGTGTCGGTGACTCCGTGCGCGTCGAGGATCCGCTCGGTTTCCCCTACGAGTTCTTCTACTCGGTCGACCACGTCGAACGCCTGGCCTGGCGCTACGACCTGCAGGGCCCCGGCGCCCTCGTGCGCCTGGACCACTTCAACCAGGTCACCCCCGACGTGGGCCGAGGCCGCGGCTACCTCGAGGACCTCGGCTTCCGGGTCACCGAGGACATCCAGGACGAGGACGGCGTCACCTACGCGGCCTGGATGCGCCGCAAGGACACCGTTCACGACACCGCCCTGACCGGCGGCGACGGGCCACGGATGCACCACATCGCCTTTTCCACGCACGAGAAGCACAACATCATCTACATCTGCGACAAGCTCGGCGCCCTGCGGATGTCGGACGTGATCGAGCGCGGTCCCGGCCGCCACGGCGTCTCGAACGCGTTCTACCTCTACCTGCGCGACCCCGACGGCCACCGCGTCGAGATCTACACCCAGGACTACTACACCGGCGACCCCGACAACCCCGTCGTCACCTGGGATGTGCACGACAACCAGCGCCGCGACTGGTGGGGCAACCCGGTGGTGCCGAGCTGGTACACGGATGCGTCGCTGGTGCTCGACCTCGACGGCAACCCCCAGCCGGTTCTCGTCCGCACCGAGTCCAGCGAGATGGCCGTCACGGTCGGCGCCGACGGCTTCTCGTACACCCGCAAGGACGACAAGGAGCACGGCTTCAAGCTCGGCAACACGCTCTGACCCCCACCTCGCTCTGATCCCCGCCCCGCCCCTGACCGGCTTCGGCGCCGGCGGGGATCAGACGGTGCGGAGCTCTCCGCGCAGGATCGAGTCGCCGGAGTGCTGCGGGTCGCCGTCATCGGGTTCCGCGGAGACGTCGACGAGCGGGTACTGGGACAGGTCGACGCCGTCGGGGATGATGAAGCGGCCGGACTCGCCGCCGAGCAGTCCGATGCTGATCAGCCCGGACGCGTCCGCCTTGATCAGCCAGACCTCGCGCAGGTCGGAGTCGGCGCTCACCCCGGTGACGTCGAGCACGACCTCCCGTTGGCCGTCGGCCGTCTTCGCGACGTAGGCGCTGCCGGCGGCATCCCAGCCGGGGAACGGATCCAGCCGGGCCTCCGCGATCAGTCGCGGCTCGGGGGCCTGCTGCCGCGCGGACTGCCACCAGATGCCGCCGCCGAGGCCGCCGAGCAGCCCGGCGATGCCCGCGGCGACGGCCACCGGCATCCAGTTGCGGCGGCGGCCGCGGGGGCGCAGGCCCGAGCCGATGTCGGTGACGATGCCGGACGGGCCGGGGGTCTCGACAGGCTCGACCAGCGCCGCAGGCTCGGACGCGGCGGGCTCGGAGTCCGCCGCGTAGTGGCTCAGGCGCGGGGTGGTATCCACCGTCTCGGACAGGCCGAGGGCGGAGTGGATGCCGGCCCAGACGCGGTCGCCGGGGTCCACGAGTTGCACGCTGCGTGCGGACCGGCCGACGGCGACGGTGTGTTGCAGGGCGATCAGTTCCAGGGTGCACTCGGGGCATTCCGACAGGTGCTGTCGTTCGGGTTCGGTGAGGTCGAACTCTGCCAGGGCAATGAGCGCGAGATTTTCCCGGTCAATGTGTGTCATCGTTCGCCTCCAATCTGGTGCGCAGTCTCGAAAGACTTCGGCGGATATGACTCTTCACGGTGCCGAGCGGCAATCCGAGGTTATCGGCGATCTGGGTGTGCGTGAGGTCGTCGTAGAAGGCCAGCTGCATCACCTGTTGCGGAACCGGTCCGAGCCGGCGGAGCTCATCCCTCATCAGCACACGGTCCGCGATGTCGGCGGATTCATCGGCCTGGCTGAGTCCGGTGTCGACGACGACGGCCTCTTCGACCCGCCGTCGCCGTGAGCGGGCCTCATGGGCGTCCGCCACGGTGTGCCGGGCGATCCCGACGAGCCAGGCCGGCAACGGCGACCGCGACGCGTCGAACCCGTCCCGCCCGCGCCAGGCGGCGATGAAGACCTTCTGGGTGACGTCCTCGGCTTCGCCCGGATCGCCGAGCGAGCGAACGGCGATCGTGTAGACGAGGGATGACCACCGGGCATAGGCCTCGGCGAGAGCGCGTTCGTCTCCCGCTCGGAACGCGAGAACGAGCCCGGCGTGGTCGTCGTCGTCGGTGAGTGCCGTCACGTCGTATCGGTGTCTCCCGGTTGGTGAGCGCATCGGGAGGTCGTACATGTCAGGCTCCATCGGAGAGCGGGCCTCGACCACCGTGCTGCCCAGCATAGCCACCCCTCTCCGCCATGGTGCGTGGGTCACGCGATCGGATTCGCCGAGACGATGACGTTGGACAAATAGGTGCGGGCGTCGTAGTCGAATTCGCCGCCGCAGGTCACCAGGGTGAGCCGGCTGGGGCCGGATCGGTCGAAGATGGCGTCCCAGGGGACATCCTGTTTGGTCACGGTTTGAACGGATTCCACCGCATAGCGGCGGTCCTGGCCGTCCTCGGTGGTCACCACGATCTCGGTGCCCGCCGTCGCCGAGGCCAGTTGCGCGAACGGCCCGATGTCGTAGATCAGGGAGTCGACGTGGGCGGCGACGACGGTCGCCCCGGCCGCGCTGGCCGGTGACGGTCCGAAACGGTACCAGGCGGCGAGCGACGGGTCTTTCGGAAGCGCCATCGCCCCATCATCGGCCAGGCCGACGGGTTCGATCGCCATATCGATTCCGAGGGAGTCCACCCGGATGCGCTGGGGCACCGGGGCCTGCGGGACCTGGTTCTGGTCCAGCGAGGCACTGGCGGTCGGCACGTCGACCTCGGCCACCGGCAGTGGAGCCTCCGGCGTGGGCGTGGGTGTCGGGGCGGCGTTCGTCGGGGGGACGTAGGCCGTGGACGAAGCGGTGCTCGGGGCGGTGCTGCAGCCCGTGAGCAGGGCGAGAGCCACAGCGAGCGCTGTGAAGGTGCCCGCTGTGGCTCTCATCGTGAATCCCTCTTACTATTCGGCGTTACTAGCGGCGGGCCACGGACAGGCGACGCATGCCGACGACGGCAGCGGCGACCAGGCCCATCAGCACGGCGGCAACACCGACCATGAGGCCCGTGGAGTCGTTCGCCTGGTTGGTGGCGACGAGGCCGGCCTCACCGGCGGGGATGCTGTCCGGGTTGGAGTGAAGACCCTCGATGGTCTGGACGGCCAGGGCGAGGTTCTTGTCGGTCAGGCTGCCCCACGCGTAGACGATCGTGTTCGTGCCTTCGGCGACGTTGACGTCTGCCGGGCCGATCACCGGTTCAGTCGTTCCGGTGGCGGCGACGGCTGCCGAGATGGTGCCGGCCGGCAACGCGAGAACGGATTCGTTCGGGTTCACCAGGGCGGTGATCGCGACGGCTCCGTTGGCGAGGACATCGACCGCGGGGGCGGCTGCCACGTGGCGGACCGTCAGACGGCCCTCCCCGGCGGCGACCTGCGAGATGTCGTTGGTGAACAGTGTCGCCGTGGGCTTGCCGGCCTCGTCGAGGTGCGCGGCAGCGGTGTAGTTCTTACCGGCTTCGAGCGGGAGGTCGACCGGGCCGATGGCGGGCGCGCTGGCATCCGCTGCGTCGGACGCGGTGATGGCGACCGTGTAGGTGCCGGCCGGAAGGTCGAGCGGACCGGCGATGTCACCGGGCTTGAAGTCGTCCAGGGTCAGCTTGTCGTTCACGTAGACGTCGACGGTGAGGCCGGGAACTCCGTGGAGCACGGACAGCTTCGCGACGTCTTCGGCTGCCTGCGCCGGCGCAAGGCCGCCGAGGGCAACGAGGGCGCCGAGAGCGCCGGCCGTCATTCCGATCTTGAGGGTCTTGTGCATCGTTTCCTCCTGCGTAGTGGGTCTGCGAGTGGGTCACACGGGAGAGGGTCTTGGAGCCTCTCTTACCCTTACTTCTCCCACCCGCCCAAAAACGGATGCACTTGCATGAAAAAAACTTTTCAACGGTGTTTCGCCGCTGCGGGGCCGTGCCGGGAGATGTCCCGGCGGAAGACCAGCATCACCACGACCAGGGACACGGCCGAGACCGCGGCCCCGCCGGCGAACATCGCCGGGTAGCCGAGCCACGGCTCGAGCAGGGACAGCGCCAGCGGCACGAAGAACCCCAGGTAGGTGATGCCGTAGTAGATCGCGGTCAGCCGGGCGAGGTGGTCGGGCGGCGCGATCCGCTGCACCTCCTGCAGCCCCGACACCATCAGCAGCCCGTAGGCGGCGCCGAGCAGGGCCGCCGTCGGCAGGATCAGCCAGAGTACGGGCGGGTTCACGGCGACGGATGCGAGCAGCAGCGACCCGACGGTCAGCATCAGCGCGAACATGATGCCTCGGGCGTTGTGCCCCGCGGTGATGCGGTGGCTGAACAGTTGCAGCGACGCTCCCGCCACGAGCGCCACCACGCAGAGCAGGGCCGCGAACGCCACCGGCGCCGACGGGATCTCGGTCGCGGCGAGCGCGGGCAGGATGGCGTAGGCGGTCGTGGCCGTGCCGAAGACCCACGGCGCCACCGGCACGATCAGGAGCAGGAATCGCGGGTACGGGGAGGTGGCCGGGTGGGCGGCCGGCAGGGCGCCGGCCGCGATGGCCAGGCCCTGGGACTCGGGGGTGCGCAGCAGCAGCAGACCGAACACCACGGCGATGACCGTGTGCGCCGCGTAGGGCAGCACACCGGGGAACGGCGCCCACTGGGCCAGCGCGCCGGAGCTCGCCGCCCCGAGGGCGAACCCGAGGGACAGCGCGATCGTCGCCCGCCGCGCCCCCGAGGCCCGGTCGGCCCGACGGTCGAACGGTGCCGCCGACAGTTCCTTCACCCAGCTGGTGCCGACGGCCATGGCCAGGCCGAGGGCGACGCCGGACAGGATGCGCCCGGCCAGCAGCATCGGCACATTGCCCGCGGAGAGCGCCAGCAGCACGCTCCCCGCGATCGCGACCCAGGGCGCCGGCAGCATCAGCGGCCGCCGGCCGAACCGGTCCGAGAGCGGGCCGGCGATCAGCAGCGCCGGGATGATGCCGAGCACGTAGGCGCCGAGCAGCAGGTTCGCGAGCTGGTTCGAGAAGCCGTCGGCCTGCCGGTACATCACCAGCAGCGGGGTGAATTCGTTGCCGCCCCAGGCGACGGCGAAAATCGCGGCGGCCGGTGCCAGCCAGAACTTGCGGTCCCGGGAGCCCGTGCTCGCGCCCGTGCTCGCGCCTGCGCCGGTGGTCGAGCCGGTCGAGACCGTGCCCGTCGCATCCTGAATGTCGGCTGTCATGACGGTCCCCCGGTCGGCATTCGGCGGCCTCGGCAGCGAGGCCCGCACCCCCTCAGCCTAGGCGAGGCGGCCGGAGCGCTCAGGCCAGGAAGTGCAGCGCGGCCCGCTTGAACTCGCGGGCGGTGAGCGTGTTCACGTGGTCCCGCCCCGCCAGTTCGTGGTAGTCGGAACCGCGCGCGCGGGCGAGTTCGGCGACCCCGGCCGGAATGGAATCGGCGCCGCCGGCGACGTAGAGCACGGGAATCTCGGCCGGCACGTCCAGCGAGGACCCGGCCACCCCGCCCACGCAGGCCACGAGGGCTTCACGGTCGGCGCCGGCGGTGATCGCGACCCCCAGTACCGCCGCGATCGACGGATCTGCGGATACCGTTCCGTCGGTCACGAACCGGCGCACGGCATCCGGATGCCACGTTTCGAACAGTTCGTCCGGCCCGGCCCCGCCGAGCACCAGGCGGCGCACCCGTGCCGGTGCCAGCCGCGCGAGCGCCGCCGCCACCCGCGAGCCCATCGAATAGGCGACCACGTCCACCTGCTCCAGCCCGAGGGTGTCGAGCACGAGCACGAGGTCGGCGGCGAGTTGCCGGGGCAGGTAGTCGATGCTGCGGTGCGGCTTGTCGCTGCGGCCGTGACCGCGGAGGTCGACGGTGATCACGCCGCGGCCGGCATCCTGCAGCGCTCGCACCCAGCCGGTGCCGAGCCAGGTCACCTGCGCCGTCGACGCGAACCCGTGCACGAGCAGGATCGGGCGCTCCCCGGGCACGACGTCGTAGGCGATCCGCACGCCGTCGAGGCGCCGCGCGAACCGCGCCGCGCCGCCGGGGCCGCCGGGGCCTGCGGGGTCGGTGCCTGTCTGGTCGGTCTGGCCCGTCACGTCGGTCGGGCCTGTCACGTCGGTCGGGCCTGGGATTGAATCGGTCACCACCACGCTCAGTCGACCACGTCGGAGGTGACGAGCAGCGCACCGGCGTAGGCCAGTTCGGCCAGGGCCGCGTCGCTCGTGTCCTGAGCGACGCCGGCGACCAGGTCGGTCAGCACCCGTACCCGCTGGCCGTGCTCCAGCGCGTCCAGGCCCGAGGCGCGCACACAGTGATCGGTGGCCAGGCCGACGATGTCGACGTCCGTGACGCCGTTGGCGATGAGCAGTTCGCCGGTCTTCTCGCCGCCCTCCGAGATGCCGTCGAAGACGGAGTAGCCGGGCGCACCCTGTCCCTTGCGGATGTGAATGGTCGTGTCCGGGAGCAGCAGCGACGGGTGGTATTCGGCGCCGGGGGTGCCTGCCACGCCGTGCACGGGCCAGGAATCCGCGGCGGCGGGTTCGCCGGCCGGGGCGAAGTGGCCGCCGTTGTCGCTGTCGGGGTCGTGCCAGTCGCGGGAGGCGAAGATCACGTCATAGGCATCCGGATGTTCCATCAGCAGAGCGCTCACCCCCGCGGCCACCGCAGACCCACCCTCGACGGCGAGGGCCCCGCCCTCGGTGAAGTCGTTCTGAACGTCGATGATGAACAGGGCCCTGGTCACGGATTACTCCTCTTTTCGGCGATTGAAGTCAGGAGTTCGACAGGTTGTCTCCGCAACGGAAAAACCCGGCGGTGATGGTGTCGAGCGCCTGCTTCGCATTATCGCTCACATCACCGAGCGCGTAAACGGCGAAGGTGAGCGGCGTGCCGTCGGCGGCCCGGATGATGCCGGAGAGCGTGTAGCCGGTGTCGATCCAGCCTGTCTTGGCGAAGACGGCTCCGTCGGCGATGGCGTTGTCTCCCGTGAACCGGTCGTCGTAGGACAGCGACCCGGTGGGTCCGCCGGCGATCGGCAGCCCGTCGAAGATGACGCCGAGATCGCCGTCGCGGTCGTTGATCTTGACGAACAGCCGGGTGAGGTAGGACGGCGGCACGGCGTTGTTGTTGCTGAGGCCCGACCCGTCGGCGATGACGATGCCGGTCGTGTCGACGCCGTAGGAGCCGAGTGCGGCGACGACGGACTGCTGCAGCGCGGCGAAGGTGTTGCCGGCGCCGGACTCCACCGCGACGAGCCGGGCGAGCATCTCGGCGAGCGCGTTGTCGGAGACGATCAGCGACTGGCCGATCAGCACGGACACGGGCTGGGACCGGACGGCGGCAAGCTGCTCGGCCCCGGCCGGCGCGGTGCCGAGGCTGACGCTCAGGCCGCCGCCGAGCGCGGCGGCGAAGGCCTCCCCGGCACGGCCGACGGGGTCGGTGCTGCGCGTGGAGGTGTGGCGCGTCGGGTCGTCGCGGTCACCGTCGACCTGGAGGGCGGTGATGTCGGGCATCGACCCGGCGCGCCGCTCCAGTTCGTCCCAGCTCGGTGCCCAGCCGGGTCCGCCGAAGAAGGAGTCGTCCAGAACGAGGGAGGTGATCGGCGGGTTCGCCGGGTTCGCCTGCCAGGCCGCGAGGGTCTGCCGGGCGAGTTCGTCGAGGTGCGGGGCGCCGGCGTAGACGGATTCCGTGCCGGTGGGCAGGCGCGTCAGGGTGAGGTCTCCCCCGCCGACCAGCACGACCGACCCCGGCGTGCTGCCGGCGACGACGGTGGTCGTGGCCCGGTGGCCCGGTCCGAGCGCCGCCAGGGCGGCGGCGCTGGTCATCACCTTGAGCACGCTCGCGGTGCGCGAGGAGGTGTCGCCGCCGCGGTCGAAGAGCACCTCGCCGGTTCGGGCGTTGACCACCTGGGCCTGAAAATCGGCCAGCCGGGGGTCGGCGGCCAGCGCCGCGACGGAGCAGTTGCGCAGGGTTCTGGCGTCGGCGGCGGTGGTCGGCACGGGGCGGGTCGGCACGGGTGCCGCCGCCGGCCCGTTCAGGTTCGCATCGGCGCTCGCCGCGGCGACGGCGGAGGTGGCCGCGACATCCGGGGCCCGGGTCGACGCCCCGGCCAGGACTGCCCCCGCGCACAGCAGAGCCACCATGACGACGGCGGCCGCGAGGCGCTTGCGAGGTTTCAGTTCGTCCACCCGTGAACCCTACCGGCCGGTCATGTGAGTCGGCCTCGGCTTCGTGACGGCGGATATTCGGGCCAGCGGGTGTTCGGCCTAGCGGGCGATTGCCGGCGCGTTCCGGGCGGCGAGCCAGGCATCCAGTGCCGCGGCCGGCAGCGGGCGGGTCAGGTGGAAGCCCTGGGCCTCGTCGCAGCCGTACCGGGTCAGCTCGTCGTAGGCGACGGCGTCCTCGACGCCCTCGGCCACCATGCGCACGCCGAGGCTGTGGGCGAGCTCGATGATCGAGGCCACCAGGGCGGCGGCCCGGGCGTCGTCGGCCATCGGGAACACGAAGGACTTGTCGAGTTTGAGCTCGTCGATCGGGAGGTCCCGGAGGTAGGCGAGGGAACTGTAACCGGTGCCGAAATCATCCACGGCGATGCGGATGCCGCTCTCCCGCAGTCGGATCAGGATGTCCCTGGCCCGGGCCCGATCCTCCATCAGGAAGTCTTCGGTGATCTCCAGCATCAGCACGGAGGCCGACAGCCCCCGCGCCCGGAGCATGGCGGCGATGCGTTCGGGCAGGTCGGCCTCGATCAGGGTGCTGGGCGACATGTTCACCGCGACGGTCAGGGGCGTGCCCCTGGCGCGCCAGAGCGCAGCCTGGTCGAGCGCCTTCCCCATCACGATCCGGGTCAGCTCGCGCATGAGTCCGACGTCTTCGGCCAGGGTGAGGAATGCGTCCGGAGGCAGCAGACCCCGGCTCGGGTGCTGCCAGCGCACCAGCGCCTCCACACCGTGCACCCGGCCGGTGCCCAACTCGATCTTCGGCTGGTAGTGCAGCACGAGCTCGTCGGAGGAGAGGGCGCCGCGCAGGTCCTCCATCATCCGAAGCCGCGAATCGCCGTGATCGTCATCGGCGCCGACGAAAACGTGGTGCCCGCTGCGGGAGGACTTGGCCCTGTACATGGCCAGGTCGGCCTTGCGCAGCAGCACCTTGAGGGTGTCGCCCTGGTCGGGGAACAGGGCGATGCCGATGCTGACGTTGGTCTCGATCGCGATGCCCTCCAGCGTGAACGGCCGCGCCAGAACCGCCTGCAGCCTCGCCGCCGCCGCCACGGCCTCGTCGTGGCCGGCATCCTCGATCAGGAGCGCGAACTCGTCACCGCCCAGCCGGGCGAGCAGGTCGCCGGGGCGCTGCTGGCCGGACAGGCGCGAACCGACCTGCACCAACAGCAGATCGCCGACGTCATGGCCGAGACTGTCGTTCACTTCCTTGAACCGGTCGAGATCCAGCAGCAGCAGGGCACACCGGTGGCCGTCCCCCGGCACGAGGTGAGCGGATGCCTCGGCGTAGAGGGCGCGCCGGTTCGGCAGCCCGGTCAGGTCGTCGGTGCTCGCCTGGCGGCGCAGGTCGGCGATCCGCCCGATCTGCCGGGATGCGATCTGGGTGCGCACGGTTCCGAGCACCAGCGTCACGCCCGCCAGGGCCACGGCGGGGGTGGAGATCTTCACCTGGGTGCCCAGGACGAGCACCGTCATCCCCGCGACGGTGGCCGCCCCGGGGACAGCGAGAGTCCACACGCCGCTCAGGGGGCGCCCGGCGGTGACGCCGGGCCGGGCCAGGGTCCAGGCCCAGACCGCGACGAGGGTGAGGCCGAGCGCCCACCCCGCATCCAGCGGCGTCCCGAAGGCGTACGTTCCGGCTGACATCTGGAAGGCATAGATCACGTCGGTCGCCGCGAAGATCAGGAGTCCGAGGACGAGCGAGGCCCACCGCCGGCCCACGTCGAGCCCGCGGGCCGCGGCGATCCCGGTGATGACCGACACGAGCAGCAGATCGAGCAGGGGGTAGCTGGCAGAGACCAGGGCGGCCGGCGACGGCGGCCAGACACCCGCCGATGCGATCACCGGGCTGAGCAGCACGGCCAGAACGGATGCCGCGCCGAGCGACCCCACGGCGCCGTCCACCAACACGGAGCGGCGCATGTCCCCGTGCTGCCGGTGGGCCAGGACGCCCAGCCCCGCCAGGATCAGCGGGTAGAACAGCATGTACCCGATGTCGGCCAGGGACGGAAACGGCAGCGTTGCCGCACCCGCGAGCACGAAATAGGTGTTGCCGGCGGCGAAGGCGGTCATCGCGGCCGCCACCAGGATCAGTTGCGTGCGCCCACGCTCCGCGGTGAGAACGGCAGCCCAGCAGAGCAGGGCGGGCAGCCCGGCCGTGACCAGAGACAGGGAACCGTTGAAAACGGGACCGGAGCCGGCGAGCAGGCCGACCAGGTAGGCGATCAGCAGGACCCACATCGACCAGAGGACCCACCGGCCGAACCGGTCCTGGCGACGGGACCCTGTGTCCATCCGCTGCGCGTGCGCGTTGACGTGCATCGGATCCCCCGCTTCCGTTGCACCCCACGCTAGCCGAGCCGTCACGGGCCGACGGACCAGCGCCCTCGCCCGCGCACACCCCAGAACGGGGGTCGCGGCATCCGCTTACTCCCCGGGGTACCGCAGCCCGATTTGCGCGCGCACCAGGTCGAGCGTTTCCATGATCGCCACCACCTCTTCGACCGGCAGGATGTCGCTCGAGATCTTGCCGGCCCGGATCAGCTGCTCCGCCTCGGCCGCCTGATAGTGCATTCCGCGCCCGGTGATCTCGGCGGTGAAGGTCTCGACGACCTCGTTGGCGCTGTTGAGCACCCGGAAATCCGTGGGCGAGTACCAGACCCGGTCGATGTCGATGCGGCCCAGCGTGCCGAGGATGCTGGCCGTGTTCGGGCCGGTCGTATTGCTGGCCGAGAGGGTCTGGGCGATCTGCCCGCCCGGGTAGCGGAAGGTCGTGGCGACCTGGGCGTCGGCGCCGGTGGCCTTGAAGGTCGCGCTGGCGAGGATCGTTTCGGGGCGCCCGAACAGTTCCGAGGCGAACGTGAGCGGGTAGATTCCGAGGTCGAGGAGTGCACCGCCGCCGAGCTCCATGGCGTTCAGCCGGTGCGCCGGGTCCTCCGGCAGCTTCTGGGTGTGGTCGGCGATCAGGGAGCGCACGTCGCCGAGGGTCCCCTCGGCGATGATCTCGCGGATGCGGACCATGTGCGGCAGAAACCGGGTCCACATGGCCTCGAGCACCAGGAGCCCGCGGACCGCGGCCAGGTCGACGATCTCGCGGGCCTCGGCGCCGTTCAGGGTGATCGGCTTCTCGATCAGCACATGCTTGCCGGCGTTCAGGGCGAGCCTGGCGTTCTCGGCGTGAAACGGATGCGGGGTCGAGATGTAGATGATGTCGACATCCGGGTCCGCGGCGAGGGCCTCGTAGCTCGGATGAGCCGTGGGGATGCCGAACTCGGCCGCGAAGGCATCCGCCGACGCCTGCGAGCGGGACCCGACCGCCTGCACGTGGAAGCCGTTCAGGATCAGGTCGTTGGTGAATGCGTGGGCGATTCCGCCCGTGGCCAGGATGCCCCAGCGAATTGCGTCGGTCATGGGATCAGCCTAGCGATCGCCCGCGTCCGGGTCACGGTTCCGATTCCGACGGTTGATCAGGCGGCGGGTCGCGCACTCGCCGCGCACCGTCGTGGCGCACCCTGTGGAAGCGGGCGCACGTTCTACCGTGCGCCCGCTTCCACAACCTGCGCCGCGAACCTCTGAGACGCCCGGCGCGTCCCGAATATGTCCGCGGTTACGAGACGACGGATGCCGGCTCGGGCCTGGCGACGGATGTCCGGGTTGCACAGAACCATGGAGAACCGGGATTGGATGGAGCCGCCTATCAGAATCGAACTGATGACCTTCTCATTACGAGTGAGACGCTCTACCGACTGAGCTAAGGCGGCGTCACGATTCTTCCTCTCGGAAAACCTCGGTGACACAGCAACCAAGCTTAGCGGGTCTGCAGGGTCATCTCGTACAGGTCGGCGAAGGACGCCGTGACGTACTCGGCCAGGGGCCGGGCCGCGTCGGAGTCGGCCCAGCATCGCCAGGCGTGCCGCAGCGCGGCCACGGCCACCAGGGTGAAGAGAAGCGCCCGCTGCTGCAGTTGCACCGACTCGGGGCCGAGTTCCGGGTGGTCGGCGACGAATCGCCGGGTGATGATCTCCTGCAGCCGGCCCTCGAAGTTGCGCAGCGTGGCCATCCGCATCCCGAACACGTACGGGTTCTCCTTCATCACCTGGCGCCGCAGCTGGTGGATCTCCCGGTCGCCCTCGGTGTTCCGGAGGCTGTCCGAGAGCAGCGCGGCGAGCTGGGCCAGGATGTCCCCGTCGGGGCCGCGGTGCACGAAGTCCTCGATCTGCTCATCGGACGCGAGGTCGAGTTCGTCGCCGACCAGCGCGGCATCCTTCGAGGGGAAGTAGTTGAAGAAGGTGCGCGGCGACACGTCGGCGAGCCGGCTGATGTCCTCGACGGTGACCTTCTCGATCCCCCGGTCAAAGGTCAGCGTCAGAACGGCCCGCTGGAGGGCCCGCCGGGTCGCGAGCCGTTTGCGTTCGCGCAGGCCCGGTTCTTCGTGTGGCGACATGCTCCAATTCTTACACGGTGCGCAAATCTGCAGCCCGACGGATGCCCGCCGGGCGCCCGACGGAGGCTCAGCACATCGGGTCTTCGGCCGGCACCGTGCCCTTCAGCAGGTACTCGTCGACGGCCGAGTTCACGCAGGAGTTCGACTTGTTGTAGGCGGTGTGCCCCTCCCCGGTGAAGGTGACGAGGTGCCCGCTGTCGAGCTGTTCCGACAGGTTCTCGGCCCACACATAGGGCGTGGCCGGGTCGTTGGTGGTGCCGATGACCAGGATCGGGTCGGCCCCTTCGGCGGCGATGGCGGACCGCTCCCCGTCGAACTGGTGCGGCCAGTTGGCGCAACCGATGTCGCCGAACGCCATGTACTTGCCGATCGTCGGGGCGGCCTTCTCGATCTCGGCGGCCTGCGCGCGCATCGAGGCGGGATCGTCGTTGTAGCTGTAGTCCACGCAGTTGATCGCCAGGAACGCCTCGGTCGCGTTGTCGCGGTAGGTGCCGTCGGCAGACCGGCCGTTGTAGCCATCCGCGAACTGGAAGGCCAGTTCGGCGTCGCCGCGCAGAACGCTGTCGAACATCTCGCTCAGGTTCGGCCACGCGGTGGCCTGGTAGAGCGGGTAGATGATGGCGGTGAGCAGCGTGTTCGCGCCGAGTCGCCGACCGTCGGTGGCCGTGATCGGGCTGACGTCGACCGAGGCGAGCAGCGCGCCGATCGTGGTCATGGCCTCGTCGACGGTGCCGTCGAAGGGGCAGTCCTCGCCGGCCAGGCAGTCGCCCAGGTAGGAGCGCAGCGCGTTCTCGAACCCGGCGGCCTGCACGCGGGTCACATCGGCGTTGCTGGTGGACGGGTCGAGGGCGCCGTCGAGGGCGAGCCGTCCGACCCGCTCCGGGTAGAGGTCCGCATAGGTCGCACCGAGGAACGTGCCGTAGGAGTAGCCGAGGAAGTTGAGCTTCTTGTCACCGAGCGCGGCGCGCAGCAGGTCGAGGTCCCGGGCGGCGCTGAGGCTGTCGACGTGTCCGAGCAGGGCGCCGGTGTTCTCCTGGCAGGCGGCACCGAAATCGACGGCGTCCGCCGAGAGTTCCTGGATCCACGCGTCGCTCCCCCGCGGCGCGGCGGCGAGGCCGTAGAGGTACTCGTCCATCTCGGCCGGTTCGTAGCAGCTCACCGCAGAGGAGCGGCCGACCCCGCGCGGGTCGAATCCGACGACGTCGAAACCGGCCTGCAGCTTCGCATCCGTCGCGTAGTCGAGGGAATCCTTCACGAAGTCGTAGCCGGAGCCGCCGGGCCCGCCGGGGTTGACGAGCAGGGAACCCACCCGGGTTCCGGTCGCCGGATGCCGCACCAGCGCCAGGTCGACCGTCTCGCCGTTGCCCGGGTCCGCCCAGTCGAGCGGCGCGGAGGCCGTGGTGCACTGCAGGCCGGAGTCGCAGTCCTTCCACTTGAGCACCTGGCCGTAGAACGGTTCGAGGTCGGCGTCGACCTTCTCCCCGGTCGGGACCGAGTCGGACTGCGCCTGCTGGGGCAGGAACAGCGGCACGCAGCCGCTGAGGCCCATCGTGAGCACCAGGGCCAGGGCGGTGGCCCTGGCGCGCACCGACAGGGTGCTCAGGTGAGTTCGTCTGGTCAACGGATTCCTTTTTTCTGGGACGTTTTTTTGGTTCACCGGCGGATCGCCGATACCAGCATGGCCTCGAGGGCCAGGGCGGGCGCCACGTTCGATTCGATTCTCTGCCGGGCCTGGGCGATCGCGTCCAGGGTGGACAGCGTGGCCGCGGGCGCGCAGGCGGTTCCCGCCGCCCGCACCTCGGTGAGGAGTTCCCGGTTGATGACGCTGGTCTCGCGGCCGAGCTGCACCATGATCACGTCGCGGTAGAGCGAGGTGAGGTCGACCAGGATGCGGTCGATCCCGTCGCGGAGGCTGCGGGTGGCCCGCCTCTTCTGGTCGTCTTCGAGCGCCTTGATCTGGCTGCGGAGGCCGGGCGGGACGGATTGTCCCGGCTCGACGCCCAGCGAGCGCAGCACGCCCTCACGCTCGGCGGCGTCACGTTCGAGGGTGATCGCCTTCGCGTCGTCGCCGGCGATGGCGAGCAGCCGGGCGGCCGCGTTCACGGCCGTCGACACCCCACGGATGCCGAGGGCCGCCCGCAGGGTCTCCTCGCGTCGCTCGCGCGCCTCGGGGTTCGTCGCCAGGCGGCGGGCCATCCCGATGTGGCTCTGCGCCTCCCGCGCCGCCCGTTCGGCGGTGGCCCGGTCGACGCCGTCCCGGGCGACGAGCAGCTCGGCGACGTCGTCGATGCTCGGCACGCGCAGCCGCACCGAGCGCACGCGGGACCGGATCGTGGGCAGCAGGTCGGCCTCGCTGGGGGCGCAGAGGATCCACACGGTGCGCTCCGGCGGCTCTTCCAGGGCCTTGAGCAGAACGTTGGAGGTGCGCTCGACCATGCGGTCGGCGTCTTCGACGACGACCACCCGGTAGCGACCCACCGACGGCGAGTATTGGGAGCGCTTCACGGCCTCTTTGACCGCGTCCATCTTGATGATGACGCCCTCGGTGGAGAGCACGGTCAGGTCGGGATGCGTGCGGGCGTCGACCAGGCGGCGGGCGCTCTCGTCGCCGGCCTCGGTGCCCGGGCTGAGCAGGGCGGTCGCGAAGGCGAACGCGAGGTTGGAGCGGCCCGAACCGGGCGGCCCGGTGATCAGCCAGGCGTGCGTCATGGCCGACCCGGCGCGGGCCTCGGCGTCTTCCTCGCCCGGCCGTTCGGCCGCCGCACGGAAGATCGCGATGGCATCCGCCTGGCCCGTCAGGCCATCCCACACAGTCATCAAGCTAGCGTACCTTTCGTCGGTGACAGCGGGCTTGGAGCCCGTGCATCTCCGCCGGCGGAGCGCCGTGCCCGGGTTAGAACCAATTCGACGGAGATTTTGCCGAAAACGGCCGGTTTAGAGCCAAAAACGGGATCGAAGGGCAAAATCTCCGTCGAATTCGTTAGGGATGCCGTCTCTCGAGCAGCGCGGCGACCCGGTCCCGGATGACGGCGGCGATCTCGGCCACCGGCAGCGCGGCATCAACGACCAGGAACCGCTCGGGCTCTCCCGCGGCCAGGGCCAGGAATGCTTCGCGCACCCGCCGGTGGAAGTCGTTCTTCTCCGCCTCGAGCCGGTCGAAGCGCTTGTTCGCGGCGTCGAGCCGGCCGCGCGCGACGCTCTCGTCCAGGTCGAGCAGGATGGTCAGCGCGGGCAGCAGCCCCTCCGCCGCCCAGAGCGACAGATCGCGCACCTCGGTGGCGTCGAGCACCCGGCCGGCACCCTGGTAGGCGACGGATGAGTCCAGGTAGCGGTCCTGGATCACCACGTCGCCGCGGGCGAGCGCCGGCCGCACCGCGGTGGCGATGTGCTGGGCCCGGTCGGCGGCGTAGAGGAGGGCTTCGGCCCGGGGAGGGATCTCGCCGCGGTGGTGCAGCACGATCTCCCGGATGGCGACGCCGACATCCGTGCCCCCGGGTTCGCGGGTGCGCAGCACGGTGCGTCCGCGCTGCTCGAGCCAGTCGGTGAGGAGCTCCGACTGGGTCGTCTTGCCGCACCCGTCACCGCCCTCGAGGGTGATGAAGAGTCCGGGCACGACGGCGGGGACCTCGGCGGTCACTGCGGCGGCGGTCACGCCGTCGGCGGTCACGCCGTCGGCGGTC
Organism: Cryobacterium cheniae; assembly: GCF_004403395.1. Lineage (GTDB taxonomy): Bacteria > Actinomycetota > Actinomycetes > Actinomycetales > Microbacteriaceae > Cryobacterium > Cryobacterium cheniae. The sequence goes on from NZ_SOGN01000031.1 coordinate 24,869, forward strand.
ACTGCGGCGGCGGTCACGTCGTCGGCGGTCACGACTGCAGGGACGTCTGCGCGGCGGCCTTCGCGGCCGCGGTGGCCGCCCGGGTCGCTGCGGCTTTGGCCGCGGTGGCGGCCTTCTGGGCCGGGGTGCGCTGGGCGCGCACGGTCGTGGTGGCACCCGACGGGGTCGGCTTCTTCACGGCCGCCTTCCTCGCCGGAGCTTTCTTCGCCGGAGCCTTCTTGACCGCCGCTTTCTTGGCCGGGGCCTTCTTGACCGCCGCTTTCTTGGCCGGGGCCTTCTTCGCGGGAGCCTTCTTCTTCACGGCGGGGCCCTTGGCGCGCTTGTCCGCGAGCAGCTGCACGGCGCGGTCGAAGTCGACCTCCTCCACCGTCTCGGCCTTCGGGATGGTGGCGTTGGTGACGCCGTCGGTGACGTAGGCGCCGAACCGGCCGTCCTTGATCTTGATCGCCTTGCCGCTTTCGGGGTCGGGTGCCTCGAATTCCTTGAGCGCGCTCGACGCGCGCCGGGCGCCGTACTTGGGCTGGGCGTACAGTTCGACCGCGCCGGCCAGGTCGATCTCGAAGATCTGGTCTTCGCTGGTCAGCGACCGGGTGTCGACGCCCTTCTTGAGGTAGGGGCCGAACTTGCCGTTCTGGGCCGTGATCTCCGCGCCCGTCTCCGGGTCGGCGCCGACCACGCGCGGCAGGGCGAGCAGGTGCAGGGCCGTGTCGAGGTCGATCGTGGCCAGGTCCATGGTCTTGAACAGCGAGGCCGTGCGCGGTTTCACCGCGGCGGCCTTCTTGGCCGGGGCCTTGCGCTTGGGCTTCGCGGCGGCGGCCGCGGCTGTGGCCGTGGTCTTCGAGGCGGCCTCGGCGGCGGCCGAGTCGGCGAGCAGGGTCACTTCGCCGGTGACCGGGTCGATGGTCTCGCCGGGTTCGACGACCTCGGGCTCGGGCTCCAGTTCGGTGACGTACGGGCCGAACCGGCCGTCCTTCGCCACGATCTGCTTGCCGTTCTCGGGGTTCTCCCCGATCACGCGGTCGGTGATGACCGGCGCGTCGATGAGTTCGCGGGCCTTCGCCGGGGTCAGCTCGTCGGGGGCCAGGTTCGGCGGGATGTTCACCCGGCGCGGCGGGGCATCCGGTGCCGCGCCCGGATCGATGACCTCGAGGTAGGGACCGTACTTGCCGATGCGCAGGGTGATCTCGTCGCCGATGGGCATCGAGTTGATCGAGCGGGCATCGATTTCGCCGAGGTTGTCGATGACCTGACGCAGCCCGCGGTGCTTGTCGGATCCGAAGTAGAAGCTGGTCAGCCAGTCCACCCGGTCGGCCTTGCCGTCGGCGATGCGGTCGAGGTCGTCTTCCATCTCCGCGGTGAAGTCGTATTCGACCAGGTCGGTGAAGTACTCCTCGAGCAGGCGCACGACGGAGAAGGCGATCCAGTTGGGCACCAGCGACTGGCCGCGCGGGGTGACGTAGCCGCGCTCGGTGATGGTGGAGATGATCGACGCGTAGGTCGAGGGGCGGCCGATGCCGAGCTCTTCGAGCTTCTTGACCAGGCTCGCCTCGGTGTAGCGGGCGGCCGGGGTGGTCTCGTGGCCCTTGGCCTCCACGTCGAGCAGGGTCAGCGTCTGGCCCTCTTCGAGCGGCGGCAGCTTGGACTCGGTGGCGTCGGTGGGCGCGTTGCGCTCCTCGTCCCGGGATTCCTCGTAGGCCAGCATGAAGCCGCGGAACGTGATCACGGTGCCGCTGGCGGCGAATTCCGCGATCACCCCGGATGCGGCGGGGTGCGGGGACGTGCCGGTCGGCCCGGCCGCGATGGTGACCGACGCGGTCGAACCGGTCGCGTCCGCCATCTGCGAGGCGACGGTGCGCTTCCAGATCAGGTCGTAGAGCTTGAAGTCGTTGCCGCGCAGGGTGGAGGCGAGCGAGGGCGGGGTGCGGAACGTGTCGCCGGACGGGCGGATGGCCTCGTGCGCCTCCTGGGCGTTCTTGCTCTTGCCCTTGTACAGGCGGGGCTTGTCGGGCACTGTTGCGGGGCCGTAGAGCGCCGACGCCTGGGTGCGAGCGGCGGTGATCGCCTGCTGCGACAGCGACGGCGAGTCGGTTCGCATATAGGTGATGTACCCGTTTTCGTAGAGCGACTGGGCCACGCTCATGGTCTGGCGGGCGGTGAAGCGCAGCTTGCGGGCGGCTTCCTGCTGCAGGGTCGAGGTGGTGAACGGCGCGGCCGGGCTGCGACGGTAGGGCTTGGAGGCCACCTTCGTCACGGTCAGGGCGACCGACGGTTCCTTGAGGGCGGTGGCCAGGGCGAGGGCGGATGCCTCGTCGAGCGTGACCGCCGACACCTTCGGCTTGAGCCGGCCGAGGTCGTCGAAGTCGCCGCCGGAGGCGATGCGCTCCCCGCCGAGGCGAACGAGCTTGGACTGGAACGCGGCATCCGTCGCCGACGCTCCGGGGGCGAGCTGCGCGATCAGGTCCCAGTAGCCGGCCGAGACGAACGCGAGGCGCTCGCGTTCGCGCTCGACGACGAGGCGGGTGGCCGCGGACTGCACACGCCCGGCGGACAGGCCCGGGCCGACCTTGCGCCAGAGCACGGGGGAAATCTCGTAGCCGTAGATGCGGTCGAGGATGCGCCGGGTCTCCTGCGCGTCGACGAGGGCGGTGTCGAGGTCGCGGGTGTTGTCCTTCGCCTTGAGGATGGCTTCCTTGGTGATCTCGTGGAAGACCATGCGTTTGACCGGGACCTTGGGCTGCAGGACCTGCAGCAGGTGCCAGGCGATGGCCTCGCCTTCGCGGTCCTCATCAGTTGCGAGCAGGAGTTCGTCGGCGTTCTTCATGGCCCGTTTGAGTTCGGCCACGGTCTTCTTCTTCGCGTCGGACACGACGTAGTACGGCTCGAAGCCGTTCTCCACGTCGACCGAGAACTTGCCGAGCGGGCCCTTTTTCAGTTCCGGCGGCAGGTTTTTGGGCTCAATCAAGTCGCGGATATGGCCGACCGAGGACAAGACCTCGTAGCCGTCGCCCAGATAGGCGGCGATCGACTTCATTTTCGTCGGCGATTCGACAATGACCAGCTTCTTAGTGCCTGGCACCAGACTCCTCTTTATAGGTACGGGTCCAAGTGGGCCATGGCACACCATACACACTGCAATATGGTGCCTGCCTAATCGAACACTCCCGGCGAGACCATTGGGGGTTGCCAGGCCTGCGCTGGCGGAGACAATTGGAGCATGGCCACTTCAGCAACGGGCACGTACACCGCGAAGCTCACGGACGGTCCCCTCCAAGGCAAGACAGTCACCACCGAGTTCCTGGAATCCGGCGATCCACGGCCGCGACTCGAGATCCCCGCCGACGGCACCAAGCGCTACCTCTACCTGCGCGGCTCGGGCCTCGAATTCGGTTCCACCGAATTCCCGGATCGGCCCACCGCCGTCGACTACCGCTACGTCGAGGCCCTGTTCGGCTGACCCGCTCGGCTGACCGGTTCGGCTGACCCGCTCGGCTGACCGGCTCGGCTGGCCCGCCCGGCTGACCCGCGGTCAGTTGGCGGGGCCGCCGGGCGAGTCGGGCGGCCCGGCGCGTGCCCGGGCGCCCAGCTCGAAGACGAGGTAGCCGCGCACCGCCGTCACCGACGCGATCAGCCCCTCCACCGTGCAGACGGTGACGGATGCCCCGTTCAGCCTGGCCGCCTCGGCCGCCGCCGCGCAGGGCACGCCGGCCACGACGCCCGAGGCGGTGTCGGCGGCGGCAAGCGCCGCGGCATCCGCTGCCCCCTGCACCGCCTGGCCGACCACCAGCGCGGCGAACAGCGGCAGCAGCACCGCCGTCAGCAGCATGACCGATCCCAGCACCCCGACGGCGAGAACCGTGCCCGAGCCCCGGTCGGGCGGTGACGCCGGCCGGGGACTCCCCCGCCGCAACGTAACCCTCCGCAGCGTAGCCGGCCGGGGCGCAACCGGCCGGGACGGTGCATGCCGGACCCTCACAGTCCGCCGCCGAGCGCGCACGACCCGGCCCGGAGGGTGAGTCCGAAGGCCGCGAACGCGCCGAACGAGCTCGGCACGCTCAGGTTCACGCAGACGAACTCGCCCCGGCGCTCGGGGGTCATCGAGGCCCCCCGCACCGCCTGCCGCACCAGCCCCGCGGCCCGGTCGACGCTGTCGCCCCGGGAGAGGGAGCGGGCGGCGTCGGCCGCGGCATCCGTGAGGCGCACCTGCTGGCCGACCACCTGCAGGGCGCCCAGGCAGCAGGCGAGCACGAGCAGCACGGCCGGCACCACCGTCGCGAACTCGGCGGTGACGCTGCCCCGATCGCCGGGGCCCGGGCGGCAGGCGCTGACGCGGGCGGTGCGGGGCCGTGCCGGGCGATGGCTACCCCACCGAGAGCGCATTGCGCACCAGATCGGTCAGGATGCCGCGCACCTCGTCGCCACGCAGGATCACGATCAGCAGACCGGCGAAGCCGACCGCCGCCATCGTGGCGACGGCGTATTCGGCGGTGGCCGCGCCCGTCTCGGAGCGGAGGCCGAGCGGCAGCCGGAATCGGCCGGGGCGCGGGAACCGGGGTACCGGTGCCGCCCCCTGCAGGGAGTCGTGGCCGAAGCGGGGAGCGGCGGCCGGTCCCGGGGCGGAAACTGTGGTGGGTTCGATGCTGGGTTCGATAGTGGAATCGGTGATGGGTTCGATAGTGGAATCGGTGGCGGGCATTCGTTCGTCTCCTTCTCACGTCGAGCGACGCGGTGTGTGGGCGGCACGAGTGGTCTCAGACTGCCGCGGCCGGGGGCCGGCGCACCGGGTGGGCCCGCACCGGTGCACAACTTTCAGAGAACGAGGACTGTGGACGAGAGGACGGTGATCAGCAACGGCAGAACTCCGATCAGCATGAACGCGGGCAGCACGCACACTCCGAGCGGGATCATGAGCGTGACCGACAGGGTGGCGGCCCGGTGCTGGCCGTCGCTGCCGGCCTGCCGGCGCAGCTGGTCCGCCTCACTGCGCAGCAGCTCCGCGGCGGGGACGCCGGCGCGCACCGACAGCGCCAGCACCCGGTCGATGGCGGCCGCGGACTCCGCCCTGTGCAGGGCGAACCGCTCGGCCGCCGTGTCGACCACGGCCCGGGCGCGCTCGACGGAGGCGCCGCCGGTCATGGCGATCGCGGTGAGGTCCAGTTCGAGCCCGGGGGTCGGATCACGCGCCCGGGCGGTGTGCACGAGCCGCCGGTTCCACCGGTCCGCCGCCAGCATCAAGGCGGCGCCGCCGACCAGGCAGGCCCAGCCGGGCGGGGTGAAGAACAGCGTCTGCAGGGTGTTGAAACCCAGCAGGCTGCCGAACAGAACCCCGACGACCGGCAGGAACGCCACCATCCGTGCCGTGGCGCTCGGCCCGGCCAGTGCCACGGCCAGGTCGGCGTGCAGCCGGCCGAGTTGCCGGAAGGAGGACGCCAGTTGCCGCAGGCAGGCCGCCAGCGGTGCCCCGGCCTGGGTGGCCACCTGCCAGGCCGCGGCGAGGCCCAGCCAGGCCGCACCGACCTGGCCGCCGAGGGTGCGGGCTTCGGCGGCCACGGCGTCGGCGATGTTGTCACCCCGGCGCCCGGCGTCGGCCGCCGCCCGGATGATCTGCGTCCCCGGGGAGTGTGGCGTCGGAGAGCCCGGGGATGACCACGGCCTCGACCCCGGCCGCCACTTCGACTTCAACGTCGGGGAGTGGGCCGTCCGGCCGCCGGGGTCCGGCACGTCGGGTTCGAGATAGGCCCACGCGGAAGCCGGGGAAACGCCGGCGGCGAGCAGCACCGCGATACGCTGCGTCACCTGCGCCACCTCCTCGATCGCCGGGCCGGCCGGGCCGCTCCCCCGCCTCAGGCCGGGCCTCACGCCGGTCCATCTGCCAAGCCTCACGCCGGGCCTCCCGACTCGGTGGGCGCGGCAACCCGCCGCCCGTGGCCGCGGATAGGGCCCGGAACGACCGGGCCCGCCCCGCCAGGGCCCGCCCCGCCGGGACCCGCCCC
>NZ_SOGN01000069.1 GCF_004403395.1 Cryobacterium cheniae
AGCTCGTGTACCAGCCGTTGGCGTTCGCGTCGGCAGGGTCGAGCGTGTACGAAATCGTCGGGTCGACGGTGTCGACGGTGATCCCGGACACTGTCACGGACGCGGTATTACCGGCATTATCGGTCGCGGTACCCGTCACCGACTGGTCCGCACCGTCCATCAGGATCACGTCGGCCGGGCACGTGGCGATGCCGGATCCTCCGACGTCTTCACACGCGAAGTGGACCAGGACACCTGAGTCCGTCGTGTACCAGCCATTGGTACCGTCGGGGTCTACCGGGTTGAGCGTGTACCCGATGGTCGGGTCGACCGTGTCGACGACCGTGTAGGTCACCGTCGCCGTGGGGGCGTTGAGCCCGCCGGCGTCGGTGTAGTCGCAGGTCGTGGTCTGGGTGCCGAGGCCATTCAGCAGCGCCCCGGTGGTCACGGAGGCGGCCGTGGGGTCGACGTCTTCGGCGTCGACCACCAGGCAGGTGGCGGTCGGCACGGTACCGATTTCATAGCTGGCCCCGTTGCTCACCCCGTTGACCGAGACCGAAGGCGCGGTGTTCGTCGGAACCGGCTGGGTGACGGTGATGGGGATACCGACCTGGTTCTTGAATTCTCCGCCGCCGGCCGGCTGCGCCAGGATGAGGACCGTCACGGTACCGCTCTGGGCGGCGGTGCCCGCTGTGAAACTGACCGGGAAATCGTCGGTGCAGTTCGTGATGACCACGGGGTTGGGGCTGGCCGTGACGCCGGAGGGTGCGACCACGGTGAGTTTCAGCGGGCTCTCCCCCGCATCGATGTTGCATCCGATGTCGCCGTCACTCTTGCCGTTGGCGTTGAGCCTCATCGTGGCGCTTCCGGCCGTTGCCGATCCCGCAACGAGAGTGACACTGGCCGAACCCTCGATGCTGTCCTGAATGATGTCCGCGTAGGCAACCCCACCGAAGGCCAGTACGCTCACCGCCGTGATGGCGGTGAGCGTTGTTGCGATGCCCGTTCGCTTCAATATTCGTTTCATGGTGGCTGCCCCTGCGCTCGGCGGGAAGACCCTCGGGTGGGCTATCCCTCCCACGAAGGTATGTCTGTGCCGGATCCTCGGGAACGGCGGGGGCGTTCAAACAGCTAAACGCATGGTCCTAGGAGCGTTTGAATCCCTAAACGCGTCAGAACCTCGGCACACATGCCCGGTCAGGGACGCCCGCGCCATAATGGCGCCATGGCCGAAATCAAGACGCAGCCGACGGATGCCTCCGTCGAGGACTTCCTGGCTGCCGCGACGCCCGACCGCCGCCGCGCGGACGGCCAGGCCCTCGACGCGCTCTTCCGGGAGGTGACGGGCGCCGACCCTGTCCTGTGGGGTCCATCGATCGTGGGCTACGGCAGCTACCGCTACGTGTCGCCCGCGAACCCGCGCAACCGCGGAGACTGGCCGAAGACGGGCTTCTCTCCGCGCAAGGCGCAACTGTCGATCTACGGGCTCAAAGACCTCCCCGAGGGCGCCGCGCTCCTCCCGCGGCTCGGCGCGTACACGGAGGGGGCGGGGTGCGTATACGTGAAGAAGCTCGACGACATCGACCTCGACGTTCTGCGCCGGCTGGTCGCGATCGCCTGGTACCGGGGCGACGACCCCGCGCCGCCGGCGGCCGCGGAGTAGGTCCCCGGCCCGCACCCCGTCGAAACAGACAGTTCCGGTCGAGTTCGCCCGGCATAGCGGGCGAACTCGACCGGAACTGTCGACGTCGGCGGTGCGGTCACACGACCGGGTCTAGAAGTCCCAGTCGGCGTCTTCCGTGTTGACGGCCTTGCCGATGACGTAGGAGGAGCCCGACCCGGAGAAGAAGTCGTGGTTCTCGTCGGCGTTCGGCGAGAGCGCGGCCAGAATGGCTGGGTTCACGTCGGTGACGGTCTTCGGGAACATGGCCTCGTAGCCGAGGTTCATCAGGGCCTTGTTGGCGTTGTAGTGCAGGAACTTCTTGACGTCCTCGGTCAGACCGTGCTCGTCATAGAGGTCCTGCGTGTACTGGATCTCGTTCTCGTAGAGCTCGAACATGAGATTGAAGGTGTAATCCTTGATCTCATCGCGGCGCTCCTGCGAGGCGGCCTCGAGACCCTTTTGGAACTTGTAGCCGATGTAGTAACCGTGCACGGCTTCATCCCGGATGATCAGACGGATGAGGTCGGCCGTGTTGGTGAGGCGGGCGCGGCTGGAGAAGTACATCGGCAGGTAGAAGCCCGAGTAGAACAGGAACGACTCGAGCAGCACCGAGGCGACCTTGCGCTTGAGCGGGTCGTCGCCCTGGTAGTACTTCATGATGATCTCGGCCTTGCGCTGCAGGTTGACGTTCTCCGTCGACCAGCGGAACGCCTCATCGATCTCCTTCGTCGACGCGAGGGTCGAGAAGATCGACGAGTAGCTCTTGGCGTGCACGGACTCCATGAACGCGATGTTCGTGTAGACGGCCTCTTCGTGGGGCGTGATCGCATCCGGAATCAACGACACGGCACCCACTGTGCCCTGGATCGTGTCGAGCAGGGTCAGCCCCGTGAACACCCGCAGGGTGAGCAGCTGCTCCGCCGGGGTGAGCGTGGCCCAGGACTGCACATCGTTGGACAGCGGCACCTTCTCCGGCAGCCAGAAGTTGTTCGTGAGGCGGTTCCACACCTCGACGTCTTTTTCGTCTTCGATCCTGTTCCAGTTGATCGCGTCAACGTGGGAGACGAGCTTGAGCTTGTCAATCATTGGTTGTTCCTTAGTCGGCAGTGCACAGGCGGTTCAGTAGTCGAGCGGTTCAGCACGAACTCACTCACAGGGCGCAGGAGACGCAACCCTCGACCTCGGTGCCCTCGAGGGCCATCTGGCGCAGACGGATGTAGTAGATGGTCTTGATGCCCTTCTTCCACGCGTAGATCTGGGCGCGGTTGATGTCGCGGGTCGTGGCGGTGTCCTTGAAGAACAGCGTCAGCGACAGGCCCTGGTCCACGTGCTGCGTGGCAGCGGCGTAGGTGTCGATGACCTTCTCGGCGCCGACTTCGTAGGCATCCTGATAGAACTCCGTGTTGTCGTTCGTCATGAACGGCGCCGGGTAGTAGACGCGGCCGAGCTTGCCTTCCTTGCGGATCTCGATCTTCGACGCGATCGGGTGGATCGATGCGGTCGAGTTATTGATGTACGAGATCGACCCGGTCGGCGGCACGGCCTGCAGGTTCTGGTTGTAGATGCCGTGCTCGATGACGGATGCCTTGAGCTCGACCCAGTCGGCCTGCGTCGGGATCGCGACGTCGGCCTGCGCGAACAGCTCGGCGCCGCGCGCGGTGGCGGGCGCCCAGACCCGGTCGGTGTACTTGTCGAAGAACGTGCCGGACGCGTAGGTGGAGTCCTCGAAGCCGACGAAGGCGTGGCCGCGTTCGATGGCCAGCTTGTTCGAGGCGCGCAGGGCGTGGAACAGCACCGTGTAGAAGTAGATGTTGGTGAAGTCGATGCCCTCTTCGCTGCCGTAGTAGATGCGCTCACGGGCGAGGTAGCCGTGCAGGTTCATCTGGCCCAGGCCGATGGCGTGCGACTTGTCGTTGCCGTCTTCGATCGAGCGCACGGAGGAGATGTGGCTCTGCTCCGACACCGAGCTGAGGCCGCGGATGGCGGTCTCGACGGTCTTGCCGAAGTCGGGCGAGTCCATCGACAGGGCGATGTTCATCGACCCGAGGTTGCAGGAGATGTCCTTGCCGATCTTGTCGTACGACAGGTCCTCGTTGTACGTGGTCGGGGTGTTGACCTGGAGGATCTCCGAGCACAGGTTCGACATGTTGACGCGACCCTTGATCGGGTTCGCCGCGTTGACGGTGTCCTCGAACATGATGTACGGGTAGCCGGACTCGAACTGGATCTCGGCGAGCGTCTGGAAGAAGTCGCGGGCCTTCATCTTGGACTTCTTGATGCGCGGGTCGTCGACCATCTCGTGGTACTTCTCGCTGACGGAGATGTCCGCGAACGGCACCCCGTAGACGCGCTCGACGTCGTAGGGCGAGAACAGGTACATGTCCTCGTCTTTCTTCGCCAGCTCGAACGTGATGTCGGGTACGACGACGCCGAGGGACAGCGTCTTGATGCGCACCTTCTCGTCGGCGTTCTCCCGCTTGGTGTCGAGGAAGCGCATGATGTCGGGGTGGTGCGCGTGCAGGTACACCGCGCCGGCACCCTGACGGGCACCGAGCTGGTTGGCGTAGCTGAAGGAGTCTTCGAGCAGCTTCATCACGGGGATGATGCCGCTGGACTGGTTCTCGATCTGCTTGATCGGAGCACCGGACTCACGGATGTTGCTGAGCAGCAACGCGACGCCGCCGCCACGCTTCGACAGCTGCAGCGACGAGTTGATGCCGCGCGAGATCGACTCCATGTTGTCTTCGATGCGAAGCAGGAAGCAGGAGACGAGCTCACCGCGCTGCGCCTTGCCGGAGTTCAGGAAGGTGGGGGTGGCCGGCTGGAAGCGGCCGGCGATGATCTCCTCGACGAGGGAGATCGCGAGCTGCTCGTCGCCCTGGGCGAGGCCGAGTGCGGTCATCACGACGCGGTCTTCGAAGCGCTCGAGGTAACGCTTGCCGTCGAACGTCTTCAGCGTGTACGAGGTGTAGTACTTGAACGCGCCGAGGAAGGTCTTGAAGCGGAACTTCTTCGAGTACGCCAGCTTGTTGAGGTCGGTGATGAACTCGAACGAATACTGGTCGAGCACCGCCTGCTCGTAGTACTCCTTCTCGACCAGGTAGTCGAGGCGTTCACGCAGCGTGTGGAAGAACACCGTGTTCTGGTTGACGTGCTGCAGGAAGAACTCCCGCGCAGCCTCGCGGTCCTTCTCGAACTGGATTTCCCCGTTCGGGCCGTACAGGTTGAGCATGGCGTTGAGGGAGTGGTAATCCATCGCCAGACCGGGTGCCGGGTGAGCCATCGTCTTCACGGCTGTTGCTTCCAAAATGATTCCAATCCGTCGTGGACGATGCGCACATCATCCGGAGTTCCAAATACTTCAAAGCGAAACATGTGGGGCACCTTGCACTTCTTTGCGATGATGTCCCCGGCGAGGCAGTAGCCCGTGCCGAAGTTCGTGTTGCCCGCGCCGATGACGCCGCGGATGAGTGAGCGGTTCTGCTCGTCGTTCAGGAACTTGATGACCTGCTTGGGCACCGCTCCCTTGTTGTCGCCGCCGCCATACGTCGGCACGACCAGCACGTACGGCTCGCTGACCTGGAGCGGCTCATCGCGCGCGTAGATCGGGATGCGGGCGGCCGGGCGGCCCAGCTTCTCAATGAAGCGGTGCGTGTTGCCCGAGGTGCTGGAGAAATAAACGATATCGGCCATGAAACACCCCCTGGTGTTGAGAAATCAGCACGCCGAGCGACGCAGATTTTTGACGACTCCTACTTGTTCGACGCCGCCCCCGGCGCCGCGGTGCTACGCCAGACGCTGCGCGAGCTCGTTGATCTTGTCGGGGCGGAAGCCCGACCAGTGGTCCTCGTCGGTGATGACGACGGGTGCCTGCAGGTAGCCCAGGGCCTTGACGGCTTCCAGGGCGTTCTCGTCGACCGAGAGGTCGAGGATTTCGTACTCGATGCCCTTGTTGTCGAGGGCGCGGTACGTCGCAGTGCACTGCACGCAGGAGGGCTTGGTGTAGACCGTGATTGCCATGGCGGGGCCTTTCTCGTCGTTCAGGAATCAGTATTCAAACTCAGTTCAAACATCAGTGCTCAAAATCGGTTTTCATGTGAAATCTGAAGTTCAAGACGTGCTGTGTGTTGAACTTCAATACTACATCTAGTGATGCCCAAAGGGAACGGCCACTACATGCAGTAGTTACCAGTATGTAGTTATCCACTGACATTCCACCGGTTGTGCACAGCCCCCCGGATGCGAGACGAGCCGAATCACGCGGAAGGCGGCCGAGTTATCCACAGGCGCTTCCGCGGCAGAACTCGCGCCTGTGGAAACCCTGTCGGCGTGTCGCGCCGCACCCCATCCGGTGCGTGCGTGCCCCCTTCGGGGCTGCGGCGCGGTCGGACCGTCACCCGGGGCACCCCGCTCGCGGCCTGTCGGTCGCGGCGCACCGTGTGGCCGCGGGCGCACGCTAGATCATGCGCCTCCTTCCACAGGGTGCGCCACGACGGCCGCAGAGTGCACCGCGGCATCCGTCATCAGGTCCGGGGCACCCCGTGCTCAGCCAGAAACCTGTGGAAGCGCTGCGGCGAGATCGCGGTGTCCCAGTCCCAGCGGTCGAAGCTGTCGGAGTGGTGACGCAGCGCATCCTCGCGGCGTTTCTCCTGCCAGACGACCTCCCCCGGGTCCCGGTCGCCCAGCACCGCACCGCGGGTGTGCTTGTGCTTGCCGTCGAACTCCCCGATCTTGCGGATGCGGCGCCAGTAGAAATCCACCCAGTAGTCCTGCCCGTCCACGTCAGGAAAACAGACCTGCAGCTCGGGCACCTCAAAGCCGAGCTGGAACATCCGCACCCGGCTGAGGGACTCGCCGGCGTTGGCCGACAGCCCGTTCCCGAAGGCGATGGCCCGCTCGGCCAGCCGGGCGCCGGCCCGCGGGTTCACGGCCGCGAGCTCGGCGAACAGGTCCTCCCTGGTGAGGGCACGACGGCCACGGATGCCACGGCGCGCCTCTCCCTCGACCCGCTTCTGCTCGACCCGCAGCGCATGGTCGATCATGGTGACGCCCACGAGAAAGCGCGTGCTCGCCGCGACGTCGACCAGGGTGCGCGCCAGAGAGGTCACCGCGATCCCGTCGACGTGCACCGGCTCGGGCGCCGGAGTCCCGCGATGGCTGGTCGTGAAACGGGCGGTGCTGCCGCCGGAGGCGTCCGGGTCGATCACGTGCACCATGCGTGGCCAGGCCCCGATGAGTGGCAGCCCGTGCATCACCGCCGCGGAGCCATGCGACAGCACGAGCGGTCGGCCCGCGGCCAGGGCCGTCGAGAGCACGAACAGGCGGTAGCGCTGATCGGGGTCGGCGGCGCGCCACAACTCCCCCGGCACGTAGACGCCGCGGCGCGTGCGCACGAGTTCGCCACGACGGATCAGGGAGTCCACGCCGTGCGAGCTGAGGCCGAGCTCACGGAGCGCGGCGTAGGTGATGAGCCCGTCGAGACGGGCGCTGACGATGTCCAGGAGTTCGGTCATGCCTCACCCTGCGGGCGGACGGCCGGTCGACACGGGCGAGACGGGCATCCGTGGACAACCCGACCGAGCCTGCCTCTGGGGACGACAGGGTACCGCGGTCCGGCGATCCCGCGCGGACCCGCGCGGACCCACGCACCCCGACCCACCCGCTCGCCCACCCGCTCGCCCACCCGCTCGTTCACCCGCTCGTCCACCCGCTCGCGGCGCACCCTGCGGATGCGGGCGCACGTTCCAGCGTGCGCCTCCTTCTATAAGGTGCGCCGCGACGGGGCGAGGGTGCGCCACAGCGGCAGCACCGGACACACGAAAGGGCCGGCCCCGTGAGGAGCCGACCCTTTACGTTGAGTTGCTGTGCTGCTGAAATGCTGTGATGCAGGTGTGCTGCCGGGTCGTTACTCGGTCAGCGGGGCGAGGTTCGGGTCGTTCGCGTATGCCTCTGCAGCGTTTTCCTTGGTCACGATGACCGGGGGCAGCAGGTAGGCCGGGACGACGATCTTGCCGTTGTCGTAGGACTCCTCGTCGTTGACCTCGGGGGTGTCGCCCTTCTGGAGAACGTCGACCATCTCGATGGCCTTGTCGACGAGCACACGGGTGTCCTTGTTGATGGTGGAGTACTGCTCGCCGGCCATGATCGACTTGACCGACTCAACTTCGGAGTCCTGACCGGTGACGATCGGGATGTCCTTGCCGGCGGCCTTCACCGAGGTGATGATCGCCCGTGCGAGGGTGTCGTTCGGGGAGAGAACGCCGTGAAGGGGAATGTCGCTGTACGTGCTGGTGAGCAGCGCGTCCATGCGGCTCTGAGCGTTCTCCGCCTTCCAGCCGGCGGTCGCCGTCTGCTTGATGTCGGTCTGGCCCGAGGCGACGACGAGGGTTCCGTCGTCGATCTTCGGCTGCAGCACGCTCATCGCACCGCCGAAGAAGACGGCCGAGTTGGCGTCGTCCGAGGAACCGGAGAACAGCTCGATGTTGTACGGGGCTTCGCCCCTCGAGGCCAGGCCGTCCAGAAGCGCCTGGCCCTGAAGCTCGCCGACATTGAAGTTGTCGTAGGCGACGTAGTAGTCGACGGCCTCGGTGTTCAGGATGAGGCGGTCGTAGGCGATGACGATCGCGCCGGCGTCACGGGCCGACTGCACCTGGGTGGCCAGCTGACCACCGTCAGCGGCACCGATGATGATGACCTTGGCGCCGTTGGTGACCATGGCCGAGATCTGGTCCTGCTGGTCCTTGACCGTGGTCGACGCGCCGGCATACTGCACGTCGCCCTTGTAGCCGGCCGCTTCGAGGCCGTCCTCGAAGAGCCCGCCGGCGAGGACCCAGTTCTCAGAGGTCTTCGACGGGAGCGCGACGCCGATGACCGAGTCCTTGGCGAAGCCGGCAGCAGCGCCGTCTCCACCACCGGACTCCGTGCGGGTAGAGCAACCTGAGAGGGCCATCAAGGCCACTGCGGCGATCGCAGTTGTCGCAAGAATCTTTCGCATTGTGGGTTTCTTTCTTTTCGTTGGGGTTTGGTGAAGGGGTGAATCCGGGTTAGTTGGGCCGGGTGGCCGGCGGTCGCGCGCTCTCCGGGGTGCCCGTGTCCGGGACGACCAGGGGCGGCTCCGCCGGGAATTCGGTGGTCTTCTTTTTGCGGGTCAGGAGGCCGATGATCGATGGACGCCCCTGGCTCTTGTTCCAGACGTCGACGCCCACGGCCACCAAGAGCACCATGCCCTTGATGATCTGAACCCAGTCAGAGCCGACGCCCAGCAGCTGCAGGCCGTTGTTCAGCACGGCCATGACGAGACCACCGATGATGGAACCGACGACGGTTCCGATTCCGCCGGACACCGCCGCACCACCGATGAACACTGCGGCGATCGCGTCGAGCTCCCAGCTGAGGCCGTCCTGCGGGCCGGAGGCCACCGAGCGGGCGACGAAGATCATGCCGGCCAGGGCCGCGAGGATCGACATGTTCATCATCACGAGGAAGTTCACCCGACGGGACTTGACCCCCGAGAGTTCGGCGGCGAGCTTGTTGCCGCCGACCGCATAGACGTGGCGGCCGAAGATCGTGTTCCGGGTCACGAATGCGTAGAAGAGAACGAGTACCCCGAGGATGATTCCGGAGACGGGGAAGCTCGTGCCAACGCGGCCACCGGCGAACAAGACGGATGCGTAGACGATGACGGCACACAGGAGGACGACCTTGACGATGCTCGCCCAGAGCGGTGCCGGCGTGGAACCCATGATCTTCTGCACCCGACGTGCGCGCCATTCGGAGGCGACGACCGCGAGCACGATGATGAGACCCAGCAGCAGGGTCAGATTGTTGAAGCCCGTGTTCGGGCCGACCTCGGGAAGGTAGCCGGAGCCGATGATCGTGAAGCCGTCGGGAACGGGGACCGTATTGGCATTGCCGATGACCTGGTTGCCACCGCGGAAGATGAGCATGCCGGCCAGGGTGACGATGAAGGCGGGAACCCCGACGTAGGCGACCCACGCGCCCTGCCAGGCTCCGATCAGCATTCCCACGACCAGCCCCAGCAGGATGGCCAGCGGCCACGGAAAGTTCCAGTCCCGCATCGCAGTGGCAACCACGATGCCGACGAAGGCAGCAACCGAGCCGACCGACAGGTCGATGTGGCCGGCGATGATCACCATGACCATGCCGATGGCGAGGATGAGGATGTAGGAGTACTGGCTGACCAGGTTGATCAGGTTGCCGGACGACAGCGTCAGCCCGTCGGTCAGGTACTGGAAGAGCAGAATGATGGCGATCAGGCTGAAGAGGATGCCGAATTGCCGCAGGTTCGAGCTGCCGCTCCCGAACATCTTCTTCAGGTCGCCGAGAGCGCCGGTGCGGGTACTCGTGTTTTCACTCATATGCTCTGAACCTTCTTCCGTGCGGAGGTCATACTTTTCATCAGGGTTTCGGGATCGGCAGACTCCGCCGGGATGCAGTCTGTGATCGCACCCTCGAAGACCGTGTAGATCCGGTCCGCGAGGCCGAGGAGTTCCGGGAGTTCAGAGGAGATCAGGATGACTCCCTTGCCCTGCTCGGCGAGCTGCTGGATGATGCCGTAAATCTCGTACTTCGCGCCGACGTCGATGCCCCGGGTGGGTTCGTCCAGGATCAGCAGGTCAGGGTCGGTGAACATCCACTTGGCCAGAACGACCTTCTGCTGGTTGCCGCCGGAGAGTTTGGAGACACCCGCGTTGACGCTCGGCGTCTTGATCCGCAGGCTCTTGCGGTATTCCTCGGCGATTCCGAATTCCTTCGAGTCGTTCACGACCGGTCCGGACGAGATCTTCGAGAGCTTGGCCGAGACGACGGAACGCTTGACGTCGTCCAGCAGGTTCAGTCCGAGCGCCTTGCGGTCCTCGCTCACATAGGCGAGGCCGTGGTCGATGGCGTCGGCCACGCTCCTCAGAACGATTTCCTTGCCGTCCTTATAGAGGTGGCCTGAGATGAAGTTGCCGTAGGAGCGCCCGAAAATGCTCATCGCCAGTTCGGTGCGTCCCGCGCCCATCAGACCGGCGATGCCGACGATTTCGCCCTTGCGCACGTTGAGGCTGGAACGCTTCACCACCATGCGCTCCGCGATCTGGGGGTGCTGCACCGTCCAGTCGCGAACCTCGAAGAAGACCTCGCCGATGTGCGGCGTGCGGTCCGGGAATCGGCTCTCCAGGCTGCGGCCGACCATGCCACGGATGATGCGGTCCTCGTTGACTCCGTCGGCCACGACATCCAGGGTTTCGATCGTCTTGCCGTCGCGGATGATCGTGATCGAGTCCGCGACCTGTTCGATCTCGTTGAGCTTGTGGGAGATCATGATCGAGCTGATCCCCTTGCCCTTGAGACCGCGGATCAGGTCCAGCAGGTGCATGGAGTCCGACTCATTCAGGGCTGCGGTCGGCTCATCGAGGATGAGCACCTTGACCGATTTGTTCAGGGCCTTCGCGATCTCGACCAGCTGCTGCTTGCCGACGCCGATGTTCTTGATCAGGGTGTCGGGGTTGTCCCGGAGCCCGACACGCGCCAGCAGCTCGAGCGCCGTCTTCTTGGCGGTGATCCAGTCGATCGCGCCCCATTTGGTCGGCTCGTTGCCGAGGAAGATGTTCTCCGTGATGGAGAGTTCCGGGATGAGTGCCAGTTCCTGGTGGATGATGACGATGCCCGCCTCCTCGCTGGAGCGGATGTCCTTGAAGTGCACGTTCTGGCCCTGGTAGATGATGTCCCCGGTATACGTGCCGGCGGGGTACACCCCGGAGAGGACTTTCATCAGGGTGGACTTGCCGGCCCCGTTCTCGCCGCAGATGGCATGGATCTCACCGCGCTTCACCGTGATGGAGACATCCGACAGGGCTTTGACCCCGGGGAACTCCTTGGTGATCGATCGCATCTCAAGGATCACGTGGTCAGGGGACATCATTGGACTCCTCACGCCCGGGGCCGCTGCGGGTTTCCCGTACCGACGGGGTGGACGCGCGACGGATCATCCCGCTCCCGCTCAGCCGGGCGGCAGCGGAGCTGCCGGGCAGGTGGAAAAGTGTGCTCACAAGCTTGACCTCAATGTCATGCACTCAATGAAAATGTGGAGGAAATCAGGCCTATGTGACCGATCACATTGACACTATGGCCCGGTGACGGTCCCGGTGTCAAGATTCGTTTTGTCACGCTTGCGTAACAGGCTGCCGGGCCTTCGGGCGATATCCGTACTGGCATGCGGGAGCGCTCGCACGTCGGCGAACGCGCCCATCGTACTCCCGGGCCGGCCGCGGGTGCGAGGAGAGGATGCGACGGGCGATCGACGCGGGCCGCGCAGGCGTCCGCCTCAGAACGCCGGCGGCGCCGTCGAACCGCGCACGATGAGTTCGGGAATGATCGGGTCGCTCCGATCCATCGGCACACCGCCGCTGAGATTGCTGAGCAGGAGGGCGATGCACCGCCGCCCGAGTTCGGCGAAATCCTGGCGCACGGTGGTGAGCGGCGGCCAGAAGTGTGCCGCTTCCGGAATATCGTCGTAACCGACAATGCTCATGTCGCGCGGCAGCTCGAGACCCGCCTCCCGGCAGGCGTGCATGAACCCGAGCGCCATCTGGTCGTTCGACGCGAAGACGGCCGTGAAGTCCCGCCTCCGGAGCAGTTCCCGGCCGGCGCGATACCCGAAATCGGCAGTCCAATCGCCCAGGATCGGGGCCATGGTCGGAACGTCCATCTCCCACATCTCGTCGAGAAAGCCGCGCATCCGGGCCTCGGCCTCGATCCAGTCCTGGGGCCCGGCGAGGTGGTAGATGCTCCGATGGCCGAGATCGATCAGGTGCCGGGTGGCCCGCCGGGCCCCGGTCATCTGGTCGACGGACAAAGAATTGTCGAGACGGCCGGTGGACTGCAGGGTGACGAACGGCACGTCGATGGCCAGCTGTTCGAGTGCGTCGAAGACCCGCACCTGCGGCGCGATCACGACAATCCCCTCCACGGACTGGTACATCAGGTGCTCCAGCGCCGCCTCGATCGACTCCGTGTCAACGGATGTGAGGTTCGCGGTGTTGACGTAGTAGCCGGCTTCCTGCGCGGCATCCTGGATGGCGGCGATGCTGCTGGCCGGTCCGTAGGCGCTCTCCGCCGACAGCAGGCCGATGGTGCGCGACCGCCCGCGCGACAGTGCGCGGGCCGCGCGGTTCGGTCGGTACTGCAGGTCATCCATGACCTGCAGTACCTTCGCCTTGGTGGAATCGCGGATGCTCGGGTGGTCGTTGAGCACGCGCGAGACGGTCTGGTGCGAGACCCCCGCCAGGCGCGCCACATCACGGATGCTCGGGGCACGCCCCTTGGGCAGATCGAGAGTCACGGGAAGACCTTGCTCGGCATGTGCACGGTCACAATTGTGAACGCAGATCCAGTATGCACGCCGACGGAGCTCTGCGGCGTACCTCGCGCCGGACCCGTGGCGCTCCTTCGGCGGCCGGGAAACCGAGCGCCCGCGACGGGTCGCCGATGAATGCACCTGCAGGCATGGCCATGGAGTTTCGATTCACCGGACGGAATACATTGCCCGGCCTGCTGCCCGGCTAGGCGGCCGCGAGCGCCCGGTCGATGTCGTCGATCAGGTCGGCGACGTCTTCGATTCCCACGGACAGACGGATGATGTTGTCCGCCACCTCGAGTTCGGTGCCGCGCACGGACGCGTGGGTCATCTCGGAGGGGTAGTTGACCAGCGATTCCACGCCGCCGAGCGATTCGGCCAGCTGGAACAGGTGGGTCGACTCGGCGAAGGAGCGCGCCGCGGCCGCGCCGCCGACGAAGGAGATCGAGAGCATGCCGCCGAAGCCGCTCATCTGCTTCTTCGCCAGCTCGTGGCCCGGGTGGGTGGACAGGCCCGGGTAGTAGACGCGGTCGATCGCCGGGTGATCCTGCAAATGTTCGGCGATGGCCTGGGCGTTGCTGCAGTGGCGGTCCATCCGCACCGAGAGGGTCTTGATTCCGCGGACGGTGAGCCAGGCATCCATCGGCGCCGAGACGGGTCCGGCGGCGAACTGCAGGAATTGGGCCTTCTCGGCCAGCGCGTCGTCGTTGATGATCAGGGCGCCGCCGAGCACGTCGGAGTGGCCGCCGAGGTATTTGGTGGTCGAGTGCACGACGACGTCGGCGCCGAAGGCCAGCGGCTGCTGCAAAGCGGGCGACGCGAACGTGTTGTCGACGATGACGGTCACGCCGTGGCGGTGGCCGATCTCTACCAGCGCGGCGATGTCGCAGACCTTCATCAGCGGGTTGCTGGGTGTCTCCACCCAGAGGATCTTGGTCTCGCCGGGGATGATGGCCTCCTCCACGGCCGCGAGGTCGCTCATCTCCACGGTGGAATTCAGGATGCCCCAGGCGCCGTGCACCCGGTTGATCAGCCGGTGCGTGCCGCCGTAGACATCGTTGCCGAGCACGATGTGGTCGCCCGGCGCGAGCAGCGCGCGCAGGATGGTGTCTTCCGCGGCGAGCCCGCTGGCGAAGGAGAGTCCGTGCTTGCCGCCCTCGAGCGCTGCCAGCAGGGTCTCCAGCACGGTGCGGGTCGGGTTGCCGCCACGGCTGTACTCGTAGCCGCCGCGCAGGTGGCCGATGCTCTCCTGCACATACGTCGACGTCTGGTAGATGGGTGGGATCACGGCGCCGGTCGTCGGGTCGAATTCCTGCCCGGCGTGAATGGCGATGGTGTCGAAGTTCTGCGAGTTCTGCGTGCGTGCCATTGAATCGTCCTTAGTCGTGCTGTTCATTCGCTCAGGTAGGCGAGCAGGTCGTGGCGGGTGATGACACCCAGGGGTTTGCCGCCGTCGGTGACGAGCAGCGCATCGTGGTCGGCGAAGGCGGCCCGCGCGGCGGCGACTTGCTCGTTCACCCCGATCAACGGCAGCGAGTCGCCGACGAGTTCGCCGACGCGGTCGCTCAGTTGCGCCTCGCCGGAGAAGACGAGTTCCATGAGTCCACGTTCGTCGATC
This sequence comes from Cryobacterium cheniae, assembly GCF_004403395.1. Lineage (GTDB taxonomy): Bacteria > Actinomycetota > Actinomycetes > Actinomycetales > Microbacteriaceae > Cryobacterium > Cryobacterium cheniae. The sequence continues at coordinate 14,623 of NZ_SOGN01000069.1, forward strand.
GCGCCGACGACCTCGCCCATCACGACCGGCGGCTTGGCGGTGAGCACCAGCACCTGAGACACGCCGGCCTCGGTCATGACGCCGATCGCGTCGCGCACGGTGGCGCTGGGGTGCACGTAGACAAAGGGTGGCAGGACGCCGGACTTCGACGCGAGCAGGTCGGCGACCGTGTGCCCGGCCGGTGCGTTGGTGAAACCGTAGCTGCGCATCCAGCCGTCGTTGAAGATCTTGCCCAGGTAGCCGCGCCCGCCGTCGGGGAGCAGCACGACGATCGTGTCGTCGGCGCCGAGGGTTTTCGCCGCGCGCAGGGCGGCGACGACGGCCATCCCGCTCGAGCCGCCGACCAGGATGCCCTCTTCCAGTGCGAGCCGGCGGGTCATCGCGAAGGAATCCGCGTCGGACACGGCGATCACCTCGTGCACGACGGCCGGGTCGTAGGCGCCGGGCCAGAAGTCCTCGCCGACCCCCTCGACCAGGTAGGGCCGGCCGGTGCCGCCGGAGTACACCGAACCTTCCGGGTCGGCGCCGATGATGCGCACGGTGTCGCCGGACACCTCGCGCAGGTACCGGCCGGTGCCGCTGATGGTGCCGCCGGTGCCGACGCCCGCGACGAAGTGCGTCACTGTGCCGTCGGTGTCCCGCCAGATCTCGGGGCCGGTGGTCTCATAGTGGCTGAGCGGGCCGTTCGGGTTGAAGTACTGGTTCGGTTTGAACGCCCCCGGGATCTCCCGGGCCAGCCGGTCGGAGACGCTGTAGTAGGAGTCGGGGTGGTCGGGGGCGACGGATGTCGGGGTCACCACGATCTCCGCGCCGTAGGCCGTGAGCACATTGCGCTTGTCCTCCCCCACCTTGTCCGGCAGTACGAACACGCACTGGTAGCCGCGTTGCTGGGCGACGAGGGCCAGGCCGACGCCCGTGTTGCCCGAGGTCGGCTCGACGATGGTGCCGCCGGGGAGCAGCAGTCCGTCGCGCTCGGCGGCATCGATGATGCGCACGGCGATGCGGTCCTTCGCGGACCCGCCCGGGTTCAGGTACTCCAGCTTGACCAGCACGGTGGCGCTGACGCCTTCCGTCACCTTGTGCAGCTTGACCAGGGGGGTGTCGCCGATCAGGTCGAGAACGGTGTCGGCAATTTTCATCGCGAGTCCTTCATCGAGGGTTCGTCGTCAGGGAGTCGTCAGGAGTCGTCAGGGAGTTCTCCGTCAGGGATTCGAGCCGTGCCAACTCTATCGGCGTGGGCGGTGAAGGCGATGGGGACGGTGGCGACGTGATCTGCTCCGAGTACAGCCGCGCGTAGACGCCGCCGGCGGCGATCAGATCGCTGTGGGTGCCGCTCTCCACAATCCGTCCCGCGTCGACGACGAAGATGACGTCGGCGGCCACGATGGTCGACAGCCGGTGCGCGATGGCGATGGTCGTGCGCCCGCGGGAGGCGGTGTCCAGAGCAGCCTGCACGACGCGCTCGGAGATGGCGTCGAGGGCGCTGGTCGCCTCGTCGAGAATCAGCACCTCGGGATCCTTGAGCAGGACCCGCGCGATGGCGATGCGCTGTTTCTCGCCGCCGGAGAGCCGGTAGCCGCGCTCCCCCACCAGGGTGTCGTAGCCGGCGGGGAAGGAAGCGATCGTGTCGTGGATGCTCGCCGACCGGGCCGCGGCCTCGAGTTCGGCATCCGTCGCCTCCGGTTTCGCGTAGCGGAGGTTCTCGGCAATGGTCGCGTGGAAGAGGTAGGTCTCCTGGCTGACGATGCCGATCTGGGAGACCAGGGACTGCTGCCGAAGGTCTCGCACGTCGACGCCGGAGAAGAGCACCCGGCCGGCCGACGCCTCGTAGAAGCGCGGGATGAGATAGGACACGGTGGTCTTGCCGGCCCCGGACGGGCCGACGAAGGCCGCGAACTGGCCCGGCTCGATCGTGAAGGAGACGTCGTCCAGGGTGGGGCGCGATTCCGCACCCGCATCCGGGTAGGCGAAGGTGACCCCGTCGAAGGCAACCCGGCCGCCGAACTCGCCGCCGGTGGGCACGGGCACCGCGTCGGGGGTGTCGCGGATGGCGGGCCGGAGGTCGAGGTACTGGAAGATGCGGGCGAACAGGGCGCTGGAGGTCTGCAGGTCGAGGGCGACGCGCATCAGGCCGAGCAACGGGAACAGCAGCCGCGATTGAACCGTCGTGAAGGCCACGATCGTGCCGGCCGTGATGTCGGTCGTGCCGCTGCCCATCAGCAGGCCGGCCACGAGGTAGACGATCGCCGGGATGCTGGACAGGAAGATACTCACCATGGCGAAGAACCACTGGCCGCTCATCTGCTGGCTGATCTGCAGCTTGACCTGGTTGGCGTTCTCGTCGGCATACCGATGGATCTCGGTCTGCTGGCGGGTGAAACTCTTCGAGAGCAGAATGCCGGACACGCTCAGCGTCTCCTGCGTGATCGCCGTCATGTCCGAGAGCGACTCCTGCGTCTTGGAGGCGATGCGGGCCCGTACCTGGCCGACCCGGCGCTGGGCGAAGACGAGCACGGGCATCAGGATGATGGCGACGATGGCCAGCTGCCAGCTCAGCAGGAGCATGGCGACCAGCGCCGCGATCACGGTCACGGCGTTGCCGAGCAGGCTGGAGATGGTGTTGGTGAGCACACTCGCGACGCCGCCGACGTCGTTCTGCAGCCTGGATTGGATGATGCCCGTCTTCGTGCGGGTGAAGAAGCTCAGCTCCATCGACTGCAGGTGGGTGAACAGGCGCACCCGCAGTGCGCCCATCACCGAATTGCCGACCGTGGCGGTGAGCCAGGTCTGCCAGACGCCGAGCAGCTGCGAACCCAGGTAGATGGCGATCATCACCCCCACGAGCACGGCGAGGCGCTCCACGTCCGGGGTGCCACCGGGCGGGAAAAGCCCCTCGTCGAAGGCCCGCTGCACGAGCAGCGGCGGCACGACGGACAGCGCGGCGCCGATGAACACGAGCACCACCGTGACCGTGAGCGCCCCGCGGTGCGGCTCGAACAGGCCGGCAATCCGGCGCAGCAGATGCGGGATGCGCGGGGCCTCGGCGTTCTCGGCCCGCTGGGCCACGACATCCGCGCCGCTGACCCGCCCCCGTCGACCGCCACCGCCTCCGTGCATTCCACTCATGAAATCACTCTAAACTCGCGCGCCGACACACATGTGCCCGTTCCGGACAACTGTTGCCGGTGGAACGGGCACAATTGTCCGGAACGGGCACACACACCGACCGAGGTGGAAACGTGCGACTAACCCTTCGTCGAACCGGCCAGCAGGCCGCGCACGAAGTAGCGCTGCAGCGAGAAGAACACGATCAGCGGAACCAGGATCGAGATGAACGCGCCGGCGGTGAGCAGGTGCCAATCCTGGCCTCGGGTACCCGTGATTTCGGCCAGCAGCTTGGTCATCGGGGCCACGGCGCCATCCGCGAAGATCAGCGCCACGAGCAGGTCGTTCCAGACCCACAGGAATTGGAAGATGGCGAAGGATGCGATCGCCGGCATGGTCAGCGGCAGCACGATGCGGAAGAAGATCTGCCCGTGGCCGGCGCCGTCGACCCGCGCCGCCTCGATCACGTCGGCGGGGATCTCCGACACGAAGTTGTGCAGCAGGTAGATGGCCAGCGGCAGGGCGAACATCGTGTGCGCGATCCACACCTGTGAGTAGCCGCCGGCGTCGCTGATCGAGGTGACCACCGGGAAGCCGAAGACCTCGCCCTGCGAGAAGAACTGCAGCAGCGGCACGAGGGCCATCTGCAGCGGGACGATCTGCAGCGCGAAAACCGCGATGAACAGCACGTTCTTGCCGCGGAAGTCGATCCAGGCGAACGCGTAGGCCGCGAGGCTGGCGATGATCAGCGGCAGGAGAGTGGCCGGCAGGGTGATCGCGATCGAGTTGATGAACGCGCCGGCCAGGTTCAGCTGGCTGTTGCCGGCCTGGAGCACGTCACTGTAGTTGTCGAGGGTGAGGCCCCAGTTCGAGAAGAGCGTCCACCAGCCGGTGGTGCGCACCTCCTGCGCCGGGCGGAACGAGGAGACGAACAGCCCGAAGGTCGGGACCGTCCAGAGAATGGCGATCACGAGCGCCGCGATCGTCGCGCCGCGACTGGTCAGCCGCTTCTTGGTGCGCTTGGCGGCGGCGAACTCCTGGCGGCGCTCGCCTCGGCGGATCTGCGTCTTGGTGTTCTTGTCGACGGGGAGTTCGACCGGAAGAATCGCGCTCATCGGATTTCCCTCTGCTTCTGAATCTGGCGGGCGTTGTAGACGACGATCGGGAGCACGAGCAGGAACAGGATCACGGCGAAGGCCGCGGACCGGCCCTGCTCGAAGTTCTTGAACTGCGTGTACATCTCGTTCGCGATGACGCTGGTGTCGTTGGCGCCTGCGGTCATGGTGCGGACGATGTCGAAGACCTTGAGGGAGGCGATGGAGATCGTCGTCAACACGACGACGAGGGCGCTGCGGATGCCGGGGACCGTGACGTTGGTGAACTTCTGCCAGGCGTTGGTGCCGTCGAGTTCGGCGGCCTCCATCTGCTCGGCGGGCACGCCCTTGATGGCGGCGGAGAGCACGACCATGGCGAATCCGGTCTGCACCCAGATCAGAACGACGATCAGGAAGACCGTGTTCCAGGGAGCGTTCGCGAGGAAGTCGACGGGCTGGCCGCCGAACCACACCACGACCTGGTTGAGCAGGCCGATCTGGTTCTGGTCGGCCGGACGGGCCGTGTAGACGAAGCGCCAGATGATCGACGCCCCGACGAAGGAGATGGCCATGGGCATGAAGACCATGATTTTGAAGTACTTCTCACCGCGGCTCTTGTCGATGAACACCGCGTAGGCCAGCCCGGCGATCGTCGATACGAGCGGCGTGATGAGCACCCAGACGATCGTGTTGAGCACCGTGCGGATGGCCTCCGGCTGGGTGAACACCCAGACGAAGTTGTCGAGGCCGATGAACTCGGTGCCCCGCGAGTTCATGAACGCCTGCACCGTGGTCTGGATGGTCGGGATGATGAGTCCAACGATGAGGAGCAGGATGGCCGGCGCGAGAAAGCCGAAAAGCTGGAAGAGGTACCCGGCGCCGGCGCGCGAGCGGTAGTCGACGATGAAGAAGACCCCGCCGAGAACGGCGGCCGCGGCGATGGCCCACCAGTACGACCCCGCGGCGAGCAGGATCAGCAAAGGTGCGGCGACGCAGACGGCGAGACGGATGACGGTGTAGACGGTGCCCTTGCGCGGGGCTATCTCGACGAAGAACAGGATCGCGGCCACCAGGGCGACGAACGCGAGGATGATGATGGGGACTTGGACCAGGGGCGGCAAGTCAGCCAGCCAGGCAAGGAATGCCGACATATGAAACCTCTCGAGTACAACTGCGGACTCACAGTTCGCTGGTGGGGCGGAAAACTACCGCCACGGTACACCAGCAGGGGAGGTGCGGGTCGCCCCTGGAAGGACGACCCGCACCGTTTTAGTGCTGTTGGCTGTGCTGGTTCAGACTCGAACTAGTTGGAGGGCCAGCCGGCTTCGATGCTGGTGAGCACCTCATCGGTCGGGGCACCGTTGACCCAGTTGACCATTCCCTTCCAGAAGGTGCCGGCACCCACGGAGCCGGGCATCAGGTCGGAGGCGTCAAAGCGGAAGGTGGTCTCCGGGTCCTGAAGGATCTTGATGGCTTCCTGCAGGATGGGGCTCTTCGCGTTCTTCGGGTCAAGACCCGAGTTGGCGCTGATGACTCCACCGAGGGCTACGCGGCTGTTCGCCCAGTCGTCGCTGGAGAGGAACGTCTGAACGGCCTGCGTGTCGGCGTCATCGGCGAATGCGGCGACGATCTCGCCACCACCGGTCACGGCCTGGCTGCCGGCTTCTTCGGCAGGGGTGATGAAGGCCCAGACGTCACCGTCGGGACCGACCTCTCCGCCGGCATCCGTGATGAAACCGTCGAAGAAGGATGCCTGGTGGTGCAGCGCGCAGGTACCCGCGGCGAGCGGGGTGGCCACGTCACCGAACGGGGTGCTGTTGATCGAGCGGACATCACCGAATGTGGCGTTGACGTAGGCCGGGTTCAGCAGGATTTCTCCGACGGAGTCGAAGGCGGACTTGATCGCGGGGTCCGTGAAGGGGATCTCGTTGGCAACCCACTTGTCGTAGGTTTCCGGGCCGGCCTGACGCAGGACGAGGTCTTCGACCCAGTCCGTTCCCGGCCAGCCGGTTGCGTCGCCCGAGCCGAAGCCGGCACACCACGGGGCGGCTCCGGTCTTCTCCTGGATGGTCTTGGTCACGGCCAGGAGGTCGTCCCAGGTCTCGGGAACTTCGACACCCCACTCGGTGAACTTGGCCGGGGAGTACCAGACGAAGCCCTTGACGCTGGCCATCAGCGGAGCGCCGTAGAACGTGTCACCGACGGTGCCGTAGGCCTTCCAGTCCTCGGACCAGAACTCGTCGACGTTGTCCTCGACGGACTTCGGGGCCGGCTTGAGGAAGTCGCGGCTGGCAAGGTCGGCCATCAGGCCGGGCTGCGGGAAGATCGCGATGTCGGGAGCGCTGCCGCCCTGGGCGCGAATGGCGATCTGAGCTTCGAATTCCTTCGAGGCTTCGTACTGGATGTCAATGCCGCTTTCTTTTTCCCAGGCAGCCCAGGACTCTTCGAGAAGCTCGGCTTCGGTGTCACCGATGGTGCCGTAGACGGTGACGACGCCGTCGCCTTCGGCTCCGGCATCGGTGTTCGTGCTGCCGGGACCGCCGGAACAGCCGGCCAAGGTCAGACCGGCGATCGCCGCAATGGCGATTGGTGTTGTGATTCGGCGGTGGAATGACCGCATTTTTCCTCCTCGTTGAGTGATGAAGGTGCGCCGGGGATCCCCCCGAGCAACACCGAGGTGCCGCAGGAACTACTGGTGTGCCGAAAACGATCAGATAAGGAACCGGTTCCACACCATAAGTTACGGTACGCCGCACCGAATCGCAAGATCACAATGTCACGGAATGCTAAAGATCCCGCTCCCGCCGCGAAGACTTCGAAATTCTGTTCCCTCTCCACCGGCACATTTCGACGGTTTTGATGGAACCGGTTCCAGCAGGGCGCCCTGGGCGGTACAGTGTTCAAAACGGGTCCAAGGGCGGAGGCTGGAATGAGCGCAATCGCGGATGTCGCACGCCTCGCCGGCGTCGCCAAAGCCACTGCCTCCCGGGCCCTGAGCGGTCGCGGCTACGTGTCGGAGGAGACCCGGCAGAAGGTCATCGCCGCGGCACGCGAGATCGGCTACGTCGCCTCGCCGAACGCGGCCAGCCTGGTCACCGGGCGCACCAAGAGCATCGGCGTGATCATCCCGTTCATCAGCCGCTGGTTCTTCTCCGAGGTTCTGGAAAGCATGGAACAGGCGCTGCTCGACGAGGGGTACGACATGACCCTCTACAACCTCCCCGCTCCCTCGCCCGAACGCGAACGGGTCTTCGACTACTTCCTCGCGCGGAAGCGCTTCGACGGCGTGATCTCCGTCGGTGTGGCCCTCAGTGATGAGGAAGTCACCCTGTTGCATCGCCTGGGCCGCCCGCTGGTCGGCATCGGCGGACCCATCCGCGGCGTGGACACCATCGCCATCGACGACGTGGCCGCGGCACGGCTGGCCACGGAGCACCTGCTCAGCCTGGGGCATACCGACATCGTGCACATCGGCGGCAGCAAAGACGACGAGATGGACTTCCAGGTGCACAGCAACCGGCTCACCGGTTTCTTCGCCGCCCTGCGTGACGCGGGCCTGTCGACCGAGCGCTCAGGCCTGTTCTTCGCCTGCGAGTTCACCATGCCGGGCGGCTACGAGGTTGGTCTCTCCGTATTCGGCGACCCGCGCACCCGCCCCACCGCGGTCTTCGCCGCGAGCGACGAAATCGCGATCGGCCTGATCGTCGCCGCGCGGGAGCTGGGCATTCAGGTGCCCGCCGACCTGTCCGTGATCGGCATCGACGGGCATCCGTATGCCGACATGTTCCGCCTGACCACGCTCGAACAGCACCCGCGCAAACAGGGCCGGTTCGCGGTGGAGGCCCTCCTGGCGGAATTGGAGAACCCCACGCCGCAGAGTGAGGACGACCACCTGACCGTGCTGCCCACGAACCTTGCCATCCGCTCGAGCACCAGCGGACCCCGACAGCCGCACGGGAGCTGATCGGCCGGACCGTCCGGCGGTCAGCAGTGTGGCCGAGGGCGGAGCGATGGCTGCGGGAGGCCGCCTCGACCTCGTTCGGTGGCAGATCCGCGAACAGGGGGTGCAGCGCTACAGCGAGCCGGCTGGGCCAGTCGGCCGGGGCGGCCACACCCTCGGGCATGATCGTCGTGATCGTCGTGAGGGCAACCCGGGCTTCGAGCGGATCGGGCTGCCGGGCGGCCCAGCCCCGCTCGGACAGGTGGGTCACGAGCTTGGTGGCGGTGGGCTGAGAGACCCGGCTACGACCGGCGAGCTCACCCAGCCGGATCGGCCCGGTCTGCCGCAGCACGCTCAGTGTGCGCCACACCGCGGGCGATTCGGTCGCGAGGATTTCGGGTCCGGCAGACTCGCCGCGGGCGAAGTGGGCAGCCAGATGACCGGGGTGAATGACAGAAGGCGCCGCATCCGATGGATGCGACGCCTTCTTTCTGTGGACGGCTTGCGCCGTCACGCCTCCACAAGAAGCAGAGAACCCCTCGCGGGGCCCCGACTACTTGAGGGCGGCGGTGGCGCCGGCAGCTTCGAGAGCAGCCTTGCCCTTTTCGGCAGCTTCCTTGGAAACGCCTTCGAGGACGGCCTTCGGCGCGCCATCGACGACGGCCTTGGCCTCGCCGAGGCCCAGGCTGGTGAGCTCGCGCACAACCTTGATGACCTGGATCTTCTTGTCGCCGACAGCCTCGAGGATGACGTCGAAAGCGGACTGCTCTTCGACCTCTTCAACGGGTGCAGCAGGACCGGCAGCGCCGGCAGCGGCGACCGGAGCAGCAGCGGTGACCTCGAAGGTCTCCTCGAACGCCTTGACGAACTCGGAGAGCTCGATGAGGGTGAGGCCCTTGAACTGTTCGAGCAATTCTTCGGTGGAAAGCTTTGCCATGATTATTCTCCCTATAGTTTCTTAGTTACTCACCGCGATGCCAGGCCGATGCCTAGTTCGCGGACTCCTGCTTCTCACGCAGCGCGTCGATGGTGCGAACAGCCTTCGACAGCGGTGCGTTGAACAGATATGCGGCTCCGAACAGCGAGGCCTTGAATGCGCCGGCCAGCTTGGCCAGCAGCACTTCGCGGGACTCGAGGTCGGCGAGCTTGCCTACCTCTGCGGCGGTGAGCGGGTTACCGTCGAAGTAACCACCCTTCACTACCAGGAGAGGGTTTGCCTTGGTGAAGGCACGCAGGATCTTCGCGACGGCGACAGGGTCTCCGTGGACGAATGCGATTGCGGACGGACCGACAAGCTCGTCGTCAAACGACGTGATGCCGGCGTTATTGGCCGCAATCTTGGTCAGCGTGTTCTTCACCACGGCGTACGTGGCGTCCGCACTGATGGAAACGCGCAGCGACTTGAGCTGCGCAACAGTGAGACCGCGGTACTCGGTGAGCAGAACGGCGGTCGAGCTCTGGAATTTCTCCGTAAGCTCGGCGACCGTTGCTTCCTTGTTCGCCATGGCGCTCCTCTTGGTTTCATGTGCCGGTAGCCCGGGGAGCAGACATGAAAAAAGCTCCGGCGCAGGCGCCGGAGCTGGGAACGCATTCCAGGAGAATGCAATCTGACTTCGAATCCTGCGCGGGCCGTTCACGTGAATGAACCTTCGATTGCCTCTGCATTTCTACATGGCAATAACCGGCGGTCTTTGGCTTTGCTCCACGATACGGCACGGTTCGGGCCTGGCGCAAATCGGCATCCGTTCGCCGGGCACAGGGTCAGGTGAGAGGGAGTGAGACACGGAAGCTGGTGAAGCCCGGGCGGCTGTCGACGTCGATCTCACCGTGGTGGGCGGCCACAACCGCACGGGCGATGGCCAGGCCGAGGCCCGCGCTCCCGGTTCCCCGGTAGCGCGAGCTGTCGCCGCGCGCGAAACGCTCGAACAGGGTGGACCGTAGATTCTCGGGGATGCCGGGGCCGTCATCCGTCACCGTCACGATCGCGCGGTCGTGCTCCCGTGCGAGGGCCACGTCGACCGTGGTCTCGGGGGCGTGTGGATGCGCGCGGTGCCCGGACGGCTCGATCGTTCTCGCCGGTGCTCAGAGTTGACCGGTATCCGAGTGTTGGCCATGAAAAGCCCATGTGTCGGCTCGGTCTTCGCTGTGACGCTCATCCGTCATCCGTCGTTCCGTCACGCCGTCATTCCGTCACGGCACAGCCGTGGCGCGCCGGCTGAGGCGGCCCGGCGTGGGCGGGCCCGGCGAACAGGCAGAATGGAACGGTGATGAACCAGATGCTCTCCTTGTTCGAGGAGGAGGAGCATCCGTCGCCCCCCGATCTCGTTCCGGCGGCGCCACTGGTCGCCGCGTCGCACCTTAGGCGCATCGTCGCAGATTCCACCGACCGGGTCGCCTGGCTGAGGGCCCGCGCCCAGGGGATCACGGCCACGGATGTCGCCAAACTCGCCACCCCCAAATCGCTGCAGAACGCGGTCTACGACAAGCTCAACGGCAGCAGCTTCAGCGGCAACAGCTTCACGGACCACGGGCGCTCCCGGGAACCGGAGATCGCGGCCTGGGTGCTCGGCCGTTACGGCATCAAGCCCAGCACGGCCCTGTTCCATGCGGCCGACCACCGGCGGCATCTGGCCACCCCGGACGGCGTCGGCACCGGCTCGGGCCAGGGGTCGGGCGGCCTCGAACTGGCCGAGATCAAGACGACGAGCAAGGAGTGGCGCAGCATCCCTCGCTCGTACCTGCGTCAGGTGTGGTGGCAGCAGTACGTGCTCGGGGCGGAGCGCACCCTGCTCGTCTGGGAGCAGCACCGGGATTTCGTGCCCGTGAACGCCGAACCCGAATGCCGCTGGATCGAACGCGACGAAGATCAGATCGCAATCCTGGTGGGGTACGCCAACAACCTGATCGCCCTGCTCAACCAGCAGACCACGTCGGGTCCCCCGCCGGCGCACTGACCGCTCGTCGCGTCGGAGGCCCGCCCGCAGACAAGGCCCAGCCCACGGGAAAGTCGCCTGCCGGGTGTTGCAGGCGACTTTCCCCTCGGCGTGGCGCCACGGCTCACACGAGTTCGTGCCGCTTCGGGTGCGGTACGACTCCCGGTCAGGTGGGCAGGGCTGCGTGCGGAGTTCTGACTCGGCAGGGAGCGCTGAGCCCAAGGGAAACCGAATGACGGGAAGGGACTCTTCCCGAACATCGGGGTCGGTCCCCCTTTATGAGGACAGACTATGCGCCCGGCCCCCTCCCGGCCAGTGCCGGCCGAAACCAAGTGCGGCTACGGCACCCCCAAATCGAGGCACAACGGCGTGTGCCGGCGCCGCGAATCCCGAGAGAGAATGGGCAGATGGTAATCGCCAGGAATCAGCCACCGACCATGCTCGCCCTCGTGATCGACCGGCCCGGCCCGGCCGGCGAGCTGCACCTGGCCGAGGTCGACGCCCCGATCGCGGTGTTCGATGAGCTCCTGGTGCGGGTCGTTGCCGCCGGAGTCAACCCGATCGATGCCAAGACCCGGGCCGGCGGGGGTGTCACTCCGGCCATCCCCGCCTACCCGGCCGTGCTCGGACTCGACTTCAGCGGTGTCGTGGTCACCGCGCCGTACGCGGCGTTCCCGCTGCAGCCCGGAGACGAGGTCTACGGAATCGCTCGCATGCCCCGCACCCCCGGCAGCTACGCCGAGCTGCTCACCGTCTCGAGCCTGAACGTGACCCGCAAACCGGTGCGGCTCAGCCATCTCGAGGCGGCCGCCGTTCCGGTCGCCGCCCTCACCGCGTGGGGCATGGTCGTGGACCTGGCCGCGGCAGCCCCCGGCCAACGGATGCTCATCCACGCCGGCAGCGGCGGGGTCGGCCATTTCGCCGTGCAGTTCGCCAAGGCCTTCGGCGCCCACGTGACCGCCACCGGGTCGACCCGCAACCTCGATTTCCTGCGGACGCTCGGTGCCGACGAGGTCATCGACTACACGCAGACCCGTTTCGACGACGTGCTCTCCGGTCTCGACGCGGTGATCGACCTCGTCGGCAATGTGCACGACAACACCGGCACCCGGTCGCTCGGCGTGCTGCGCCCCGGCGGAATCCTGGTGAACGCGCCGACCGGAAGCTGGCCGACCATGGCGGCGGAGGCCGCGGCCGCGGGCATCCGTGCCACCGGATTCAAGGTGGCACCCTCCGGGCGCACCCTCGACTTCATCACCGAGCTGATCGACGACGGCGCTGTGCGGGTGCACGTGGACCGGGTGTTCCCGCTGGGCGAGGGCGCGGCGGCGCACCGCCTGATCGAAGAGGGCCACACCCGCGGGAAGATCGTGCTGCAGGTGACGGATGCCCCGGGCGGGGCAGGTGCGGCGGCTGCCGGCGCTGACAACGTCACCGCCAGCTCCGGCTCCGATTCCGGCAACTCCGGCTCCGGCAACTCCGGCTCCGGCAACTCCGGCTCCGACAACTCCTCCGGCTCCGACAACTCCTCCGGGCGTCTCGCGTGAGCGGCGACGGCCCGTCCCTGGTCTGGTTCCGCGACGACCTGCGCCTCGCGGACAACCCGGCCCTCACGGCCGCGCTCGAGCGCGGCAAGCCGATCGTGGCCGTGTACGTGCTGGACGAGGAGTCCCCCGGGGTCCGGCCGCTCGGCGGCGCGGCCCGGTGGTGGCTTCACGGGAGCCTGACCGCGCTGGCCGACTCGCTGCACCGCCTCGGCGGCCGGTTGACCCTGCGCCGGGGGCCGGCCGAGGACATGATCCTGGAGCTCGCGGCATCCGTCGGCGCCGACGCCGTGTTCTGGAACCGCCGCTACGGCGCCGCCGAACGCGAGGTGGACACCCGGATCAAGTCGGGCCTCACCGCGGGCGGAACGGAGACCCGCAGCTTCTCCGGCTCACTCCTGTTCGAACCGTGGACGATCCAGACCGGCCAGGGCGGCAGCTACTCCGTGTTCACCCCGTTCTGGCGGGCGTGCACGGCCGGCCCGCCACCGCGCGCGCCGCACCCGGCCCCCGATTCGATCCCCGGATTCGCCGGTGAGATCCCCTCCGACCCCCTCGACGACTGGGCGCTCCTGCCGACCCGGCCCGACTGGGCGGCGGGCCTGCGAGAGGCCTGGCAGCCCGGCGAGGCCTCCGCCGGGCGACTGCTCGAAACGTTCCTCCGCGAGTCCCTCGACCGCTACGCCGACGAGCGCGACGAGCCGGCCCAGGCCGTCACCTCCCGTCTCTCACCGCACCTGCGCTGGGGCGAGATCAGTCCATTCCAGATCTGGAATGCGACCGAGCGGACTCGGATCGGTTTGACCGGGCGCGCCCAGAACAGTGCGACCCGGTTCCTCACCGAGGTCGGCTGGCGAGAATTCAGCTACCACGTGCTGTTCAACAACCCGACCCTGGCGACCGTCAATCTGCGGCCCGAGTTCGACGCTTTCCCCTGGCCGCGACTCGATGAGCGCGCCCTGGCGGCCTGGCAGCAGGGCCGCACCGGAATCGCCCTGGTCGACGCCGGCATGCGTGAACTGTGGCGCACGGGCAGCATGCACAACCGCGTGCGCATGGTGACGGCGTCGTTCCTGATCAAGAACCTCCTGATCGACTGGCGGCTCGGCGAGCAGTGGTTCTGGGACACCCTCGTCGACGCGGACGCCGCCAGCAACCCGTTCGGCTGGCAGTGGGTGGCCGGTTCCGGCGCCGACGCCGCCCCCTATTTCCGGGTCTTCAACCCGGAGCTGCAGGCGAAGAAGTTCGATCCCCACGGCGAGTACATCCGTCAAAACGTGCCCGAGTGGGGCACGGATGCCTACCCGGCCCCGATCGTCGACCTCGGCGAGACGAGACGGGCGGCCCTCGGCGCCTACGAGCAGATCAAGGGGATGAAGGAGCACGCGATCGCGGCCCGCACGGCCGCGGCGGCCGGCACCGGGACCGACACCGAGATTGGCACCGGGGCCGGGGCCGGGACCGACTAGAGCGCCCGCTCCAGCACGAAGTCGTCCTCGTACCGTCCGCCCACCAGGAAGCGCTTCTCACCGACAGTGACGAACCCGTTCTTCTCGTAGAAGCGGATGGCCCGGGCGTTCTCCTGGTTGACGCCGAGCCAGCTCCCGGCCGCCCCGCGCGCCCGGGCCGCGTCGAGTGTCGCCGACATCAGCGCCGCGGCCACCCCGCGGCCGTGCGTCTCGGCACGCAGGTAGCACTTGCTCAGCTCCGCGGTGGGACGGATGCCGATGGCGGCGCGCACGTCGGTGTCGGTCGGATCCGCGAACACGAGCATCGTGTAGCCGAGCATCACCCCGGCGTCCTCGGCCACGAGGATCAGCCGGTCCGGGTCGGCCAGGTAGACGTCGAAGTTGCCCTCCGCGAGCACGTCACGCAGGAACGCGGCGATGGCCTCGGCCGAGGTGTGCGGCGGGCAGGCGAGCGCGAACGTGGCGGCGGCCAGTTCGGCCAGCGCCGGGGCATCCGTCGCCGTGGCCGTGCGAATCTCAATCACCCACCCACCCTACCGACGCCCCACCACCCACCACCCCACGCGAGAGCGGGTGAATCGTCGGCATGGGACGGCCATAGCGACGATTCACCCGCTCTCGCGGCCCGGTGGCAGCGGCGCGGACCGGTCGAGCGGCTACAGGTAGCGCGCGTAGGCGCCGACGGTGAGGAACGTCGGGAACTCGGGCTCGAGCGCGGATGCCCGGAACACCTCGAGCGCGTCGTCGAACCGGTCCCCGGGCGTGCGCTCGAGTGCCTCGTACACCGCGACGAGCTGTTCCTCGACCCAGGTTTCGTCAATCCGGATGCCCTCGGCGGTGATCGAGTTGTGGTGGATCCACTGCCAGAGCTGCGAGCGGGAGATCTCCGCCGTCGCGGCGTCCTCCATCAGGTTGTCGATGGCCGCGGCGCCGACGCCGCGCAACCAGGACTCGATGTAGCGCAAGCCGATCGTGATGTTGTCGTGCACGCCGGCGGCGGTGATCTGCCCGCCGACGGACTCCACGTCGAGCAACTCTGCCGCCGTGACGCTGACCTCGTCGCGGGTGCGGTGCAACTGGTTCGGCTGGTTCCCGAGCACCTGGTCGAACTCGGCCTGCGCCGTGGGGATGAGGTCCGGGTGCGCCACCCAGGTGCCGTCGAAGCCGTCGGTGGCTTCGCGCTTCTTGTCGGCGGCGACCGCCTCGAGGGCGCGCCGGGTGACCTCAGGGTCGCGCCGGTTCGGGATGAACGCGCTCATGCCGCCGATGGCATACGCGCCGCGCCGGTGGCAGGTCGACACCAGCAGCTCGGTGTACGCGCGCATGAAGGGCACGGTCATCGTGATCTGCTTGCGGTCGGGGAAGACGAACCGGCTGCCGCGGGTGCGGAAGGTCTTGATGATGCTGAAGATGTAGTCCCAGCGGCCGGCGTTCAGCCCGGCGCAGTGGTCGCGCAGTTCGTAGAGGATCTCCTCCATCTCGAAGGCCGCCTGGATCGTCTCGATCAGCACGGTGGCCCGGATGGTGCCGTATTCGATGCCGAGCCGGTCCTCCGAGTGGCTGAAGATGTCGTCCCAAAGGCGCGCTTCGACGTGGCTCTCGAGCTTCGGCAGGTAGAAGTACGGTCCGCTGCCACCCTCGATCAGACGCTTGGCATTGTGGAAGAAGTAGAGCCCGAAGTCGACCAGGCTGCCGGAGGTGTTCGTCCGGCGGTTCGCACGGTCGACGAAGGTCAGGTTCTTCTCCACCAGGTGCCAGCCGCGCGGGCGCATCACGATGGTGGGGGTTGCTCCGGCGGCATCGCCGGTGACGGCGTACTCCTTGCCCTCCGGGCTGGTGAAGTCCAGCTGTCCCCGAACCTGATCGAACAGGGTCAGCTGGCCCTCGATGACGTTCGCCCAGGTGGGGCTGGTGGCGTCTTCCTGGTCGGCCAGCCAGATCTTCGCGCCCGAATTCAGCGCGTTGATGGCCATTTTGCGGTCGGTCGGCCCGGTGATCTCCACCCGGCGGTCCATCAGCCCGGGGCCCGCGCCGGCGACACTCCAGGTGAAGTCACGACGGATGTGCGCGGTCTCGGTGAGGAATCCCGGGTCGCGCCCGTTGGCGGCATCCACGCGCTTCCGCAGTCTGGTCGCCAGCAGGTCCTGACGCGTGCCGGCGAACCGGTCGTGCAGCTCGGCCAGAAATACCAGCGCCTCGGGGGTGAGGATTTCCTCGTAGCGCGGACCGAGATCGCCGGTGATCTCGAGGTGCGGTTCGATGGTGGCGAAGCTGCCGGTGTTCGTGGTGGGAACGGCGGCCTGGACCTGGTCGGCTGTCGCCAGGGGCGGGGTGTTCATGGGCGGAGCTCCTTCGGAAGTTGAGTGGGGTGTGGTGCTGGACTGGCGCCGCCTGGGGAGGGCTTCATTGCCAGCCTGGTTTCCACTCTGGTCCAGGGGACACCGGCGCACCGCTCCCCAGGCATCAGAAGAACGTCATTTCTTCTGCCTGCGAGAAGTTATCCCCTGAGTGTGTGAGCATGGGGGCATGGTCACCGTCGATCCCGCCCTCCGCCTGTCCCTCTCCGCTGCTCCGCCCGAGGCGGCCGGGCTCGATGCGCTCACTCTGGGGCGGCGCATCCGTGAACTGCGCACCAACCGGCGGATGACCCTGGACACCCTCGCCGCCGCCATCGACCGAGCACCCTCGCAGGTGTCGATGATCGAGAACGGCAAACGCGAACCGCGTCTGTCGATGCTGCGCACCATCGCGACCGCGCTCGGCACCACGGTCGACGACCTGCTGAAAACGGATGCCCCGTCCGAGCGGGCGGCGCTGGAAATCGCCGTCGAGCGGGCTCAGCGGGGCCCCGTGTTCACGGCCCTCGGACTGCCGCATATGCGCGTTGGCCGGGGAACGAGCGACGAGACCCTGCGGACTCTGCTCAGCCTGCACAACGAAATCCTGCGCCTGCACCGGGAACGGGCGGCGACCCCGGAGGAGGCCAGGCGGGCGAACGTGGAGCTCCGGGCCACCATGCGCGCCAGGGACAACTACTTCCCCGAGCTCGAAGCACAGGCCCAGCGACTGCTCGCCGCGGTCGGTCACACCGGCGGGCCGGTCTCCCACCAGGTGGTCGCCGATATGGCCACGCACCTCGGCTACTCGCTGCACTACGTGGGGGACCTGCCGAACTCGACCCGATCGGTGACCGACAAGCGCAATCGGCGCATCTACCTGCCCACGGAGCAATCGGCGTCCCGCGACTCCCGTTCCCCCATTCTGCAGGCGTTCGCGACCCTGCTCTGCGAGCACGAGGAACCCGAAAATTACGCGGAATTTCTGTCCCAACGGGTGGAGACCAACTATCTGACGGCGGCCATCCTGCTACCCGAAAAAGACACCGTGAAACTGCTCACCGAGGCGAAGACCCTCCGCCGCATCTCGATGGAGGATCTGCGGGACGCCTTCGCAGTGTCCTATGAGACGGCCGCGCACCGGTTCACGAACCTCGCCACCGCCCGGCTCGACATCCCGGTGCACTTCATGAAGGTGCACGAGTCCGGCACCATGATCAAAGCCTACGAAAACGATTCGGTGCGCTTCCCGAGTGACGCCCTCGGCGCGGTCGAGGGCTCGACGGTCTGCCGCAACTGGACCGCGCGCACGGTCTTCAACGTGGCCGACCGGTTCAGCCCCTGGTACCAGTACACCGACACCCCCAGCGGAACCTTCTGGTGCACCTCCCGGATCGAGAAGGCGAAGGAGGGCGACTACTCGGTCAGCGTGGGCGTGCCGTTCACCCACGTGAAGTGGTTCCGTGGCCGCGAGACCACCAACCGGGCCGTGTCCACCTGCCCCGACGAGTCGTGCTGCCGCCGCGCGCCGGACGAGCTCTCGGAGCGGTGGTCCGGGCAGTCCTGGCCGGCCGCGCGCACGCCCACCAGCCTGCTCGCCGCCCTGCCCACTGGCACCTTTCCCGGCGTCGACCAGACCGAGGTGTTCCAGTTCCTCGAGTCGCACGCGCCGGCGAACTGAGCGTGGGCGTCGAGTGCCGTCGCCGTCGTACCGGCCGTCGCGGCGCATGTCGTGGACGCGGGCGCAGGTTAGAACGTACGCCCACTGCCGGAGGGTGCGCCCGCGAGGCCCATGGGCCTGGCCGCAGCCGGCCCGCGGCTGGCATGATGAACGGGTAGCAGACGCCCGGCGAACAAAGGACGATCCGTGGGCACGACCATCTTCGAGCGGGCCCGACCCGCCGCATCCGTCATCGCGGGCGCCCTCGCCCACACCCGCTCCGCGCCGTTCTGGCTGGAGGACGTGTCGCCGCAGGCCGGCTACCCGACGCTCACGGCCGACCTCGACTGCGATCTCGCCATCGTCGGCGGCGGTTACCTCGGCCTCTGGACCGCGGTGCTCGCCAAGCAGCAGAATCCGGGCGCCCGCGTGGTGCTGCTGGAGGCGCGCACGATCGGCTGGGCCGCGTCGGGACGCAACGGCGGCTTCTGCGAGGCCAGCCTGACCCACGGCGAGGAGAACGGCCGACGACGCTGGCCGAACGAAATCGACCGGCTCACCGACCTGGGCCTCGAGAACCTCGACGAGATCGAGCAGGCCGTCACCGAACTCGGGCTGGACTGCGATTTCGAGCGCACCGGCGCCATCGACCTGGCCATCGAGGAGCACCAGGTCGACTGGCTGCGTGAGGAACCGACCGATGCGAACAGCGTGTTCCTGGATGCCTCGCTGCTGCGCGCCGAGGTCGACTCGCCCACCTATCTGGCCGGCATCTGGCACAAGCGCAGCAACGCACTCGTGCACCCCGGCAAGCTCGCCACCGAACTCGCCCGCGTCGCCACCGAACTCGGGGTCGAGATTTTCGAGCACACCCCGGTGACGAATCTGGACACGCAGGGGCTCTCACCGGCGCAGGGCACCCGGCTCCGCACCGCATCCGGGATCGTGCGCGCGCAGAAATCGGCGCTGGCGACCAACGTCTTCCCCTCGCTGCTGGCCCGCAACCGGCTCTCCACGGTGCCCGTCTACGACTACGTGCTGATGACCGAGCCGTTATCGCCCGCCCAGCTCGCCGCCATCGGCTGGCAGAACCGGCAAGGGCTGAGCGACCTGGCCAATCAGTTCCACTACTACCGGTTGAGCGCCGACAACCGCATCCTGTTCGGCGGCTACGACGCGATCTACCACTACGGCGGGCGCGTGCGGAGCGGCTACGAAAACCGGCCGGAGAGCTTCCAGCGGCTGGCCGGCCACTTCTTCACCACCTTCCCGCAGCTGGCCGGGCTGCGGTTCAGCCACCAGTGGGCCGGCGCCATCGACACGTCGACGCAGTTCTGCGCGTTCTTCGGCACGGCCCGCGGCGGGCGGATCAGCTACGCCGCCGGGTTCACGGGACTCGGAGTCGCCGCGACGCATTTCGCGGCCAAGGTCATGCTGGACCAGCTGGCCGCGCGGCAGACGGAGCGCACGCAGCTGGAGATGGTGCGCGGGCGGCCGCTCCCGTTCCCGCCGGAGCCCCTCGCCTCGATGGGCATCCAGACCACGCGCTGGTCCCTCGACCGCGCCGACCACAACCGGGGCCGGCGCGGCGTCATCCTGAAGACGCTCGACGCGCTGGGCCTCGGCTTCGACTCGTAGGGCTCGGCGGGCTCGGCGGGCTCGGCGGTGTCGGCGGTGTCGGCGGTGTCGGCGTGCTCGGCGGGCTCGGCGTGCCGGCGCGGCTGCCGCGCCTAGACGGAGGCGGCCGGCGGGTCCGGCAGCC
>NZ_SOGN01000003.1 GCF_004403395.1 Cryobacterium cheniae
CCCGGTCGCCGAGCTGCTCGCGGGCATGTGCCGGGCCGCGGGCGTGCCGACGCCGGCCTGGCGGGTGCCGGCCGGGGTCGCCCGCGGCGCGGGGGCACTGATCGAGGTGGCCTGGCGCATCCGCCCGGGTGTGGACGAGCCGCCGATGACCCGGTTCCTGGCCGAGCAGCTCTCGACCGCGCACTGGTTCGACCAGCGCCGCACCCGGTCCGAGCTGTGCTGGACGCCCGCGGTGAGCCTCGACGAGGGCTTCCGGCGGCTGGCCGCGTCGTACGACCGGTAGCCGACTCTCGCCGTTTCTGCCGAGAATCGCCCTTCTGCCGGCGAGTCTCGGCGCAAACTGCGACTCTCGCCAGGGGGGAACAGCTTCCTACGAACGGATGCCCAGGGCCGCCCGCACGATCGCCAGCGCCTCCTCCGCGGGCAGCCCGAGTACCCGCATCCGTTCGGCGTAGGCGACCGCGGCCAGCTGCGCCTGCTTGCGCGTGGCATCCCCCGTTGCGGCGATGAAGGAGCCGAGCCTGCCGCGGGTCTCGATCACCTCATCCCGCTCCAGCTCCCGGTAGGCCCGCGCGACAGTGTTCGGCGCCAGGCCGAGGTCCTCGGCGAGCCGGCGCACGGTGGGCAGCCTGTCGCCCGGGGACATTACGCCGGCTCGAACGCCCTCGACCACCTGCACCCGCAACTGCTCGTACGGCGCGGTGGGCGAGTGCTGGTCGATCACGATATCCATGCGAGGCATCCTTTGTCTGCGTCACGTACCAAGGTAGCGGCGCCCCGCTCGTCCGCGAAAGCGGGTGAATCGTCGTTATGGTTCACGCAAACCGACGATTCACCCGCTCTCGCGAACGGATGCGCGGGCCGAACGGATGCGGCGGGCCGAACGGGCGCGGCGGCTCGCTAGGCTCGACACGTGACCTGGCCAAGCGACCTCCCCGCCCAGCTGGCCGGACTGGCGCCGACCCTGCTGGGGATCGCGCTGCTGATCGCGATCGTCACGCTGGTGCTGCGCGGCTACCGGGTACCGCATCCGTTCGCGCCGGCGCTCGCCGTGCTGCGCGGAGCCCTGCAGCTCGCCGCGATCAGCCTGATCCTCAGTGGCATCATCTCCGACCCGTTCTGGGTCGGCGTGGGCCTCGCGGTCATGTTCGCCGCGGCGGTCGGCACGGTCACCCGTCGGATCGGCGCCACCCGGCTGCACGCAGCCGGGGTGGCCGCCTCGATGGGCCTCGGGGTCCTGGTCACCCTCCTCGTGGTCTTCGGCACCGGCGCACTGGAGTTCACACCGCGCTACGTGCTGTCGTTCGGCGGCATCATCATCGGCAACGCCATGTCGATCGCCACCCTTTCCGGCCGACGCTTCACCGAGGGCGTCACCGAGCACTGGGAGGAGGTCGAGGGCTGGCTGGCCCTCGGCGCCACCCCGCGCCAGTCCACCCGGGAACTGGCCCGCCGCGCGGTGTACTTCGCCCTGATCCCCTCGACCGACCAGACGAAGACCACCGGGCTGGTCACCCTGCCCGGGGCCTTCGTGGGCGCCATTTTCGGTGGAGCCTCGCCGCTCGAGGCGGGGCGGTTCCAGATCGTGGTGCTCGCCGGCATCCTCTGCGCCGGATCGATCGCGGCGGTCGCCCTGATCCACCTGCTCGCCCCCGTGACTCGCCGCCCGGCCCCGGTCCCCGGCTAGCGGCACGCACCGCCGAACCCGCACCGAACCCGCGCCGAACCGTGAGTTTCGCCCCCGTTTTTTCGTTTTTCCGGGGCGTTTCTCACGGCTCGGCGGGTCTCGGCGGGTCTCGGCGGGGTCGTGGCGCCGCTAGTGCGGCACAAAGAACTCGGCGAGGATCAGCACCGCGGCGAGCAGCAGTGTTCCCGCCGCCATGAGCAGAAGCGGCCAGCCACGGATGCCGCGGAGCCGCAACCCGCCGACCGCCACCAGGGCCAGCAGCACGGTGGCCGTGATCATGCCGATCAGCGTCGCGGTGCCGGTGCCGGTGCCGATGTCGAATCCGAGGGCGAGCAGGACCAGCACGGTCAGCAGTGGCACGAACGCCGCGGAGATCAGGGGGCGCTGATTCGGAAGTGGTTGCGCACGTGCGTCCAGCCGATCTCGGTGTCGCCGATCGAACAGGCGAAGACGCGGGTGGCGTAGTACACGAGGTTGGTGATCATGACGATGATGGTCAAGGCGGAGCTGGTGCCGAGCCCGATCAGGGTGCTGGCGGCCACGAGCAGGCCGTGGGCACCCGCGCTGATGCGTTCGGCGCCGGCCGGGCCGATTTCGCTGGGAGCCTGACGGCTTTGGGGGAGACCACCCCCACAGCGTTGCGGGGGTCGCGGCCGAGCGAGAGGGCGGCCCGCGGCTACTCGGCGGTGCGGTGGATCAGCCGGGAGAGCACGATCGCGCTGCGGGTGTGGTCCACATTGGGCGCCAGACGCACCTTCTCCAGCGCCGCCTCGAGGCCGGGGATGTCCCGCGCCCGGATGTGCACGATGGCGTCGGCGCTGCCCGTGACGGTGCCGGCGTCCACGACCTCCGGCACGCCGGACAGGATGCGGAGCAGCTCTTCGGGCGCCACGGTGCCGCGACAGAACAGCTCGACGTAGGCCTCGGTGCTCATGCCGTCGATGGCCGGGTCCACCTGGATGGTGAAAGCGCGGATGACGCGGTCGGCCACGAGCCGGTCGACCCGGCGTTTGACGGCCGACGCGGACAGCCCGACCACCGAGCCGATATCGCCGTAGCCCGCCCGGGCGTTCTGGCGAAGCAGGTCGAGAATGCCGCGGTCGAGGTTGTCCATGCCGAGAGTCTAGGGGGCATCGTTGCGCTGGGCCACGCCTGAACGCAGAAAAACAGCGTGCGATAGCGGCAATCACTGGATAGCTGCGCGGTGGTGGGTCGGTGGTTCGGGCGGGCGCGGAGCATCCGTCGATGCCCGTAATGGCAGAAAGCTGCGCGGGCGGCCGCAAGCGCGCATGTTTTCGCCGCGTATTGGCGTGCACATCCGATTCGGCCTGTGTGAAACTAGGAAAGGCGTCTCTGCCCGGGTAATTCGTGCCGGCAGAGCTCTCGTGAGTGACCTGGTCCGCCATCCACCCCGCCAGCCGACCTCACCCGACGAGGCCGGACGGCCGCCGAAGGAGTCTCCATGTCGACCAACCTCACCGCCCCGAATCCGAACGAGCTCGTCTCGCCGGCCACCCCCGAGCGCACGCCCGTCGCGCGTACCGTGCTGATGTGCAAGCCCGACTTCTTCACGGTCGTCTACCGCATCAACCCCTGGATGGACCCGGCCATCCCGACCGACACCGCGCTCGCCGTAGCCCAGTGGCAGACGCTCTACGACACCTACGTCGGCCTCGGCTTCGACGTGCGCCTGATCGACCCGGTCGACGGCCTGCCGGACATGGTCTACGCGGCCAACGGCGGCTTCGTCATCGACAACATCGCCTACGGCGCGGCCTTCACCTATGCCGAGCGCCAGCCGGAAGGGCCGGCCTACATGGACTGGTTCGGCGCCAACGGCTTCGACGTGCGCGTGCCGGCGGAGATCAACGAGGGCGAGGGCGACTTCCTGCTCGTGGGCGACGTGATCCTCGCGGGTACCGGGTTCCGCAGTGCCTCGAACAGCCATGAGGAGGTGGCGGCGATCTACGGCCGCCCGGTGATCACGCTCAACCTGATCAACCCCAGCTTCTACCACCTCGACACGGCCATCGCCGTGCTCGACGGGTCGCCCGCCACGGGCAACGGCGAGATCGCCTACCTGCCGAGCGCGTTCGACGAGCCGAGCCTGGCCATCCTGCGCGAGCGGTTCCCGGATGCCATCATCGTCACCGAGGAGGACGCGGCCATCCTCGGCCTCAACTCCTATTCCGACGGCTATAACGTGGTCATCGCCGAGCGGGCGAAGGACTTCGAGCGCCAGTTGCGCGCCCGCGGTTTCAACCCGATCGGGGTCGACCTGTCCGAGCTGCTGCTCGGTGGAGGAGGAGTGAAATGCTGCACGCTGGAGCTGCGCCGATGACCGACCAGGCCACCGACCAGATGACCGATACGACCGGCGCACCGGCCGCCGCGCTCGGCCAGGCCGCATATATCGCCCTGGAAGACGAGCACGCGGCCCACAATTACCACCCGTTGCCCGTGGTCGTCGCGTCCGGCGACGGCGCCTGGGTGACGGATGTCGACGGCCGCCGCTACCTGGACTGCCTGGCCGCGTACTCCGCGGTCAACTTCGGGCACTCCAACCCGCTCCTGCTGGACGCCGCCCGCGCGCAGCTGGGCCGCATCACGCTCACCAGCCGCGCCTTCCACAACGACCAGCTCGGCCCGTTCGTGACCGCGCTCGCCGAGCTCTCCGGCAAGGACATGGTCCTGCCGATGAACACGGGCGCCGAAGCGGTCGAGTCCGGCATCAAGGTGGCCCGTGCCTGGGGCTACCGGGTCAAGGGCGTCGCCGACGGGATGGCCAACATCATCGTGGCCGGGGAGAACTTCCACGGCCGCACCACCACGATCATCAGCTTCTCCGACGACGAGTCGGCCCGCAAGGATTTCGGGCCGTTCACGCCCGGGTTCCGCACGGTCCCGTACGGGGACGCCGCGGCCCTCGAGGCCGCGATCGATGCGAACACGGTCGCCGTGCTGCTCGAGCCGATCCAGGGTGAGGCCGGCATCGTCGTGCCGCCGGCCGACTACCTGCCGGCCGTGCGCGAGATCACGACCCGCCACAACGTGCTGTTCATCGCCGACGAGATCCAGTCCGGCCTCGGGCGCACGGGAGCGACCTTCGCCTGCGACCTGGTGGGCGTCGTTCCCGACCTCTACCTGCTCGGCAAGGCCCTCGGCGGCGGCATCGTGCCGGTCTCCGCTGTCGTCGGCAACCGGGACGTCCTCGGCGTGCTCCGCCCCGGCGAGCACGGCTCGACCTTCGGCGGCAACCCGCTGGCGGCGGCCGTCGGCCTCGCCGTGGTGAAGCTCCTGGCCACCGGCGAGCAGCAGGAGCGCGCCCGCATTCTCGGCGCCCGCCTGCACGACGGTCTGACCGGGTTGATCGGCCAAGGCGTCGTGGCCGTGCGCGGCGCCGGACTCTGGGCCGGCATCGACATCGACCCGAAGCTGGCCTCCGGCCGCGCGGTCTGCGAGGCCCTCCTGGCGCGCGGCGTGCTCGCGAAGGACACCCACGGCTTCACCATCCGACTGGCCCCGCCGATCGTGGTCTCCGAGGCTGACCTCGACTGGGCGGTGGAGCAGCTGGCCGCCGTTCTCGCGGAGCTCGCCGAAGCGTAGGCGGGCACCTCCGAGCTACCCGTCGACGGATGCCGCCACGGGCTGGGCGATGCGGCCGAGGCGTGCGAGCTGTGTGACGTGGCCCGGCTCGAGCTCCTCCAGGCTCTTCACGCCGAGCAGCCGCATGGTGCGGGACACCTGCTCGGAGAGGATCTGGACGGCCCGGTCGACGCCGGCCTCGCCTCCGGCCATCAGACCGTAGAGGTAGGCGCGGCCGACCAGGGTGAAACGGGCGCCGAGGGCGACGGAGGCGACGATGTCGGCACCGCTCATGATGCCGGTGTCCAGGTGCACCTCGTATGCGCTGCCCACTTCGCGCACGACCTGCGGCAGCAGGTGGAACGGGACCGGGGCGCGGTCGAGCTGGCGGCCGCCGTGGTTGGACAGGATGATGCCGTCCACGCCGAGGTCGGCGAGCGTGCGCGCATCCGCCAGGCTCTGCACGCCCTTGACGACGATCTTGCCGGGCCACTGCGCCTTGATCCAGGCCAGGTCCTCGAAGGTGACGGTGGGGTCGAACATGGTGTCGAGATGATCGGCGACCGAGCCGCTCCAGCGGTCGATGCTGGCGAAGGCGAGCGGTTCGGTGGTGAGGAAGTTGATCCACCACTCCGGCCGCGGCAGCGCGTTGAGGACCGTTCCGATGGTCAGGGCCGGCGGAATCGAGAAGCCGTTGCGCTGATCGCGCAGTCGCGCGCCGGCGATCGGAACGTCCACGGTCACCAGCAGGGTGTCGAAGCCGGCCTTCGCGGCCCGGTCGACCAGCGCCATCGACCGGTCGCGATCTTTCCACATGTACAGCTGGAACCAGTTGCGCCCGTTCGGGTTCGCGGCCTTGACGTCCTCAATCGACGTGGTGCCCATGGTCGACAGGGAGAAGGGGATGCCGGCCCGGGCCGCCACGTGGGCGCCGGCGATCTCGCCCTCGGTCTGCATCATCCGGGTGAAACCGGTTGGGGCGATTCCGAAAGGCTGCGCCACCGGGGCCCCGAGTACGTCCCAGCCGGTGGAGACGGTGGACACGTCCCGCAGGATCGCCGGGTTGAACTCGATGTCCTCGAAGGCCTGGCGGGCGCGCCCCAGCGAAAGCTCGGCCTCGGCGGCGCCGTCGGTGTAGTCGAATGCCGCCTTGGGAGTGCGCCTCTTGGCGATGGCGCGCAGGTCGTAGATGGTGTGCGCGCTCTCGAGCCGGCGCTTCTTCGCGTTCAGCTCGGGGGTCTTGAAGTGCAGCAGCGGGGCAAGGTCACTGATCTTCGGGATGCGTCGTTGAACCATGGTCGAAGGGTCCTTTTCTATCGGGCCACCGAGTGCCCGTCGGCATCCGTATGGTCGTCGGCGAGGCGTTCGGGACGGTGGTTGGCGAGGTGGGTCTCGGCGTAATAGCCCGCGATGTGGGAGTGCACGAGGGTGCGGGCGGCCTGGGAATCGCCGGCCTCGATCGCGGCGACGATCGCGCGGTGCTCGGCGCGGAGCCGGGCGGAGGTGACGGGCCACGAGGCGAGGCTCGTCGCGCCCGCCCGAACGTACCCCTCGATGGCACTGCGCAAACCCGCCATCGTGGCGGTGACGACCTGGTTTCCTGTCGCGGCCGCCAGAGACAGGTGGAACTGGGCGTCGAGGGCGAGGAACTCCACCTCGGTCAGCGCGGGGGAGTCCATCGCGTCGAGCAGCAGCACGGCTGTCGACAGGTCGGGGTGCAGGGAGGCGTTGGCGTCCATGGTCGAACTGGCCAGGGCGGATGCCTCCGCCAGCTCGGTCACGACCGACGCCTCGAGCGCGAGCCGGGTCTTGACCACGTCGGCGACCGGGAACCCCTGCGCCGCAACCTGCAGACGCATCAGCGCCGACATGCCGCCGCCGGGCAGGGCCACGATGATCGCGCCCGACGTGGGCCCCGACCCCGCGGAGGTGCGGAGCAGCCCGAGCACCTCGAGAACCCGGATGGCCTCACGCACGCTGGAGCGTCCGACGCCCAGCGAGGCGGCGAGGGCCCGCTCGGGAGGGAGGTGGTCGCCCGGACGCAGCCGCCCGCTGAGAAGATCCAGCTCGATGCTCTGCAGCACGACTTCCCAGGCACGGCGGTCGATACTCACGAGCTCCTCCTCGACGTTGGGGTGGAATTGGCGGGGTGTGCGGGTGCTGTGGTCTGACCACATGCTACAGGGGAGGGCGGCTTCCGCGGCAGAAACTTTCGACGTGATCCCGGGGGCGGGGGCAGCTCAGACGAAGAGCAGCACGATGCCGAGCACGCCGGCCGCGGCGCCGGTGCCGAGGAGGATCAGGCCGGTCAGGCGCAGTGCCCGGCCCTCGGCCTCCGGGGTGTGGGTGCGGCACCGGGAGGGGGTGCGGAGGCTGAACCAGACCGGCACGTCGTCGCCGGGCGCGAGACCGTGCGTCTCGTGCGTGTTCGCGGGGCACTCGTGCACCTCGCCGTCACGGTCGAACCACCGGATCACCGTGCCGGCCCGGGAGGAGGCGATGACGCCATCCGTCAGAACCCAGCGACCCTTCACACCGCGCACGAGCAGGCCGGCCACGAAGAGGATCCCGCCGACGACCAGCCCGACCAGGGTCAGCACCTCGCTGAGGAGGGCAACGAGCGAGTAGACGTCCACGTGGCCCCTTCTCGGTCGTCCTAACGGTACGGGCAAAATCGTACCGTGCGTCACAACCGCCTGCCGCGACCGGGCCGATGCCCCCAGGTCTGGGGGCACGCGGTAAGGTCAAGCAATGAGCTTGGTTGTTGAACAATCCCCCACCCGTGACGACCGAAGCTTCCTCGGACAACCTCGCGCCCTCTCCAACGTGTTCGGCGTCGAGATGTGGGAACGCTTCTCCTTCTACGGCATGCAGGGCATCCTGCTGCTCTATTTGTACTACTCCGCGGCCGACGGTGGCCTCGGGATCCCGCAGTCCACCGCGGCCGGCATCGTGGGTGCCTACGGCGGCGGTGTCTATCTGTCGACCATCCTGGGCGCCTGGGTGGCCGACCGTCTGCTGGGCTCGGAGCGGGTGCTGTTCTACAGCGCGATCGTCATTGCGGTCGGGCACGTGGCGCTCGCCACCCTGCCGGGCCTCGGCGGGGTGGCGACCGGCCTCATCCTGATCGCGGTGGGCAGCGGTGGGCTCAAGGCCAACGCGACCAGCGTCGTGGGTGCGCTCTACGCCAAGGACGACCCTCGACTCGACGCGGGCTTCTCCCTCTTCTATCTCGGAATCAACCTGGGTGCCTTCTTCGGACCGGTCCTGACGGGTCTGCTGCAGACGACCCTCGGATTGCACTACGGGTTCGGGCTTGCCGCCGTGGGCATGGCGATCGGCCTGGTGCAGTACTCCTTCGGCCGCAAGCGTCTGCCGGCCATCGTGCACGAGGTTCCGAACCCGCTTCCGGCCTCGCGCTACGCCGGCTACCTGTGGGGTGCGACCCTGGCGGTCGCTCTGATCGTGGTGCTGGTGCTGCTCGACGTGATCACGGCATCCGGCCTGGTCACGATCGTGATCGCGCTGACCCTGGTCGCCACGGTCTCCTATTTCGTGGTCATCCTGCGCAGCCGTCAGATCAGCGCCGTCGAACGCAAGCGCGTGTACGCGTTCATGCCGCTGTTCGTGGCCAGCGCCGCGTTCTGGTCCCTCTCCCAGCAGCAGTTCACGGTGGTCACCATCTACACCGACGAGCGGCTCAACCGCGACATGTTCGGCTGGGAGCTGCCGGTGTCGTGGGTGCAGTCGATCAACCCGGTCTTCATCATCCTGCTCTCGGGCGTATTCGCCGCGCTGTGGACCCGCTGGGGCTCCCGCCAGCCGTCCACCCCGGTGAAGTTCGCGCTCGGCACCGGCGTGATGGGTGCCGCATTCCTGATGTTCCTCCCGTTCGTCGACGGCGGAGCGAACTCGACGCCGCTGGCGGCGATGATCGCGATCCTGTTCGTGCTCACGGTGGCGGAGCTTCTGATCGGGCCGGTCGGTCTGGCCGTCACGACCCGCCTCGCCCCGGAACCCTTCAAAACCCAGATGGTCGCGCTGTTCTTCCTGTCGATCGCCTTGGGCACCGCGGTGTCCGGTTGGCTCGCCGAGTGGTACACCTCGGTGTCGGAGACGGTCTACTTCAGTGTGATCGGCGGCGTCGCGATCGTGCTCGGGCTGTTGCTCGCGCTGATCGCCCGCCCGATCCTCCGGTTGATGAACGGCGTGCGCTGACCGGCATCCGTCAGCGGGGCGCCGTGGCCTCGATGATCGCGATTTCGCGGGTGGCGGTCTCGGCGGCGCGGCCGTCTCCGTCGTGGTGCACCCGCACCCGCGGGGACACCCCCCGGCGGAACCGCACCCGCAGGCTGCGGTACCGAACCATCCAGAAGAGCACGGCCCCGGCCGCCAGGATGCCCGAGATCGCGGCCACGCCGAGCGCCCAGCGCGGGCCGAACTGGTCGGCGACCCAGCCCACCAGGGGTGCCCCGAGCGGCGTTCCGCCGGCGAAGATCGCCATGTAGAGCGCCATCACACGGCCGCGCATCGCCGGCCGCGTCGTGGTCTGCACATAGGCGTTCGCCGTGGTCATCAAGGTCAGCGAGGACAGGCCGACGAAGGTCAGCGAGACCGCAAAAGTCACGTAGTTGGGCATGACCGCCGCCAGGGCGCAGGACAGGCCGAACGCGAAGGATCCGCCGACGACCAGGCGCAGTCGCGGGCGGCCGCGACGCGCGGCCAACAGTGCGCCGGCGACGGAACCGATGGCCATGATCGAACTGAGCACGCCGAATTCGCTGGCGCCCATGCCGAACTCGACCGTGGCCATCGTCGCCGTGAAGATCGCGAAGTTGAAGCCGAAGGTGCCCACCAGGAAAACGGTGATCAGGACGACGATGATGTCGGGCCGGCGCGACACGTACCGGAACCCGGCCAGCAGCTGCCCGCGTTCGCGGGAGGCCCGCGGTTGCGGGCGCAGCGCCGCGGTGCGCAGCAGCGTCATCGCGAGCACCGTGGCTGCGAAGGTCGCCGCGTTGATCATGAAGACCCAGCCGGCGCCGACGGCGACCGTGAGCAGGCCCGCGGCAGCCGGCCCGATCATCCGGGCGCCGTTGAACGACGCGGAGTTGAGGGCTACGGCGTTCGGAAGGTTGTCGTCGGAGACCAGCTCGGACACGAAGGTCTGGCGGGCGGGAGCGTCGATCGCCGCGACGATCCCGAGGCCCAGGGCGAAGAGGTAGACGTGCCAGAGCTCCGCGACGCCGGTGACCGTGACCAGACCCAGGCCGAGGGCGAGCAGGCCCATCAGGGTCTGCGTCAGGATGAGCAGCCTGCGCCGGTTGAACCGGTCTGCGATGAGGCCGGACCAGGGCATCAGCAGCAGCTGCGGGCCGAACTGCAGGGCCATCACGATGCCCACCGCGGTGGCGTTGTAGTCGGTCAGCTCGGTCAGGACGATCCAGTCCTGGGCGGTGCGCTGCATCCAGGTCCCGATGTTCGACACCAGGGCGCCCGCGAACCAGATTCGATAGTTCGGGACGCTCAGGGAGCGGAACATTCTGTTCAACTGTTGGCGAGTTCCTTCATGATGTCGAGCGCCTCGGTGAGGACCCGGCGCTCGTCGGGCGTCAGCTTCACGATGCGCTGGGCGAGCCAGGCATCCCGGCGCTTGCGCGTCTCCCGCATCAGGGTGCTCCCCTGATCGGTCACCGTGAGCACCACCTTGCGACCGTCGTCGGCGGAGCCGGCCCGGTTGACGAGGCCGGCCTCGACCAGCGCGTTGACCGTGCGATTCATCGAGG
Source organism: Cryobacterium cheniae (assembly GCF_004403395.1). GTDB lineage: Bacteria > Actinomycetota > Actinomycetes > Actinomycetales > Microbacteriaceae > Cryobacterium > Cryobacterium cheniae. Next base: position 11,059 of record NZ_SOGN01000003.1, read on the forward strand.
GCGGCGTGACCCGCTCCCGCTCGCTGAGCTCTCGGAGCGTGAACGGGCCATGGAAGTACAGGGTGCCGAGTGCCGAGAACTGGCTGGAGCTGAGCTCATTGTCGGCCTTCTCCTGGCGCAGGCGGCGGGCCAGACGACCATTGGCCAGCCGGAAATCGTGGCTTAACTCGGCCACCGTCGCGGCTCGGCCGGTGGCGACCGCCGGCGCGGGTACGAGAGTCAACGGTGCAGATTCCATAGCTACCCACCCTAACCACTTAGCGTTGCTAAGTATTCCCTGCTCATAGCCTAGTTCAGGTCGGCGGCCAGCGGCGGGATTGCAGAGACGCGCGGGGCGAGTACTGGCAGACTGGCCCCGTGCCTACCTACACGGATGACTTCGGCGTCTCGATCACATATTTCACCTGGGTCGCCGATCGCCCTCGGGCCATCGTCCAGATCGCCCACGGGGTCGGTGAGCATGCGCAGCGCTACGCGGACCTCGCCGCTCGTCTGAACGCATCGGGCTACACGGTCTACGCGGACGACCACCGCGGCCACGGCCAGACCGGGGTGCACCAGCACGACGGCGACCTCTCCCGCCTCGGCCGGCTTGGCCCGGGCGGGCTGCGCGCGGCCGTGGCCGGGGTGCACCAGCTGAGTGGCATCATCCGCACCATCCACCCTGACCTGCCCCTTGTTTTGCTCGGTCACAGCTGGGGGTCGTTCATGGTTCAGATGATCGTCAACACCCATGCCGCCGACTATGACGCGATCGTGCTCAGCGGCACGGCGTACCGGATGCCCGGCTACCTCGACAGCGGGGACCTGAACCGCCGCCACAAGCACCTGGGCGACACGGGGGTGGAGTGGCTCAGCCGCGACCCCGAGGTGGCCCGCGCCTTCATCGCCGACCCGCTCACGACCACGACCCCGCTGGCGAAGCTGTTCGGGCTGCGCGAGGCGGCGCGCCTCTTCGGGAGGCCGAGGCGCGATCTGCCGCCGGGCCTGCCGCTGCTGATCCTGGTCGGCGGCGACGACATCGTGGGCGGGGAGCGCAGCGCACGCATGCTCGTTCGGGCATATTCCGGGCGGTCGGGGCTGCGGGACATCCGGGTCATCGTCTACCCGGGTGCCCGGCACGAGGTGTTCAACGAGACGAACCGTCAGGGCGTCTTCGACGACCTGATCGGGTGGCTGGGCAAGCGATTTGCCGTACCCGCCGATTAGGCTGGCGTCATGCACGGTGAATATAAGGTTCCAGGCGGCAAACTCGTCGTCGTCGATCTCGACGTCGTCGACAACACGATCGTCAACTTCCGGCTGGCCGGTGATTTCTTCCTCGAGCCCGACAGCGCGCTCGGCGACATCGATGCGGCTGTGAACGGCCTGGCCGCCGACAGCGACGCGGTGAGCATCGCGGCCGCCGTGCGGGCCGCGCTCCCGGCCCAGGCCACGCTGCTCGGCTTCTCGCCGGAGTCGGTGGCGGTGGCGATCCGCCGTTCGCTCGCCCAGGCCAGCGGTTGGCGCGACTACGAGTGGCAGCTGATCCACACCGAGGCCGTCGCCCCCGTCATGCAGATGGCGCTCGACGAAGTCCTTGCGATCGAGGTCGGCGAGGGCCGCCGAAGCCCCACGCTGCGGATCTGGGAATGGACCGAGCCGGCCGTCGTGATCGGCAGCTTCCAGTCCCTGAAGAACGAGGTCGACCCGGTCCAGGCCGCCAAGCACGGCTTCACCGTCGTGCGCCGGATCAGCGGCGGCGGCGCCATGTTCATGGAAGCCGGCTCGGTCATCACCTACTCGATCTACGCACCGACTGACCTCGTTCAGGGCATGACGTTCGCCGACTCCTATGCATTCCTCGACGAGTGGGTGCTCACGGCCCTCAAATCCCTCGGCATCGACGCGTACTACCAGCCGCTGAACGACATCACGAGCCCCAAGGGCAAGATCGGCGGGGCCGCCCAGAAACGTCTCGGCAGCGGCGCCGTGCTGCACCACGTCACCATGAGCTACGACATGGACGGCGACAAGATGGTGCAGGTGCTCCGCATCGGCCGGGAGAAACTCAGCGACAAGGGCATCACGAGCGCCGCGAAGCGCGTCGACCCGCTACGCAGTCAGACCGGTCTCAGCCGGGACGCGATCATCGACCGCATGAAGGCGACCTTCACCGGGCTGTACGGCGCGGTCACCGGGAACATCACCGAGGCGGAATATGCCCGGGCGAGGGAGCTGGTGGAAACCAAGTTCGGCACCGAGGAATGGATCGGGCGCGTTCCGTAAACCGAGCCGAGCCGACTACCGGCCCCGCGTGAGCAGGTCCTGATACTCGGCGTGCTTGTCGATCCACCGCACCACGTACGGGCAGACCGGCACGACGGTGAGCTCGGTGCGCGTGCGCACGTCGTCGAGCGCCTGTTCGACCAGGCGGCTGGCCAGATTCTCGCCGCGCCGGGCCGGATCCACCTCGACGTGGGTGAACAGCACGTCGGTGCCCGTCACGGTGTAGTCGGCAAAACCGACGGTCTCTTCGTTGATGCGGAGCGAGTACCGGGACTGGGCCGGCTCGTGCCGGAACTCAACCCGGGTCGATTCGGTGGCCGTTGCGTCTGAAGTCATGTCCCAAGCGTAAGCCGCCTGACACAATGAAGGAATGCCGATCGTGTGGTCTCCCTCTTCTCCCAGCCGTGTCGTCCACGCGAACAACCTCGAGGTTCTGCCGCACCTGCCCGACGCGTCGTTCACGCTGATCTACCTGGACCCGCCCTTCAACACGGGGCGGAAGCAGAACCGGCAGGCCACGACCTCGGTGCGCGCACCGGCGAGCCCGGCATCCGTCGCTTTGGGCGCTGGCGCCGTGGGCACCATCACCGGTTTCAAGGGCCAGCGCTACGAGCGGATCAAGGGTGACCTGCTCGGCTACGACGATCAGTTCGAGGACTACTGGGCCTTCCTCGAGCCACGCCTGATCGAGGCCTGGCGTCTGCTGGCCGACGACGGCACCCTGTACCTGCACCTGGACTACCGTGAGGCGCACTATGCCAAGGTGCTGCTCGACGCCCTCTTCGGCCGCGACTGTTTCCTGAACGAGCTGATCTGGGCGTACGACTACGGGGCGAAGTCGAAGAACCGCTGGCCGACCAAGCACGACACGATCCTGGTCTATGTGAAGAACCCGGCCCGGTACTACTTCGACTCGACCACGGTCGACCGCGAGCCCTACATGGCGCCCGGGCTGGTCACCCCGGAGAAGGTCGCGAAGGGCAAGCTGCCGACGGATGTCTGGTGGCACACGATCGTGTCGCCCACCGGCAAGGAGAAGACCGGGTATCCCACCCAGAAGCCCGCCGGCATCCTGCGCCGTATGATCCAGGCGTCCAGCCGCGAGGGGGACTGGGTGCTCGACTTCTTCGCCGGCAGCGGCACGACCGGCGCGGTCGCCGCGGCCCTCGGCCGCCGGTTCGTGCTGGTGGACCAGAACCCCGAGTCGATCCAGGTCATGCGCACGCGCTTCGCGTTGCTGCCCGAGGTGGAGTTCCTGCCCGCCGTGCCCGAACCCGCCGTGCCGCCGCTGCCCGATTTCGTTGCCGACGAGGCCGAGGTAAGACTGGGAGCATGAGACTCCGCATTTTCACCGAACCGCAGCAGGGCGCGTCCTACGATGACATCCTCGCCGTGGCCCAGGCCACGGAGACGCTCGGCTTCGACGCGTTCTTCCGCTCCGACCACTACCTCGCGATGGGCGATACGGCCCCCGTCCTGCCCGGTCCGACGGATGCGTGGACCACTCTGGCGGGCCTCGCCCGGGAGACCCGGCGCATCCGCCTGGGCACCCTGGTCTCGTCGGTGACCTACCGGCCGCCGGGGATCCTCGCGATCCAGGTGGCGCAGGTCGACCAGATGTCGGGCGGGCGGGTCGAGCTCGGCCTCGGCACCGGCTGGTTCGAGCAGGAACATCTGGCCTACGGCATCCCGTTCCCGGCCCGGCGGTTCGGCATGCTCGAGGAGCAGCTGGAGATCGTGACCGGGCTCTGGGAGACCCCGGTCGGCGACCGCTACAGCTTTTCCGGCGAGCACTACACCCTCGTCGACTCGCCCGCCCTGCCCAAGCCCGTGCAGGCCCGCATTCCGGTGATCGTGGGCGGAGGCGGCGCCAGGCGCACCCCGGCCCTGGCGGCCCGCTTCGCCACCGAGTTCAACCTGCCGTTCCCCGAGTTCACGGATGTCCCGGCCAAGTTCGCCGGCGTGCGCGCGGCATGCGCGGTCATCGGCCGCGATCCCCGTGAGCTCGTCTATTCGGCCGCCCTGATCGCCGTCGCGGGCGCGGACGAGGCCGCCTTCGCCCGGCGCGCCGCGGCCGTGGGCCGGGAACCCGCCGAGCTGCGGGCGCACGGCGTGGCCGGCACCGCGTCGGAGGTTGTGGATCGCCTCGGCGCTCTCGCCGACGACGGCGTCGAGTGCGTCTACCTGCAGATCATGGACCTGTCCGACCTTGACCACCTGGACTTCATCGCCCGTGAGGTCATGCCCCAGCTGGCGTGACCGCCCGCTCGCTCGACGCCCGCGTATGCCCGGCGCGGGGCCGCCAACAGCGGCGAGACGGTTACGCGGACTCGCGCAGCACCAGTCGGGTCGGCATCAGGGTGCGGTGCGGCATGCTCTCGTCACCGGAAAGCCGGCGCAGCAGGATGTCCGCCGTCGCGTAGCCCATTTCCTCGGAGGGCTGGCTGACGGTGGTCAGCGCCACCAGGCCGCTCGTGGCGGCAGGGCTGTCGTCGAAGCCGACGATGGCGACGTCCCCGGGAACCGAACGGCCGAGCTCGCGCAGCACGTCCACCGCCCCGGTGGCCATCAGGTCGCTCGCCACGAAGAGCCCGTCGATGTCGGGGCACCGCTCCAGGAGGCGGCGGGTGGCTGCCGCGCCGCCGGCGGCCGTGAAGTCGGCGAGCTCGACGGCATCCGTGGGCAGCCCGGCCCGCTCGAGCGTTCGCTCGAACCCGGTCAGCCGGTCGATGCCGGCCGGCATGTCCACCGCTCCGGCGATCGAGCCGATGCGGCGGCGACCGATATCGACCAGTCGCTGGGTGCCCGTCTCCGCTCCCGCCGCGTTGTCGACATCGACGAAGAAGGCCTCGAGGTTGTCCGCGTTCGCCGGCCGGCCACCGAAGACCACCGGCATGGTCTTCTCGAGTTCGGCCACGAAGTCGTCGCCGGTGTGGTGCGAGATGATGAGCGCGCCGTCGACGTTGCCCGAGCGCAGGTAGCGCAGGGTCTTGTGTCGCGGATCGCTCGACGCGACGAGCAGGTTGAGCGTGTAGTCGCTCAGGTCGAGTCGGCGCGTGATGCCCTGCACGACCGCGGCGAAGTACGGGTCGCCGAAGAACCGGGTCATGTCCTCGGGCACGACCAGGGCCACGGCCTCGGTCTGCCGACTCGCGAGGGAGCGGGCGGCCCGGTTCGGAACGTAGTTGAGCTGGTTGATCGCCTCGGTCACCGAGGCGACGATCTCGGGGCTGACCTTCGTCGACCCGTTCACCACCCGGCTCACGGTGGCCCGGGACACCCCGGCCACCTCGGCCACCATTTCCAGGGTGGGCGGCGACGGACGGGCCTGGCGCACACTGGTTGTCATGACATCAGTCTAATTTGCCCGCGATCCGGCTCTGGGGAGGGCGCGGTTGCGGATGATCTCGGCGTAGGCTCGACCGCTGTCCTTGACGATGCGCTCCTGGGTGGCGTAGTCGACCCGAACGATGCCGAAGCGCTTCTCGTAGCCCCAGGCCCACTCGTAGTTGTCCATCAGCGACCAGTAGAAGTAGCCCTTGACGTCGACGCCCTCATCGATCGCGTCGAGGATGGCACCCAGGTGGTCGGTCAGGAATTCGGTGCGCCGGGCATCCGGGACACTGCCGTCCGCGGCGACGACGTCATCGAATGCCGCGCCGTTCTCGGTGACGTAGACGCTCGTTCCGGTCGGGGCGGCATATTCGGTGTTCACGCGAACGAGCAGTTCGCGCAGCCCATCGGGCTGCACCTCCCACTCCATGGCGGTCAGCGGCAGCCCCTGTGGGTGGTCGAAGACGCCGTCGGCGGCCGGGAACGGCGACCGGGTGGGGCGGCTGGTCGGCGCCTGGGCGAGCAACGGATGCTCGGCCGGGCGGTCGCTGACCAGGTCGCCGTGGTAATAGTTCACGCCGAGGGTGTCGATCGGCTGGTTGATCTGGGCCAGGTCTCCCTCGTGGATGAAATCGGTCAGTCCGTATTCGGCGACGTCCTGGAGCACATCCTCCGGGTAGGAACCGCGGAAGATCGGGTCGAGGAAGATCCGGTTGAACTGCCCGTCGATGCGGCGCGCGGCATCCACGTCGCCGGCATGCGCGGGATCGACCGGCTTGGCGACGGTGAGGTTGAGGGTGATGCCGAGCTCGAGCTTCGGGTCACGTTCGCGGAGTGCCTCGACGGCGAGGCCGTGTCCCAGAAGCAGGTGGTGCGCGGCGGCCAGGCCGTCCCGGGGGCTTTGCCGTCCGGGGGCGTGGGCGCCGCCGGTGTAGCTGAGGAAGGAGGAGCACCACGGCTCGTTGAGTGTGGTCCACACGCTCACGCGGTCGCCGAGGGTGTCGTGCACGGTGAGGGCGTAGTCCCGGAAACGCGCGGCGGTGTCGCGGTTGGTCCAGCCGCCCTGCTCCTCGAGGGCCTGCGGCAGATCCCAGTGGTACAGGGTCAGCCACGGCTTGATGCCGGCGCCGAGGAGCTCGTCGACCAGGCGGGAGTAGAAGTCCACACCCTTCGGGTTGACCGGCCCGCCGTCGGGACGCACCCGGGCCCAGGAGGTGGAGAAGCGGTAAGTCTGCAGCCCCAGGTCCTTCATCAGGGCGACGTCGCCCGGGTAGCGGTGGTAGTGGTCGCAGGCGACGTCGCCGTTGTCGGCGTTGATCACGGCGCCCGGCACGCGGCTGAACGCGTCCCAGATGGAATCGGTGCGCCCGTCCTCGTGGGCGGCGCCCTCGATCTGGTAGGCGGCGGTCGCGGCCCCGAAGAGGAACTCGGGCGGGAACGAGCGTGCGTGTGAGGTCATACCCATATTCTCGGTGATTGTTGCGGGAGTTCCGGCCGAGGTCATCCCTTGACCGCGCCCTGCATGATTCCGGCCACCAGCTGCTTGCCCAGGAAGATGAAGACCAGGATCAGCGGGATGATCGAGAGCACGACGCCGGCGAGCACGAGTGAGTAGTCGACGTAGAAGGCTGCCTGCAACTGCTGCAGCGCCACGGGGAGGGTCGGGTTGCCCGGGCCGAGAACGATGAACGGCCAGAAGAAGTTGGTCCAGGTGCCGATGAAGGTGAAGAGGGCGAGCATCGCCGCGGCGGGCCGGGCGGCCGGGAGACCGATGTGCCAGAAGCTGCGGATCATCGACGCTCCGTCCATGCGCACCGCCTCGATCAGCTCGTCGGGCAGCGCGTCGCGCAGGTACTGGGTCATCCAGAACACGCCGAACGCGGTCACCATGGCGGGCGCGATGACGGCCCAGAGGCTGCCGGTCCAGCCGAGCCTCGCCATCACGATGAAGAGCGGCACGACGCCGAGCTGGGTCGGCACGGCCATGGTCGCGATCACGAAGATGAGCAGGCCTTCCCGGCCGCGGAACTTCAGCTTGGCGAAGGCGTAGCCGGCGAGGGTCGAGAACATGACGACGGTGAGCGACACCACGGACGACACGATGATGCTGTTGCCGAGCGCCGTCCAGAACGGGATGCTGTCGATGACGGTGGCCGCGTTGGCGAAGAAGTTCCCGCCCGGAATCCACATCATCCCGTTCTGGTTCAGTGCGGAGGCATCCTGGCTGCCGATCAGGAACGACCACCAGATCGGGAAGGCCGAGCCGAGGAGAACCGCGATCAGGATGCCGTAGACCCAGAGGGAGGGCCGACGGTCGTGGCCGCCGATGATGGTCTTGCTCATGAGATGCCTTTCGCGCGGACGCGCAGCTTGCGGTCGGCGGTGCCCGCGATGCGCCGGGTGATGAGGAAGTTGACGACGGCGATGAGGATGATGATCAGGAAGAGCAGCCAGGCCACGGCGGATGCCCGGCCGAAGTTGCGTTGGCCCCAGCCGAGTTCGTAGATGTACAGGGTGAGCGTCTGCCATTGTCGACTGGCACCGCCCTGGCCGAGGTTGTCGAACATGCGGGCCTCGTCGAAGATCTGCAGACCGCCGATCGTCGAGGTCAGGATGACGAAGATGATGATCGGTCGCAGCAGCGGCAGGGTGATCGACCGGAAGGTGCGCCAGCGGTTGGCGCCGTCGATGATCGCGGCCTCGTAGTAGTCGCGGGGGACGGCCTGCATGGCGGCCAGGAAGATGAGGGCGTTGTACCCGGTCCAGCGGAAGTTCACCATCGTGGCGATGGCGATGTGGCTGGGGATCACGTCGACGTGCCAGCGGATGGGCTCGAGGCCCAGGCTCATGATTCCGCTGTTGATGAGGCCGTACTTGTCGCCGAAGAGGTCGTTGAAGATCAGCGCGACCGCGACCGGGGCCACGACGTAGGGCAGCAGAACGCCCATGCGCCAGAAGGTCTTACCGCGCAGGTTGAAGTCGAGAACGGCGGCGATGCCGAGCGCGAGGAGTACCTGCGGGATGCTCGACAGCAGGAAGATGCTGAACGTGTTGCGCAGGGAGTTCCAGAAATATCCCTGGGTCAGCACCGTGACGTAGTTCTCCAGGCCGACGAAGTCGCCCTGGCCGCCGATCAGGTTCCAGTCGTGCACCGATACCCACGCCGTGTACAGCAGCGGGAAGAGACCCATGACCCCGAAGACGAGGAAGAAGGGGGAGATGTAGAGATAAGGCGAGAACCGCACATCCCAGCGGCTCAGTTTGTGGCTGAGGGCGATGCGGCGGATGCTGCGGGCATTCACCTCGACAGCGGCGGCGGTTGTCATGAACAGTCCTTCGGTGGTTGAGCTTGTCGAAACCCGGTGGGCGAGCTTGTCGAGAACCGGTGGTCGAGCCGGTCGGGCCGGTCGAGACCGGGGTTCGGGCCGGTCGAGACCAGGAGGTCTCGACCGGCCCGAACCGGCGGGTGGTGCTGGTTAGCCGAGCGCCTCGACGTCGGTCGTGAACTGCGCCCACGACTCGTCGGGGGTCATCGAGCCGTCTTCGACGCGGGTGAGCGCCTGCTGCATGGCGTCGTTGATCGCGAAGTAGAACTCGCCCTTGAACGGGGTCACGTCGACAGCAGCGGCGCGGTTGGCGAGGATCTCACCGGTCGGCGCGTTATTGAAGAACTCGTTCGTGGCGCCCAGGAGCTCGTCACTCTTCAGCGCTTCGAGCTGGCTCGGGAAGGTGCCCTTCGAGGCGAACGCCTTGAGCTGCTGCTCCGGGGCGGTCAACCAGGCGGCGAGCTTCTGCGCTTCGGCCTGGTTCTTGGACTGCTCGGGAACGGTCAGGTATGAGCCTCCCCAGTTGCCGCCGCCGCCGGGGAACGTGTCGGCGACGTCCCAGCCGGTGACACCTTCGGCGTTGCCGGAGATCACGCCGAGCATCCAGCCCGGGCAGAGCATCGTGGCGAAGCCGTCGTTCTGGAAGCTGGCGGTCCAGTCGTCGCTCCACTGTCCCAGTTTCGCGGACAGCGTGCTGCTGGCCCCGAGCACGCTCGTGTAGGCCTCCTTCACCTCCGGGTTCTCGGTGGCGATGATGGTGCCGTCTTCTTCTTCATAGGCGTTGGGGATCTGGTTGACGACGCCCTGCCAGGTGGCTCCGGCCGAGTCGAACCACGGCACGTTCGTGCCGGCAGCGGCGAACTTGTCACCGGCTGCGTAGTAGCTCTCCCAGCTGGTGCCGAGGAGGGTGGCGACCTCGGCGCGGTCGGTCGGCAGACCGGCGGCGGCGAACAGGTCGGAGCGGTAGCAGACGGCTTCCGGACCGATGTCGGTCCCGTACGCGATCAGGCGGCCGTCCTCGTCCGTCGCGGCCTCGGTCTTCCATGCGAGCCAGCGGCCGTCGACGTCGTCGGAGGCGAGATCGACGAACTGGTCGGAGTACTGCAACAGTTCGGGCAGCCAGTCGACCTCGATGGCCTCGACGTCGCTCAGGCCGCTGCCTGCGGCAAGACGTGTCGTGAGGTTGTCGCGGGCCTCGTTGGTGGTGGCGGCCTTCTTGTGCGTGATGGTGACGTTCGGGTTTGCCTTCTCGTACTCGGCGAACAGGTCGTCGTAGCCGAATTCGTTGAACGTCGCGACGGTCAGTTTCACGTTCTTGTCCGTCGACTGCTCGGCGCCGGTGTCGGCGCCGGCGGAACAGCCGGACATTACCAGTGCGAAGGATGCTGCTCCGGCGACTGTTACTGCAAGTGTGCTGCGCGGGAAACGCTTCACGGTCACTCCCTTGTGTGCGTGCTGATGGGTGGATGCAAGGCCGCTCTCACCAGTGCTGTGAGAGCGCTCTCACGAGTTGATCTTCACGCTAGTGCGCGCGGGGCGCGTTTGTCAAGAGAGCGCTCTCAGTCGGGCACAGTCACCGTGAGGGAGTGCACCCGTCCGTCGCGGCGGAAGACGCTCGCACTCACGTCGGCGTCGAGGGCGCCGCCCGTTCCGGGTGCCCGAGTGCCGTCGGACAGGTGCGCGACCACTTCGAGCGTCCCGCCGCGGTGGAAGACGACCGGGACCTGGCAGAACGTGAACGCGAGCGCGGCCACGGGCAGCTCGATGCTCTGCCGCTCACCGGCGATGTCCAGGTAGGCGAACGTGCCGGGCACCGTGGTCCACTCGTCGGCCCGCAGCAGGGTGGGCCGCAGCCGGATGCGACCGTCCTCGATCCGCAGGCCGAGCTCGCCCATCCGGGTGAGCACCTCCTCCTTGACCTGCCCGGTCATTCCCGGCTGCCGAGCGCCGTGGCCGGCGGGCGTGTGCGAGTAGGGATCGGTCGGGAACGCGCCGTACGTCAGAGGGTCCTTGCAGTAGCCGATGCCGGCACGCACGTCCTCGTACGCCGCCATCAGCCCCCGGATCGCAGCCTCGTCCGCCTGTTCGGCGACGGCCCGTTCGAGTGTCTCCTGCACCGCGAGCAGCAGCTTCGACACCATGTGCCAGTAGATGCTGCCGAGGCCCTCGTAGGCGAAGAACGAGCCGGAGCGCCCGGTGAACTCCGCATGCCGGAAGACCTCCTCGAAAATGTCCAGGAGCTCGGCCCGGTCCCTTTCCACGGCGGCGCTGAGGGCCGGATCGGCGCTGAGGCGGTCCAGCGCATCCGACACGCCCCTGGCGTTCCGGATGTGGGCCGCGAAGTGCAGGTCGCCCTGCAGGTCCCGCACGACGATGCTGGGGTCGCCGGCCTCGGCCAGCATCAGGGCGAGGGGGCAGTCGGCGGCCCGGGCGGCACTGAAGGTGTTGCGGGCGAGGAAGCCCGGCAGGTCCTTGTCGGGATAGAGGATGTAGCTGTGCTGGTCGGCGCGGTACAGCCGACTCGCGCGCAGGGCGCCGAGCAGGTCGAGAGAATCTCCCGGGCCGAGCAGGCCGGAGGACAGGATGGCAACCTGGCCCTCGAGCATCTCGGCGAGCCGCCGCAGGTCGGCTGTCTCGGCTTCGAGCTCCAGAATGTTGTAGGAGTGCACCAGCCCATCGTCGCGCCGGTTGGCGCGCAGGCCGGACTCGACGAAGCGTCGGGCCAGGTCGAGCAGCTCGGCGACGTCTCCCGCGGGCACCGTCGACCGGTCCCCGCCGAAACCGGCGTAGACCCGCTCGCGATAGGCGGTCCCTGCCGCGCCCAGACCGTCCATGACGCAACGGCGGCGAGTGGCATCGAAGCCGCCGGCCAGGGCATCCGCATGCTCGACGAGCACCTCGCGCACCGCGGTGAGCAGCCCGGCAAGCTCGCTCGAGAGCTCGACGTCGACGGTCAGGAGGTCCTGCACGAAGACGAGGTACCGGCGCAGGTAGGCGAGCGTGACCACGGATACTCCGCGGCCGACGAGGGCGTTGTTGGCGTCGTTCCATTCCGGGCGCTGGGTCGTCATCCAGATGCCGCCGTCCGGCACCAGGTTGACGAGCTTGGCCAGCAGGAGCAGCAGCACCTTCTCGGCCAGCGTCACCCGCACGAGGTCGCCGTCGGCGCCGTGTACGAGCCGGCCGTCTGCCCCCTCCGCGGCGACCCGCTGGGTGATCGTGCGTTGACGCTCGTCGTCGAAGGTGATGGTGTTGTACGGGTCGGTGAGGATGTCCGCATAGCCGGCGATCCGGTACGGAACGTCGGCGTGGGTGAAGGCCGCCCGGTTGACGAGCGCGTCCAGGCGCCCCGGGTGGAAGCGGTGCGAGGTCTCGAGCAGCTTGAGCAGGTAGATGATCTGGTGGTCGCTCCAGTACCCGATGTTGGCCCACGGGTCCTCGGGCTCGGGGACCTCCCAGTCGATGCCGTCGCGGGAGATCCGGTACGGGTTGTAGCCGTCGGCGGTCGTGGCGTCGAGGAAGATCGTGATCATCGACTCCACGTATTCGGGGAACGACCAGGCCAGCGCCTCCCAGTTCTGGAAGATGTCCCGCCAGTTCCCCTGGTACTCCAGGCGACGGATGCCGCTGTCGTCCTTCAGGACGATCCGGAACTGGTTCCACGGCCGGCTCGGGTCGCCGTGCCGGCGGCTGAACGTGAGCGGCAGGTACTCCGTGGCGAGGCGCCACAGGTCGATGTCGCCGTGCTCCTGGACGATGGCGACGAGTTCGTCGGCGCGCAGCCGTTCGGGTAACGCCGCCAGCATCGCGGCGCAGCGCCGGGCGGTCGCCCGGCTCCGCTGAGCGATGAACGCCCGCACGTCGCTCGACTCCACCGTGTAGCCCTCGGCGGGGACGCCGCCGCGCATCGTGTTGAACAGCACATTGGCGGTGTGGTGGATGGTGGCGAGTTCGTCGCCGCTGTACTGGGCGGCGTCGGTGGCCCCGAGGATCGTCTCCAGGTCGGACCGGGTGGCGACGATGTCGGCCGCGAGCGCCTCGGCGAGCCGGGCAGGGTCGCGCAGCTGCGCCTGCAGGCCGACGACATCCGCCGCGTCCTGGTTGACGTCGGCGACGACCTGCCAGCGGGAAGTGCCGCCGGGGGCCAGCGTGATCCGCGCGTGCACGAGGTAGGCCCCGCGCTCGCCGCGGACATCCGTCTCGGCCGTGATGCCCCGCCCGCGGGCGAAGGCCGCCACCTGGCTGATCGAGAGCAGGTACTCGGCGTTGCCCAGACCGACCTGCCAGGCCACGTTGGCGTGCAGTGACTCGCTGGGCTCGGCGAGGTCGGACAGCGTCGCGCTCAGGGTCAGCAGCCCGAGGCCCGAAGGGGGGTCGAGTTCGGCCCGCTTGTAGGCGTCGAGCAGCACGCTCAGCTCGTTCTGCGTCTTCTTGCCTGCCCCGGCGGGAAGGATGTTCACGAGGCCGTCGAGGATGTCGACGTCGAGCGTGTCGTCGGCGAGCGAGGTCAGGGCGCAGCTGCGCACGACGCCGAAGCGGGCGCTCGTCTGCCAGGTAACCCGTAGGCGCAGGCCGAGGTCGGCGCGGGTCTCCTCGAAGACCAGGGTCGTGCCGAGGGCGTCCTTGTAGAGCGTGCGCCGTGCCGTCTGATCGCCGGGGCGCAGTGCCGCGAACGGCTGCCAGTGGCTGCTGGTCCCGTCGGGGCGGCGGACGAGCAGCACGCTGAGGCCGCCGGTGCGTCCGGCGCTCTCGGTGACCTTGTCGTCGGTGTAATACGGGAACAGGGCCCGATCGGCGTCGACTCGGCCGGCCGTCAGTCCGCCCGAGCTGGAAATGAAGAGCCAGACATCGCTCGCCCCGACGAGGGTCATGAAGAACGGCGGCATCTGGTCATAGGCCTCGATCCGGTAGAACCGGCGTCCGTCCAGGTCGACCGGTCCACCCCGGACCGCGCCCTCTGCGGGGTCGAACGCGATGCCGTCCGGGTCGGTGTGCTGAGTGATGGTCTCGAGGGGCATGCGATCCTCCATTGGATTCACCCCGGCGGATGCTTCGGCCGGGGACGGACCCATCATCATCAATGATGAGAGCGCTCTCACAGACTGCCAGACATCCCGCGTTCATTCAAGCGCGGCCCCGCGGCGGTACGCCGCGGGGCCGCGCTGCCAAGCCGGTTGCTCGGTCGCCTCAGGCGAACGCGGCCACGGCGGAAACGACGGATTCGTCCCCGGAGACCAGGTGCAGCACCCGGCGTCGGGCGGCACCGGTCTCGATCAGGGCGGCCAGCACGGCCGCGACGTCCGCGCGGGGCACGGTCGCTTGGTCTTCCGGCAGGCCGGGGCCGGCGGGGGACAGGCGCACGAGGCCGGTTCCCACCTCGTCGACCAGTCCGCCGGGGCGAATGATCGTCCAGGAAAGCGAGCGGCTGATCAGGTCTTCCTCTGCCGCCAGTTTGGCCTGCAGGTAGCCCAGGAAGTCCGCAGGGACATCCGCGGGAGTCTGTCCGTCCCGCACCTTCTCGGTGCCGGTCGACGAGATCTGGATGAAACGCGCCACGCCGGCGGCCTCGGCCGCGTCGGCCAGCCGCACGGAGCCGCCGAAGTCGACGGCCTGACGGCGCTCCTCGCTTCCGCCCGCTCCGGCACCCGCGGCGAACACCGCGACGTCGGCGCCGGTCAGGAGATGGGCCACGTCAGCCGTCGAGGCCTGCTCGAGGTCGATCACCATCGGAACGGCCCCGTCAGCGATGAGATCCGCCCGCTGTTTCTCCGTGCGGATCAGCCCGACGACCTCATGGCCGCCTTTCGCGAGCTCCCGCGTCAGCTGACGAGCAATTTTTCCATGTCCACCTGCAATAACTATGCGCATTAGAAGTACAACGCCCCACCGGCCCGCACAATTCCCTCGGCACCGAGCGTCGATTGGCTGGGCGCTAGCGAGACTCCGTGCGCGCCTCGCGATCGAACTCGTCGACGTCGATCCCCGGCTCGATCAGGGCGCCCATCGTGTCCGCGGCCCGCTGCGCGTCCCGGGTCAGCGCGGCCTGCGCGGCCAGCTCGGCGGCATTCTCGTCGGCGGCCTCCTGCAGGGCGGAGGTGGTCCGCAGCGGCGGCGCCTTGAGGAAGAAGCTGAGCGTGAACGCGACCAGCACGACGGCCAGGCTCACCCAGAAGACCGTGACGGATGCGTCGTTGAAGCCGACCAGCAACGGCTGCGCGAGGCGCGGGTCGGCCGCGTTGAGGAAGGAGGTGTCACCGTCGAGGGCCCCACCGATGCCGCCCGGGTTGGCCAGCAGTGTCAGGATGCCGGTGTTCGCCGGGTCGGCCTGCACGGCCGGGTCCGTCGCGGCGGCCGTGACCCCGGAGGCGATGGTCGGGTCGTCGAATGCCGCCCTGATCGTGTCCGGGATGCGGGTGAACAGCACCGAGAACAGCACGGCCGTGCCGAGCGTGCCGCCGATCTGGCGGAAGAAGGTCGAGGCGGAGGTGGCCACGCCGATGTCCCGGGGGCCGACCGAGTTCTGGCTGGCGATGGTGAGGGTCTGCATCAGCTGGCCGAGGCCGAGGCCGATCAGGAGCATCCCGGCCATCATGAATCCGACCGGCTTGTCCGCCGTGGCGAACGTGAAGAGCAGGAAGCCCGCCGACATGAAGGCGGTTCCGATGGTGGGGAACATTTTGTAGCGCCCGGTGCGGGCGATCAGCTGGCCGCTCACGATGGAGGAGATCATCAGCCCCGCGATCATCGGCAGCATCAGGAAGCCGCTCTCGGTCGGGGTGGCCCCGTTCACGAGCTGCAGGTAGAGCGGCACGGTCATCATGGCGCCGAACATGCCGAAGCCGACCAGGACGCCCAGGACGGTCGCCATGAAGAACGTGGACGACCGGAACAGCTTCAGCGGGATGAGCGCGTCATCGCCCATCAGCCGCTCGGCGAGGATGAAGGCCCCGATGCTCAGGGAACCGATCAGGTAGCAGGCGATCGAGGGGGCCGAGCCCCAGCCCCAGGTGCGGCCCTGTTCGGCCACGAGCAGCAGCGGCGCTGCCGCGAGGATCACGGTCACCGCACCCCACCAGTCGATGCGAACGGGCCGGCTGAGGTGGGGCACGTGCAGGAACTTCAGCACGATCGCGAGGGCGATGATGCCGATCGGGAGGTTGATCAGGAAGACCCAGCGCCAGCCCGTGATCCCGAGGAGTGTGTCCGAGCCCGACAGGACACCGCCGATGAGCGGGCCGATCACGCTGGACACCCCGAAGACGGCGAGGAAGTAGCCCTGGTATTTCGCCCGCTCCCGCGGGGCGAGCATGTCGCCCATGATCGTCAGGGGGAGCGCCATCAGGCCACCGGCACCCAGCCCCTGGATGGCCCGGAAGATCGCGAGTTCGTACATCGAGTTCGCCAGGCCGGCCAGCAGGGAGCCGATCAGGAAGATCGTGATCGCGATCAGGAACAGCGGGCGGCGCCCGAAAATGTCGCTGAGTTTGCCGTAGATCGGCGTGCTGATGCACGACACGATCAGGTACGCGGTCGTGACCCAGGCCTGCAGTGCCATGCCGTCGAGGTCGTCGGCGATGGTGCGCATCGATGTTCCCACAATGGTCTGGTCGAGGGCGGAGAGGAACATCCCGGCCATCAGTCCAAAGATGACGAAGAGGATCTGCCGGTGCGACATCAGCGGCGGGGCGGCGGAGGCGGGCGAAGTTTGCATCGAGCGCAAAGTTACACGATAGGCAAACAATGTTCAACCCGTTGGGGCCGGGCGTCCGGTGCGCGCGGTGGGGCAGGTTAGGCTCGGCGTCGTGGGGGCAGAGTGGCAGGCAGAGCGGCAGGCAGGGCGGAAGGCGGGGGCGCCACCGCCCTACCGGCGTCGGCGCATCCTTGTACTGTCCGGTCTCATCTCCGTGCTCCTCGCCGCAGCCCTGGGCGCCGGGGCTCTGGTGGCCTGGATTCCTGCCCTCGTCCCGGAATTCGGCACCGGGGCGGGCACGCCGACCCCCGCCGCCACGCCGCCCCCCTCCGCCACGCCCACCGCGACACCGTCTGCCGTGCCCGCCCCCGAGCAGCCGGCGCCGTCGGTCCCGCCGGACCCGATCGCAGTGCCGCTCTTCGACCGGGCCGCCCGCTCCCTCGACGACCCGGCGAGTCTCTGGGTCGTCGTCGACAAGACCCGGCCGCTGAACCCTGTCGGCTACGCGCCGACCGACCTCGTCGACGTTCCGGTGCCCCACGTCTGGAGTCCGCAACTGCGCCGGGAGGCGTCGGACGCAACCGTCGCCCTCTTCGCCGCATTCGCGGCCGAGACGGGGCTGCAGCTGCAGTCGCAGAGCGCCTACCGCAGCTTCGCCACCCAGGTCACGGTGTACGACGCGGATGTCGCCGCGAACGGACAGGCGTTCGCCGACACGAGCACCGCCCGGCCGGGAACAAGTGAGCACCAGACCGGGCTGGCCATCGACATCAGCGCGCTGCCCGGCAACTGTTCGCTGGATGTCTGCTTCGGCGACACCGTTCAGGGGCAGTGGCTGGCCGGGAATGCCCGGCGTTTCGGGTTCCTGCTGCGCTACCCGGCCGACAAGGTGGCCATCACCGGCTACGCCTACGAGCCCTGGCATTTCCGTTACATCGGCACGGAACTGGCAACGGAGATGCACGCCACCGGCACGACCACCCTCGAAGAGTTCTTCGGGCTCCCGGCGGCTCCCGGCTACCGCTGATCCCATTCTTGGTTCGTGCTCGTGCCGGCACCGGGCAGCACCGGCGTGTCGGTCGCCCGGGCTTTTCCCGGATAACTGTGGTTATCTGTTCTTCGGCCCCCAAAAGGGGCGAGTCTGCCACGCCCCCGGTGGCACCCCGAACGAAGAGAGAATTCTGTGGTCCTGACCCGACGTTTCCGCATCGTCGCTGCTGTGCTCGTCCTGGGTGGTCTGGTGGCCGGAACGGCCGCCGTGGCCGGGATGACCGGCGACGAACCCGAGGCCTCGGGTTCGGCCACCCCTGCGGCGGACTCCACGCTGACCGCGCCGACGGCCGACGAGGCCGAGCCCGACACCGCGGCCACCGATCGGGCCGTCCCCGCGGAGGCCGCAGAACCGGTTCCCGTCGACCCCCAGGTGCAGGCTCAGGTCAGTTATATGATCGCCCACTGGACCGATTACAACACGGATGCCTATGGCGTCATCGCCGACAACGACTGCGTCAATTTCACCAGCCAGTCCCTGATCGAGCGGGGCTGGACCATGGACGACCAGTGGTGGTCCGAGGGAACCGGATCCGACTTCGACACGTCGTCGCCCTGGATCAGCTCCACCGCGTTCCGGGACTACGTCGCCCAGTCCGGCCGCGCCACTGCCCTGACGGATGACCAGCGCGACCAGGTCAAGATCGGCGACGTCGCCCAGTTCGACTGGGACAACTCCGGCGACCGCGACCACACCGGGGTCGTCACCCGGATCGAGGGTTCGGGCGACGACATCCAGATCTACTACGCCGGACACACCGACGACACCGACTTCCGCTCGGTCGACTACGCGATCACCGAGAAGCACCCGGGCGCCACCGCGTACTACTGGAGCATTCCCTAGCCCCGAGTGTCGGGCTGCGCGGCTCGTGCGCCGTTGCGCTAGGCGATCGCGGCGTCGACGATGGCCTTGGCCTCGATCTGCACCTGCTTCAGGTGCTCCGGGCCTTTGAAGGACTCGGCGTAGATCTTGTAGACGTCTTCGGTGCCGCTGGGACGGGCAGCGAACCAGGCGTTCTCGGTGACGACCTTGACCCCGCCGATCGCCGCACCGTTCCCGGGGGCGTGGCTCATCTTGGCGATGATCTTCTCGCCGGCGAGTTCGGTGGCCGTGATCGCGTCGCCGTCGAGCCTGGACAGCTGGGCCTTTTGGGCCGGTGTCGCGGCCGCGTCCACTCGGGCGTAGGCCGGGTCGCCGAAATGCTCGGCCAGCTCGGCGTAGCGCCGGCTGGGCGTCTTGCCGGTCACGGCGAGAATCTCCGAGGCGAGCAGGGCGAGCAGGATGCCGTCCTTGTCGGTGGTCCAGACAGTCCCGTCGAAGCGCACGAAGCTCGCGCCCGCGCTCTCCTCGCCGCCGAAGGCGACCGAGCCGTCGATCAGGCCCGGAACGAACCATTTGAAGCCGACCGGCACCTCCCAGAGGTCGCGGCCGAGGAAGCCCGCAACACGGTCGATCATGGTCGAGGAGACGAGGGTCTTGCCGATGGCGGCATCCGCACGCCAGCCGTCGCGATGGCTGTACAGGTAGTCGATGGCCACGGCCAGGAAGTGGTTCGGGTTCATCAGCCCGCCGTCGGGGGTGACGATCCCGTGCCGGTCGGCGTCGGCGTCGTTGCCGGTGACGATGTCGAACTCGTCCTTATGGGCGGCGACGGATGCCATCACCGAGGGGCTCGACGGATCCATCCGGATCTTCCCGTCCCAGTCCAGCGTCATGAAGCGCCAGGTCGGGTCGACGTGGGGGTTGATCACGGTCAGGTCGAGCTCGTACCGGTCGCGAATGGCGCCCCAGTAACCCACGCTCGCGCCGCCGAGCGGGTCGGCGCCGATCCGGATGCCGCTGGCCTTGATGGCGGCCATATCGATGATGTTCTCGAGGTCGTTCACGTATTCGCCGCGGAAGTCGTAGGTCTCGACCGCGCTGGGCTCGCTCATCAGCACGTTGAGGAGCCCGTCCGCGATGAGCTCGTTGGCCCGGTTGGCGATCCACGAGGTGGCGTCGCTGTCGGCCGGTCCACCGTGCGGGGGGTTGTACTTGAAGCCGCCGTCGGTGGGCGGGTTGTGGCTCGGGGTGACCACGATCCCGTCGGCCTCGTCGCTGTTCCCGGCCCGGTTGTAGGCCAGGATCGCGTGCGAGAGGGCCGGGGTGGGCACGTAGTCGTCGAACTCGTCGACCAGCACGCGCACGCCGTTGCCGACGAGCACCTCGAGGGCGGTGGTGTAGGCGGGCGCGCTCAGGGCGTGCGGGTCGGTGCCGATGAAGAGCGGCCCAGTGATGCCCTGGGCCGCGCGGTATTCCACGATCGCCTGGGTGGTCGCGATGATGTGGTCTTCATTGAAGGCCGTGTTGAGGGAGCTCCCCCGGTGGCCGGAGGTGCCGAAGGCCACCCGCTGGGCGGGCACCGCGACGTCCGGTTTCAGGTCGTAGTACGCCTTGACCAGCGCTTCGACATCGACAAGATCAGATTCCAGGGGCGCTGTGCCCGCGCGTTCGCTCATGGTCCCCAGTCTTGCACTGCAACTAGGCTGATCTCCATGTCCGAGTCCCGCAATGTCAGCTACAGCTTCCTCGGGCCGACGGGCACCTTCACGGAGGCGGCCCTCGCGCAGGTCGTCGAGGCCCGGGGCACGTCCTGGCGGGCCGTGAACAATGTGGGCGAGGCGTTCGACGACGTCGTCTCCGGCCGCAGCGTGGCCGCGATGATCGCGATCGAGAATTCCGTCGACGGCGGGGTGTCCGCCACCCAGGACGCCCTCGCGAGCGTGCCCGACCTGCGTATCATCGGCGAGTACCTGGTTCCGGTGAACTTCGTCCTGGTGGCGCGCCCGGGCACCGTGCTGGCCGACGTGAAGACCATCAACGCGCATCCGGTCGCCTACGCGCAGTGCCGTCGCTGGCTGGAGTCGAATCTGCCGCATCACGGTCACCTTCCGGCGTCGAGCAATGTGGCCGCCGCCGCGTCGCTGTTCGAATCCGGGCAGGCGGATGCCGCCATCGCCCCGCCCGGCATCGAGAAGCACCACGATGTGGTCGTCCTCGCGCGCAGCATCGGCGACAACGCCAACGCGGTCACCCGCTTCGTTCTCGTCAGCCGTACCATTGCCGTGCCGCCCCGCACGGGCGCCGACAAGACCAGCCTGATCGTGGAACTGCCCGAGGACCGCTCCGGCGCACTGCTGGAGATGCTCGAGCAGTTCGCCACCCGGGGCGTCAACCTCAGCCTGATCCAGTCACGCCCGATCGGCGACGCCCTGGGCCGATACCGGTTCGTGATCGACGCCGACGGTCACATCCACGACGAACGCGTCGCCGATGCGCTGCTCGGGCTGCGCCGGTTCAGCCCCGGGGTCATCTTCCTCGGCTCGTACCCGCGGGCCGACAAACAGCCGATCCAATTCACCTCGCGCTACAACGACGACGTCTTCATCGGAGCGCGGGACTGGCTGCGCGGCCTGCTCGGCGAGCCCGAGGCCTGACGCGTCCTCGGACCAGCGCTCAGGCCGCGGAGGGCACCCGCAGAACCAGGGAGGACGGGTCGGTGCGGAGGGACACCGAGCGCACCGTGCCGAGTGCGTCACCGTCCACCTCGAACTCCTGGGCCTCGCCCAGAACGATCCGGATGTCTTCGGCACGCAGCGTGGTCATCACCCGCGCGGTGGTTGATTCGGTTCGCGCGATGATGCGCCGCCCGGCCGCCGAGCGGCGCAGAACGCCGTTCTCCCACGTCACCCGGCGCCAGATCGCGAGCCAGCCGAACACGCCCTTGGGCTGCAACATCGCTATGTCGAGGATGCCGTCGTCGATGCGGGCATCCGGCAGGATCTGGATATTCCCCGGCAGCAGGCCGCAATTGCCGATCAGGATGGTGCTCACGTGCGCCGGCCGGTGCGGGCGCCCGTTCAGGCTGTACCGGATTTGGAACGGCTTGACCCGGGGGAGCACGCGCGCCACCGCGTCGACGTAGGCCAGCCACCCCACCGCCCTCTTCAGCTCGGGTCTCGTGCTGACGACCATCTGGGCGTCGATGCCGATGCCCGCCATCACGAGGAAGACGTGGTCGGCCAGGGCGCCGTCCTCGGTGCGCACGGATGCCACCCCCACGTCCATCGGTTTGTCCGCACCCGTGAAGGCGACCATGGTGGCCTCGTCAACGTTCGACAGCGGCAGGCCCAGGTTGCGGGCCAGCAGATTGCCGGTACCGAAGGGCACGATGGCCAGGGGTACGCGGGAACCCCGCAGCACGTCCGCGACCGCGCGAATCGTTCCGTCGCCGCCGGCCACGAGCACCAGGGCCGCGCCCTGCGCCAGGGCGAGCCGGGCGGCCTGCCGGCCCGCGTCATCCGCGGCGGTGGGGAACCAGAGCGAGTCGGGCCAGCCCGACGCGGACTCCGCGCGGGCCACGCTCGCCCCGAGGCGGACCAGGTCGACTTTGGTGGGGTTGTAGACGATGGCGGCCCACCGGTCACCTGTCGGTTGATCGGGAGTATCCACGCGGTAAGGCTAGCAAGGTGCTGGACCGGGCGCTTGTAGACTGGTCCGGTGATTGATCCTGTGCTGCTGCGAGAGAATCCTGACCTGATCAAGCGTTCGCAGAAGGCGCGCGGTGCGTCGGTCGAGGCGGTCGACGACGCGCTCACTGCCGACGCGGAGCGTCGCGCCACCATTCAGGCGTTCGAGTCGCTGCGCGCCTCCCAGAACCAGTTCGGCAAGCAGGTGGCCTCCGCGCCTCCCGCGGAGAAGAAGGCCCTCGTCGCCCAGGCGCAGAGCCTCGCGGCCGAGGTGAAGGGCGCCGCGGCGGCCGCCACCGAGGCCGAGACGCGGTTCACCGCGGTCGTGCGCACCCTGGCGAACCCCGTCATCGACGGCGTGCCGGCCGGCGGCGAGGAGAACTTCGCCACTCTCCGCACCCACGGCGCCGTGCCCACCTTCGACTTCGAACCGCGCGACCACCTCGAACTGGGCGAACTGCTCGGCGCCATCGACATGGCCCGCGGGGCCAAGGTTTCCGGAGCCCGGTTCTACTTCCTGCGCGGCATCGGGGCCCGCCTCGAGATCGCGCTGATGAACATGGCGCTCGACCGGGCACTGACGGCCGGCTTCATCCCGCTGATCACCCCCACCCTCGTGCGGCCCGAGATCATGGACGGCACCGGATTCCTCGGCGAGCACGCCGACGAGATCTATTACCTGCCCGCCGATGACCTCTACCTCACCGGCACCAGCGAGGTCGCGCTCGCCGGGTACCACTCGGACGAGATCGTGGACCTGACCGACGGACCGCTCCGCTACGCCGGCTGGTCCACCTGTTACCGCCGCGAGGCCGGTTCGGGCGGCAAGGATACCCGCGGCATTATCCGGGTGCACCAGTTCAACAAGCTGGAGATGTTCGCCTACGTGTTGCCGGAGAACGCCGAGGCCGAGCACGACCGCCTCGTCGCCCTGCAGGAGGACATGCTTCAAGCCCTCGGCCTCAGTTACCGCGTCATCGACGTGGCCGCCGGCGACCTCGGCTCCAGCGCCGCCCGCAAGTTCGACATCGAGGCCTGGGTTCCCACCCAGAATGCCTATCGCGAACTGACCAGCACGAGCAACTGCACCACCTACCAGGCGCGCCGGCTCGACATCCGTTACCGCACCGAGTCGGGCAAGACCGCGCCGGTCGGTACCCTCAACGGCACCCTGGCGACGACCCGCTGGATTGTGGCCATGCTCGAAACGCACCAGCAGGCGGATGGCTCGGTGCTCATTCCAGAGGCGCTGCGCCCGTGGCTGGGCGGCCTGGACGTCATTCGGCCGGTGGGCGCATGATGCCCCGGACGGATGCCCCCTGGCTGGTGGCCCTCGACATCGACGGCACCACCATGCACGAGGACGGCACGATCAGCGACGGCGTCCTCGACCAGGTGCGGCGCCTGACCGCGGCCGGCCACGAGGTCATGCTCGCAACCGGGCGCTCGTCCGCCACCACGCTTCCGGTGCTCGAGCGTCTGGACATCACTCCGCGCTTCGTGGTCTGCTCGAACGGCGCGATCACTCTGCACCGCGACCCGAATGCCCCGACCGGCTACCGGCGCGAATGGGTCGAAACCTTCGATCCGACCGAGGTGCTCCTGCAGATCCGCTCGCACCTGGTCGGCGCCCGGTACGCCGTCGAAGACGAGCACGGCTTCTACCGCTACACCGAGCCGTTCCCGGATGCCACGATCGGGCTGGACAGCGAGCACGTCGAGTTCGACGACCTCCTGCGCCAGGACGCCACCCGGGTGGTCGTCATCTCGCCCGACCACGACATGGAGGATTTCCTCCAGATCGTCGACCGGATGGGGCTGAACCGGGTGAGCTACGCCATCGGCTGGACTGCCTGGCTCGACATCGCCCCTGACGGCGTGAACAAGGCCACTGCCATGGAGCGGGTGCGCGCCGAGTTCGGGATCCCGCGCAGCCGTGTGATGGCCGTCGGCGATGGGCGCAACGACATCGAACTGCTGCAGTGGGCGTCGATCTACGGCCGGGGAGTGGCCATGGGGCAGGCTCCAGACGAGGTGCTCGCGGCGGCCGGCGAGATCACCGGGGCCGTTCACGAAGACGGGCTCGCCCGCGTTCTGAGCAGCCTGTAGACAGTGCCCAGCCCGCTGCCAGCATCCTCTGGCACTGTGGGAAGCCTGCGTGCGGCTAGAATCGGTCGGTAATAGCTAGTCCGTGACCGCGTGTTTCATCAGCGCCCCCGGGCAGCGAATCGGGAGGGCTGTCCGAGCGGCCGATGGAGCCAGTCTTGAAAACTGGTGGGCAGAAATGTCTCGTGGGTTCGAATCCCACGCCCTCCGCACCTCGATTATGCACGACCTGCACTAACGAAGGGACCTGAGTGAGCGACGAATTACGCCCCCGCTCGACACGATCGAAGCTCAGTACCATCGCCCGCCATGGCCGTCTGCCCCGCTCCAACCCGTTCGTGACCGTCGCCAAGGTGCTCGCCGTGTCGCTGGCGGTGCTTCTCGCGAGCGGCGTATCCGTTGCCGCGATCGCGACCTTCGACGTCGCCGCGAGCGTGCAGGAGAGCGTGCAGCTGGCCAACGAGACCGAGGGTCCGGCTCCGAAGATCGATGCCATCCCGGGTGGCGTGAACCTGTTGATTGTCGGCAGCGACAGCCGCAAGGGGCAGGATCCCGCATTCGGCGACGAGGACGACACTGCCGACCTCAACGATGTGACCATGCTGCTGCATATCTCCGAGGACCACAGCAACGCCTCCGTGATCAGCTTCCCCCGGGACATGTACGTTCCCATCCCCGAGTGCCCGAACCCCGAGGGCGGCACCTTCGACGCAATGAGCAGCCAGAAAATCAACACCACGCTCAGTTACGGCGGTCTGGCCTGCACCGTGCTCACGGTGGAGAAGCTGACCGGCCTGAACATCCCCTACGCGGCTGAAGTTCAGTTCAGTGGCGTCATGGCCATGTCCACTGCGGTCGGGGGCGTGCCCGTATGCGTCGCCGAAGATATCGAAGACGAGTACACGGGAACCTATCTGAAGGCCGGCATGCACACGCTGGAAGGCGTGGACGCGCTGCAGTTCCTGCGCACCCGCCACGGCATCGGTGACGGCAGCGACCTGACCCGGATCAGCAACCAGCAGGTATTCCTTTCCTCGCTCATGCGCACGGTCAAGAGCGCCGACACTCTCACCGACCCGCTCAAGGTCTATTCGCTGGCCAAGGCCGTCACGGCCAACATGAGCCTGTCTACCAACCTCAATGACGTTTCCACCCTTGCCTCGATCGCGGTGGCGGTGAAGGACATCGACCTCAGCAAGGTCGTCTTCATCCAGGTGCCGACCGGGACCGTCGACGGCGGTGTGGAGCCGATCGAACCCGACTTCGAAGAACTTTTCGCGGCCGTCGCCGCCGATGACTCCCTTCAGCTGGCCGGCACAACCGGAGGCGGGGCCACCCTGGACCCGAGCGCGCCGGTGACCGCCGAACCGGCTCCGGCCGCCCCGGCAGACCCTGACGCTGCCGCCGATCCCGACGCTGCCGCTGATCCCGCGACCCCGGATCCGGCCGCGACGGATCCGGCCACGACAGTGCTCTCTGATTCCGTGACCGGGCAGACCGCCGGCGACCTCACCTGTTCGGTCGGGCGCACGCTCGACCAGCAGTAGCGCCGGGCGGGCTCCGCTGGCCTCGGTTCGTGCGGATGCCGTCCGTACCGTTATGATTGTCCACGTGTGTTTGCATTGCAGGCACCAAGGAGACGTCGCATAGTACGGCTTAGTGCACCACCCTGCTAAGGTGGAGTACCCTTCACGGGGTACCGTGGGTTCAAATCCCACCGTCTCCGCACCTGATCCCCCGCATCCTGTTCTTCCTGGATGTGGGGGTTTTTTCTTGCCCACAAGTACTGGGTGACGCGAGTCCGGGAACTCACGTTGACGCTGGTCGAGCCTGTCGGGACCCGAGTCGCGGACTTGTCTTCCGAGTCCCCGCCCGATGGCCGGCTGCTGGCCGCCAGGTTCTGGTGGGGTCGTAGCAGAAGGGTGCCCGGACTTCGGGTTTGCCGCGGATCATGCGGATTTCCCAGCCGGAGGTGTCGATGCTGTGGTGGTGGTACCAGCAGAG
>NZ_SOGN01000058.1 GCF_004403395.1 Cryobacterium cheniae
CAGGCGTCGCAGGCACCGCCGGGGTCGCCGCCGGGCGGCCGACCGGGCCGCCACCCGGGCGCGACTCCTGGCGCGACCACCGCCCCGGCGCCGGCTTCAGCGCGATCGTTCTCGGGTTGGCGCTGCTCTTGGGCGCCGTGGCCGCCGGAGTGTGGTCGGGCGGCGACTGGTCGGATGCCGCGCTGCTGGTCGGCCTGGCCGTGACGTTGGGCGTTCTGGCCCTCGGCATCATCGTGTCGGGCGTCCGCGGTAAGCAGAGCGGCGCCCTGGGTGGGTTCGCTTTCCTCGCGGCGGTGGCCCTGGTGTTTCTGGGCCTGTTCCCGAGCGGCACCGTGTTCTTTCCGGTCGGGGTCCCGGTCTGGACGGTCAGCGCCGACGCCGCCGCTGCCGCCGCTCCGGGCTACGCCGTGCTCTCCGGCCGGGCGACCATCGATCTCAGGGAACTCGACGCTGCGGCGGCTGAGGACCGCGCGATCGACGTCTGGATGGGCGTGGGCGTCACCGAGCTGATCCTGCCCGGCGACCGGCCGGTGCAGGTGGAGACGAACGCGCTGGCCGGCGGGATCGATTACGTGGGCGGTGCGGCCGCCGTGCAACAGGGCGGCGTCTTCTTCCACGATTCGCGCACCTTCAACGCCGACGGCGACACCCGCGCCGTGGCCCGCATCCGCGTCTGGACGGTGCTCGGCCAGGTTACCGTCGTCGGCCCCTCCCGTCTGGAACCCTCATGACAGAGACCCCCGATCCGAACCCGCCGACGGACCGGCCGCCGCACCAGCCACTCGCCGAACCGCACCGGCTGTCAGGCAATCAGCCGGTCGACTCTCCGCCCACGGATGCCGTCACCGCGGTCACCTCCGCCACCTCCGTCACTGCGGCACCCGACCCCCCGCCCGCCGAGGCCGCGGCACCCGGGGCCGATGGTCCCGAGGTGGAGGTCGAGACCACCGATGCCGCCACGGCGCACATCGTCGCCAATCCGAGTCCCATCCCCGACTACGCGATGGAGCCGCCCATCCAGCGGCCCGACGCGGAAGCGGGATCCGACACCGCAGACCCGGCAGCGAACCGGCGATACCTGGTCGACGCCGGCCTCACGGTTCCCTTCACTCCGGAACCGACGCATCCGCTCGCCCCGGAACCGACGCATCCGCTCGCGCCCGTAACCGCGTACCCGGTCGCGCCCGTGCCCGGGCACCCGGCGGCATCCGTGCGGCCCCGCCGCCGCCCCCTGTTCGGCACGATCGCCTGGGGCATCATCCTGCTCGCCCTGGCCGGATACGTGCTGCTCGGGGTGCTGGTGCCGGCTCCCGCCGATCCCACGCTCTGGCTGCTCGGCGGCGTGGTCGTGATCGGGCTCCTGCTGATCGTCGTCGGCGTCATCGCGGCGCTCCGCCGAGCCGACTGACGCGCCCACCCGAGGCCGCACCCCCGTGGGAGGGCTCAGCCAAGCTCGCGAGAGCGGGTGAATCGTCGGTCTGGACACCCCAAACCGACGATTCACCCGCTCTCGCGAAAAGAAAGGGGGCGGCGCGGCGAGACGAGGGGCGGGCGATCGGGCCTAGGCGTCGAGGCCGACGAGCACGGGCTCGGGCTGCAGGATGACCCCGAACTCGGACTGTACGAGAGCCCCCACCAGCCGCGCGAGCTGAGCGACCTCGTCGGCGGTGGCCCCGCCGGTGTTGGTCAGCGCAAGAGTGTGCTTGCTGGAGATCGCGGCGCGGGAACCCGGCAGCCGGAAGCCGCGCGCGATCCCGGAGTGCTCGATCAGCCAGGCGGCGCTCAGCTTCACGAGCAGCGCGGGCCGCTCCCCAGGGATCGGGCCGACGCCGGCGTACTCCTCCAGCGGGATCACCCGGTCGGGCAGCTCCTGGTCGCCGAGCGGCCAGCGGGGCACGGCGTCCGGCAGGGTGCGCGAGAACGCCAGCGACACGATCGGGTTGGTGAAGAAGGAGCCGGCGCTGCGGGTGTCGGCGTCGGTTGGGTCGAGCACCATGCCCTTCGCGGCACGGAGGGCCAGCACGGCGTCCCGCAGTTGCGTGAGCGGCACCCGGTCGCCCAGCCGCACGCCGAGCGCGGTCGCGAGCTGCGGGTAGGCCACCGGCCGGCTGAGCGCGCCGCCGGGAACGGATGCCTCGCTCCGCGTGTCGTGCAGGTTCAGTTCGACCGCGATCACCAGGCCGCGGAGCCCCTGTTTCAGGGCCGAAGTGCGGTAGCCCAGCTCGAGCTCGCCGGCCTCCATCCGTCGCCGTTCGCCGGTCTCGTAATCGAGGAAGTCGATGGCCGCCAGGCTGTTGCCGAGCTCCTGGCCGTAGGCGCCGATGTTCTGCACCGGGGATGCCCCGGTCGAACCGGGGATTCCGGACAGCGCCTCGATGCCGGACCAGCCCTGAGCCACGGTATGGGCCACCAGCTCGTCCCAGGGCTCACCGGCCTGCACCCGCAGCACCAACGGGTCCGGGTCAGACGAAGGGCCGGAGGAGGCAGACGGAGAGACGATGCTCATCCCGCGGGTCAGCACCCGGATCACCGTGCCGTCGAAGCCCTCGTCGGCCACGATCGTGTTGGAGCCGCCGCCGAGCAGGAGCCACTCGTCACCCGACGCCCAGACGGACAGGGTCTGGTCGACCAGGTCCTGCTCGGTGGTAGGCGACACCATCCGGGCGGCGGGACCGCCCACGCCCATCGTGGTCAGGTCGGCGAAGGTCGGTGCGGGGGTGGTGGGGCTCGTCATCGGGAATCGCCGTTCAGGCCAGGTGCACGCGGGCCTGTGCCTTGCCCAGCACAGTCACCTCGCCCGACGAAACGGTGAGGTCGATGCGGGCGACGCCGGCATCCGTGTCGATCGCCCCGACCCGGGCGACCACGGTCACGACCGCTTCCCCGTCGGCCGGAACCAGCACGGGGCGGGTGAACCGCACCTGGAAGTCCACGATGCGGCCGGGGTCGCCGGCCCAGTCGACGACCGGCTGCACGGCGAAGCCCATAGTCAGCATGCCGTGCGCGAGCACGCCGGGCAGTCCCACCGACACGGCCACGTCGTCGCGGTAGTGGATGGGGTTGAAGTCCCCGGATGCCCCGGCGTAGTGCACGAGGGAATCGCGCGTGAGCGGGAAAGCGCCCTCCGCGACGACGTCCCCGACGGTCAGGTCGGCGAGGCGCGGCGCGGGTGCGGGCGTGGCGATGACGGTCATTCGTCTCCCCTGACGACGAGGGTGGAGGTCGCGGTCACGACGTGCGCGCCGGAGGCGTCGACGATGGTCGACACGGCCGTCACCATGGAGTGACCGCCGAGGCTCTTCACACCGGCCACGGCCAGCGTGGCGGTGAGCTCGTCACCGGCCACGATCGGGCGGGTGAAGCTGAACCGCTGGTCGCCGTGCACGACCCGGGTGAAGTCGATGCCGGCATCCGGTTCGGCCAGCAGTTGCGCCAGGGTGGCCTCCTGAACGACCACGGCGAATGTGGGCGGGGCGACGACGTCGGCGTAGCCTGCGGCGCGCGCGGCCTCCGGGTCGAGGTTGATCGGGTTCGTGGCGAAGACCGCGCGGGAGAACTCGCGCACCTTCTCCCGGCCGACGAGGTAGGGGGCGACGGGCGGGAAGACCCGGCCCTGCAGTTCGGGGTTGACAGACACAGGCCGAGTTTACCGGCCCGGGCCGGGGGCGGCGCTATCGGGCAGACTGGCCGGTGTGAAGATCAAGCGCGTGCGTCTGGGTGACCCTGAGGTGGCCCCGCTCCTGACCGACCTGGCGCGGGAGTACGAGGAGCGCTACGGGGACGGCGACTCCGTGCTCGACGTGCCGGCGGATGCCTTCGACTCGCCGGGCGGCGCCTTCCTCGTGCTCCTCGACGGGGGCGTGACCGTGGCCGGCGGCGGCATCCGTCGCCTGAATGAGACGACCGGGGAGGTGAAACGGATGTGGACCAACCCGGCCTACCGCCGGCAGGGCCACGCCGTGGCCCTGCTCGCCGCCCTCGAGGAGGTGGCGCAGCAACTCGGCTACCGGCATCTCCGCCTGGAGACGGGCCACGCGCAACCGGAGGCGCTCGCCCTCTATCGCCGCCTCGGCTACCGGGAGATCGGCAACTATGGGATCTACCCGAACGCGACCGGGTTCGAGCGCACTCTCGCCGCCCCGGAGCGCCTCTCCTGACAGCCCGGCATTGGCCTGCGACACGCCCGCTTGCTAGCGTAGAGACGTCATGCCTAACAAATTAGAGCCACACCCCGACCTTCCCATCGACCTGCCCACGGCCGAACGCATCCATGCGGCCGTCGCACACTATGGCGAACAGGCCGTCATCGACAATTCCGTGGCGCTGCTGCGCGCCAAGAACGCCGGCAAGGACTTCCTCCTCTACGCCGGTGGACGCCACGCCCTCGGCATCCTCGAAGGTGCCCCTGCCCTTTACTGGCCCGAGCTGTGGGGCGCCCGCGCCCTGCTCTACGTCTGGGGCGAATCGGCCGCGCCGTACATCGTCGTCGGCCTGAACAACCAGGCCTGGCGGGTGCGGGAGATGTGCGCCAAGGTCGTGCTGCTGCGCGGCCTCGAGGTGGCGCCCAAGCTGGTGCGCCTGACCACCGACGAGGTTCCGCGCGTGCGCGCCGCGGCCCTGCACGCGCTGGCAGCCCAGGGCACCGCGGACCATCTCGCCACCATCGTGCAGCGACTGCGCGACCCCGACAAAGAGGTGCGCCGCGCGGCCCAGCAGGCCCGCGACCTGCTCAACGAGCGCTGGAACCTTGTTGTCGATAAGGGTCAGGGCATCGAGCAGACCCACGGCACCCGGCACACCCACCCGAGCGAATAACCGAGGCCCGGCACCAAGACATACACACGCGGCATCGATACGGGGGGTCCGGATGTTCCATCGCTTTGTGGCCATGGGCGACAGCTTCACCGAAGGCCTCGGCGACGACCTGCCGGGCGGCCAGGTGCGCGGCTGGGCCGACCTGGTCGCGCTGGGCCTCGCCGCGGCATCCGCCCACCCGGTCTCCTACGCCAACCTCGCCGTGCGCGGCCGGCTGCTCGGCCCGATCGTGGCGGAGCAGCTGGAGCCCGCGCTCGCGCTCGGCCCCGACCTGCTCAGCATCTGCGGCGGCGGCAACGACCTGATGCGGCCGCGGGTCGAGATCCCCTACGTCGTCGGCCTGATGCGGCAGGTCGTCGACCGGGCCGAGGAGCAGGGCGTGCACGTGCTGGTGCTCAGCGGCGGCAATCCGTCGCACCACCTGCCGCTCGGCAACCTGATGCGCCGGCGTGGCGACCAGCTGGCCGATGCCGCGCTCGCCGCCTTCGACCGGCCGGGCGTCACCCTCGTCGACAACTGGGCCGACTCCGAGCTGGAGCACAAGCGGTTCTGGTCGGTCGACAAGCTGCACCTCAACGCCCTCGGGCACACCCGCGTGGCCACCAACGTGCTGTCCGACCTGGGGGTGCCGGTTCCGGTCGAGTGGCTGGATGCGCCCGCCGCGGCCGACGAGCAGGTGCAGGGCACGGCCGCCTACTACCGCGAGTTCGTGCTGCCGTGGATCGGCCGCCGGCTCACCGGACGCTCCTCCGGCGACGGCCGCGCGCCGAAGCGGCCCGATCTCGAGCCCGTCGACGCCGCCTGATTTGAGACCCCTCAGGGCACGGATTGACGGCGATCGATAGCCGAAGGTAGATTACATCGACAGTCATCAATGTATTTAGGTCTCAGTCGAGGGAGAACGCCATGAGCGAGAACAGCAACCCGGTGCGTGAAGAGGTGCGGGCCCGCTACGCGAGCGCGGCCCTCTCGGTCACGAACGAGGGGCGCCGGTCGCTGCTGGCTGATGTGCCTGCCGCAGCCAGCAGCTACTGCTGCGGCACAGATGCCACAAGCGGCGCCACCGGTGCCTCGTCGTCCGCCTGTTGCGGCACCGACGACACCGCCCCAGCCGCGGCGTTGGCCACGGATGCCTCCCGCGACTGCTGCGCACCGGCTCCCCTCGACGAGAGCCTGGTCTTCGGCTCCGCCCTCTACGACGACGCGTCGACCGCGGGCCTCCCGGGCGCGGCCCTGCTGGCCAGCCTCGGCTGCGGCAACCCCACTGCGGTCGCCGACCTGCAGGCCGGAGAGACCGTGCTCGACCTCGGCTCGGGCGGAGGCATCGACGTGCTCCTCTCCGCCCGCCGGGTCGGCCCCACCGGGTTCGCCTACGGCCTCGACATGACCGACGAGATGCTCGACCTGGCCCGGCACAATGCGGGCGCCGCTCAGGCGGAGAACGTCGAGTTCCTGAAGGGCACAATCGAGGAGATCCCGCTGCCCTCCGGCAGTGTCGACGTCGTCATCTCCAACTGCGTGATCAACCTGTCGACCGACAAACCGGCCGTCTTCGGGGAAATGTTCCGCGTGCTTCGGCGCGGCGGCCGCGCCGGGGTGTCCGACGTCGTGGCCGAGAACCACCTCGCGCCCGCCCAGCGGGCCGAGCGCGGCTCCCACGTCGGCTGCATCGCCGGCGCCCTGTCGATCGCGGAGTACGAGGTCCTCCTCGGCGACGCGGGCTTCGAGCAGGTGAGCGTCACCCTGACCCACGAGGTGACCGACGGGATGCACGGCGCCATCGTGCGGGCGGTCAAGCCGGCGCAGGCCGACTAGTCAGTCGTCGGCACGCGCAGCAGGGCGCCCTCCTGCCGGCAGGTCGCGGCCGCGATCAGCATGGCGTCGGCCAGCAGGGCCTGCCAGCCCGCGGCATCCGTGGGCACGCCCCGCGTCAGCATGGTCTGCACGGTCGATGCGAGAGTGGCATCGCCCGCACCCATGGTGTCGACGACGGCGCCGGGAAGCACCGCGATCGGCTCTCCGACCAGCAGGTCGGCACCTTGGGCGACGGATGCCCCCGCGCGCCCGGCCGTGGCCAGCACCGTCTGCGTGCCGGCGGCCAGCAGCCGCTCCCGCAGGTCCTCGAGGGTGCTGCGGTAGAGCAGCTCGGCGTCCTCGTCTCCGACCTTCGTGAGCAGGCTCCGGGCAGCGAGACGTTCGAAGTTCCGCGCGAACAGGTCGCCGTCGGCGAGCATGCCCGAGCGGGGGTTCGGGTCGATCACGAGGCGTCGTTCCGGGTCCGCGACCGCGGCGATGAAGGCATCCGTCTGGGCCGTGTCGTCGAACGGGAAGCAGCTCACGACCACGAGGCGGGCGTCGTCGAGGGCCGCCCGCTCGGCCGGGCCGAACTCGATCCGGCGCTTCTTCGCGGCCTCGTTGAACGCGTAGGTGGGCTCGCCGTCGGTGCGGTCGGAGGTGGCGCGCGAGCTGCCGAACGGGCCGGGAGTGGCCACCAGGGTCACATCGTGGGCGGCAAGGAATTCGCGCAGGACCAGCCCGTCGGCGTCGTCGCCGACCATGGCGATCAGAGTGGTCGGCACGCCGAGCACGGCCAGTCCGACGGCCACATTGAGGGCGGCTCCGCCGGGGAACTCCAGGCGCGACCCGGGGCTCAGCATCTCGTCGATGAGTGCGTCGCCGACCACGACCACGCGGTACTGCTCCGTCACGTTCTGCTCCGTCATGCGGCCTGACTCCCTTGTGCCTGCCAACAACCCCGTCGCACCAAGCCTAGGGCGCGGGCGCCAGTGTTCGCCCGTCCGCGCCCGCCATCGCCCCGCTTTCCCCCCCGGATCAGACGCCAGGGCATTTGTCCAGCCCCTTCCTCCCGGCGCGGGGCGGTCGTATGCTACCCCACAGGCGGGGCAGCTCCCCGAACACCAGTCCTTAGTCCCTGATTGCAGGGTCCGTATGAGACCGGAGCGAAGCACCCCTCGTCGGGGGCAGGACATCATCGGGGTGGCCTGCCCCCACACCCCGGCACGTACAGTCGGATCATGGATGCCAACGCACCGCCCCCGTGGATCTCCGCCGACGAGATCTTCGCCCGCGTCGGCTTCGAGGCCGCGGCCCGCGCCATCCAGGCCGCCGTGCGGGCCGGACTCGACCCGGCGGGTGACTGGCCCCGCGGCATCCTGCCCCTCGACCAGGGCCAGCTGCTGCTCATGCCGTCCCGGTCTGCGGAGTTCGTGGGCGTCAAGGTCGCCACCGTCGCACCGGGCAACCCGCAGCTCGGCCGCCAGCGCATCCAGGGCATCTACCTGCTGATGGATGCCGCCACGCTCAGCCCGGTCGCCCTGCTCGACGGCATCGCACTGACGACCCTGCGCACCCCGGCGGTGTCGGCGGCCGTCGCCGACCTGCTCGCGCCCGCCGACGTGGAGCACCTCGTGGTGTTCGGCTCGGGACCCCAGGCGTGGGGCCATGTCGCGGCGATGCGCGCCATCCGCCGGATCCGCCGGGTCACAGTGGTCGGCCGGCACCCGGGCCGCGCCGAGGCGCTTGCTGAGCGGGTGCGGGCCGCCGGGCAGCCCGCGCAGACCGGTACCCCCGACGCCGTGCGCGACGCGCAGCTCATCGTCTGCGCCACCACCGCTCGCACCCCGCTGTTCGACGGATCCCTGGTCCCTCGGGACTCCTGCACGGTGGCAGTCGGTTCGCATGAGCCCGACGCCCGGGAGCTTCCCGGCGCGCTGATCGGGCGCGCGCAGGTCGTCGTCGAAGACAGCCAGGTTGTGCTGCGGGAGGGCGGCGACGTGCTGATCCCGATCCGGGAGGGCGTGATCGACGCCGGTTCCCTGGTGACGATGCGGGACATCCTCACCGGCACGGTCGCCGTCGACAACACCCGCCCCCGCGTGTTCACCAGCTCCGGCATGTCCTGGCAGGACCTGGTGGTCGCCACCGCTGTCTTCCGCCCGGAGGGCCGCGGGTAGCGTCGAACCAAATCGACGGTGATTTTCTGCTGAAGGCGGTTTTTCAGAGGGTTTGGCACCGTTACGGGCAAAATCTCCGTCGAATTCGTTCAGGACTCGGCAAGCCCGGGCTCGCCGAACCGCGGGCAGACCGGGCTCAGTCGACGACGGCGGGCGACGGATGCGCCGGGGCCGGCGCCGCAGGCACGGCCGTCACCGCCTGCAGCCGGTGCCCTTGCTCCACCCGCTGCCCCCACGAGGTGCCGGCGATGATCAGCCCGGCCCCGAGCACCGCCACCAGGCCGAGGCTCTCGCTGCCGAGGCTCACCCCCACGAGCACCGCCCAGACCGGCTCGGTGCCCATCAGCAGGCTGGCCCGAGCGGCGGACGTGTGCCGGATCGCCCAGGTCTGGGCCAGGAACGCGAAAACGCTGCAGGCCAGCCCGAGATAGAGCACCCCGAGCCAGGCCGCCGGGCCGAAGGCGCCGATCGCTCGCAGCGTGCCCGGCGCATCCGCTGCCAGGAAGACGACGGCACCCACGGCGGCCTGCACCAGCGTGATCGTGAGCGTGCCGGGCCGGCGGCCGGCGCCGTCAGCGCGGGTCAGGCGGCCGACCATGGTGACGTGCAGGGCGCGCACGAGCGCCGCCGCGAGCATGAGCAGGTCGCCCGGATTCGGGGCGCGGAAACCGTTGCCGGAGACGAGCAGCGCCACTCCGACGACCGCGAGCACCGCAGCCACGAAGAATGAGCGCGGCAGCCAGTTGCGTGCCGCGACCGACTCGAGAATCGGGGTGAGGATGATCGTCAGGCTGATGATCAGGCCGGCGTTCGTTGCCGAGGTCACGGCCACGCCGGCCGTCTCCAGCCAGAGGATCGCCGCCTGCGTGAGCCCGAGCAGGCCACCCACGGCCAGCTCGGCGCGGGTCGGCCGCCGGGGCCGGCTCAGCGCCCAGATCAGCAGCAGCGCGAGCGCGGCCACGAGGAAGCGCAGCGCCAGCACGGCGCCCACGCTCGCCTGCTCGGTGAGCACCTTGGCGGCGAGGTAGCTGCCGCCCCAGACCAGCGCGACGAGCAGCAGGACGGCGTCGATGCGGTAGCGTCCGAGCCGCGGGAGAAAGGTCATGGGCCCATGCTGCCGGGCGGCATCCGTGAAGTCCAAATCACGTCGCAACAGGGCGTGATCCTCCCCAAGCCCTCCTCCGCCAGGCATCCCCCACCGCGAGAGCGGGTGAATCGTCGTTATGAGGTGCTCGAACCGACGATTCACCCGCGCTCGCTCAGAGCACGCTCTTGGGGAGCCGGTGCACCGTCACTGCCCCGACGGCGGTGAACGGATGCAGCGGGTCGGGCGCGACGGCACCCGTCGGTCCACCGAGACGCGAGTGTCCCACAGCGCTCATGACCGCATAGGCATCACCGGCCTCCCACCCCTGGTCCTCGACGAGGAACGCAAACATGTCCTCATAGCCGCGCATGATGCTCTCCTGCACCGGGTCACCCAGCCCCACGAAGATCCACTCCTCGCCGGTTTCAACCCGCGGCGCCCTGAGCGCCATTCCTTTCACCAGGTCGATGCTGACCACGGCGATCCCCTCCGCCTCGATCGCCACGAAGGAGGACTCCCCCTCGGCCATGATCGCGTGGATGTCACCGATGGACAGGTAGGCGCCCTTGACCATCACCGGCAGGTAGACCGTCGAACCAGGACGGCAATCCGTGACATCCATGTTTCCGCCCTGGGGGTAGGACGGCATGATCGTCGAATTCGTGCCCGCTGCGGGCGCCGTGCCGATGCACCCGATCATCGGCAGCGGCGCGAAGACGTGGCGGTCCGTGACGTGCACGCCGGCCGAGTCGATGGGCACCCGCCGGGTGAACATGCCTTTCCCCATGACGTTCTGCAGGGCGCCCGATCCCGGCAGACTCACCGACCAGCCCCAGTCCTTCAGCTGGATCTCGTGGATCGTGACCGCGAGGGCGTCACCGGGCTCGGCCCCTTCGACATAGACCGGGCCCGTCACCGGGTTGATCTGCACCGTGAGCCGGTCCATGTCGTGATGCGCGTGCAGCTGCTCGTACACCTCGTCGCTGGTTTCGAAGCCGATCCGCTCACCGGTGCCCGGAGAGATGCGCAGGGCCGGCGGACGGTCGGCCGAGAAGCCCGGCTGGCCATGGCTCTTGTCCAGAAAGTGGTCCATGGTCTACAGCCCCGCCCGCTCGCCGGTGGCAGGTACCGCGAGCGGGACGGCGGCAGATTCGCCGTCCAGAGCGGTCTTGCGTCCTGTGTGCCGGTAGTAGAGGAAGACGGCGGCCCCGAGCACGAGCCAGATCAGGCCACCGATCTTGGCCAGCGGACTCGCGTTGAGCAGCACGTAACCGATGATCAGGAAGCCGATGACCGGCACCACCAGGTGCAGCAGGTAGTTCGTCGACTTCTTGCGCACGATGTAGTGCACGATCACAGAGAGGTGCAGCAGCATGAAGCCGAAGAGGGCACCGAAGTTGACCAGCGCCGCGATGAGGTCGATCTGGCCCACGAAGAACAGCACGAGAACGGCGGAGAGACCGGAGACGAGGAGGACCGCGTTCCGGGGAACCTGTCGGCTGCTGATCTCGCTGAGGAACTTCGGCAGCTGGCGGTCCCGGCTCATCGAGAACAGCAACCGGGACGTCGCGGCCTGAGCGGCCATGGCGTTCGCGATTCCGATGGCCAGCACGTTCACCACGAAGAAGGCTGTGGCCCACCCGCTGTTGGAGGCAGCCTCGACGACGGTGAAGAACGCGTTGCCGGCCTCACTGTCGCTGAAGGATGCTCGCCCCGCCGAGAGGGCGCTCGCCAGCCAGGTCTGCACAATGAAGAGCAGTGCGACGATGAGAAGAGCCGTGATCATGGCCTTCCCCGCGGAGTTGCGTCCACCGGTCGATTCCTCGGCCATCGTGGAGATGCCGTCGAAGCCGAGGAAACTCAGCACGGCGATCGAGAGAGCGGATGCGATCAGTGGCCCGGTCACCGCGCTTGCGTCCCAGAGCGGGAGGATGGTGAATTCAGCGCCGGGGACCGAGCCGTTGGTCAGCGCGGTGACGGCGATGATCACGAAGATCACGACGAACGTGAGCTCGATCGCGAGGAAAACCCGGTTCATCCGCTTGATGGAGGTGATCCCGAGCAGGTTGATCGCGGTGTTGATCCCGACGAAGAGGAGTGCCCACACCCAGCGCGGGGAGTCAGGGAAGATCCCGATCATCGACTCGGCGGCGAACACATAGAGCAAGGTGGGAACGAGCAGGTAGTCGAGCAGGATGGCCCAGCCGGCGAAGAATCCCGCCGTGGGATGGATGCCCCGGCCGACGTAGGAGAAGACCGAACCGGCCAGGGGAATCGATTTCGCCATCTGGGCGTAAGCCAGCGCCGTGAAGATCATGGCAATCAGGCCGATCAGGTAGACCAGCGGCACCATGCCCGCCGACGCGTTGTAGACCGTTCCGAAGATGGCCCAGGGGGCGATCGGAACCATGAAGATCAAACCGTAGATCAACAGGTCGGTGGTGGAGACGGAACGTTTCAGCTGCTGCTTGTAGCCGAAGGACTCCAGCTGCTCCTGCGCGTTGAGTTCGGGCGAGCTCGGGGATGCGGTCATCGGGGTGCTCTTTCTCTTGGAGAAGGGATAGTGGGCGTCAGAGGGAGGGTGAAGAGTCGTGCCGGGCCAGGAACGCGGCGATGACGGAGCGAAACGCCTCGGGCTGCTCCAGATGGGTGCAGTGGCTGGCACCGGCGAAGACGTGGCTGGCCACTGTGGGAATGCGGTCGAGAAAAGGTCTCCAGGTGGCCGGGGTTGCCTCATCGAATTCGCCGGCCACCACGAGCGTCGGCGCCTCGATCTGATCGAGCCGGTCGATGATGCTCCAGGAGCGGAGTGTGCCGACCACGTGGAACTCGTTGGGCCCGTTCATGGTGTGGTAGACCGTGGGTTCGGCCTCCATCTGGGCGACGCTGCGCTGGAAGTCATCCGGTACCGGTGTGACGCGGCAGACGTGGCGCTCGTAGAAGACCTCGGCCGCAGCGAGATAGTCGGGGTGCGTCACGGTGCCCTGAGTCTCATGCCGGCTGAGCGTCGCCTGCACTTCCACCGGCAGCAGTGCACGCAGTCCAGCAGCGCCCTCGGCCCACAGAGCCATAGAGGCCGGAGAGTTGCAGATGGACAGGCTACGCAGACCTGCGGGCCGGTGCGTGGCGATCTCAGCGCCGAGCATCCCACCCCAGGACTGGCCAAGGAGGTGGTAGTCGGCCAGTCCCAGTGCGGCGACGAGATTCTCGAACTCGTCGACGAACAGCTGGGGTGTCCAGAAGTCCTCTGCGGCGTCGGGCAGGTGCGTGCTGTTGCCACAGCCGAGCTGGTCGTAGTGGATGACGGTGCGTCCGCTGTCGGCGAGCTCGTCGAGGTTGAGCAGGTAGTCGTGGGCCATTCCCGGCCCTCCGTGCAGCACGATCAGGGGCAGGGCTCCGGCCCGCGGCTCGTCGGGTGCGGTGATACGAACCCAGGTTTCCCACGCGCAGAATGGCACGGACCGGGTACTGATTTCAGGCATTGGTCTCTCTCCCGATTCACGACCGCGTATAGACGGTGACCAATAGCATGGCGGAGTAAAGGTCTCGCAACAAGACCATTTTTTGTGTCTTAATATAGGCGTTACAAGCCGGACACGTTCTTCCCACCCGTGTGGGGGCCAGCGGCAAGGAGAGAACGGACCATCATGGGCGATCCACGGCAAGCCCCAGCGGCCGGCCGACCGCTTCCCAGGCCGACATCGGGACCGGACCCCGTGGGTTCTTTGGCTACCCCGCTTGCCGCGGTCTCGCGGGCAGACGAAATCACCGACCGCCTGATCACGGCCATTGCGATCGGTGAGTACCTGCCGGGCGCCCGGTTGCCGTCCGAGCGGGAGCTGGCAGCCTCTCTCCGCGTCGGCCGCATGACGGTTCGCGCCGCAATCGCCACATTGGTCAGCCAGGGACTGTTGGAGACCCAGCGCGGCCGCGGCGGCGGTTCATTCGTCCGTGAGCAGTGGACCTCGTCGTCGAAAGCGTCAGTTCACCGCACTCTGTCGGCGCGCTGGGAAGTCCTCCGCGATACCTGCGAGGCGGTGAGCCATCTCCAGGGCACAATCGCGCGAGCTGCCGCAGAGAAACGCACCGATGCGGATGTCACGTTGCTGCAGCAGCGTCTGGCCGCATTCCGGGAGGCCGAGTCGGGCCCGCAGTCCCAGCGGGCGGATGAGCTGTTACATATCGCGATCTGCGCGGCCGCTCACAATGACACCCTGCAGTCCGTGTTGTTCGAGTTGGAATCCCGGGTCAGTATCGCTGCCCCGGCGCACCTCTGGGGCTCGACCGCGGGAATGCGGGCGATGGAGCTGCGGGCCCTCGCTGACCACGAGAACCTCATCGATGCGATCTGCTCTCGGCGGCCCGACGATGCCAGCGCGATCGCCCTGGAGCACGCCCGCATCGACCTCGAGCTTCTCGAAGAGGCCCTGCAGCGAGCCGGCGCCCCCGACGCCTGAATGCGAGCGGGCGTGAGCGACGGATGCGACGAAGCCGCCACCTCACTGCTCGACGAGCTGCTCCCACTCCCGCTGCACATCGCGCGTGAACAACAACTGCTTGACCATGACGGGAATCTCCCACACCAACCAGATCGGGACCAGCAGGAACGGCCACGGGCCGGCGGGGGTCTGCAACAGACCGACCACGGCGATGAAGATCGCCAGCGGAATTTTGACCACGGCATCGACCCCCTGAGTGCCGCTCGGTGGAAGGAATTGATTATCGACCGTTGACGCTCCGGGGGCACGCATCCGCAACGGCGACGACCCAGGAAACAGCAGAGAAAGTGCCTACCCGCGATCTCGGGCCGCGATCCGCTCGAGCTCGTCCCCGATGCCGATGTCGGCCACGACGATCCGCCCGGTCAGGTTCGCCGCGGGTTCCCGGAGCAGGCCGGGCTTGCAGCCGCCGAACGTCACCGTCAGGTCCGCGGGCAGCACGGTGGGGTCCGGCACGGCGCCGTCGTCGACACCGATCCCACTGGGCAGGTCCACCGCGATTACCCGGGGCACGGCATCGCCGTGCAGCACGGGCAGGATGGCGGCCACCACCTCCCG
Organism: Cryobacterium cheniae; assembly: GCF_004403395.1. Classification (GTDB taxonomy): domain Bacteria; phylum Actinomycetota; class Actinomycetes; order Actinomycetales; family Microbacteriaceae; genus Cryobacterium; species Cryobacterium cheniae. Next base: position 14,934 of record NZ_SOGN01000058.1, read on the forward strand.
GGCACGCCCACGGAGTGCCGGGCTGGCGCTCGTGCCGGTGCCGAGGATGCCGTCCAGGATCACAGCGGATGCCCGGGCGGCGCCGGCGAGTGCGGCATCCGTCACATCGAGGGGCAGCAGCGCCGCCCCTGCCGCCAGGGCGGCGAGGAGTCCGCCCTCATACAACCGGGCCGCCGTGGGCACGATGGCCACCCGGGCACCCTGCGCGGCGAGCAGCGCCGCCGCGTGCAGGGCGTCGCCGCCGTTGTTCCCCGCGCCGGCCAGCACCAGCACCCGCGCGCCCGGCACTCCCCCGCGCTCCTCGAGCAGCGCCGCGGTCTCCCCGGCGAGCGCGACCGACGCCCGCTCCATCAGCGGCACGCCGGCCGCCAGGAAGGGAGCTTCGGCCTCGCGCATCTGGGCGGCGGTGTAGGTCTTCACGTCGTCAGGGTACGCCCGCGGCACCCCTCCCGGAGGCGCCGTCGACCCGAGCCGGAAGCCACCTGGTACCCGGCTCCCCGTTCCAAAGCGCCCGACAGGGATTTCCGAGAGTCCCTGTCGGGCGTGCTCGGACAGGCGTAGCATCCGCTAGGACCCCGCTCCAACCCGACTCCACACAGAGGAGACCCACATGAACGGACGCATCACCAGCGGCATTGTCGCCGCCATTCTCGTCGCAACCGGCATCGTCGCCGTCGCCGCCCCGGCCCAGGCGAACGCCACCTGCACGTACACGATCGGCTTCTACAAGAACAAGGGTGCCGCCCTCGTGCCGACCGGCATGTTCTACGACTCGGGCCTGACCCGGGCCCATATCCTCAGCAGTCCCAGTCTCGGCAACGAGTACACCATCGCCGCGAAGCAGTTCATCGCCGCCGGCCTCAACGGCACGCCCGGCGAGACCGGCTTCAACGTTCCCGGCGTGAGCGCTGAGGTCGCCGCGGCCTACCACACGCTCGAGTGGTACTTCGAGGGTACGCCCACGTCCCGCGAGGCGGTCCTCGCGGCTGCCACCGTGCTGGACGAGTACAACAACGGACTGCGGGACCTGCCGCACTGCTAATCGCCCTTCGTCAGCCGGGCCTGCCCTCAAGTGGCGGGCCCGGCTGTTCGCTGTCCTGAGGCCACCACGACGGCAGAGAGTCGAGACGCGGGTCCGACGTACTGGCCGACAGGCACCTCGGAAAAAACGAAAGGCCCCGTGACCGGTAAAATTCCTGGTCAAAGGGCCTTTATGTGTAGCGGGAGCGGGAATTGAACCCGCGACACCACGATTATGAGCCGTGTGCTCTAACCAACTGAGCTACCCCGCCACGACCTGTCGGCTGCAAGAGCTTCCAAGCCAGAGCCCCCTGTGGGAATCGGACCCACTACCTCTTCCTTACCAAGGAAGTGCTCTACCAATGAGCTAAGGGGGCGAAGCATCCGCTTGAACGGAAACTAAGCCAAATTTCGGCAACCGGTAAATATTATCACCAAGTTGGCCTGCCCGATGACCGTGGGGCGCGATCGGGCACCACAATCCCCGGCAGCGACCAGGCGGTGAAGCTCGGGCCATCCGTTTCCAGACGGATGCGTCCGCCCGCCACACTCAGGGCGGCGTCCCCCAGGAGCAGGGCCGGCATCCCCGCCACGGCCCCGGCCGGCAGGGTCACCGTGCCTGCGGTACGGGCCGCGACCAGCAGCACCGACTCGTCCGCGCACTCGCGCACGTAGACGAGCACATCCGCGCCCACGTGCACCCAGCGCATCCCGCCGCCGTTCAGGGCAGGGTGGGCGGTGCGCAGGTGGATCAGTGCGGCATACAGGTCGATCGTGGCTGCCACCTCCGGGTCGCCGGCCGTGTCCCAGGGCATGGGTGTGCGCGAGCCCTCGCCGTCGTCGCCGACCAGACCGAATTCGTCGCCGGCGAAGACGACCGGGATGCCCGGCAGGGTGGCGCTCAGCCCGAAGCCCACGCCCACTCCCCCGTTGATCGCGTGGGTTCGAAACCTCGGCGTGTCGTGCGTGTCGAGGGCGTTCATCGTGGCCAGGCGGGTTCGCCAGGGGTAGCCGGCCGTGAACCGGAGGTGGGCGTCCACGAACGCCCGCCCGTCACACTGCGGGATGGTGCCGTAGGGCAGCCCGAAGAACGAGGAGGGGCTCTCCGACTTCGAGAGCCAGCTCCACACCGGGCGGGTGAAGGTCGTATACGTCATCGCGCCGTGCCAGCCGTCGCCCTGGAAATCGCCCGAGGCGTCGTTGGTCGATTCGCCGAGCAGGATCGTGTCAGGATTCTCCGCGATCATGGTGCGACGGATGGTCTGCCGCACCTCCGCATTCAGGTCCTCCCCCTGCAGGCGGCCGGTCATGTTCGCCACATCGATGCGCCAGCCGTCGAGGTGGTACGGGGCCCGCAGCCACTTCGCGACCACCGAGTCCGGTCCCTCGATGAACCGGCGGCGCAGCTCCGGCGAGGTCCAGTTGAACTTAGGCAGGCTGGGCACGTCGAGCCAGGACTCGTAGTGTTCGTGCTGTTCGTCGAGCCAGTAATAGAAGGCGCTCTCGGCCGCGGCCGGGTTATGCCGCGCGGCCCGGAACCACTCGTGCCGGTCGCCGGAGTGGTTCGCGGTGAGGTCGCCGATCACCTTGAAGCCCCGCTCGTGGGCGGCTTCGACCAGCCGGACCAGTGCCGCGTCGCCGCCCAGCGCGGGGTCGACCTCGTCGAAGCTCTGCGCGTCGTAGCGGTGGCTCGAGCCGGCCGGGAAAACGGGTGTCAGGTACAGCATGGTGACGCCGAGCCGTTCGAGGTGGTCCAGGTGCAGCCCGATGCCGTCGAGGTCACCACCGTAGAACTGGTGCGAGCGGGCCGGCTGGACCGTCTCCACCGGGTCGCCCCATGCCGCGGGGATGCCCCAGGCCGGTTTCTCGCGCAGCGCGGCGGCCGGGGAGCGCCCGAAGCGGTCCGGGAAGATCTGGTACATCACGGTCGCGGCGGCCCAGTCCGGCGGTGCCGGGTAGCTGAGCAGCTTGAAGTCCTCCGCGTCGAGGGTCTCGAAGTCATGCGCCCCCGCGGCGTTCAGCCACCAGTGGCCGCCGTCGGCCCGGCTGATCAGGAACCGGTAGCCGTTGACCGGGTTCAGGATCTCGACCTCGGCCTCCCACCACTGCCAGCCGTCCGCCGTGCCGAGCAGTTGGGCCAGTCGAAAGCGGGGTTCCCGGTCGGGCGTCGAGCGCACGTGCACGGATGCGACGGCGCCCCACGCCTCCGGCACCCGTACCCGCACGCGCACCGTGTCGCCCGGCCGCGGCGCCTGGTCGGAGACGTACAGGGCCGATCCGTCGTGGTGCGGGAGCATGCGCGCCTTACTTCACCGATCCGGCGGTCAGGCCGCCGACGATGTACTTCTGCAGCCACAGGAACAGGGCCATCACGGGCAGGGCCGCGAGCACGGCGCCGGCCGCGAAGACCGAGTAGTTAGTGGAGAATTTCTGAGACACGAACTGGTAGAGGCCCACCGCGAGGGTCTGATTCTCCGGGCTGATCAGCACGATGCTCGCGATGACGAACTCGTTCGTCGTGCCGATGAAGGAGAGGAGGCCGACGACCGCCAAAATGGGTGCGACCAGTCGAAGGATGATCGTGAAGAAGATGCGAGCGTGTCCAGCACCGTCCAACTTGGCGGCCTCGTCGATCGAAGCGGGAATCGTGTTGAAAAATCCGTACATCAGGTAGGTGTTCACCCCAAGAGCCCCGCCGAGGTAGACCATGATCAGGCCGACCTGCGAGTCCAGTCCGATCGCCGGGAAAATATCGGAGATGCCGTTCAGCAGCAGGAAGATGGCCACGACAGCGAGCAGCTGCGGAAACATCTGCAACAGTACGAGCGTGAGCAGTCCCCCCCGGCGACCGAAAAAACGCATCCGGGAGAAGGAATATGCCGCAAGGGCCCCCAAGAACACCGTGCCGATCGAGGTGATCACTCCGATGATCAGGGTATTGCCGTACCAGGCGGCGTATGGCTGTTGGGGCAGGTTGAAGAGCGTCACAAAGCTGCCGAGGCTCACCTTACTGAAGAGCCCATTTGCCGTGATCAGGGTGCCACCGGGTTGCAACGCTGCCGAGAGCACGTAGACAAGGGGGAACGCCGAGAACACGGCCATGACCACGCCGATCAGGTGGCGCCATCCCGTTGCTTTGAACCAGCGCTTGAACTGGAATGACGACTTTCGCGCCACGATGCGGTCGCTTGTCTCCCGATTGTTGACCTGCATGTCAGTTCAGCTCCTCTAGTGCCTTGGTCTGCCTAAAGCTGATGATCGACACGACCGCGACCAGCAGGAAAATGATGATGGAGAACGCACTCGCCAATCCGTAGTCGCGGTTCGCACCGACGAAGGCGACCTTGTAGACCATCGAGATGAGGATGTCGGTCGCACCGACATTCACTCCCGCGGTAACGTCTCTCGGCCCGCCATTGGTGAGCATGTAGATGAGGTTGAAGTTGTTGAAGTTGAACGCGAACGACGAGATGAGCAGCGGGGCCACCGACACGAGCAGCAGCGGCAGCTTGATCAGCCGGAACACCTGCCAGGGCCGCGCCCCGTCGACCGTTGCCGCCTCCTGCAACTCGCCGGGAATCGACTGAAGAGCACCCGTGCAGACCAGGAACATGTAGGGGAAGCCGAGCCACAGGTTCACGAAGATGATGCTGAATTTTGCCAGCCATTCGTTTGTGAGCCAGGGTATTTCCGCCCCGCCGAACAGCACCTGGTTGACGAAGCCGAACTGCGGGTTGAGCAGCCCCGCCCAGACCAGCGCGGACAGGAATGCCGGGAACGCGTAGGGAAGAATCAAGATGACGCGGTAGACGTTGCGTCCGCGCATCCGCAGGTCATTGAAGACCAGCGCCAGGAAGAGCCCGAGCGCGAACGTGGTGGCGACAGAAAGGAAAGCGAAGGCGAAGGTCCACAGGGTCACGTTGATCAGCGGTCCCCGAATGGAATCCGTGCCGAACGCACGGGCAAAGTTATCGAATCCGACCTCAACCTTCCAGCCGGGGCGCAGTTCGGTACCGTCCTCTGCGGCGAACGCCCCGACCGTACGGTCCTCGGCGTAGACGACGTTCGTCGTGGTGTTCGTCATCGTTCTCGCGGCCTCGTCGTAGACCAGATCGGACAGGTAGAGATAGGCCTTTGAGCCGTCCGGGGTGCGGAGCACCCCCTCGTTCGGGTCGTCGGTGAGCGGCACCGAGAGGGCCGCGATGACCTCTTGATTGGCAGCGATGTCGCTGAACTTGAGCGAGGTGTAGCCGGGAAGTGCGGTGGCGACGCCGTCGGCATCCGTCTCGGCATCGGTGACTTCACGCAGGGGCGCGTCGGCACTGCCGACGCTGATCCGGCCGTCAGGGTCGGTGACGAGGAGACTGTAGGCACCCAGTTGCTCGATCACGGTGATGTCATACGCGACCGAGTCCGGCACTCGCTGTTGCGCGGAGGCGATGAGTGATGCGACCGCGTCCTCCCTGGTGCTGTTGTGCCCGGTGCCGTAGTTCGTGAAAGCGATGTAGCCGGAATAGCCCACAACAAAGATTTGGAAGATCACAAGGAAGATCAGGCCGGGGGTGAGGTACTTGGCCGGCAGGGCGTTTTTACTGAAGTAGATCCAGTTGACGATCAGAGTGACTGCCAGAACGAGTCCGAAGACGACCCAGTCCTGCTTCAGGAAGAGCACGAAGAGGGCGTAGACGCTGATCGCGTCGACAATACCGAGGAGCAGAATTTTCACCAGGAGAATCTTGATCCCGACGGACGCCGCCTCGGCAATTCGTCCCGCCCGCTTGGATTGCCTCAACTGGGTGACCAGCGAGTTGTCGCGCGCGGTGCGATCGCGACCTGTTCGTGGGGTGGGCATCTTCGTCCGATCTCTGGCGCCTGCCGGCAACCTTGCCTGATGTGTGGTGAGGGAGCACGCTGTGCCCGGCTCCCTGATGGAGCCGGGCACACGGTGTTACTTCGCGATGGCGCCCTGGATTTCGCCAGTCATCTTCTGCCACAGCGCTGCCGGGTCACCCTCGCCCGCGATGATCGCGGCCTCGGTGACGCCCCAGAACTGCCAGACCTTACCCATTTGCGGGATGTTCGGCATCGGCACGGCGGTTGCTCCGACCGTACCGAAACCGGCGGTGATCGGGTCGGCGGCAGCTGCCTCGAAGGCGCTGGTCAGCGCGGGCGGGCGCCCGCCGACCTCGTAGAGCGCGGTCTGCACCTCTTCGGAGCCGATGTAGTTCACCAGGAACTCATTGGCAGCGAGAGCGTTCTTGGTCTTCGCACTCACGAAGAAGCCCTGCACGCCGACAAACGGCTGGGCAGGGTTGGCGCTGGCAGTCGGGATCGGGTCGATCGCAACGTCGATGCCGGCCTTCTGGGCATCCGGGACATTCCACGGACCGGAGAGGAAGAACGGCGATGCGCCGGCGTTGAACTTCTCTTTGGCGATGTCGTTGGTGATGTTCACGCTGAGGTGCCCTGCGGCGCCTTCGGATGCGAGCCACGCCGCGTAGGCCTCTCCACCGGCGTTGCCGATCGAGAGGTCTTCGGCGTTATAGCTGCCGTCGGAGTTGGTGCCGAACACGGGGGCGCCGAACGAGGTCTGGAACGGGTACAGGTGATACGGGTCCGATTCCGGTCCAACGGGCACGAGGAACGGGAACTCAGTGCCGGCGGCGGTGCCGGCGGCGACCATGTCCGCGTACGTCGCCGGCGCGGTCGGCGCCAGGGCCGTGTTGCGGAGGAGGGCGATGTTCTCGATCGAGTAGGGGACACCGTAGGTCTTGCCCTCGAAGGTCATCGCCGTGACGGCGACCGGCTGGAAGTCAGCGGTCGTATCACCGAGTTCGACGGGCTTGAGCACGCCGTTCGAGACGAGGTTCCCGATCCAGTCGTGGGCGCCGATCGTGATGTCGGGGCCCTTGCCGGTCGGAACCTGTGCAATGAACTCTTCCTGGATCTTGGGGAAGTCCTTCTGGATGAGCTTTACCTTGACGCCGGATTCCTTCGTGAATGCCGCTGCCGCGTCTTTGAGGACCGTGCCGCGGTCGGCATCGACCCAAACCGTCAAGGTGTTGGCGGCGGCTTTATCGCCGGCGCCCTCCTTCGGGGAGGCCCCGCCGGAGCATCCGGACAATGCGAGGGACGCTGCGACCACTACTGCGCCGGCAGCGACGAGACCTTTCATGTTCACCATCATTGGTGTGCCTTTCTCAGGACATTGAATTTTATGCAAGCGTTTACATGTATAGCAAGTATCGGAACCATTGACAACTGAAATAGTCGGATCTGCATCCGGGGCAGGTGGTGCGCGCAGCCCACCGGCCTGCAAGCGCTTCCATCGTCATGAAAATGCCGTAGGGTTTCTTTTCATGACAGGCTCAGAGTGGTGGCGAACCGCAGTGATATATCAGATCTATCCGCGGTCCTTTTCGGACGCCAACGGTGACGGGATGGGCGATCTAACCGGCATCACCAATCGTCTCCCTGCCCTCCGGGCTCTCGGGATCGACGCCATCTGGCTCTCGCCGTTCTACACGTCACCGCAGAATGATGCTGGTTACGACGTGGCCGATTATTGCGATGTCGACCCGCTGTTCGGCACGCTCGCTGACTTCGACACCCTGCAGCACACGGCACACGAGCTGGGCATCCGCGTGATCGTCGACCTCGTGCCGAACCACTCCTCAAGTGAGCATCCGTGGTTCGAAGCTGCACTCGCCGCCGCCGAGGGCAGTGAGGAGCGCGCGCATTACATCTTCCGTGATGGCCAGGGCGAAAACGGCGATCTTCCCCCGAACAACTGGGATTCCGTCTTCGGCGGCAATGCCTGGACCCGCGTCACGAACCCGGACGGCACTCCCGGCCAGTGGTACCTGCACCTCTTCGACACCACCCAACCCGACTTCGACTGGGACAACGAATGGGTGAAGGCGCAATTCCGTGATGTGCTCCGGTTCTGGCTCGACCGCGGGGCGGACGGTTTTCGGGTGGACGTCGCGCACGGAATGATCAAAGCGGCCGGTCTTCCCGACTACATGCCTCCGATCGCGGGCGGCAGCATGGGCGGCGCCTCGACGGAGGGGCCAGGCATCATCACCGAGCGGCCCGAAACCGCACCCTACTGGGCCCAGGACGGTGTGCACGAGATCTACCGCGACTGGCGCCTCATCCTCGACGAGTACCCGGGCGACCGCATCCTCGCGGCCGAGGCCTGGGTCGACCCGCTCAGCCACGTCGCCGAGTGGGTGCGCCCCGACGAGATGCACCAGGCCTTCAACTTCGCCTACCTCGAAACGGCCTGGGCCGGGCCGGCCCTCCGCCGCGTCATCGACGACTCCCTCGCCGCGTTCGGCGCGGTGGGCGCCCCGAGCACCTGGGTGCTCTCGAACCACGACGTCGTGCGCCACGCCTCCCGCCTCGCGCTCAACCACGAGAACCTGCAGGGCCACGGTATCGGGCCGAAGACGCCCGACCTGCCCGACACCGTGCTCGGTCTGCACCGGGCCCGGGCCGCCTCGGCGCTCATGCTCGCCCTGCCGGGCTCCAGCTATCTCTACCAGGGCGAGGAACTGGGTCTGCCCGAGGTCATCGACCTGCCCGACTCCGCCCGCGAGGACCCGACCTGGTTCCGCACCAACGGGGAGCGCTACGGCCGTGACGGATGCCGCGTACCGATCCCCTGGGAAGCCGCCGCACCCTCCTACGGCTTCGGCCCCTCGGCCGAGAGCTGGTTGCCGCAGCCGGACGAGTGGGCCGGACTCGCCCGCGACGCGCAGGCCGGCGTCGCCGGCTCCACCCTCGAGTTGTACACGCTCGCACTGCGCCTGCGCCGGGAGCACGCGCTCGGGCTGGGTTCGGTGGAGTGGCTGGACGGCCACGCTGACGAGATCGTCGCGTTCACGAACGGCGCGGTGACGGTCGTCGCGAACACGGGCAGCGCATCCGTACCGCTGCCGGCCGGCGAGCTCCTCCTCGCCAGCGGCCCGCTGCCGGGCAACACGCTGCCCGGTGACACCACCGTCTGGCTGCGCGCCTAACCGCCCGCGCCCCGGCCGCCCGCGGCTCGTCACCGGGCGCCCGTCGCCCGGCCGTCGCGGCGCACCGCGTGGAAGCGGGCGCACCTTCTAACGTGCGCCCGCTTCCACAACCTGAGCCGCGACGCCCGCAGCAGACGGATGCCGCGCTCCGGCAACACGGTCAGCGACCCCGCAGTCCCTTCATGGGACAATCGAGGGGCGTCGCCCGTTCTGTGCGCGCGTAGAAGGAGCAGCAGTGACCGGCACGGGGATCGACGGCGGAACCGAACACGGACCCGGCCACGGGACGGACACCGCATCCGATCCGGCGGCCCCGACGCGCGGGGACCTCGCCGAACTTCGCGAGCTCACGACAGAGCTCACCCGGTTCATGCTGGCGTACAAGTTCGCGACCGACGAGATGATGACGAAGATCAACATCTTGAAGGAGGAGTTCGCCTCCATCCACGACTACAGCCCGATCGAGCACGTCAACTCTCGGCTGAAGACACCCGAGGGGATCCTGAAGAAGGCCGTCCGCAAGGGCTGCCCGCTCGTCCTCGACGACATTCGCGCCCAGATCCAGGACATCGCCGGCATCCGGATCACCTGCAGCTTCATCTCTGACACCTACCGCATCCTCGACATGCTCACCAGCCAGCTCGACGTCACGGTGCTCGAGGTCAAGGACTACATTGCCGCCCCGAAGCCGAACGGCTACAAGAGCCTGCACCTGATCGTCGACATCCCCGTCTTCCTGTCGGACCGGGTCGACGAGGTCACGGTCGAAATCCAGATCCGCACGGTGGCGATGGACTTCTGGGCCAGCCTCGAGCACAAGATCTACTACAAGTACCGCGGGGCGGTCCCGGTCGATCTGGTGGCCGACCTCAAGCAGGCGGCGGATGTCGCCAACCGCCTGGACCTGAAAATGGAGGGCCTGCACGACCAGGTCCTGGCCATGGAGCCCGATGGGCACAGTGAGACGGACCTGCTCGAGATCGCCGGGCTCTCGCAACTCGCACTGCCTGAGGGTCTCCTCGCGGCCATCAGCCGCACCCGGGCCTCCGCACCCCCGGAAGGATAGGTCGGTCCGCTTGGTTCGGAGCGCCTAGTTCGTGTTGGCGTACAGCCAGAGGAGCGGGTTCACCTTCGTGCCGCCCTTGCCGCCCTCGCGGATCTCGAAGTGCAGGTGGGGGCCGGTGGACATTCCGGTGTTGCCGACCTGGCCGATGATCTGGCCGACCGTGATCACGTCACCGGCCTTGAAGAGCATCGAGTCGTGGATCATGTGCGCGTAGACGCTGGAGACGAGTTCGCCGTCGATCATGTGGTCGATGATCATGTGCACGCCGAGGCTGCCCTCGCCGTCTTCGGCGTAGCGCACGACGCCATCTGCAATCGACTGGATCGGTGCGCCGAGGCCCGGGTTGAAGTCCTGGCCGCCGTGGTTGGAGGAGCAGCCCGCACAGTCGCGGAAGCCGAACTCGTCACCGATATGCACGCCCACCGAGAAGGGCCACTGCACGGTGCCGTTCGGGTTGTTCGTGAAGGTGGCTTCCATCCGGATGCCACTGGCGGCGGCAACCTCGGCGATGGTCTTCGACTCGTAGCCGTCGCGTTCGACCGAGATGGTATCCGTTCCGCCGATCATGGACAGCGTCTGGGCAGGTTCGCCCTTCACGCCTAGCTTCGTGGCGTGGGCGGCGGCCTGCACATCGGCGGAGGACAGCAGCGCCTCAGCCGGCACAGACGTGGCCACGGCCATCAGGGCGACGAAGGCCATGGCAGCCATGGTGACGCCCGTCGCGGCGAACTTGCGGACGCGGTTTCCCGGGGCCGTGTTGGCGATGCGGCGCCGGGGCGACGGCGACGGGGCGGCTGCCGGGCTGATGGTGGGCGCCAGGCGTTCCCGGGCCGACGCCCGGCGGGGGCGGACCGGGCGTGCGGCGGGCTGTTCCGCGCGGCGCTGGGCCCGGGTGGGAAACGGGATTTCCGTGGACGTCGTGACGGCGGAGATGGTGGTCTGCAGGCGCTCCACGTCGGAGACCGGCGCGTCAACGGCGGCCGGTGCGGCGATGAGGCGGTCCGAGTCGGAGATCGTCACGGACTCGAGCTCGGGAACAGCCAGGCTCGCGACGACCAGAAGCGCCGCGTCCGGCGTCAGCGTCACGGCGCCCGCGGGTCCGGCTGCGAGGGCCGCTCCAGCGTCGGGGGTCTGGACGGCGGGGGTCTGGACGTCGACGATGTCCAGCGGTGGGAGGTCCAGCGCCGGCGCGGACATCCGCTCGCGCTCGCGTACTTCGCGACGCGTGAGGGGCCTCGCCGCGGGGTCACTCGCACCCGGCAGCGAGGCAGCCGGGCTGGCAGAGTGAGGGAGCAAGGGAGAGGTTCTTTCGGCGCGTCGGACAGGGTGACGGACAGTCGTCTTGGCCACGGCCAAAGTAACGAATCACTACAGGCTACCGTCTGCGACCCCGGAATTGCACGGATCGACGCCGAATGACACCCGAAAGCGGGGCACCGGCCTCCGCTTCCGACCGGGGACGCCGGCCACCCCGACCGCCTCGGTTGCCGCTGTTTCCGGGGCATCCGTCTCGTTCGAAACGGTTCAGGCGCCTACGCTTTCGCGTCGATCATAAATTCGACGAAAAGTTTCGCCAGGACGGGCTCGCAGGCCCGATAGAGATCGGGGGCTCCGGCCATGAGCAGGTCGACGCCCTCCAGGTCGCTCCCGAAGCCGCCGACCCGGGCGCCGGCCTCGCGTGCCACCAGCGCGCCGGCCGCGTGGTCCCAGGGGTTCAGCCCGCGCTCGTAATAGAGGTCCAGCCGTCCGGCGGCGACCGAACACAGGTCGAGGGCGGCCGACCCGATGCGACGGATGTCGCGCACCCGGCCGATCAGACCCCGCACCACGTCAGCCTGCCGCTCACGCTCGGCCGCGCGATAGGAGAAACCGGTGCCCAACAACGCCAGCGACAGCGGCGCGGCCGCGGGCACCTGAAGCCGGCGTTCGCCCAGCCACGACCCCTCGCCGACAGCCGCGGTGAACAGTTCGCCGCCGGTCGGGCTGTAGACCGCACCGGCCAGGGTGGTCCAGGTGGCCGGATCGGGGTCCCCCTCGACCACGGCGATGCTGACCGCCCAGGCCGGGAAACCGTAGAGATAGTTGACGGTGCCGTCGATCGGGTCGACGACCCAGGTCAGGCCGGATGTGCCGCGCGTGGTCGCCGATTCCTCGCCGAAGAAACCGTCATCGGGCCGGGCGTCGGCCAGCAGACCCCGAATCAGCGACTCGGTTTCCCGGTCGGCCAGGGTCACCACATCCTCCGGAGAGGACTTCGTTGCGGCGACCTGTACCCCCTCGGCGCGCCGACGGGCCGCGAGGTCCCCCGCGGCGAGCGCGGTGTCCTGGGCGAGGCGAAGCAGTCCGGCTGAGGCGCGTGTGGTCATGGCTCAACGCTAGGGGCTGCAGAAGAAACAGTGGCAAGTGAGGGATTCGAACCCCCGAAGTCTAAGACGGCTGATTTACAGTCAGATCCCTTTGGCCACTTGGGTAACTTGCCAATACGCACCCGACCATATGCAGAACACGTGACCGGAGACGCTCAGACAGAATACAAGGTTTGGACCCCAGTGAGAAATCGGCGCACGTCCGGCGCGTACCGGCGGGTGGATATGATCGAAGCTGACTCACCTTCATTCTCGATAGGAACTTCATGGTCGGCATCGATGACGTCGCCCGTCACGCGGGCGTCTCCACCGCCACGGTTTCGCGCGCCCTGAGCGGCAACGGCCACGTGTCGCCGGCCACCCGGCTGAAGGTCGAGGCGTCGGCTGGGGAACTCGGCTATGTCGTCTCCTCCACAGCATCGAGCCTCGCGTCTGGCCGGATGAAGAACATCGGCGTCGTCGTTCCGTTCCTGGACCGGTGGTTCTTTTCCAGCGTTGTCGAGGGTGCTCAGAAATCCCTATTGAAAAACGGCTACGACCTCACCCTGTTCAGCCTGACCGGCGGTGGAGGAGAGCGTCGCAGCGTGTTCGAGCACTTCCTGTTGCGTCAGAGGGTGGATGCTGTCATCGCAATTTCTTTAGAACTGACCGCAACCGAAGTCGCCACCCTGCACGCACTTCACAAGCCACTGGTCGGCGTCGGCGGCCCGATCGAGGGTGTGCGCACCCTAACGATCGATGACGTCTCCGTGGCCCGACTCGCAACGGAACATCTCCTCGCGCTGGGCCACACTCGGATCGCGCACATCGGTGGAAACGAGGATGTCGATCGGGACTTCCACCTACCCACCAACCGCCGGGTCGGCTATGAGCTAGCCCTAAGGGCAGCAGGGATCACTCCCGCAGCGGAATTGTTCATGCCGGCGGACTTCACCATGGGGAGCGGCTACCAGGCCGCCAAACAACTCCTGAGCAGTGTGCACGATCGGCCGACCGCGGTCTTCGCGGCATCCGACGAGATGGCGATCGGAGTCATCCTTGCCGCCCGGGACCTGGGACTCGTCGTGCCGCGGGACGTCTCCGTGATCGGAATCGACGACCACGAACTCGCCGATTTCTTCGGCCTCACCACGATCGCGCAGTTCCCTCAGGCGCAGGGCGAGAAGGCCGTCGAGATTCTACTGGACCAGCTGCGCCCCGGCCAGAACGAGCTGACCGACCTCAACACGCCCATGCCGTTCGAGCTCCTCGTGCGCTCCACCACGGCCCGGCCCGGCGAATAGCGCTGCCACTGGGTAGCATGGCAGGCATGGCAGACTCAACGTTCGACATCGTCAGCAAGGTCGACCCGATGGAGGTCGACAACGCCCTCAACCAGGCCCATAAAGAGGTCGCGCAGCGCTACGACTTCAAGAATGTCGGCGCTTCGATCGAGATGAGCGGCGAAAAGGTGCTCATGAAGGCCAACTCAGAGGAACGCGTCAAGGCCATCCTCGAGGTTTTCGAATCGAAGCTGATCAAACGCGGCATCTCCCTGCGCAGCCTCGACGCGGGCGATCCCTTCGCCTCGGGCAAGGAATTCCGGATCGAAGCCTCGATGAAGGCCGGGATCGACCAGGAGAACGCGAAGAAGATCAACAAGATCATCCGCGACGAGGGCCCCAAGGGCGTCAAGAGCCAGATCCAGGGCGACGAGCTGCGGGTCAGCTCGAAGAGCCGCGACGACCTGCAGGCCACCATGTCCCTGCTCAAGGGCAAGGACCTCGACGTGGCCCTGCAGTTCGTCAACTTCCGCTAGGCGAACGCTTCGATCATGCTCAGCACGGCCGGGGTGAGCAGCACGATGAACAGCACCGGCAGGATGCAGAAGATGAGCGGGAAGAGCACCTTGACCGGGATCTTCATCGCCTTCTCTTCGGCGCGCTGACGGCGTCGCAGACGCATTTCCCCGGCCTGCACCCGGAGCACGTCCGCGATCGCGATGCCATAGGTGTCCGCCTGGATGACCGACCGGGTGAACCGGCGCAGGTCCCCTGACGAGGTTCGGTCACTCAGTGCCTGGTAGGCGTGCGTGCGGGAGCGTCCGATGCTCATGTCCTGCAGGGTGCGGATGAATTCCTCGGCGAGTGGCCCCTTGCCGTTCGTCGCCGCCTTGGCCATCGCCGCCTCGAAGCCGAGACCGGCCTCCACGGCGATCGTCATCTGGTCGAGGGTGTCGGCCAGGGCGTTCTGGATCTTCTCCTGTCGTTCCTGTCCTCGGCTGACCAGCAGCAGGTCCGGCACGAAAAAGCACAACAGCACGAGCAGGCCGCCGAGCAGGAAGCGCGTCGGGACCGGGTCCCCGCTGATCCACAGGAGCGCGAGGAGCGCACCGGCCGTGCCGGCGAGGGGCTTGGCGATGAGGATCTTGTCGATGGTCCAGGCCGGTGGCCGACCGGCGAGCGCCAGCCTGCGGTCGAGCATCCCGAGGTACCCTCGCGGGGCCAGCTCGCGCATCCCCCGGGTGCGCCATGCACGTGCGCCGCCGGCTCCCGGCGCTCCGAGGTTTGGAACTGCGTCCCCGATGTCGGCGATCGGCTTGGCGGCACGGCCGCCGACGAGGATGCCGATCAGGGCCGCGAACCCGCCGGCGACGGCGAGCGAGGCGAGGATTGCAATGAGTGAGGGCATCGGAATCTCCTAGAACTTCACCTTGACGACGACCATCATCCACAATGAGCCGACGATGAGCAGGATGGCGGCGACGACCAGGGCGGCGATACCCCAGATGCTGCCGAAGAAGCCGGCGAAGTAGTTCGGCTGCGTGAGCAGCAGAAACGTGAACACCCCGACCGGCAAGAGGATCAGCACCCACGCGGACATCTTCCCCTCGGCGGCGAGTGACTTCACCTGGCGACGGATCTCGTTGCGTTCCCGGATGGTGTGGCCCACCTGGTCGAGCACCTCGGAGAGGTTGCCGCCGACCTCGCGGTTGATGGCGATCGCCTGCGCCACCCACTGGAAATCCTCGCTCTTCATCCGGGTGGCGGTGTTGTCGAGAGCATCACCGAGGTCCCGGCCGATGCGGGTCTCGTTCACGACCCGGGCCAGCTCGTCGGCCGACGGCGACGGTGTCTCCTGAGACGCCGCGTCGACCGCCCGCAGCAGGCTGTGGCCGGCTCGCAGGCCACCGGCGAGAAGCGACAGGGTTTCGTCGAGTTGCTCCGCGAATTTCGCACGGCGCTGCCCGGCACGCACACTCAGGAGCACCTTGGCACCGATCGGGCCCAGCACCGCGAAGGTGAGCATGAGCGGTATTGCCCAGAGAGTCCCGGTGCCCAGGAGCAGGCCGGTCAGCGCCAGCACCGTAGACGCCGAGAGCACCATGAGCACGAACCCGGACGGCTGCATCCGGATGCCGGCCTGCTCCAATTCTTCCGCCGTGAACGGCGCCCGTCCGCGACGATGAATCGCCCCTTCGATCGCTTCGACCGTGCGGTCGGTGACCCGGGTGAGGGTCGAGGTGTCCACGGCGCCGGGCGCCCGACGGCGTTCCAGCGGCACCCGGGGCCGCGGCGGTGCGATCACCAGGAAGACGGCCACGAACAGGGCGATCAGCGCGGCGGCGATGCCACCGTAGAGGGCCAGGTCGTTCATCGCTGGGACCGGGTGACGAGGTTGGCCTGGAACACGCTCGGGGACAACGGGATCCCGAGGTCCCGGAATTTGTCGGCGAACCGGGGCCGCACCCCGGTCGCCACCGCGTGGCCGAGCAGGCGTCCGGCCTCGTCGACGCCGGCACTGTAGTCGAAGACGAAGGCGTCCTGCAGGGTGACGATATCACCCTCCATGCCCTGCACCTCCGTCACGTGCGTGACCCGGCGCGTGCCGTCCTTGAGCCTGGTGATCTGGATGATTACATCGATCGCCGACGAGATCTGCTCTCGGATGGCGCGCAGCGGCAGGTCCATTCCGGCCATCAGCACGAGGGTTTCCAGCCGGGCGATCGCGTCGCGCGGCGAGTTCGAGTGCACGGTGGAGATCGAACCCTCGTGCCCGGTGTTCATCGCCTGCAGCATGTCCAGGCTCTCGCCGCCGCGGCACTCGCCGATCACGATCCGGTCTGGTCGCATCCGGAGGGAGTTGCGCACGAGGTCGCGGATGGTGACCTCGCCTTTGCCCTCGATGTTGGCCGGCCGGGATTCCAGCCGGATGACGTGGTCCTGCTGCAGTTGTAGCTCCACCGCGTCCTCGATGGTGATGATGCGCTCATCGGAGGGGATATAGGCGGACAGCACGTTGAGCAGCGTCGTCTTCCCGGTTCCGGTTCCGCCCGAGACGATGATGTTGAGCTTGGCCTTCACGCAGGCATCCAGCACCTGGGCCATCTCGGCGCTCAGCGTGCCGAAGCCGACCAGGTCGTTCACCGTGAAGGGTTCGCGCGCGAACTTGCGGATCGTGAGAGAGGAGCCGTCGACCGCGAGCGGCGGGATGATCGCGTTCACCCGCGAGCCGTCGGCGAGGCGCGCGTCCACCAGCGGCGACGATTCGTCGATGCGGCGCCCGACCTTCGACACGATGCGCTCGATCACCCGGCGCAGCTGGGCCTCGCTGGTGAAGCGGGCCGCGCTGCGACTGAGGCGGCCGTCACGCTCGACGAAGATCTGCTCGTGGCCGTTGACCATGATCTCGGTCACGGCGACGTCGTCGAGCAAAGCCTCCAGCGGGCCGAATCCGAGCACGTCAGCACCGATCTCGGCGATCAGCCGGGTGCGCTCCTCCGGGCTGAGCGGAACCTGTTCCGCCGAGACAATGCTGCCGAGTTCGGCCCTGGCATACGTGTGCAGCTGTTCTTCGCTCAGGCTCGGGTCGTTCAGGCGCGTGCCGATTCGACCGAAGAGTTCCTGCGCCGCCCGCTCCTTGAGTTCGGCCAGCGGGTCCACCGGCGGGGCCGGGATGGGCGCGGGTTCCGGGGTGGGTGCCTGAGCCTCCGGTTCAGCTGATGCGTTAGTGGAAGGCTGAAGGACAACGTCCGTCACCGCCTTCGATGCAGAGACGATGCCGTTGCCGGCCTTCTTGTCGAGCTTGTGCAGTGGACCATCGCGGCGTGCCGCCTCCACTCGGTCGGTTAGTTTCATGCGACAACCACCCTTCGATGCAAGCGACCGCGTTTGAGTGACGCGCTGGGGTCGAATCGGCGCACCAGCTCCGTCAGGGCAGCCGACGCGGGATTCTTCTTTCTGTTCTGGAGCAGCGGAATGCCACGATTCGTGGACAGCGTCACCAGGCTCGAACGGGGTACGGCGACGTCCACCGGCACACCGATCGTTGCCTCGACGTCCTTCACGCTCAGCCCACTCACCCGGTCGGCGAAGTTCAACACAACATGACGGGCCGGCGGCAGGATGCCGATGGTGGCGAGAACGGCGAGCTCCTTGCGCAGGCCGCGCGCACCCGGCACGGACATGTCACAGAGGAACACGGCGTCGGTGGCGGCCTCGAGGGCGGCCAGGGCGTGCTCGCCCAGGCCGGGCGCCGTGTCGATGATCACGAACCGAAAGATCACGGCGAGTTGGCGAATGAGGTGTCCGAGCTGCTCGCCGGTGACCCGGTCCCCGTCGGCCGGGGACTCCGCGCCGCACACGACGTAGTAGCCGTCCGAATGCGGAGTGAGATAGGCCTTGAGCACCAGGGCGTCGCCCGCCGCGGCAGCGGTGACAACATCCGGCAGGGCGCGCCCAGGAGTCAGCGACAGGGCCATGGCCACGTCCCCGAACTGCACGTCGGCGTCGATGAGCACCACCGATAGCGGAGCCTGCCGGGCGAGGCCCACGGCCAGGTTGGTCGCGACGGTTGTCTTGCCGACACCACCCTTGGCTGCTGCCACCGCGATGATCTGATGCGGGATGACCTCCGGTTGGGGGGTCACCTCGATTGTGGGCGGGTCGACGGTGGGGGGTTCCCACCGCTCATCGACGGCCGGCCCGTCACCCCGTGCGGAGTCATCCTCAAACTCGAACTCGGCCTTGACCGCGTCTGGTGGCTGGTCCTGGTCTTCGTCGCCGGTTTCGACGTCAACGGACGTCTGCGCTACCGACCCCAGCACCCCGTCACGCCAGGGGCTCAGTCGGGGGCGGCTCATTCGAACACCGTGCTGCCACCGATGACCGCTGAACCCGTTTCGTCAGCGGTCGCAGGTTCGATGGTGAGCCAGACGCTGCCGAATTCCTGGCCCCAGACCAGCTTCTGAATGTCTGCGGTCGACCGGGCCAGGGTGACCATGACCGCGTCGAACGGCTCGGCTGCCGCGTCCGCTCCCTCGGCAGGAGGAGTCTTGTTTCCCTCCCGTACCGCGGTGACAAGCACCTTGTGGAAGACCTGGCGGCTGATCGGCGTGTCCTCGGCGCCGTCAGTGCCCTTGATCGTCGCGGAAATCACGACGCCGACGGTGTCGCCCGGCTTGACAGTGCCGCCGACCACCTGCTCGACGGGAAGCGCGATGCTGACCGCCTGCATCCCCTCCGGCAGGGCAACGTCTCCGCTGGCTGCCCGCTCGGCGGGCGTCACCCAGCGCGACTCGAGCAGTTGCTCGCCGGGCATCAGCGCGGTGTCTGCCACCAGGCCCTTCAGGTCGCTCAGTTTCGTCACGCGTCCAGGAACGGCGGCGAGGGTCGGAATCTGCTTCGCAGTGATGAGGTCGCTGATCGCGCTCGCCTCGGTGCCGGCTGGGATCTCAGCCGCTACCAGGTAGACCTCCACGAATTCGGCCCCGTTGGCCGCTCGCGCGTCAGCACTGTTCACGTAGCCGGTAAGCACGACGGTGCCAACAACGGCCAGGACGATCGCGAGGATCGCGCCAATGAGTCGAGTTTTCATGAAATCTCCTAGTTTGAAAGTCTGACGAGGTCTACGCCGAGGTCGGGGCCACCGATAGCCGCACCTGCCGCGTCAACGGACACCCAACGATCGAAGTACCCCTGAATTCCACGGCAATTGCCGGTGCACCTCGGGGCGGCGGGATCGGTGTTGGTCAGTGCCGGACCCCCGGAGAACTTCCACCCGGTGATGGTGAAGGCAGCGAACGCGTAGAGGTGGTACGAGGCCGCCTGGCCATTGGTCACTTCGTTTCCGCTCGGGTTGTAGGCCCGGTCGAAAATGGGCACCAGGATCGTCTGGCCTTCGAGATCGGTCAGCGTGGCGGCACAGATACCAGGGAACGAGTTGCCCGGTTCGCTCGGAGCGCGCGCCACGGTCAGGTCGATGGCGGCCTCGCACTCGTCCTCCACCCGGTCGAGCCAGCCGAATCCACCGGGAATGGGGTGGCCGTCCGGGGTCGTGCACGCCGGGTTCTGGTCGTAGCGAAGGAGCACGAGGGTTCCGTCCAGGGCCGGCTGGAATTCACACAGCGAGATGGCGAGCGGCAGGACGATCATGCTCTCCCGCGGCGGGCCCCACTCGGCGGTGGCGGCAGCGTGCACGGTCGTCGAATCGATGCCGATGAACCGGGCGAACGGGTGGCTGATGGCATCCGCATTGGTGCTGGCCACCCGAGTGCTCGAGGTGACGAGCACGCTGTTGCTGGTAGGGAAGGTGGGGGTGAGAACGTTGGCGGCGCCGTCGTTGGCATTAGCGTCGGCGAAGGCGGCGGCTTTGGCCGCGGAGCCGGTGCAGACGCCGTCCGTGGCGCAGCCCTGGGCGATGGCGAGCGCTGCGGCATCCGCTCCGTTCTGGAGCTGGCCGCGTTCGACGTACAGGGCACCGACGTCGACGGCGATTGCCGCGAACCCAAGGAGCGGCACCAGCAGCACCGCCACCAGGACGGCACTCGCGCCGCGCTCATTGCCCAGACGTGCAGTTATCCTCCGCATTGCATGACTCCTTTACCGGTGAGAGGCAGCGTCACACCGAAGTACCCGGTGAGCAGGTCTACCTCGTAGTCGATGGTGACGGTCACGGCCGATCCGGCGGCGCAATCGGCCGGACTGACGGTGATGTCACCCGTGGTGAGCGCGGGGTTGACCGACGGAGCTGCCAGGCTGGCGGCCGTCTTGGCCCGCGCGGGATCGTTGTGGATGGCCATCGTCCGGGCACCCTCACGGGCCGCATTGCTCAGAGAGATCTGCACGTTGTAGACCCGGCTGAACTCGATCACTCCGAGTACGAGCAGGAGGAGTAGGGGAAGGACGAGCGCGAACTCGACGGCAGCCGCTCCGCGCTCGCTTGTGACGGTGCGCCTGAAAATCATGGAATGGCCCCTTCGGGTAGGCCTGGCGTTGCGGGTAAAAGTCGGGGGTGAGTGCGGGCGGCGGCGGCTCGCCATGACGAGCCGCCGCCGGCGCACGGGGTCTGGCGGGTCATGTCCCGCCGGGCACACGTTGGTTAGAGGTTGCCTTCAACTCCGGTGAACAACGCCTGGAGGGCGAGGCCGACTGCGCCGACAGCACCGATGATGACGACGGCGATGAGCGAGACCATGAGGCCGTACTCCACCGCGGTGGCGCCTTCCTCGTCGGTGCGCATGCTGTTGATGGCGGCCTGGATCTTGGTGTAGAACTTCATCTCGGGTTGTCCGTTCTGTGTGGGCCGGCCAGGGCGGCCGAGCGAATGACCACAAGTTACGTCCGCAGAGAAAACCTCACTACGTCCCAGTGAGGGGGATCCCTGTCTGGGGGGTAGCTGATGCTTTGCTGGACAAATCCTGGAAGCGACACGACAATAACTCGCGACGTGGGCTTGTCGCGAGTGAGGCCGTCATTCGGGTTCGGGCCGGTCAGTTCGAGTGGCTCAGGGGATCGCGCGGGAGGTGTCTCCAGGCGCGGCGCGGGCAGGAAGAATCGGGTACACAGGTGCTCCTCGGGTGAAGCGAACTCGCCTCAGGGTCGGCGACAGCGCCACCGTAGCCCCGTCTCAGCGATCGTCCTGACCCCCCGCCGGGGGGAACTTCAGGCCAGCAGCACGCCCAGGAAGGCCCCGGCGAGCATGGACGGCCCGAACGGGATGGAACTCCGCAGCGTCACCCGGCGGAGCGCCAGTGCAACCAGCGAGACCAGGCCCCCGACCAGGAACGCCCCGAAAGCACCGACGAGAAACGGGGTCCACCCCAGGTAGCCGAGGGCGAAGCCGATCACCGCGGCCAGTTTCACGTCACCCATGCCGATGCCGCCGGGCGAGATCAGGGCGAGCACGAAATAGAACGCGAACAGCGCGGCGCCGCCGACGAGTGCTCCCAGCAGAGCGGGCCAGGCCCCGGATGCCACCGCCGCGAAGGCCAGCAGCACCGGAAGCACGATCATCGAGGGGTAGACGAGCGCGTTGGGCAGCCGCTTCTCGGCGATGTCGACGACGCTGAGCACCACCGTGATCAGCGCCAGATACAGATAGGCCGGGAGCTCCCACGCGACCCCGAATTTCCACACCACGAGCGCGATGAGAAGGCCGGTCGACGCGGTCACGGTCGCACGGACCGGCAACGCGAAGCGGCGGCGGATGCGCAGCATCCGTTCGGCAATCCCGGTGAGTGGCACCCCGAGTGCGGCGCCGATCAGGCCGGCGACAATCGGCAGCCAGGGCGCCACGCGCGGTCAGCTCTCGCCGCGGGAAATCGTCACCATCTCGTCGCGGGGTACGACCTTGACCCGGGTTCGGCCCGCGTCGGCGCCGAGCGCGAGCTCGTGCTGGTCGAGCCGGTGCCAGCCGTCGAGGTTCGTGTATCGCACCCCGCGCTCGTCGAGCAGGTCCACGATGCTCTGCTCCGACGACGACTGCGGGCGCCACCAGTTGCCGAGGTCGTTGATCAGGTGCCGCACGGTCTCCATGGCGTCGGACTTCGTGTGCCCGATCAGCCCGACCGGTCCGCGCTTGATCCACCCGGTCGCGTAGACGCCGTACATCTGCGTGTTGCCGCCCTTCGATCCGAACGACGGGTCACCCTTCCAGAGCACCTGCCCCTCCCGGTTGGGGATGACGCCGCGCTTCTTGTCGAACGGAACGCCCGGCAGCGGGGACCCGAAGTAGCCCACCGCGCGGTAGACGGCCTGGATCGGCAGCTCCCGGATCTCGCCGGTGCCGACGACGCCGCCCTGCCCGTTCGGGGTGGTGCGTTCGTAACGGATGGCGCCGACCCGGCCGGTGCCGTCGTCGACGATTTCGAGGGGCTTGGCGAAGAAGTGCAGGTGCAGTCGCCGGCTGGCCGCGCCGGCCGGGCGCTCCCGCCACTTGTTCAGCACCTTGTCGATCACGAAGACCTGTTTGTTGCTGGCCACCGCGTCTCGCGCGGCATCGTCGTAGTCGAAGTCCTCGTCGTAGACGACGATGTCCACATCGGGCAGGTCGCCGAGTTCCCGCAGCTCCAGCGGGGTGAACTTGACGGAGGTCGGGCCGCGGCGGCCGAACACATGCACATCCGTCACCGGCGAGGCCTTGAGCCCCTCGTAGACGTTCGCCGGGATCTCCGTGCTCAGCAGGTCGTCGGCGTGCTTGGCCAGCATGCGCGCGACATCCAGCGCCACGTTGCCGTTGCCGATGACGGCGACTTCCCGGGCGTCCAACGGCCAGGTGCGCGGCACGTCGGGGTGGCCGTCGAACCAGCTGACGAACCGGGCGGCCCCGTAGGACCCGGTCAGGTCGATGCCCGGGATGTCCAGGTCGGCGTCGTGCACGGCCCCGGTCGCGAAGATGACGGCGTTGTAGTGCTTCTTCAGGTCCTCGAGGGTGAGGTCGATGCCGAATCGCACATTGCCGAAGACCCGGATGTCGCCGCGGTCGAGCACGTCGCGCAGGGCCGTGATGATTCCCTTGATCCGGGGGTGGTCCGGGGCGACGCCGTAGCGCACGAGACCGTAGGGCGCCGGCAGTTGGTCGAACAGGTCGATCGAAACGTCGAAGTTCCGTTCCGCCTTGAGCAGGATGTCGGCGGCATAGATTCCCGCAGGTCCTGCGCCGACAATGGCCAATCGCAACTTGGTCATGGAAGCCTTTCTAACTTGATCGCTCAACGATCGTGTCGGCGAAACGGGTGAGGGCCTTCTTGACCGAACCATCCGGCAGCGGAGCCAGAGCCTCGACCGCGTCGCGAGCCCAGCTGTGCGCCTCGGCGAGAGTCTGCCCGGTCACGTCATGGTCGCGCAGCGCGGTGATCGCCGAGTCCGCCGCCGCGGTCGCGACACCGTTGCTGGCCATCACGTCGCGTTCGAGGCGTTCGAGCAGGGTGGCCGCGGTGTCGTCGTGCGGGGCCCGCTCGCGCAGACGCAGCAGCGGCAGGGTGGCCACGCCGGCGCGCAGGTCGGTGCCGGGCACCTTGCCTGTTTCCTCCGGTTGCGGGGAGAGGTCGAGCACGTCGTCGATGAGCTGGAAGGCGACGCCGACCTTCTCGCCGAAGGCGATCACGGGCTGTTCGAACTCAGGCGGCGCATTGGAGAAGATGATTCCGGCCTGGGCGGCCGCGGCGATCAGCGAGCCGGTCTTGTCGGCGAGCACCTGGATGTAGTGCTGCACGGGGTCCTGGCCGGGCTGCACACCGACCGTTTCGTGAAGTTGGCCGAGCACGAGCCGTTCGAAGGTGTCGGCCTGCAAACGGATGGCCCGCTCACCGAGGCGTGCCATCAGCTGGTTGGCGCGGGCGAAAAGCAGATCCCCGGTCAGGATCGCCACCGAGTTGCCCCACACGGTCTGGGCGCTCGGCACCCCGCGGCGCTTGTCCGAGTCGTCCATCACATCGTCGTGGTACAGCGAGGCCAGGTGGGTGATCTCGATCGCGGTGGCCGCGGTGATGACGTCGGTGTGGTTGCCGCTGCCGAGGTGGGCGGTGAGCAACGCCAGCATGGGGCGCACGCGCTTGCCCCCCGCTTTGAGCAGGTACCGGCTGGTGACGTTCGCGATCTCGTCGGCGAAGGTGACCTCGGCGAGCAGGCTGGCTTCGACCTGGTCGATGCCCGCGTCGATGCCCGCCGCGAGGCCACGGTCCTCGGCGGTTGAGAAAATGCGATCGCTGAGGCCGAGCTGGCTCGTCACGGAAGAGCCCCGACGGAACACGGGCATGCTCGGTTTCACTCTGTCAGCCTAACGATCGGATCTGGGAAGATTCAGGACGGTGCGGTTGACGCATCCGCCGGCTTGACGCCGCGGTGCAGGGCCACGATGCCCAGGCTCAGGTTGCGGTAGGCGACGGCGTCATAGCCCGCCTCCCGCAGCCAGGCACTGAGGGTCTGCTGGTTCGGCCAGGCGGCGATCGACTCGCCCAGGTAGTCGTACGCCTCCGCGTTCGAGGACGCCAGCTTCACGATCATCGGCATCACATGATTGAGGTAAGCGAAGTAGCCCATCCGAATCGGCGCGAACGGCGGCGTGGAGAACTCGCAGATCACGACGCGCCCGCCGGGCTTGGTCACCCGGTAGAACTCGGCCAGGGCCTTCCTGGGCTCGACCACGTTGCGCAGGCCGAACGAGATGGTCACGGCGTCGAACTCGTTGTCGGCGAACGGCAGGGCCGTGGCGTCGGCCTGCACGAACTCGAGCTGCGGGTTCCCGGCGTGGCGGGAACGGCCGACGGCGATCATGCCCTCGGAGAAGTCGGCGGCCACGACATGCGCGCCCGTTTTCGTCAGCGCGACGCTCGAGGTGCCCGTTCCGGCGGCGATGTCCAGGATGCGTTCGCCGCGCCGGGGGTTCACGGCGCGGGTCGCGGCCATCCGCCACAGGGCCGCGTTCCCGACCGAGAGCACGGCATTCGTGCGGTCGTAATGGGTGGAGACCTGATCGAACATGGCAGCGACCTGCTCGGGCTGCTTATTGAGGTCTGCTCTACTCACTCCCTCAGTCTAGATTGCCGGCGGACACGCGGGGCCCTCCAGAGCCGCTGGCATAGGCTGTGCAGGTGAATGCTCAGGCTCTAACGGTCGAAACCACCCCCCTCGCCGACATCCGCCAACTCATTCTTCTGCTCGACACCCGCGAACCGTTGCTCTGGATGCGCCGCAACCAGGGTCTGGCGGGCATCGGCACGGCACTCCGGCTCGAGTTCTCCGGCGCGACCCGGCTCACGGATGCCGCCACCGCCTGGCGCGAGGTCGCGGCCGCAGCCACCGTGTCCGACCCGATCGAACGCACCGGCACCGGCCTGCTCGCCTTCGGAGCCTTCGCCTTCGACGCCTCCTCCGATCAGACCAGCGTGCTGATCGTGCCGCAGGTCATCATCGGTCGCGACAACGGCCAGTGCTGGGTGACCCGGATCTGGCCGACCGGAACCACACCGCCGGAAATCCCCCTCGCCCTGCGTCCGCTCGGCACCGAATACCGCATTTCGCTGCTGCCCGGCGCTCTGCCTCCCGCCGGGTACCGCGACGCGGTCGGCGAGGCCGTCTCCCGCATCGCCTCGGGGGATCTCAACAAGGTCGTGCTGGCCCGGGACCTGGTCGGCCGGCTGCCGGCCGAATCAGACCTGCGCCGCGCCGTCAGCGAACTGGCGCTGGGCTACCCCGACTGCTGGACCTACGCGGTCGACGGCCTCGTCGGCTCCAGCCCGGAGACCCTCATCCGCGCCGACCACGGCGAGGTCAACGCCCGCGTGCTTGCCGGCACGGTGTCGCGAGGCTCGGATGCCGCCTCCGACCTGGAGGCGGCCCTCCAGCTGGCCACCTCCGCCAAGGACGGCGACGAACACGAGTTCGCGGTGCAGAGCGTGCTGGCCTCGCTCCATTCGCACACCTCGCACCTCACGACCAGCGAGATCCCGTTCACGGTGAAGCTGCCCAACCTCTGGCACCTGGCGACGGATGTCGAGGGCACCCTGAGCGACGGATCGAACTCCCTCGACCTGATCGCCGCCCTGCACCCGACGGCCGCGGTCGCCGGCACTCCCACCGAGACGGCGCTCGCCCTGATCCGCGAACTGGAGCCCTTCGACCGGGGCCGCTACGCGGGCCCGGTGGGCTGGGTCGGCGCCGACGGCGACGGCGAGTGGGCGATCGCCCTGCGCTGCGCCCAGGTCAGCCCTGCCGGCGCCGTCACGGCGTACGCGGGCTGCGGCATCGTGCTGGACTCCGAGCCGGAGCGCGAACTCGCCGAAACCCGGATGAAGTTCCGCCCCGTCGTGGAGGCCTTCGGCTGACCCCGCCCGGGCTCACCCGAACATCCGTCCCGCTCCCCTCCCGCTCCCGTCGGAGTGCTCGGGTCACTCCGGGCCGGAACGGGCACTCTCAGGTCGCGGCGAGGCGGGCCTTCTCGACCTCCACGTCGAAGGTCGCCGGCGGCCAGGACAGGTCCAGTCGCTGCAGGGCGTCGATGAGCAGATGCTGCACGACCAGGCGGGCGTACCACTTCTTCTCGGCGGGCACCACGAACCAGGGGGCGGCGTCGGTCGACGTGCGTTCGAGGGCGATCTGGTACGCCTCCTGGTAGGCGGCCCACCGCATCCGTTCGTCGATGTCGCCCGGGTTGTACTTCCAGTGCTTGTCCGGGCGTTCCAGCCGCTCGGCCAGGCGTTCCTTCTGGTCGTCCGAGCCGATGTGCAGCATGACCTTGACGATGGTCGTGTCAGCGTCGACGACTTCCTGCTCGAACGTCTTGATCAGGCCGTAGCGCTCCTCGATCTCTGCCGCCGGGGCCAGCGCGCGCACGCGACCGACCAGCACGTCCTCGTAGTGCGACCGGTCGAAGACCCCGATCAGGCCGGCGTCGGGCAGCCGTTTGCGTACCCGCCAGAGGAAGTCGTGAGCCCGCTCTTCCTCGGTGGGTGCCTTGAACGCGTACGGACGGATGCCCTGAGGGTCGACAGCGCCGACGACGTGGCGCACGATGCCGCCTTTGCCGGCCGTGTCCATGGCCTGCAGCACGAGGAGCACCCGACGGGGGTCGCCGGACCGGCTGTTGGCGAACAGCATCTCCTGCAGCTCCGCCAGCACGCCGACCCCGGCGGCGAGCGCTTCGTCCGCGTTGTCCTTCTCCACTCCGTCGAAGCCGGGCGTGGAACCGGGATCGACGTCAGCGAGCCGGAACCCCGGTCTCACCCGCAGCAACGCCGCCGGTTCCCCGGCCCAGAAATCCTGCTCACTGCGTTCAGCCATGGTGAACCTTCCGTTGTTGTGCCTACCGAACCAGCGGAACCTCGAGGATGCTCGGCCCCGCGTGCGGCGCGGTCAGCGCCCGTTCGAGGTCGCTCCGAGTGGCCACCTGACCGTAGGACCAGCCGTAGGCGGCGGCGAGGTTGGCCAGGTCCGCCCGTTGAGGGGTGAACAGAACCCGGTTGATGGCCTCGGCGCGAGCGGATGCCGCCACCTCCAGGCCGTCGAAAATGGTGCCGCCGCCGTCGTTGCCGACGATGATCTGCAACCGGGGGAGCGCCTCCCCCGGGGTGAGCAGGAGCGATCCGACATCGTGCAGCAGGGTGAGGTCGCCGACCACCAACCGGGTGACCCCGGTGGACTGCGGCGTCGGCCCGGTCTGACTGGCCAGGGCGATGCCGACAGCCGTGGCGACGGTGCCGTCGATGCCCGCCAGGCCACGGTTGGAGTGCACGGAGATCTTCTTGCCTGGCACGCGCCGGTCGGCCACCCGCACCAGCCGGGAGGCACCGAAAACGAGACGGTCGTGCGGCCAGGAGGCGCGCCAGACGGCATCCACGAGCATGGGCCGGGTGACCGGCGCGCGCATGGCGGCGAGCTCTTCGCGGGTGATCCCCCGGTCGCTGATCGGGATCGATTCCCGGGCAGCCCCCGCGGCCAGTAGGTGCCGGCTGGACATCACCCAGCGTCCCAGCCATTCCCGGCCTTCGGGGGTGTCGGCCGCGGAGACGGCCGCGTCATCCGGGGCGGCCGCACGGGCGAAGACGCGCACCCGGTGTCCGGGGTTGTACCATTCCGCGCCGGAGGGAGCCACCACGACGGTTTCCACGCCCTCGCGCTGGATCATGGCGGGCACCTCGCGACTGAGCGTGGGGTGACCGAACACGACCACGCGCTCGACCCGCCCGCCGAGGTCGGAGGCCAGCAGCAGCTCGCGGTAGGCGGACACGAGGTTCGGGCCGAACCGGGCGCCGCTGCACACCTCCGCCAGGAGCGGCCAGCCGCCGGCGCGCGCGAATTCCTCGGCCTCGGGGCCGGCGCCCGTGCCGGCGATGACCACGGTGCGCGGGCCGCCGGTGACCAGGAACACCGGTGCGGTGCCGGCAGCGGCCACGACGGGTGCGACAGGCACGGCGGCGGGCACGG
This sequence comes from Cryobacterium cheniae, assembly GCF_004403395.1. GTDB lineage: Bacteria > Actinomycetota > Actinomycetes > Actinomycetales > Microbacteriaceae > Cryobacterium > Cryobacterium cheniae. Next base: position 43,594 of record NZ_SOGN01000058.1, read on the forward strand.
CGGCGGACTCGGCGAGGCCGGCCGGGCCCGAGATCGCTTCGGGGGTCAGCGTCACGGGCGCCGACAACGGCTCCCGGAACGCGAGGTTGAGCTGCACCGGGCCCGGGTCGAGCGTGGTGGCGCCGGTAGCGGCATCCGTCGCCTGGCGGGCCAGCAGGATGGCGTCGCCCGGCTCGGCGGCCGCGCCTTCCGGCGCGGGCGCATCCACGCAGAGGCGCGTCGCCACCCCGAACAGGCCGGGCTGCAGGGTGGTCTGATTCGAACGGATGCCGCGCAGCTCGCTCGGCCGGTCGGCCGTCAGCAGGATCATGGGCACCCCGGAGTGGTTCGCTTCGAGCACCGCGGGGTGGAGGTTCGCGACGGCCGTGCCGGAGGTGCAGACGACCAGCGCCGGACGCCCGGACTCGACCGCCAGCCCGAGAGCGAGGAAGCCCGCGCCGCGCTCGTCGAGGCGCACGTGCAGCCGGATCAGCCCGATCCGTTCGAGTTCAGCGCACACCAGGGCGAGAGCCTGGGACCGGGCACCCGGGCTGAGAACCACGTCGCGCACCCCGAGTCGCACGAATTCACCCAGGAGAGAGACGCTGAAATCTGTGGCCGGGCTGCCGCTCGCTACGATGTCAGGCATCCCGCCGGCCAGGCAGATCGCCTTCGCCCGGCTCGGTCTTCTTCGGCTCGAAACCGGTCTGGCCGGTCTGGCCGCCCTGTTTTCCCTGACCGGTCGTGCCGGTCGGGTCAGCGGTGCCGGTGGAACCGAGATCCCGGGGATCCGGGGCGTCGAGGTCGGCTAGCTCCTGCTCGAGGGCGCGGAGTCGTTCCTGGTCCGACGTGGCCCGGTCCAGACCCTTGAGAAAGTCGATGTCGTCGTCCGGGGCGAACGACCGCACGACCTTGCCCGTGCTGGCGCGGCCACGACCGATCAGCAGCCAGAGCACCGGCCCGATCACGGGGATGAGCACGATCACGAACATCCACACCCACCGCGGAAGCCCGCGCACTCGGGATCGCTGCAGAAGCGCGCAATCCACCAGCGCATAGACGGTGAGGACGACGACGACGACTCCAAGAGCGAACCACAGGCGGACCATGTCCTCAGTGTATGGCTCCCAGCCGTGAGATCGGTGAGTGATTGCACAGCCCGGCAACCTAAGCTGTGAGCATGAAAGCTGTTCCCGTCTGGGTGTCCTACTCGGTCCTCCGTGTGCTCCTGTTCGCCGTCCCGCTCGCCGTGATGCTCGCTCTCCGGATCGAGTGGTGGATCGCCGCGATCGCCGCCGCGCTGATCGGAGCCTCGCTCTCCTTCATCTTCCTGCGGAAGCCCCGGGAGAAGGTCGCGCTGGGCCTCTACCAGGCGCGGCACCCCGACGCGGAACCGGTGCACCCCGATGCCGAGTCCGAGGACGCGGCCCTCGACCGTGCGGACGCGCGGGTGGCCGAAACCGATTTACAGGGCAAACGCGAGAGCCAGTAGCACCCCGTAGGCCAGCGCCGCGAAGCTGGTCAGTTTGAGGGCCAGCACCAGTTCAGCCGAGGTCTTCGCCGTCACCGTTATCAATCCGGCCGGCACCGCGAGCAGCAGCACGAAGAACGTCAACCAGGCCAGCGGGTAGAAGACCGCGAAGAAGGCGACGATCGCGAACGCCAGCAGCAGGAACAGACAGAAGACCACGCGCGACGCGGTGCTCCCGATCAGCACCGCGAGGGTGCGTTTGCCGGATGCGCGATCCGGCTCCAGGTCGCGCAGGTTGTTGACCATCAGCACGGCCATGGCGATCAGCCCGATCCCGACGCCGCTCAGCCAGCTTTCGGTGTTCACGGTGCCGACCTGCACATAGGTGGTGCCGGTCGTGGCCACGAGCCCGAAGAACACGAAGACGAAGACCTCGCCGAGACCGAAGTAGCCATACGGTTTGCGTCCCCCGGTGTAGAACCAGGCGGCGGCGATGGCGACGGCGCCCACCAGAAGCAGCCACCACTGCCCGGTCAGCACCACCAGGGTGAGGCCGGCGAGCGCCGCGAGGGCGAAGAACGCGGCGGCGACCGTCAGCACGGCGCGGGGCCGGGCGGCGCCGCTGCCGGTCAACCGGGCCGGACCGATCCGATTGGCGTCGGTGCCGCGGATGCCGTCGGAATAGTCGTTGGCGTAGTTCACGCCGATCTGCAGGCACAGGGCCACGATCAACGCCAGCACCGCTCGCACCGGGTGGAAGACGCCGGGTCCGCTCGCGACGATCGCGGCGCCCGTCCCGAGGGCCACCGGGGCGATCGCCAGCGGAAGCGTGCGCAGGCGCGCCCCGGAGACCCAGTCGCCCGCCGTGGCCGGCGCGGCCACGGCCGAGCCACGGCCCGCGGGGGCATTCCGCCGTGCCGGGTTGCCCGACTTCCGGTTCCGGGCCGCCGAATTCGTCGATGCCGAGGGGTTCAATCGCTGTTGTGAGGGCCTGACCGGCCGCGCTCCGTGTGCCACGCATTCATAGTACGTGCCGGTGGCTCGGTAGCTCGGCAGCTCGGCAACTCAGAGATCTGCGAGCATCCGGGCCAGCTCCCGGCGGTCGGGTTTACCCGTGGAAAGCTGCGGGATCGACGCGACCCGAACGAGGCGCGCGGGCCTGGCCGCCTTGCCCAGCACGGATGCGACGGCTTCCCCGATTCGCTCGAGGGTGTCCGCCGGAAGGCCGGCATCTCCGGGTGCCCCCGGCACGACCAGCACCGGGACCTGGCCCCAGGTGAGATCGGATCGAGCGACCACCAGGGACTGGCCGAGGCCCGGCAACGACCGCACGACCCGCTCGACCGCGTCGAGCGACACCTTCTCGCCGCCGGAGATGATCACATTGTCGGCGCGCCCGAGCACACGCAGGCCCGTCGCGGCATCCACTTCGCCCAGGTCGCCGGTGCGGTACCAGCGTTCTCCGTGCACGTCGATGAAGCGGTCCCTGGTGCGCACGGGGTCACCCAGATAGCCCTCGGCGAGCACCGAGCCCGCGATCTCCAGCTGCCCGTCGACCACGCGCACCCGGGTATTGCCGATCGGCGTGCCGTTGTAGACGCACCCGCCCGAGGTTTCCGACGAGCCGTAGGTGGCGACGATCCGCAGGTCGAGGGCGAAGGCCCGCTCGGCGAGCTGCGGCGGCAGCGCCTGGCCGCCGACGAGGATTCCGTCGAAGCGGCGCAGCAGGGCCAGCAGGTGACGGTCGTCCGCGGCGGCGGCGACCAGTCGGGCCAGCTGCACCGGGACCAGGGCGGTGAGCCGCAGCGGCTCGGTGAGGCGCTCGGCCCCGGTCGCGAACACGGCCGGGTCGAAGTGGCCGCCCGGCAGCACGACGGGGATGGTGTCGGCCGCGATCGAGCGCACGAGCACCTGCACCCCGGCGATGTAGTGCACGGGCAGGGCCAGCAGCCACTGCCCGGGGCCGCCGAGGCAGACGCTGGACGCGGCGGCGCTGCTGAGCAGGGCGTCGGTGCTGAGCATCACGCGCTTGGGCACATCCGTCGACCCGGACGTCTCGATCACCACGGCCACCTGCCGGGGCACGCGCGTCAGGCCGGGCCGCGGGGCCGCCCCCGGCTGGTCGGGCACGGGCCGGTCGGGCACGGGCAGCACGGCGTCGCCCGTGTTGGCCAGCGCGAGGCGCAACGGTGTCATCAGGTCGAGCGGGTCACCGACCGGCACCACCCTCAGCCGCCGGGTCATGGTCGCCTAGAACTGCCAGTCGTAGGGACCCCAGTCGGGGTCGCGCTTCTCCAGGAACGCGTCGCGCCCCTCGACCGCCTCGTCGGTGCCGTAGGCCAGTCGGGTGGCCTCCCCGGCGAACACCTGCTGGCCGACCAGACCGTCGTCCACGGCGTTGAAGGCGAATTTCAGCATCCGGATGGCGGTGGGCGACTTGGTCAGGATGGTGCGTGCCCAGTCCAGCGCCTCCACCTCGAGTTCGGCGTGCGGCACGACGGCATTCACGGCACCCATCTCGAGGGCGCGCTGAGCGGAGTACTCGCGGGCCAGGAAGAACACCTCCCGGGCGGTCTTCTGCCCCACCTGGCGGGCGAAGTAGGCGCTGCCGTAGCCGGCGTCGAAGGAGCCGACGTCGGCATCCGTCTGCTTGAACTTGCCGTGCTCGGCGCTGGCGATACTGAGGTCGCAGACCACATGCAGGGAGTGCCCGCCGCCGGCCGCCCAGCCCGGGATGACCGCGATGACGACCTTGGGCATGAACCGGATCAGCCGCTGCACTTCGAGGATGTGCAGTCGCCCGCCCCTGGCCTTGTCGATCCCGGACGCCGTCTCGCCCTCGGCGTACTTGTAGCCGTCCCGGCCACGGATGCGCTGGTCCCCGCCCGAGCAGAACGCCCAGCCGCCGTCTTTCGGGCTGGGCCCGTTGCCGGTCAGGAGCACCACCCCGATGCGCGGGTTGACGCGCGCGTCCTCGAGGGCGGCGTGGAGCTCGTCAACGGTGTGCGGGCGGAACGCGTTCCGCACCTCGGGCCGGTTGAACGCCACCCGGGCGATCCTCCCGGTCACGTCGTGGTGGTAGGTGACGTCGGTGAGGCGGTCGAAGCCCGCGACCTCCCGCCACTGGGTCGGGTCGAAGATTTCGGAAACCTGTTCGATCATGCACCCAGCCTACGCGGGCCCACGGCGGCGGAATGCGGCTCGCCCGGAGCCCCGCGGGGGCACTGGACCACCCCCCTTTCAAGCGGCAAAGTCAAGCCCCTTGAGGCCTTGGTTTTCACCCTGTGTACTGGTGTCTTGAGAAAGACTCGGAGGTTGTCATGGCCGACACCGGCACCCGAAAACCGATCCGCGAAGCCGGGCTACAGACTCAGTTCACGCAGAACCCTCCCCCACCCGGTCGAGACATCGGGATCAACGCCCTCTCCTCCACTGAATGGCGCATCAGCGACCGGATGATCGCTGACGGCGACCCGGCGGCCCTCGTCGGCTTCATCCAGCGCGTGGACGACGCCTTCGAAGTGACCGACTTCGGCCGGCCCCGCGAGCGGTCGTACTTCTCCTCCTTCGATCGCGCCGCGGCGAGTCTCGCCCTCCGCCCGGCACCCACCAGGGTGGCGCTGCGATGAGCACGGTCGAGCAAGAGACCCAGCCTCCGGAGCATGCGGGTTCAGGACCGGAATCCGCGTCTGGCCGGCCCCTGCCCCGAGCGGCATCCACCTCCGCCCCCTCGACCGCACCCGCGCGTTACAGCGCATCGACGGATGCCTTCGGCGACTACCTGCGTCGCATCGGCAGAGGCCCCCTGCTTCGCGCCGTCGACGAGGTGACCCTCGCCCAGCGCATCGAAGTCGGGCTCTTCGCCGCCGAGAAGTTGTCCCGCGGAGTCGACGACCCGTCCCTGGCCCGCGAGCTGGCCTGGCTCGCCCATGACGGCCGCCGCGCGAAGAATCACTTCATCGAAGCCAACCTGCGCCTCGTGGTGAGCATCGCCAAACACTACTCCGGCCGCGGAATGCCCATCATGGACCTCGTCC
>NZ_SOGN01000005.1 GCF_004403395.1 Cryobacterium cheniae
AGTTCCCGGGTTCGGCTCGCCGGGGTCTCGGGTCTCGACAGGCTCGACCGGCGTCGACGTGAGTTCCCGGGTTCGGCTCGCCGGGGTCTCGGGTCTCGAACGGTTCGACCAACGGCACGCTTTGGCCGATGCTGTCGCCCGGATCGTGGCACGCTGAGTGCATGGATCTGGAGGTGTCGCCCGCGCTCACCATTCCCGACCGCGAACTCGGCTGGCGATTCTCGCGGTCGTCGGGGCCGGGCGGCCAGCACGTCAACACCTCCGACAGCCGTGTCGAGCTGTTCTGGAACGTCGCCGACTCGGCAAAGCTCTCCGACGACCAGCGGATGCGCCTGCTCACCCGCCTCGCCAAACGCCTCGTCGACGGGGTGATCACCGTGACCGCCTCGGAGCGGCGCTCCCAACTGCGGAACCGCGAGCTCGCACTGGCCAAGCTGGCCGACCTCGTGGCTGCGGGCCTGGCTCCCGACGCGGCCCCGCGCCGGCCGACCAAACCCACCCGAGGCTCGGGCCGGCGGCACCTCGCCGCGAAGCAGCAGCGGTCGGCCACCAAGAAGCAGCGTCAGCGCCCGTCCGCCGAGTAGCACGCCGCGAGAGCGGGTGAATCGTCGCTTAGCGCAGCTCAAAGCGACGATTCACCCGCTCTCGCGGCCGGGAGTGGCCCGCACCAGGAAGTTACCGCACGCGCGCCTACCGCACCAGCGCCTACCGCACCAGCAGCATCTGCCGGAAGAAGGCCGCCAGCTCCGCGGTCGCGGTCAGGGGCAGAACCGTCGCCACGTACATGTCCGGGCGCACCACCACGACGGCGCCACCGCGGTCGATCCCGCGCAGCTCGAAGATGTCGTGCTCCGGGTCGGTCGCATAGAGCTTCTCGTAGTCGATCAGCTCGTACGGGCCGGTTATCGGCAGGAAAACGCCCGGAACCCGGCCGACGTCCACGCCGGTGTGCGGCTGCTGGTACACCACCTTGATGTCGAAGACGCTGTCGATGTCGGCCCCGGCGGGGGTGTGCGCGAGCAGCGGCGACTCGGGGGACGTGCGCATCCACTCGGCCCAGTCGGTCAGAACGGAAGGCGCACCGGATGCCGCGGCATCCGCGAACGCGTATACGCGCCACCGGCCGTCGGCGCGGTGGTGGTGCCCGAGCTGCACCGGGTTGGCGTCTCCGACACGCACCACCGGGGCGGACTTGAAGCGTTTGCCGAGCGGGAACCCGGTCGCGAGCCCCTGGTGGGTGTCCTCACCGATCAGCATCGACGGCGGATACTGCGTCATGAAGCCGGACGGGAACTCGGCGGTCTGAGTGTAGAACTGCTCCAGCGGCACCTCGAGGTCCTCCGACTTCGTCGCCATCAGGGTCGACCAGGTCTTGTCGAAGTCGATCAGGTTCTTCGCGATCACCTGACGCTCGGCCGAGTAGGTGCCGAGCAGCGATTCGGGGCTGCGACCCTCGAGCACGTAGCCGAGCTTCCAGGCCAGGTTGAAGCCGTCCTGCATCGACACGTTCATGCCCTGGCCGGCCTTGGCGCTGTGCGTGTGGCAGGCGTCCCCGGTGATGAAGACCCGCGGAGTGCGTGTGCCGATCTCGTGGGGGAGGAGGTCGTCGAACCGGTCGGTGAGACGATGGGCGACCTCGTACACGCTGTGCCAGGCGACATTCTTCACGTCGAGGGTGTACGGGTGCAGGATGCCGTTGGCCTTGGCGATGATCTCCTCGATCGTCGTCGTGCGCACGGCGCCGTTGTCGTCGGCGGCGACTTCGCCGAGATCCACATACATGCGGAACAGATACCCGCCCTCACGCGGGATGAGCAGGATGTTCCCACCGGATTCGGACTGGATCGCGCACTTCATCCGGATGTCCGGGAAGTCGGTGACCGCGAGCACGTCCATCACTCCCCAGGCGTGGAACGCCTGGTCGCCGGCGAGCGTGCCGCCGATGGAGTCGCGCACGCCACTGCGGGCGCCGTCGGCACCCACCACGTACTTGGCGTGAACGATACGTTCCTGGCCCTTCCTCTCCCCGGTCGTGTGCACGAGCGTCACCGTGACGGGATACTCGCCCTCGTCGGTGGTCTCCAGACTGCGGAAGTCGAAGCCGAAATCGGGCTCCATCCGCGTCGGCGAGTTCGCCATCACCTCGGCGAAGTAGTCGAGCACGCGGGCCTGGTTGACGATGAGGTGCGGGAATTCGCTGATGCCGGTGGGGTCGTCCACGGCACGGGCCGAACGGATGATGCGGGTCACGTCGGCAGGATCCGGCGTCCAGAAGGCCATCTCGGTGATGCGGTACGCCTCGGCGATGATGCGCTCCGCGAAGCCGAACGCCTGGAATGTCTCGACGCTGCGGGCCTGGATGCCGTCGGCCTGCCCGATCGCGAGGCGCTCACCGCGGCGCTCTACGATGCGGGTCGTGATGCCCGGGAACTGGGAGAGCTGGGCGGCGGTGATCATGCCGGCCGGGCCGGTTCCGACGATGAGAACGTCGACGTTGTCGGGGAGCTCGTCGGGGCGATTCAGACCGACCCCCGCGGCGTCCTGGATGCGCGGATCGGTGGACACGTATCCGTGGTGGTGAAACTGCACGGCTTCCTCACTTCTTTGTGGGCTCTGCGTGGGTGGAACGGACGTCTCTGTCTTGTGTGTTCGATAATCGAACACACAGTTCTATTATCGCTTCGTGCGATCATATATCATCCGGCGGTCCGTGACCAGATCAACCGGCGGGGACTTACCGGGCGTGCACCCGCCCGGTTTGCAGGTGCGGCAGGGCAGCCCGGATGCTGCTGATCACACCGGCCTCCGAGTTCGAGGGCGCAAGGTGCACGGCACGCGCCCGGATGCCGGGGTGGCCGTTGGCCATGGCGTAGGAGTGCCCGGCGGCATCGAGCATCTCGGCGTCGTTGAGATAGTCGCCGAACGCCATCGTCTGGGCCCGGCTGATTCCCAGCTGCAACTGCAGCCGCTCCAGCGCCCGGCCCTTGTTGGCTCCCCGGCGCATCACATCGACCCAGTCCGTGCCCGAGACCACGACCGCCGCCGCAAGATCGAGGCCGCGCAGCGCCGGTCCGCTTCGCGCCTCGGCGCAGGCGGGGTCATAGATCGCCAGCTTCAGAACCACGTCGTCGAGGGCGGCCGCGCGCACATCCGTGACGACCTCGACCGCTTTGTAGTACCGGCGCACCTGGCTCACGAATCGTTCGTCGCTGCGCTCGATGTAGGCGCTCCGGGCGCCGCAGACGACGATCCCCAGGTCGGCTCCGGTGGCGGCGGTGCTGCGCACCCAGTCCAGGATGGGGGCGATGATCGGGGGCTCGACGGGTTCAAGGTCGAGGCTGATGCCGCCCTGCACCACGTTGGTTCCGTTTTCCGCGATGTAGATGAGTCCTTCGTGCTCGCCGAAAATGCCGTGCAGGGTCTGGTACTGGCGTCCGCTGGCCGGCACGAACAGGATTCCGGCCCGGTGCAGGTCATCGAGCAGAGGCCAGAAGGCGTCCGGCACGTTGCCCTCGTCGTCGAGAAGCGTGCCGTCCATGTCCGAAACGATGAGACGGATGTCGGAGGGCTCTACGGGGTGGTTCACTGCGGCGGCTTTCGGTCGTTGTTCGGTCCCGGGCATCACGCGGCAATCACGAGTGTTCGCACGCGTCCCTCGGGCGGTGACGACGACGCTGTCTCTCCTGATGATGTCATCCCTGCCCGCCGGGCTCCGAGTTGCGCGCGAAGTGAGCGTTGGGCGCACGTATCGGGTAGCCCGGGTGCCAAACTGTCAGGATTCACTGCACCAGCTGCGAGGAGCGTCGACGTGCCCGGTTTTGATTTCTTCAGTGGCCAGGGGCTGGTGCGCCCGGACATCACGGCGGCGGACGCCGAATCCATGGTGGCGCTGCTCTTCGGCATCGAGGGCACGGCCCGCGAACTCGGCAGCCAGCAGGATCGCAACTTTCTGATCAGCGCGCGCCCCGGTGACGGAGCGCGGCGCCACGTGCTCAAGGTCGACAACCCCGCCTTCTCCGCCACGGAGCTGGCGGCGCAGGACGCGGTGATGGAGTTCCTGGCCGCGCGCGGCATGCGGGTGCCGCAGCCGGTGCGCGGAGTGGACGGCAGCAGCCGCCAGCAGTGGCGGGGAACGGATGCCTCCCTTCTCCCGGTTCGGCTGCTGACCTTCCTCGAGGGCCCCTCGCTCGAGTCGCAGGGCCACCTGGCCCCGCCGGTGGTCAGGGCACTCGGCCGGCTCTCGGGCACCACGGCGCTGCACCTGCAGGGCTTCGCGGCCGACGGGCTCGACCGCACGCTGCAGTGGGACCTGCGCAACGCGAAAGCCGTGATCGACCTGCTGGTGCACTGGGTGCCGGCGGAGGACACCCGGGCGCAGTTGACGGCCATCGCCGACAGCGCCGCCGCGCGCCTGGCGACCGTGGCATCCGCACTGCGGCTGCAGACCATCCACGGGGACATCACCGACGACAACGTGATCTGCGCCGTGCTGCCGAACGGCCATCACATTCCCGAGGGGGTCATCGACTTCGGCGACCTGGGAACCGGATGGCTGGTGGCGGAGCTGGCCGTCACCGCGGCATCCGTTCTGCACCACGTTCAAGGCAATCCGCTGGCGGCCCTCGACGCGATCGTCGCCTTCGACGAGGTCGTTCCCCTGACCGATGACGAGATCGTCGCGCTCTGGCCGCTGATCGTTCTCCGCGGGGCGGTGCTGGTGGCCAGCGGCGAGCAGCAGGTGCGGATCGATGCCGACAACGACTATGCCCGGCACCGGATGGACGCCGAATGGCGGGTGTTCGCCGCCGCCAGCGCGATCGGCTGGGAGGAGGCGGAAGCGGCCATCCGGCAGGGGCTCGGCCGGCCACCGCGCGCCGGTGCCGAACGTCGCCCGGCCGAGGCCGAGGCCGAAACCGTCCTCCCGCTGATTCCCGCACTCGCCGGCGGCGACTACGAGATGCTCGACTTCTCCGTGACCAGCCCAGCGCTGGCCGACGGCCTCTGGCAGGCACCGGATGCCGAGTGGCGCCTCGCGCAGGCCGCCCTCGCCCGGCACAGCGTCGCCGTCGCCCCCTACGGCCAGTTCCGGCTCACCCGAACCCCGCCGCTCTCCCGCCGGGAACCCGACACGTTCGCCCTGTTCACCGAGGTCTTCCTGCCGGCCGGTTCGGCGATCGTGGCACCCGCGCGAGCCACGGTCACCGCGGTCGGCGGCGACACCCTGGTGCTGACCCTGGCCGGTAGCGAGCTGCGCATCGGCGGGATCACGCCCTGCCTCGCGCCGGGGGCCGCGGTCGCCGCGGGGCAGGCCCTGGGCGTGGCGAGCCCGAGCGGCCGGGTGACCGTGCAGCAGCTCGCCCACGGGGGGCTGCACGCCCCACTTTTCACCCAGGGCTCCCGGGCCGCCGCGTGGGCAACCCTCGCTCCGGACCCGGCGCGGTGGCTCGGGCTGGCGCCGCAGGCATCCGTCGTCGATCCGGCGGTCGAACTGGCGCGGCGCGGCGCGGTGATGGCCGCGGCGCAGGAGAAATACTACGAACGGCCGCCGCAGATCGAACGCGGCTGGCGGGAATTGCTGATCGACACGCGCGGCCGCTCCTACGTCGACATGGTCAACAACGTGGCCGTGATCGGGCACAGCCACCCCCGGTTCGGCCGGGCCGTGAGCGCTCAGCTGGCGCTGCTCAACACGAACTCCCGGTTTCTCTACTCGGCGCTCGCCGACCTCTGCGAACGGATCGTGGCCACATCGCCGGACCCGTCCCTCGACACCGTGCTGCTGGTCAACAGCGGCAGCGAGGCTGTGGACCTGGCCCTGCGCCTGGCCCGGATCCACACCGGCCGGAACAACGTCGTCGCCCTCCGCGAGGGGTACCACGGCTGGACGATGGCCTCCGACGCGGTTTCGACCTCGGCGTTCGACAACCCCCACGCCGCGGCCTCCCGGCCCGGCTGGGTGCACATCGTGGATGCCCCCAACGTCTATCGGGGCAGGCACCGCGGCGCCGGGGCGGCAGAGGCCTACGCGGCGGATCTGGCCCGGCTGATGGACGAGGCGGCGGGCCCGGGCGCCGACCTCGCCGCCTTCATCTCCGAACCCGTGCTGGGCAACGCCGGCGGCGTCATGCCGCCCGCGGGCTACCTCGCGCTCGTCTACGAGCAGATCCGCGCCCGTGGAGGGCTGTGCATCGCCGACGAGGTTCAGGTCGGCTACGGCCGTCTGGGCAGCCACTTCTGGGGTTCGGCGCAGCAGGGCGTCGTGCCCGACATCCTCACCGTGGCCAAGGCGATGGGCAACGGCTACCCGCTCGGCGCGGTGCTCACCCGCCGCGACGTCGCCGAATCCCTGGCCGGGGAGGGCAACTTTTTCTCCTCGGCCGGCGGCAGCCCGGTCGGCTGCGTCGCGGGCCTGGCGGTGCTCGACGTGATCCGGGACGAATCCCTCCAGCAGAACGCGGATTCCGTCGGCCGGCACCTTTCGGGCCGGCTCGCCGAGCTCACGGAGCGGCATCCGCTGATCGGAACGGTGCACGGCCTGGGCCTCTACCAGGGGGTCGAACTCGTGCGCGACCGGGACACCCGGGAGCCGGCGACCAGCGAGACCGCCGCGATCTGCGAACGGATGCTGGAGCTCGGCGTGATCGTGCAGCCCGCCTCGGAGCGGCAGAATGTGCTGAAGATCAAGCCGCCGCTGTGCCTGAGCCGGGAGAGCGCGGACTTCTTCGTCGACTGCCTCGATGAGGTGCTGAGCGAGGGCTGGTAGCGTGCACGGCGTGGCTGATCATCCCCGCGCCGAGCTCGCGGCGCTCTGCGAGCGCGGCCTGGACTGGAACACCGACCTCTCACGTCTGTCCCGCGTGTTGCCGGACCCGTCCAGCGCACGCCGGGCCGCCGTCCTCGTGCTCTTCGGGGTGCTCGACTCCGTACTTCCACCGAGTCCCGCACAGGCGCCCGCGCCGGGCCCCGGCAGTCGGCAGGTGAGCCGTGACCTGGATGTGCTCCTGTTGCGCCGGGCCGCGACGCTCGGGAGTCACCCGGGGCAGATCGCCTTCCCGGGCGGCCGGCTGGAGGAATCCGACGCCGGCCCGATCGCGGCGGCGCTGCGCGAGGCCGTCGAGGAGACGGGACTCGACCCGGCCGGGCTCGAACCGCTCGGCACCCTGCCGGCGCTGGCGGTGCCGGTGAGTAACCATCTCGTCACGCCCGTGCCGGCGTGGTGGACACGCCCGTCCCAGGTGGCCGCCATCGACCACGATGAAACTTTCGAGGTGTTCCGGATGCCCGTGGCGGATCTGCTCGACCCGGTCAACCGGGTGAGCACGGCCCACGCGTTCGGGAACCGGACCTACCGGGCGCCGGCGTTCACCGTCGGCGGCAAGCTGGTGTGGGGGTTCACCGCCATCGTGCTGTCGCGCATGTTCGAGGAGCTCCGGTGGGCGACCCCGTGGGATCAAGACCGGGTCGTCAAACCCGACAGCTGAACGGCACCTTGCCGTCGGTGGAGCAGTGGTACACCGGGATCGACCACGCCGCGCTGGCGCCCCTTCGTGCCGAAGGGGCTGCGGCTACAGCTGCAGGGGAGTCTCCCCAGAGTGACGGACCCGAGGGAATCGTGAACGGTTTTCAAAAGGGCCTGCAGCAGTCCGGCGTCAGGCCGCCGAACGTTCATCGGGAGTATTACAACCTCCGTTGAGAATAAATGCCCTGACTGCGGCAGACTGTAACGACACGAGCGCGCCCCTGCTCCCGCAGCAGCGGTCCGTTCTCGATCGGCGTCAGCGAAGAAAGCTTGGGGAGAAATAATGAACAAGTACACAGTCACGAACCCCGCCACCGGGGCGAGCGGAGCAAGCTTTGCTCTGGCAACGGATGCCGAGGTGACCGACGCCATCGGGGCCGCAGACCGTGCCCACAGCGAGTTCTCCCGTGGCACGTCGGTGACCGAGCGTGCCGCCCTCATGCAGCGTGTCGCGGACCTGCACACCGAGCGCCGCGAGCACCTAGCCGAGCTCATCGTGCGTGAGATGGGCAAGCCCGTCGAGCAGGCACTCGGAGAGGTCGACTTCTCAGCCGACATCTACTCCTACTATGCGACCCACGGCGAGGCCTTCCTCGCCGACGAACCGATCGAACTGCTCGGTGGTGAGGGCTCGGCATTCATCCGTAGCGCCTCCCTCGGGGTGCTCCTCGGGATCATGCCGTGGAACTTCCCCTACTACCAGGTCGCCCGGTTCGCGGGCCCGAACCTGGTGCTCGGCAACACGATCCTGCTCAAGCACGCCTCGCAGTGCCCCGAATCCGCTGCCGCCATCGAGACGATCTTCGCGGATGCCGGCTTCCCGGCGGGCGCGTACCAGAACCTGTACGCATCCAGCGCTCAGATCTCCGACATCATCATTCCGGACCCCCGCGTCTGCGGGGTGTCCCTGACCGGTTCGGAGGGGGCCGGAGCCGCCGTCGCGGAGGTCGCGGGCCGCAACCTCAAGAAGGTCGTGCTCGAACTCGGCGGATCCGACCCGTTCATCCTGCTCAGCACGGACGACCTCGAGGAAGCCGTCGACGCCGCCGTCGCCGCCCGCATCGACAACTCCGGCCAGTCCTGCAACGCGGCCAAACGCTTCATCGTGATCGACGCCCTGTTCGACGCCTTCGTGGCGAGCTTTACGGCGAAGATGACGGGCAATGTGCCCGGAGATCCCCTGTCGCCGGAGACCACGCTGGGCCCGCTGTCATCCGTCGGCGCCGCCGAAGGCCTCGAGGAACAGCTCCAGCGAGCCGAGGCCCAGGGTGCAACCGTCGCAGCGCGGGGAAGTCGCACGGGCGCCTTCTTCTCGCCGACGGTCCTCACCGACGTGTCCCCGCAGAGCGACGCCTACCGGGAAGAGTTCTTCGGCCCGGTCGCCGCCGTCTACCGCGTGGCGAACGAAGCCGAGGCCGTGCAGGTGGCCAACGACATCCCGTACGGCCTGGGTTCCTACCTCTTCACGACCGATCCGGAGCAGGCCCTGCGCGTGGCGGACCAGATCGACGCCGGGATGGTCTTCATCAACGGCTCGCTCCTCGACGGCGCCGAGCTTCCCTTCGGCGGAGTGAAGAGGTCCGGCTTCGGGCGGGAACTGGGACGCTTCGGCATCGCGGAGTTCGCCAACAAGAAGCTCATCCGCATTCTCAAGTGACGAGCGGTGCCCGTTCCGATCGGCCGCGAACCGGCTGAGGTCCAGCCATGAGGGCAGCGGTTCACACGAAGTACGGTCCTCCGGACGTGGTTCGGGTGTCAGACGTCGGCACACCGACCGCCGGGCACGGCGAGGTGCTCGTGAAGGTGCACGCGACCACGGTGAATCGCACCGACTGCGCCAACCGGGCCGCGAATCCCTTCTTCATGAGACTCTTCACCGGGCTCACCGCCCCACGGATGACCGTGCTCGGCTGCGAGTTCGCGGGAGTCGTCGAGGCGGTCGGCACCGGTGTCACGTCTTTCACGGTCGGCGACCGGGTCTTCGGTTACAACGAGGGACCGTTCGGTGCGCACGCGGAGTACCTGACGGTTGCGGCGGACGGCGCGATCGCGATCATGCCGGCGAATCTGACCTATGCGGAGGCGGCTCCCAGCACGGAGGGGGCGCACTATGCCCTCGTGCAAATCCGGGCGGCGAAGATTCGGAGCGGGCAGGACGTGCTCGTCTATGGTGCGTCAGGAGCCATCGGCTCGGCGGCGGTGCAGTTGGTGAAGAGTCTCCGTGCTCAGGTGACCGCCGTCTGCGGCACGAACAGCATGGATCTGGTCAGAGGTCTGGGCGCCGACCGGGTCATCGACTACACGGTCCAGGATTTCACTCTCGATGACCAGCGCTACGACGTGATCCTCGATGCGGTCGGCAAGAGCTCTTTCGGCCAGTGCAAGCGCCTCCTGAAACCGCGCGGAATCTACATCTCCACGGAACTGGGCCCCTGGGCCCAGAACCCGTTCCTGGCTCTCCTCGCGCCGCTCCAGCGCGGCAGGAAGGTGCTGTTCCCCATACCGACCCAGACCACCGAGATGGTGGTGTATCTGAGAGGGCTGATCGAATCCGGAGAGTTCACGCCGCTGATCGATCGAACCTATCCTCTGGACGACATCGTGGCGGCCTACCGCTATGTCGAGACCGGGCAGAAAGTGGGAAGTGTCGTCATCACCGTCGCCGGTCCGCCCGACCGCTGACGGCCCGCAGCATACTCTGGCAGACAACGAGGCCATGGGCGCTTCATCTTGAAAAAAGTGGCGCCCCTAGCTCGAAATAGAATAGGAATCGCAGATGCACTATCGCACACTCGGCAACAGCGGCGCGGTCGTTTCGACCTACGCCCTCGGCACCATGACTTTCGGTGCGGAAGCCGACCAGAAGATGGCCCACTCGCTCTTGAACACGTATGTGGAAGCGGGGGGCACCTTCATCGACACAGCGGATGTCTACAGCTCCGGGGTCTCGGAGGAGATGATCGGGACCTGGCTGGCCGCTCACCCGACCGAGCGGGAGCAGATCGTTCTCGCGACCAAGGGCCGGTTTCCGATGGGCAGCGGCCCGAACGATCGGGGCACCAGCCGCCGGCACCTGATCCGGGCGCTCGACGACTCGCTGCGCCGGCTGGGCACGGATCACGTCGACCTGTATCAACTGCATGCCTGGGACCCGGTGACGCCGCTGGAGGAAACCCTGCGCTTCCTCGACGACGCCATCCGGAGTGGAAAAATCGGCTACTACGGCTTCTCCAACTTCCTGGGATGGCAGCTGACGAAGGCCGTGCACGTGGCACGGGCGCTGGGTTTCACGCCGCCGGTCACCCTGCAACCGCAATACAGCCTCCTCGTGCGCGAAATCGAATCGGAGATCGTACCGGCCGCCCTCGACGCGGGCCTGGGGCTTCTGCCGTGGTCGCCCCTCGGCGGCGGATGGTTGTCGGGCAAGTACCAGCGCGACACGGATCCCACCGGGGCCACGCGCCTGGGCGAAGACCCCGCGCGCGGGATGGAAGCCTGGGAACCGCGCAATAAGCAGGAACGCACCTGGCGGATCATCGACGCCGTCGCCGAGATCGCATCCGAGGTAGGTGCCACGAGCGCGCAGGTGTCCCTCGCCTGGCTCGAGGCGCAACCGGCGGTGACCTCGGTCATCCTCGGGGCACGGAGCGTGGAACAGCTCGCGGAAAATCTCTCCGCCGCCGACGTGCACCTGAGCGCTGAGCACCTGGCACGGTTGGGCACCCTGAGTGCGCCGGTCGTCTCCGACTACCCCTACGGTGCGGCGGCGGTCTCGCAGCGCCACCGCGTGGTCGGCTACTAAGAGCGGTCTGTACATGCCGCGGGGGCTGTCGGCGTCGCGAATTCAGCGACATCCTGTTGAGACCAGGTAGAGACGAATAAGGAGAGAAAATCATGACCGTCATCAGTTCCCACAAAGACACCGAGGCGCTCACCCTCACATTCGTGGCCGGTTTCGACGGGAGCCCGGAGCGGGTCTGGCAGCTCTGGGAGGACCCGCGCCAGCTTGAACGCTGGTGGGGCCCGCCGACCTGGCCGGCCACCTTCGAGCGGCACGACTTCGTGCCCGGCGGCCGGTCGAACTACTACATGACCGGCCCGGACGGCGAGAAGGGCCCCGGCTGGTGGGTGACCACGCTGATCCAGCCGCCGCCGCGCCGGTTGGAATTCGAGGACGGCTTCGCCGACGAGAACGGCGATCCGGTTCCCGAGATGGGGTCGGTGCGGGCGGTGGTGACCCTGGAGGAGACCGAGGGACGCACCCGCATGACCACGGTCTCGACGTTCGCGAACCTGGAGCAGATGCAGCAGATGTCCGACATGGGCATGGAGGAGGGCATGCGTGGGGCCATGGGGCAGATCGACACGCTGCTCGCCGAAGACGACAGCGCCTGATCGGTGCGCCGCCCGCGGTGGTCGAGCCCCGCTCAGTGCACCAGCGCCTTGAGTGCGATCAGCGCCAAGCCCATGCCCGCCGTGCCGGCCGCGGTGGCGAGCTTTGCGAGAATACCGGCCTGTCGTTGCCGGGCAGCCCACCAGCCCAGCACCGCGAGGGTGACTACCGCAGCCCACAATGAGAGGTCTACGGCAGCATCCATCGACCACCCGAGGAGTGCGGCGACGCTCAGGCAGGCTACCGGCACAATGAGTGCCCATAACAGCCCGGCTGAGCGTTGCAGCGCCTCACGGACCGCCTCCCGCCAGCTCATCTCACGGTTGCCGACGATTTCGGCGTACACATGCGCGCCCCAGAAGACCAGGACGGTTCCCACCGTGCGGGCGATGAGGGCCGGCAGGCCGGGGTTGTATAGGGAGAAGGCGGAAATGAGACCGGCGGCCAACACAGTGCCGTAGACGGCCTCCGCGTTCAAGGCCCGTGACACCCACGGGGAGCGCCGCAACCGGGCATCCAGGTCGAACCCCGAAGCCTTCACCGCCACCGCCACTTCCGCATTGGCAACTCGCTGCCGCCACGGTCAGCATAGTCGGGCGAGCCGCGCAGGACCGTGCATCGGCAACCACGCCGCGCGGGCATAGGTGGGCGGTCGCGCTCCCGGGCGCACGTTCGACTCGGGATACGCGATTTCGCGTGCACGCGTGACGAACAGGGTCCGCGATGCGTCTTAGAGGTGTATGTCCTACGGCGACGCGCGAACCCGCGCTGGAATGCCGACCACGTAAAACCAACGCGAATCGAGAGTCCAATGAGTGCATCCGACAAGATCCAGAACGCCGCTGAAGACCTCAAGGGCAAGGCCACCGAGACGGTCGGCAAGGCGACCAACGACGACTCCAAGGTCGCCGAGGGCCGGGCCGAGCAGAGCTCCGCCAGCGTGAAGAAGGCCGGCGAGAACGTCAAGGACGCGTTCAAGCACTAGAACGCCAGATCAGACGGATGGCGCGGCGACCCCTATGGGTTGCCGCGCCATCCGTCTGCGTGCTAGTGCTCCCCGCCGTGGGTTCCCGCCAGTCGGGTGTGCATGGTGGTGCTGGCGTCGTTCAGGCGTTCGCGGCGCACCCTGTGGCAGCGGGCGCACGCTAGAACGCACGCCGGCTTCCACAGGGTGCGCCACGAGCCTCCGGCCCGGCTCGCGAGGGCGCAGTGGCACCTCAGCAACGGATGCACTCGGCAGGCCCGGCGACGGATGCGGCGGGCGTCTCCGTTCCACCACAATGTGCATTTGATCTGGTTATCCACAGGCCGCCCTGTGTTGTCCGGCTGGCAGGCTCAGTTCGCGCGGGTCGACGCCCGCCTCGCCGAGCAGATGGAAGCCGTTGCGGGAGAGGATCCGGACGATCTCTGCCTGACGGTCAAGGTGGAGGGCCCTGCCCAGAGCTTGCTGGGATTCGGCGGGAGACGCAACTGATTCGGTCAGTGGGCATCCGCTCACCCGGACACCGAAGAAGCCCCAGTCCGGAGACTGGGGCTTCTTCGTCACGACCTGTGCAGATGTCGAATTAGTGGCTGAGTGCTTTAGTGGCTGAGTGCTTTAGTGGCTCAGGGCAGGTTCTTCGAACTGGTTCATGGTGTTGTTGGTTCCGCCGGCCTTCAGCGCGGCCTCGCCGGCGAAGTACTCCTTGTGGTTGTCACCGATGTCGGAGCCGGACATGTTCTGGTGCTTGACCGTGGCGATCCCCTCGCGGATCTCGCGACGCTGCACGCCCTTCACGTAGGCGAGCATGCCCTGGTCGGCGAAATAGCCCTTGGCCAGGTCGTCGGTGGACAGCGCGGCCGTGTGGTAGGTCGGCAGGGTGATGAGGTGGTGGAAGATGCCGGCCTCGGCCGAGCCGTCGCGCTGGAAGGTGCGGATGCTCTCGTCGGCGATCTGGGCGAGCTCGGTCTCGTCGTAGGTGACGCTCATGAGCTTGGCGCGGTCGTAGGCCGACACGTCCTTGCCCTCGGCGAGCAGGTTGTCGTACGCCTGCTGACGGAAGTTGAGGGTCCAGTTGAACGAGGGGCTGTTGTTGTAGACCAGCTTGGCGTTCGGGATGACCTTGCGTACCTCGTTCATCATTCCGGCGATCTGGGCGACGTGCGGCTTCTCCGTCTCGATCCAGAGCAGGTCCGCGCCGTTCTGCAGCGACGTGATGCTGTCGAGGACGCAGCGGGCCTCACCGGTTCCCGGACGGAACTGGAACAGGTTGCTGGCGAGGCGCTTGGGGCGGAGCAGCTTGCCGTCGCGCTTGATCACGACATCCCCGTTGCCCAGCTCGTCCTCGGTGATCTCGTCCACGTCGAGGAAGGAGTTGTACTGGTCGCCCAGGTCTCCGGGCTGGTAGGTCACGGCGAGCTTCTGCGTCAGGCCGGCACCGAGCGAGTCGGTGCGGGCGACGATGATGCCGTTGTCGATCCCGAGCTCGAGGAACGCGTACCGCACGGCGTTGATCTTCGCGATGAAGTCCTCGTGAGGGACGGTGACCTTGCCGTCCTGGTGGCCGCACTGCTTCTCGTCCGAGACCTGGTTCTCGATCTGGATGGCGCAGGCGCCGGCCTCGATCATCTTCTTGGCGAGGAGGTACGTCGCCTCGGGGTTGCCGAAGCCGGCGTCGATGTCAGCGATGATCGGCACGACGTGGGTCTCGTAGTTGTCGATCTGGTCCTGGATGTCCGCGGCCTTGGCGTCGTTGCCGGCCGAGCGGGCCCCGTCCAGGGCGGTGAACAGCAGGTCCAGCTCGCGGGCGTCGGCCTGGCGGAGGAATGTGTAGAGCTCCTCGACCAGCGCGGGAACGGCCGTCTTCTCGTGCATGGACTGGTCGGGCAGCGGGCCGAAGTCGCTCCGCAGGGCGGCGACCATCCAGCCGGACAGGTACAGGTAGCGCTTGTTCGTGGTCTTCAGGTGCTTCTTGATCGAGATCATCTTCTGCTGGCCGATGAAGCCGTGCCAGACCCCGAGGGACTGCGTGTAGACGGAGGAGTCCGCGTCGTACTCCGCCATGTCCTTGCGCATGATGTCGGCGGTGTACTGCGCGATTTCGAGGCCGGTCTTGAAACGGTTCTGTGAACGCATGCGGGCGACCGACTCAGGGTTGATCGCATCCCAGCTGCTCCCGGCCGCGTTCTTGAGAACTTCGACGGCCTTGGTGTCGTCTTGATAGAGGGTCATGTGCATTCCTTCGACGTTGAATTGTGCAGAGCGTGGACGGCTGTTTTGGCGGCCCGTTATCGGCTGCTACATGAAGACTGCCGCAATAACAAGAGGTCTTCTCCGGGATTCGAGGCAGAACTTTTGCAGTTCTTCTACGATTGAGAAGAAATCCCGAGATTGAGAACCGGTTGCGCCCAGTCGCCCGTGTCCAGGGTTCGGGCGATGGCATGGATGGCCTCGGGGACGACGCGGTAATGCACACTCATCCCGTGCCGCTCCTTGGTCAGGATCCCGCTGGCCTGCAACTTCTTGAGGTGATGGCTGACGGTGGGCTCGGACAGTTTCACGACCGGGGCCAAATCGCAGGTGCAGGCCTCCTGGTTCGGCTGGGCCAGGAGGTAGGCCAGCAGTTGGAGGCGCACCGGGTCGGCCAGGGCCTTCAGGCGCACCGCGAGCGCGATCGCATCAGCCAGGTCGAGGGTGGCGCTGTTTCCCAGAGCGCCGCAGCAGATCGGCGATACATCCTCGAGGAGCGGAAGCGTTTTAGGCATAGGGACATCCTGTCACCTTCTTGACACATATCAAAGAGGTGACGATACTTGTAATTAGATGAACGTCGAATGATTCGTCGTTCCCGGTCAAGGAGCAGCTGTGAGCATCGCCGAACGGATACCGACCACCACTCGTGGCCGGGTCGGAATCCTGGCCTTGGGCGTGGCGATCTGGGCCCTGGTCTACTGGGTCAACGAGTGGCTCTGGGACGTGGTGCTGTACGACGCGTTCGGCCTCGACCCGGAGAGCCGGGTGACCGAGACCATCCACTTCTTCATCTACGACTCGCTGAAGATCCTGCTGCTTCTGGCCATCATCATCTTCGCCTCGACCGTGCTCCGCTCCTTCATGAGTGTCGAGCGCACCCGCGCCTTCCTCGGCGGCAAGCGCGAAGGGGTCGGCAATATCCTCGCCGCGGGCCTCGGGGTGATCACCCCGTTCTGCTCCTGCAGCGCCGTGCCTGCCTTCATCGGGTTCGTCGCCGCCGGCGTGCCGATCGGCGTCACGATGAGCTTTCTGATCGCCAGCCCGCTGGTCAATGAGATCGCCATCGGTCTGCTGCTGACCCTGTTCGGCTGGCAGATCACCGCCCTCTATGTGGTGTCGGGCCTCGCGATCGCGATCGTGTCCGGCTGGATCCTCGGCCGCCTGCACGTCGAGAAGTGGGTGGAACCCTTCGTCTTCGACGTGAAACTCGGCGGCGAGACCATCGACCCCTCCCTCGGGCTGACCTTCGGGCAGCGGATGCAGATGGGCGTCGAAGAGGTCAAGTCCATCATCAAGAAGATCTGGATCTACCTGCTGGTCGGCATCGGCCTCGGCGCCCTCATCCACGGCTGGGCCCCCGCCGAGTTCTTCACCACCTACGCCGGCCCCGACAACCCCTTCGGCGTGCTGATCGCGGTCTTCATCGGCATCCCGCTGTACTCCAACGCCGCCGGGATCATGCCCCTGGTCGCCGCCCTCTACGACAAGGGCCTTCCGATGGGCACCCTGCTGGCCTTCATGATGGCGGTCGTCGCCCTGTCGCTGCCCGAAATGATCCTGCTGCGCCGAGTGCTCAAACCCCAGCTGCTCGCGATCTTCATCACGACCACCGGCCTCGGCATCGTCGCCGTCGGTTACCTCTTCAACGCCATCCTGGCCTAACCCCTCCTCACCGAACCCCTCCCGAAAGGAACCATCCCATGATCATCAAGATCCTCGGACCTGGCTGCAGCAACTGCAAAACCCTCACCAAGGTCACAACGGCCGCCGTCCAAGAGCTCGGCCTGGACGCCACCATCGAAAAGGTCGAAGACTACGCCGCGATCGTCGGCTACGGCGTGATGAGCACTCCCGCCCTCGTGATCAACGAGAAGGTCGTCGTCTCCGGCCGGGTGCCGACACCTCCCGAAGTGCGCGCATTCCTCACCGCCGCCGGCATCTAGGCTTTGCCGGCCCGTGCTGGAAAGCGGGAATGAGGCCCGTGGTGGCGTTCTGGATACCCTAGGGGGTATATTGGTATTTCCATTGAATCGAGAAGGAGCCACCCATGTGCAGTCCCATTCGTTGTAACCGTTGCGGCAAGATCACCTGGACCGGCTGCGGCGAGCACGTCGACAGCGTCATGGCCAATGTCCCGCGCGCTGAGCGCTGCACCTGCAACTAGGCATGAAAAACCTCGTCGCAGCACTCGTCCTGGCCGGTGCCGCACTGTTCGGCCTCACCGCCTGCTCCGCCCCGGCCGCCCCGGCCGCTCAGTCCTCCATTTCGGCCGACGCCGTCGTGATCGACGTGCGCACCCCGGGGGAGTACGCCGCCGGTCACCTCGAAGGTGCGATGAACATCGACGTGCAGGCATCCGACTTCGACAGCCAGGTGTCGGCATTGCCGGCCGACGGCGACTACGTCGTGTACTGCAAGTCGGGCAACCGTTCGGCAGCCGCCGCGGCACGTCTGGCCGAACTCGGATTCACCTCGGTGACGGATGCCGGCGGCATGTCCGCTGCCGCCGTCTCCACCGGTCTCCCGGTCGTCACGACCCCGTAGCGCGAGCACCAGCACACAGCACACAGCACAGCGAAGGGCACCCACAATCGTGGGTGCCCTTCGCTGTTGCTTCCGGCCCTTAGCCGCCGAAGGCGGCGAGGTGCTTCTCTGAAGCGGCCAGCAGTCGCTCGTAGACCTTCAGCACGTCGGGGGCGGTGACGCCCGCGGTCGCGGTGGTCAGATCGGCGATGTCGGTCTCCTCGACCGTGCGGCCGGCCTCCATGGCGGCATCCTGGCTGACCGAGCCGTCAGCGAGCAGGGTGTCGTAGAGCGCCTGGGTGTCGTCGCTCACAAACTCACCGGCCTCCAGACCCACGGTCGGGTCGGTCAACTCATACCGCTCGAGGAGGGTGCGTACGGCATCCAGGTGCCTGGATTCCGACTTGGCGATGCGAGTGAAGACCATCGCGTCGTACTGGGCGTCGAACGCGGCGTACAGGTCCTGGGCGAGCTTCTCCTCTTCGGCCATCGCGGCAAGCTCTGCCTTCTGGTCGTCCGTCAGGGTGCCGCCGGCCACGTCGATGAGTCCGGTGCCGCCACCCATTTTCTGGCCGCCCATTTTCTGGCCGCCGATATTCTGGCCCATACTGCCGTGGTTCAACCGGCCGCCCTGCGTGCCTTCGCCCGGGGCGGACGGCTGGCTGGTGTGCATGGACGCACCGACCTCCGGGGCGTCGACGGTGCGTGCGGTCGCGGTGAGCGCCGGCGTGGCGATGAGAGCGGCGACGACGGCCGCGGTGGTGATCGCCGAGCTGACGATTGTTTTCTTGTTCATGGTGTGCTCCCTGACCTGGTAATTCGTGCGGCTTGTGCTTCTTGCTGATTACACGGTGCCTCCCCGAGGTGCAGGGGCCTTGCGGAGCGTGTGGAGAGTGCATGGAGAACGGGAGCGGAGACATCCGTGCCCGGCCTCCGTCGTTATGGTGAAGTATGGCCAACGTGCTGGTAGTCGAAGACGAACGTGACATTCGTGACGTTCTGCGCCGCTATCTGGAGCGGGCTGGTTTCTCCGTGCTCACCACCGGGTCCGGCGCCGAGGCCCTGCGACTGCTGGCGTCGGCCGATCTGGTGATCCTCGACCTCGGTCTGCCCGACATCGACGGCACGGATGTCCTGCGCGAGATCCACGCACTGGGGAACCTCCCGGTCATCGTGCTGACCGCCCGCAGCTCGACCGACGATCGCATCCACGGTTTGGAACTGGGCGCCGACGACTACGTCACCAAGCCGTTCAGCCCGGCCGAGGTCGTGCTGCGCGTGCAGGCGGTGCTGCACCGCTACAGCGGGATGCCGGCCGTGACCGGGCCGGTGACCTACGGCAACAAGCGGCTGCGGATCGACGAGGGCGAACACAAGGCGTGGCTCGACGGCGTTCTGCTCGATCTGACGCCCACCGAGTGGGGACTCCTGGCCGCGGTGACCGCCGCGCCCGGGCGGGTCTACTCGCGCTACGAACTGGTCAACCGGGTGCGCGGCTACGAGTATGCGGGCTACGAGCGCACCATCGACTCCCACGTCAAGAACCTCCGGCGCAAGTTGGGCGCCGACGGCGCCGACGTGGTGGAAACCGTGCTCGGCGTCGGTTACCGGCTGGGCCTGCGCCAGGACGACGCCCGATGAGGTCCGTCGGTCCCCATCCCCATCCCCATCCCCATCCCCATCCCCATCCCCGTCTCGGGCTCGGTGCCCTCGGGCGCCGCCTCCTGCTCGCCTTCGTGCTGGTCGCGGTCTCCTCGGTGCTCGTGCTCTCCGGGGCCGCCCTGATCGGCGTGGATCGGGGCGTGCAGGTCGCCCAGCAGAATGACCGGGAGCAAATCGCGGCGCGGGCGGCGGCAGCGGCCGCCGACGCCTACCGGCAGGCCGGCGGTTGGGAGCAGGCCGACCTGAGCCGGGTCATCGCGATCGGTGACGCGGCATCCGCCCGCGTGGCCGTGCTGGATGCCGACGGGGAGGCGCTCCAGTCGAGGGCGGCCGGCCGTGGCAACCCCACCGGGCAGGGCGGGGGTCAGGGGCCGGGCCAGGGGGCCGGCCCGAGCGAGAACGTCGTCACGACGCCGATCCTGGTCGACGGCAGCGAGGTCGGATCGGTCCGGATCAACTTCGGCCCCGCGGCCGGCACCCGGGTGATCGACGTGGCCTGGGCCTGGATCGCGGTGGCCGCCGTCGTCGCCCTGATCGTGGCGCTCGCCGCGAGTTGGCTGGTGACGCGCCTGCTCGTGCGGCCGATCCGGGCGATGACGGATGCCGCCCAGTCGTTCACGGCCGGCGACCGGCAGTCGCGCACCACCGAACGGGCCCCGGGGGAGCTGGGCGAACTGGCGGTCGCCTTCAACGACATGGCCGACGCCGTGGTCCGCTCGGACCGGGATCGCCGCAACATGACGGCCGACGTGGCCCACGAACTGCGCACCCCGCTGGCCGCGCTGCAGGCCGGACTGGAGGAAATGCGCGACGGACTCGTGCAGCCCACCCCCGAAGGCCTGGCCGGACTGCACGACCAGTCCCTCCGGCTGGGACGCGTGGTGGCCGACCTGGCCGAACTGTCCGCGGTCGAGACGGCGGGCCTGTCCCTGCACCTCGCATCCGTCGACCTCGCGCAGATCGTGCGGGAGGAGTCGACGGTGCGCGAGTCAGAGCTGCGGGCGGCGGATGTGAACATGACGGTCGACGCGGGCCAATCCGTCCACGTGCGTGCGGATGCCGACCGTCTGCACCAGGCCGTCGGCAACCTGCTGGCCAACGCGGCCCGGTATTGCCGCCCGGGCGACACGGTAGACCTGAGCGTCACTGCGGAAGACCGCCAGGCGGTGCTCCGGGTCGCCGACAGCGGTCCCGGGATCCCGGCCGACGAGTTGCCGCACATTTTCGATCGCTTGTGGCGGGGCCGCGCGGCCGAGCAGGTCGCGGGGTCGGGGATTGGCCTGGCCCTGGTGCGCGAAATCGTCACCAGTCACGGCGGAGCGATCACGGCGGAATCCGCTCCGGGCACGGGGACCGTGATCACGATCCGCCTGCCGAGCCCCTAAACGGAGGCCTGGTCGGAGGCCTGACGGGCCGCGATGCTGGCGTGCACCTCGTCCATGTCGAGGTTCCGCACGGCGGTGATGACCTCTTCCAGGGAGGAGGCGTTCAAGGCGCCGGGCTGGGAGAACACGAGCACCTTGTCCCGGAAGGCCATCAGGGTCGGGATCGAACGGATGCCGGCGGCCGCGGCCAGGCTCGGCTCGGCCTCGGTGTCGACCTTGACGAAGGCGATGTCGGGGTGCTTCTCGGATGCGGCGGTGAAGGTGGGCGCGAACATGCGGCAGGGGCCGCACCAGGCGGCCCAGAAGTCCACCAGCACGATGGAGTTGTCAGTGATGGTCTGGTCGAAGGTTTTCTCGGTCGTGTCAATGGTTGCCATGACGCCAGAATATACCCCATGGGGTATTTTGGTCAAGCCTGCACGGGTTGCGTTCGGATACCCCTGGGGGTATCGTATGAACGTGCAATTCCATTCGCACACGACTTGGAGGACTTCGAACCATGGACGTTATCGTTATCGAAACCCCGCAGCTGGGAGACCGCAGCTACCTGGTGCACGACGGCGCCGTCGCGGTCGTCATCGACCCGCAGCGCGACACCGACCGGGTGGAGAATGCGGCACGCGAGGCCGGGGTCACCATCACCCACGTTGCCGAGACCCACCTGCACAACGACTATGTGACCGGCGGATTCGAGCTTGCCCGGGTGCACGGTGCGAAATACCTCGTCAACGCCGCCGACCCCGTCACGTTCGAGCGGGAGCCGGTCACCGACGGCCAGGTCATCCCCGTCGGCGGTCTGACCGTCACCGTGGTGGCCACGCCGGGCCACACCCACACGCACGTGTCCTACATCGTCAGCGACGGCACGACCGAGGCGGTTTTCTCCGGCGGAAGCCTGCTGTTCGGCTCGGTCGGACGCACCGACCTGGTGGCCGCGAGCGACACGGTCGGGCTCACCCACGACCAGTACGCCTCGGTGCGCAGGCTCGTGCACGAAGCCGAGCATGAGGCCGCGCTCTTCCCGACCCACGGGTTCGGTTCCTTCTGCTCCAGCGGCCCGGCCACCGGCGCCGGAGCATCCACCATCGGGGAACAGCTCACGGCGAACCACGCCCTGACCGACGCCGATGAGGAGCACTTCGTGCGTGACCTGATCGCCAACCTCACCGCGTACCCCTCGTACTACGCGCACATGGCCCCCGCGAACACTCAGGGTCCCGGCCCCGCGAACCTGCAGGTGCCCGAGTCCCTCGACTCCGCCGAGCTCACCCGACGCCTGGCCGAGGGGGAGTGGGTCGTCGACCTGCGCAACCGGGTCGCATTCTCGAGCAACCACCTGCAGGGTGCCGTGAGCTTCGAATACGGCAACGGTTCCAACTTCACCACCTACCTGGGCTGGGTTCTGCCCTGGAACGAGCAGCTCACCCTGGTGGGTGACCGTGCAGACGTCGAGGACGCCATCCGTGACCTGTCGCGCATCGGCATCGACTCACCGGATGCCGCCATCGGCACCGAGCCGCACGCTCTGGCCCCGGATGCCCCGGTCGCCTCGTACCCCCGCGTGGGCTGGGCCGGGGTGCTGGAGGGCCGGGCCGAGCAGGATGTTCTGCTGGATACGCGGCGCGCCGACGAGTTCGCCGCTTCCCACCTGCTCGATGCGGTGAGCGTTCCGTTGCACGAGCTGCTTTCCCGGCTGGACGAGATCCCGGCCGGCAAGATCTGGGTGCACTGCGGTTCCGGTTACCGGGCCGGGGTTGCCGCCAGCCTGCTTCAGCGCGCCGGGCGTGAGGTCGTGCACGTCGACGCCAACTTCGACGAGGCATCCGCCGCCGGACTCACCCTGGCCGAGCTGACCGTCTAACCCCATGTCGGTGAAGCGGACGGCGATCCACCCAGCCGAGAAGCGAAGTCTTCTCGGCATGGGTGCGGCCGTGGTCGCCCTTCACCTGATCGGCTGGGGGACCCTGTTCCTGCTGGTGTTGCCGCAGCTGTCCCGCACGGGCGGCAACACCGCGGTGATGCTCGGTCTGGCGGTCAGCGCCTACCTGCTGGGGGTGCGGCACGCCTTCGACGCCGACCACATCGTCGCGATCGACAACGCCACCCGGCGCCTCGTTGCCGCCGGCCGCCGCCCGGTGTCGGTCGGTTTCTGGTTCGCCCTCGGGCATTCCTCCGTCGTCGTGGTCTCCGTGGTGCTGCTGGTTCTCGGCATCAACGCCTTCGCCGGCAGCCTCGCGGATGACGGCTCCGCCCTTCGACAGATCACCGGCGTGTGGGGCGCTGCCGTCTCCGGAATCTTCCTGATTCTGATGGGCGCGCTGAACTTGTCGTCTCTGAAGGGGCTGCGACAGGTGCTTCGAGACGTGCGGGCCGGACGTTTCGTGCAGAGCGAGCTCGACGGGCACCTGGACAACCGCGGCGTGATCAACCGGCTGCTTCGGCCGATGTCCCGGCTCGTCGACCGGCCCTGGAAGATGCTGCCGATCGGAGTGCTCTTCGGCCTCGGCCTCGACACCGCCGCCTCGATCAGCCTCTTCGTCTTCGCCGGGGTGCTCACGCCGGGCCTGCCCTGGTATGCGGCACTGGTCCTCCCCGTCGTCTTCACGGCCGGCATGGCTCTCTTCGACAGCGCAGACGGAATCCTGATGAACCACGTCTACCAGTGGGCATCCATCGACCCGCTGCGGAAGGTCTATTACAATCTGATCGTCACCGGCGTATCCGTTTTCGTCGCTTTCTTCGTCGGTGGGATGGGCCTCATGGCCATGCTCACCGACCTCGGAATCGGCGGCGGAACCCTCGAAATCTTCGCGGCCGTCGACCTCACGTTCCTGGGAGGGGCTCTGTTCGGCGTTTTCGCGCTGACCGGACTCCTCCTGGTTCTGTGGGGACGATTCCGCCCCAACCTGTCCCTCGAAAGGCACTCATAATGGAACTCACCCCGCAGCAGGTATTCACCCGCCTGGCCGAGGCGCAAATCGTCGATGTCCGGGAGACCCCGGAACTTCTGGACGGCATGATCGCCGGAGCCCGGCACATTCCGCTCGGCACGATTCCGGAGAACACCGCGGCCCTGGACCCGAAGAAACCCGTGATCCTGGTCTGCCGCAGCGGGCGCCGCAGCGCGAGCGCCGCGGAATATCTGACGGCTGCTGGATTCGACACGATCAATATGACGGGCGGCATGCTCGAGTGGACCGCTGAGCGGCTGCCCACGGTTCTGCCTCAGCACCCGTGATCGTCGCGGCCCTAGCCCTGGGGATCATCGTCGGGGCGCTGCTGGGCCTGGTCGGCGGCGGCGGGGCGATCATCGCCGTACCGGCCCTCGTCTACGGCGTCGGGCTTCCGCTGGATGAGGCGATCCCCACCTCCCTGATCGTGGTCGGAGCGGCCTCCGCCGTCGCCGTGCTGCCGCGGCTTCGTCGTGGCGTCAACTGGCGTCTGGCCCTCATCGTCGGCTCCGCCGGCGTGGCCACCGCCTACCTGGGCACGATGGTCAACCGGCTGCTCGACCCCGGAGTTCTGCTCCTGATCTTTGCCGCGATCATGGTCGTCGCCGGCATCCGCATGTTCATGCCGATCCGGGCTTCCGGCGGCCCGTGCGCGCTGCCGGACGGAGGGATTCGGTGGCGCAGCTGCCTGCCCCGGGCCCTCGCCACCGGCGCGGTGGTCGGTTTCCTGACCGGGTTGCTCGGCGTCGGAGGAGGGTTTCTCATCGTGCCCGCGCTCACCCTGGTGCTGGGCCTGCCGATGAGCGTGACCGTGGGGACCTCGCTGGTCATCATCGTCATCAACTCGATCGCCGGGTTCACCGCGCACCTGGGTGACGTGCAGATCGACTGGGCCGTGACCGCGGCGTTCGCCGGGACGGCCATGGCGGCGTCCCTGATCGCCGGCCGGCTCGCCCGAGGGCTGTCCGACACGGTGCTGAAACGCGGATTCGCCGTTCTGGTTCTGATCGTCGCGGCCTACGTGGCCGTTCAGGCGATCATCGCCCTGGTCGGCTAGGACAGCCTGGTCGGCTAGGACAGCGCCAGGAACAGTTTCTCGAGTTCCTCCACGCGGAGGGGCTTCTTGTCCCCGGTGTCGCCCTGGTCGGTGAGGCACTCCTTCATGGCGGAGGAGATGATCGTGAAGCCGGCGCGGTCGATGGCGCTGGAGACGGCGGCGAGCTGGGTGACGACCGCACGGCAGTCGGCGCCGGATTCGACGGCGGCGATCACCGCGGCGAGCTGCCCCTGGGCGCGCTTCAGCCGGTTCACGGTCTTGCGCAGATCGTCTGACTTCGTCGATTCGGGTTTCATGGGTATAAAATACCCCATGGGGTATCAACGCACAATCACGAATAAGGAATCAGTCGCACTATGAGACTTTCGGGAATGCTCACCGAACTGCGAACCTGGCCCGGCCGGCGACGGATGATCGCAGCCGGCATCGCCGCGGCGGTGCTGGCCGTGCTGACCCTCGCCTCCGGCGCCGTCGCCGTCGTCGACGGGTCGCTGGCGTTCCCCGGTGCCGCGTGGGCCTACGCGGTCACGGTCGTGGGGGCCGGGCTGATCGGCCTGGTCGTGGCCAGCTACTTCGATGCCCCGATCGGCGGGGAAGCCACCCGGTGTGACGTGCGCTGGCCCGTGCTCGGGCTCATCGCGTTCTACCTCACCACCGAGCTGCGCGAGGCCGTGCCGCTGATCTCCGACGCCGTTCGCCCGGTCGTCGCGGTCGCCGCTGTCGCGCTACTGGTGTGGGCGCTGCTCGAGCGACTGGGCAGCGAACACCGTGCCGTCTCCGACCGGGACCAGGACCAGGACGGTGAGGTCTGCACGACCTGCAAGCCGCTGTTCCCGGCTCCGCGGGTCCGCTAGGAGCCGTCAGGGCACCAGCGCGTCGACCCAACCGGCCACCTGCAGAAGGTCGAACTCCTCGAAGTCGTACCGGCGCGCCAGTGCGCGGAAGACCTTGGTGCTCAGCAGGTCACGCTCCTGCTCACCGAGGTTGCCGAGTTCCGCGGCGCTGAGAATGCCCTCCGCGATGATCTCGGACACGAGCTCGACCCGGTAACGGCTGAGTAGCTCCTCGGACCAGGGCAGCATCGAAAGCACCTCCGCGCGGTTCGCCAGTTCCGAGATGCCCAACAGTGCCAGCGTCTGCAGCCGCCCCGCCCCCAGGAAGTCGCCGAGTTCCGACCTGCTTCCGACGAGGGTCGACAGGTGAAACGGGCTGGTGATCCCCAGGTCGGCGAACTGCGTGCGGTACGGCTGCAGCGAGTTCAGATCCCAGAAATCCGTGCGGGGGTTCCCGGCCAGTTTTTGGAAGCGGGGATCGGCGTGAAGCTGGGTGAGCATCGGGTCCTTCCAGACGAAGGACCGGGGTCGCGGGGCGATCATCGCGTACTCGAGGTGCCCCAGTGCGAGCTCGCGCAGTTCCGCCTTCCGCGTCGGATCCGTCTGCTCCTGGCTCTGAGCGTGGAACATGCACCCCAGGTCGTAGCGCACCCACGGGGACGCGGAAATGCCGGCCTCCTTGATGCGGCTGCCGATCTCGAGCAGATCCTGCGACCCGCCGAGCGCAACGTAGCCGGTGGCGGCCACCAGACGCATCTTTCGCTTCAGCAGGGAGACCTCGCCCGGTTCGATGTTCCGTTCGCCCGCCCCCGCGTCGATCAGGCGCACCAATTCCAGGGCGCTCTCCCGCGCACGGATCGCATCCGTGCTGGTGCTGGTGCCGGATGGCCGGTCAGTGACGGAGACCAGATTCTCGACGGTGATCACGTAGTTCAGGAGCACGCGGTGGTAGTGCAACGAGAAGTCCGCATCCTGCGTGGGGGAGTGCTCCGCTTCGAGGTGGGCCGTCTCAACGCTGAGCCAGTCCGCGTAGCGCCGGAGTTCGTCGAACTCCGTGCCGTACCGGTGCAGGCGGTACTGCAGCATGAGGCTGGCCGGATGATTGTCGGGGTCCAGATCGACCGCGTGGCTCAGGATGGCGATGGCACGGGCATCGCTGGCATCATCACGAAGATCGGTGGAGGCCACGAAGTGGAGACCCAGGGACCGCCAGGATCCGGTGCCGGCCAGACCCTCGACATCCGTATATTGCGTAGACAGGATCATCAGCGCGAATGCCGCCACGAACTTGTCCAGGTCGACGGTGTCTCCGCCGTCCAGGCGGGCCAGACCCAGGTCGGAGCGGTTGATGGTCGCCGCATCGATCTGGCGGCCGTGCCGCGACATGCTCACGGCGAGATTGTCCGGGTTCGTTGCATCCACCGACAGACGCCAGGGGGTGCTGCCGATCATGAAGGTCGCGATGGCCTGTAGCGCTGCCAGCACCCGGTTGGGCACGACGCCCGACAGCGAGGAATCGGAGAGGAACGCGACATCGCTCCCGATCGCGAAGTAGAGGCCCTTGGGCCGGCTCCCGGCAAGCGACGTCAACAAGACCATCACGTTCCGGGTGCGAGTCTCGGCGGGTTGACCGGCTTCATCGCGCACCTCAACGGAGATTTTCCGATCGGTGGCCAGACCTCGGGAAAAGCCGACCATCCCGGCGACCATCATCAGAGCACCGGGATAGGCCAGCACCCACACCACACCGGGGCCTCCCGCGAACAGGACGAACACCGCAGATCCGCCGAGAATCAGGCCCAGTCCCCAGCCTTTCAGGCGGTCGATGGCGTGCTGGCTGGTTTTGCCGCGCCACATCAGCGGCACGAATGCCAGGAGCCGGGCGAGAACGAGAGCCGCCAGGCTCAGGCCGAGGATGGCCAGACCGGGGGATTCCAGCGGCGCCAGCCAGTTCGAGAAAAAGCCGTCCCAGCTCTCAGACCAGCGCTCGGCCCAGGTGGCCTCCGGGTTGTCAATTGCAGATTGCATCACAATCTCCCGCCGTGAGTCTCCGCTACACGGATGCCGCAACCACGGCGAGCACGTTGGCGGCCGGGTCCGTGAACCAGGCGATCTGGGCCTTGTGCTCGTCGTCGCGCATGATGCCCTTCTCGTCGTTGGGCGGCATATCGGCGAGATCCTCGTCGCCGTAGATCTTCGTGGTCACGCCGCGGGCATTGAGCTCGTCGACGGTCTTCTCGACGTCGTCGGTCATGAAGTTGAGAACGGTGAAGGTCGCCGGCACATGGTCGGGTTTGAAATAGATGAAAACCTGCGCGCCGTTGCCGAGCCGAACCTCGAGGTTGCCCATCATGCCCTCCGTGACGGAGAGCCCGAGGGTCTCGCCGTAGAAGCGCTTCGCCTTGTCGATGTCGTCCACGGAAAACGAACTGAAGGCTTCGGAACTGGTGAACATGTCAGTCTCCTTCGTCAGGAACCAATCGGTTCGCCTACGACGATTGCACGCTGCACCGGAGCCGCATAGCCCCACGGCATACCGGAGGGCGGATGCCGCCGGTATGCCGTGGGGCGCTCAGTAGCTGCGCGGCTGGCGCGGCGGGCGCTCGGTGCGGCCCTCGCGACGCACCGGTCCGCCACCGTCGGCGCGGATCTCGATCAGCTTGCCGCTGATGCGGGTGTTCGTCAGTCGGTCCAGAACGTCGCCGGGCATGTCGGCCGGCAGCTCGACGAGCGAGTACTCCGGGTTGATCTGGATGTGACCGAAGTCTTCGCGGCTCAGGCCGCCCTCGTTGGCGAGGGCACCCACGATCTGGCGCGGCTCCACCTTGTGGCGCTTGCCGACCTCGATGCGGTACGAGGCCATCGCCCGGTTGTTGTCGCGGGGGCGTCGTTCCACCCGCTCAACGCGTTCGCCGCGTTCGCCGCGGTCGTCACGGCGGTCACCGCGACCGGCGTCGGCGCGGGCACGCTCGGCACGGTCGCCGCGGTCGGCGCGCTCGGGCCGCTGCGCTCGGGCATCCGCCTGGGTGAGCAGCAGGGGAGTCTCGCCCTGGGCGACGACCGCGAGTGCCGCGGCGACATCCGCTTCGGGCACGTCGTGGTGCGAGACGTAGTGACCGATGATGTCGCGGAAGGCGCTGATCCGTTCGGACTGGCCGAGGGCCTCGGAGATGGCGTCGTCGAAGCGTGCCAGGCGGGTGACGTTGACGTCTTCGAAGCTCGGCAGCTGCATCTGCGTCAGCGGCTGGCGGGTCGCCCGCTCGATGGCGTTGAGCAGGTGGCGCTCGCGGGGCGTGACGAAGCTGATCGCCGCGCCGCTGCGGCCGGCGCGGCCGGTGCGGCCGATGCGGTGCACATACGACTCGGTGTCGATCGGGATGTCGTAGTTGACGACGTGGCTGATGCGGTCGACGTCGAGGCCGCGCGCGGCGACATCCGTTGCGACCAGGATGTCCAGCTTGCCGGACTTGAGCTGGTTGACGGTGCGCTCACGCTGCACCTGGGCCACGTCGCCGTTGATGGCCGCCGCGGAGTAGCCGCGCGCGCGCAGCTTCTCGGCGAGCAGCTCGGTCTCATTCTTGGTGCGGGTGAACACGATCATGCCCTCGAAGTTCTCCACCTCGAGGATGCGGGTGAGCGCGTCGACCTTCTGCGGATACGACACCATCAGGTAGCGCTGGGTCGTGTTCGCCGACGTCGTGGTCTTGTTCTTGATCGTGATCTCTTCGGGGTCGTCGAGATACTTCTTCGAGATCCGCCTGATCTGCGCCGGCATGGTCGCCGAGAACAGGGCGACCTGCTTGTCGTCCGGGGTGTCGGCGAGAATCGTCTCGACGTCCTCGGCGAAGCCCATCTTCAGCATCTCGTCGGCCTCGTCGAGCACCAGGTACTTCAGCTGCGACAGGTCGAGCGTGCCCTTCTCGAGGTGGTCCATGATGCGGCCGGGCGTACCGACGACGATATGCACCCCACGGCGCAGCGCGGAGAGCTGCACGCCATAGCCCTGGCCGCCGTAGACGGGGAGCACGTGCACGCCGCGCATGTGGGCGGCGTACTTTTCGAAGGCCTCGCACACCTGCAGGGCGAGCTCACGAGTCGGGGAGAGTACGAGTGCCTGCGGGGTCTTCTGGGCCATGTCGAGGCGCGAGAGGATCGGCAACGCGAACGCGGCCGTCTTGCCGGTTCCGGTCTGGGCGAGGCCGACGACGTCGCGCCCGGCGAGAAGCGGGGGAATGGTGGCGGCCTGGATGGCGGAGGGAGTTTCGTACCCGACGTCCTTGAGCGCCTTGAGCATCGCATCATTGAGCCCGAGGTCGGCGAAGGTTTTCGTTTCGCGGGCAGTGTCTGCCGCGCTCTGCGTGGGGGTCGTGTCAGGGGTGTGCATACTACAACGGTAATCCATCGGAGAGTGCCCCCCGTTCGTGCGAGAAGATAAGAGCATGTCGATTACGCAGCAGCAGCCCTGGGTGCAGAACTATCAGCCGGGTGTGCCGGCCGAAATCGAACTCCCCACGGAGTCACTCGTCGCGATGCTCGAACGGTCCGTAATCGAGGCCGGGGATCACCCCGCGCTGGAATTCTTCGGGCGCCGCACGACCTACACCGAGCTCGGCGACCAGGTCGACCGGGCGGCGGAAGGCCTGCGGCACCTCGGCGTGCGTGCGGGCGACCGGGTGGCCCTGATCCTGCCGAACTGCCCCCAGCACGTCGTCGCCTTCTACGCGGTGCTGCGGCTGGGCGCCGTGGTGGTGGAGCACAACCCGCTCTACACGTCGCGGGAACTCCGCCACCAGTTCGAGGACCACCAGGCCCGCATCGTGATCGCCTGGGACAAGTCCGTGCCATCCGTTCGGGCCTTCCCGCAAGACATCGAGATCGACCACATCGTCTCCGTGAACCTGCTCCTGGCGTTCCCGACCGTCAAGCGCCTCGCCCTGCACCTGCCGGTGAAGAAACTGCGCGAATCCCGGGAGGCTCTCACCGGTCCGGCCCCGGGCACGATCCCGTGGAAGCAACTGCTGAGCCACGACCCGATCGATCCCGAGCATCCGCGCCCGGCGGTCGACGATCTCGCGGCACTCCAGTACACCTCGGGCACGACGGGACAGCCCAAGGGGGCCATGCTCACCCACTTCAATCTGTACTCCAACGCCCTGCAGGGCGAGGCGTGGATGCACGGGGCCGAGTACCGCAAGGAGGTCTTCTACGCGATCCTGCCCATGTTCCACGCCTTCGGGATGACCCTCTACCTGACCTACGGCATCCGCAAGCAGGGCCTGCTCGTGCTGTTCCCCAAGTTCGACCCCAACCTGATTCTCGACGCCATGAAGAAGTCGCCCGCGACGGTGTACTGCGCGGTGCCGCCGATCTACGAACGCACCGCGGTGGCCGCCCAGGAACGCGGGATCTCGCTGCGCTCCTGCAAATACTGCATCTCGGGTGCCATGAACCTTCCCGACCATGTGGTGGAACTGTGGGAGTCGGTGTCGGGCGGGTTGCTGGTGGAGGGCTACGGCATGACGGAGACGTCGCCGGTTGCTCTCGGTAACCCGTTCCACCCCACCCGCCGGCCCGGCACGGTGGGCGTGCCCTTCCCCTCCACCCTGATGAAGGTGGTCGACCTGGACGACCCCGCCACCACGGTGGCCCAGGGCGAGCCCGGCGAGCTGCTGCTGAAGGGCCCGCAGGTCTTCCAGGGTTATTGGAACAACCCCGAGGAGACCGCGAAGACCCTCCTGCCGGACGGTTGGCTGCGCACGGGCGACATCGTGACCGTCGACGCAGACGGCTTCACCACGATCGTGGACCGCGCCAAGGAGCTCATCATCACCGGCGGTTTCAACGTCTCGCCCTCGGAGGTCGAGGTGGCGCTGCGCCTGCACACGGATGTCGTCGACGCGGCCGTCGTCGGCAAGACGCTCGAACGCGGCGGCGAAATGGTCGTCGCGGCGGTCGAGCTGAAGCCCGGGACGGAGCTGGACGAGGAGGCCCTGCGGGCGCACTGCCGCGAGCACCTCGCCGCCTACAAGATTCCGCGGCGGATCGTCACGATCGAGGACATGCCCCGCTCGATGCTCGGCAAGATCCTGCGCAAGCAGGTGCGGGAACAGGTGCTGCCGGGGCTCTGACGCCGGCACTGCTCTGACACCGAGGGTGCTCAGGCCCGGGATCGAGCCTCGGCGGTGAAGGCGGCCTCGAGACCGTCGAGGATCACCCGGAGCCCGAACGCGAACTCGTTTCCGTAGGCGTACCCGGGCTGCAGGATCAGCTCGACCCCCATTTCGGCGAGGTGGGGGAACGCCGCAGTCATGCCCTGCTGGGCGAGGATGTCTTCGGTTGTCGCGCCGATGTCACCGGACTCGTCGAGCGGAAGGGACGCCTCCTGCAGTGCGAATCCGTGCACGTAGCTATCGAGGAGGGACATCGCGTGCGCGGCCATGGCGATGGAGAATCCGGCGTGTCGGAGACATCCGATCACGGTGTCGAGGTGGCGCATCGTCGTCGGCGTGGTGCGCTGGTCGACCATGCTGATCGCCCACGGATGCCTCCCCAGCACTCTCCGCGCTGATTCCGCGCGTTCGCCCAGGGCCGACTTCCACTCCGCATCGGCGGCAGGCAGGGCCATCTCGTCGATGACGCTCTCGATCATTCCGTCGAGGATGTCGTCCTTGCTCTTGACGTGGTAGTAGAGCGACATCGCCTCGACCCCGAGGTCCCGGGCCAGCTTGCGCATGCTGAGCGACTCGATCCCGTCGGCGTCCGCGAGGGCCACGGCGGCCTGGATGGCCCGGGCCCTCGTGACGGGCTCCCGGGCTGTCGTGGTCGTCGTTGTTGAAGTCACTGTGCCTCCGATGGGTCGCGTTCCGTTATTGACCTATACATACCTTACATCGTATGGTACTTTCTTCGGTAACAACCTTACGCCGTATGGTTGATCCGGATTCCTCTCAGAAAGGCATGGGGCAATGAACAAGACGACCATGAAGACGACTACGAAGAAAACACCGAACCAGAGTGCCGTCCACACCGAACGAGCACAGACGCAAACCATGAAGGCGATTGTTCAGCACGCCTACGGCTCGGCCGACGTGCTGCATTTCGAGGACGTCGCCCAACCGGTGATCACGGACGACGAGGTGCTCATCCGCGTGCGCGCGGCATCCGTCAACCACGCCGACTGGGTCTACACGACCGGCCGCCCGCTGATCGCCCGGCTGGCCTTCGGTCTCAGGGAACCCAGGGAGATGGTTCGAGGCAAGGATGTCGCCGGGGTGGTGACCGCGGTGGGCACGAACATCACCCGATTCCGCCTGGGCGACGAGGTCTTCGCCGAGATCGACGCGGGCGGTTTCGCCGAGTACGCCGCCGTTCCGGAGGAGATGCTGGCGCACAAGCCGGCCAACCTCTCCTTCGAGCAGGCTGCGACCGTGCCGCTGTCGGCCAGGACGGCACTGCAGGGGCTCAGGGATGGTGGACGGGTGCAGCGCGGGCAGAAGATCCTGATCAACGGCGCCTCCGGTGGGGTCGGCACGTTTGCCGTACAGCTCGGGAAGGTGCTCGGCGCCGAGGTGACCGCCGTGTGCAGCACCCGGAATGCGGAGCTGGTGCGAACGCTCGGCGCCGACCATGTCGTCGACTACACGGGGGAGGACTTCACGACCAGCGGGAAGCGCTACGACGTGATTCTCGACCTGATCGGCAACCATTCGCTCAGCGAGTTCCGGCGCGCACTGTCCCGCAGCGGCACTCTCGTGCTGTCGAGCGGCGCCGGCGGCCGAGTCCTCGGCCCGATGGGTCGCATCCTGCGGGCCTTCACCCTGTCGCCCTTCATCAGCCAGAATCTGCGCACCTTCACCGCGGGTCGAGGCCGGGTCGCCCTGGACGAACTCCGCACCCTCATCGAAGCCGGCGCCGTGACGCCCGCCATCGATCGGACCTATCCACTCAGGGAAACGGCGGAGGCCCTCCGCCACTTCGCCGAGGTGCACGCGCGCGGCAAGATCGTCATCACCGTGCCGGAGGACTCATCGCTCGCTGGATGAGCACAGGAGGGCGGCCCGGCGCACCCACTGATCGCCGTCTCCGGCCCAGCGATCCAGCACGCCCTGGCCCCGGGCGCGGCCCGGCGCATCCAGACGCGCCAGCAGCGGGGCCACCACATCGACGGCGAGTGGGTCGACCAGCTCGCGCAGGCCGGCACTCCGCACGAACCCCTCGATCCGGGTCAGATCGGAGTTGTCCAGCATCCGCACGTTCGATTGCAGCAGCACGACGGCCGCGAGCCGGCGCTCGAACACCGGCACCGCCCACAGCTCGGAACTCAGCGCGGTGATCTCGTCGTGCGTCAGACCGGGATGCCGGCGGGAGACGTCCCGGATCGTGCCGCGCACCGCGCCGACCGAGGCGCCGTAGAACCGCAGGTCGCTGCCCAGCCGCTGCTGCGCCGCCGCCGCCCGGTACGAATCCCCTTCCGCCTGCAGCGTCGCGTCCACGAAGCTGCCGGCATCACTCACCCCTTCATTCTGGCGTTTTCGCGAGCCGCCCGCGGAACCTGACCATTACGCTGAACGCATGACGACGGCATCCCACAACACCGTGACGGATGCCCACTTCACCCGACTGCGCGCCGTGAACCTCGTCGCCGGCCTCGTGCTTCTCGCGCAGGCCGTTCTGGTCTCCGTGGTCGTTTTGGTCCGGAAAGCCCCGGTGCTGCTGCCGGTCACGGCCGGCTTCCCCGGCGGACCGGTGGGTTCCACGGCCGAACCGCACGTTGTCGACCTGGCCTCCGTGAACCTCGGGGTGGCCGTCGTCATCCTGCTCGCCTTCTCCGCTCTCTTGCGTCTCACCGCCGTGACCCCGGTGTTCGCCGGCAGCTACCGGCGGGGCCTGGCCGCCGCACGCAACCCGCTGCGCTGGGTCGAGTATTCGCAGGTCGCAGCGATCACGGTGTTCCTCGTCGCCCAGCTCAACGGCGTCACGGAGGTCGGCACGCTGGTGGCGCTCTACGCCATCACGGCGGGGGCGACACTCTTCCTTGCCCTGCAGGAACGCGAACCGGCCGGCGACTCGCTCCGGCCCTTCGTCTTCGGGGCCATGGTGGGCATCGTGCCGTGGGGCATCATCGCCTTCTACCAGATCGGTGCCGGACTCCTCGGTGACGTCCCCGAACTTTTCGTGCGCACCGTCACCCTCTCGTTGCTCGCGGTGGCGGCCCTGGTCTGGGCCAACGCCTGGCTCGGGCGGAGAGGTGACGGTGCGTGGGCGCATCCGGGTCGCGTGGAAATCGTCCAGATCACCCTGGTCACGCTCGGCACCACGCTGCTGGCCGGCCAGGTGTTGTGGGGCGCGCTGCTCTAGTTCGGGACCCATGGCTTGGTGACGGGGCTCGTGGCGCAGGGTGTGGAAGCGGGCGCAGCCTGGAACGTGCGCCTGCTTCTACAAGGTGCGCCGCGACGGATGCGGGTGCCGGGCCCAGGCGGGCTAGGCGAGGGCCCGGGCCACGTCCAGCCCGGAGCGCACGGCCCGGGCGACCCCCGACGGATGCCCCTGCAGCTGTCCGAAACCGTCTCCCGCCACGAAAATGCCCGGCTGGTCCTCGCTGCGGGAGAACGTGGCATCCGAAACCGCACCCACCGCATTCGCGTACCGCCAGCGCTTCAGCTCCGAGTCCACGACTCGCAGGCCGGGCCGGAGCCGGATCAGCTCGGCCAGCAGGGCGGCCTGCGAGAACGTGGCGTCCGCATCCCACGTCGCCTCGCTCCAGAGAGGGCTCGCGAAGACTTCGAGCCACACCCGACGGGCATCGCCCCTGTGCCTGACTCGAACCGTCTCGATGACCCCGTCAGAGGCCGGACGAATGCCGAGGTTATCCTCCCCGACACCGCTCCCGACACCGCCCCCGACGCCATCGACGACGCCATCGACGACACAGAGCAGAACGGCCCGCTTGTCGTAGACCACGTCGAGCAGCCCGGGCGCCACCGCGAGCCCAGTACTGCGGAGGATCTGCACGCTCTGCGGAACGGGCGCGGTGAGCACCACCGCCCGGCCCACGAACGGTGCCCCCGAGGCGTGCGGCACGACGTGGATGAGTCCGGAATCCTTCACGGCGAGGTGGGTGACGAACGTGCGCATGAGCGTCGTCCCGGCCGCCCACCTCGTAGCGATGTCGCCGACGGGCACGTCGAAAATCCAGTCCGCGTGGCCTTCGAACACGGGCGCAAACCGGGCGCCGGTCCGTCGGGTGATCTCGCGGGTGACCTCGTCGTCGTGGCTTCGAACCGTGTCAACGGAGGGGTTCAGCAGCGTGCCGCCGAGCGGTCGGCCGCCGAGGCGCCCGCCCGGCCGCGAGCCCTTGTCGAGGAGGAGGACCGCCCGACCGTA
This sequence comes from Cryobacterium cheniae, assembly GCF_004403395.1. Classification (GTDB taxonomy): domain Bacteria; phylum Actinomycetota; class Actinomycetes; order Actinomycetales; family Microbacteriaceae; genus Cryobacterium; species Cryobacterium cheniae. Next base: position 35,939 of record NZ_SOGN01000005.1, read on the forward strand.
CTCCTGCAGGTGCCGGGCGATCGTCAGCCCGCACACGCCGGCACCGACCACGACGACATCCCACGTTTCCATGCCTGGAGGCTAGTGCACGCGCTGTGCACGTGCTGTGCACGCGCCGTGGCACGCGGAGTGGCACGTGCAGGGAGAGCGCCGGCACCCGGAGCGCAGTCGTACGCTTGTTCAGTAGTAGCCACACGCAACGCCCACGAAGAGGAGTCCCGCATGAAGATCGTCGTCACCGGTGGAACCGGAAAACTCGGCCGGACGGTCGTGAAGTACCTCGTCGCCGAGGGCCACGAGGTGCTGAACCTCGACCGCGACGGTGCCCGCAGCCCGGATCTGGTCGTCGTGGACCTCAAGGACTACGGCCAGGTGGTCGACGCGGTCCTCGGAATCGATGACCGCCACAGCGGCTTCGATGCCATCGTTCACCTGGGCGCGATTCCGGCCCCCGGCCTGGTTCCCGACGTGGCCACGTTCCACAACAACATCCTCTCCACCTACAACGTGTTCCAGGCGGCCCGGCGTGCGGGCATCAAGAAGCTGGTCTACGCCTCCAGCGAGACCGTGCTCGGCCTGCCGTTCGACATCGACCCGCCCTACATCCCGGTGGACGAGGAATACCCGGCCCGCCCCGAGAGCACGTACTCGCTGGTGAAGCACCTCGAGGAGCAGATGGCGATCCAGCTCACCCGGTGGGATCCCGAACTCAGCATCACGGCCCTGCGCTTCTCCAACGTGAAGGACCCGGAGGACTACGCAGCCTTCCCCGCCTTCGACGCCGACGCCACCCTGCGCAAGTGGAACCTGTGGGGCTACATCGACGGCCGTGACGGCGCCCAGGCCGTGCTGCGGGCCCTGGAGAACGCGAAGCCGGGCTTCGAGGCGTTCATCATCGCCGCCGCCGACACGGTGATGAGCCGGCCCAACGCCGAGCTGGCCGCCGAGGTCTTCCCCGGCGTGGAATTCCGGAAGGTCGGCGACAACGACACCCTGCTCTCGATCGACAAGGCCAGGCGGATGCTGGGCTACGCGCCCCAGCACAGCTGGCGCGACCACGTGTAGCCCTCGTCCTTGAAGCGGGAGACCTCGGGCGGGGAGACCGGGGGGAGCGGTAGACGCGGCGGAGCGGTAGAACTACAGCATGACGACTACGCCTCTGGTGCTGGGCCCCATGTTGCGATACGTGGACGCGGTGTCGGCGAGTGTCTGGGTCGAGACCCGGGATGCGGCATCCGTCGTGGTCGACGCCGGAAACCGTTCGTGGACGGCGCGCACCTTCGCCGTCCACGGCCACCACTACGCGTTGGTACACGTGGACGGCCTGCACCCCGGCACCGCCACGCCCTACACCGTGTGCATCGACGGGGCGGCGGTCTGGCCCGCCGCCGACTCGGTCTACCCGGCCTCCGTCATCACCACGCTGACGCCGGGAGCACCCCTACGGCTGTCCTTCGGATCCTGCCGCACCAGCGTGCCCCACGACCGGGCGGGCAACCGCACGCACGGGGTGGATGCCCTCCGGGCCTTTGCGCTGCAGATGGCGGACGACGACGGCCTCTCCTGGCCGCAGCTGATGCTGTTCCTCGGCGATCAGGTCTACGCGGACCTGACCAGTGCGGCGATGCAGGATTTCATCCGCGCCCGTCGTGACATCAAGGCGCCTCCCGGCGAGGAGCTGGCGGATTTCGAGGAATACGCGCAGCTCTACAACCTGGCCTGGTCGGACGAGGCCAACCGGTGGCTGCTGTCCACCGTGCCCATCGCGATGATCTTCGACGATCACGACGTGCGCGACGACTGGAATTCGTCACTGAGCTGGAAACGCGAGATGGAAGCCACGACCTGGTGGCACGGACGGATCGTTGCCGGGTTGGCCTCGTACTGGGTCTACCAGCACCTCGGCAATCTCTCCCCGGCGGAACGTGCCGCTGACGAGGTGTGGCAGGCGATCGCGGCGCATGATGGCGCCGAAGAACTCGACCTCAGCGCGATGCTCGACGGGTTCGCCGAACGCTGCGACCGGGAGCCGACCACCTATCGGTGGAGCTATTGCCGTGACTTCGGGGAGGACCGGCTGATCGTTCTCGACTCCCGTGCGGCGCGCGAACTCGATCCCCGGCGGCGTGCGCTGGTGAACGAGGAGGAGACGGCCTGGTTCGACGAACGGATGCAGGGCGGGTTCCGGCACCTGGTGGTGGCGACCTCGCTACCGTTCCTGCTCCCGCCCGGACTCCACCATCTGGAAGCCTGGAACGAGGCGATCTCCGAGGGAGCCTGGGGCAGGCTCGCCGCCCGCGTGGGTGAACGCCTGCGCCAGGCCCTCGACCTCGAGCATTGGGCTGCATTCCAGAGGAGCTTCCGTCGTGTGGCGGACATCTCCACCGCCGTCGCGGACGGCAACCGGGGCGCGGCCCCGCAGACGGTGACGTTCATCTCGGGTGACGTGCACTATTCCTACGTATCGGAGGTGGAGAGAACCTCGGGGAGTCGCATCATCCAGGCCGTCTGTTCGCCGATTCGCAACCCGCTGCCCATCCTGCTGCGATCCTTTTCCGCCGTGCTGTCCTACGGGGTGTCCACGCGTCTGAGCGCGCTGCTGTCCCGGTCGGCGCGGGTTCCTCCTCCGCCCTTCCGCTGGTCGGGCATCACCGGCCCCTGGTTCGACAACTGTCTGGCGACCCTCTCAGACACTCCCGATGGGCTGAGGCTCACCTGGGTATCCGGAGTTGTTGACGGCGGTGATCCGTTGCATCCGACGGTCACCGAACGCGCCGCGATCACGGTGGCCCCGCGGACCAGCGGCTCAGGGGGAGCGGCTACCGAGAACGGCCCCGAACCAAGGTCTGAGGCATGACACCGGATGCCCTCGCCGAGTATTGCCTACCACCTCAACAAGAAGCACTGGGTCACGATCGTGCTGGACGGGCACCGTGACGACGCCCTGGTCGAGTAGCTCCTGCGGCCCAGTGCCCTGAGCCAACGTCATGGCTCAGTACACCTAGAGCGCCAGCAGCTGCGGTCCGCCGGGTGCGCCCACGCTGAGGCCGGCCCACGATACGAGGGTCCAGCCGGCTTCGGGGGAGCCGGACAACTCGACCAATCCCGTGTTCTCGAGATCGGTCGTGCCCGCGAACAGGGGTGACACATTGTTGGCCCGGGCCGCGGTCCACACGCGGATCGCGGCGCCGTGGCTGAACACCGCCGCCGTGTCGGCACCGGCGGCGGCCGTGGCGATATCCGCGTCGAACCGGGTGAAGAAGCTGTTTCCGTCCAGGCCTTCGGGCATTCTGGCCGTGAGGTCGCCGGTGACCCAGGCCAGAACGGTCTCAAAGTAGGTGTGAACGGATGCCCGGTCGCTCCGTCCCTCGAGTGCCCCCGCTTCGATCTCGTGCAGCCCGGTGGCCACCTGCACGTCGAGCCGCCGGTCGGCCGCCAGCGGCCCTGCCGTGAGCTGGGTGCGCACGAGCGTCGACGCGAAGATGGCGTCGATGGACTCGAGGCGCAGGGCATCCGGAACCACCGAGGCCTGCCGGGAGCCGAGCTCGGTCAGTCCGGGCCCGGGGTGAGCGGTGTCGAGCTGGCCGAGCACATTGGCGGGCGTCTGGCCGTGGCGGATCAGGAAGAGTCGCATGGTCCCCCCAGCATAGGCATCGCGGTCGGCGAGCGTCCGCAGGGTGAGGTCTCCGCAGCCGAGGGTGACAGCATGGGGGGAGCAGGCAGAGCATCCACGAGAGGGAGAAACCCCATGACGATCATCAAAATCAACGCCATCACGGTACCCGGCGACAACGGCGACGAGCTGGCCCGCCGGTTCGCCGCCCGAGCCGGTGCGGTCGACGACCGACCGGGTTTCGAGGGTTTCGAACTGCTCAAGCCCACGGATGACCGCAGCACCTGGCTGGTCGTCACCCGCTGGGCCGACGAAGAGTCCTTCCAGGCCTGGCTGACCTCGCCGTCCTTCGCGCAGGGTCACCGCGGCGACGCCCCCACCGATGGTGAGGCGCCGGCGCGGCCCGTGGGCATCAGCAGCGAGCTGTGGTCCTACGAGATCGCCGGCGGCTCGCCGGCCTGACGCAGTCGCGTCCCCTGCCGTGCCCGAGGCCACGGCGCGTAACACGGAGCTGCGCGGCGCGAGGCCCGGTTAAGCTGGGCCGATGAGCGAACCCCGTGCACACGACGCCACGCAATCCGACGCCGTGCGCCCGGTCCGCGCCCAGGCCCTGCTGGACGCGCTGGCCAAGCGGGTCGTCATCGCCGACGGCGCCATGGGTACCATGCTGCAGGAACACAACCCCACCCTCCAGGACTACCAGCAGCTCGAGGGCTGCAACGAGATCCTGAACGTCACCCGGCCCGACATGATCGAGGCCATCCACGATGCCTACCTCGAGACCGGCATCGACGCGGTGGAGAGCAACACCTTCGGCGCGAACTGGTCGAACCTCTCCGACTACAACATTGAAGACCGCATCGAAGAGCTCGCCCGCCGGGGAGCGGAAATCGCCCGGACGAGCGTGGACGCCTTCGAGGCCCGCGACGGCCGCATGCGCTGGGTGCTCGGCTCGATGGGCCCCGGCACAAAACTGCCGAGCCTCGGCCACACCACCTACGCGCACCTCAAGGCGACCTTCGCCGAGCAGGCGCGGGGTCTCATCCGCGGCGGCGCCGATGCCTTCCTGATCGAGACCTCCCAGGACCTGCTGCAGACCAAGTCCGCCGTGAACGGGTGCAAACAGGCGATTGCGGAGACGGGCATCCGTCTGCCGATCTTCACCCTGGTCACGGTCGAGACCACCGGCACCATGCTGATGGGCAGCGAGATCGGCGCGGCGCTCACGGCCCTCGAGCCGCTCGGCATCGACGCGATCGGCCTCAACTGCGCCACCGGACCGACCGAGATGAGCGAGCACCTCCGCCACCTCTCCAAGTACTCGCACGTTCCCGTCATGTGCATGCCGAACGCCGGCCTGCCCCAGCTGACCGCCACCGGGGCGAGCTACCCGCTCACCCCCGACCAGCTGGCCACGGCGCACGAGCAGTTCGTCAAGGAGTTCGGCCTGGGTCTGGTCGGCGGATGCTGCGGCACCACCCCCGCGCATCTGAAAGCCGTCGTCGACCGGCTCCGGGGCACGCCCGTTCTGGCCCGTCGGATCGAGGAGGATCCCGGCGTCGCCAGCCTCTACCAGCACGTCAGCTTCGACCAGGACGCCGCGTTCCTGGCGATCGGGGAACGCACCAACGCCAACGGGTCCCGGGCGTTCCGCGACGCCATGCTCGAGGAACGCTGGGACGACTGCGTCGACATCGCCCGCGCGCAGGTGCGGGACGGCGCCCACCTGCTCGACGTCTGCATCGACTACGTCGGACGGGACGGCGTCGCCGACATCCGCCAGGTGGTCTCCCGGCTCGCCAGCGCCTCCACCCTGCCGCTCGTCGTCGACTCCACCGAGCCCGCGGTGCTGCAGGCCGGCATGGAACTCATCGGCGGCCGCCCGGTCGTCAACTCCGTCAACTTCGAGGACGGTGAGGGCCTGGGCTCCCGCTTCGGCCGCATCATGCCCTTGGTCAAGGAGCACGGCGCCGCCGTGATCGCCCTGACCATCGACGAGGAGGGCCAGGCCCGCACCGCGGAGCACAAGGTGCGCATCGCCACCCGGCTGGTCGAGACCCTCGTGCATGAGTGGGGCATGCGGGTCGAGGACATCATCGTGGACGCCCTCACCTTCCCGATCGCCACCGGCCAGGAGGAGACCCGCCGGGACGGGATCGAGACGATCGAGGCGATCCGCCGGATCAAGGCCCTCTACCCGGGCATCCACACCACCCTCGGGGTCTCGAACGTGTCGTTCGGCCTGAACCCCGCGGCCCGGTCGGTGCTCAACTCGGTGTTCCTGCACGAGGCCACCGAGGCCGGGCTCGACTCCGCGATCGTCAACTCGGCCAAGATCGTGCCGCTGGCCTCCGTGCCGGACGACCGGCGCAAGGTGGCGCTCGACCTGGTCTGGGACCGCCGCGAATACGACGCCGACGGCAACCTCAGCTACGACCCGCTGGCGGCCCTGCTCGACCTGTTCGCCGGGGTGGACTCGGCCGCGCTGAAAGACGAGCGCGCCGCCGAGCTCGCGGCCCTGCCGGTGGGCGAACGCCTCGAGCGCCGCATCATCGACGGCGAGGCCAAGGGGCTCGAGGGTGACCTCGACCTCGCGCGCGCCGGCGGGCAGAGCGCCCTCGACATCGTCAACGTGCACCTCCTGGCCGGCATGCAGGTGGTGGGCGCCCGGTTCGGCAGCGGCGAGATGCAGCTGCCGTTCGTGCTGCAGTCGGCCGAGGTGATGAAGACCGCCGTCGCGCTGCTGGAACCCCACATGGAGAAGACCATGGCGGCCGGCAAGGGCACGATGGTGCTGGCCACGGTCCGCGGCGACGTGCACGACATCGGCAAGAACCTGGTCGACATCATCCTGACCAACAACGGCTACGACGTGATCAACATCGGCATCAAGAAGACGATCACCGAGATCATCCAGGCGGCCGAGGAACACAATGCAGACGTGATCGGCATGAGCGGGCTACTCGTCAAGTCCACCGTGGTGATGAAGGAGAACCTGCTCGAGCTGAACAGTCGCGGGCTGGCCGGCCGGTGGCCGGTGATCCTCGGCGGCGCGGCCCTGACCCGGGCCTACGTCGAGGAGGACCTCGCCGAGCTGTTCGAGGGAACCGTGCGCTACGCGCGGGATGCCTTCGAGGGCCTGGCGCTGATGGAACCGCTGGTCGCCGTCGCCCGGGGCGCCGACCCGGCATCCGTGGGTCTGCCGCCGCTCAAGAAACGCATCCACAAGCGCAGCCTGCTCACCGTTACCGAACAGGGCGCCATGCCGGCCCGCTCGGATGTGGCCACCGACAACCCCGTACCCGTGCCGCCGTTCTGGGGCACCCGCATCGTCAAGGGGATCGCCCTGGCCGAGTACTCCGCGTTCCTCGACGAACGGGCCACGTTCATGGGGCAGTGGGGTCTGAAGCCCGGCCGCGGTGACGACGGCAGGAGCTACCAGGACCTGGCCCTGACAGAGGGCCGGCCCCGGCTGCGCTACTGGCTCGACCGCATCCTCGGCGAGGGAATCCTCGACGCCTCCGTCGCCTACGGCTACTTCCCCGCCCACAGCGAGGGAAACGACCTGGTCGTGCTGCACCACGGCGACGACCCCGCGGGCGTGCTGGGCGTGCCCGGCCTGCTCGCCCCCGACGGCGGCTCGGGCGGCGCCGTGGGGAGCGAGCGCCTGCGCTTCTCCTTCCCCCGCCAGCGCCGGGACCGGCACCTGTGCCTGGCCGACTTCGTCAGGCCGCACGGTTCAGGTCAGACGGATGTCGTCGCCCTCCAGCTGGTCACGGCCGGCGCGAACGTCGACACGGTCACCGCGAAGCTCTTCGCCGAGAACAGGTACCGCGACTACATGGAGCTGAACGGGCTGACCATGCAGCTCACCGAGGCGCTCGCCGAATACTGGCACTCCCGGGTGCGGGAAGAGCTCGGCCTGGGCGCCGAGGACCCGGCCGAGCTGGCCGGCATGTTCAAGCTCGAGTACCGCGGCGCCCGATTCTCGCTCGGCTACCCGGCCTGCCCCGAGATGGAGGACCGCCGCAAGGTCGCCCGGCTGCTCAGGCCCGAGCGGATGGGCGTGGTCCTGTCGGAGGAGCTGCAGCTGCACCCGGAGCAGTCGACGGATGCGTTCGTGTTCCACCACCCGGAAGCGAAGTACTTCTCGGTGTAGCGGTTCTGGCTGGCGCCGGCCTGCTCGCCCGGCCCAGCTTCGCCCGGCGCAGCGCGGCCAGGGCAGCCGGGCCCACCAGCACGATCCCGGCCGTGGTGGTGATGGCGCGCACGGTGTCCCAGGTGAGCGTGGAGGTCACGAGTGTGTACAGGGCGAAGGATGCGAGGTTCTCGCCGAACGGGGCCGCCGCCGCATAGGAGATGTCGGTGCCCGACCCCACGGCGAACGGCCAGAACCAGAGATTCATGACGAGTCCGAACAGGTACGACGCCACGATGCCGTAGGCCGCCAGGGCCGCGATTTCGAGCCGGACAGATCGGATGCGCGGCAGCAGCGCCGCCCCCGCTCCCACCCAGCCGCAGGCGAACATCTGGAACGGGGTCCACGGGCCGAACCCACCCCACAGGACCGAGGACACCGCGATGGTGAGCAGGCCGAGCAGGAACCCGAAGCGGGCACCGTAGGCGCGCCCGGCCAGGATCAGCAGGATGAAGACGGCCTCGACCCCGCCCACCCCGGTGCCCGCGATCCGCACCGCGGCGCCGACGGCGGAGAGCACCCCGAGCAGGGCCACGGTCTTGGCCGTGTACATTTCCCGGTCGAGGGTCAGGGCGAGGGCCACGATCAGGGCCGGCACGAGGGCGAAGGCCACGATCGGGGCGGCCGCCTGGGCGTGTTCGGGCAGCGCCGAGGCGAAGAACGGCCAGGCGAAGCCCGCGGCGGCGAGGAGGCTGCCGCCGCCGAGCACCCAGGCCGTCCAACCGGTGCGCCTCATGGCCGCACCGGTTCCGGTTCGGCCCGGAGACGACCGGCGGCCAGGACGACCGTCCTCGTCGCCAGGGACCGGGCGAAGTCGCGGTCGTGGGTGGCGAACATGACCGCCGTGGCGGCATTCGACGCGCGGAGCAACGCGGCGGCCACCAGCATCCGGGCCCCCGGGTCGAGGCCGCGCGTCGGTTCGTCCACCAGCAGCACCCGTGGCTCGGCGGCCAGTTGGATGGCCATGACCAGGCAGAGGCGTTCGCCGGCCGACAGGTCACGCGGATGCCGCCGCATCAGGTGCGCCGCCTCCAGAACGGTGCCGAGCCCGAGCAGGGTCGCGAACCGCACCGCGGTCCCGGCCTCGGACCCTGTCCTGGTCCCGCTCGCGGCCGTCAGCCGGCGGTCGGCCCGGCGGCACTCCGCGGCCACCGTGACGGCGAAGAGCAGGTCGTCGAAATTCTCCGGAACCAGGGCCACGGCCGTGCGGCGATCACGGGGGCGCAGCTCGGCCACGTCCCGTCCGGCCACGATCACGCTCCCGCGCACCGCCGAAAGCGCGATCGCGCGAAGCAGGCTGCTCTTGCCCGCGCCATTCCGCCCCGCCAGTGCCACCAGGTCGCCGGCCGAGAGGTCGAGCGACACGTCGTCGACCACACGCTCGGTCCCGTGCAGAACGGTGAGGTGACGGATGCTCGCGAGCGGTCCAACAGGCGCGGCGGCGGCCAGGATCACGGTGCTCCCACCCGGCAGCGCCGCAGTCTCCGCCCCGGCCGGCGCACGCGGCCGCTCGCCGGGGCCGAATGCATGCACGCGCGCCCCACGGAGCTCGAGCCAGGCATCCGCCGCGCCCACCCACTCCCGGGTGTTGTGCTCGGCGACCACGACGCACACCCGGGCCCGGTGGGCCAGGCGTTCGAGCACCCGCACCACGCGTTCCCGGGCCGGGGAGTCGAGGTCGGCCAGCGGCTCGTCCACGAGCAGCAGGATCGGCCGGTTGATCAGGGCGGCGCCGATGGCCACCAGACTGGCCTCGCCGGCCGAGAGCGCTTCGATGCCGCGGCCGAGCAGGTGGGAGATCTGCAGGAGCTCGGCCACCTCGTGCACCCGCTGTTCCACGATCAGGGGGGCGACGCCGCGCACCGCGAGGGCGAAGCCGATCTCATCCTGCACGGTTTCGGCCACGAACGAGAGCCGCACGTTCTGGGTGACGAGTCCGACGAAGCCGGCCGTTTCCCGCGGGGGAGTGGCGGCGCGGTCGGCGCCGCCCACCTCGATCCATCCGTGCTGGCGGCCGTCGTCGAAGTGTTGGAAGAGCCCGCTCATGCTGTGCAGCAGGCTGGTCTTGCCCGATCCGGTCGACCCGACGATCACCGTCAGCGTGCCGGGCGCCAGGTCGAGGGTGAGCCCCCCGAGATGCCAGGCGTGCTCGTCCCCGCCGGGGCCCTCGAAGCCGAGGGCGGCATCCGTCATCACCACGGGCCTCGCGCACACGGCGGGGGCGGCCCGCGTGGCGGCGAACCCGCGCACTTCCATCGACGCGGCCAGGCAGAGCGCCCGCTCCACGGTCTGTTCGAAGACGGGCACGAGCAACGACGGCGTCGACCGTTCGCCGCGCAGTGTGCCGGCCGTGCGCACGCGGCGCACCGATTCGATCAGTGCCGGGAACGTCGCCCAGGCGATCACCAGTGACCGCGACAGGGCGCGGAGCGGGCCCCGGTTGGCGCCGCGGGCGAAGAAGCGCCGCACGTCCACGAGCGCGTTGAGCACCCCGAACCCGAGAATCACCAGGGCGACGGGCAGCGCGCTCAGGGCCGCCTGTGCGAGGCCTCCGGTGGTGACGGGTCCGAGCAGCGCGATGTGGTGAAACGGCCCGCCGAGCGGCAGGCGCGGCAGGTCGAGCAGCAGCAGGCCGCCACCGGATGCCCCGCCGAAGGCCACCCGGTAGAGCACCCGGAAGCCCACGAACGCCACGGCGAGCAGCGCCGCCGCGCGCAGAGGAGCAAACCGGAAGCGGAACACTAGCGTCCGGGGGTGGGCGTCTCGGTGCCGGTCGTGAAGACGAGTCCGACGGACTGGCCCGCCTCAAGCTCCAGGCTGCCGAGGCCCTTTTGGGCGTACTCCCAGTCCGCGTCGGCGGTGGGCTTGATCCAGAGCGCCCAGTAGGCGGCGGCGGCGGGCATGGACTGGCAGGATTCGATGAAGGGGGGCTCGCCCGCCACGTCGATGGTTTCGTCGGCGGCCGGGCGGTCATTGACACGGCAGACCACCTGGTCACCCCACTCCAGGGTGCCCTCGGTCGTCACGCCGGAGGTCTCCATAACCGTGCTCGCCGCGATCGTCTCGGCCGCGCCGGTGTCGACGCAGTCCGTGATGCCGGGGGTGTCGAGCGCGCCGAAGTCGACGACGACGCTCACGCCGGCACAGGACCCGTCGGCGGGAGCCGGCGTGGCCGTGGCGGAGGCGGCAGGGGTGCCGTCGGTCTCGGGAACGCCGGTGGCGCATCCGCTCAACACCAGCGCCCCCATCAGGGTCAGGGTGGCGAGTGCAGTCAGCTTCATGCGCTCAAGAATACCGAGCGCCTAGCGCCCTCCCGTCTCTGTTACGCGCCGCGACCGGGGCACCGGGTGTTCACCGGGCCGACACCCGCTGGAAACCGAACGACCACCGCCCGCCAGACGGCTCGAATACGGTCGATGGCGATTCACCCACACCTCACGAAGGAGTCGCACCGTGCGTAACAAGATCGCCGTCTTTGCCATCACCGCCACGGCCACTGCCACCGCAGTCGTCGGCATCGCCCCCGCCGCGCTCGCCGCGAGCGGTCCGTTCGATTTCGTGCCCCTCGCCGGTTCCGCCTACGGCATGGGCAGCACCGACTGGACTCAGCCGTACCTGGTTCCGGAGGGCTTCACCCAGACCCTCGTTCAGGACGAGACCGTGCTCGACGTCTACCCCGGCGTCGACGACCTGCACGACATGAACACGCAAAACGAGACCGGTGTCCAGGCCGGCCGTTACCTCTACAACACCTACGAGGTCGGCGCGAACGGCGCCGTGGCCGTGACCGATCTGAAGACCGGTGCGACCCGTCTCATCGCGCAGAACGTGGACTGGAACCGGCTCGACGGCATCCGCTGGACCCCGTGGGGCAGCCTGCTCGTCACGGAGGAGACCACCGGCGGCAAGGTCTTCGAACTGTTCCTGGCGAAGAACGACCCGACCACGGTCGAGCGTATCGAGGAACGCACCGAGCTCGGCGCCCTCCGCCACGAGGGCATCGACGTCGCGGCCGACGGCTCGGTCATCGTCATCGACGAGCTCAACGGCGGCTCGATCTTCAAGTTCGTGCCGACCGTTCGCGGCGACCTGTCCACGGGACAGCTGCACGCCCTCAAGATCACCGGGCTGACGGATGCCGCGCAGAAGTGGAACCCGGCCACCTTCACCGAGAAGGTGGGCGCCTTCGAATGGGTGGCCCTCGACCAGGCGCAGGTTCGGGTCGACGCGGATGCCGCGGCCAACGAGGTCGGCGCCACCGAGTTCGGCCGCCCGGAAGACGTCGAGATCATCGGCCAGACCCTCTACGTGGCCAACACCTCCGAGGAGCGCGTGGTCGCGATCGACCTCTCGAAGCTCACCGTCAGCAGCTTCGTCGAGGCCGGCGTGAACGTGCCGGTCGAGGACAAGGCCGCCGGGGTCAGCGGGTTCAACAACCCGGACAACCTGGCCGAGGGTCCCGACGGCGCCCTCTGGATCACGGAAGACAACAGCTTCAGCGACATCTTCCGGGCCGGCAAGGATCTCGACCGCGACGGAGCGTCCGACAACGTCGAACTCTTCGCCTCCCTGACGGACGAAGGTGCCGAGACAACCGGGATTTACTTCGGCAAGAACCCGAAGGAGCTGTTCGCTTCGGTGCAGCACCCCGACAAGGACCTCGCCGACGGCATCTGGAAGATCACGCGAGACTAGTCACACGCGGAGGCAGGCTATTGCAGGGCCGAGGTCAGCCGGGCGAGGCCGTCGAGCACGGTCTTGCTGCGGGGCTCGTTGTTCCAGTCCATAAGCGTCAGTTCCCGGCTGATCTCCCGGTAGCCTGCCTCCACCTCCCGCATCTGGTCGACGAACGTGCGTCCGCGCACCATCAGGGAGACCTCGAGGTTGAGGGTGAACGAACGGATGTCCATATTGCTCGACCCGATCACGGCCACATCGTCATCGATCGAGAAATGCTTGGAATGCAGAATGTACGGCGCCGGGTAAAGCCAGATCCGCACTCCCGCCTCCAGAAGCGCCCCGTAGTAGGAGCGCTGGGCGTGGTACACCGACGCCTGGTCGCCGATCTCAGAGACGAAGAGCTGCACGTCGAGGCCCCTCTGGCGTGAGGATGTGATGGCATACATCATCGCCTCGTCCGGCACGAAGTACGGGCTCGTGATGATGATGCGCTCCTGCGCGGAGTACAGCAGCGCGAGAAAGAGACGCAGGTTGTTCTCGCCCTCGAAGCCGGGGCCGCTGGGCACGACCTGGCAGTCCAGCGCCTGTGCGGATGTGTCCCTCAGCACAGTGTCGGGAGGCAGGCGTTCGTTCAGGAGGTCGTCCGTTTCGCTGTACCAGTCCGAGAGGAAGACCGCGTTGATCCCGCCGACCACGGGCCCGGTCACCCGCGTCACCAGCTCCTGCCATTGCAGGCCGCGCTTGAGGTTCCTCTCCGCGAGGTAGCTGCGGTCGATCAGATTCTGCGAGCCCATATACGCCACCCGGCCGTCGACGACGACGATCTTGCGGTGGTTGCGCAGGTCGGGGCGCTGATACTTGCCCTTGAACGGTTGCACGGGGAGCAGGAAGGTCCACTCTGCTCCGATCCGGTCCAGCTCGGCGAACGTCTCCTTGTGGCCGACGGTGCGAATGGATGCCACGTGGTCCAGCAGGACCCGCACCCGCACGCCGCGCTTGACGGCCGTTTCCATGGCCGCGAAGAAGTGCTTCGTGGTGTCGTCGAACGAGACGATGTAGAACTCCACGTGCACGAACTCCCGCGCGGTGTCGATGTCGGCGGCCATCGCGTCGATGGAGGCGTTGTAGTCCCCGATCAGTGCCGCGTGGTTGCCTCCCACCATGGGCACGGCGCCCAGGTGGCGGTTGAGCGCGACCACCCTGGCGAACCACGGCGGCCAGGAGTCCCGGTTGGAGACGAGATCCGTCGTCGGGGCAGCGTCGGAGATCATCGTGTTGATCTCCTGCTGCTTCTCCCGGCGTTTCCGGGGCAGCTTGGGGCTCCCGAGCAGCAGGAAGAAGAAAATCCCCACGAAGGGGATGAAGAAGATGGCCAGCAGCCAGGCCATCGCCGCCGTCGGTTTGCGATCGCGGGGAATGATGATGAGCGCCGCGATACGGATGGCCAGGTCGACCAGCAGCAGGATCGCGCTGACCAGAATGGTTGTGTCTTGTGGGTCCATTGTCTGCACTCTCCCCAGGCCGTGGCGTCGAAAAGCTGCCATGAATGTAGCGCGGGTGAGGCGTTGAGGTGCAGGTCGGCTCAGTTCCGAGACAGCCCGCGGGTCCCCGGCAGATCTTCGCTAGACACCGAGCTGAGCAGCAGGCTCGTCTCGCTGTTCAGCACGCCCTCGATCGAGCGCACCTGCCCGAGCAGCCGGTCGAAGTCGGCCAGGGTGTCGGTGCGCAGCTCGGCGACCAGGTCCCAGCCGCCGTTGGTCGAGTGCAGGGCCTTCACCTCGGGAAATCCGCGCAGCGCGTGGATCACCTTCGTGATCGCGCGGCCCTCCACCTCGATCAGGGTGATCGCCCGAATGGAGTTCGGGTCTCGGTCCTCCCGGATCCGCACGCCGAAGCCCACCACTGTGCCCGAATCGGTCAGCCGCTTGAGCCGGCTGTTGATGGTGGACCGGGTCACCCCGAGGTCGCGAGCCAGGCTCGCCACGGGCTCGCGACCGTTCACGCGCAGGGCGGACAGGAGGCGGCGGTCGAGATCGTCGAGGGGATACATTGCTCATAGTGTATATATGCCTTGTGCATAATGTGTGATCTTCTGGTCAGATTGCGGCAGAAAACAAATGGTGACCGCACATCGCCCATGCATAAGGTTGAAACCCTGATCGAGGGGAGACGCACGTGGTGCGCTTTGTAGACGTAGGAAACATCAACCGCTGGGCCGCCGACACGGGTGTGGAACGCATCCTGACCGACATGGTGGAGTACCTGGAGCGCGACTTCCGCCGCTGGCCCACCTTCGACAAGGCGCCGCGCGTGGCCAGCCACTCTCCGCTCGGCGTGATCGAGCTCATGCCCACGAGCGACGGCGTCACCTACGGCTTCAAATACGTCAACGGACATCCGTCGAACCCGTCGCGGGGTCTGCAGACCGTGACCGCGTTCGGCGTGCTCGCCGACGTGCAGAGCGGCTACCCCACCTTCTGGTCCGAGATGACCGTGCTCACGGCCTTCCGCACCGCCGCGACGTCGGCCATGGTCGCCCGGGCGCTGGCCCGCCCCGACGCCCACACCATGGCCATGATCGGAACCGGCACGCAGTCGGAGTTCCAGGCGCTCGCCTTCCGCGGGCTTCTCGGCATCAACCGGCTGCGCGTCTGGGACACAGACCCCGACGCCATCGCCAAATTCGTGCGCAACCTGGCTCCGCTCGGTTTTGAGATCGTCGTCGCCACCGGGGCGACGGATGCCGTCACCGGCGCCGACATCATCACCACCTGCACCGCGGACAAGGCGAACGCCACCGTGCTCACCGACGCCATGGTCACCCCCGGCGTGCACATCAACGCCATCGGCGGCGACTGCCCGGGCAAGACCGAGCTCGACGCGGACATCCTGCACCGCGCCGACGTCTTCGTGGAGTTCACCGCGCAGACCCGCATCGAGGGTGAAATCCAGCAGATGCACCCCGATTTCCCGGTCACCGAGATCTGGCAGGTCCTTCTCGGAGAGGCTGCCGGGCGCACCTCAGCCCAGCAGATCACGGTCTTCGACTCCGTCGGCTTCGCCATCGAGGACTTCTCGGCACTCCGTTTCCTGCAGGATGCCGTCGACCGGACCCCGTTCTACACCGACATCGACCTCGTCGCCGACCCCGACGACCCGAAGGACCTGTTCGGACTGGTCACCGCGGGCGCGCCCGTACTCGTCTGACCCCGGTGTCCGTCCAGGCACCGTCGGCCGTGGTCCTCATCCGGCCGCATTTCTTCTCGCCGAACCCGGAAACGGCCCACGACAACGCCTTTCAATCGAGGGATGCCGGGCATGACGCGGCCCTGGTGGCCGAGGCGGCCTACGCCGAGGTGACCGAGGTGGCCGGCACCCTGGAGGGGCAAGGAATTGCGGTGCACCTGTTCGACGACGACGGACCGGGTCGCCCCGACAGCGTGTTCCCCAACAACTGGATCTCGACCCACGCCGGGGGACACGTGGCGCTCTATCCCATGCACGCGCCGAACCGGCGCACCGAGCGCCGGGGCGACATCGTCGAGATGCTGAAGCAGCGCTACCGTGTGCAGGACGTCGTCGACTATTCCGGGCTCGAACTCGACGACGTCTTCCTCGAGGGAACCGGCGCGATGGTGCTCGACCATGCGGCGCGGATCGCCTACGTGGCGCGGTCGCGGCGGGCCGACCCGATCGCGCTCGAACGGTTCTGCACCAACTTCGGCTACGAGCCCATCGTCTTCGACGCGTCCGACGAGAACGGCACCCCGATCTATCACACCAACGTCATGATGTGCGTCGCCACGGACTTCGCCCTGGTCGGGCTCGACCTGATCGAGTCGCCCACCCGGCGCAGCCACGTCGTGGAGCGCCTGGCCTCGCAGGACCGGCAGGTGCTCGCCCTCGACCGAGACCAGATCCGCAACTACGCCGGCAACGCCATCGAACTGCACGGCCGGAACGGTCGGATGCTGGCGCTCTCCCGCCGCGCCCTCGCCAGCCTGTCCGCACAGCAGCGCCGGATCATCGAGCAGAGCTGCACGATCCTGCCGCTCGACGTGCCCACGATCGAACTCGCCGGCGGCTCAGTGCGGTGCATGCTCGCCGGGATCCACCTCGACCGTCGTGCTGCGCTGAGCCCTCAGGCGGCCGCGGCCGCCTGAGGGCTCCGGCGTGCGAACGCTAGAGGCGTTCGTCCGGATGGATGCTCCTGGTTGCAGCCCGGCGGTTGCGTCCGCGAAACCAATCCGTGGGGTGCACCTTCGGGAGGATCTTCGCGACCGCGAGTGCGGCGAACATGACCGTATTGATGGCGACGAACGCCGCAAGGATGGCGAATTCATCCGATTGAAGCACCGTTGACGGAAGGAGGATTCCGACCGGAACCAGGGCGTGGGGAGCACCAACCACGATGGATCAGGCCACCCTTCGCAGTTCGTCGTGGGGTGCGGAGTTGACGACATGGCCCCACTGTGCCTGCCGGCCCAGGGTGATGTCGATGATCCCCTTGACGTAGACGACGTCCAGGAACACATCGAAGATCAGCTCGGGGAAAAGCGTGAGCGCCAGCAGGCGTGCCCGTAGGCCGCCCGCCCAGACCGACACGACACGTTCGGCGATGAAAACGAGACCGAGACCCAGCCAGAACGGAAACCAAACCCACGAATCGATCGCCAGGAGCGTCACGAGCACGAGCAGCAGGAACGCGCTGAGCGCGATGACGCTGTAGCCCAGGCCCAACTGCTGGGCCCAGTACCGGAAGGTGGACGGTGAGACGCCGTACGCCCCGATGTTCTCCAACGCGCCCCGTTGCCAGCGCAGGCGTTGCACCCACAGAGTGCGAACGGTTGGCATTACCTCGGTGACGACCGTGCACTCCGAGGGAGAGATGATGAGCGCGCCCAGCGACTTCAGGGCAATGGTGAGCTCGTTGTCTTCCGTGAGCGCAGCCGTGTCATAGACCTCCCCGCTGGCACCGGGAATCGTGTCGCCGCGACTTTCAGCCACCGTACGCAAGGCGACGGGCCGGAATAGGGAAGCGGTGCCCGTGAGAACGAAGACGTGGCCCCGGCGACGGCGAATGTCACGGGAGTACCGAATGTACTCGTTGCGCTGGAACTGACCGAGTAGCCCGGAACCTTCCTCGCCGTAGAACAACCCGCCGACCGCCATCAGCGCACGATCGCTGGTGAAGCGACGGACGGCGGCTTCCAGGAAGCCGTCGTCGAGACGTGTGTCGGCATCCAGGACCATGATGAGGTCGTTGTCGCCCTGGCCCGGTAGGAGCACCTTCAGGATCTGGTTGAGCGCCCCGGCTTTCTTGAATGTGTTCCGGCGAGATTCGAAGATCTCCACCCCCAGCGATCGGGCAATGTCGACGGTCCCGTCGGTGCAGTTATCCGCCACGACCACGACGCGTTCCGGGCGGTGCGACTGGGCGAGCAGCGATGAGAGTGTCGCGAAGATCGAAGCCTCTTCGTTGTGCGCGGGCACCAGAACGGTGACGGTGACGGCGCCGGCGAAGACTCCGCGCGTTCGTGCCATCACGATTCCCGCCGAGAGGGGAGTGGTGCGCTGGTTCAAGGACCGACGAGCCTTGCTGGACGTTCCTCGTTCGAGCATTGCAATTCCTGCGGCGAAGAGGAAAGCCAGAGCGACGGCGCCGAGGATGATCCGCGGCGTCGGTGCCGCCAAGTCATAAAGCACCCGCCACATTCCGAGCACCAGCCCTTGGGAGGGCATTTCGCCCGCCGTCGGCGTTCCGGCGGCGACGACAAACCAGAGGAGGGCAGCTGCACCTCCAGCCACAAGCCCGATGACGACGCCGACGCCGCGATCGAAAGTCTTTGCCCCCATGAGCGCAGGTTAGCAGAGCAGGGGGACCTCGACCCTCCCGCTGCCGACGCTGCCGCCGCGGAAGAATTCGATCGCGGCGTCCCGGAACGCGCGCGACGTCGGGGCATTGAAGTGGTTGCGCCCGGGGATCTCGAAGAATCCGCCGTTCGGCGTGGCCGCGGCGAGCGCCTTCGAGGCCTCGAGGATACCGTCCTTGCTCCCGGTGGCGAAGAGCACGGGCTGCGCCGGTGCGTTCTCGGGCCCGGGCTGGGGACCGCCGCGCATACCCTCGACGAGGGCCACGAGAGCTTTGAGGTCGTTGCCGGGCAGCGCGCGCGCCATGGTCAGGTACGCGCCGGTGAGGCGGTCGTCGACCTGGGTTCCGTGCTCGATGTGAGCGCGGGCATCCGTCACCTTGAAACGTTTGAGGGGGTCACCGTCGGGGATGCCGCCGAGCACGGCCCGCGAGATGCGGCCCTCCAACTCGCGGGCGGCCTGCCAGCCCACGCGGGCGCCGAGGGAGTACCCGGCGTAGGCGACCTCGTCGAGCAGGTAGGCGTCGAGCACCTGAAGCACGTCGTCGACCAGAGCCTCCATCGTGTAGTCGGCGGGGGAGCGGGGTTTGTCGCTCAGGCCGTGCCCGCGCTGGTCGATCGCGATCACGTGGAAGCCGGCGCGGAGGAGATCGCGTGTCCAGCCGGTGACGTGCCAGTTGGCGAGCGCGCTGGAGGCGAAGCCGTGCACGGCCAGAACGGTGGGTGCGCTCTGATCACCGAATTCGTAGGTTGCCAGGTTGACTCCGTCGGACGAATAGACGAAGCGGTGCGGTGGTGCGGCGCGTGTTGACATCACGGACCATTGCACCATGAACACTGGGATCCGCGCCCACCAGATCGCCATTTAGACAATCCCACCACCCCGCGTTGTCAGCACTTTGCCAGCTGTAAATGAGGATTTATACAGAAAGCGCGGGCAGTCTTGCAACTTCGCCCGGCCGGGACCCCGGCCGTGGAACGTTGAACAAGAACCGCGAGCGCAGCCGCACGAGCGTTTCGCACTGTGAAAGTTATGCCAAACTCTGATTCGTATTCCTCCCTGTCCGACCTTTTTCCCAGTTCCACCCCTGATTCAAACACCTCACCGATCGGTGCGAAAACCGTGATCGGCACCGACAACGGGTTCCCCCGCCACCAGGAAACGCGTCGCGGCCGGGGGCACAACGGCCTGCTGGTGGCCGGCGCCATCATCGCCGTCGGCGCCATCGTGGGAAGCGGATTCTCCGCTCAATCCGCCTCGCAGTCCGCGGCGGCCGCAGAAAAAGAGAGCCTGGCCGCCACCGTTGCGCTGGCCACGACCGGCGGCCCGCACCCCGAGCAGTCGGGCAGCCTGGACAGGGTCGTCTCGGCCCACGCCTCCGCGAGTGCGCGCACCGCCCTCACCGGCGCCAACAGTGTGATCGCAGCAGCGCAGGGCAAGACGGATGCGACGGCTCTCTCGAGCACTGTCGCCGCGCTCAGCGACTACACCCTTCTGGCCCCCCAGCGAACTTTCGATCTCGTCGAACAGGTCACTGCCGAATCCGAGGTCGTGAAGACTTCGACTGCGGAGGTCGTTCGCGTGGCTGCGGAGCAGGCTGCAGTTGCGGCCGCGGCTGCCGCGGCCGCGCAGGCGCAGGCTGCCGCGGATGCTCAGGCGGCGCAGGCTGCCGCTGAGGCTCAGGCCGCCGCGCAGGCGCAGGCTGCCGCCCAGGCCAAGCCGGCCGCTCCG
>NZ_SOGN01000047.1 GCF_004403395.1 Cryobacterium cheniae
CCCCGGGTACAGCCACAGCGTTCCCGCCGAGTCCCGCGCCAGAACATCAACCAGGCCATCACCGTCGAAATCATGGTTCCTGTCGGCCGTCGTCGGGAGACTCAAGGACACTTTGACGGATGCCGTACCGGCGGAAATGCCCTGAACGGAGACCGTCACGCCGCGCGAACGCGTACTCAGGCTCTGCCCGGCGGACAGGTAGAGCCGGTGTCCATTGGCGGCCGCGCTGTCGGGGCTCATCAGCACGACCGACGAGCCGTCGTCGCGGGTCGTCAGTACGCGCACGCCCGTGCTGACACCCGAGCTGGCGGGGAGCCCCTTCGTGTACAGGGCGCCCGCATCCATGCCGCCGCCGCCGCGGTAGTCGACGTAGTAGACACGCCCCGTGCGCGGGTCGGTCACCGACAGCGCCCGCCGGCCCGATGCGGCACCGGTGGATGCCAGTGTGCTCACGATGTCTTGTTGGGTTTGGTCGGCGGCGAGGGACACGGACTGTATTTCGCCCGCGGCCACCGCATCCATCCGAACCTTGTGGTTGATGTTCAGCGCGGTGGGAGCGGGGTTGGCCGCTCCGTTGAAGGTGAAGGCGGCTCCCATCACGTCGTAGAGGTCAGTGTACGGGTCGTCGCGGCAGCCGTCCGAGTACGTGTTCGTCGACGTATCGAGCACGCCTTCGGTCATTGACGCGTCCGGGCAGATCACCGTGTTGGAGTGCATCATCCCCAGGTTGTGACCGAATTCGTGGGCGAGGACGTCGAGGTCGTTGACGCCGTTGAGTGACGCCCAGACAGCCCCGCCGTTAGTGCCGCTGACCGGCGCCGAGTAGCTGCCGAGGGTACCGGCGCCGAATTGGCCGCAGCCGTTGGGTACCAGGACCAGCAGGTGGCGTGCCCCGGTCGAGACGTAATAGCCGAGGTTGGAATGACCGAACAGCGCCGCCGCCTCGCCCCAGATCGCGTCACGCTGGCTGCAGGAGTTGGTGCTCGCCAACCGGTGGATGGTGGCGTTGGGCGTGAGCGACATCACCTGGTTGTTGGATTGGGCCTTCCAATAGGCTCCCGTGCGTGCGACCAGGTCGCGTACCGCCTGGTCGGTGATGAAGTCGGTCCCGCCGGAGCCTGCGGGGGCGACGACCGCCACGTCGATGGTGTGGGCGGCGGCGGCGAAGGGGGCCACGGCGAACGGGGACGGGACAGCGGGGCGCGCCGGCGGCGCAGCCGGAAGCCCGAGCAGGTCGGCCGGGTTCACCGTGTCCTGGTCCAGCGGGAGCACTCGCGGCGCTTCCTGGCCCGACGCCGCGGGCCGCGCATTCGGGACTGCCCCGGCGGTCGCCGCGGGCACGAGCCCCAGGCACACGATGGCAGTGGTCACAATTGCCGCGACCCGACGACGATTCATTTCCCAGGAACGCACAGTCAGCACTCGTCTCATCCGTTGCGCGAGCACCGATGCGCTCCCCTGCTCGAAGCAAATCACATTTCAAAATATTGCACAGTCGGCATTTTGGGGGACTGCCCGCCCGGGACCATCGTCAAGCTCCCACTGGGCGCCCGGTAGTATAGGCCCGGCACTTTACGTTTACAGACAGGGCACACACATATGAAGATCCTCGTCACCGGCGGAGCCGGTTTCATCGGCTCGAACTTTGTTCGACGCACCCTCGAAGATGCCTACCCGGGCCTCGAAGGAGCCGAGGTCGTCGTGCTCGACGCCCTCACCTACTCGGGCAACCTCGAGAACCTGGCCCCGGTGGCCGCTTCCCCGCGGTACTCGTTCGTGCACGGCGACATCCGTGATGCGGCACTGCTCGACGAGCTCTTCCCCGGTCTCGACGCCGTGGTGCACTTCGCCGCCGAGTCGCACGTGGACCGCTCCGTGCGCGACGCGTCGATCTTCGTCGAGACGAACGTGCTCGGCACCCAGCAGCTGCTCGACGCGGCGCTCCGCCACGACCTGGACCGGTTCGTGCACGTCTCCACCGACGAGGTCTACGGCTCCATCGCCGAGGGCTCGTGGAACGAGGAGCGCGCGCTCGAACCGAACTCCCCGTACTCCGCTTCGAAGGCCGGCAGCGACCTGCTCGCGCGCAGTTACCACCGCACGCACGGTCTGAACATCTCGATCACGCGCTGCTCGAACAACTACGGCCCGTACCACTTCCCGGAGAAGGTCATCCCGCTGTTCGTCACCAACCTGATCGACGACAAGCACGTTCCCCTCTACGGCGAGGGAAACAACATCCGTGACTGGCTGCACGTGGACGACCACACCCGCGCCATCGCGATGGTGCTCGTCGGCGGCCGCGCCGGCGAGATCTACAACATCGGTGGCGGCACCGAGCTGACCAACAAGGAGCTGACGCAGATGCTGCTCGACTCCACCGGCAAGGACTGGTCCTACGTCGACCGGGTCGCCGACCGTCTCGGTCACGACCTGCGCTACTCCGTGGACATCTCCAAGATCCAGGCCGAACTCGGCTACGCACCGCTCGTCCCGTTCGAGCAGGGACTCGCGGATGTCGTGCAGTGGTACCGGGACAACCGCACCTGGTGGGAGCCGCTCAAGGCCCGTGCGGAATTGAACTGATGACCCGCTATCTGATCACCGGTGCTGCCGGGATGCTCGGCCGCGACCTGCAGGCCGCTCTCACCGGCCGCGACGTCACGGCGTCCGACCGCACCGAGCTGGACATCACCGACCGGGACGCGGTTCTCGCCGCGGTCGTCGGCTACGACGTCATCATCAACGCTGCCGCGTACACCCTGGTGGACGATGCTGAAACGAACGAGGACACGGCGTACTCGATCAACGCGACCGGACCGCGGAACCTGGCCCTGGCCGCGGCCGCCACCGGGGCGAAGCTCGTGCAGGTCTCGACCGACTATGTGTTCGACGGCAGCGCCACCGCCCCGTATGCCGAGAACACCGAGATCAACCCGATCTCTGCCTACGGCCGTACCAAGGCAGCGGGCGAGGCTTTCGTGCTGCAGGAACACCCGACCGGGAGCTACATCGTGCGCACGGCCTGGCTCTACGGCCAGCACGGCCCGAACTTCCCGAAGACCATGCTCAAGCTTGCCGCTGCCCGCGACACCCTCAGCGTCGTCGACGACCAGGTCGGCCAGCCCACCTGGACCGCTGACCTGGCCGCGCAGATCGTCACCCTGCTCGATTCCGGCGCCCCCGCCGGCATTTACCACGGCACCAGCTCGGGTGTGACGAGCTGGTTCGGCTTCGCGCAGGCGGTCTTCGCCACGGCCGGCCTCGACCCGGAGCGGGTCACCCCGACCGACAGCTCCCAGTTCGTTCGCCCGGCCCCCCGCCCCTCGTATTCGGTGCTCGGCCACGACGCGTGGGCTGCTGCCGGGCTGTCCCCCCTCCGCGACTGGCGTGAGGCTCTGGCCGCGGCGGCCGAGCAGGGGATCTTCGCGGACCGATGACCACACTGCGGGTCGTCCTGGACCAGATGACTGCTCCGGTCCCGGGCGGCATCGGGCGTTACACCGAAGAACTGACCCGGGCGCTGATCGCGGCGGCACCCGCCGATTGCGACGTCGAAGGAATCGTGTCGTCGTCGCCGGCCGAGCACTGCGCCCAGATCGAGGCCTCCCTGCCAGGGCTGGCGGGCCTGCACAGAACCGCGCTCCCGCGCCGCGAGCTCACGGCGGCCTGGCAGCTGGGCATCGCCAACAGCTCCGGGTCAGGCCTGATCCACGCCCCGTCGCTGCTGGCGCCCCTGCGCCGGCACAGCATCGTCGACAATGGCACCCAGGTGGCCGTCACCGTTCACGACGTGCTCGCCTGGACCCATCCGGAAGCCCTCACCCCGGCCACCGTCGCCTGGACGAAGGTGATGGTCAAGCGCGCCCGCAAACATGCGGATGCGATCGTGGTGCCCAGCCACGCCGTGGCCCACCAGCTCGCGGACATCGTAGACCTCGGTGATCGCGTGCGCGTGATCGGCGGCGGCGTCGGAATCGGCCTCCACCTGCCGGCGAACTCCTCCGCGACGGAGATCATCGGGGAACGCCTGGGGCTGCCGAGCGAATACATCGTCGCCGTCGGCACGCTCGAACCGCGGAAGGCGATCACGGCGTTGATTACGGGCCTGGGCCTGCCGGGAGCGCCGGATCTGCCTCTGATCGTGCTGGGACCCGGCTCCTGGGGCGAACTCGACGTGGCATCCGTCGCCGACGAGGCCGGCCTCCCATTCGGCCGGGTGCGCTCCATGAACGGCCTGACCGACGAGGAACTCGCGGTGGTCATCGCCCGCGCAGCCGTGTTCGTCTACCCCAGTCTGGAAGAGGGCTTCGCCGGCCCGATGATCCAGGCGTTCCACCTGGGCACCCCGGTCGTGCATTCGGACGCCCCGGCCCTGGTCGAGGCCGCCGGCGACGCCGGGTTGGTCGTCGAGCGTGCGGATGCCGCCGGGTACCCCGAGCGCCTGGCTGCGGCCGTGGCCCGGGCACTGACCGACACCACGCTGGCAAACCGGCTGAGCATCGTCGGCGCCGACCGGGCACGGGCCTTCACCTGGCGCGATTCCGCCGAGCAGGTCTGGCTGTTGCACGCCGACCTCTAGAAACGACGGCAGCGAGACCGGCCCCGCAGCAGGGCCTTACGGGGCCGGTTCTTCCGTCGCAGGCGGAGTCAGGGCGCTCTCGATCAGGCTGCGGATGACGTCGTAGTCGGGATCTTCCGGGTCGACGTCGTTGTCCGGGACCAGCTCGACGGACTGGATCGGCAGGGTCTTCGTCTTCGACGCCAGGTGCACGAAATAGCCGAGCATGCCCTGGGGGATGTCGGTCTTCACGACCTGGCTGCCGGCCGTGGCAATCGCCTGGAACTTCGTCAGCACGTTGGCGGGGCTCGCTTGCTGCACGATCGCCTCCTGCACCTGCCGCTGCCGCACCATCCGGTCGTAGTCGCTCGTGTCGTGGCGTGAGCGGGCATACCAGAGGGCGTGGTACCCGTCCATGTGCTGCATGCCGGGCTCGAACCAGAAGGCAACCTCGGTGAAGGTGTCGTCGGTGTGCACGGGGACCCGGTGGTCGACGTTGATGTCGACACCGCCGAGGGCGTCGATCAGTTCGGAGAAGCCCTGCATGTCGATCAGAACGTAGTACTGGATCGACAGCCCGGTCACACCCTCGGCCGCGTCGCGCATGCCCTCGATGCCCGGTTCGCTGCCCTGGTCGACCGCGTCCGGGTACATCTCCGGGCTCTTCAACTCGACCTCGGTGTAGATCGAGTTGAGCATGCAGGCGGAGACCTCGCAGCCGTCGATCGAGCCGTACCCCTCCGGGTAGACGGATGCCAGCGGCGACTCGTCGGGGAACGGTACGTCCTCCAGGTTGCGGGGCAGCCCGATCATGGTGGCCTGGCCGGTGTCCGCGTCGATGCTGACCACGGAGATGCTGTCGGGGCGCAGGCCCTCCCGGTCGGGGCCGGCGTCGCCGCCGAGCAGCAGGATGTTGTAACGGCCGTCGGAGGGCGGCTCGGTCGGGCCGGCCACGAAGACCGAGGAGAGGAACCCGCTGGCCGTGGTGGCCACGTAGGCGCCGTATCCGGCCGTGCCGACCACGCCCACCATCAGCACCGTCGCGAACCCGGCGATGATCGGGCGGGCCTTGGGGGTGGCGCGCACGAGACGCACGAGACGCAGCGTGTCCAGGGTCAGGATCAGCCAGACCACACCGTAGAACGCCAGCAGGAGGGCGGCCGCCCAGAGGCCGATCGAGTTCGTGAAGACGGTCAGCACCACGGCGGGCCAGAGGGAGTAGACCACCCCCACGACCGCTGCGAGGGCGATCAGTGTCAGCGTCACGCCGAGGCCGAAACGACCAAGCCGACGGTTGCCGGCCAGCACCTGCGCGGAGCCGGGCAGCACGAAATTAAGCACCACGAGCCACCAGGCCCGGCGGGTCATGATCGGGGCGGACCCGGCATCCGGGTACCGGATCGGCGTGCGTGCACTACTCATAGTTTGGCTTGGAGGTCCAGGTTCTTCTGCTCCACCTGGGCGGCGAGCATCTCCATATAGCCGACCAGCTTGACCCGCAGGGAGTCGTCGGCGGTGGCCAGGACCTTGACGGCGATCAGGCCCGCATTGCGCGCGCCGCCGATGGAGACGGTGGCCACGGGCACCCCGGCCGGCATCTGCACGATCGACAGCAGCGAGTCCAGGCCGTCGAGCCGGCCGAGCGGCACGGGAACGCCGACCACCGGGAGGGTGGTCACGGCCGCGAGCATTCCGGGCAGGTGCGCGGCGCCGCCGGCACCGGCGATGATCACCCGGAGGCCGCGCGCGTGGGCGCTCTGGCCGTAGGCGATCATTTTCTCCGGGGTGCGGTGAGCCGAGACGACCTGCACCTCGAATGGCACGCCAAAGTCGCGCAGCAGTTGTGCCGCGTCGCTCATCACGGGCCAGTCGGAATCGGAGCCCATCACGACGCCCACAAGCGGCGTCAGGGCGGCCTCGCGTGGAGCGGTTTCGGGCACAGGGTTGTCTGTCACGCAGACGAGTCTATTTGGTCAGTCCTGAAAGATCGCCGATGCGGCCCGCGCCTGGTAGGCGACGAGGTCCAGATCGTCCCCGCCGACGGTCACATGGCCGACCTTGCGCCCCGGCCGGGGGTCCTTGCCGTAGGTGTGCACCTTGGCTGCCGGAAAGGCCTCGAAAACGGCCGGGTAGCGCGCGGCCAGGGGCTCCTCGGCCGGTCCGCCCAGGATGTTGACCATGACCGTCCACGGGTCCCGGGCGTCGGTCGCCCCGAGGGGAAGGTCGAGCACGGCGCGGAGGTGCTGCTCGAACTGGCTCGTCGTCGACCCCTCGATGGACCAGTGGCCGCTGTTGTGCGGGCGCATCGCCAGCTCGTTGACCAGGATGCGCTCATCCGTCGTCTCGAACAGTTCGACGGCGAGCATGCCGGTGACGCCGATGCCCTCGGCGATGCGCACGGCGATGTCGGCCGCGGCCTGGGCCAGCCGACCCTCCGACTGGGGCGCCGGCGCGATGACCTCGGCGCAGACGCCGCCCTGCTGCACGGTCTCGACCACGGGCCAGACGGCGATCTGACCGGACGGCCGACGCGCGACCAGCTGGGCGAGTTCGCGGCGGAACTCGACGAGTTCCTCCACCAGGAGGGCGCCGTCGTTGCCGTCTTCGGCGAGTGCGGCGAACCAGTCGTCGGCCTCGTGCTCGTGGGTGACCAGCCGCACACCCTTGCCGTCGTAGCCGCCGCGGGCCGTCTTGACGACCGCGCGACCGTTGTGGGCGGCCAGGAACACGCCCAGTTCGGCGGCGTTCTCCACCCGCGCCCAGTCGGGCACCGGCAGGCCCAGCTCGCTCAGGCGCTGACGCATCAGCAGCTTGTCCTGCGCGTACAGCAGCGCGTCGGGGCCGGGGTGCACGGCCACGCCCCTGGCCACGAGCTCGCGCAGGATATCCTGCGGCACGTGCTCGTGGTCGAAGGTGACGACGTCGACGGTGTCGGCGAAGGCCAGCACCACGTCCCGGTCGCGGTAGTCGCCCACCTGGACGGCGGCCAGGTCGGCAGACATGCCCTCGTTCTCCGCCAGCACCCGAATTCGGATGCCCAGGTTGACGGCCGCCGGAATCATCATCCGGGCCAGCTGGCCGCCGCCGATAACGCCCACAGTCGTATTCATCGCTCCACCAATTCCTGTATACCGGTCATTCTCCGGTGCGGGTTCTCTCAGGCGGGAGGCAGTGCCTCACCGTAGACTCGGGGTCTCGACCTCTATCTTTGCCCATCATCCGGAGGGATGCATGCCGAGTACACAGCCCCGATCCGCACGGCTTCTGGCCGTCGCCGGTCAGCTCGGCAAGTTCGGGGCGGTCGGACTGGTGGGCTTCGCCGTAGACTTCACGGTTTTCAACCTGCTGCGCACCACGGTATTCGACCCCGCCTCGGTGGAGGCAGGACCGATCTACGCCAAGGTCGTGTCGACCACTCTGGCCATCATTGTGAACTGGATCGGCAACCGGTTCTGGACCTTCGGAGCCAACCGCCAGTCGCGCACGCTGCGCGAGGCGACCGAGTTCCTGGCCGTCAGCCTTTTCGGTATGGCCATCGGGCTCGCCTGCCTCTGGGTCAGCCGCTACGGGCTCGGCTACACCAGTCTGCTCGCCGACAACATCTCGTCGAACGTGATCGGGCTGGGGCTGGGCTCGGCCTTCCGCTTCGTGCTCTACCGGCACTGGGTGTTCTCCCCGCGGCGCCGAGCGGCGGCTTCGGAGCGTGCGCTGGCGGCTTAGCGGGAGCCCCAACGCGCGGTCTCGTCCGCGAGCGCTGACTGTTCCTGATGGTGCGAGCCGGTGAGGGTGCGGGACGACTCCATCAAATCGTGCAGCACCTGCTGCACCAGGTCGGCGTCGGGCACATCCTTCAACACGAGCGGATGCTCCAACCCGGCGTTGATCAGCACGTCGCCCGAGTGGGCCAGCGATTGCAACCAGTTCTGGCGCACGGTCACGTCGTAGCCGCGGCTGTGCAGCAACTCCTGGCGGGTGCGCACGAAGAATCCGTGCCGGAAGATGATGCGCCGGGTGGTGATCGTGTAGCGGTTGTTCAGCCACGACGCCAGCGGCAGCAGGCAGAGCAGCAGCACGAGGGCGGCGGCGGCGGCCAGCAGCGCGAGGTTCTCCCACGGTTCCGGCAGGGAACCGTAGAAGTACCCGGTGGCACCGACGACTGCCAGCAGCGCCAGGCTGGGCCAGAACAAGACCCGGGCGTGCGGCCGGAGTCCGGCCACGACCGACTCGGCCGGGGGAAGCACCTCGGCCGCGCCGAAGCCCGCTGTCTTTGTCATAACCCATTAATACCGCAGGTGGGTGACATCCCCGGCGGCGACAGCCTGCAGTTCGCCGTTCATCTGGTCTTCGACGATGAGGCGACCGCTCCGGTCGAGGGCGATCGCGGTGCCGACCAGGTCGGTGCCGCCGGGCAGTTCCACCCGCACAACCCCGCCGATCGTGGCGCAGAGTTCGGTCACCGCCTGCAGCAGTCCGCTCCGCACCGGGTCTCCCCCCGCGTCGACGAAGGCCCGGCTGAGGTGCCGCAGTTCGGTGAGGTAGCGGGCGAGAACGGCATCCGGGTCGGGGGCCGCACCGGTGACCAGCAGCAGCGACGTCGAGGTGAGCGTGGGCAGGTCGTGCTCGTCGAGGGACACGTTCAGGCCTGCGCCGATGACCAGCCCCCGTGCGTCGGGCAGCAGCTCCGAGAGGATGCCGGACACCTTGTAGCCGTCGATCAGCACGTCGTTGGGCCACTTCAGGGTGACCTCGTGCCGGGGGGCCTCCGCGCCGGGGTCGTTGGCAGCGTCGGCCAGGCTCTCCTCGACGACCGCGCGCACGGCCCGGGTCATCGCCGCCCCCGCGAGCAGGGGGAACCAGCCGAAGTGGTCGATCGGGAGCGGGGCTCCGGCTACCCGCGGGCGGAGCAGCACCGAGATGGCAAGTGACTTGCCGGTGGGGGCGAGCCAGGTGCGGCCCAGTCGGCCGCGACCGCGAGTCTGGTTGTCGGTGACGACCGTCGACAGGTCGGGCCAGTCGGCGGCATCCTCGCCTGCCGCGTGGGCGACGAGAACGTCGTTCGTGGACCCGGTCTCGGCCAGGTACTCGAAACGCGGCACGATCTCGCGGCTGACCGGAAACTCCATGTGGCTCTCTCCCCTTGCATAACTCCTGCAATTCTCCCGAAAACCGGCTCGAATGGCACAATTCCGCCCCGAATCCGAGAATTTGCAGGAGTTATGCGTGGGGGCGGGGGTTCCCGACCAGCAAACCGGCCGGTTTTTGTAGACAATCGTCAACGATCTGGGGCAGGGGCTGGCCGGTAGAGTGAACCGCGTGACTGAGAACTCGCCCCTTGCGGGCCCCGACCTGTACACGACGGCTGGAAAGCTCGCCGACCTCAAGCTGCGCTACCACGAAGCCGTGACGGCCAGCGGCGAGGCCGCGATCGCGAAACAGCACGCCAAAGGCAAGATGACCGCCCGGGAGCGCATCGACCTGCTGCTCGACCAGGGTTCCTTCGTCGAGCTCGACGAGTTCGTGCGGCACCGCACCCACGCGTTCGGAATGGAGAAGAAAAGGCCCTACGGCGACGCCGTCGTCACGGGCACCGGCACCATCCACGGCCGCCAGGTGTGCGTGTACTCGCAGGACTTCACCATCTTCGGCGGTTCGCTCGGCGAGGTCGCCGGCGAGAAGATCATCAAGGTGATGGACCTCGCCCTGAAGACCGGGGTGCCCATCATCGGCATCCTCGACTCCGGTGGAGCCCGCATCCAGGAGGGCGTCGTCGCCCTCGGCAAATACGGCGAGATCTTCCGCCGCAACACGGCCGCGTCCGGCGTCATCCCCCAGATCTCGATCATCTGCGGCCCGGCCGCCGGCGGCGCCGTCTACTCCCCCGCCCTGACCGACTTCGTGATCATGGTCGATAAGACCAGCCAGATGTTCGTCACCGGACCCGACGTGATCAAAACCGTCACCGGTGAGGATGTCGGAATGGAGGAGCTCGGCGGCGCGCTCACCCACAACACGATCTCCGGGGTGGCGCACTACCTGGCGAGCGACGAACCCGACGCCCTCGACTACGCCCGCACCCTGCTCAGCTTCCTGCCCGACAACAACCTGGCCGACCTGCCCGTCTTCGACAGCGATATCGAGCTGGAAACGACGGATGCCGACCTGAAGCTGAACACGATCATCCCCGACTCCCCGAACCAGCCCTACGACGTGAAAACCGTGATCGAGCACATCGTCGACCACGGCGACTTCCTCGAGACGCAGCCGTTGTTCGCGCCGAACATCGTCGTCGGCTTCGCCCGGGTCGAAGGACGCTCGATCGGCATCGTCGCCAACCAGCCCAGCGCCATGGCCGGCACGCTCAACATCCCGGCCGGTGAGAAGGCCGCCCGGTTCGTGCGGTTCTGTGACGCGTTCTCGATTCCGATCCTCACCCTGGTCGACGTGCCCGGCTTCCTGCCCGGCACCGACCAGGAGTGGACCGGAATCATCCGCCGCGGCGCCAAACTGCTCTACGCCTACGCGGAGGCGACCGTGCCGTTGGTCACCGTCATCCTGCGCAAGGCCTACGGCGGCGCGTACATCGTGATGGGTTCCAAACAGCTGGGCGCGGACATCAACCTGGCCTGGCCCACCGCGGAGATCGCCGTGATGGGCGGCCAGGGGGCCGTGAACATCCTGTACCGCGCCGAGATCAAGAAGGCCGAAGCGGCCGACGAGGATGTTGCCGCCGTGCGCACCCGCCTGGCCAACGAGTACACCTACAACGTGGCCAGCCCGTTCCTGGCGGCCGAGCGTGGAGAGCTGGACGGCATCATCGAGCCGGCCACGACGCGTGTCGCGGTCACCAAGGCCCTGCGAGCCCTGCGCACCAAGCGAGCGAGCCTGCCGCCCAAGAAGCATGGGAACATTCCGCTGTAGGCGGGGCCATGACCGACTCATCGACACCGGCCAACGCCCCGACCGCCCCGGGCGAACCGAGAAGCTCTGAGGCATCCGCCCCGGAGACGCCCGAGGTTCCCGCGGTGCCCGGACTGCGCTTCGTGACCCGCGGGGTCACCCCCACCGAAGCGGCCGCCGTGTCGGCCGTGCTGCACGGCCTGGTGCGGGAGGAGTCCGACCACCTGCGCCAGGCGCCGGTGCGCGGCCAGAGCGCCTGGCAACGCAGCCAGCGCAGCATCCGGGTGCCGCTGACGCCCGGCCCGGGCCGCTGGCGCGGCTTCTCGGCCTGACCTGACCGTCCTGCCGGGCGGGGGCGCTTCCCGGTCCCCCTAAATGCCGACTTTTATTGCCGAACCGGTTCAACGAGTATTGATCTTGCCAGGTGAAGCTCTTTGAGAATCACCGCCCAAGCCCGTCGACTAGGGTAAGAAGTCGGGTTTTGGGGGCAGTCAGGGTGACATTCGGGTTGTCGCCCTGGCACGAAAGTCGAAAGGGACCAACCAACGGTTGGTCCCTTTCGCATTTGTCGACGCGGTTCGTGTGCTGCTGCGGCGACGGATGCCCCGGCGGGTCAGCGCTGGCTGCGGGCTATCAGCACCGGGTTGCGCGGGATCTCCAGCCAGAGGTTGACCTCGGGCTCCGGCGACTCCTGGCCGAGGGCGCTCAGCTTCGCGTCCGCGCTGCTGAGACCGACGACGGTGACCGCGGTCGCGGATCCATCCCCGGCGGTGCGGGCGATGATCGTGTCGGCCGTGGTGGCGTCGATCGCGGACGCCAGCGTGTTGAGCACCGAATCCAGCTCCGCGCCGCGGATGTCGTCGATGCTGCCCTCGTCGAGAAGAGTCACGATGGCGCCGCGGCGGCGGGCGGACATGACCGCGTCCCGAACGGCGTCGTTGAGTAGTTTGCGTCCGCGGATCTCGTCCCGCACCGCCGCCTCCAGGTAGCGTGACTCCTGGCGCTGTTCGTCGTTCAGTTCCCCGCCCTGGTCGATGATCCGGCGCAGCATGGGGGCCGCGAGCCGGATGGTCTGGGCGAGCCGCACCTGGCGCTCGTACAGGTGCGCCTCCTGGGCGGCCTGCCACTCGGTGGCCTCCTGTTCGGCCAGGGCGTACTGCCGGGCGTCGCGGCCGGCCTTGGCCAGAGCCCGCGCCAGGATCACCGCCACCGCGACCCAGACCACACTGCCGATGACCCCCATCGAGCCCAGGGCCGCCGGGCCGGCCCAGAAGACCGTGTGCACTACCAGCGCCGCCGTACCGACCCCGGCCAGCCACGGCCGACGGCGGGTGGCGGTGATGGTCATCAGGGTGCCCACGGCCGCGACGTACCAGGTGGCGTAACCGTTGTCGACGGAGCCGTCGAGCTGGCTCCCCACGAGCAGGGGCAGCATCGCGCAAACGGCGATGTTGAAGTACGCCAGCCACAACGGCATCCGGATCGGGCTTGCCGGCCACAGGCTGAGCACGGTCGCGACGCCGTAGACGACGAGCGCCAGGATCGCCGGCACCGGGCTGCGCGGCTGGGTCAGTGAGTAGAAGCCGAGCACGACGTGGTAGGCGGAGAACATGGCCGCCAGGGAGAGCACGAGTCCGCGCGGGACGGTGATCATTCGGGGCGTCCGTCGATGGCCGGCGGCCATTCGATGGTGATCGTCGTGCCGCGGCCGACCGCGGCGCGCACACGCACGGCCCCGCCGACGCTGGCTACCCGGTCCTGGATCGAGATGCGCAGGCCGAGACGTTCCGCCGGCACCTGATCCGGGTCGAAGCCCAGTCCGGTGTCGGCAACGGTGATGGTGCAGCCACCCTGGGCGTTCCCGCTCATCGTCAGGGTGCGGTCGGGCTCGAAGCTCGGCGTGCCGGCATGCTGGGCACTGTTCACCATGGCCTGCACGCTCGCGGCAAGGATCGCCTCGCTCGCGTGGGCCGGGAGGCGCAGCCCGTCGATCTCGCACTCATTGACGGCGAACGGCACCGGGAGCCGGTCTGCGGCAGCGCGGATCTGCGCGCTGAGCACACTGAAGCGAACCATGCTGTCGTCACCGGCCGGCACGATGGCGGCGTCGTTGAGCCGGGTGAGGGCCTCCGAGGCCATGCCGGAGGCCAGCTCGGCCGCCTTCGGGCTGCCGGCCGCGGCCGCGGCGAGGAACGTGGCCAGCACGCTGTCGTGCACGATCGAGTCGACCTGCACACGCTCGACCTCGGTGGCGTGTTGCCGCACGGCGTTGCCGTACTGGTGCAGCGCGTTGGACTGGGCATTGTCGACCGCGAGGGCCGTCTGCCGCAGCATGAAGATGATGATCAGGATGACCTGGCCGAGGATGATCGCGTAGACGGCGTCAAGGGAGGACAGGAGCAGGTCGGCGTTGCCGCCGGACGGCGTCGACCGCACCACGCCGTAGACGGTCGGCACGACGAGCGTGTAGATCACGGCCCAGAGCACGGGGAAAGCCAGGGCGGCGCAGGCCGTTGCGATGGTGCACACGTACCAGAGCCACGGTTTGCCGTCGAGCACGGCCGTGGGGTCTCGCATCAGCAGCGGCCAGGCCAGCAGTGCCGCCAGGTAGAACAGTGCCGCGGTGCCGGCGGATGCCCGCACCCCGACCTTGGTCACGGCGGCCACGACCACGGCCACCAAGGACAACCCGAGCAGCAGCGGCCCCAGAACACCCATCACCGGCATCCGCACCGGAGCCTGGGCGATCATGATCGGCAGCGCCTGGAGCGCGAAGACCACGCCGACGCCGGCGACGGAACGCGAGGCCACGACTTCGATCCGGGTACGACTGATCGGGTTGCGCGGCTGTTTGGGCCCCATCATCAGGTCCGAATCGACCCGGTCGGCGTCCGGGTGCGCCTCGGCGGAGTCCGGCGGGCCGGCCCCGACGAGCCTAGCGGCGGCCATCTCCACCATCCGGGTCGAGGCCCGGCAGGATTCCATCTTCGACGGCGCGCCGGAGCAGGTCCACCTTGGTGGGTGCCGGACGGCCGACCTCCACGTACTTCACGCGGATCCGGTCGAGGTACTCACGGGCCGTCGAGTGCGCGATGCCGAGCTGCATGGCCACCATTTTGAGCGGCAGGCCCGACGCGTAGAGGTGCAGCACATCGCGTTCCCGCCGGCCGAGCTGGGCCTTGGCGAAGTCGCGGTCGGCGTCGATGGCCGTGGCCCACTCGAGGTTGTTGAGAACGTCGCCGCGGGCGACGGATGCCACGGCCGCCATGACCGTGGTCGTCGGCGACGATTTTGGAATGACACCGGCCGCGCCCGCGGCGAGCGCCTCACGCACCAGGGCGACCCGGTCGGCGATGCTGTGCACGAGCACCGACGCGCCCGTGCTCTGGGCCCGGTGCACATTGTCGGTCACGCGGGATCCGTCGCCCAGCGACAGGTCGAGCACGATGACATCCACGGAGCGGCCGTCGATGCCGTCCACAAGCTCCTGCACGGTGGGCGCGGTGAAGACGACCTCGTAGCCGACGTTCTCGCAGGCCGCCTTGATGCCCAGGCGCACCGACTCGTGATCGTCGGCGATGCCCACCCGCACGGGGCGGTCGTGCGCGCCGGCGCCGAGGGTTTCCGGGGCCGCAGGCAGAGGTGTTGCTGGCTGGTTCACGATTCCTACATCCTCACGTTGTCGTACAGGTCAACGATAGCTATCGGGACAGGAGCGCGACGGCTTCGACATGATGGGTATTCGGGAAGAGGTCGAAGGCACGCAGCCGGCGCAGGGTGTACCCGTGACCGGCGAGGAGGGCGATATCGCGGGCCAGGGCGACGGGGTCGCAGGCCACGTAGACGATCTGGGCCGGTCCGAGGGCACCGAGCAGGTCGATGACCTCCTTGCCGGCGCCGGAGCGCGGCGGGTCGAGGATCACCGTGGCGGCCGACTGGCGGGCCCGCTCGGCGGCGCTCGAATCGCGCACCAGCGCGTTCAGGAAGCGGTCGACGCGGGAAGTCTGCACGCTGGCCCCGACCCACTCGGCGAGGTTCTCCGCCGCGAAATCCGTGGCCTGCGGGTCGCTCTCCACGCTGGTCATCCGCACGGTGCTGCCGAACCGGTCGCCCACGGCGGCGGCGAGCAGGCCGACACCGCCGTAGAGGTCCAGGTTCGCGGCCCGCGGGTCGAAGGCGTCGGCGTCGACGGTGTCCTGCACCGCACGATAGAGCGTCTCGGCGGCGCTGGTGTGCACCTGCCAGAACCCGGCGGCGTCGAGGCGGAACTCGCGGTCGCCGACAACCTCGCGGATCAGTGTTTTCGGGGTGGGCCGGCGGCGACCCTTGTCGTCCTGCTCCGCCACCAGGATCTGCACGGTGCCGAGGCTCGGGGCGACGATATCGACGGATGCGGCGCCGGGGAACATTTTGTCCAGCGGCGCGGCCGCCTCCAGCAGGCGGTCCGCCAGCGGCAGGTCGCCGACCGGGATCACCCGGTGGGAGCGGGCGGCGTACGGGCCGACCGAGCCGTCCTCGTCCACGTGCAGGCGCACGCGGGTGCGCCAGCCGGTGCCGTCGGCGGCGTCGCCGGGCGAAGCGTTGGGGCCGACCGGGACCGGCTCGACCGTGACGTCGGACAGGGTGCCGGCCATCCGTTTCAGGGCGTCGGCCAGAACCTGGCGCTTCAGCTCGCGCTGGAAACCGAGTTCGATGTGGCCGAACTCGGCGCCGCCGGCGCGGTCGACGGGGTCGCGGTCGAGGGCTGCGGAGGCCCAGATGTGCGGCTGGCGTTCCGGTGCCGGGGTGAGCACCTCGACGGTCTCCGCCCGCCAGAAGCTTTTGTGGCTGGCCGAGGTCAGCCGGGCGCGCACGCGCTCCCCCGGCAGCGTGTCGCTCACGAAGACCACGCGGCCCTCGTTTCTCGCGATGAAGATGCCGCCGTGAGCTACGTTGGTGACGTCGAGTTCGAGTTCCGCGCCCACTTCTGCGGAGTGCCCGCTCGAATCTGCCTGAATGTCATTGCTGGTGCCCATCCTTCGATGATCCCACACCGCCTCCACCCCCACCGAAGGAAACCCATGCGCTTGTACCTGGCGTCCACGTCTCCGGCCCGGCTGATGCTGCTGCGCGCCGCGGGAATCGAGCCCGTCACGATCGCGCCCGACGTCGACGAGGACGTCGTCGCGGCGGAGGCGGCCCGGGCCGCGGGCGGGCCGCTCACCCCCCACCGGGTCGTGGAGCTGCTGGCGCGGGCCAAGGCGGAGGCGGTCTCCCGTGCGCTGACGCGCAGCGGCGACATCGACGACGGCCTCGTGCTCGGCGGCGACTCGGTCTTCGTGATCGACGACGTCATCTACGGCAAGCCGCATACGGCCGCGAAGGCACGCGAGCGCTGGCACCTGCAGCGCGGCCGCACCGGGCAGCTGTTCTCGGGCCACTGGCTGATCGACCATAGAGGTGGCGTGGCCGGGCGCGGGGTCGGCGCCGTCGCCGTCGCCGACGTCACCTTCGCCGACGATATCGAGGATGCGGAGCTGGACGCCTATATCGCCACCGGTGAGCCTCTGTTCGTGGCCGGGGCCTTCACCATCGACAGTCTCGGCGCGCCGTTCATCACCCACATCAGCGGCGACCCGTCCACCGTCGTCGGGCTCTCACTGCCGACCCTGCGCCGGCTCGTGACCGGTCTCGGGCACGCGTGGCCGAGCCTATGGAACCGCCCCGCGGACTGACATCGGGCCGGTTTTCGCGGCCGATTGTAGGCATCCGCACCTTTCTTGCGTCTCTTTTTGTGGGAGGGAACCAAAAACCCGACCGCTCGGCCCCATAAGCTAAGGCACTGTGCCCCCAATAACGAAGGTCCTCATCGCAAACCGGGGCGAAATCGCCGTCCGGGTGATCCGAGCCGCGAAAGACAGCGGCATCGGTTCGGTTGCCGTCTACGCCGACCAGGACCGCGACTCGATGCATTCGCATCTGGCCGACGAGGCCTACGGTCTCGACGGGACCACGAGCGCCGAGACCTACCTCGTTATCGAGAAGCTGCTGTCCGTGGCCCGACGGTCCGGCGCCGATGCCGTGCACCCCGGCTACGGGTTCCTCGCCGAGAACGCCGACTTCGCTCGCGCCGTGATCGGGGCCGGCCTGATCTGGATCGGCCCCTCCCCCGACGCCATCGAAAAGCTCGGAGACAAGGTCTCCGCCCGCCACGTCGCCGAGAAGGTGCATGCGCCCATGGCACCCGGCACCCTCAACCCGGTGGTGGATGCCGCGGAGGTACTCGATTTCGTCGACCTCCACGGCCTGCCGGTCGCGATCAAGGCGGCGTTCGGCGGCGGCGGCCGCGGCCTGAAGGTCGCCCGCACCCGCGAGGAGGTGCCCGAACTGTTCGATTCCGCCACCCGCGAGGCCATTGCCGCGTTCGGTCGCGGCGAGTGCTTCGTCGAGAAGTACCTGGACAAGCCACGCCACGTCGAGACTCAGTGTCTCGCCGACGCGTACGGCACCGTCGTCGTCGTCTCCACCCGCGACTGTTCGCTGCAGCGCCGTCACCAGAAGCTGGTCGAGGAGGCCCCTGCGCCGTTCCTCACCGACGCGCAGCGGGACGAGATGTACCGCGCGTCCAAGGCGATCCTGGCCGAGGTCGGCTATGTCGGCGCCGGCACCTGCGAATTCCTGATCGGCCAGGACGGCACCGTCTCGTTCCTGGAGGTCAACACCCGACTGCAGGTCGAGCATCCCGTGTCCGAGGAAGTGACCGGCATCGACCTGGTGCGCGAGCAGTTCCGTCTGGCCGAGGGCGGCCACCTCGACTATCCCGACCCGGAGCCCATCGGGCACTCCTTCGAGTTCCGCATCAACGGCGAGGACGCCGGTCGTGGCTTCATGCCGGCCCCCGGCCCCGTGCACGTCTTCAAACCGGCCGGCGGCCCCGGCGTGCGCGTGGACAGCGGCGTCACGGCCGGTGACGTCATCTCGGGCTCGTTCGACTCCCTGCTCGCCAAGCTCATCGTCACCGGTTCCACCCGTGAGGAGGCGCTCGAGCGCTCACGCCGGGCCCTGGACGAGTTCGAGGTCGCGGGGCTCCCCACCGTGCTTCCGTTCCACCGCCGGATCGTGCGCGACCCCGCGTTCGCCCCGGCCGACGGTCAGCCGTTCTCCATCTATACCCGGTGGATCGAAACCGAGTTCGTCAACGACATCGAACCGTGGAACGGGTCGCCGGAAGAGCTGACCGGCCCCGCGAAGCGGCACAACGTCGTCGTCGAGGTGGAGGGGCGCCGGATCGAGGTCAGCCTGCCGGTCCGCCTGCTCCCCGGCGGGGCCTTCGAGGTCACCGGCGGGCCCGCACCTCGGCGCCGCGCCGGCTCACACGCCGTCAGCTCCGCCACCGGGGATGCCGTTCACGCCCCGATGCAGGCGACCATCGTGAAGCTGGCCGTGGCCGAGGGCGACCTGGTCGTCAAGGGCGACCTGCTGCTCGTGCTCGAGGCCATGAAGATGGAGCAGCCGCTGACCGCCCACAAAGACGGCGTCGTCGGCAACGTCGGAGCGATCATCGGCGCGACCGTGGCCTCCGGCTTCCTACTGATGGCCGTCATCGACGTCGACGTGACGACTCACGCCTAACGCCTGCCCCCTGACCTGACCCCTGACCGCTGACCCGCGAGTTGCGGACATTAACACCCTCGCTACGGAAACGAAGGCGTCATGTCCGCAACTCGGCGTTGAGGCGGAAGACCGGTGGGGGAAGGTCAGAGCACGATGTGCATGGCGCGGGCGGCATCCGTGATCGAATGCGTCAGCGACGGGTAGACCGGGAACGCCCGCGCGACCTCGTCGACGGTGAGGCGGTGCTCCACGGCCAGGGCGAGCGGGAAGATCAGCTCGCTGGCCTTGGGGGCCACGATCACGCCCCCGATGACGGTACCCGTGGTGGTGGTGGCGAACAGCTTCACGAAGCCGTCCTTGATGCCCATCATCTTGGCCCGCGGGTTCGACGCCAGCGGGAGCTTGTAGATGCTGCCCCGGGTCAGGCCGTCCTCGATCTGCTTCTGGCTCCAGCCGACCGTGGCGATCTCCGGCTGTGTGAAAATGTTGGCCGCGACATTGCGGATCTCGATCGGGTTGACCGCGTCGCCCATGGCGTGGAACACCGCGGTGCGCCCCATCATCGAGGCGACGGATGCCAGCGGCAGCTCGGTCGTGCAATCCCCGGCCGCGTAGATGTTCGGCATCGACGTGCGCGCGACCCGGTTGACCCGGATGTGACCGGATTCGGTGAGCTGCACGTCGGCTTCCTCGAGGCCGAGGCCCGTCGTGTTCGGCACGGATCCGACCGCGATCAGGCAGTGGCTGCCCTCGACGGTGCGGCCGTCGGCCAGCGTGGCCAGCACACCGCCCTCCGTGCGCACGACGGACTCGGCGCGGGACTTGCTGAGCACGACCATGCCGTTGCGCTTGAAGACGTTCTCGACCACGTTCGCGGCGTCGGCGTCCTCGCCGGGCAGCACCCGGTCGCGGCTGGAAATCAGGGTGACCTGGGCGCCGAGGGCCCGGTACGCGGAGGCGAATTCGGCCCCGGTGACGCCGGAGCCCACCACGATGAGGTGCTCGGGCACGGCCCGCAGATTGTAGAGCTGCGTCCAGGTGAGGATGCGTTCGCCGTCGGGGATCGCGGTGGGCAGGATGCGCGGGGTCGCCCCGACGGAGACGACGATCGTGTCGGCCTCGATCCGGTCGAAGTCGATGCCGGAGCCGTCCTCGGCCGTGGACACGATCACGCCGCTGGTGCCGTCGAGCCGGCCGTGGCCGTGCACCAGGTTGACCCCGGCGCGCATCAGGGTCGCCTTCATGTCTTCGGACTGCTGCCGGGCCAAGGCGAGAAGCCGCTTGTTGACCGCGGCGAGGTTGATCGCCACCTCGGGTCGGGCCGGCTTGTCCCTCACACCGCGCACGAACAGCTGCACGCCGAGCTCGGTGGCGTCATGGATCGAGTTGGTGGCTTCGGCCGTCGCAATGAGGGACTTGGACGGGACGACATCCGTGATCACGGCCGACCCGCCGACGCCGACACGCTCGACCAGGGTGACCTCGGCGCCCTGCTGGGCGCCGGCCAGGGCGGCCTCGTACCCGCCGGGGCCTCCGCCGAGGATAGCGATGCGCTGCTTGCGTTCGAAGTCGTAGGCCATGCTCATATTCTCCTGCCCCGGCGCGTCCGCCGCCAAACCCCGCGGTCCCCGCTCGCCCCGCACGCACCGATTCGACGGCGATTCTGCCCAAAACTGACGTTCCGTCCCCTTTCCGGCTGCTCATATGCAGAATCTCCGCCACTTTCGGACAACGGACCGTGAACGAAATCGGGGGGCAATTAGAGTAGGGGGATGCTGAAGACCGACATTAATCCCCTCGACGTGCCAGAAACCGACCCGTTCGATGTTGCACGGACCGCCGCTTCTGAGATCGCCGAGGCCACCGGCGTGGCCCGCCACGACATCGCCCTGACCCTCGGCAGCGGCTGGGGCAAGGCGGCCGACCTCATCGGCGAGACCACGCACACCCTCGACGCGCAGTACATCACCGGTTTCAGCGCACCCGCACTGGCCGGCCACGCCGGCACGCTGCGCTCGGTGCTGCTGCCCAGCGGCAAGCGCGCCCTCCTCATCGGCGCCCGCACGCACTACTACGAGGGCCACGGCGTTCGCCGGGTCGTGCACAGCGTGCGCACCGCCGCCGCCACCGGGGCGACGACCATGATCCTCACCAACGGTGCCGGCGGCATCCGGGAGACCTGGAAGCCCGGCACCCCCGTTCTGATCAGCGACCACATCAACCTGACGGCCGACTCTCCGCTCGAGGGTGCCACGTTCGTCGACCTGACCGACCTCTACTCGCGCCGCCTGCGCGACCTGGCCCGCAGCATCGACCCGTCGCTGGACGAGGGCGTGTACTGCCAGTTCCGCGGCCCGCACTACGAGACGCCCGCCGAGGTGCAGATGGCCAAGGTCATCGGCGGCCACATCGTGGGCATGTCGACCGCCCTCGAGGCGATCGCCGCCCGCCAGTCCGGCATGGAAATCCTCGGCCTGTCACTGATCACCAACCTCGCGGCCGGCATCCAGCAGGAGCCGCTCAGCCATTCCGAGGTGCTCGAGGCCGGCAAGCTCGCCGAGCCCGTCATCAGCGCACTGCTGGCCCGGATCGTGGCCGCACTGTGAGCCTCGACAACACCGGCCCGCAGAACACCGGCCCGCAGAACACCGGCGCGGGAACCGACGGCACGGATGCTGCCGCCACCGCGGCAACACGCGGCCGGCACTCCTCCGCCGCGGAGGCCGTTCCGGACTCCGGTGCCACCGAGACGACCCTCCCCGACACGATGGTCATCGCCACCATCAGCGCCGACGCCGACGCGACCGTGATCGCCGTGGCCAACGCCTGGCTCGGCCAGGACCCCGATCCCGAAACCCAGGCCGAACTGCGTCTCCTGCTCCGCGGGGCCGGCGACGGCGACGCCGCCGCACTCGCGGAACTGCACGACCGTTTCGACGAGCGCCTCGCCTTCGGCACGGCCGGGCTGCGCGGCGCCATCGCAGCCGGCTCCAACCGGATGAACCGGGTGCTCGTCGGCCAGGCCGCCGCCGGCCTGGCCGCATTCCTGAAGCAGACCACCGCCCCGGGGCGGGTCCCCTCCGTCGTCATCGGTTACGACGGCCGCAAGAACTCGCAGGTCTTCGCCACCGACTCGGCCGCGATCATGGCCGGCGCCGGGGTCCGCGCCATCCTGCTCCCCCGCCTGCTGCCGACCCCGGTGCTCGCCTTCGCAGTGCGCCACCTCGACGTCGGCGCGGGCATCATGGTCACCGCCTCGCACAATCCGCCCCAGGACAACGGCTACAAGGTCTACCTGGGCGACGCCAACCAGGGCTCCCAGATCGTCTCCCCCGACGACGCCGCGATCGCGGCCGAGATCCTGCGCGTCGCCGCGGAGGAACGGGTTCCCGATCTGCCCCGGGCGCCCTACGAGACCGCCCCCGAATCGGTCGTTCAGGCCTACATCGACGCGACGGCGGGCCTCGCGGCCAGGCCGCGCGTGCAGGTCAACACCGTCTACACGGCCCTGCACGGCGTCGGTTGGGACACCACCCGCCGCGTGTTCGAGGCCGCCGGCTTCGATCTGCCCACGCTCGTCGATGCCCAGATCGCCCCGGATGC
Organism: Cryobacterium cheniae; assembly: GCF_004403395.1. Taxonomy (GTDB): domain Bacteria; phylum Actinomycetota; class Actinomycetes; order Actinomycetales; family Microbacteriaceae; genus Cryobacterium; species Cryobacterium cheniae. Next base: position 22,655 of record NZ_SOGN01000047.1, read on the forward strand.
CGCGTTCCCCACGGTCTCCTTCCCCAACCCCGAGGAACCCGGCGCGATGGACCTCGCCTACGAGACGGCCCGGGAGGCCGGCGCTGAGCTGATCATCGCCAACGACCCCGACGCCGACCGCCTCGCGATCGCCATCCCGCAGGAGGGGTTCCCCGGCTACCGGCGCCTCAGCGGCAACGAGGTCGGGGCCATCCTCGGCTGGCGGGCCGCGGAACTCGCCGCGAGCGTCACCGGCGACGGCGGTGCCACCGGCACCCTCGCCTGCTCCATCGTCTCCACCCCGGCCCTGGAGGCCGTGGCGAAGGCCTACGGACTGCGGTTCACCGACACCCTCACCGGCTTCAAGTGGGTGTCGCGTGCGCCCGACCTGATCTTCGGTTTCGAGGAAGCCCTCGGCTATCTCGTGAACCCGGAAAGCGTGCGCGACAAGGACGGCATCTCCGCCGCCGTGGCGCTGCTGTCCCTGGTCAGCGAGCTGAAGGCGCAGGGTGTCACCCTCGCCCAGCACCTCGACCACTTCAGCGAACGCTTCGGCCACTTCGCCTCCGGCCAGATCTCCGTGCGCGTCACCGACTTGACCGAGATCGAGCGGGTCATGACGCGGCTGCGCGAGACTCCCCCGGCCTTCGTCGGCACCCTCGCGGTGGACCACATCGACGACCTCTCCGCCGGCTTCAACGGCCTGCCGCCCAGCGACGTGCTGCGCCTCCGGTTGGCCGACGGCTCACGCGTCATGGTGCGCCCGAGCGGCACCGAGCCCAAGCTCAAGGTCTACCTGGACACCAGCAGTTCCGTCGGCACGGTCGCCGAGCGCCGGGCCGCCGCCGAGGCGACCCTGGCCGAGCTCGACCGGGGCATGCACGAGCTGATCGCCTAACAACACGATCCGCGGAGCGGAGCGGCACCGGTGCGCACGGCGCTGGTGCCGCGCCGCTGCGCGCGTGGCACGCCATGGGCGCAGCGGCGCAGCTACAGCGCCACGACACGGGGCGAACGAGCCACCGGCAGCCGGGGGCCCCGCCGGGCAGCAGACCGGCGGTCAGCCCAGGGCGATTTCCAGCTTGGCCGCGAGTTCGTCCACGTCGAAGTAGTTGTCGATCACGACGATGTCGGCGTTGGTCTTGCCGATGGCGGCGACCAGTTCGGACGAGGTCAGGATGACCTGGGCATCCGCGCCGACAGTGCTCACCCCGGCGACGTCGGTCGCCGTCACGTCGGCCTCGATATCGAGGCGCTCCAGCGCGCGCTCGGCGTTGATCTTGAGGATGGCGGAAGTTCCCACTCCCACCCCGCAGAGGGCGACGATCTTCATGAGGGCTCCTCGGTCGATGTGGGCACGCCGAGCAGGGCGCGGATGGTGTCGGCATCCGTCGCCGCGGCGAGGGAGGGGATGACGAGCGCGTCGTTGAAGACGTTGGCCAGCTCGGCCACGAGCAGCACATGCTCGTCGGAGCTGGTGACGGCGAGCCCGAGCACCACGCTGACCGGGTCGTTGTGCGGGTGCCCGAACGCGACCGGATCGGCCAGGGTGACGATGCTGAGGCCTTCGGAGTGCACGTCGGGGCCGGGCCGGGCGTGGGCGAGCGCCAGCCCGGGGGCGATGACCACGTAGGCACCGAATTCCTCGATCACGGCGATCATGCGTTGGGTGTACTCGGGCGCCGTGGCGCCGGAGCGCTCGAGGGCCTCGCCGGCGGCGGTCACCGCTGCGCGCCAGTCGTCGACATGGACGCCGATCGCGATGGCTTCGGGGGGCAGGGGCGGAAGGGGCATGGGAACTCTCACGGGATGTTGGGTGGTCGGCTTCGCGAGTCGCTCAGGCGCTTTCGAACCCGGCGACAATGGTGTCCGCCAGCTCTTCTCGTTCGTCCAGCGGCAGGAACGCGGCCTGCGCCGCGTTGAGCTGGAACACCTCGAGATCGTCGAGGTCGTAGCCGAACGCATCGCTGAGCAGCGCGAGTTCCTTGCTCAGTGTGGTGTTGCTCATCAGGCGGTTGTCGGTGTTCACCGTGACCCGGAAGCCGAGCTGGTAGAGCAGGTCGAACGGGTGGTCCAGGAGGTCGTCGCCCCAGGCCGCGATCGCGCCGGTCTGCAGGTTCGACGACGGGCTGAGTTCGAGGGCGATCTCGCGGTCGCGCACCCACTGGGCCACCGGGCCGAGCGTGACATAGGTGTTCTCCGCGTCTTCGCGGCCGATCACGATGTCCTCCGCCAGGCGCACGCCGTGGCCGAGGCGCAGTGCCCGACCGTCGTACAGCGCCCCGCGGATGCTTTCCAGACCGTCGGCCTCGCCGGCGTGCACGGTGACGGGCAGGAAGGCCTTGGCGAGGAAATCGAACGCGTCCCTGTGGTGGTGCGCCGGGAACCCCAGTTCGGCGCCGGCGATGTCGAAGCCGACGACCCCGTTGGAGCGGTGCCGCACGGCGAGTTCCGCGATCTCCAGGCTGCGCTCGGCGTGGCGCATGGCCGTGATCAGCTGGCCGACCCGGATGCGGGACCCGGTGCCGGCGACCAGCGCGATGCCGGCCTCGATGCCTTCCTGCACCGCCTCGACCGTCTGGTCGAGGGTGAGGCCGCGGGTCAGGTGCTGCTCGGGGGCCCAGCGGATCTCCCCGTAGATCACGCCGTCGGCGGCGAGGTCCTCCACGAACTCGCGGGCCACGCGGACCAGACCCTCGCGGGTCTGCATCACGCCGCAGGTCACCTCGAAGGTTCTCAGGTAGTCGACCAGGGTGCCGGAGTCCGCCTGGGTGCTGAACCAGGAACCCAGCGTGCGGGCATCCGTCGCCGGCAGCGCCAGCCCGACCGTGTCGGCCAGCTCGATGATGGTCTGCGGGCGCAGGCCGCCGTCGAGGTGGTCGTGCAGGGATATCTTCGGTAGCGCGTTGATGCTGGTGCCGACACCGGGCAGCAGGTAGTCCTCAAGGCTCATGTTCACCCCCCTAATCTAGCCTCTGGGTGCTGGGAGTCTCACTGTTTTGACCGACCCGGCGGTTCAGCGCCCGATGCGCTCGGCGATCAGCGGTCCGCCGTCCTGCACGGGCTCGCCGGGGTCGCCGATCCGGTAGGCGCCCTCCACGGCCTCCAGGGCCCGCGCGAAACGCTCGGGTTCGTCGGCACTGAGGGTGAACAGGGGCTGGCCGGCGCGCACGGTGTCGCCGGGCTTGGCGTGCAGGTCGATACCGGCGGCGTGCTGCACGGGATCCTGCTTGCGGGCGCGGCCGGCGCCGAGGCGCCAGGCGCCGATGCCGAACGGCAGGGCCTGCTGCTCCACGAGCACCCCGTCGCGCGTGGCGGTGACGACGTGGGTCTCGCGGGCCACGGGCAGCGGCGCGTCGGGGTCGCCGCCCTGCGCGCGGATCACATTGCGCCACTTGTCCATGGCGCGCCCGTCGGTGAGGGCGGACTCCACATCGACGTCGGTGATGCCCACCAGCGCGAGCATCTCCCGGGCCAGGGCCACGGTGAGCTCGACGACATCCGCCGGCCCGCCGCCGGCGAGAACCTCGACCGATTCACGCACCTCGTTGGCGTTGCCGATCGCGAGCCCGAGCGGCACGTTCATGTTGGTGAGCAGAGCGGATGTCGCCACACCGGCGTCCTCCCCGAGCGCCACCATGGTGTGGGCCAGTTCGCGGGAGCGTTCGATGTCTTTCAGGAACGCGCCCGACCCGAACTTGACGTCCAGGACGAGGGCGCCGGTGCCCTCCGCGATCTTCTTCGACATGATCGACGACGCGATCAGCGGGATCGCCTCGACGGTGCCGGTGATGTCGCGCAGCGCGTAGAGCTTGCCGTCGGCCGGGGCCAGACCGCCGCCGGCGGCGCAGATCACGCCGCCGAATTCCTGCAACTGCGCGAACATCTCCTCGTTGGTCAGATGCGCACGCCAGCCGGGGATGGATTCGAGCTTGTCGAGGGTGCCGCCGGTGTGGCCGAGGCCGCGCCCGGAAAGCTGCGGCACGGCCGCGCCGAAGACGGCCACCAGTGGCATCAGCGGCAGGGTGATCTTGTCGCCGACGCCGCCGGTGGAGTGCTTGTCGGTGGTCGGCTTGCCGAGGCCGGCGAAGCTCATCCGCTCACCGCTGTTCAGCATGGCCATGGTGAGATCCTTGATCTCGCGGCGGTTCATGCCGTTCAGGAAGATCGCCATGGTCATCGCGGCCATCTGCTCGTCGCCGACGTAGCCGCGCGTGTACGCGTCGATCAGCCAGTCGATCTGCGGCGTGCTGAGTTCTCCCCGATCACGCTTGGCGTGGATCAGGTCCACGGCGTCGAAGGCCTCGATACGGTTCTGGCTGGTGCTCACGGCTACTCTTCCTGGTATTCGGCGAGCTGCCTCGGCCCGAAGGCGTCCGGCAGCACTTCATCGATGGTGCGCACACCCGACACGGTTTCCAGCAGCATGCCGGGTGCGGAGTGTTCGTACAACAACTGGCGGCAGCGGCCGCAGGGCATCAGCGTGCGCCCGTGGCCGTCGACGCAGGTGAACGCCACCAGGTGGCCCCCACCGGTCAGGTGCAGCACGGAGACGAGGGCGCACTCGGCGCAGAGGGTGAGACCGTAGGAGGCGTTCTCGACGTTGCATCCGCTGATCACCCGCCCGTCAGAGACGAGCGCCGCGGCGCCCACCGGAAACTTCGAGTACGGCACGTAGGCCTTGCCCATGGCGGCGGTCGCGGCCTCCCGCAGCACACCCCAGTCGATCTCGCCGGCTGCGGGCAGCGCGCCCGGCATCATGGCGGTCACGATTTGATGTACGGCTTGCCGGATGCCGCCGGTCCCCGGGACGTTCCAACGAACCCGGCGACGGCGAAGATGGTGACCAGGTACGGCAGCATCAGCATGAACTCGCTCGGCACCGGCGACCCGATGATGCTGAGCACGTTCTGCAGGTTGGTCGCGAAGCCGAACAGGAGGGCGGCCAGGGTGGCCCGGATCGGATCCCAGCGGCCGAAGATCACGGCCGCGAGGGCGATGAAGCCGGCTCCGGCGGTCATCTCCTTGCCGAACGCGCCGACCGAACCGAGGGTGAAGTAGGCGCCGCCGAGGCCGACGATCGCGCCGGCGAGCGACACGTTCCAGAACCGGGTGCGGCCGACGTTGATGCCCACGGTGTCGGCCGCCTGCGGGTGCTCGCCCACGCTGCGCAGGCGCAGGCCCCATTTGGTGTGGAAGAGGCCGTAGTACACCACGGCGACGGCCACGTACATGATGTAGACGATCAGCGTCTGGCGGAAGAAGACCGGTCCGATGATCGGGATCTCGCTGAGCAGCGGGATATTGATGCGCTCGAAACGCGGCGGCTGGTTGAGCAGCGCCGCGTTGGGCGCCATCACCTGGGAGTAGAGGAAGCCGGTGACGCCGATCACGAGCACGTTGAGCACGACACCGACGATGACCTGGTCGACGAAGTACTTGATCGAGAACGAGGCGAGCACCATCGAGACGAGCACACCGGCGAACATGGCGGCGATGAGGCCGAGGATGGGCTGGTTGGTCAGTGAGGCCACCATGGCCGAGGTGAACGCCCCGGCGAGCAACTGGCCCTCGATGGCGATGTTGACCACGCCGACCCGCTCCGAGATGACGCCGCCGAGAGCACCGAAGATCAGCGGCACGGCCAGGCTGAGCGAGCCGAAGAGCAGCCCGGGCACCGGGATGGTCTCGCCGGCGGCGGCCCAGGCCAGGAATCCGATCAGGAAAAGCACGGCGAAGACGGCGATCAGCCAGATCGGCACCTTGCGCCGGGACTGCACCAGAGCGGCGCTCACGCCCGTGATCAGGAGCAGCAGCACGCTGATGACGATGCCGGTCAGCAGGGTGGGCAGCTCGAGATCGGGAAGCTGGATCAGGTCGCTCGTGGTGGAGAGCCGCATGGTGCTGACACCCTCGCGGCCGAAGGCCACGAAGAGCAGGAACCCGAAGACGGTGAAGATCCCGAGGGCGATCGGAGCCTTCCAGCTCTTCACATTCTCGAAGTCGGGGCGATCGTCCGCGGCGGGCGAAACGGGCTGGACGGCCGGAGCAACGGTGCTCACTTTGCAGCCACCTCCTGGGAAACGTTGGGCCGTGCACGGCGGGGCGCGGAGCCAGGAGCCGGCAGGCGGAAGATGGCCCGCACGAGCGGCGGGGCCGCGATGAAGAGCACGATCAGAGACTGAACGACGAGCACGATGTCGATCGGCACACCCTCGGCCGCCTGCATCGAGAAGCCGCCGGCCTTGAACGCGCCGAACAGGATGCCGGCCGCGAACACACCCCAGGGTTTGGACCGGCCCAGCAGCGCGACCGTGATCGCGTCGAAGCCGATGCCCGAGTCGAGTCCGGCGCCGAAACCGCTGGTCGTGGTGCCGAGCACCTGGTTGATGCCGGCCAGGCCGATCAGTCCGCCCGAGAACAGCATCGCGTAGACGTAGATGCGCTTGACGCTGATGCCGGCCACGCGCGCCGCGTTCGGGTTCAGTCCCACGGCCCGGAACTGGAAGCCCAGGTTCGACCGGGACAGCAGCCACCAGGTGAAGACCGTGGCGGCGATGGCCAGGATGAACCCGAAGTGCAGGGAATAGGTCGAGCCCAACAGATCGGGGAAGACCGCGGTGGCCTTCGTCGCCGGGCTCTTCGGGTTGTTCGATCCCGGGGTCTTCAGGAAGCCCTCGCGCAGCAGGTAGCTGACCAGATAGAACGCGACGTAGTTGAGCATGATCGTCGTGATCACCTCGTGGGCGCCGGTGCGGGCCTTGAGCAGACCCACGATCCCACCCCAGAGGGCGCCGCCGAGGATGCCGGCCACCAGCGCCGCGACCATGTGCAGGCCGTAGGGCAGGTCGACCGCGAAGCCGACCCAGCCGCCGAGGGCCGCGGCGATCAGCATCTGACCGCGGCCTCCGATGTTGAACATTCCCACCCGGAAGCCCAGCGCCACGCCGAGCCCGGCCATGATCAACGGGGTCGCGAAGGTGAGCGTCTCGGTGAGCGGCTTGATGCCGGCCGCGAAGCTCGGGCGGCGGAAGTTGTAGACCGAGCCCTGGAACAGGGCCGAGTACGCGCCGGCCACGGAGTTCCAGATTTCCCGCAGCAGGTCGCCCGGCCGGGAGAAGAAATAGCCGGCCGCCTCCTGCACTCCGTCGTTGGTGAAGGCGATCATGATGCCGCCGACGAAGAGGGCGAGCACGACGGCGAGCACGGAGATGATCGCGTTGCCGGTGGTGATCTCGCGGAACGCCTGGTTCCAGCGGGACGGCTGGTCGGGCTCCGGCTTCGCCGGTGTTCCAGACGTGGTCGTGGGACCCTGTGTCGCGCTCACGCGGCAGCTCCTTCTCCGGCGGGCGTTTCGCCGGCCATCATCAAACCGAGTACGGCGCGCGGCGTGTCACCGGGAACGATGCCGACGATGCGACCGCGGTACATGACCATGATCCGGTCGGCGAGGGCGGCCACCTCGTCGAGCTCGGTCGAGATGACGATGACGGGCGTGCCGGCATCGCGGGTGGCCACGATGCGTTCGTGCACGAACTCCACCGATCCAACGTCGAGCCCGCGGGTGGGCTGGGCGGCGATGAAGAGGCGCAGGTCGCGGCCGAGCTCGCGCGCGAGCACGACCTTCTGCTGGTTGCCGCCGGAGAGCTTGCCGACCGGGGTCTCGATGCCCTGGGCCCGCACGTCGAACTCCGTGACCTTCTTCTCGGCGAACGCGGCGAGGAAAGTGCGCTGCACGTTCCACCGCTTGACGAAGGGAAGCGCGTTCGAGCGGTCCAGCATCAGGTTCTCGGCGATGGTGAACTCGCCGACCAGGCCGTCTTCGTTGCGGTCCTCGGGAACGAAACCGACTCCGGCGTCGAGCACCTGGCGCACCGAGTGCCCGCGCAGCGACTTGCCCTCGAGGATGATCTCCCCCGAAACCCGCGATTGCAGGCCCATCAGCGCCTCGGTGAGGTCGGTCTGGCCGTTTCCCTGCACCCCGGCGATGGCGAGGATCTCGCCCCGGTGCACGTCGAAGCTGACGCTGTTGACCAAAACCTGGCCGTGAGGGTCGAGCACGGTGAGGTTCTTCACCGAGAGAACCGCCTCACCGGGCACGGCCGGGGACTTGTCCACGGTGAGGTCGACCGCACGGCCGACCATCTGGGTGGCCAGTTCGACGTTGCTGGCGGTCGGGGACGCCTCGCCGACGACCTTGCCCAGACGGATGACGGTGATCCGGTCGGCGACCTCGCGCACCTCCCGCAGTTTGTGGGTGATGAAGACGATGGAGGTTCCGCTGGCCTTGAGCTGGCGCATGATGACCATGAGTTCGTCGGTCTCCTGCGGCGTGAGCACGGCGGTGGGCTCGTCGAAGACGAGCACCTTCGCGTCGCGCGAGAGCGCCTTGATGATCTCGACCCGTTGCTGCACGCCGACGGGGAGGTCTTCGACCAGCGCATCCGGGTCGACGTCGAACCCGAATCGCGCGGAGATCTCACGCACGTGTTTGCGGGCCGCCGGCAGGTCGAGACGACCGCCGCTTTTGGTCTCCTCGTGCCCCAGCATGACGTTCTCGGCGACGGTGAACACCGGGATGAGCATGAAGTGCTGGTGCACCATGCCGATGCCCGCGGCCATGGCATCGCCGGGGCCGCTGAAGTGCTGCACCACGTCGTCGAGCAGGATGTCGCCCTCCTCGGCCCGGTACAGGCCGTAGAGCACGTTCATCAGGGTGGATTTCCCCGCGCCGTTTTCGCCGAGCAGTGCGTGGATTTCTCCGGCCTCGACGGTGAGGTCAATGTGGTCATTCGCGACCAGGGCACCGAATCTCTTCGTAATGCCTCGAAGTTCGAGCTTCATGTGGACGATTCTATTCAGTGACGAGCGAAAGTTGATGCTCTTGCTCATATGTTGGCGGGGTGGCGGGGTTCGTTCGACTGTGTATCAGGCCGGCCGGCGCTGCCGCCCGGTTAACGCAGGAGGGGAGGCCCGCATGGTGCGTGCCTCCCCCGACTGCCTTTTAGTGCTACTTCGGGGTCGCGGGCGACTCGATCTTGAGCGTGCCGCTGATGATGTCGGCCTTGATGGCCTCGATCTCGGTCATGACCGCGGGGTCGACCTTGGATTCCCAGTCGTGGAGCGGGGCGATGTCGACGCCCTTGTTCTCGAGCGTGCCGACGTACGGGTCGGCCGAGAATGTACCCTCGGCGTCGTCGAGGATGATCTGCTCGGTGGCATCCGTCATCTGCTTGAGCACCGAGGTGAGGTACAGCGAAGCGAATTCGGGCGTGGTCTCGAACAGGTCGCTGTCGACACCGATGATGGCGACGTCCTTGCCGGAGTCCTGGATGGCCTGAGCGGTGCCCTGGAAGAGCGGTCCGGCGACCGGGAGGATGATGTCAGCGCCGCCGTCGATCAGCCCGGTGCTCAGCGCCTTGCCCTGGTTGATGTCGTCGAAGCCACCGGCGAACAGACCGGTCTGTGCGGCCTTGTCCCAGCCGAGGACCGTGACGTTGGTGCCCTTTTTCTCGTTGTGGTACGCGACGCCGTCGACGAAACCGTCCATGAAGATGGTGACCGACGGGAACTGGAGTCCACCGAAGGTGCCGACCACACCGGTCTTGCTGGTGCCCGCAGCCAGGTACCCGGCCAGGAACGCGGCCTGCGCGGTGTCGTACAGCACCGGCTTCACGTTCTCGAGCTCCAGCGGGCTGAAGTCGTCGTTGGAGAGCGCGGAGTCGATCAGTGCGAAGTTGGTGTCCGGCGCGGCCTGGGCGGCGTCGCGGGTGGCGTTGGCCAGGGCGAAGCCGACCGTGAGGACGAAGTCGCAGCCCTGGTCGACCATGCTGGAGACGTTCGGGCCGTACTGGTCTTCCGACTTGGACTCGGCCTGCTGGAATTCGATTCCCAGCTCGTCGGACGCCTTGGTGATGCCCTCGAAGCTGGACTGGTTGAAGGACTTGTCGTCGAAGCCGCCGAAGTCGGAGACGATGCAGGGCAGGTAGTCCGATTCGGCGCCACTCCCGGAACCCTCATCGGTCGGCGCCGGCGCGCAGGCTGCGAGAAGGGCCACGACGCCCAGCGTGGCAAGGCCGCTGAAAGCGACCCGTCGTTTCATGATTGTCATAATGACCTCCAATGGTCGCCCGGCGCGGGTTCGCAAGGGGCTGTATTGGAGTACACGCTACCGAATGATTCTCTGCTCAAAGGAGCAAACCCGGCCTGCGCGCGAAAGGTTATCAAGACGCGATACTCGGCCGTGGCGGTGCCGCCCGCCACCCCGGCCGCGTCGAGCGCGAAATCGCCCCCGATCGGGGGGTTCGGTGTCGGCTAGAGGACGTCGCTGCTGCCCGAAAGCTTCAGTGCATCCACGACGGCCTTGACCTTCTGCGCGTTGGCGCTGGTCGTGATGAGGAGGGCGTCCGGGGTGTCGACCACCACGATGTCCTCGACGCCGATCAGGGCGATCATGCGCCCGGTGTGACTGACCACGATCCCGCTCGAGGAGTCGGCGAGGACCCGGGCACCCTCGCCGAGGATGGCGAGGTCGCGCTTGCGGCCATTGGCGTGGATCTTCGCGATCGAGGCGAAGTCGCCGACGTCGTCCCAGTCGAACTGGCCGGGGATCACGGCGAGCTTGCCTCGGGTGGCCGCCGGTTCGGCGACCGAATAGTCGATCGCGATCTTCTTCAGGCGGGGCCAGACGCGGTCGACCACGGCGCCGCGGCGCGGGGTGTCCCAGGCGTCGGCCAGCTCGAGCAGTCCGGCGAGCAGGTCGGGCTCGGACGCCCCGATCTCTTCGAGCAGGCGGTCGGCACGGGCGATGAACATGCCGGCGTTCCAGTAATAGGTGCCGGTGGCCAGGTATTCCTGGGCGGTGGCCAGGTCGGGCTTCTCCACGAAGGAGTCCACCGACAGGGCGCTGGCGGCGCCGGCGATGTCCAGCGGGCCGGCGGTCTTGATGTAACCGAAGCCGACCGCCGGTTCGGTGGGCTGGATGCCGATGGTCACGATGTACCCGGCATCGGCGGCGCGCACGGCGTCGGCGACCGCCTGGCGGAACTGGGCCTCGCCCTTGATCACATGGTCCGCGGCGAAGGAGCCGATGATGACGCCCGGTTCGCGTTTCTGCAGGATCGCCGCGGCCAGGCCGATGGCGGCCGTCGATTCGCGCGGCTCGCTTTCGAGCACCACATTCAGGTCGGCCAGTTCGGGCAGCTGCGCTTCGACGGCGGCCCGGTGCGCGCGGCCGGTGACGACCATGATGCGCTGCTCGCCCGACAGCGGCGCGAGACGATCCCAGGTGGCCCGGAGCAGGGTCTGGCCGGAGCCGGTCAGGTCGTGCAGGAATTTGGGGGCGTCGGCGCGGGACAGCGGCCACAGCCGGGATCCGATTCCGCCGGCCGGAATCACGCTGTAGAAACGATCGAGTGGTTCCGTTGATTCAAGCATGCGGCCAGACTACCCGCCCGGTCCGTGCCGTTCACGGTGCGTTCACCTGCCCGCCGGAGGGCGTGCCTACGCTCGCCTCATGAGGGTTGCCCTGATCACCGAAAGTTTCCTGCCCACGATCAGCGGAGTCACGACGAGCGTGTGCAAGGTGCTCGAGCACCTCGCCCGCACCGGCCACGACGCGATGGTCATCGCTCCGGCCGGCGCTCCCGCCGAATACGCCGGGTTCCCGGTGCACGCCGTCCCCGCGGCGCGCTACCGGCAATTCCCGGTGGGAATGCCCAGTCCCCAGGTGCACCGTCTGCTGGCCGATTTCGCCCCGGACGTGCTGCACGCCGCCTCGCCGTTCCTGCTCGGCGCCCAGGGCATCGCGGCCGCGAACCGGCAGGACGTGCCCAGCGTCGCCGTCTTCCAGACGGATGTCGCCGGTTACGCCCGCCGCAACCGGCTCGGCCCGGCCGCGCAGTCGGCCTGGCGTTTCGTCAAGTGGGTGCACGAGGGAGCCGACCTCACCCTGGTTCCCTCCTCCGCATCGATGACGGACCTGCGCCGGGTCGGCCTGCGCCGGCTCGCGCACTGGAGCCGCGGTGTCGACCTGGTCGGCTACCACCCGAACCGGAGATCCGACCCCGAGGTGACCGCCCTCCGGCGCCGGCTGGCCCCGAACGGCGAAGTCGTCGTGGGCTACGTCGGCCGCCTGGCACCGGAGAAGCAGGTGGAGAGGTTCCGGGCCCTGCGGGGGATGCCGGGCATCCGTCTCGCCCTCGTCGGCGACGGCCCCTCGAGGCCGGCGCTCGAGCGGGAGCTGGCCGGGATGCCGGTGACCTGGCTCGGCCGCCTGGATGGGCCGGACCTCGCTCGGGCCTACGCGAGCTTCGACCTGTTCCTGCACGCGGGCACGGAGGAGACCTTCGGCCAGACCCTGCAGGAGGCGCACGCCGCCGGCCTGCCGGTCGTGGCCCCGCGGGCCGGGGGCCCGATCGACCTGGTCAACCACGGCGAAAACGGTTTCCTCTTCGTTCCGGACGACGACCGGGACCTGCGCGCCTGCGTCAGCCGGCTGGTCCTGGACCCCGGCCTCCGGCGGAGGATGGGCGAGGCGGGACGCCGGAGCGTGCTCGGCCGGTCCTGGGAGAACGTCTGCGGCGCACTGCTCGGGCACTACGAGCAGGTCATCGACGAACGGGCCGCCGTTCGCGCCATGGTTGCGGTTCCGCTGTCAATGCAGCGCTAGCCGGGCATTCGCGTTTTATCTCGGCGCAGAGACACTTATGATTGTGTTACGTGCGTATTGCGCATTGCCGGTCTGCTTCGTCGAGGCCGCTATTCAGCCAGGGAGGGTTGGTCATGCCAGAGCAGGCAGCGACACTGACATCCCAGCAGAAGACGACGTCACGTCGCCCCGCCGGAACCCTGTATCGGGGCCGCGAGGGCATGTGGTCATGGGTCCTCCACCGCATCACGGGTGTTGCGATCTTCTTCTTCTTGCTGGTTCACATCTTGGACACCGCGCTGGTGCGTGTCAGCCCGGAAGCCTACAACGCGGTCATCAGCAGCTACCAGACTCCGATCATGGGTCTCGGTGAGACCGCGCTCGTCGCGGCCATCGTGTTCCACGCCTTCAACGGGCTGCGGATCATCCTGATCGACTTCTGGAACGCCAAGTATCAGAAGGCCATGTTCTACGTCGTGATCGCCCTGTGGGTGGTAACGATGCTCGCCTTCGTGCCGCGCCACCTGATCAACGTGTTCAGCCACTAGAACGGGGAGAGCCATGACATCCACAATCGAAGCTCCCCGCAGCCCCTACTCCCGCGCTCCGCGTTCCCGCGGCGTGAACTGGGAAAAATGGGGCTGGATCTACATGCGCGTCTCCGGCGTCGTGCTGGTCGTGCTCATTTTCGGCCACCTCTTCGTCAACCTGATGGTCGGCGAGGGCGTCAGCGCCCTCAACTTCGCCTTCGTCGCCGGCAAGCTGACCACCCCGTTCTGGATGGTCTGGGACGTGCTGATGCTCTGGCTCGCCCTGATCCACGGCGGCAACGGCATGCGCACGCTGGTCAACGACTACGCCACGCAGCGCCTCACCCGCGGCATCCTGAAGTCCGCCATCCTGGCGGCCGTCGTGATCCTGATCGTGCTCGGCACGCTCGTGGTCTTCACGTTCGATCCCTGCCCGGCCGGCTCGCCCGCCGATCTTCTTCCCTCGTTCTGCTCGGCCAGCTAGGAGCTGCAAACACTCATATGTCAACGGATGCTGTAACCGCGCCCTCCGAGCCCACCGTCGTCGACGGCGTGCACTACCACAAGTTCGACATCGTCATCGTGGGAGCCGGCGGTGCCGGCATGCGTGCCGCCATCGAAGCCGGCTCCGGCGCCAGCACGGCCGTGATCTCCAAGCTGTACCCGACGCGGTCGCACACCGGTGCGGCGCAGGGCGGGATGGCCGCGGCCCTCGCCAACGTCGAAGAAGACAACTGGGAATGGCACACCTTCGACACGGTCAAGGGCGGCGACTACCTGGTGGACCAGGACGCGGCCGAGATCCTCGCCAAGGAAGCCATCGACGCGGTCATCGACCTCGAGAACATGGGCCTGCCCTTCAACCGCACGCCCGAGGGCAAGATCGACCAGCGCCGCTTCGGCGGACACACCAGTGACCACGGCAAGGCACCGGTCCGCCGGGCCTGCTACGCCGCGGACCGCACCGGCCACATGATCCTGCAGACGCTCTACCAGAACTGCGTCAAGCGCGGCATCAACTTCTTCAACGAGTTCTACGTGCTCGACCTGGTCATGACCGAGGTTGACGGGGTCGACCAGCCGTCGGCCGTGGTCGCCTACGACCTGTCCACCGGCGAGCTGCACGTCTTCCAGGCGAAGGCGTTCATCTTCGCCACCGGCGGGTTCGGCAAGATCTACAAGACCACCTCGAACGCGCACACCCTGACCGGCGACGGCGTGGGCATCGTGTGGCGCAAGGGCCTGCCGCTCGAGGACATGGAGTTCTTCCAGTTCCACCCGACCGGCCTGGCGGGCCTGGGCATCCTGCTCACCGAAGGCGCGCGCGGCGAGGGAGCCATCCTCCGCAACGCCGCCGGCGAACGGTTCATGGAGCGCTACGCGCCCACCATCAAGGACCTCGCCCCGCGTGACATCATCGCCCGCTGCATGGTCAAGGAGGTCGCGGAAGGCCGCGGCGCCGGGCCCAACAAGGACTATCTCTACCTCGACTGCACCCACCTCGGCGCCGAGGTGCTCGAGACCAAGCTGCCCGACATCACCGAGTTCGCCCGCACCTACCTGGGCGTCGACCCGGTCACCGAGCCGGTGCCGGTCATGCCGACCGCGCACTATGCGATGGGCGGCATCCCCACCAACGTGGACGCGGAGGTGCTGCGCAACAACACCACCGTGGTTCCCGGCCTCTACGCGGCCGGCGAATGCGCCTGCGTGTCCGTGCACGGGTCCAACCGTCTCGGCACCAACTCTCTGCTCGACATCAACGTCTTCGGCAAGCGCGCCGGCAACAACGCCGTCGCCTACGTCAAGACGGCCCAGTTCACGCCGCTGCCGGCCGACCCGGCCAAGGGTGTGCGGGAACTGCTGGAGGGCATCCGCACCTCCACCGGCACCGAACGCATCGCCGTGCTCCGCAAGGAGTTGCAGGAGACGATGGACGCCAAGGCGCAGGTGTTCCGCACCGACGAGTCGCTCTCCGACGTCACCACCGTGATCCACGGTCTGCGCGAGCGGTACAAGAACATCGGCGTGCAGGACAAGGGTCGCCGGTTCAACACGGACCTGCTCGAGGCCGTCGAACTCGGCTTCCTGCTCGACCTGGCCGAGGTCGTCGTGTTCTCCGCACGCAACCGCAAGGAAAGCCGCGGCGGGCACATGCGCGACGACTTCCCCCTGCGCGACGACGCCAACTATCTCGTGCACACCATGGCCTACCTGACCGGAGACCCGCTCTCCGCCGACGCCGCCGACCACATTGCGCTCGACTGGAAGCCGGTCACCATCACGCGCTACCAGCCGATGGAAAGGAAGTACTGAGTTGAGTACCGCAACCGCCGAAACCGTGGGCGCGCCCGTCGTGCCGGAGGAGATCGCGTCCTTCACCGTGACCCTGATCATCCGTCGCTACAACCCGGAGGTGGACGCCGAACCGCACTGGGACGACTTCGACGTGCAGATGTACCCGACGGACCGCGTGCTGGACGCGCTGCACAAGATCAAGTGGGAGCAGGACGGCTCCCTGAGCTTCCGCCGCTCCTGCGCGCACGGCATCTGCGGCTCGGATGCCATGCGCATCAACGGCCGCAACCGTCTGGCCTGCAAGACCCTGATCAAGGACCTCGACATCACCAAGCCGGTGTACGTGGAGGCGATCAAGGGCCTGCCGCTGGAGAAGGACCTGATCGTGGACATGGAGCCGTTCTTCGAATCGTTCCGTGCCGTGCAGCCGTTCCTGGTGGCGAACAGCGCCCCCACCGACGGCAAGGAGCGCATCCAGACCGTCGCCCAGCGCGAACGCTTCGATGACACGACCAAGTGCATCCTCTGCGCCGCCTGCACGTCGAGCTGCCCGGTGTTCTGGACCGACGGACAGTACTTCGGTCCGGCCGCGATCGTCAACGCGCACCGCTTCATCTTCGACTCGCGCGACGACAATGCCGCCGTGCGCCTCGACATCCTGAACGACAAGGAAGGCGTGTGGCGGTGCCGCACGACCTTCAACTGCACCGAGGCGTGCCCCCGCGGAATCCAGGTCACGCAGGCCATCTCCGAGGTCAAGCAGGCCATGCTGCGCGGCACCCAGTAGCCGCACGAACTCGACCGGCCGGTCTCCCCACGACGAACATCCGTGGCGAGACCGGCCTTTCGCGTTCTCGACCGCACGGCCGCCGCCTAGGCTGAACTGGTGAATACTCCCGCGGTGATCGACCGGACCAAGACGCTCGTCGGCCGGGTCATGCGTTCGCGCCCGGTGCGGGTCTTCACCCGTTTCGGGGAGAGCGGCGGCGGCATCCTCGCCGCCGGCATGTCGTACCAGGCCATCTTCGCGACGTTCGCCGCGCTCTGGCTGACCTTCTCCATCGCCGGGCTGTGGATCACGTCGAACCCCGACCTGGAGCTGACGCTCTATTCCTTCATCAACCAGTCCGTCCCCGGGCTGATCGGCGAGGACGGTGTGATCGACCCGAGCGACCTCGCCAACGCCCGGGTCTTGGGCTGGTCGGGCGCCTTCGCTCTGATCGGCCTGCTCGCCACCGTGCTCGGCTGGCTCGCGAATACGGCGCTCGCGGTGCGCACGATCTTCCGGATGCCGCCCGACAAGACCTTCATCCTCCTGGTCAAGCTGCGGGAACTGGGCCTCGGCCTGCTGTTCGCGGTGGTGCTGGTGCTGTCGGCGTTGATCTCGATCGCGAGCACCGAGGCGCTCGGGGCGCTGTTCGGGCTGTTCGGGGTGTCCCGGGATTCGTTCTGGTTCAACGCCGCCGCCCGCTCGGTCGGTCTGCTCCTCGTGCTCCTGATCGACACCATCACCCTCGCCGCACTGTTCCGGGTGCTGTCGCGGGTGCGGATCCCGTTCCGCCAGCTGATCACCGGCGCCGTCCTGGGCGCGGCGGGCCTCGGCGTGCTCAAGATCCTCGGCAGCACGCTGCTCGCCGGCGCCGGCCGCAATCCGCTGCTCGCCGCCTTCGCGGTGATCATCGGGCTCCTGATCTGGTTCAACCTGACCAGCACGCTGACGCTGCTCGCGGCATCCTGGATCGCCGTCGGCATGGATGACGCCGGACTCTCACCGCGTCGGATCAGCGTGGACGAGGTCGCCGCCGAGAAACGCCGCCAGGAGGAGGAGGCGTTCCGCGTGGTCGTGCTGGCCGAGCTTCGGGATGCCCGCCTCGCGCACGACGACGCGACCTGGCCCGGCCGGCTGCTCACCGGCCGCCGACTGCGAGCCGCCGAGAAGCGGGCCGCGGAGCTTCCGGCCGACGGGTCCGGGCCGGAGCCAAAGTAGAATCGGGGAATGCCTTCCGCCGCCACCATCGCCCCCGACCCTGCTTCGTCCGCCGCCCCCGCCGGGTCCTCCGATTCGGCCACCACGCGGCTGCGGATCGCCAGCGTCAACGTGAACGGCGTGCGCGCCGCCTACCGCAAGGGCATGGCTGAGTGGCTTGCCGATCGCGACGTGGACATCCTCGCCCTGCAGGAGGTGCGCGCCTCGACCGAGGACCTCGAGGGTCTGCTCGGACCGGAGTGGAGCATCCTGCACGACGCCGCCACCGCGAAGGGCCGGGCCGGGGTCGCCCTGGCCAGCCGGTCGACCGCGGCCATCCACCGGGTCGAGCTCGGCGCCACCGAATTCGACAGCGCCGGCCGCTGGCTCGAAGCCGACTACGAGGTCAACGGCAAATTGATCACCGTCGTGAGCACCTACGTGCACTCCGGCGAGGTGGACACCCCGAAGCAGGTCGAGAAGTTCAAGTTCCTCGACGCCATGCTCGAGCGGCTGCCCGCGCTGGCCGCGCACAGCGACCGTGCCGTCGTGCTCGGCGATCTGAACGTCGGACATCGCCGGTTCGACATCAAGAACTGGCGCGGCAATGTGAAACGCGCCGGGTTCCTGCCGGAGGAACGCGCCTACTTCGACCGCATCGTCGGCGCCGAAGACGCCCCGGACTACAACGCCGGGGCCGGCCTCGGCTGGGTCGACGTGGGACGCCGGTGGGCCGGCGAAGTGGACGGGCCGTTCACCTGGTGGTCGTGGCGCGGTCAGGCGTTCGACAACGACACCGGCTGGCGGATCGACTACCAGCTGGCGACGCCGGCGCTCGCGGCATCCGTCACCGAGTACGCCGTCGACCGAGCGGCCGCCTACGACCGGCGCTGGTCCGACCACAGCCCCGTGGTCGTCGACTACGCACTCTGACCACCCCTCCATTTCGCGCCTTCGGCCTTGCCGGTGGCCCCACGCTACGAAAAGATCTGATCCCATGACCACACCCCGCCTCTACTCGGGCATGCAGCCGAGCGCCGATTCCCTGCAGATCGGCAACTACATCGGCGCCCTCCTGAACTGGAAGGCGTTGCAGCAGACCCACGACGCGTACTTCTCCATCGTCGACCTGCACGCCCTCACCGTGGCGCAGGACCCGGTGAAGCTGCGGGAGAACACGCGCCGCACGGCCGCGCAGTACATCGCGAGCGGCATCGACCCGTCGGCGTCGACGCTGTACGTGCAGTCGCATGTCGCCGCGCACGCCCAGCTGGCCTGGCTGCTGAACACGATCACCGGTTTCGGCGAGGCCAGCCGGATGACCCAGTTCAAGGACAAGTCCGCCCGGCAGGGATCGGACGCGACCACCGTGGGACTGTTCGCCTACCCGGTGCTGATGGCCGCGGACATCCTGCTGTACGACACCGAGATCGTGCCGGTCGGCGAAGACCAGCGTCAGCACGTCGAACTGACCCGGGACCTCGCGGCGCGCTTCAACTCCCGGTTCGGGCAGACGTTCACCGTGCCGGAGGTCGCCATCGTCAAGGAGACCGCGAAGATCTACGACCTGCAGAACCCGACCTCGAAGATGTCGAAGTCGGCCGAGTCGCACGCCGGTGTGATCTGGCTGCTCGACGAACCGGCGGTGACGCACAAGAAGATCATGCGCGCGGTCACGGATGCCGACGGGGGCGTGGTCTTCGACCGCGAGAACAAGCCCGGCGTGGCCAACCTGCTGACGATCTACTCGGTGCTCGCGGAGCGCTCGGTGGGCTCGCTCGAGGACGAATACGCCGGGCGCGGCTACGGCGACCTGAAGAAGGGTCTCGCCGAGGTGGTCACGGGCACGTTCGGACCGATCCGGGCGCGTGTTCTCGAGCTGCTCGACGACCCGGCCGAACTCGACCGGCTGCTCGCCCTGAACGCGGATCGGGCCGCGGGAGTGGCCAACGAAACGCTGACGCGCGCCTACGACCGCGTCGGCCTGCTGCCGGGGCGCTGAGGCGGTGCCGTCGGTCGTGCCGTCGGTCGTGCCGTCGGTCGTGCCGTCGGTCGTGCCGTCGGTCGTGCCGTCGGTCGTGCCGTCGGGTAGCTGATGCCCGCGCCCGCCGTCGTTCTGTTCGACCTGGACGACACCCTGTTCGCCCATCGCGGCGCCGTGGCCGACGGCATCCGTGCGCACCTCGATTCACTGGGCGGCACCTTCGCCGACGCCGACCCCGGCGCTGCGCTGGCGCTCTGGGACGACTTGGAAGAGCGGCACTACCACGCCTACCTCGCCGGAAGTCTGGACTTCGCGGGGCAGCGTCGGGAGCGGGCCCGCGACTTCGCGGCGGCGCACGGCGTCACTCTGACCGGGCCCGCGGCGGCTGCCTGGTTCGAGGCGTACTTCCGGCATTACCGGGCGAGCTGGCGCCTCCACCCGGATGCGCTGCCCTGCCTCGACGCCCTGGCCGTCGCCTTCCGTGGGGTGCGGATCGGGCTGATCACCAACGGTGAGTCGACGCCGCAGGGCCACAAGCTGGCGGACACCGGGCTCTCCGGGCGGGTGGAGCACGTGATCGCCTCCGGCAGCCTGGGTGTCGCCAAGCCGGACCCCCGCATCTTCCGGCACGCCTGCGCGGTGTTCGGGTCGGCCCCGGAGCAGACCGTCTACGTCGGCGACCGGCTGCGCACCGACGCGATCGGTGCCGCCGCGGCCGGGCTGACCGGGGTCTGGCTCGACCGGACGGGTGCCGGGGCTGGAGCTGGAGCTGGAGCTGGAGCTGGAACTGGGGCTGGAACTGGAGCTGGGGCTGGAGCTGGAGCTGGGCCGGATGCTGCCGAGGCCGCCCGGCTCGGCGTGCTCCGGATCACCGGCCTCGCCGCCCTGCCCGCCGTCCTCACGGCGCGCGCCTTCTCCTAGCCCCGGCCGACCCCACCCTCGCGCCTCTCTCCTGGGCATAACTCCTGCAAATTGACAACGCCACCTCGTCGGGGCCAGTCGTTACGGGGGCGGCCGGTGCCCCGCCGTGAAATTTGCAGGAGTTATGCACGAAGTCGGCTCTTGCTCCCGTTGTCGGGTGGCGGGGTGGGCGGTCGCGGTGGGCGCCGAGTACGGCTGTGCTCAGGCGTGGGCGCTTCCGAAGTGGCAAAGGTTCACCAGGTTCCGGATGGCTTTGACCACGCCCGCAGGATCGAACATGATGTCCCGGTAGAGCACACGCAGGGACGGATAGCCGAGCTCAGCAAGCAATCGGTCCCGGGTACGGTCACGAATGTGGTCGCTCCAGCTCTTATGGAATTGGTGACTGTCCGCCTCGACAACGACGCACCCCTCGACGAGCAAGTCCACGCGCCCCACACGGTCAATGCGCACTTGGATGTCGCAACGCAGGCCGGCATCGAGGATCAGCTGCCGGAGGACCGTTTCCTGCCCCGCATCGGACCGCGCATCGATCCTGAATCGCAGGGCTCGGTACTTGGCCGGCACGTGCGCGAAAATATCGGGAACATCTGCTGAGCCGATCTGGCCCTCGTGCAACGCCGTGTCGAGGGCGGCCAGTGCGAAATTGCGTGGCTGGCATTGGATGATCTGGGCCAGGGCATCCCGAGGCCCGACGCAGTACTCCGTGCCGTCTCCAGAGTCGAGCAGAGGCCCCCAATGCAGTTCGACGCCATCACGCCGGGCCTCCGCCAGGCGCACGAAACGGCTGTGAGGTGCGCGCAGCCGCGACCCTTCCCGCTCAACGTGGAGATGAGTGAACTGGGCGTCGAAGGCGAAGATCCCCAGTTCGTTTGCGGCCGATACGCAGGCCAGTCGACCACCGACGCAGACCGCTTCCATCGTGTGGCGATCGGTCCCGGGCCGGGCGTAGTGATCGCGGCGCACCCGCAGCAGGGACCCGGAACGGACAGCGAGGGTGATCTGGGCTCCGGTCATTCCCGCGGAGATCAGATCATGGCGATGGACAATTCGTCTCGGACCGAAGTCCAGGCTCGTGAAGGGGGTCATGCCGCGATCGTGACGGCACTCGATCGCCCTGCAGGCACCGTGCCGTGATCTGGGGAGAGCACCTCGCCGCACGTGGTTGTGCATAACTCCTGCAAATCGTGTTCGCGGCCATGCGAGTAGCCCGTGAATCCGGGCTTCGAGCAGTACATGCCAAGAATTTGCAGGAGTTATGCACAGGGACAGCACGGTGAATGAGTGGGCTGGGAGGAGAGACCGGGAGTGACCCGGAAGGCCTGGGGAGGGAGTGCTCGGGGCACGGATACCGAGACCCGGCGGCCATGTTCGGCCGCCGGGCCTCGGTGGGGTGCGTCGCACCGCGCGGGGAGCACCGGTCGGGGAGCACCGGTGCGGTGCTCCCCGCGCGGTGAGCACCGGCGGGCTAGACCACGTCTGCGTCGACCCAGTCGAGGGACTTGGTGACGGCCTTCTTCCAGTTGCGCAGCAGACGGTCGCGCTCGGCGATGTCCATGCTCGGCTCCCAGCGGGCGTCTTCCTGCCAGTTGGACCGCAGCTCGCCGAGGTCGTTCCAGAAGCCGACCGCCAAGCCGGCCGCATAGGCCGCACCCAGGGCGGTCGTCTCCGCGACCACCGGGCGCACGACGGACACGCCGAGGATGTCGGCCTGGAACTGCATCAGCAGGTCGTTGGCCGCGGCCCCGCCGTCGACCTTGAGCTCGGTCAGCGGCACACCGGAGTCGGCGTTGACCGCGTCCAGCACTTCGCGGCTCTGGTACGCGATCGCCTCGAGCGCGGCACGGGCGATGTGGCCCTTGTTCACGTAACGGGTGAGGCCGACCAGGGCGCCACGGGCATCCGCACGCCAATAGGGCGCGAACAGGCCGGAGAAGGCCGGCACGAAGTAGGCGCCGCCGTTGTCTTCGACCGACAGGGCGAGCGGCTCGATCTCCTCAGCCGTCTTGATGATGCCCAGGTTGTCGCGCAGCCACTGCACGAGCGATCCGGTGACCGCGATGGAGCCCTCCAGGGCGTAGTGCGGTTCGGCGTCGCCGAGCTTGTAGCCCAGGGTGGTGAGCAGGCCGTTCTGGGAGTGCACGATCTCGGTGCCGGTGTTGAAGATCAGGAAGTTTCCGGTGCCGTAGGTGTTCTTGGCCTCGCCCTGGTCGAAGGCGGCCTGTCCGAACGTCGCCGCCTGCTGGTCGCCCAGGATGCCGGCGATCGGGGTCTCGCGCAGCAAGCTGTGGCCGCTGGCGACGCCGTAGACCTCGGAGGAGGAGCGGATCTCGGGCAGCATCGACTTCGGCACGTCGAAGGCGGCGAGGATCTCGTCGTCCCACTGCAGTGTTTCCAGGTCCATGAACAGGGTGCGGCTGGCGTTGGTGACGTCGGTCAGGTGCACGCCGTCCTCGAGGCCGCCGGTGAGGTTCCACAGCACCCAGGTGTCGGTGGTGCCGAACATCAGGTCACCGGCCTCGGCCTTCTCCCGGGCCCCCTCGACGTTCTCGAGGATCCAGACGATTTTCGTACCGGAGAAGTACGTCGCCAGCGGCAGGCCCACCCTGGCCTTGAAGCGTTCAACGCCTCCGTCGGCGGCGAGCCGGTCGACGATGGGCTGAGTGCGGGTGTCCTGCCAGACGATGGCGTTGTAGACAGGGATGCCGGTGTGGCGGTCCCAGACGACGGCGGTCTCGCGCTGGTTGGTGATGCCGACGGCCGCGATGTCGTGGCGGGTCAGGTTGGCCTTGGCCAGGGCCGAACCGATGACCTCACGGGTGTTGTTCCAGATTTCCATCGGGTCGTGTTCGACCCAGCCGGCGCGGGGGAAGATCTGCTCGTGCTCGAGCTGACCGGTCGAGATGATCGATCCGGACTTGTCGAAGATGATCGCACGGGTACTGGTGGTCCCCTGGTCGATTGCGATGACGAATTTTGCCATTATTAACTCCTTTGTCAATGGTGAGTACAAGGTTATGCACCAGCCGGGAATTCTTCTGCGGACAACGCGTTGAGATATAACTAGTAGTAGTAGTAAACGTGCTCCGGGGTCGGTGTAAGTCCGAACCGGCGGTGAAAGTCCGCGACCCGTACCGCTCCTGGAGCGTGACGGTTGAGCTGGTGAAATTCCAGCACCGACGGTTAAAGTCCGGATGAGAGGCGCACGAGTCGATTGACCATCCCGGTCGGTCGGCGGGTTTCGCGTATGCGCGACCCACCTGGTGTTCGCCGCACCGAAAACCCGGAGTTCGTTTCGCCAACGGACAGGACGGGAATGACCGAGAATGCGGCGCTCGAGGCCACCATGCGGCGCGCCCTCGAGCTGGCCGCGAACGGGCCGGCCACGGGCCCGAACCCCCGCGTCGGCTGCGTGCTCCTGGACGAGTCCGGGCAGGTGCTCGCCGAGGGCTGGCACCGCGGCGCCGGAACCCCCCACGCCGAGGTCGACGCCCTGGCCCGGCTCACGGCGGGTGCCGCCCGCGGAGCCACCGCCGTCGTCACCCTCGAACCCTGCAACCACACCGGCCGCACCGGCCCCTGCTCGCTCGCCCTGATCGAGGCCGGCGTGACCCGGGTCGTCTACGCCGTCGCCGACCCCGGCATCGACTCCTCGGGCGGGGCCGACCGGCTCCGCCGCGCCGGGATCGACGTCGCCGGCGGAGTGCTGGCCGGCGCGGGAGAGGCGTTCCTCGCCGACTGGCTCGTCGCCGCCCGCCTCGGGCGGCCGTTCGTGACGCTCAAGTGGGCGTCGAGCCTCGACGGGCGCGCGGCGGCCGACGACGGGACGAGCCGCTGGATCACCGGACCGGAGGCCCGGCAGGACGTGCACCGGCGCCGCGCGGCAGCCGGCGCCATCATCGTCGGAACCGGCACCGTGCTCGCCGACGACCCCGCACTGACCGCCCGCGACGCCGCGGGAAAGCTCCTGCCGACCCAACCGGTGCCGGTCGTGATCGGCACCCGCGGCGTCCCGGCCGACGCGGCCCTCCGCTCCCACCCGCATCCGCCCCTGTTCTTCGCCACCGACGATCTGCTGGCCGTGCTGCACGACCTGCACCGGCGCGGCATCCGTCACGCGTTCATCGAGGGTGGGCCCACGCTCGCGAGCGCGTTCGTCGCGGCCGGCCTGGTCGACGAGTACCTCGTGTACCTCGCGCCCACGCTGCTCGGCGGCGGGAGGCTCGCCCTGGGCGACATCGGCGTGGCGGGCATCAGCGACCAGCGCCGCCTGGCCATCGACCACTACGACCGACTCGGCGACGACCTCCTCGTCGTCGCCCGGCCGAGATAGGACACCCATGTTCACCGGAATCATCGAGGAACTCGGCCAGGTCGAGAAGGTGGAGCGATCCGCGGATGCCGCCCGCCTCACCATCCGCGGCCCGCGAGTCGTGGCCGACGCCGGCCACGGCGACTCGATCGCGGTCAACGGCGTCTGCCTCACCGTGGTGGAGCGCACCGGAGACACCTTCACGGCCGACGTGATGGCAGAGACCCTGCTGATGTCGACGCTCGACGCCGCGCAGGCCGGCAGCCCGGTCAACCTCGAGCGCGCGGCCCTCGTGGGCGACCGTCTGGGCGGCCACATCGTGCAGGGCCACGTCGACGGCACCAGCACCCTGCTGAGCGTCACCCCCGGCGAGGCCTGGCGGGTGCTGCGGTTCAGCCTCTCCCCCGAACTCGCCCCGCTTGTGGCGGGCAAGGGATCCATCGCCGTGGACGGCGTCTCGCTGACCGTCAGCAACATCAGCCCGGCGAGCGAACAGGAGCAGTGGTTCGAAGTCTCGCTCATCCCCGAAACCCTCACCGCCACGACGCTGGGACAGCGCGTGGCCAATGATCACGTCAACATCGAAACCGACATCCTGGCCCGCCACGTGGAGCGCATGCTCGCCCTGGCGGACGCCGGATCGAAAAGGAGCCACCCATGAGCCTCGCCGACATTCCCACCGCGCTGGATGCCCTCCGGCTGGGGAAACCGGTCATCGTCGCCGACGATGAGGGCCGCGAGAACGAGGGTGACGTGATCATCTCAGCCCAGATGGCCACGCAGGAGTGGCTCGCCTGGACCGTGCGCTACTCCTCCGGCTTCATCTGCGCGCCGATGACCAACGACCTCGCGGACAAGCTCGACCTGCCGGTGATGGTGCAGAACAACGAGGACCCCCGCGGCACGAACTACACGGTGTCGGTCGACGCGGCCGACCGGCTCAGCACCGGGATCAGCGCGGCCGACCGCGCACACACCCTGCGCGTGCTGGCCGACCCGGCCTCCACGCCGTCCAGCCTGCACCGGCCCGGACACATCATGCCGCTGCGCGCGGTGGACGGCGGTGTGCGCGAGCGGGACGGCCACACCGAGGCGGCCGTCGACCTGATGAAACTGGCCGGCCTCGTGCCGGTCGCCGGGATCTCCGAGATCGTCGCCGAAGACGGCGAAATGATGCGCCTGCCCGGTCTCCTCGCCCTCGGCGAGCGCGAGGGCGTGCTGGTGATCACCATCAAGGACCTGATCGCCTACCTGCAGGAATTCCACACCGACACGGCACTGCCCACGGTCAGCCCGATCCTCGAGTCGCCGCGGGTCGATTTCGAGGTGGAGACCACCGTCCCCACCCGGCACGGCAACTTCCAGGTGCGCGCCTACCGGGACCGGATGACCGGCGCCGACCACGTGGCCCTCGTCTCCGGCACCCCCACCGACGGCGCGATCGTGCGGGTGCACTCCGAGTGCCTCACCGGCGAGGCGTTCGGCTCGCTCAAATGCGAGTGCGGGCCTCAGCTGGATGCCGCCCTGGAGACGATCCAGGAGTTCGGCGGCATCGTCGTCTACCTGCGCGGCCAGGAGGGCCGCGGCATCGGGCTGATCAACAAGCTCCGGGCCTACAAGTTGCAGGAGGACGGTCTGGACACCTTCGACGCCAACGTGGCGCTCGGCCTTCCCGCCGACGCCCGCGACTACGGCGCCGCCACGGCCATCCTGCACGAAATGGGCCTCTCTTCCGTGCGGCTGCTGACCAACAACCCGGAGAAGATGCGCCAGCTCGAGGCGCACGGCGTCACCGTGACCGAGCGGGTGCCGCTCGTCGTCGGCGTCGGCACGCACAACCAGGGCTACCTGGCCGTCAAGCGCGACCGGATGGGCCACCACATCGCAGAAGCAGAGATGCTGAAAGGAATCGCACTATGAGCGGAGCAGGCTCCCCCGAGATTGAGATCGACGGAACCGGGCTGGACATCGTGATCGTCGCCGGACGGTGGCATGACGTGATCACCGACGGGCTGATCGCCGGTGCGACCAGGGTGCTCGAGGCATCCGGTGCCCGCTACTCGCTGGTGCGGGTGCCGGGCAGCTTCGAGCTGCCGGTGGCGTGCAAGGTGGCCCTCGACAACGGCGCCGACGCGGTGGTCGCGCTCGGCGTGATCATCCGTGGCGGCACCCCGCACTTCGAGTACGTGTCGGCGGCGGCGACGGATGGCCTCACCCGGGTGGCGCTGGACACCGGCAAGCCGGTGGGTTTCGGTGTGCTCACCCTCGACGACGAGCAGCAGGGCCTGGACCGGGCCGGCCTGCCCGGTTCGAAGGAGGACAAGGGCGAGGAGGCGGCCGCGGCGGCCATCGCGACCGCCCAGCTGCTGCAGAAGCTGCGCGCGTACACCTTCGACTGATCCCGCGCGGACTCCGGCCGTAGGGTGCACGGGCGGCTGCCACAAACGGCCGCCGAGTTGCGGACAAAACACCTTCCCGCGCCGAAGGAGGGTGTTTTCTCCGCAACTCGAGCCCCGGCGCTGGCGGCGAGCGGCGAGCGGGCGAGCGGCGAGCGGGCGAGCGGCGAGCAAGCGAGTGAGTGAGGAACGGGGGCTAGTCGAGGAACAGGGTGCGCAGGCGCCGGGTGGTGAAGACCAGGCCGAGCAGGATCATCACCAGGTAGTAGAGCACGTGCCAGAGCATCCCGGCGTCGACCTGGCCGGTGGTCAGGCCGCGCACGAGCTCGACCCCGTGCCAGAGCGGGAGCGCCTGGATCAGGTACTGGATCGGCTGCGGGTACACGCTCAGCGGGTAGAACGTGGCCGAGAACAGGAACATCGGCAGCAGCAGGAAGTTGATCCAGTCCATCTGCTGGAACGTCTTCATGAAGCTCGTAACGGCCATCCCCACGCTCGCGAAGCCGAACGCGATCAGCAGCACGGCCGGCAGTGCCAGCAGCGCCCACCAGGACAGGTTGAGCCCGAGTGCCTGCATCACGACCAGGAAGCCGGTGGCGTACAGCGCCCCGCGGAGCAGTGCCAGGGAGATTTCGCCGAGCGCGACATCCAGGGGGCCGAGCGAGGTGGCCAGCATGCCCTCGTAGAGCTTGGCGAATTGCATCTTGAAGAACACGTTCCAGGTGGAGTCGTAGATGGCCCCGTTCATGGCGGCGACCGCCAGCAGCGCCGGCGCGATGAACGCCGCGTACGGCACCTCCTGACCTGACTCGGTCGTGATGGTGCCGACCAGGGCGCCCAGGCCGAGGCCCATCGAGAGCAGGTAGAAGATCGGCTCGAAGAATCCGCTGACCACGACGAGCCAGTTGGTGCTCCTCGTCGCCTGCCAGCCCCGGAGCATGACGCTGCGGGCGTTTCCGGCGTAGAGCGCGCCGAGCGGGCGGGATGCCGCGGCATCCGTTCTGAGGTCGGTCCCGGTCATTTGTTCAGCCGCCTTGCCGTGATCCGCCGGGCCCAGACCCAGCCGAGGGCGAGCAGTACCGCCAGATAAAGCACGTGCAGCGCGCTCAGCCAGAGCGGTTCGCTCAGGCCGTAGGTGAACACCCGGGCAAGCTCGGTGCCGTGCCAGAGCGGGGAGATCCAGCCGATCCACTGCAGCCAGACCGGCAGCAGGTCGAGCGGGAAGAAGGTGCCGGAGAACAGGGTCATCGGCAGGATGACGAAGCGCATCACCATGGCCAGCTGGCCGGTGTCCTCGGTGAGGGTGGCCGTGTACGCCATCAACACGGCGCCGAAGCCGAGGCCGGTGAGCAGCGCCACGAAGACGGCCAGGAACCCGGTCGGCGAGGGAACCGCGCCGAACAGCAGCATGAAACCGTAGAAGATGCCGCAGGTCAGGACCATGCGGACGGCCACCGAAATGACGATCCCGTTGATGATCTGGCCCGGCTGGATCGGGGACGCGTTCATGCCGTAGAACACCGGGTTCCACTTGAAGCCGAGCATGATCGGGTAGGTGAACTCCTCGCTCGCCACGGCGATCGCGGCGCTGCCGAGCAGGGCGGGCGCGACGAACGCGAGGTAGCTGACCCCACCCACGGCATCCGCCCCCAGGTTGGCGTCGACGAGGGTGGCCAGCCCGACCCCCAGCGCGTAGAGGTAGATGATCGGATTGCCGATGGCGGTCACGGTCACCGTCTGGGCGTAGGAGCGCATCACCCGGAAACGATGCTCGGCCACGTACCAGGAGCCCCAACGCCGGGTGCGCCGGGTGGCACGGATGGCCCGGTCGCCGGGCGAACCGGGCGGCGGGGCCGTCCCGATGCGGAGCGGTCCGCGCTGATCGGTGCCGGTCGGATCGGTGCTCATTCGATCAGGGTCCGTCCGGTCAGCCGCAGGAACACGTCCTCCAGGCTGGAGCGCCGCACCAGGCTGGTGATCGGGGTGAGGCCGGCGTCCACGATGCGCACCAGCTCGGACTCGCCGTTCTCGCTGTAGATCAGGATGCGGTCGGGCAGCACCTCGATCCGGTCGCCCATGCCCTTGAGGCGCCCGGCCACGTCGGCGTTGAGTTCGGAGCCGAACCGCACCTCGAGCACCTCTCGGGAGGAGTAGGTGCGGATCAGCTCTGCCGGGGCACCCTCGGCCATGATCACGCCCTTGTCGATCACGACCAGGCGGTCGCAGAGCTGCTCGGCCTCGTCCATGTAGTGGGTGGTGAGCAGCAGGGTCGTGCCCTGCTCCTTGAGCCGGAACAGGCGGTCCCAGAGGATGTGCCGGGCCTGCGGGTCGAGGCCCGTGGTCGGTTCGTCGAGCAGCAGGATGCTCGGGTCGTTGATCAGGGCCCGCGCGATCGTGAGGCGCCGCTTCATGCCCCCGGAGAGCGCGTCCACCTTCGATTTCGCCTTGTCCTCCAGCTGCGCGAATGCCAGCAGCTCGTCGGCGCGGCGGGCCACCTGTGCCCGCGGCAGGCCGAAGTAGCGGCCGTAGACGAGCAGGTTCTCACGCACCCGCAACTCGGTGTCGAGGTTGTCGGCCTGCGGCACCACGCCGAGCCTCGAGCGGATCTCCGGGCCGTACCGGTTGGGGTCCAGGCCCAGGATGCGGAGGTCTCCGCCGGTGCGGGTGGAGACGCCGCCCACCATGCGCATGGTGGTCGACTTGCCGGCCCCGTTCGGGCCGAGCAGGCCGAACGATTCGCCGGGTGCCACCTCGAAGGAGATGCCGTCGACGGCGGCGAAATCTTTGTACTTCTTGACGAGGTTCTGGGCAACGATGACTGGCTCCGGCACAGTTCCTCACTGTAGACCGCCGGGCCGACATGCAGCGGGATGCGGTTAAGCTCATTCAGTGAGTACCCCCAGCAATCGCCGTTCCGCCGCCCGCCCAGCCGCCAGCCCGGCCACCCGACCGGCCGGTCGCGGACGCCTCGGCCGGATGGGGCGGCGTGGCGCGGATGCCGGCGGGCCCCGCGCGA
The DNA here is from genome assembly GCF_004403395.1 of Cryobacterium cheniae. Lineage (GTDB taxonomy): Bacteria > Actinomycetota > Actinomycetes > Actinomycetales > Microbacteriaceae > Cryobacterium > Cryobacterium cheniae. Next base: position 52,706 of record NZ_SOGN01000047.1, read on the forward strand.
CGTTCAGCCAGCTGGTCCCGTATCTGCTCGAGCATAAGAAGGTGCTCGGCTTCGTGGTCGTGCTCAGCGTGCTCGGCGCCGCCGCCAGCCTCGCCCAGCCGCTCCTGGTCAGCCAGGTCATCACCATCGTGCAGGAGGGCGACGCGCTCGGCGGCCTGGTCTGGGCGCTGGTCGCGCTCGTCGTCGTCTCCGCCCTGATCAGCGGTTACCAGCACTACCTGCTGCAGCGCACCGGTGAGGGCGTCGTGCTCTCCAGCCGCCGCAAACTGATCGGGCGGATGCTGCGCCTCCCGATCAGCGAATTCGACACCCGCCGCACGGGTGACCTGGTCTCCCGGGTGGGGTCGGACACCACGCTGCTGCGGGCCGTGCTCACCCAGGGACTCGTCGAAGCGATCGGCGGGTCACTCACGTTCGTCGGCGCGCTGATCGCCATGCTCGTGATCGACCCGGTGCTGCTCGGGCTGACCGTGCTGGTGATCGCCGTGTCGGTGGTCACCGTCACACTGCTGTCGCAGCGCATCCGTACGGCCAGCCTCGCCGCGCAGGCCAAGGTCGGCGACCTCGCCGCCAGTGTCGAGCGCGCCATCAGCGCGGTGCGCACCGTGCGCGCCTCGAACGCCACCGACCGGGAGATCGCCGCCGTCGAAGAGGACGCCAAAGGTGCCTGGCGGATGGGCATCCAGGTCGCGAAGATCTCCGCCCTCGTCGTGCCGATCGCCGGCATCGCCATGCAGGTGTCGTTCCTGGTGGTGCTGGGCGTGGGCGGTTTCCGCGTGGCCAGCGGCACCATCACGATCGCGGACCTGATCGCGTTCATCCTGTTCCTGTTCCTGATGATCGTGCCGCTCGGCCAGGCGTTCGGCGCGATCACCTCGGTGAACGCGGCGCTCGGCGCCCTCGGACGCATCCAGGAGATCATCGATCTGCCCAGCGAGGACCAGTTCGACCGCGACATCGCGCCCCTGGCCATCACGGTCGGCGCCGCCAACGAGTCGGTGCGGCCGGACGCCCCGGCCATCTCCTTCGAGAACGTGCAGTTCGGCTATCTGGTCGCCCCGGCGGCGACGGATGCCGCGGCTGCGGAGTCGGGTGAGGGTGCGGTTGAGTCTGGGGCCGCCGTCGGCCGTTCCGCTCACACGGCATCCGACGCCGAGCTCGTCGCCGCCGAGAACGCGATGATCGAGTCCGCCGTCGACGTTCCGTTCGTGCTCGAGACGGCCATCGTGGTGCCGGCCGTGCTGGAAGCCGTGCTGGCCGAACCGGACCTCGCCGCGGCCGATCTCGCGGCAGCGGAGCGCGCCGCTTCCGACCGGGCCGCATCGGACGCCGCAACGAGGGAGGCCGCACAGGCCGCCGCCGATGCGGCCGACCGCGCCACCGAGCGCAGCGACGCCGACGCCGCCGGTGAGCCCCGCCCGGTGCTCCGCGGTGTTTCGTTCAGCGCCCCGCGCGGCAAGCGCACCGCCCTGGTCGGCCCGTCCGGCGCCGGTAAGAGCACCATCCTCGCCCTGATCGAGCGTTTCTACGACCCGACCGACGGCGTTGTGCGGATGGGGGGCCTGGACATCCGCACCCTCGACCGCACGGCCCTGCGCTCGCAGATCGGCTACGTCGAACAGGACGCCCCCGTGCTGGCCGGTTCGCTGCGGGACAACCTGACCCTGTCCACGCCCGACGCCACCGACGAGGAGTGCATCGCCGTGCTGCACGCCGTGAACCTCTCCGAGGTGCTCGAGCGCGACCCGGCCGGGCTGGGTGCGGCCGTCGGCGAGTCCGGCGTGATGCTCTCCGGCGGCGAACGCCAGCGGCTGGCGATCGCGCGGGCCCTGCTGGCGGCGCCGCCGATCCTGCTGCTGGACGAGTCCACGTCCAGCCTCGACGGCGTCAACGAGCAGAAGATGCGCACCGCGATCGACGCGGTCGCCGTGGACCGCACCCTGATCGTGATCGCGCACCGCCTGTCGACCGTGGTCGACTCCGACCAGATCGTGGTGCTCGATCACGGCCAGGTCGTCGGTACCGGCACCCACTCCGAGCTGGTCGCCTCGACGCCGCTCTACCGCGAGCTCGCCAAGCACCAGCTGCTCGTCTAGCCCCGGGGGTCGCCCGCCCCCCCACCGCCCGCGTGTCACCGCGGCGAGAGCGCACAAAATGCCCCCAGGGGTGTGCCGTGGGTGAATTTTGTGCGCTTTCGCGGAACGGATGCCCGGGAAGCGGCAGCGCTAGGCGTGTCGGAGGTTGTAGCGCACGCTCGCGAGCTCGGCGTGCAGTGCCGGCGGCACCCGGTCACCGAACTTGGCGAAGTACTCCTCGGTGAGGTCGCACTCGGCCAACCAGGAGGCCGGGTCGATCGCGAAGAGCTGCTCGACATCCGTCTCGGCCAGATGCAGACCCTTGAGGTCGAGGCCGCCCTCCACCGGGAGGTGTCCGATCGGGGTGTCCTGGGCATCCGCGAAGCCCTCGATGCGGCGCACGATCCACTCGATCACCCGCGAGTTCTCGCCGAAACCGGGCCACAGGAAGCTGCCGTCGGCACCCTTGCGGAACCAGTTCACCTGGAAGATCTCCGGCGCCTTGCTGCCGAGGCCCTTGCCGACCTTGAGCCAGTGCGCCCAGTAGTCGGCCATGTTGTAGCCGCAGAAAGGCAGCATCGCGAACGGGTCGCGGCGCAGTTCGCCGACGGTTCCCTCGGCGGCCGCGGTCTTCTCCGAGCTGATGGTCGCGCCCATGAACACACCGTGCTTCCAGCTGCGGGCCTGCGCCACGAGCGGCACGTTCGTCGCGCGGCGCCCGCCGAAGAGGATGGCGTCGATCGGCACGCCGCCGAAGGCCTCCCAGTTGTCGGCGATCGACGGGCACTGCGCGGCAGCGACCGTGAAGCGGGAGTTGGGGTGCGCCGCCGGGCGGCCGGAGGCCGGCGTCCAGTCGTTACCCTCCCAGTCGATCAGGTGGCTGGGGGCGGTCTCGGTCAGACCCTCCCACCACACGTCGCCGTCGTCGCGCAGCGCGACGTTCGTGAAGATGGTGTTGCCCCAGACGGTGGCCACGGCGGTCGGGTTGGTGACCTCGCCGGTTCCGGGGGCGACGCCGAAGAAGCCGGCCTCCGGGTTGATCGCGTACAGCCGGCCGTCGGGGCCGGGGCGCAGCCAGGCGATGTCGTCGCCGATGGTCTCGACCTTCCACCCGGGGATGGTCGGGCGCAGCATGGACAGGTTCGTCTTGCCGCAGGCGGACGGGAACGCCGCGGCCAGGTGCGACACTCCGCCCTCCGGGGAGGTGACCTTGATCAGCAGCATGTGCTCGGCGAGCCAGCCCTCGTCGCGGGCCATGACGGATGCGATCCGCAGCGCGAACGACTTCTTCGAGAGCAGCGCGTTGCCGCCGTAGCCCGAGCCGAACGACCACACCTCCCGGGTTTCCGGGAACTGCACGACGTACTTGGTGTCGTTGCACGGCCAGGACACGTCCTTGCGGCGGCGCCCCTCGGCGTCGACGAGCGGGTAGCCCACGCTGTGCACGGTGTGCACCCATGGGGCTCCGGCCTCGATCATGTGCAGCACCTTCTGGCCCATGCGGGTCATGATGCCCATGTTCAGCACCACGTACGGCGAGTCGGTGATCTCCACGCCGAGCTGGGAGATGGGACCGCCGAGCGGTCCCATCGAGAAGGGCACGATGTACATCGTGCGGCCGCGCATGCTGCCGGCGAAGACGCCCTGCAGCTCGTCCCGCATCGCGTCCGGAGCGGCCCAGTTGTTGGTGGGGCCGGCATCGCCCTCGTCGACCGAGCAGATGAAGGTGCGGTCCTCGACGCGCGCCACGTCCGACGGGCTCGTGCGGGCCAGGTAGCTGTTGGGGCGCCACTCCGGGTTCAGGTGGATGAGCTTGCCCTCGGCGACGAGCTGCTTCGCGAGCAGGTCGGCCTCGCGCAGCGATCCGTCGCACCAGACGATGGCGTCGGGCTGGGTCAGCCGGGCGATTTCGTCCACCCAGGCCTGAAGGTTGGGGTCGGTGGTGCCTGCAGCGTTGCGGGACTCGCCCCCGCCGGTCTCAACTCGGGAATTCGCGATGGTCATCTCCTGGCCTTTCGTGGTCAATCCGGCGTGAACCAGTGGTCTGCAGTCGTGGGGAGGCACAAAATTCGGCCTCTGACTCCAGAATGGAGCATGGATCGCGCCGCAGCGGGAGAGGCTCGTGTTAAGAACAGTGGATCTTTCGCTATCGTTAAGGAATGTCGACACGCGCCGCTGATCTGATCACCCTGGGACTCCGCATCCGTCATTTCCGGGCCGAACGCGGCTTCACGCTGGACCAGCTCGGCGAGCAGGTCGGAATGGCCGGCAGCCAGCTCTCCCTGATCGAGAACGGCCGTCGCTCACCCAAACTTTCGACGCTGCAGGACATCGCCACCGCCGTCGACGTGGAGCTCACCGACCTGCTCAAAAACGAGGCGCCGAACACGCGCGCCGCGCTCGAGATCGAGCTGGAGCGCGCGCAGCGCAACCCCCTCTACGGTGCCCTCGGCCTGCCGCGGGTGAAGATGACCAAGGGCATGCCGACGGCGGCGCTGGAGTCCCTGCTCGGCCTGCACCGGGAGCTGGCCCGCCGCGCCAGCGAGGCCATCGCCACGCCGGAGGAGGCCCGACGGGCGAACACGGAACTGCGTGAACGGATGCGCGAACAGGACAATTTCATGCCCGACATCGAGCAGCTCGCCGAGGAGCGCGTGCGGGCATCCGGGCATGTGTCGGGCGCCCTCACGCACCGGGAGGTGAGCGTGATGGCCGAGCAGCTCGGCTTCAACCTGATCTACGTGAACGACCTTCCCGGCTCGACCCGCTCGGTCACCGACCTGGTCAACCACCGCATCTACCTGCCGCCGGCGTCCATCCCCGGCGGCCACGGACTGCGTTCGATGGCCCTGCAGGCCATGGGGCACCGACTGCTCGGACACGAGCGGCCGGCCAGCTACGCCGAGTTCCTCTGGCAGCGGCTGCAGATCAACTATTTCGCGGCCGCCTGCCTGATGCCGCAGGCGGCATCCGTCGCGTTCCTCTCCCACGCCAAGCGGGAGCGCGAGCTGTCGGTCGAGGACTTCCGCGACGCGTTCGGGGTGACCCATGAGGCCGCGGCGCTGCGGCTGACGAACCTGGCCACCTCACACCTAGACATGCCGCTGCACTTCCTGCGCGTCACCGGCGACGGCGCCCTGCAGAAGGGCTACGAGAACGACAACCTGCCCCTGCCCGCGGACGTGACCGGCTCGATCGAGGGCCAGTTCGTCTGCAAACAGTGGAGCGCCCGCAGCGCCTTCACCCACACCAACCGCACCACCGAGTTCTACCAGTACACCGACACCCCGGCCGGCACGTTCTGGTGTGCCACCCAGACCGGGGCGACGGATGCCGGCGAGTTCTCGATCAGCGTCGGCGTGCCCTTCGTGCAGGCCAGGTGGTTCCGCGGCCGGGAGACCACGCAACGGGCGGTGTCCCGCTGCCCGGACGAGTCCTGCTGCCGCCGCCCGGCGTCGGAGGTCTCCTCCCGCTGGGCCGGCAAGGCCTGGCCGAGCGCCCGTCTGCACGCGCACGTGCTGTCGCCGCTGCCCAGCGGCACCTTCCCCGGCGTCGACGACACCGAGGTCTACGAGTTCCTCGAGGCGCACGCCGCCAAGTAGCTCGCCCCGTCGCTCATCGGCGACGCTCGCCGTCCTGCTGGCCCTGGCGATGTTCGTGCCCGTCGTCGACACTGCGTTGATGAATGTGTCCATCTCCGCGGTGGTGGCCGCCGTCAGGGGCGGGCCGCCGGGCGGGTCAGGGGCGGGCCTTCGGCGGGTCAGGGGCGGGCGGCGAAGGCGGTGGCGGGGCCGCGGGCGGTGAGGCTGACCCGGCTGCCCGCGACGATGCCCGTCGTGCCGTGCTGCCGCACGTGGATCAGCGTTCCGGGGCTCAGCGTTCCGGGGCTCACCGTTCCGGGGCTCACCGTTCCGGGGCTCAGCGTTCCGGCGCTCTGGGGGGAAGCCGGCGTCGCGGGGCCCCCGGAGAACAGGCGCACCGCCAACTGCACCTCGGGGCCGTAGAAGTCGACCGCCTCGACCTGGCCGGTGCAGGCGGTGGCGGTAGCGGCATCCGCCCCGCCGGTCTCGCAGTGCTCGACGATGATCTGCTCCGGGCGCAGCATGATGCACGCGTCGCCGCGCAGACTGGTGGGGGCGACGGCGACCGTGCCCAGCGCGCAGGCGGCGAAGCCGTTCGAGATGGTGGCCGGCAGCACGACCGCGTCGCCGAGGAACCGGGCCGTGAACAGGTCGACGGGGCGCCAGTAGACCTCGCGCGGCGGTCCTACCTGGCAGAGGTTGCCGTCGCGGAGCACCGCCAGCTGGTGGGCGAAGCTCATCGCCTCGGCCTGGTCGTGGGTGACGAGGACGGTGGTGATGCCGGCGCGTTCCAGGGTCTCGGCGACGATGTCGCGGGTGGCCGCCCGGAGTCCGGCGTCGAGCGCGGAGAACGGTTCGTCGAGGAGCATCACCCGCGGCTGGCGGGCGAGCGCCCGGGCCAGGGCCACGCGCTGCTGCTGGCCGCCGGAGAGTTCGTCGGGGCGGCGTTCGGCGAAGTCGGGCCGCAGCGACACCATCTCGAGCAGTTCGCTCACGGCCCGCGCGCGCTGCCGGCGGGTTCCGCCGCGGAGCGCCGGGCCCAGCCCGAACGCGATGTTCTGCCCGACGGTGAGGTGCGGGAACAGGGCGCCGTCCTGCGCGACGAAGCCGATGCCCCGCCGGTGCGCGGCCACGGCCACGCCCGGCCCGGCCACGGTGCGGCCGAACACGGTGATGGTGCCCGAGTCGGGCAACTCGAAGCCGCTGATCAGGCGCAGCAGGGTGGTCTTGCCCGAGCCGGATGAGCCGACCACGACCGTGCGGCTGCCCTGCGGCACCGAGAGGGCGATGTCTTCGAGGATGCGGGTGCTGCCGAAGCTCTTGCTGACGCCGGCGAGTTCGATGGCGGTTTCGACGTTGCTCATGACACGGACGCCGCTCATGAGACGCTCACCAGCCTCGACCGCGCGAACAGGAGATAGGTGACCGGCAGGCTCAGCACGATCATCAGCAGGGCGTAGGGGGCGGCGCCAACGTAGTCGATGTCGTTCACCTTCGACCAGAACTGGATCGCGAGGGTGCGGGTGCCGCTGGGGGCCAGCAGCAGCGTGGCGGTGAGTTCGGTGACGATGCCGAGGAAGACGAGCGCCCCCGCGGCCAGGGCGGACGGCGCGAAGAAGCGGGTGGTGACGCTGAGGAACGCCGCGAACGGAGGCTTGCCGAGGGAGCGGGCGGCCTCCTCCAGGCCGACCGGCACCTGGGCGAGCCCGGCCCGGAGGTTCACCAGCGCGCGCGGCAGGAACATCAGCAGGTAGGTCACGATCACCAGCACGGTGGTCTGGTAGAGCGGCTGCACGAAGCGGATGCTGATGGTCACCAAGGCCAGGGCCGTGACGATCCCGGGCAGGGAGCTGGTGAGGTAGTTGACCGACTCGAGTCCGCGGGACAGCCGGCTCGGGTAGCGCACCGCGAGGAACGCGATCGGGAACGCGAGCAGGCAGGTGACCACGGCGCCGACGAGGCCGTAGCCCACGGTCTGCAGCAGGGCCTGGACCAGCACGGGCTCGGTCCACACCGCCGCCCCGCCCTGGAACAGCCAGCGGATGACGCTCCAGAACGGTACCCCGATCGCCAGAGCGAACAGTCCGCCGAGGAACAGGTAGCCGACCGGGGTGAGTGCGCCGAGGGAGCGCCGGGGCGTCACCCGGGCCACGCCCGAGCCGACCCGGGCGTACCGGGAGCGGCCGCGGGCGCCGGACTCCCCGATCAACAGGAACAGGCAGAGCAGCACGAGCACGCCGGCGAGGGCGTTGGCCGCGGGGCCGTTGAACGTGGACCGGTATTGCTCGACGATGGCGGTGGTGAAGGTGTCGAATCGGATCATCGCGAACGCGCCGTATTCGGAGAGCAGGTGCAGTCCCACCAGCAGGGCGCCGCCGAGGATCGGCAGCCGCAACTGGGGCAGGATGACGCGGAAGAAGACACCCCAGGCGCTGCTGCCGAGCGACTCGGCCGCCTCTTCGACCGTGGGGTCCAGCCGCCGGAGCGCGGCGGCGCAGGGCAGGTAGACCAGCGGGAAGTACGACAGGGTGGCGATCAGTACGCCCGACCAGAGGCCGTTCAGGGAGGGCACGGCGCTCACCCAGCCGTAGCTGTTGACGAAGGCCGGCACCGCGAGCGGCGTGGCCAGGAGCACGGCGAACACCCTCCGGCCGGGCAGGGATGTGCGGCCGACCAGCCAGGCGGCGGCCACGCCGATCGCCGCGGTCAGCGGCACGGTGATCAGGACCAGCCCGATCGTGTTCAGGAGCAGCTCGCCGACCCGCGGCCGGAACACCAGCGCCGAGAGCGTCGGCCAGCCGGTGAGGATGCCGGTGATGACGACGTAGCCGAGCGGCAGCAGCCCGAGCAGTGACACGGTGACGGCAGCCGCCACGATGAACGGGGAGGGCCGTTTGCCGACCCGGGCGGCGGCATCCGTGCGCCCTGCAGGCCCCGGGGCGCCGGTGTCGGCGACGGTTCCGCGACCGGTGTCCGACGGGTCGGTCGCCGGGGTCACGGTCGAGGGGTCTGCAGGTATCACCGGTTTCAGCCTAGAGGAAGCCGGCCTCGGTCATCAGATCGGTGACCTTGGTGCTGTTGAGTTTTGACGGGTCGATGACGGGGGCATTGAGTTCACTGAGCGGCACGAGGGCGGGGTTCGCGTCGACCGAGTCGGAGACGGGGTATTCGAAGGAGGTGCCGGTCTTCAGGATCTCCTGGCCGCCCTTGCCGGTGATGTAGGCGAGGAACGCCTGCGCGGCCACCGGGTTCGCGCTGGTTTCGAGCACGCCGCCGCCGGAGACGCTGACGAATGCGCCGGGATCCTGGTTCTTGAAGTAGTGCATCTGGGTGCTGGCGCTGTTCTCGCCGGTGCCGGCCTGGTCGCCGAACCAGTAGTAGTGGTAGATCACGCCGGCGGGGATCTCGCCCGCGTTGACGGCCTTCATCACGGTGCTGTTGCCCTTGTAGACGACCGCGTTCTCCTTCATCGCGGCGAGCCAGTCCCGCGTGGCGTCTTCGCCCTCGAGCTCGAGGAGCGCGCTGACGATGGCCTGGAAGTCGGCGCCGGAGGGCGACGCGGCCCAGCGGCCGGCCCAGGCCGGGTCGGCGAGGTCGAGCAGCGAGGCCGGCAGTTCGCCCTCGCCGAGCAGGCTCGGGTTGTAGGCGAACACGGTGGAGCGGGCGGCGATGCCGGTCCACATCCCGGTGGAGGGACGGTACTGCTCGGGCACCTGCGCGAGCGTGGCCTTGTCGACCGGGGCGAACAGTCCGGCCCGGTCGACCAGGCTGATGGCTGGTGAGTTCTCGGTGAGGAAGACGTCGGCCTTCGAGGCGGTGCCTTCCTGCACGAGCTGGTTGCCGAGCTCGGAGTCGCTGCCGTTGCGGAGGGTGACGGTGACGCCCGTTTCCGCGGTGAACTCGTCGGCCCAGGCCTGGGTGAGCTCCTCGTGCTGCGCGTTGTAGACGGTGATCGACCCCGACGGGGTGGACGCCTCGGTGGCGGGAGCGGGAGCGGATGCGTCGGAGGCGGCGCATCCGGTCGCCCCGAGCAGGGTCACCGTTCCGAGTGCGGCAAGCAGTGTCCAGCGGCGAGTCAAAATCATCGTGTTACGTGTCCCTACTGTCGTGACTGTTCTGCGGGCGTGACCCGCGTGCTTTAGGTAAGCCTACCCTAAAGAAAACGGAGTGGGACAGGCGCAGGGGAATGCACAGGGGCGTCTCAGCGGGGCGGCATCCGGATGGCACCGTCGAGCCGGATGGTGTCCCCATTGAGCATCGGGTTTTCGACGATGTGCCGCACGAGGGCGGAGAAGTCGGTCGGGTCACCGAGCCGGGCGGGGTGCGGCACCTGCGCCGCGAGGGACTCGCGCACGTTCTCGGGGAGGCCGCGCAGCAGCGGAGTGTCGAAGATGCCGGGTGCGATCGCCACCACCCGGATCAGCGACCGGGCGAATTCGCGGGCCAGCGGCAGCGTCATCGCGGCGACGCCGCCCTTCGACGCGGCGTAGGCCGCCTGGCCGATCTGCCCGTCGAAGGCGGCGACGGAGGCCGTGTTCACGATCACGCCCCGCTCCGGGGCGCTGGCCGCAGCCGGGCCGCCGATCGGGTCGGTGGCCTGCATGGCTGCCGCGGCCAGCCGGATCACGTTGAACGTGCCGATCAGGTTGATGCGGATGACCCGGTCGAAGTCGTCGAGCGGCAGGGGGGCCCCGTTTCGGTCGACGGTGCGCTGGCCGGGGGCGATGCCGGCGCAGTTGACCACGATGCGCAGCGGACCGAGCGCGGCGGCGGTGTCGACCGCGGCCTGCACGTCCTCGGTGCGGGTGACGTCACCCGGCAGGAAGCGGGCCCGGCCGCCGATACCGGCCGCGGCCCGCTCGCCCGCGGCGCCGGGCAGGTCGAGGAGCACGACCACCGCCCCGGCGTGGGCCAGGGCGGTGGCGGTGGCCAGCCCGAGGCCGGAGGCGGCTCCGGTGACGAGGGCGGAGCATCCGTCGATGCGCATCTCAGAGCCTCTCGATGATGGTGGCGTTGGCCATGCCGCCGCCCTCGCACATGGTCTGCAGCCCCCAGCGGCCGCCGGACAGCTCGAGGTGGTTGAGCAGGGTGCCGAGCAGCCGGGTTCCCGAGGAGCCGAGGGCGTGGCCGAGGGCGATGGCGCCGCCGCGCGGGTTGAGCAACTCCGGGTCGGCGCCGAGTTCCCGCAGCCAGACCAGCGGCACGGTGGCGAACGCCTCGTTGACCTCGTAGGCGTCGAGGTCGTCGATGCTGAGCCCGGAGCGTTCCAGGATGCGGCGGGTCGCCGGGATCACGCCGGTCAGCATCAGAAGCGGGTCGCTTCCGGTCACCGCGAAGCTGTGGAACCGGGCCCGCGGGTTGAGGCCGAGCTGCGCGGCGCGTGTGGCGCTCATGATCAGGGCCGCGGAGGCCCCGTCGGTCAGCGGCGACGAGTTGCCGGCGGTGATGTGCCAGTCGAGCTTCGGGAAGCGGGCGGCGAGGGCGTCGGTGCGGAAGGCCGGGGGCAGGGCGGCCAGGGACGCGAGGGTGGTGTCGGGCCGGATGGTCTCGTCCTCGTTCACGACCCGGCCGTCCGGCAGAGTCGTCGGCCGGAGTTCGCCGTCGAAATCGCCGCGCTCGGCGGCGGCAGCGGCGAGGCGGTGTGACCGGGCGGCGAAGGCGTCCAGTTCGCCGCGGCCGAGCCGCCACTTCTGGTTCATCAGTTCGGCGGCGACGCCCTGGTTGACGAGGCCGTCGGGGTAGCGCTCGCGCATCCGGAGGCCGTGGGGGTCCTGCCGGTTCTGGTGGCTCTGGCCGGTCTGGGCGGTGCCGAGGGACGAGCCCAGCGGCACGCGGCTCATCGACTCGACGCCGCAGGCGATGACGATGTCGTAGCTGCCGGCCATCACGCCCTGCGCGGCGAACGTGGCGGCCTGCTGGCTGGAGCCGCACTGCCGGTCGATGGTGGTTCCCGGGACCGAGTCGGGGAATCCCGCGCTGAGCAGGGCGGTGCGGATCACGTTGTAGCCCTGCTCGCCGACCTGGCTGACGCAGCCGCCGATCACGTCGTCGACGAGGGCGGGATCGAGCCCGTTGCGGGTGACCAGTTCGCTCAGCACCCCGGCCAGCAGGTCCGCCGGGTGCACGCCCGACAGGGCGCCGCCCGGCTTACCTCGACCTGACGCGGTGCGCACGACATCGACAATGACAGCCTCGTTGCTCATGCCCTCAGCCTAGGCTTCCGGTGCGGCCGCCGCGTTGAGCGCGTTGAGCGCGTTGAGCGCGTTGAGCGCAGTGAGCGCAGTGAGCGCGTGTGGCGGGGGCGTGGCGTCGCGGGGTCAGCCGGACAGCGCCCACATCGCGACGGCGCTGGCTGCGGCCACGTTGAGGGAATCGATGCCGTGCTTCATCGGGATCTGCACCACGGTGTCGGAGGCCGCCAGTGCGTCCGGGGTGAGCCCGTCACCCTCCGCGCCGAGCAGCAGCGCCAGCCGCTCATGCTCGTGCCCGGGGAAGTCGCGGAGGCTCACGGCATCCGTCGTCAAGGCGAGCGCGGCGAGGTGGAAACCGTGCCGGGTGAGCAGTGCGCGGGTGCTCGGCCAGTCGCCGACGCGGGTCCAGGGCACCTGCAGCACGGTGCCCATCGAGACGCGGATGGCGCGGCGGTAGAACGGGTCGGAGCAGCGTGGCGTGACCAGTATCGCGTCGGCGCCGATGGCCCCGGCAGAGCGGAAGATGGCGCCGACGTTCGTGGGGTCGGAGACGTTCTCGAGGATCACGATGCGGCGGGCGCCGGCGAGGAGCGCCTCCGGATCGGGCAGCTCGGGCCGGTGCATCGAGGCGATCACTCCGCGGTGCAGCACGTAGCCGGTGAGTTCGGCGAGCAGCTCCCCCGGGCCGACGAAGACGGGCACGTCCTCGCCGACGAGCGCGCGGGCCTCGTCGACGGTGTTGCCGAGCGCGAGCACCGAGCGCGGCCGGTGTCCGGCGCGCAGGGCCCGCTCGAGAACCAATGCCGATTCGGCTATATACAGTCCGTGTTCGGTGCCGCGGACCTTCTTCAGGGCCACATCGGTGAGGTGGGCGTAGTCCACGAGCCGTGGATCGCTGAGGTCGCTGATCTCGATGACGGGCATCCGGTCAGTCTAATCGCGGGGCGGGGCCAGGGCCCGGGGCTCAGGGCCCGGGGCTCAGGGCCTGGGGCTCAGGGCCCGGGGCTCAGGGCCTGGGGCGGGCAGGGCCCGTGGCCCGGGGGCGGGCAGGGCCCGGCCCGCGACCCGGGGCTGACTCAGGAGATCCGGACGGCGGACGACCTTCGGCGCCCGGACCAGTGCGGCGACCGGCGGATGCCGCGGCCCATCTCCTGAGTTAGCCACACAACCCGGGTCCGTCCCGGCGAAATCCACCCCGCCGGGGTCCGCCATCCGGTTCCTCGCAAGCGAGGTCGACCCGGCTGGTCCCGGGCAGCCGGTTTGTGCATAACTCCTGCAATTTGGTCGGCGGCGGATCCACCGCTCCCGGAAACACGGGCAACAGCGCCGATCGGCTCGCGATTTGCAGGAGTTATGCACCGGCATGGGCACCGCCCCGGGGCTGACTCAGGAGATCCGGACGGTGGACGGCCTTCGGCGCCCGGACCGGTGCGGCGACCGGCGGATGCCGCGACCCATCTCCTGACTTGGCCACATCAGCCGGACTCAACCGGCGAAGGATCCCTCCACGCCCCGTGGCGGAGTGGCTGCCCAAGCGGGGTCTGTATTTCCGGCCTCGTCTCGTTCGTCAGCGACCGGCCACCGGGAGGTACATTCCCGCGGCCATCAACGTCATCACCAGCGCCATGATCACGTGCTGGGCCGACTCCAGCCGGAGTGCGGCCGGTGTCACCCCGGACTCGGCCGGCCGGCGCGCGGACCGCACGGCACTGGCCGCGACGGCAACGGATGCCGCGACCAGCAGCACCACGAGCGCGGCCAGAAGGGGTCCGCCGTCGGTGCTCGCCAGCGCGTGCCCGACATGCGCGCTGTGTCCCCCGGCGGTTCCGGCGGCGGTCCCCGCGGCAGCCCCGGCGGCGGTCCCC
>NZ_SOGN01000071.1 GCF_004403395.1 Cryobacterium cheniae
GGTACTGCAGGGGGGACCCTGTGGGAGAGTAGGACACCGCCGGACTTAACTTGAAACACACAAAATGGCCACCCTGCTGGGGTGGCCATTTTGCGTTAAGTTACGCTTGATATGCCTGTCCAGCTGACAGGTCAAATTACACAGGAGACACAGTGAGCCCTTCAGGAACGCACGATAACGAATCACGCGACGGCGGACGAGACGATCGTCGTTCCAACGGGGGTTACCAGGGCCGGTCAGACGGTCCGAAGCGTGATGGCGAGCGTCCTCCGTATCGTGGCAACTCCGACCGCCCGTCCACTGGTGGATACCGTGGCAACAACGACCGCCCCCAGCAGGGTGGCGAGCGCCCTCCCTACCGCGGTAACTCCGAGCGTCCGCAGCGTGATGGCGAGCGTCCTCCGTATCGTGGTAACTCGGACCGTCCGTCCACTGGTGGATACCGTGGCAACAACGAGCGCCCGCAGCAGGGTGGCGAGCGTCCTCCGTATCGTGGCAACTCGGACCGTCCCGCTACTGGTGGATACCGTGGCAACAACGATCGCCCGCAGCAGGGTGGTGAGCGTCCTCCGTACCGCGGTAACTCCGACCGTCCGCAGCAGGGCGAGCGTCCTCCGTATCGTGGCAACTCGGACCGTCCCTCTACCGGTGGCTACCGTGGCAACAACGATCGCCCGCAGCAGGGTGGTGAGCGTCCTCCGTACCGCGGTAACTCCGAGCGTCCGCAGCAGGGCGAGCGTCCTCCGTATCGTGGCAACTCGGACCGTCCGCAGCAGGGTGGCGAGCGTCCTCCGTACCGTGGCAACTCCGAGCGTCCGCAGCGTGATGGTGAGCGTCCTCCGTACCGTGGCAACTCGGACCGGCCGCAGCAGGGCGAGCGTCCTCCGTACCGTGGTAACTCGGACCGGCCGCAGCAGGGCGAGCGTCCTCCGTACCGTGGTAACTCGGACCGGCCCCAGAGCGGCGGCGCCGAGCGCAAGCCGTGGGCCAAGGACGGCGCCCGTCCCGAGCGCAGCGACCGCCCGCAGCAGGGTGGCGACAAGCCGTGGACCCAGCGCGGCGGTTCGCCGAACCGCGCCGGCGCCCCGCGCGGCGACGCCGGAAAGAAGCTGTGGACCCGTGACGGTGCCCCGGCCCGCGGCGACCGCGATGCCCGCGTCGTCGAAGAGGAGATGACCGAAGAGCAGCGCATGCAGCGCGAGCTCCGTTCGGTGCGCCCGCGCCACGACGACCCCGAGCTGCCCGACGACATCACGTCGCAGGACCTCGACCGGATCGCTCGCAACGAGCTCAAGACCCTCAGCAAGGACAACGCCGAGGCCGTCGGCCGCCACCTGGCCATGGCCGCCCGCGTCATCGACGAAGACCCCGAGCTGGCCCACCGCCACGTCATGTCCGCCGCCCGCCGCGCCGGCCGGATCGCCGTGGTGCGCGAGAGCCTCGCCATCACCGCCTACGCCACGGGCGACTTCGCCCTGGCACTGCGGGAACTGCGCACCTACCGCCGCATCTCCGGTTCCAACGATCAGCTTGCGCTGATGGTGGACAGTGAGCGCGGCGTGGGCCGCCCGGACCGGGCGCTCGAGCTGGGACGCTCCGTCGAGCGCGCCTCGCTGCCGGCATCCGTTCAGGTCGCCCTGGCGATCGCGATGTCCGGTGCGCGTCTGGACCTCGGCGAGACCGAGGCTGCGCTCAGCGAGCTCGAGATCCCGCAGCTGAACCCGAAGACCGCGTTCTCCTACAGCGCCGAGCTGTTCGCCGCCTACGCCGAGGTTCTCGGCGAGCTGGGCCGTGACGACGAGGCCGACCTGTGGAACGAGCGGGCCGAGCGGGCCGACGCCGCAGTATCCGGCGAGACCGCGTTCGACGAGACCATGGAGATCCTCGAGATCGACGAGGAAGAGCCCGACGAGGACGAGGAGTCCGGCGAGGACCAGTCCGGCGACGACCAGTCCGACGACGACGCCACCGACGTCTCCGACGATGAGTTCGCGGGCGAATCCGACGACGACGACGCAGCCGACGACTCCACCCCCGACGACAGTGACGACACCGACGACGAGGCGGAGCACGATGCTGAGGCGTCGCCGCGTGCCTGAGCCGGTCACCCCGCTCACCGGCGTCGACGTGGTGCTGGCCGACCTGGACGGCGTGGTCTACGCCGGTCCGGCGGCCATCCCGTTCGCGGTCGAGAGCCTGAACCGCGCGGCGGAAACCGTGCGGGTGGGCTACCTCACCAACAACGCGTCCCGCACCGACCAGTCCGTGGCGGACCACCTCTCCGAGCTGGGCCTGCACACGGTGGCGACGGATGTCGTGACCTCGCCCCAGGCCGCCGTGCGCCTGCTCGCGGATGAGGTGCCGGCCGGCTCGCGCATCCTCGTCATCGGCGGGGAAGGCCTCGTGACCGAGGTCGAAAAGGGTGGCTTCGTCGTCACCCGTTCGGCCGACGATTCTCCGGCCGCCGTGATCCAGGGCTTCTCGCCGGACCTCGGCTGGAAGGACCTGGCCGAGGCCTCGTTCGCCCTGCACCCGAACGAGGACGGCGTGGAGATCCCGTGGATCGCCACGAACACCGACTGGACCATCCCGGTGGCCCGGGGGATCGCGCCCGGCAACGGCACCCTCGTCTCCGCCGTGCACATCGCCGTCGGACGCCTGCCGATCGTGGCCGGCAAACCCGAGGTGGCCATCTTCACCGAGGCCGTCACCCGGTTCGAGGCCAACACACCCCTGTTCATCGGCGACCGTCTCGACACCGACATCCTCGGCGCGAACCGGGCAGGCATTCCGGCCGTGCTCGTGCTCACCGGCATCGACAAGGCCAAGCAGACCCTGGCCGCCGACGCCAAGTCGCGGCCGAAGTACATCCTCGACGACCTGCGCCAGCTGCACGAGCCCTACCCGGAGACGGTGTTCGCCAAGGACGGCTCCTCCGCCACGGTCAGCGGGGCGACGGTGCGCATCGTGGGCGCCGACGTCGAGGTCGTGGCCGAGGGTGACGGGGCGATCAACCTGCTCCGCGCCGCCTGCGCCGTGATCTGGGCATCCGGTCGGCCCATCTACGGGCTCAACGTTCCGGAGCGACTGTATCTCGGACGGTAACGTGGAGAGGGTGAATCAGCACCCAGAGACGTCGACGGATGACGTGACCCAGGATCTGCCCTCGCGGCTGGCCGCGATCGAAGACCGGCCCCTCGAGGAGCGCGCCGCCCTGTACGTGCGGGAGCACGACGGGCTGCAGGGCCACCTCGAAGGCGGAGACGTTCCCCGAGCGAGCCGCTCATGACCGGTTTTGATGAGCCGGGCGCCGGCGGAACCCCGACGGGTGCCCCCGACGCGGGCCCCCCCGACGCTCCCGACGCTCCCGACGCTCCCGACGCCAGCGTCACCGGCGACCGGATGCCCGACCAGCGCCTCGACTCGGCCCTCGCCGAGCGCGGCCTGGCCCGGTCCCGCACCGTGGCGGCGCAGCTGATCGTGGCCGGACTGGTCACGGTCGACGGCAAGCCCGTCGTCAAGGCATCCGCCAAAGTGCGGGACACCCAGCTGATCGAGGTGGCGGCCACCGACCACTACGTCAGCCGCGGCGCCCACAAACTCATCGCGGCCCTCGACGCGTTCGAAATTCCGGTCGAGGGTCGCACGGTGCTCGACGCCGGCGCGTCCACGGGCGGCTTCAGCCAGGTGCTGCTCGAACGCGGCGCCGGCCAGGTCATCGCGGTCGACGTGGGGCACGGGCAGCTGGCCCCCCAACTGGCGACCGAGCCGCGGCTGGTGCTGGTCGAGGGGTTCAACCTGCGCTATGCCACGGCCGAGAAGATCGCGGGCGCCTCCGGCGTGCCGCAGCGGGCCGACCTGGTCGTGGGCGATCTCTCCTTCATCTCCCTGCCCACCGTGCTGCCGGCCCTGGTGGCGACCGCCGCCGAGGGCGCCGACTTCGTTCTGCTGATCAAGCCGCAATTCGAGGTCGGCAAGGGCAGCATCCGCGAGGGCGTCGTGCACGATCCCGGCCTGCGCGCCGACGCGATCGCCGGCGTGCTCTGGGCGGCCTGGGACCTCGGCCTCAAAACGAACGGCCTGATCGCCTCGCCCATCGCCGGCGGCGCCGGAAACCGCGAGTACCTGTGCTGGCTGTCGAGCGCGGTCGGCAGCAATCCGACAGAATGGATCGAACGCACAACGGCACTGGTGGGAGTGACTAAATGAGTGCAGCACCACGCAACATCCTCGTCGTCGCGCACACCGGCCGCACCGATTCCCTCGAGGCCGCCGTCACCGTCTGCCAGCAGCTGCTGGCCGCCGGGGCCGTGCCGGTCCTGGCCCGCAACGAACGCGCCGACCTGCTCGCGCACTTCCCTGACCTCGACGACCAGCTCGCGACGCTGCACGAGGACATCGCGACCACCGAACTCGAACTCGTGATCGTGCTCGGCGGCGACGGCACCATCCTGCGCGCCGCCGAAGTCGTGCGCGGCTGCTCCGCCCCGCTGCTCGGCATCAACCTCGGCCACGTCGGCTTCCTCGCCGAGAGCGAGCGTGACGATCTCGGCGAGGCCGTGCGCCGCGCCCTGCTGCGCGACTACCTGGTCGAAGAGCGGATGGCCCTCGCCGTTCGGGTCAAGCTCGGCGACGAGGTCATCTACGAGACCTGGGCGCTCAATGAGGCCACGGTCGAGAAATCCAGCCGCGAACGGATGCTCGAAGTCGTCATCGAGGTCGACGGCCGCCCGCTCTCCTCCTTCGGTTGCGACGGGGTGGTGATGTCCACCCCCACGGGCTCCACCGCCTACGCCTTCTCCGGCGGGGGCCCGATCGTCTGGCCGACGCTCGACGCGCTGCTGCTCGTGCCGCTCAGCGCCCACGCCCTCTTCGCCCGCCCGCTCGTGGTGGGCCCGGACTCCTCGCTCGCCGTGGAGGTGCTCGCCCGCACCGGCGCGGCCGCGGTGCTCTGCGCCGACGGCCGCCGCGTGCACGACCTGCCACCGGGCTCCCGCGTGATCGTTCGCCGCTCCCCGGTTCCCGTACGCCTGGCCCGCCTGCACAGCGGCCCGTTCACCGACAGACTGGTCAACAAATTCAACCTGCCCGTCACGGGCTGGAGAGGCCCGGTCGGCCGTGAATAAGCGTTCCGCATGATCGAAGAACTCGTCATCCGTGACCTCGGCGTCATCGCCGAGGCCACCCTGCCCCTCGGCCCCGGCTTCACCGCCGTCACGGGCGAGACCGGCGCCGGCAAGACCATGGTCGTCACCGCGCTCGGACTGCTGCTCGGCCAGCGGGCCGACCCCGGCCTGGTGCGCCAGGGTCAGCCGCAGAGCTGGGTGGAGGGCCGCTGGCTGATCCCCGCCGACGGCACCGTCGCCACCCGGGTGCGCGACGCCGGGGGAGACCTCGACGGCCCCGAACTCATCCTCAGCCGCTCGGTGTCCGCCGAGGGCCGCAGCCGGGCCGTGGTCGGTGGCCGCGGCGCCCCCGCCGGCGTGCTCAGCGACCTCGGCGGCGACCTCGTGGTCGTGCACGGCCAGTCCGACCAGGTGCGCCTGCGGTCGGCCGTCGCCCAGGCCGCCGCCCTCGACCGCTTCGCCGGGCCGACGCTCGCCGACACCCTCGACCTGTTCCAGACCGCCTACCACCGCTGGCACGGCCTCCAGGCCGACCTCGACCGACTGGTCGACGAGCAGGACCAGCGTGCCCGCGAGGCCGACGAGCTGCGCGCCGCCATCGACGAGATCGAACTCGTCGCCCCCGAGCGCGGCGAAGACGACGCGCTCGGCGAACGCGCCGAACGCCTCGGCAACCTCGAACAGCTGCGCCTCGCGGCCGCCCAGGCCCGCGAACTGCTCTCCGCCGAGGAGAACCCCGACGACCTGCCCGACGCCGTCGCCCTGCTCGACTCCGCACGGCGCCAGCTCGAACGCGCCGGCGAACACGACCCGGCCCTGCCGCCCCTGGCCGAAGCCCTCGCGAACGCCGGCTTCCTGATCGCCGACATCGCCGCCCAGCTCTCCAGCTACCTGGCCGGCCTCGACGCCGACGGCGCCCGCGAACTCGAGGTCGTGCAGGAGCGCCGCGCCGAGCTCACCGCCCTGGCCCGCAAGTACGCGGGCGGCCTCGACGAGGCCATCGACTTCCTCGACACCGGCAGCGCCCGCCTGCTCGAACTCGACAGCGACTCCGACCGCATCGACACGCTCCGCACCGAAACGGATGCCGCACGCCAGACGACCGACGACCTCGCCGACAAGCTCACCGGCATCCGTCGCGCTGCCGCAGAAGCCCTCGGAACGGCCGTCACCGCCGAACTGGCCGCCCTGGCCATGCCGAACGCGTCGCTGCTGGTCGAGGTCGACGGCCGGGCCGAGATCACCGCCACCGGACGCGACGCCGTGAAGATCCTGCTCCGGCCGCACGCGGGGGCCGAGCCCCGGTCGTTGGCGCGCGGGGCATCCGGTGGCGAACTGTCCCGGGTGATGCTCGCGATCGAGGTCGTCATCAACCAGGCCGACCCGGTGCCGACGTTCGTCTTCGACGAGGTCGACGCCGGCGTGGGCGGCGCCGCGGCCATCGAGATCGGCCGCCGGCTCGCCCGGCTCGCCGAAACCGCCCAGGTGATCGTGGTCACCCACCTCGCCCAGGTGGCCGCGTTCGCCGGCAACCACCTCAGTGTCGTCAAGGACAGCGACGGCTCCGTCACCGCCAGCAGCGTGCGCCAGCTGCACGGCGACGAGCGCGCCGCCGAAATGGCCCGTCTGCTCTCCGGACTGCCCGATTCCGCGAGCGGACTCGAACACGCCCGGGAGCTCATGAACCTCGCCCGCACCAACCGTTAGGTCAGCCCTCAATGCTAGAGTCGAAGCCCGTGGTGGAAAATAAAAGCACGGACGAATCAGTACGCAACGACACGACTCGGCACATCTTTGTGACCGGTGGTGTCGTTTCTTCTTTGGGCAAGGGCCTGACGGCGGCAAGCCTCGGCAACCTGCTCACGGCCAGCGGTCTCCGCGTGGTCATGCAGAAGCTCGACCCCTACCTCAACGTGGACCCGGGCACGATGAACCCGTTCCAGCACGGTGAGGTCTTCGTGACCGACGACGGCGCCGAGACCGACCTGGACATCGGCCACTACGAGCGGTTCCTCGACATCAACCTCAACCAGGCCGCGAACGTCACGACCGGCCAGGTCTACTCGCAGGTGATCGCCAAGGAACGCCGCGGCGAATACCTGGGCGACACCGTGCAGGTCATCCCGCACATCACCGACGAGATCAAGCGCCGCATGCGCCTGCAGGCCAGCGACGAGCTGCGCCCCGATGTGATCATCTCCGAGATCGGCGGCACGGTCGGCGACATCGAGTCCCAGCCGTTCCTCGAGGCCGCCCGCCAGGTGCGCCACGAACTCGGCCGCAACAACGTCTTCTTCGTGCACGTCTCGCTGGTGCCGTTCCTCGGCGCCGCGGGGGAGCAGAAGACCAAGCCCACCCAGCACTCCGTCGCCGCCCTGCGTTCCATCGGCATCCAGCCGGATGCCCTCGTGCTGCGCAGCGACCGGCCCGTCTCCGACTCGAACAAGCGCAAGATCGCCCTCATGTGCGACGTCGACGAAGACGCCGTGGTCAACGCGGTCGACGTGCCCAGCATCTACGAGATCCCCACCATGCTGCACGACCAGGGCCTCGACAAGTACATCACCGACCACCTCGACCTGCCCGTCACCAGCGTGGACTGGACCGGCTGGCAGAAGGTGCTCGACGCCGTGCGCGAACCCCAGCACACCGTCACCATCGGCCTGGTCGGCAAGTACATCGACCTGCCCGACGCCTACCTGTCGGTCACCGAGGCGCTGCGCGCCGGCGGTTTCGCCAATCAGACCAAGGTCAACATCACCTGGATCGGCTCCGACGACTGCGAGACCGAGGAGGGCGCGAACCGCCTGCTCGGTGAGCTCGACGGCATCTGCGTTCCCGGTGGCTTCGGTGTGCGCGGCATCGAGGGCAAGCTCGGCGCCTTGAAGTTCGCCCGCGAGAACGGGATCCCCGTGCTCGGCCTCTGCCTCGGCCTGCAGTGCATGGTCATCGAATACGCGCGCAACAAGGCCGGCCTGATCGGCGCATCCTCGTCGGAGTTCGACGAGGAGACCGAGTTCCCCGTGATCGCGACCATGGAAGAGCAGGTCGAGATCATCGCCGGCGGCGACCTGGGCGGCACTATGCGCCTGGGTCTCTACCCCGCCGCCCTGGCCGAGGGATCCATCGTGGCCGAGCTCTACGGCGCCCCCGAGGCGTCCGAGCGTCACCGCCACCGCTACGAGGTCAACAACGCGTTCCGCGGTCAGATCGCGGATGCCGGCCTGTGGTTCTCCGGAACCTCGCCCGACGGCCACCTGGTCGAGTATGTCGAGCTCAAGCGTGACGAGCACCCGTTCTACGTGGGCACGCAGGCACATCCGGAGCTGCGCAGCCGGCCCAGCCACGCGCATCCGTTGTTCCGCGGTCTGATCAGCGCCGCCCTGGACCGCCAGCAGGCCAGCCGCCTGTTCGAGGTCGAAGCCAAGGAAGAAGCCTGACCCGTGCCCCATCTCTCCGTGCAGGCCGAGACTGTGACCGCTACGAACGTGACCGATGCCGGCGTGACCGCTGCCGGCGTGAGCGCCGAGAAGTCCGGAGAGTCGGCCTCCGCCCCGCTGGCGGATGAGCCGGCGTTCGCGCCGGTCTCGGACAGCGAGATCGTCTTCGCGGGCAAGGTCTGGGATGTGCGCCGCGACACCTTCGGGTACAACGGCTCCGGCATCGTGCGGGAGTACCTGGACCATCCGGGCGCCGTGGCGATCCTCGCTCTCGATGAGCAGGACCGCGTGCTGTTGATCAAGCAATACCGGCACCCCGTGCGCACGCGCGACTGGGAGCTGCCGGCCGGGCTGCTCGACGAAGCAGGGGAGCACCCGCTCGTCGGCGCGCAGCGTGAGCTGGCCGAGGAGGCTGACCTGGTCGCCACCGACTGGAACGTGCTCGGCGAGTTCGCCACCTCGCCCGGCGGCAGCAACGAGGTCATCCGGATCTACCTGGCCCGCGGCCTCGCCGTCGCCCCGGAGGTCTTCGAGCGCACCGAGGAGGAAGCAGACATCGAGGTGCGCTGGGTGCCGCTCGATGACTGCGTCGACGCCGTGCTCGCACGCAGGGTGCAGAACCCGTCGCTGGTGATCGGCGCGCTCGCCGCCGTGGCCGCCCGCGCCCGCGGGTGGAGCAGCCTCGGGGCAGCGGATGCGCCGTGGCCGCGGCATCCGGTCAACTGGGACCACACGGTGTGACCGGTTGGCCGCGCCGATCGAGGTGAGCGCTGCAGGTACCAGTTCCGGTGCCGATGCCGGTGGGGCCGGTGCTGGTGCTGGTGCAGGTGCAGGTGCTGGTGCTGGTGCTGGTGCTGGTGGGGCCGGGGCCGGTGGCGTTCCTGTTGCCCCGGGCGTCGCCGGTGTGCCCGGAGCCGGTGCCGGAGCCGGTGGGGCCGTCGCGGCGGCCGTGGACTCGTATCTGAGGCACGTCGCGATCGAGCGCGGGCTGAGCACCAACACGGTGGCCGCCTACCGGCGTGACCTGGCCATCTACAGCCGGTGGCTCGCCGCCGCCGACCTGACCGGCCTGGCCGAGGTCACCACGCAGCACATTTCCGACTATGTGCGGTTCCTCGGCTCCCGCGAGGAGTCGCCGCTGACCGCGGCGTCGATCGCTCGCATCCTCTCGACCGTGCGCGGGTTCCACCGGTTCCTGCTCGAGGAGGGCGTGGTCGACACGGATGTCGCGCACGAGTCCAAGCCGCCGAAGCTCGGCACCCGGCTGCCCAAGGCCATCTCGGTCGAGCAGGTCACGCTGCTGCTCGCGGCGACCGATGGCGACGAGGTGGCGAACCTGCGCGACAAGGCGCTGCTGGAGCTGCTCTACGCCACCGGTGCCCGCGTCTCGGAGGTGGTCAACCTCAATGTGGACGACGTGCTCGACCCCGAGGTGGTGCGCCTCACCGGCAAGGGCGACAAGCAGCGCATCGTGCCGGTCGGCAGCTACGCGCGCACGGCCATCGACACATTCCTGGTGCGGGGGAGACCGCTGCTCTCCGCCCGCGGACCGGCGACGCCGGCCCTGTTCCTGGGCCTCCGCGGCAAGCGGCTCAGCCGGCAGAACGCGTGGCTGATCATCCGGGCGGCCGCCGAACGCGCAGGTCTCGAGGGGCACGTCTCGCCGCACACGCTGCGGCACTCCTTCGCCACGCACCTGCTTGAGGGCGGGGCCGATGTGCGCGTGGTGCAGGAACTCCTCGGCCACTCCTCGGTGGCGACCACCCAGATCTACACTCTCGTCACCGCGGACACCCTCCGCGACATGTACACGACCGCACATCCCCGGGCGAGGGTTGCCCCTCCCGTCCCTCCCGTCCCGCCAGCCACGCCGCCCCCGCCGGTCCCCCCGGCCCTGGATTAGCCCAACTCCGCGTTACTGTTCCCGTTCCGGACAAATGTTGCCCGCGTACAGGCAACTTTTGTCCGGTCTGGCAACAGTTGCGGCCGGGGCCGCCGCGCGGGGCATCCGTCACCCGCGTCGTCACCCGCGTAGTCTCGGCGCCCTCCCTGGCATAACTCCTGCAAATTGTGAGCCGCACGGGTCACCGCACGCGTGTTTCCGCGGGTCTTGCTGCCGATTCTAAGAATTTGCAGGAGTTATGCACGCTCGGCGCTCGGCTTCGCCCTGCCAGCGATTGAGCCTGCCGAATATCCGGCGTCCGGCAGGTGTGGATTGTGTCGGGGCGTGCATTGGAGAGGCGATGAGGTCGGTGCGGCCGGCCTCAGAGCACCCGAAGCCCGACATCGGTAATGATCGGCTCGCGCTGCCCACCGGAGTGCACGATGTGGTCACCGTCGACGGTGAGCTGGCTCGCGTGGCAGCGCAGGGCATCCGTGACCGTGGCGAGGTGCGCCGACAGGTCGAACCACTCGGCACCACCGGCACCCGCACCGGCACCCGCACCCGCACCCGCACCCGCACCCGCACCGGCACCGGCACCCGCACCGGCCCCCGCACCCGAAACGGCAGCAGCTTCAGCAGAACCAGCCGCCTCCGCTCGCAGCACCTCGGCGAACGCCACCCCGACAGCCCTACTCGCCGCGACCGCCGCTTCGTGCATGCGCACGTGATCCGGATGCCCGTACCCGCCGCCGTCGTCGTAGCTGATCACGAGGGCCGGCCGCAGTCGCTCGACCAGCGCGGCCACATCGGCGGTCACCTCGGCCAGCGGCGCCCGCACCAGGGCGTCGTCGTCGATGTCGTCGGCCGGCCCGGCCAGCCCCGGACGAATCCAGGTCATGCCCGAGTCCCGGTACGCGCGCGGCTCGAGTCCGAGAGCGCGCGCGGGCGGGGTGCCCAGCCAGAACCGGTCCGCGATGCCGAGGGCCGCCGCGGCGCCGGCCAGCTCCCGTTCGCGTTCCCGGGTGAGCGCAGCCGTGCCCTCGAGGCCCGACAGCGGCCCCGCCACGACCTCACCCTGCTCGCCGCGCGTGGCGGTCAGCAACGAGACACGGATGCCCCGCGCCACCAGTTCCGCGATCAGCGCCCCCGTCGCAATCGTTTCGTCATCGGGGTGAGCGTGCACGAAGAGAACCGTGGGAACGCCGTGCAGCAGACTCACGCGGTGAGCAGCGAAGGCAGCGAAGGCAGCGAGCCGGGGCGCACCAGCGCGCGGTAGACGGTCACGAGGCCGTCGGCCGACCGTTGCCAGTCCAGGTGCTCGGCCCGCTCGCGGGCGGCGAGCGACAGGCGCCGTGCGAACGCGGGGTTCGAGAGGATCTGGCTGAGCGCACCGGCCCACACGGACGGATCGCGGGAGTCCAGCACCACCCCGGTGGCACCGTCGAGCACCGCCTCGCGCAGCCCACCGGCCGCCGCGGCGACGACGGGAACACCGCTCGCGGCCGCTTCGAGCGCCACCAGCCCATACGTTTCGGAGTGCGAGGGCACGAGCACGACCCGGGCGCCGCTCAGCAGCAGGGCCAGGTCCACACGGGACTGCGGGCCCACGAACCGCACGCTGCGCTCGATGCCGTGCCGGGCCGCGAGAGCCCGGAGCTCGTCGATGTAACCGTCGTAATCGGCCGACGCGTCGCCGGCGATCACGAGTTCGGGCCGGATCGGCTCCGGCACGGCCGCGATCGCCGCGATCGCGAGGTCGAGCCCCTTCAGCGGCTGCAGACGCCCCGCCACGACCGCGTAGCCACGGATGTCGACGGGCCCAGAAACCCCAACCCCGACACCCCCGGCACCCCCAACGGCCTCGGCACCCCCGACCCCCCGCACATCCGTCGGCCGGAACAGAATCCCGTCCACCCCCGGCAGCACGATCGTGATCCGCTCGGGCGCACCGCCGAGCCGCTCCACGATGGTGTCGGCCTCGGCCTCGCTGATCGCGATCAGGGCGTCCGACTCCTGCGCCAGCCAGGCCTCGCCGGCCATCCGCCCGGGGGACTCGGGGCGCTCGCCCGCCGATAGCGGCGTCGACACGTCGGCCGCGATGCTGTGGAAACTCTGCACGTGCGGGGTGCCCCGCCGGCGCGCGAGCGGCAGAGCCGCCATGCCCGAGAACCAGTGGTGCGAATGGATGACGTCGTAGGGTCCCAGCGCAGCCATCTGCACCCGGAACGCGTCGATGAACTCCTCGTGGTCGCCCTTGGGGATCGGGTGGGCCGGTCCGGCGTCGAGGAAGCGGAGCGTCACCCCGGGGCTCAGCTGCACAGGATCCGACACGGGGGAGGACCGCCGGGTGAGGATTTCGACGTGGTGGCCGGCGGATGCGAGAGCCTCCGCCTGGTGCCGCACGACCACGTTCATGCCCCCGGCGTCGCCCGATCCGGGCTCGGCGCCCGGCGAGGTATGCAGGGAGACGAGGGCGATCCGGAGGGGCGTGAAGTGGTGAGGCACCTCAAAATCTTAACCCAACAGGCTGTGACCGACCCGGTTCCATCGATGAGAGGCCGAGCAGAGGCCGAGCAGAGGCCGAGCAGAGGCCGAGCAGAGGCCGAGCAGAGACCGAGCAGAGACCGAGCAGAGGCCGGTGCGACACCGATCAAAGGCAGAGACACGCCGGATTCGCGCGGCAGACCGGCGGTTTCCGGCGATCCGTGCCGCAACATGCCCCAACCGATCGCTACAGTGGACACAGTGGCAGGTGTAAGACGGATCGAGGACATCTCAGTGGCGCGCAAGCAAGATGACCGGACACGACTTCCCGGTTTAGACGAGGCACCGGTTGGTGTGACCGGACGACCGAAACGCGACTTCGACGAACCCGCGGGTCTGCCCACCCATGGCCCGGCGCGCATCATCTCGCTGTGCAACCAGAAGGGCGGCGTCGGAAAGACGACGACCACCATCAACCTGGGTGCCGCCCTCGCCGGTTACGGCCGCCGCGTGCTCGCCATCGACTTCGACCCGCAGGGCGCGCTGTCCGCCGGTCTCGGTGTGCCCACGCACGACGTCACCACCATCTACGACCTGCTGCTGAGCAACTCGGCCAACCCGCACGACGCCATCCAGAAGACGTCGGTGTACAACCTCGACATCATCCCGGCCAACATCGACCTGTCCGCCGCGGAGGTGCACCTGGTCAACGAGGTCGCCCGCGAGCAGATCCTGGCCCGCGTGCTGCGCAAGATCTCCGGCGACTACGACGTCATCCTGATCGACTGCCAGCCGTCGCTGGGCATCCTCACCGTCAACGCGCTCACGGCCAGCCACGGCGTGCTCATCCCGCTCGAGTGCGAGTTCTTCGCCCTCCGCGGTGTGGCCCTTCTGATCGAGACCATCGACAAGGTGCGCGACCGGCTCAACCCGGCCATCGAACTCGACGGCATCCTGGCGACCATGTTCGACTCCCGCACCCTGCACTCCCGTGAGGTGCTCGAGCGGGTCGTCGACGCGTTCGGCGACAGCGTGCTCGAAACGGTCATCGGCCGCACGGTCAAGTTCCCCGACGCGAGCGTCGCCGGCATCCCGATCACCGAATTCGCGCCCGAGCACGCGGCCGCCAAGGCCTACAAGCAGGCGGCGCGGGAACTGATCCAGCGTGGCGCCGTCGCCTGACGCGACCGCACCGAAGTCGTTTTCGGTTGCCCTCGGCAACTTCGAGGGTCCGTTCGACCTGCTCCTGTCCCTGATCGGCAAGCACGAACTCGACATCACCGAGATCTCGCTGAGCCGGGTCACCGACGAATTCATCGCCTACCTGCGCGGCCTCGACCAGGACGAAGAGCTCGACCAGGCCACCGAATTCCTGGTGGTCGCGGCCACCCTGCTCGACCTCAAGGTCGTCGGCCTCCTGCCGCAGGGTGAGCTCGTCGACGCCGAGGACGTGGCGCTCCTTGAGGCCCGCGACCTGCTGTTCGCCCGGCTGCTGCAGTACCGGGCCTTCAAGAGTGCGAGCGCCTGGTTCGAAGGCCGGCTCGACACCGAGTCCACTCGGCACGGGCGTGCGGTGCGGCTCGAGGAGAAGTTCCGCCGAAAGACCCCCGAGCTGGTCTGGACCCTCTCCCTCGGCGACTTCGCCGCGATGGCCGCCCTCGCGCTCACCCCGCGCGAGCTGCCCGGCGTGGGACTCGACCACCTGCATGCGCCGCTGGTCAGCATCCGTGAGCAGGCGGCCTACGTGGTACGGATGCTGCGCGCCGGCGACACGCTCACGTTCCGCGAGCTCATCGTGGGCGCCGAGGTGAAGGGCGTCGTGATCGCCCGTTTCCTGGCCGTGCTCGAGCTTTACCGCCTCGGCGCCCTCTCTTTCGACCAGCTCGTGCCGCTCGGCGACCTCAGCCTGCACTGGAGTGCCGAGTCCTGGTCCGACGACATCCTCGCCAACCTCGGAGCCGACTATGAGCAGTGACACAGCGACCGCACAAGAAAACGCAGAGGGCACGGATGTCCGCCGCCCCCCGCTCGAACGCACCCTCGAGGCCATCCTGATGGTCGCCGACGAACCGCAGGGGCTGCTGCAGCTGGCCGCGGCGGTCGACGCGACGCTGGCCGAGGTGCGGGCATCCGTCGCCCGGCTCGTGGCCGACTTCGACGGCAACGCCGGCACCGTGCGCCGCGGCTTCGAGCTGCGCGAGGTGGCCGGCGGCTGGCGCATCTATGTGCGGCCCGAGCACGATGTGACCGTGGCCGACTTCGTGGTCACCCAGAACCCGAGCCGGCTCTCGCAGGCGGCCCTGGAGACCCTCGCCGTGATCGCCTACAAGCAACCGATCAGCCGCGGGGCTGTAGCCTCAATTCGTGCCGTGAATGTGGATTCGGTCGTGCGCACCCTGCTCGGCCGCGGTCTGATCACCGAAGCGTTCACCGATAGTGAGACCGGTGCGATCAATTACGGCACCACAGACCTTCTGCTTGCCCAGCTCGGAATCAACTCGCTCGACGAGTTGCCCTACCTATCGCCGTTGCTCAATGACGGCGCGAACGGATTTGAGGAATTGCCATGACGAACGACAACCAGGGGATCCAGGGGACACCCACCAACCCCGAGGCCGCCGCCGACGGGGTTCGCCTGCAGAAGGTCATGGCCTCCGCGGGCGTCGCCTCCCGCCGCGTCTCCGAGGAGATGATCGCCGCCGGCCGGGTGCGCGTGAACGGCAAGGTCGTCACCGAGCTGGGCCGCCGCATCCACCCCGACTCCGACCTGATCATGGTCGACAACGTCGCCGTGCAGCTGGACACCAGCCGCCGCTACGTGATGCTGAACAAGCCCGTCGGCGTCGTCTCGTCGATGCAGGACGAGAGCGGACGCCCCGACCTGCGCGAATTCACCGACCAGTTCGAGGAGCGCCTGTTCAACGTGGGCCGCCTCGACGCCATGACGAGCGGCCTGCTGATCCTGACCAACGACGGCGATCTCGCGCACGTGCTCGCGCATCCGTCGTTCGGCGTCTTGAAGACCTACATCGCCAAGGTCGAGGGTCGCGTGTCGCCGCAGACCATCCAGCTGCTGCAGAACGGCATCGAGCTCGACGACGGCCCCATCTCCGCCGACAAGGCGCGCCTCCTGGCCAGCCCTCCCGGCGACGGTTTCAGCCTGGTCGAGCTCACCCTGCACTCCGGCCGCAACCGCATCGTGCGCCGCATGATGGAGGCCGTCGGCCACCCCGTTGTCGACCTCGTGCGCCGCCAGTTCGGCCCGCTGCACCTCGGCACCCTGCGCGTGGGCGATGTGCGCGACCTGACCAAGGTCGAACTCGGTCAACTGCTCACCGTGTCGCGGGCCGAAACCAAGATCTAGGCGCCAGGAGTCCCCGTGGTTGAATCTCGCCTGATCGGGCCCGTGCGTGTCGTGGGCGCCGGCCTGCTCGGCACCAGCATCGGCCTCGGGCTTCGCGCGCGCGGCATCGACGTCATCCTCGCCGACGCATCCCCGACCAACCTCAGCATCGCCGTCGACTACGGCGCCGGCCGCGCCGCGCTCCCCGGCGACCTGCCCCAGCTGATCGTGGTCTGCGTGCCGCCCGACGTGACCGCCGAGATCGTCGCGCGCGAACTGGCCGCCTTCCCGCAGGCGATCGTGACGGATGTCGCCAGCGTCAAGCTGTCCCCGCTGCAACAGCTGCGGGAGCTGGGCGCCGACGTGTCCCGCTACATCGGCGGTCACCCGATGGCGGGCCGCGAACGCGGGGGACCGCTCGCCGGTCGGGCCGACCTCTTCGTCGGCCGCCCCTGGGTGGTGGCCGCGCACGACGCGATCA
The DNA here is from genome assembly GCF_004403395.1 of Cryobacterium cheniae. Taxonomy (GTDB): domain Bacteria; phylum Actinomycetota; class Actinomycetes; order Actinomycetales; family Microbacteriaceae; genus Cryobacterium; species Cryobacterium cheniae. Next base: position 16,760 of record NZ_SOGN01000071.1, read on the forward strand.
GCTACCAGCAGGCCACCGCGATCGACGACCTGATCCTCGACCTCGGCGCGATCCTGGTCGAGATGAGCCCGGAAGAGCACGACCGTGCCGTGGCGCTGATCTCCCATGTGCCGCAGGTCGTCTCCACGATCATGGCGCGCCGGTTGACGGATGCCGCCGGCTCGGCCCTGAACCTCGCCGGCCAGGGTCTGCGCGATGTGACCCGGGTCGCGGCCAGCGACCCCGAGCTGTGGGTGCAGATCCTCGGCGCGAACGCCGAACCCGTGCGGGACATCCTGCTGGCCTACCGCACCGACCTGGACCGGTTCATCGACGCGCTCGACGCCCCCACCGCGCCGGGCGCCCGCCGCAAGGTGGCCGAGGAACTCGCCGGCGGCAACACCGGGGTGGCCCGCCTGCCCGGCAAGCACGGCCAGGACCGCCGTTTCGTCACGCTCAGCGTGATGGTCGACGACACCCCCGGTCAGCTCGCCCGCCTCCTCAACGAGGTCGGCGAGGTCGGGGTCAACCTCGAAGACCTCCGTCTCGAGCACTCACCGGGCGCCCAGCTGGGCCTGGCCGAAATTTCTGTACTCCCTGAGGCCATTGGTCGCCTCACCGAAGAGCTGGCCGCCCGCGGCTGGCGGATTGCTGGTTAATCATGGGTCGTCACTCAAGCCCCCACATCGTCGCGATCGACGGACCGGCCGGCAGCGGCAAGTCCAGCGTCAGTCGCGCCGCCGCCCGCCGCATCGGCTTCGACTACCTCGACACGGGCGCCGCCTACCGGGCCTTCGCCTGGTTCGTCAGCGACCGGGGGATCGACCCGGAGAACACCGACGCCGTCGTGGCCGCCCTGCCCGGCTTCGACTACTCCATCGGCATCGCCCCCGACGAGCACTTCGTGCGGGTCGGCGAAACGGATGTCACCGACGCGATCCGCGATCCCGCCGTCTCCGCCATCGTGAGCACCGTGGCACGCATCCCGGAGGTGCGCGCGCACCTCACCGAGCTGTTCCGCAGCATCGCCGCGAGCTCCCACCGCACCGGAATCGTGATCGAAGGCCGGGACATCACCACCGTGGTGGCCCCGACCGCGGAGATCCGCATACTGCTCACGGCTTCCGAGGAGGCTAGAATGGCTAGGCGCTCTGCGGAAATATCGACCCAATCGGCTGAAACCGTGGCGGAGCAGCTGCGATCGAGGGATCGCGCTGACTCACGAGTTGTCGAATTCATGAGCGCCGCAGACGGTGTGACCACCGTCGACTCCACCCATCTCGACTTCGAACAGACCATTGACGCGGTCCTCGACGTCATCAATACATACCGCGAGGCCATCGCATGACCAACAACAACGACTTCGACGACACGATCCCCGACCTCGACTCCGAGCTGGTAACGCGCTTGGACGACCTCGACGACGACCTGGTGTCGCAACGCGCCGCCGCTCTTCGCACCGGACTCAACGAGTACGATCTCGCCGACGAGGACTTCGATGTCCTCGACACGGTGACGGAAGACCCCGACGCCATCCAGTATCTGCCGGCCCTGCCGGTCATCGCCATCGTCGGCCGCCCGAACGTGGGCAAGTCGGCGCTCGTGAACCGCATCCTCGGCCGCCGCGAGGCCGTCGTGGAGGACACCCCCGGCGTGACCCGCGACCGCGTGACGTACAAGGGTGAATGGCACGAACGCCGCTTCAGCCTCGTCGACACCGGCGGCTGGGAGCCCGACGCCAAGGGCATCGACGCGTCCGTCGCCGCCCAAGCCGAACTGGCCATCGAACTCTGCGACGTCGTCATGTTCGTCGTCGACGCCAACGTGGGGCCCACCTCCACCGACGAGGCCGTCGTGCGCCTGCTGCGCAAGGCCGGCAAGCCCGTCTTCCTCGTCGCCAACAAGGTCGACGACATCCGCCAGGAGCCGGAAGCCGCGAGCCTCTGGGCGCTCGGCCTCGGCCAGCCCTGGCCCGTCTCGGCCCTGCACGGCCGCGGCGTCGCCGACCTGCTCGACGCGATCCTCGAGGAACTCCCCGAGATCTCCGCCGTCGCCAAGCAGGAAGTCGGCGGACCCCGCCGCGTCGCGATCCTCGGCCGCCCGAACGTGGGCAAGTCGAGCCTTCTGAACAAGGTCGTCGGCGAGGAGCGCGTTGTCGTCAACGAGCTCGCCGGCACCACGCGCGACCCGGTCGACGAGCAGGTTGAGCTCGGCGGCAAGGTGTGGCGCTTTGTCGACACGGCCGGCATCCGTCGTCGCGTGCACCTCTCGCAGGGTGCCGACTTCTACGCCTCGCTGCGCACCAGCGCCGCGCTGGAAAAGGCCGAAGTGGCCGTGGTTCTGATCGACGTGACCGAGGTGATCAGCGAGCAGGACGTGCGCGTGATCGACCTGGTGCTCGAATCCGGTCGCGCCCTCGTGCTGGCGTTCAACAAGTGGGACCAGATCGACGACGACCGTCGCCGCTACCTGGAACGTGAGATCGAGCAGGACCTGGCGCACGTCTCCTGGGCTCCGCGCGTGAACATCTCGGCCAAGACCGGCCGCCACATGGAGAAGCTCGTTCCGGCCCTCGAGACCGCTCTCGAAGCCTGGGACACCCGCATCGCCACCGGCAAGTTCAACGCGTTCCTCGCCGAGCTGGCCGCGTCGCACCCGCACCCCGTGCGCAGCGGCAAGCAGCCCCGCATCCTGTTCGGCACCCAGGCGTCGAGCCGCCCGCCGACCTTCGTCATCTTCACCACCGGGTTCCTTGACCCGGGCTACCGTCGTTACATCCAGCGTCGCCTGCGCGAGGTCTACGGCTTCGAGGGAAGCCCGATCAACATCAGCATGCGCGTGCGCGAGAAGCGCAAGCGCTAGCCAGTCTGCTCAGCACATCAGAAGCCCCGACCCCGAGATGTTTCATCTCGCGGTTGGGGCTTTTTCGTTTAGAGCACCGGCTCCAACACGACCCGGTCCTTCCGTACCCGCGCTGCTGGCATGCCCTCACGCGACGCCGCCGCGGTCGCGCTGCCGCGTCGCGCGTGCGCCGCTTCGCGCGTGCGCCGCTTCGCGCGTGCGCCGCTTCGCGCATGGCACGCCACCCGCGACTCGGCGCAGTCCCCGCGTAGCGCTGGCGGCGAGCCTGCACGGCGCCCCGCCCGCAGATTCGATGCTCAAACAACGGATGGTGTCCGCGAGCGCTCCCGGGACGCGGTAAGCTATTCGAGTTGTCTCCTGTTGGTTCTGTTCGCTGGAATCGCTGCAGGAGCGGCGGGCTGTGGCGCAGCTTGGTAGCGCACTTGACTGGGGGTCAAGGGGTCGCAGGTTCAAATCCTGTCAGCCCGACCAAATGTCCCGGAAACTCAAGGGTTTCCGGGACTTTTTTGGTTAAGAGATTTGACTACCCCATCACAAACCCATCTTTTACTCCTCCCTGGAGCCGCTGAGACGGCCTTCCTATCCGGGGCGGCGACGTCGTTTTCGGTCCAGCCCGGTCATCCGGGAGTGTGGTGCGCACCTTCTGGGTATGAGCATCCACGACGAATACCCAACCTCCTCCTCTGCCCCCTCCACCGACGCGTGGGGCCTGGAACCCTTGATGGACATCAACGAGTTGGCGTCCTACCTGGGCATCCCGATCTCCACGGTCTACGACTGGCGTGTGCGGGGCAAAGGCCCGACGGCCTACCGGTTCGGCAAGCACCTCAAGTTCGCCATCTCCGACGTGCGGGCCTGGATTGCCGAGCAGCGGGAACCTTCCAGCACGCCCTGGCGCACCGATCGGCGGTGAGCTGAGATGTCGCGGCCACGGTTGACGATCAGCACCTTCGGTGACATCACCATCCGGGTGGCGCCGTCCGGCCGGTTCGAGGCGCGGACCCGGTACCGGGACTGGGACGGTCAGACGCGCCAGGTTCAGGCCACCGGCGACACCGCTAGGGCTGCCGAGCGATCGCTGAAGAGCAAGCTCACGACGAGATACCTGCAGCAGCCGACGAACACGTCGTTGACGCCGGACAGCTCGTTCGCAGACTTGGCGACGTACTGGCTCGAGGACATCGATATGGAGAATCGGATATCGAAGACGACCCGGAATCTGTACGAGCGCAACATGCGAACGCTCGTGCTGCCAGTGTTTCGCAGTCTCACGCTGCGCGAGATCGGCGTCGCTCGCTGCGATCACTTCATCAAGCAGCTGGCGAAGCTCTCCCACAGCCGGGCCAAGCAAGGTCGTGTCGTTCTGCGGCTGGCGCTTGAGTTGGCAGTGCGGCATGAGATTCTCCCCAGCAATCCGATGGACCACGTGGCTCGCCTGTACCGCGAACCGCATCTCCCTGATGCGCTCACGGCCCCGGAGGTGAACGTGATCCGCGCGGCGATCGCCCGGTGGGAAAGCGCCGTCAATCACATCTCCGGGCCCAAGCCCGACGGCCAGCTCGGCGCGATTATCGAGGTGATGCTCGGCACCTCGGCGCGGATCGGCGAGGTGCTGGCCATCCGCCGCCGGGACATCGATATCACAAGCGCCATACCGTCCATCCGCCTGGCCGGCACGATTATCAGCCGCAACGGCGAGCAGACTTTCCGGCAGGACCACCCCAAAACCGCCAAGTCGCGTCGTGTTGTGGCACTACCCACGTTCACCGCCGACGCGGTTCGCCGGCGTCTTGCCAATGCCGGGAGCATGGACCTGGATGATCTGCTGTTCCAATCCCGGGACGGCACCCCGCTCACCACCGCGAACGTGCGTCGTCAGTTGCGTCACGTGCTCGGGGGAGCGGGAATCGAGGGTGTGACGCCGCACATGTTCCGCCGCACGGTTGCGACTGCGGTCAACGCCAACGCCAACATCGAACTCGCCGCAGAGCTGCTCGGCCACACGGACACGAAGATTACGGTGCAGCACTACATCCAACGGAGCGAGCTGGTGAACCCGGCCACCGCAGCGCTACTCGACAGAGCTTTCGCGAAAGACGAAGAATAAAGGGCCGTCGCGACCGCCGAACCCTCCCTATTCTTCGTTCCCCTATGAGGAACCCGTGACGGGCTGAATCTCAGCGTGGCTGATCCTGGCGGAGGAACGCGTGCAGGATCTCAATCCATCGGTCGAACGCGTCCAGATGCGCGTCATGGGAGGCATCGGGGATCTCGATGAGCTGGGCTCGTTGGCCCCGGCGCACGAACTCTGCCTTGTCTTCCTCGCTAAAAATGCCACCGCTGGCGTAGACGACAAGAGCCGGGGCCGAGACGCTCTCCCATTCCGTCCATCTCGGGACGGCAACCGCGTCGAGGGTTTGGACCATCACTTCTGGATCGAACCGAGGGTAGAGGCCTTCGTGTCGAGGCTCCAAGTCGGCAATCCATGCTTGCTCGAGTGGCCCATTACCCAAGTACTCGCGCGCGGTGGTTTTGTCGACGAACGGGAGCGGCCACGATCGAAGATGGTCGCCCATCGTGGCGTTCTCGGCCGGGTTGCCTGACCCCGCTCCGCTTTCGAGTAAAACGAGGCGTTCCACGAGGTCCGGGCGAGCAGCGGCGACCATCATTGCCGTATGAGCGCCCATCGATTGACCCACTAGCGCCACAGCACCGTCGACCTCCGCCTCAATGACTCGCACGACGTCGGCGACGAAGGCAGCCCGGGAGGTGTCTGCGGGAACGCGGGTACTGTGCCCATGCCCGCGTTGGTCGACGAGGATCACACGAAAATCGGAAAGCGATTCGGCAGTCGGAATGAATTCGGTGGCACTGCCAGCGAGTCCGTGAAGGATAACAACCGTCGACCCCACGAGACCCGAATCAAGATAGCTGATCGTGACACCCTCACTCTGAACGGAGCGTCGCGAGAAAGTCATCCTCCATGCTGGCATGCCGCACTGCCGGCGCCGTTGCGATCCGATGTCTATCCAAGGTGAACGACAAATGAATCAAGTCCGGCAGCTAGCCTGAGCACGCGCGTCTGCGCGGCCGGCACGAGTCGAGGAGCCACTCATCAATGAGTATCGAACTGCACATCGAGCTGGACCGCATCTTCGCGGCTCGCGACCGAGACAATATGGGCCCAACGATTGCCGCCCTTCTCCATGTCTACGAGATGCACCCGCGTGACCCCCGAGTCCTCTACGAAGTAGGCGGTGCGTACGACACCGCGGGCGAGGAGACGACCGCCCTGGGGTTCTACGAGCGAGCGATGACCGAAGGGCTCGACGGGGACGTGCGTCGCCGGTGCTACCTCCAATACGGGAGCACCCTCCGCAACCTTGGCCGCCTAGATGAGTCGGTGACGGTGTTCGCGCAAGCGCGCAGGGAGTTTCCGGACTCTGTTGCCCTCGGCGCATTCGAATCTCTGAGCCTGCACGCGGCCGGCCGTGTCAACACCGCTCTCGGCAGCCTTCTCACTCTGCTTGCCGACCATGTGCATTCGGAAGAGATTGACCGGTACAAGCCCGCCATGCGCGGCAACGCCGAGTACCTGACATCGCTCGACTCTCCGGCCACTTCCGAAAGCGGCTGATAGCCGAACCCGCAACGCGACTGGTCAACCGTCGATCACCGAATGACTAAAGGGATCGATGCTTTTCCAAGACGTCTCCTCTGTCGAGGATTCTGAAGTCTCGGTTCGCTATTCGCCGACTGTGCCGTCAATCGCTTCGCGCAAAAAGTCGGCGTGTCCGGCGTGGCGAGCGGTCTCCTCGACAAGGTGCAGCAGCACCCATCGGAGCGAGAAGTTGCGGCCATCGCCCAGCACCTTGACCGACAGCTGATCCAAGCCTGTCGATTTTGACACGACTGCCCGGCTCCGATCACAGGCTTCGCGGTAGCGACTGCGCAACTGAATCGGCTCGAGAAAAGCAGCGTTGCGGAATTCCCAGTCCGGGTCGTCGTCCCAGTCCACGCTGGCCCATGGCTCTCGATCAGGGAGGCCAGCAAAGCGGACCTCCGTCCAGTCCTCTTCCACCAGCGCCAGATGGTAAAGCAGGCCCGCGAGGGTGAGTTCGGAGGGGGAGTGCCTCTGTGCCAGCTGCTCACGGGTCAGACCGTCGGTCTTTGATAGCAACGTCTCACGCTGATAATCGAGGTACTGCGTGAGCATGCCGAATTCCGCGCAGTTGGGATCAGGATCGATTCGCATTCGCTCATCCTGCCAGGGAGCGGAGACGTGTCGCTAGGCGAACCGTGACCGCCTTTGAGACAAGGACTAGAAATCGGCCCAGACAGGCCCACAGCGCCGCCCGGCAGCTATTTTTTTGGGCTTCTGACCACGAGAAAGACCGCGCTCACTTCCATTTTCGTACCTGCGGAAGGGCTGTGTAATTCATAACGACGCTGTAACGGCCGACTGGGATTCCCCACCTTGAAGTGTGACTCGATCGGAAACGCAATTCTTTCTGCGACTATGAGATGAACCTTGCGATCTTCTTACGACCGCAAGGAAAAATGGGGGCGCACGTGCCAAAGTATGGGTTCAAATTATTGCGGGTTCAAGCCTTCAACGGCGGGGGGCACACACCGGTCAATTTTGGCCCGGAAGGCGAGCCTCACTATCTGGACAGAGTGGCCGAAGACATTGCCGTGCTGCGGCGCAAGCGTGACGCTGAGGAGATTCTCAGGGCTGCTGTGAGTTCTGCCGAAGGTATACATCCCGCAGTGGATTCTGCCAGTGGGGACGAGATCTACATATCGTCAGATGACGTGGTCTCCGGTTCCGAGACAGCTCAGTTACCAGCAAACCTCTCGGCCAAACCACCAGCAGTTGTACGGGTAGACGAGTCCTGGAGGCTGCGGTCGGCTCTCCTAATGCAGATCCAATACGGGATCGTCGGCGATCACAATACAGCGGTGGATCCACAAGGGATGCGAGCGGATGCAGACCTGACAGGACTGGCAACCACCCGGCCATATCGCGCGCTGCTCATCACACCTGAACGCGGCACCGTCGGATTCCTGGCTGTGGAGGTTATCTCCAGATCACATGCCGGAGCTGACCTCGCGCGTCGCCTCCACAACGCTGCAGTTGGTCACAATCTGAAGCTCCGTCCTCAAGGCCCCGTGGCGGACGCAGCTGCGGTGCGCAACCTCGTACGCCGCGGACGGGTGAAGGAAGTCGAACTGTTTAAGACGATCGTGACTTCAGACTCGGAAACTCCGAGGATGAGGAGGGTCAAGCTCACTTTCCCTATCGCGGCCGGAGCGTCGGAGGCCGCACATATCCTGAGTCGTGTCACCGGGTGGCTCCCACGCAAGACCACAGGAGTCGACTCACAGCCCGTAGATGCGGCCCAAGAAGCCTCGGCCTTGGCCTCAATCCTTTGGAGCGACGCTGAGTCTCTGGAATTCGATGACGCGAGAGTGCACATCAAGTCCGATTTGAGCGACCGCCGACTCCAACCGCTGGACAGGACAGAAGGGTTCGTTTACGAACTCGGGGAAGTCGAATTGGATAACACTAAGTTCGTACACGAAGTCGCCTCAGTGGCCCAGGCTTTGTTCGATGCCAATGAAATGGAAATGGAGCCCGACTGGACTGATTGGCTTGACGGAGCTGGAAGTCGGCAGTAAACAGAAGCAAGTTAGAGTGGGGGATGCACATGTCCAGAATGAACGTGTTCGCACTTGTTATCGATCAATTCCGGTTTCTCCGTCACGTTGGCACCGGGAAGCCCGCGATCCTTGTGCGCCTGTTTCTCATCGCCGTTGCGCCAATAGCCGGGGCGATTTCTCTGCGGCTGGGATGGCAGCTCAACAGCGTTAGTGAGCTTTCAGCGGCCTTGGGTCTTCTAGCCGGTGTGTTCATTTCCGCGTTTGCCCTTGTCTTTTCCCTGCGCCTCAACCTAGCCAGGCGGCCCACGAGCAATCTGAAGCAGCGTGCGTCTCGCTTGATGGATGAAAGCGCACTCACACTCTTGACCGCAGGCCTGGTCGCCGGCACGGATGCGATCTGGGTGACGGTTGTCTCGGCCGCCAACGATACGGATACTCCGGTCAGCGTCTGGCCTACAGCGATCACGGTCGCTTTAAGCGCCCTAGTAGCCGCTTATTTCCTGCTGGCGGTGCGCCGACTGCACGTGTTGTATGTCGATACTTTCCCGCCTTTCTGGAAGGTACAGGCCTTGGCTGGCGGGGCCGGTACGGCTATGGATCTCGAAGAGGCGGCGCGCAGAGTAGCTATCCGAAATCGGACGTAGTATCTCACCACCGGGGTGCGCCGTCCTCGCGAACATTCATTCCGGAGCTGCTGCGGTTGAGCGCGATAAGCGCCCCACGGGCGCTCACAGCTGGAGTAGCCCGCAACGGGAGCAAGGCCATGCAATCGACCGGCCCCACACTCTTGCTTCCATCTTGATGAGGCAGGAAGGGCAGTTGGGGTTGTCAAGGCACTGTCGTGAGTCATGCGCAGATTCAAGCGCACTTGGGGCTGGTCCGCTTGGGAACCCCGATAGCTAGAGTTTGATTGGCTTCCATCGCGGCGCTTCGACGGGGTCAGGTACCGTTTCTGGAGGGAATCTTCGCAATTTGATAGACGACCGAAAAAACAGTAAGGCCAATGAACCATCGACTACTGCTCCGAGGGCGTAGCCAAATGTGAAGTTGCCCGCCCCAGACACCGCGAGGGAGACCTCGTTGACAACGCTGAGGATGAGTAATGAGCCGACGACAAAGCCGGCTCGCGGCCGAGATGTCATCCTCCACCAAGCCCGCGGCGGCTTAATAGGTTCACCTGGACCGCGGAAGGACCGCACGCCGCCCGAGTAGAGCAATAGTAGAAGTACGTTTGCACCCATTGCGTATGCCGGGGGTGGGAACGCCGGGGCAAGGACCAGACCAGCGAACCCTGCGAGCAAGGCTCCAATAACGATGTAGACGAGTTTCCAACGCGTCTTTCGAATGCGGACCATAACGAGAGCGTAGCGGCGGACAACCACCCGAGGTCTTCGGAAATGGTTTGAAGACCACAAAAATCCTCGACGACCTCTGGAGTCCTCGTCCTGCCCGCAAGGGGGACGGCCACGGTCGGCCCACTGCCCCAAGGGCACAATGCGCGTTCCACATGAAGGCTGGGGGCCTGATTCCCATTGTGCCCGCCCAAGAAAGGACACGGTCAACGTGGGCTAACCCGGACACTTCATGAGAGCAAAAAGGACGCTCCTTGGCGAGGCTCGCGCCAGATTGTCAGGTCGTCCAAGGACTGGTCAAGAGCCGATTGCTTCAATCGTGTCAATTAAGGAGATCCGGCGCGTGCATAGAACTTAGTCTCAGCATCACGCCGCCTGGCGACGTCATCCACGACGAACTGCACGAAGTCTGCGTCGCGATCGCTGATCACGATTTCATGTACAGCATCCGCCGGCGGCTCTCCTGGCCACGGAGTTTGGCGCGTCGGACGGTCCCGCTCCAGGCGGGTCCCCGATGTCGCAACCCAGTCGTGGAGGCGCTGGCGGGCATCCGCAAAGTCTCGGTGCCATCCGAACGGGGCCGAGCCGTGCTGGTCGGGGTCGTATGCGCAGAGCCAGTGCAGGTGCAGTGCGGAGAGTTCCCAGACGAGTTCGGGGTGGCGGTGCCAGAAGGGTGGCACGACGGATGCCGGGAGCCCGTACGTCCGTCGTAGCCAGTTCACCCACCGGTTGAGTTCGATCCACTCTGTTTCGGCGTCATCTGCGCTGAGGAGATTCCAGTTGATGGGATGCGGCGGCTCCGCCGAGAGTGGCCCGTCGAGTTCGTCTTCGCCGAATGAGGCACCCTGGTCGCCGGATGCCCAGTCGACCAGGGACGCTGCCATCGTTGTCCTCACATTCCGAGCACGGCTGAGCCGGCGCGAGCGTGCTCCGCCTCGAGCAAGACTGCCTTCTGGGCGGCTAGCGCATCCCGTTCGGTGCCTGCAGGTGAGCGGCGGGTTCGGTCGACGTCGTAGTTGGTGCGGGCGAGGTCGTGGCCGATCTTCTTCGCCACGAATTCCTCGCGATTGATGACCTCACCGTCGCGCTCAAACTGAAAGTTGCGGACGTAGCCCTCAGCGACGAAGCTGTCACCTTTGGCAAACCGTGTGAGTGCCCGGTCGGCTGTGGCGCGGTAGGCGACGAGGTCGTGAAAACTCGGCTCGAGAACGGTGAAGCTGCCGCTGTCTTCGCGCCGGAAGTGCGGTTGGCCGACGCGCACGTAGGATGCGACTTGTGAAGATAGCCAGTGATGAAACACACCGTTCGCTCGCCTACCTGGTCGCGACAGTCCGGTACGGCAAACCAATGCCGGTGGAGCTCTTTGAAGCGTACGCGTCTGCACCCGATCCGGCTGAGGCCAGATACCGGACGGTGGGCGGGATCGCCGAGATGGTGACAAACCAATGGATCAGCGTCATGGGGGTGACAGGTACGCGGGAACTTGCCTCTCCTGCCGAGTCGGCCTCCGCCTATCTCGACCGTGTGGGATGGGCCGAGATCGTGGATGGGATGATCTCGCCGACTGCGCTGGGCAGCGTAGTCCTTCAAGCGCTGAACGCGCCGACGGTCGACGTGTCAAATGAGGACCCTCTGACAGTTGTTATCGACCCTGCAGACCCGCTTGCGTACGCAAAGGTGTTCGGCTTGATCGTTTCACGGGACGCCGGTCTACTCGTCGACCCGTACCTGCGGTTACCCGAATTTTACGAGTTGCTCGATATCCAGGCCGTAACGCGCATTCTGCTGTCGAACAATGGGGTGACTACAAAACGTCCCATCATCGCAACAGCGCTCGCCGCGATTAATGGTCGGGTCGAAGTCCGTTTTGTCGAGGAAAAGCTGTTACATGATCGGTTCTTCATCCCTGACCAGGGTGATGTTCTGGTGTTTGGTAGCAGTCTGAACTCGCTGACTCGTCGTCCAGGAGTTGTTACACCACTCGCCGATGTCGCAGCCTCGGGAGCGATTCGCGATGCGTACAAAAAACTGTGGATGAGCGGAACGCCGATTGAGCCGAGCGAGGCGAGGAAAGCGTCGGAGTAGCTCGAGTCGGTCGTACCCCCTGGGATGAGGACGTCGATGCTAGGGGGAGTGGTCGCAACAGAGTCGCGATGCGGTCAGTCTGCCACCGCAGCCCATTTTGCATCGAGTGCTCGAGGGCGTATGTGGAACACCAAATCGGAGGCAGGAGAACTCCTTGAGGGCCAAGCTCGTGCAGTGAAAAAGTAGCCAGCGTGAATCTCCACGCGACCTGGAAACGAAGATCACTCGTGTGCAGGAGCGGGAGGAAGAGGGGCACTGTGGGGCTACGGTAAAGGGGCTGAGAACCACGGACGTGGATACACAAGGGGGAGTTCTTTATGAAGGCAGATGCACTCACACCGCGCGATCTTTTCGATGGGAAGGTCCACTATGAGATTCCTGCCTTCCAACGCCCCTATGTGTGGAATGAGGAGGATCAGTGGGCGCCGCTGTGGGACGACGTGGAGCGGGTCGCCCTAGCAGTGCTGAAGTTGGAAGAAGACGAGCCCGAATCGACCAAGCTGCCGACCCACTTTCTTGGTGCAGTGGTCGTCAAGACGGTCTCAGCGTTCGCCGGAGACGTCTCGAGACACATCGTAATTGACGGCCAGCAGCGCATGACCACAATCCAGCTGCTCCTGGATGCAGCTCAGCTGGTTGTCGAGGAGCTTGGTTACGAAGACGAAGCCGAGGCGCTGAGTGATCTCATCCTCAATGAGGGCAAGCGGTTCGCTGGCAAACGGGAACGCTTCAAGTTGTGGCCCTGCCGGGCCGATCGTGTTGCGTTCGAATCCACTATGGACTCACCAGCTGGAAAAAAACACGGGGCGTCCAGAGTCGCTGAGGCGCACGCATTCTTCCAGTCCACGGCGCGATCCTGGGTGGTCGGTGCAGTGGTTCCACTCGAGGGGAGTGACGGCGACGAGAGCCTCATCAAGGTGCCGGGCACTGAAGCCTCACGAGCCAGAGCCCTCGCACAGACGCTGCAGTCACATCTGTATCTTGTGTCAATCAATCTCGGTGTTGATGACGATGACCAACTCATCTTTGAAACACTTAATGATCGCGGTACTCCACTGCTCGCTGCGGATCTGATCAAGAACTGGGTATTTCAGCGCGGTGAAGACCTGCACGCCGACACCGAAAATTGGGCAGAAACCCTTTGGCTCGAATTTGATGATGATTGGTGGCGGGAGACCATCAGCCAAGGTCGTCACCTCAGGTCGCGGGTCGACATATTTCTTCAGTACTGGCTCACAATGCGGGAACGTGAGGAGGTCCTCACGGAGGGAGTCTTTCGCGCATTCCGGGACCACGCTGCGGCGTCGATGAAAGAATTGAGCACAGCCGAATCATTCCTTCAGGTGCTTTCGCACGATGCGGCAACATTCCGGGGTTTTGCTGAGCTGGATCCAGACTCATCGCCGGGCAGGTTCTATTCGCGGGTCGTTGAGAGCCTGGAGTTAGCTGCCACCATTCCGCTGCTGCTCTGGATGCTTTCCTCCAACCATGACGTCCCCGGTGTTGAGATTTCGAAGGGGCTTCAGGCTCTGGAGAGCTGGGTTATCCGTCGGACGATGTTGCGATACACCATGAAGGACATCAACCGTTTGATGGTGTCGCTGCTCAGCGAGCTGGATACTTCGTCCGTACACCGGGCAGGTGACGTGGTGCGGGAGTTCCTCTCCTCCCAAACGGCTGATTCCCGCTTCTGGCCGAGCGACGAGACGATGGTGCGAGATCTGCCCTCCCTGCGGCTGTACGGCAATGTCCGTCAGGGGCGCCTGCGTGTCGTCCTGGAGGGGATCGAAATGCAGCAGCGCACGGAGCGGCACGAAAACACGCAGCTACCCCACAAACTTGAGATCGAGCACGTGATGCCGCAGGGATGGCGGGCTCACTGGGACGCCACTTCGCCACTAGACGACGTCGATGCTGCCGAGCGCGACAAGCGGGTCAATACTCTCGGAAACCTCACCCTCGTCACCAAGAAGCTCAACGGCACGTTGTCGCACCGGCCGTGGACAGATCGCGAGACTTGGATCGTCGCTCCCACGGGTAAAGACCAAGGACGGGGAAAACGCACGCTTCTGAGCGACTACTCATTGCTCGTGCTGAACAAGGATCTCGTGGGCGCACACCCGGAGTCCTGGTCCGACGACGACATCGAGGCTCGGGGCGTTCTGCTTACCCAGCGCCTGTGCCGGGTCTGGCCGTGCTGAATCAGATCCGGTCGTCGTCGGCTTCATGCACGACGGTGCCCCGCTCTGATCTTTGCGCGCGTGCCGGTGCCGCGCGGAGGAGATAGTGGAGTTTGTTTCTGGACTCGCGCCCATCGTCACCGTCGGCGGCCTGGTTGTGGCGGTCCTGACTTTCGGATTCGGGCTCGTGCAGGATCGCGGAAAACGATTCTATGAACGGTCAGTGCAACTGCTGGACCTCCAAGCGCGTTTCAGGGAGCTAGGCCCGATCTCCGGGGCAATGGCATCAGATTCCGCTGCCCTTTCCCATGAGCAACTACTCGCCGAATATGGTCGCGAGGCGAGAGCCCACGCGGCGCTATATGTGTCGGCGGTGTCGCGGCTTCACGCGCCGGGATCCTTCTTCGGCGGTTTCTCGTCCTTGGCCTACGCGATGGTCACCGCGCTGATCACCGGGTCGGTCGCATCCCAGCTTCTGGAGGCAGGACCCGTTGCGGTCCTCATCGTGGCGAGCCTTCCCGGGCTCGCGACGATCCTGCTGACGTGGTCCGGCGCTCGCCTGGTCCTGCGGCGCGAACGCACCTTGATCATCCGCGGGAAGATGGGCGAAGTCGACCCACTATCGAAGGAGGGACGACGTCGGTTCAGGAGTTCGCTGATGGCAGCGGGACGGTCGCTGCTCCGCTGGCTCAAAAGAGGATCAGCCGGGGCCGCATCCGCCGGCGCGTCACCCTGACTTCGGCGTCACGGCGGGGGTGAGCGCAGGGAACTGGCGGGTTTCGGACCTGCTGACATAACCGGGCGTTATCGGACGCGGAGAATCCCACCCATACTCACCGGGAGAGCGTTCGAGCGGGCTCGCCGGTGTACTGCGGGGTAGCGGGTCGTCTCGACCGGGCCTCGCTTCGCCGTACTGAGCCTGCTCGCCGCTTCATTCCGTCTGGTCGGGAATGCTGAGGGTAGTGTCTGGCGCGAGACCGTTGTCTTTCAGATACTTCAGCGCACGTTCGATGGTCTGGATCTTCTGCTTCAGTTCTTTGAGTGCCGGTGATGATTCGTCTGAGAACTCGTCGAGCCGCTCATATTCACGCCGAACCTCGATCTCGGTTTCGGCCAGAATTCTCCAGGTAGCCGGATCCTGTTCAAGTTCTTGACATTGCCGCAGAATTGCTGCGGCCAGCTGGCGTTCCACAACCGCTTCGAGGGTTGCTGCGGTGGTTCCGGGGCTGGCCAGGCCAAGAGCGAGGCCGCTGCCACCCGCAGTGAGGAGGGTGCCAGCAGTCAGGAGGCCCCCCATCATCCCGCCCGGCCCGAACGCCGCCAGCGCGCTGGTGATCACTGCGGCTCCGGCCAGACCGGCGCCAGCGGCGAGCGCCAGGCCGCCGGTCACCAGGACGATCAGGGCCGCCCCGACACCAAGCGCACCCCACTTCATCCAGTTCACTCCGCGGCCGCTGCTCAGCGCCTCTTGCGCACGTTTGGCGGCCGCGAATACATCGGCGCCGTACTGGCTTCCCAGTCCCATCTCGGCGGTGAGATCTTTCATGGCATCCCGCCACTTGTCTTTCGGGATCGAGATCTCAAACGGTCGGATGACGTTCTCGGCTGCAAGGATCGTCAACAGGACGACGGCCTCGTCCTTTGGGATGTGGCTGCACGGGAGCGGTTCGGGCACAGTAGCGTGCGGATCGGACAGATCGAAGGCGAGGCGTGCAACCGCGAACGGCATTCCTCTGCGCCTTCTTTCCTCGCTGTCGTTTCGTCGTCTGATGCCGTCGACGACGGCCCCTTGCACTTGTCGAAGGGCGCCGGCGAAACGATCCTGTTGGTCGCCTTCCAGTCTCATCTTCGTGAGGTGCGCGTAGCGCAGCGCCACAAGAGCCATCTTTTCTATCTCGTCCACGGGGAAGTCGAGACCCTTATCGATGCCCGCAAGCTCCTTCGACCTGGACCCGAAGAGCGCGAAGCCAATGGCCGTCGCCACCGCCTCGTTGGAGAGATACTCCGTCGCGGCATGCGCCTTGGTTCCCACCTTTTTCGTGTCAATCCGAAAATCGACCATCCACGGGAATACGGAGGACACACCACGGTGGGCGGCCACCGGGTCAGGGGCGTTCCAGAAGTTTACCCACCATGCCAGGTTCGTCGGCGGTTCTTTGAGCGTCTCTCGCAGTTTGTCAACATCGAAGCTTCCGTTCGCCAGGGGGCTCCCGATGGTCACCATGCCGGCAACTTCGAGGCCAGGCGGCAGGCGCCGCCCGAGGTCGGCGGCGATCACGGAGCCGAGGCTATGGCCCACGATCACAAGCCTCCCCGACTCGGGCAGCTTGGTGAGGATACGGTGCAGGACTTGCGCGCGAATCTCAGGATTATTGAGGTAGTTGTGCGCTTGCTTGAAGAGAGGCAGTCCGACGGCGACACCGATAACAGCGTCTCCACCTGGCTGGCCATTGCCGCGATCGTGACGGCCGAGTCTGAACTCAACGGTGCCCATACGGCGCTCGAAGTCCCGGCGGTTCTGCCTGGCCGCATCGCGGGGAGGCTGCTTGATCGTCACACCCGGCAGCGGGACTTTGTCGTCCCAGCCCTTGAGTGCGTGCGCGTACTTGGGCGCGATCACTCGCACTGTGTTCAGATCGGGGTATCCCAGACGAGTCAGTGCCTCTGTCACAGCGATCTTCCACTTGTCGTCCTGATCGCCGTCCCCAACCCCATGTAAGAACAGCAGAATCGGTTCGTTCGACAAAGGAGCCCCCAGTCCGCGCCGCCCTTCGGCATTCAGAGCTGAATACCCAGGACTTCAAGTCAAGACTAGCGAGTCCACTCGGAACTCCTTGCGGCCCTGAAATCTCCTCCCCAAGGGACACAGGGGAGTACTCGTGACGGCGATCTGGGCGTACAAGCGCCCGCCGGGACGCCCCGTGCGCGAGGCCTTGACCGGGCTGATCGCCGGGGCTTGGCTGCACCGTTCGGCGGCTGCAGCGACCCCCGTGCGGTTTTCTCTCCTCGGGCCACTACCCTGAATGACAGCGGCACGCTGCTGGCTGCTGGCTATACAGACCGGGGGCTGTTCTGATGGGACTGATGAGAGCGGCTTCTGACGCTATCGGTGGTGTGCTCGGCGACCAATGGACGGACTTCTCCACGGTTCTTGAAAGCGATCGACGAGCTGATCGCGACCGGACTGTCCGCGCGCACTCCTTCGGCGAGCTAGCCGAGACTGGTTCGGTCGACGGTCACACGCAGACCGGAATCCAAGCGTGAGTAAACCTGACGTGCCGGACAAGAGGGACGTCGCATCGCGGGAGCCCGTCACCAAAGCTGCAAGGAGCCGCCGCTGGTCCCTGGGGGCACTCGCTGGCGCATTGGTGGTGGTCCTCATTGTCATCGGCCTTGGCTACGTCACCGGCCAGGCGGACTCCGACCACGACGGGTTGACGAATCGCGTCGAGGTGTTCGGCTGGGGCACGCTCGGTGGCAGCACGTTCACCACGAATCCTCTTGCGGCCGATACGGACGGCGACGGACTCACAGACGGAGACGAGGCCGGTCAGGTGGTCTCAGACCCCGACGAGAGCACGATCTACGCGGGAATTTCCAACCCCACCAAGGTCGACTCCGACGACGACGATCTCCACGACAAGCATGAGACGAGCGGCTGGCTGAGCACGAGGGGCGCGGTCTACCGAACCGATCCCATGGATCCCGACACTGACGACGACGGACTCACCGACGGGGACGAAGCGGGCCCGGCGATCTATGACCCCGGCAAGGGCATCGAATTCGGGGCTTTCTCGAGCCCGCTGATACCCGATACTGACGAGGACGGCCTGTCCGACACCGCTGAGGCCGATCTCTCCCTCGACGCGTTCGATCACGACAGCGACGGCGATGAGCTCGAGGACGGCCGCGAGGTCGAGCATCTCGGCACCGCTCCGGATGTCGCTGACACCGACGGCGACGGCTTCGATGACGGGTACGAGGTCGAGAATCAGGAGAGCCAGGGACTCGACCCATTATGGTTCGATGCAAAGGTCGAGCCATCGACCTATGCGCGGGACTTCGCCCAGGGGGCGGTATACGGCGAGATCAGGCCGGGTGATTCTCTCGCCTGGTTTGCCGGCAACCTTGCCTCCGGAAGCGCCAGCTTCATCCCCGGAGTCGGCTGGGTGGTTGGAGGGGCTGCCGACTTACGCGATGCCGTCGGGTCGAGCATCCACGCCGACTGGGTCGGTGCAGGCTTCAGCGTCGTCGGCTTGGTACCGGCCGCTGGCGACGCGGTCGCTATCCCCGCCAAGGCCTCGAAGTTCGTCCTCCGTCACCCCGAGCTTGCCCCCGCTGTCGGTGCTGCCATCGTGGCGCTCAAGTGGGTTCCGGACCATGTCAAGGTGGCGACCCTCACGCAGACCACGAAGAGCTGGCCGGACCTCCAGGCCTCCGGCTTCAGCGATAAGTCGCTTCTCCGGCTTCAGGGGGGCAGGGTCAGCCCCGAGAGTCTCGCTGAGGCCATGAAGCGCCCCGGTCACGTCAAAGCCGGTGGCCGCGCTCGGTTCTTCGCCACGCCTAAGGAGGCAGAAGCATACCTGGCCAGCACGCATGGAGTGAAAGATGGCGGTGAGTACACGCAGGTCGGGCATTCCACGAAAGACTGCATTGAGGTCTGCAATGCCGTTGTTCGGCGGTTCGATGTCGTGGCTAAAGAAGTGGCTCACGAGTCCAAATTGGGTCGTGTCAATCTGAGCCCGTCGATCGAGCGCCAGATCAGGTCGGATGCTTACCTGGTGCAGAAGGGCGATATCAAAGGTGCTCACTGGGACTTCTTCGCCAGTTCGGTCTCGAACACGATGGGACCGAGCGAGCCGGTGCTCGATCTCCTTGACGAGCTCGGTATCCCGTACACGATCCATGTCCCCGCTTAGGAGGCGCTCGATGCCTGCCTCACACTTCGTTGCGATGACGCGGGCCGACTGACGCGGCTCTCAACCTCGGCGGCCCGCACGTTAGCGGAGCACCGGCGGGGGAGTGACGCCCGGCCGGACTGGCGGGGGAGTGACGCCCGGCCGGACTGGCGGGTTTCGGACCTGCTGAAATAACCGGGCTATCCGCGCTGCTCTCCCGCCTTCTCCTGACGTCAATGTCAATTCCGGGCTAGAGATGGGGGGCGGAAGTTGGTTATGATCAAGGTTAAAGCAGTTGATACAGGGGGGATCACCTGTCAGTGCTCGGCGACGAGCAGTGGCAGGAGGGCGTCATTATCGCCCTGACTCCTACACATTGGAGGGGGATTAGGGTCGTATCGCTGCGCACGGCGCGCCCGTCGCGGATGAAGAGCTGGCGGCCCACTCCTTGGTGTTGTTCAGGCCGGTGACGGTGATGGTGACCTTTCCCCTGGCGTGCTCCTCAAGGAAGTAGCGGATCGCCTCAGGCGTCTCAGCGAGCGGGTAGCTGCGGTCGACTGGCGGCGTGATGGTGCCGGCGTCGATGAGTACCCGAAGAACTTCGAGGTCGGCCCCGCTCGCGGCTGCGGAGAGGGGTCGAAGGCTCTGGGTCACGAACATGCCCAGCAGCATCGCTGCAAGCATCCGTCGGATCGGACCGAGCACGCGTCCCCCGTTGCCCGACGCCAGCACAAGAGTTCCGCGACGCGTGAGGGCCCGCCTGCACTCGGCTATCGATCGGTTGCCGACGAGGTCGAAGATGACGTCGTAGCGAGCCCCGCCCGTCGCGAAGTTCTCAGCCGTGTAGTCGATGACGTGGTCTGCGCCCAACGTCCGCACGAACTCGAGATTTGCGGTGCTGCAGACGCCAGTCACTTCGGCCCCGAACGCCTTAGCCAGCTGCACGGCGAAGGAGCCGACTCCGCCGGACGCCCCGTTGATGAGCACCTTGTCGCCCGGCTTGATCTTCGCGACATCCCGCACGCCCTGCAGCGCCGTCGTTGCGGCGATCGGCACGGCAGCCGCTTGGTCGAAGCTGATTCGTGAGGGTTTGTGAGCGAGGCGCTTCGCGTGGGCGACGGTGTATTCAGCGAAGCTGCCGGCATCCACCTCCGCATACACCTCCTCGCCCACGCTGAAACCGCGCACATTGTCGCCCACAGCCTCGATCACGCCGGCTACATCCCTGCCCCGCGTCGAGACCTTGGGCCGCCGCAGGCCGAACGCCAACCTCGCAACGAAGGGTTCACCCTGCAGGAGCAGCCAATCGGCCGCGTTGATGGATGCTCCCAGGACCCGGATGAGGACTTCGTCCTTCGCCGCTACGGGCCGGGGAACAGTCTCGTATTCGAGAGTGTCAAGTCCGCCGTAGCGGTGTTGGGTTATCGCCTTCACCGTTCTCAGCGCCCCTCGGGGTTAAGTCCGTTGACCGGCTCGTCGAGGATGAGCGGCCTGGGGTCGCCTGGGATGGCGTCGGCCATGGAGCGCAGCGCGCCCGACCATCCTTCGCTCGCGCCACCCGCGGGCACGGTCACCTGGCTCAGCATTGGGCGGGCAGTCACGGCTGCTGCGGCGTGCGGAGTGGCTCGCTGTCGAGGCTGGCTGCCAGGGTCGCCGGTGATGCGGTGCGGCGTGGCCAGGTCCAGGCGGAGCGCAGGATGAAGGTCAGGATTAGCACCTCGACTCCGATGGTGAGGGCGTAGTAGAAGGCATAGTCCCAAGTCGCCCCTGCCGCGTTGAACACCATGATGGGGATGTACAGCGATGCCACGACGAGGTTCGTCACGCGGTTCATCCGAGCGGGCAGCGTCATGGAGAGCAGTGCCATCAGGGCCGGGATCGCGATGATCACGAAGAAAATGGACATCAACGTCCCGCTGATGTCGAACTCGAAAATGACGCCACCCCGGATTTTGTCGATTTCGCCGGGCTGGTAGAGGTGGAAGTAGTCGATGTAGATGACGAGGAACATGAGGCTGGTCCAGGCTGACGCAAGCTTGGCCTGCACGGGCATGCGCAGATTTTCCAGCGTGCTCTGGGACCGCGGATTCTCTAGTGCGGTGTGGGATTGAGGCATACTCATCACGGTGCTCCTTGGCTTGATTCGTCAGACCGGGACTTACGGGTGTAAGTACCGGTCCCCAGCGTAGCCTTACGTGCGTAAGTGCGCAAGGATGGGAGCATGACGTCACGCACACCGCTGAGCAGGGAGCGGATCATTGGCGCGGCCGCCGCGGTAGCCGACCGCGCGGGTGTTGCCGCCGTGAGCATGCGCAGTGTCGCGAAGGTTCTCGGCGTTGAGGCGATGTCGCTCTACCATCACGTGCCAGGCAAGGAGGCGCTGCTCGACGACCTCGCCGACTGGGTGTTCGAGAGGATCGAGCTGCCCGAGGTCGGCGCTACCTGGCGGGAGGCGCTGACCGACCGGGCACGATCGGCACGGTCGGTGCTCACGGCTCATCCGTGGGCGCTGGGGATGATGGAATCGCGCCCAACCCCTGGCCCGGCACTGTTGCAGCACCACGACCGGCTACTGGGCGTGCTGATGACTGACGGCTTCAGCGTCTTGCTCGCGACACACGCGTTTTCCGCCATCGACGCCTACGTGTACGGGTTCGCGCTGACCGAGACGAGCCTGCCGTTCGAACCGGGGGACGGCTCCGAGGAGGCGTTTGCCGTCAAGGTCGCGGCGCCGGCGGAGCTGTATCCGCACATTGCGCGCTCGCGCGCCGAGTTGTTCGGCGCTGGCGCTGGCGGTTACGCGTTCGCGGACGAGTTCGACTATGGGTTGGAGCTGCTGCTGGAGGGCCTGGAGCGTCGGGTCGCCGACGATATCCCCGCGCTACGCGAGCGTTCGAATCGAGGCACCCGGCGAAAACCGTAAAGACCCTACGGAACGTCTAGGCTCCTGAGGTCATCCGGGCGGTCGTGTCGAAGGTCTCGTGGACCTCTAGGTCGGCCGCGGCGGGCAGTGCCGTAACTCACACCTTCTTCGAACGCCCGCAGGGGTGAACGCTGGCCTTTCCAGCAATCAAGAACCTCCATCAAATCCGGGGCGCGATACTACTGTTGCCGCATGTCTGCAAACGATCCACTGCCCCACCATCCCGCTCCGGATAACCCGTCAGGGAAGCTGATTCTCTTGCGTCACGGGGAGACGGAGTTGTCGAAGGATGGCAAACACACTGGGCTCACGGATATTCCGCTCACTGCCCGGGGAGAGGAACTTGCCCGCGGCGCGGGCAGGTTGGTAGCTGTCGCTCTGATCGCGCACGGCCATTTCCTGCGCATTCTGACCGCCGTGTACCTGAGGATGTTCGCGAAACTCTTCACGAAACGGTCCGGTCGAAACAAAAAGAAATCGCTCCTGAGGCTTCTCAGGAGCGATTTCTGGCCTAAGTGGTTCTCGCGTCCGTTTCCGGTCGCGATTTTTGAATCATGAGCGGGATCTCGGTTGTTGGTGTGTTTTTCGGCGTTTTCAAGCGCGCTGGATTGTCTTAAATGTTGGGTGTTACGCCCTCTGGGCAGTATGTGGTCCGCAGCGGGCCGTATACGTCCGGAGTGGTGATCCGCCGGTCTCCTCCGATACAGGGTCTTTGGCCTTGTCTGGCCGCCCGACGCCGACTGTGGGTGTCGGTGTAGGGGTTGTGCCATTCGCGGTCGCGTCGGCGAATCGTACGGACAACGGGTTCCCCGTGGACGAGCTTCTTGGCGTCGTCCTTGATTTTGTCGCTGATGAAGGCCGCGATTTTGCGGGGGTTGAAGTTCGTCAGCAGGATGGTGACGCGACCTCCGAAAATTCGGGGCGCTGCGTGCAAGACTTACGGCGGAAGCGACATATTCAGTATGTGAGGATCGCCGACACCCCAGCCACCGCCGACATGAGCGAGGGAGCGGCGATGCCTGACAGCGCGGACCCGCCCAAGACGGCGGCCGACGTCGACTGGTTCACCGTGATCGTCCGGGAGCACTCGACTGCGCTCGTGCGCTACTTCGCCCGCCGCGGACCGCGTCAGGATGCCGAGGACCTGGCCGCCGAGGTCTTCGCCACAGCGTGGCGACGCCGCAACGACCTGCCACGGGAGGCTGTGCTGCCGTGGCTGTATCGCACGGCGGGATTCACGCTCGCGAATTCGCGCAGGAAGCACATCGATCTTCCCGTCGACGAGGTGCCCGAGTCGGGCGTAATGCGAGTCGACGGCGATCCGGAGTTGAACCTCCTGTTCGATGCGGAACTCCGCGGCGCGCTTGCCAGCGTGGGGGAGCGCGACCGGCAGATCCTTCTCCTCCACGCGTGGGAGGGTCTCGACGGGGCCGAGCTCGCCGAGGTGCTCGGCATCTCCCGATCCGGGGCGGACGCCGCGCTGTCGCGCGCGCGTAAGCGACTGCGAGAAGCCTGGGGCGAGCGGATGTCGTTCTAGGGCTTCTGCAAGATTCGGCGGCTTCTGCAAGATTCGGCACGCTCCGCACATATCCCAAGTGAACCGAAATTCCGGAGGCTGATCGATATGAACGACGACGACAAACAACGAGACCTGGTTGCCCGGCTGCGTGCCGCCGACCCGGCGGGGGAGATCGAAGCACGTGCCGGGTTCGCTGACGAGGTCATTGCGCGGATGACCGGCCCTGAGGCTGAACCGATGGCCGACACGGCACTCGTGGCCGACCTGGGCACGGAACGAGCAAGCCGACGGCCACGCTGGCTCCCGTTCGTCGCAGTCGCGGCGTCGATCGCGATCGTGGGTGCCGCGGGATACGGGATCGGAGCGAACACGGGCGGGCCAATGAGCCTCGCCGACGGCGCTGCTCCGCCCATCACTTTGCAGTCCAACGGGGGCCCTGAAAGCTCCGCGCAAGGCGGAATAGAGCCATCCGTTGCCTCTGGCGCCGGTATCGACCAGAAGATGTCCTCCCTTGCATACCCCTACGGATCCGGCCGGAACGCCTTCAGCACCTCAGGTCTGGGCACACAGGCGGGCACAGCTCAGGCCTACGCCTACGACCCCCGTTCGGCATCCAGCTCAGAAAAGGTCACCGCGCTCGCCGCGGCGCTCGGCATCGGGTTACCAGTCGAACTGCGCGATGGCAGCTGGGTCGCCGGCCCGCAGGACGGCAGCGCCCCGAGCCTGTCAGTGAGTCTCGACGGAATGCTGTCCTTCTACTTCCAGAACCCGGAGGTGAACCCGTGGCAGTGCGAGGGTGACCAAGTCTGCGAGCCGACCGGCCAGCCGCCCAGCGAAGACGCTGCGATCGGAGCACTTCGCACGCTCCTCACCGCCGCCGGTCGGGACCCCGCCGCGTTCGAATTTACCTCTCAGGTGTGGGAAGGCTCTCCCACGCGAACCGCCGAGGCAAAACCGGTCATCGACGGGCAGCAACTCGACCAGGGGTGGGCATTGGAGCTGGCAGAAGATGGTGTCGTCAGCGCCACCGGGGCCCTCGCCGACGTCGTCGATCTGGGCATGTACCCGGTGGTGAGCGAGCAAGAGGGCTTTGAAAGACTCTCAGACCCGCGGTTCAGCGCAGCGGCGACGACTCTGCCGCTCGCCCTCCGCGATCAGGCGTCGACGACCGAGGAATGGGTGGCACCGACGGAGCCGCCTGCAACACCAGTCGCCGGCACCTCGGTCTCATGGCCGGTGAACAAGGTTGAGATCGTCAGCGCACGCCTCGGCCTCACCAGCCAGTGGCAGCCGGACGGGAGCGTCCTGGTGGTCCCCGCGTACGCGTTCACGGATGCCGAAGGCGGCACCTGGTCGGTTCTCGCCGTCGAGGAATCGATGCTCGACTTCCGGGCTTTTTAGAGCATCGTTCACTGCCGGTTCGTGGGCGGGGAAGGCTTCATCGAGAAGCCCGACGTGCCCGGCCGGGTCCGCCGATCAGGACAACCCGACGATCTCGCCGTTGTCGTCGATGTCGATGTGTTCGGCTGCCGGTGCGGACGAGAGACCAGGCATGGTGCGCATGTCGCCGCAGATGGGATAGATGAACCCGGCCCCGATCGACGCACGCACCTCACGCACCGGCAGTCGCCACCCGGTGGGTGCTCCCTTGATTTTGGGGTCGGCCGACAGGGACAGGTGTGTCTTGGCGATGCACACCGGCAGGCTGCCGAAGCCTGCCCGCTCGTACTTGTCGAGTTGCCGAGCTGCCAGAGGCGAGAGGTCCAAGCCGTCGGCGCCGTACATCTCTCGCGCGATCACATCGATCTTGTCGACCAAGGGAAGTTCGTCGGGATAGAGCCGATGGAAGCTCGACGGTTCAGCGCAGGCATCCGCAACCGCCTCGGCCAGCTCGACCGCACCCCTGCCGCCTTCGGTGAAGTGGTAGCTGATCGCCGCGCGCACACCTTCCTCTGCCGCGACGTCCATGATCGCTTGATGCTCACTGTCGTAGTCGGTGGGAAATGCGTTCACCGCAATGACCGGCGTCACTCCGTGCCGTCGGATGTTGGCGATCTGCCGGCGCAGATTCGCTGCCCCGGCGATGACGTCGTCGGGATTCTCGGCAAGCATCTCCGGTGGCAGCGGTCGGCCAGCGACGACCCGGTACTTGTTTGAGTGAGTTTTCAGGTCACGCACGGTCGCGACGATGACGGCGGCATCCGGCGCCAGCCCGGAGGCACGGCACTTGATATTGAAGAACTTTTCCGCGCCGATGTCTGCACCGAACCCCGCCTCGGTGATGAGGTAGTCGCCGGCATGGATGCCGATCAGATCGGCGACGACCGAGGAGTTACCGGTGGCGATGTTCCCGAACGGACCGCTGTGGACGAGCACTGGCGTCTGCTCCACGGTCTGCATCAGGTTCGGCTTGATGGCGTCCTTGAGTATCGCGGTCATGGCGCCGGCCGCCTTGAGCATCTCGGCGGTCACCGGTTCGCCGCCGCGGTTGTAGCCGACGACGATTCTTCCCATCCGTTCACGAAGATCCCGCAACGACGTGCACAGCGACAACAACGCCATCACCTCGCTGGCTGCGGAGATGTCGAAACCGGATTGGAACGGATTGCCGTCGTCAGGACCGCCGAGCCCGGTGATGATGGTGCGCAGCTCGCGATCGTTGACGTCGAGGACACGTCGCCAGGTGATCTCATGGGGGTCGAACCCGAGACGGTTTCCCTTGTGGATGTGGTTGCCGATCATCGCCGACAATAGATTGTGGGCCGCGGTAACGGCGTGCGTGTCGCCGGTCAGGTGCAGGTTCAGTGCCTCCATCGGGACCACCTGAGCGTAGCCGCCACCAGCGGCTCCGCCCTTGATGCCGAACGTCGGCCCCATCGACGGCTGCCGTATCGCGACGATCCCGAGCTTGTCGATGTGCCGGAAGCCCTGACCGAGCCCGACCGCGGTGGTCGTCTTGCCCGACCCGAATGGAGTCGGCGTGATTGCGGTGACGACGACATACTTGGCCCGTGGACGGTCACGGAGCTCATCGATCGCATCGAGGGAGATCTTCGACGCTGCACTTCCGTGCGGTTCCAGCAGGTGTGGACCGATGCCCATGTCGGCTGCAACCTCTTCAAGCGGGCGACGGGCCGCAGCGCGCGAGATAGCGAGATCCGACGGCATGGCCGTGGTGATTGATCGAGATGGCTTGAACATGGTGCCTCCTCAGCGCCTCAGCGCCTCAGGGGCCTGGTGACCCAAGCGTACTGTCAGGCCAGTCGTCATCAGTCCCCATTAAACGAAACGTGATGAGACGACTTTCCGAGACGCTTGGGGCAGGGGCGCCGAGCTCAGAGTCTAGGTCCGGCTCAGCGCTTCCTCGTCGGCCGCAACATTCTTCTGCAGGGCGAACTGGGTCCGGTGCAATTCCTCGTACCGCCCACCCACAGCCAGCAGTTCCTCGTGCGTACCGCGCTCCACGATCGAGCCGTCCTCAACCACGAGGATCAGGTCCGCGCTGCGGATGGTGGAGAGGCGGTGTGCGATCACCATCGCCGTCCGTCCCTTGAGTGCCTCGCTGAGTGCCGCCTGCACGGCGGCCTCAGACGTCGAGTCCAGCGCCGCCGTCGCCTCGTCGAGGATGACGACGCGCGGCTGGGCGAGCAGGAGCCTCGCGATGGTCATCCGCTGGCGCTCGCCCCCGGACAGCCGGTAGCCACGCTCTCCCACCATGGTGTCCAGCTGGTCCGGCAGGGACCGGATGAGCGGCTCGAGCCGCGCACGGCGGACGGCGTCCCACACCTCGTCGTCGGACGCCTCCGGCCTCGCGAGGCGCAGATTGGAGAGGATGGTCTCGTGGAACAGGTGGCCGTCCTGCGTCACCATGCCCAGGCTGTGCCGCATGGAGACGAAAGTGACATCGCGGACATCCGTCCCCGCGAGGCGCACGGCGCCGCTGTCGACGTCATACAGGCGCGAGAGGAGCTGCGCAATTGTGGACTTGCCGGCACCGGACGTACCTACGAGGGCAACGGTCTGCCCCGGCTCGATCCTGAAGGACACGCCGTGCAGCACCTCCTCGCCGCCGCGGGTGTCCAGCGTGGCAACCTCCTCGAGAGAGGCGAGGGACACTTTGTCCGCGGACGGGTAGGCGAAGCGGACGTTGTCAAACTCGACGGCCACTGGGCCTTCGGGGATGGCGACGGCGTCGGGCTTCTCCTTGATGAGCGGGTCGAGGTCCAGCACCTCGAAGACGCGCTCGAAGCTGACCACCGCGCTCATGATCTCGACCCGTGCGTTTGCGAGGCTGGTGAGCGGCGCGTAGAGGCGGGTGAGGAGGAGCGCCAGGGTGACCACGTCACCGGTGTTCAGCTGGCCGGCGAGTGCGAGGAAGCCGCCGAGCCCATACACGAGCGCGAGGGCGAGAGCGGAGACGAGCATCAGTGCGGTGAAGAAGACGAACTGCAGCATCGCGGTCCGGACCCCGATGTCGCGGACGCGGGCGGCGCGGACGCGGAACTCCTCGGCCTCCTCGTCGGGCCGGCCGAACAGCTTGACGAGGGTGGCGCCGGGCGCGGAGAAGCGCTCGGTCATCTGCGTGCTCATGGCGGAATTGTGATCGGCGGCCTCGCGGCGCAGCGCGGCGAGGCGGCTGCCCATGCGGCGGGCGGGTACCAGGAAGATGGGGAGCATGATCATGGCGAGAACCGTCACGAGCCAGGACGTGCTGAGCATGACGATCAGGGTGAGGGTCAGCGCCACGAGGTTCGTGACCACGCCGGACAGCGTGCCGCTGAAGGCCTGCTGGGCGCCGATCACATCGTTGTTGAGGCGGCTCACGAGGGCGCCCGTCCGCGTGCGGGTGAAGAACGCGATCGGCATCTTCTGCACGTGGTTGAAGACCGAGGTGCGGAGGTCCAGGATCACGCCTTCGCCGATCCGCGCCGAGTACCAGCGCGTCACGAGTGACACGGCGGCGTCGGCCACGGCCACGAGGGCGATGACGACGGCGAGCCAAACGATCGTGGTGACCTCGCCCTGGGCGACGATGACGTCGACCACCTGGCCGGCGAGTACCGGCGTCGCGACCGCGAGGAAAGCTCCCACGATGGAGAGGGCGATGAAGATCAGCAGCTTGGACCGGTAGGGCACCGCGAACGTCATGATCCGCCGCACGGACTCACGGGAGAAGCCGTGCTTGCCGTCCCTGGCGGTAGAGATCTTGTGCAGCGAGCTCCAGGCCGCGCCTTCCATGCTCATTGAGGTTCCTTCCGTGGGCAAACGACCAGTTTAGATGGCGAGTTGCCCGAGCTTTGCGACACGGATGCCGAGGTGACGCGCGGTGCGCCGGTCAGGACCGCGTCGGGTCCGCGGTCATTCCACGACTGCGCGGCGGCACCGAGGTAGAAGCCAGGACGGTTGTCGTCGTGGTCGGTGGACGTGGTGGTGTTCCGGCCGGGGAGCGGCCCGAGACTGACCCAAAGACCACGCCGGAGAACGCCACCCTCGATTACGTCGTTCCGGCCGACCCCACGAACTGGTCGACCGCCCGGGCGTGGACGTCGGCGGTGTCCGGCTGGACGGCCGGCCCGGTTCTCGTGGCGCGCTCCGGGCTTTGCTTCATTTGAACGATAATCTCATCGCCGAACACGGACTCGTTCGAGGAATCCTTGGGCTGACGGAGCCGGAACCCACCGGCGATCATATGTGGGATGCCGCCATCGCGGCTCTCGTGGCATGGCGGCTCAATCAAGAGAACATCCCGCTGCCTGGATGGGTCAACAACCCCGATCGCGCACTGACCGAACCTGTCGTGTTCCGGGTCGACCCGGCCGACCCCGCGCCCGAACGTGATGACGTGCCGAACGAGTTCGCCGAACGCGGCGTTCTTGCATGGGCAGATACCTTCGCGAGCGTCTGATGTCCGGCACCTCGCTGGACCGCAACGCGATCATCACAGTGACGACGAGTGGATGACGAGCGGGATCCCCACCACGCCGTTCGGCGTGATCGTCTCCACGGCACTGTCCGGCTGCTGATCGCCGTCAGGGCCCACAAAGTGACCCCTAACGTGCCCCGCGCACCGCGTACCGGTGCATCGTCACTCCTTGGTCGAACGAATCCTGTTCCAAGAGGTCGAGCTCGAGAGGCTGGTCGAGAGCGTCGAAGAGCGGCCGGCCGGCTCCGAGCACGACAGGGTGTGTGAACAGCAAGAGCTCGTCGAGCAGGTGAGCCTGCATCAGCTGGGTGGCGAGGTTCGCGCCACCGATGCCGATTTCTCCGTCCGTCTCCTGTCGCAGCACGGCGAGCTGTTCGATCGCGTTGTCGTCGCCGATGATGCGCGTGTTGTGTTCGGCCGTGGTGCGCGTGCGCGAGACGAGCGCCTTGGGTTTGTCCGTCCAGATCTCGCCGTACTCGCGCAGGAAGCCCGGAAGGGATTCGTCCGTGCGAGCGTTCGGCCAGAACGGATCCATCATCTCGTAGACTTTGCGGCCCTGAACCATCATCGACAGCGCCCGCGCGCGAGCGTTGAATTCGCGATGCAGCGGCTCACCCAGGCGGATCCAACTGGGCCCTCCGATGTCACCGTGTTCACCCACCTCGCGCTCGATGAAGAGATCAAGCGAGACATTCATCCAGTAAACGAACCGGCCGGCCATGACCACTCCCTTCGCCGAGCCACGATTGCGGGGACTCCTACACGCTAGCTTTTTGAGATAGCGCTGGGCGGGCTCGGCACCACCCTACAACTCGCCCCCGGCTCCACGTCGACCGCCTTTGTTGGTCCGCAAGTCGGACCTCGACGGACGCAGATTCAGCGCCAAGTCGCGAAGATTCCGAAGTCTCGGGGGAGTGGTGTTTGGGAACCCTCAACGGACGCATCGGCCTCGCTAGGCGCTCAGGAGTGACCGGATCTGGTTGAGCTCCCCCGCGTGAGCAGCGGATTGCACGTCAAGGTCGTATCGGGTCTGGAGGTTCATCCAAAATCGGTCCGTTGTGTCGAGTGCTCGTGCCAGCCGAAGGGCGGTGTCCGGGCTGATACCTCGTTTACCGTGAACGATCTCGTTGATGCGGCGCGGGGGCACGGCGATCGCCTGGGCAAGACGGTATTGGCTGATGCCCAGGGGAGTGAGGAATTCTTCGAGAAGAATCTCGCCGGGGTGAATGGGCTCGTGTGCGGCAGTCACAATATCTCCTCAGTGATAGTCGGTGATTTCGACATCTATTGGCCCAGCGGGTGTCCACGTGAAGCAGATGCGCCATTGGTCGTTGACTCGGATGCTGTGTTGGTCTTTTCG
Organism: Cryobacterium cheniae; assembly: GCF_004403395.1. Taxonomy (GTDB): domain Bacteria; phylum Actinomycetota; class Actinomycetes; order Actinomycetales; family Microbacteriaceae; genus Cryobacterium; species Cryobacterium cheniae. The sequence continues at coordinate 47,505 of NZ_SOGN01000071.1, forward strand.
GTTGCCCTGCAGCTGTTCGAGACGGTTGCCCGGTGGAACGCGCAGGTCATTGATGGTTTCAGCGGCGTCGAGTATCAGTAGCTTTCGGTTCGCGATTCGCTGCAAGTCGGGGCCAAACTTGCGCACATGGACCCGCTGCCAGACGCGCTCAGTGTCATTTTCTGCGAACGTCTGGATCACACCATTAGCATAACGCTCAGCGTTATTACCGTCAATCGTTATCAATTCCATGCAGGGCACGTGGACGCCCACGACGCCAATGGCAGGCAGAGGCAACCGCGCCGCCCCGTAGCTCAACAACGCTGTGCGGCGGACTGCCAGATCTGTGCCATCCCGTCGGCCTGACCAATGGTGTTCCTAAGTACTGCCGAAGATGCGGCGGGAGTAGGAGTGGGTTCCGCGAGGGTGCTCCGGGGGCTAGCCTCTCGCCATGGAAAACAAGGAGATCGAGCACGGTGCGATCCAGAATCCGGCTACGGGAGCCTCGGCGGAAGGCAACGCGACCTGGACACTGCCCGAAGCCATGACGGGCGACGCGGGAGGTGGAGGTTGAGTCAGTGGACGACCTCGACGAACGCCAGGTCGCGGCCTGGATGAAACAAGTCACGTCCGTACCGGGCATCGGGGGCAAAAAGCGTTGACCTACTGCTTGCAGGTTGAAGTCGAGGGCACCAAGCAGGTCGTTTCGACTGTTTACCCTGGACGTTCCGCGACCATATCCGTCACCCCGAACTGGCGGGGGAGTCATAGCGCCAGTTACGGAACGACGACATAGTGAAATCGCGGCGGGCCAGAACCAGTAGGTTGTGGCTATGCGTATCAGGGGGTTTCGAGGGGCGAGTGCGGTTCTGGCGGCGGCTTGTTTGGCGGTGGCGATGATCGGATGTTCTGGGTTGGTACCGGAAGCTGGTGGACCAGTTTCTGCGCCGACGATGACCGTAACAATAACTCCGACTCCGACTCCGACTCCGAGTCCGACCCCGACGCTGATCCCTGAAACCGATACATGCGACAACGCTTTCACCGCTGACCTGAATTCGAAAATGGCGATGGACGGACTCACTTTTCGTGATGACGGCCCCGGCGGTGAACTGGACTCAGTGGTCGGAGCTGACGGCCTGCGCTGCGAGTGGACGAAACCGCAGACGGACCTGACCGTTCGGTACGCGAACTGGACCCGGGATATGCCGGCTTGGGATGTTCTGAGAGCTCAGCTTCTGGCTGATGGGTATATCGAGACCGGCCCGTGGTCGGTTAGCCGGCCGATACCGGAGTTCGACTCCGCGTACCGGTACCGCGACGGCGTCATCCACTACGCGAGCCCAGCCCGTTTCATCGGGTGGGTGACTGCACTGCAATAGGAGGTGGCGCTCACGGATGCTGCCACGCCGACTCCATCACCTCGGAGGTCACCCGGCCGAATTGGAGGGCATCGGCTCGCTCCAACTGAGCGGTCCAGCAGCGCATCGACTGGTGCGGGGGAGTCTGCCTCGCGAGGGCCGAGGGTAATCGACCCCGCCGTGCCGCAGGGGTGATCTTGTCGTGGAACTACGGAGCCAAACTGCCCTTGGTGCCTCAGAGTCCTAAGTCGCGACCCAAGCTGCTGAAGGACTTGAGATCGCGGTGCCGACCGCGACGGTTCAAATGGTCATCATTTACTCATCACATTCATCTCGATTCGACCCAATTTGACGAAGCACAATTGGAGGCAGCGAACCGCCCGGTTCCCTGTAAATACAAGGGAATCTGCGAGTTTTCCGAGTCATTCGCCGAAGACAAAGTTAAGGCCTGAGCCTTCAAGGGGTCTCAGGTTCAAATCCTGTCAGCCCTACCAAATGGGCCGTTTGAGAAACTGTTCACGAAATGGTCCGGTCGAGACAGAAAGAAATCGCTCCTGAGGATTCTCAGGAGCGATTTCTGGTTTAAGCCGATCTTGCAGTACTCCGTTGCTGGGCCGTTGCCTGGCGGTTGTCTGCTGGGGCGGTGGAGCGCGGAAGTGTCGGCCTTCCAGGCTCAGCCGACGGCGATGAGTGTCGCGAGAATCCCCAGGGTGAGCGACACGGGAACCATCACTCTCTTCTCTTTTGCGCTCTTCGACGCGAGGTTCGGCAGCACGCTCAGCATCAGGTATCCCGCGATCACCCACATGGTGATGACCGCGACGAGGGGATCGGTGAAGACGTTTGTGACGTCGACGCGCTCAAGTGCGATGAAAGCGAAGATGGCGTAGGTCACCACCGCCAGCATGCTGCCGACCCGCAGACGCGGGGGGAGAACAGGGTGCTGTCCGCCCCAGGCAAAACGGCCGAAGGGAAGTCCCGCCGCCAGCAGTAGCTGGAAGGTAGCGAGGGCTGTGAGCATTAAGACAAAGGCAATAGCGATTCCTGGTGTCATGGTGAGTCGTCCGTTCTGGTGATGATGACATCGACGGGGCTTTCGTGGCTTTTTTGGTAGACGGGCGGCGACGCTTTCTCCCCTCAGCAGGGCAATATGGCTTCGACTTCACGCTCATCTGTGGCCGTGCGCGGTTCGTTCGCACCGGTGTCGAGCCGGAACGGCGGGTATACGTCGGACATGAACGCGACGTAGGCGACGACGCGGTAGATCCAACGGTTGATGCCGATGAGCAGGTCGAACAGGGGTTGCGGGTACCGACCGGTCATGAGGAGAAATGCACCAGCGATTACCGCGAGCACGTTGACGATTGAGAAAGCACTGCCGCTTGAACCCGTTGAGGAGGGCACAAAGGTGAGGATGTTGGCCATCACGAAGATCACGATCGCAACGTGGGGGAGGGCAAGCATCCACTTGCCCACGACGAGCCCTCGAGAGAGGCGTGTCGGGTAGGCGACGTCGAAGCGGGCAGGGTATTCCGTGTCGCGCAGGGTGAACGGCGGGTAGCTGTCGGTTCCGAGGGCGGCGTAGACGTAAAACCCGACCCGCCAGTTCCACCGCAGCACCCCGACCGTGAACTCGAACAGCGACCGCGGGTAGCGTCCGGTGAACAGGATGACGATGCCCGAGGCCAGGGTTACGACTATGAACGCAGCGTTCAGCACGGCCAGAATCACGAAGTGGGGGAGGGCAAGCACCATCTTCACCAGCCACAACCATCGGGATAGGCGCGGATCGAACCGGCCGTGCAGCTGCACCGGTGATGTGATTTGTGTCGTCATGCTGTAATTCCTGTCCGGTTGGTTGAGTGAATATGCGTTCCTGCGGAGCGGTCTGGCAGTCGCCGCGCCCTGCGCCGGATGACCGACTCGGCCACCGCGAGGTTGATGACCCAGGCCGCTCCCATGAGAACGGTCCTCGAGAGCTCGTGGGTTGATCCGAAGATGATCGAGCCGGGGATGAGTAGGATCGCCTGAGTTCCGGCGCCCATGCCGATCGCGTACGCCCGGGTCATCCAGTCGCCGTGCGTATTAAATTTGCGCCGTACGATGCCTCGAATGCCGAGCAGGATGCTCGCGACCATTGCGGAGCCGAAGAGCAGGCGGAGAGCTTCCAGCACGTCGCCATCTCCGAGGGGGTGCGGGTAGACGGCCGCCATCCACATGCCGGATAGTGCTGTCAGCAGTCCGGTCAGGATGAGGACGCGGCCCGCCGCTCGGTGCCATCGGTTGGTGCGGCGGCGTCGTGCCGGAACGAACTGAAAAGCCCCGACCAGGCTGAAGACGGTGACGCTAATGATGTGGATCAGGACGGGAATTGGGGAATCAAGGAATCGTTCGTTGTGCACGGTCGGAGCGGCTCCGCCGGTCAGCTCGCCAAGCCGGACGGCACCGGCGAGCATGGGGATGAGGCTGAGAAGAATGAGTCCGGTGAGTGTGAGCCATGATTTTGACGCCCGGGTTGTGGCGCTGTCGGCGGTCATGTTGTGTTCTCCTCCCGGGATAGATGGGTGGCGTCGCTGGCGGCCGCGTGGTCGGGCAGGATGTTGACCGAGATGAGGGGCACGCCCAGGTCACTCACGCGCCGAATCAATCCGTGCAGGGCAGCTTGATCGATGACGGGCCCGGTGAGGGTGGTGCATCCATCTGCATCGGTTATGAGCGTGAGGCCCTCGAACCATTCGCTCCACCTCGAGTCAAGCTGCCCTTTAAGGCGGATCTCGTACCGGCTCATTTCGCCACGCTGTCGAGGTCCGCCCTGTTTGCGCTCACCCGTCGCGCCGCAGCGTTCCGGCGCTGGTCGGAGAAAAGGGAGAAGCCGAGCCAAACCAGGGCGAGGCCCATGGGAACGGCGGCCATGCGTTCGAGCGCGTGGGGCAGCAGCGCACCGGCGATGGGGGTCGCGGCAGCGGCGGCGATCAGAAGGATGCCCGCTCCGCGCGACAGCAACCGGGCCCGGATGACGGCAATTCCGAAGAGCAGCGCGCCACCGATGTACAGGAGTGCGCCGACCTGCGGAAGAGCGGCGAGCGGTCCGAGGTCGGTCACGGCCGCGTATCGTCCGAACAGGCCGACGAAGTCCATGGAAATCTGGGGGGCGTCGGATACGAAGAGGGGGGCGATGAACGCTTCAGCGAAGGTGAAGGCGGACTGCAGAATGAAGAAGAAGCCGAACATCAGATACCCAATGAGCCCCAAAATTCCGAATTGCCGGACCTGCCTGAGGTAAATCCCGGTAATTCCGACGAGAGCCAGCACCGCTTCGGAGAAGCTCAGGATGTGCACGACTGCCCACGGCTGCGTCGACAGTGAGGCGACGGCGTCGGCAGGGTGGATGAACTGGATGACGATATAGGCCAGTCCCGCGAGGGCGGCGGCGACCGCGGCCCCGCGGGTAAGGGTTGATGTCGAGATGCTCAAGGTGCGCTCCCTGTGTTTCGGTCGGCCGGACGGTTTTCCGGGCACATCCGAAAACTACGGAGCGATGTGGTGACGGGACATCACCACGTTCGTGGATCGCATGGTGATTGTTGCGGGAAGGGGTATCTAGATCAGGCCCCACCATTCGGCGCGGCGGACCGCGGCCGGGCGACTGCTCACGCCGAGTTTGAGGAAGATGTGTTTGGTGTGGGTCCGCATGGTGTTGAGCGAGACGTAGAGTTCGCGGGCGATCTCCGGGCCGGATAGCTCCGTGGCCAGGAGTCTGAGCACGTGCAGCTCGCGTTCGCTCAGCGTCCCGATCGGCGCACCCGGAGCACAGGCGCCCTCGGTGTCGCGTAGCGCCTGGCTGAGTTGACGCACAAAGTCCGGGCGGATGCCCGCACCGGCGGCCGTGCGCAGGAGCGCTAGCATCGGTGGGCCCTCGTCGACGAATAGACGAACATGGCCCTCCGGTTCGGCCCACGCGAGGGCGCGTTCCAGCGGGACGAGCGCGCGGGATGCCTCACCCTGGACCCCGAATGCGATTGCCTGCAGCACCAGGATTTCGCTGGCACTTCCCAGCCGTCCGCCCGCCTCGGCTGCACGGAGCAGTCGATCGAGCAGCGCCCGCGCGACGTTGAGGGATTCGCCCAGGGGGTCATCGCGGTGCTCCGCGATCAGCAGCCGGGCGAGGGTGATGAGACCGAATTCTTGGGCGTAGTCCGCCGAATCGGCGGGCGTGAGCTTCAGCTCCTCCACCCACGCCCGTGCCTCGGGAAGGCGTCCCTGTGCGATCCAAATGCGAGCCTTCATGCCGGCAATCGGGCGGACCTCGGGCAAGAATCCACTGCGGTAGTGCTGTCCGGCCTGATCAAGTGACGCGAGCGCGAGATCCGGCTCGCCCTCGGCTTCGTGTACTCTCGCCATCGCCAGAAACCACCGGTATCGATGCTCGTGCGAGAGGGCGCTCTCGCCGAGCTCGTGGCTTGCCTCTAGATGATTCTTGGCGAGCGTGAGTTCATTTCGGTCCCGTAGCAGGTCACTGATGCCCGCGTGAAGGTCGGCCGTTGGCTGGCCGTCGTTGCCATGCGCGATGGACTGCTGGAGCGCATCCTCATAGTTTCTCTCGGCTTCCCGAAGCCTCCCGAGCGGCCTCAGCATGTCGGCGACCACCATGGTGGTGCTCAACGCGTCGGTCAGATTGCCGGCCATGCGGAGGTTGTTCGCGGAACCCCGGAACGTGGTCACGCCGGACTCGAGGTCTCCGTTGGCCCAGGATGCGAGGCCCAGCAGGCCTGCCGCGGCGCCTAGGCCCAGGTAATCATTAGGCCTCGCGGCGTCGAACGCGCGCTGGGCATGGAGCGTGATCCCTGGTAGGTCTCCCGTGGCCAGGGCGAGGGAGGCACGGTACAGCTCGATCGTGACGGGCAGGGTCTGGAGTTCCTCGCCCGGCTCGGACTCGTGCGCGGGCGCCCCGTCTTCGCTGCCGGCACCGAGGAGGTGTTCGGCCTCGGTCAGCTGGCGATCTGCGGAGGAAATGTCACCGGAAAGGAGTGAGGACCACGCAGAGAAAACAAGAAGCACTGGCCTGTGTTTCTGTGCATCATCCGGCAGCGTCGCGAGCCAGCCGAGGAGAGTCGCATCCTGTCTGCTCCTACGGACGGCGGGAATGGTGGCTTCGATCACTCGCGCGGCCCGTGGGAAGTCTGCGGCCTCGAACGCGTGCTTGACCGCGTCGTCGGGTAAGTCATTCTTCTCGAACCACTCGCTGGCAAGGCGATGGAGTGCCGCCACATGATCGGTGCCGTGCATGAGCAGCCTGGATCGGAGGACGTCCGCAAAGAGGTGGTGGTATCGGTACCACCGCCGCGTGTCATCCAGGGGAACGATGAATAGGTTTGCCCGCTCCAACGATTGCAGCATGAGGGCGCTGTCCGTGCGCCCGGTCACGGCGTCGCAGAGTGGGCCACTGAGTCGGTCAAGAATTGCGGTCTGGCAGAGGAACTCCCGGATGTGCAGTGGTGCCTGGTGGAGTACCTCTTCGATGAGGTAGTCGATGACGAATCGGTTGCTTCCGGTGAAGGCGCCTATGAAGGCGGGGATGTCTGCGGTCTCGCGCATGGAGAGCGCGGCCAGTTGAAGGCCCGCGATCCAGCCTTCGGTGCGGGTCTCGAGGGCTGCGACGTCCTCTCGGGTGAGCGACAAGCCTGTGGCGTGCTTGAGGAACGCGGCTGCTTCATCGGGCGTGAAGCGCAGGTCGGCTGCGCGCAGTTCCGTGAGGTCACCGCTCGCTCGCAGGCGCGCCAGGGGAAGAAGTGGGTCGGAGCGGCTCGCTATGGCAAGGTGCATCGTGGGAGGCAGGTGGTCGAGTAGGAACGCTACGGCATCCCGGACGGATGGGTCCTCGATGAGTTGGAAGTCATCCAGAAACAGGATCGTCGGCTGCGTGTCTCGCGACATCTTGTTGATGAGTGACGTGAGGGTCACTTCAGTGGACAAGCGCGGGTCGTGATCCGCCGGGCCGCCATCGGAGTAGGCCCGGTCGAGTGCCGCAGCCAGGTAGGTGAGGAATCGGGCGGGGTCGTTGTCGCTTTGCTCCAGGGACACCCAGGCAACTCGGACCGTCGGATCCAGCTGACGGGTCTGCGCAACCCACTCGACAAACAGCGTGGTCTTGCCAAACCCGGCCGGTGCGGAGACGAGGCTCAATCGACGTCCCGCTCGGATTCCAGCGGTCAGCTGGTCGACGAGACGTGGACGGAAGATGCTTTGGGAGCGCGGCGGCGGGACGAAGAGCTTTGTAGCCAGAACCACCAACGTCATTGCTTCATCCTAAGGAGGCACGGAGCGGGCGACCAGCACCCATCACCGGATGACGACCGCGGAGATTCATCGCTACCTCTGCCGATCGGCCGGTTCGGCGGGTCACTCCTTCGAGGGGGTGTCCGCGCCGACTGCGGTCATCGGCTTTGCGGGCTTAGACGGGGCCGTCGATCTCCGCGCACGCGCTTCGCATACAGGCCCGGAGCCATCGATGTGCTGGGTCCACGTTCAGCCTCGGGTGCCAGAGCATCGAAACCGTGATTTCTGGTGTGGGGATCGGGAGTGGAAACATGGACAGGTCGGCGCGCAGGTTCCTGGTGTGTCGCTCGGGAACCGTCGCGATCAGATCTGACCCCCGGGCCAGGGCCAGTGCGGCTGCAAAGCCGCCGACGACGACGGTGATCTCTCGTTCCAGTCCGTACGGCTTGAGGGCTTCATCTACAGCCCCCCTTTCGCGACCTCGCCGTGAAACGCGGATGTGGCCACCGGACGCGTATCGTTTGGGGGTGATTTTGCTTTGCATCAGAGGGTGCCCCGTGCGGACGACGCCCACAAAGCGGTCCTTGAACAGCGGCTCAACATGAAGCTCATCCCTCATGATCTGGTCTGCCACTCCGATTTCAAGGTCGACGGTACCGTCTCGCAGGGAAGCGGCATCCTTGTTGGCCTTCTGCATGAAGCGCAGCCGTACGCCCGGAGCCTTGTCGATGACACGGCGGATAAGGTCGGGGCCAAAGCTCTCGACGAAACCATCGCTGGTCCGCAGGGTGAAGGTCCCAGACAGTGCACCGAGGTCGACCGTTTCAGGTGGGCCCAATAAGGCCTCGGCCTCACGCACAAGCTCTCCTACGCGCTCGCCCAACTCCAGCGCGTGGGGCGTGCGCACCAGCCCACGTCCGGCCCTGACCAACAACGGATCGCCTGTTGTCTTGCGCAATCGGGCAAGCGCTCTGCTCATCGCTGAGGGGCTGAGCCTTAGCCGTTCGGCCGCCCGGGTGACATTACCCTCCTGAAGCAGCACGTCCAGGGTAACCAAGAGATTCAAGTCCGGTCTTGCCATAGGGCAAGTCTCCCATGGAAGGCCCAACTATGGCGTCAAACGCATCGATCAGTTGCTTATTTTGCGTCTTACGCCATACTCACGGGCGGCTCTACTCTGATGGAATCCATCCACAGTGCGCAGGGAAGCAGAATTCACAATGACAACAACGAGCGTCAATCAAGACAAGCCACTGCCCGGAAAACCGGGCGTAGCGCCGACGTTTCGATGGGCGATTCTCACCCTCTCGCTCTCCATGTTGCTGCCCGCGCTGAGCACAAGCATCGTCAATGTCGCCCTGCCGAGCATGGCGGAGGGGTTCTCTGCATCCTTCCAGCAAGTCCAATGGATCGTCCTGGCCTACCTTCTTGCCATATCCATTCTGATCGTCGGCGTCGGACGCCTCGGGGACATCGCAGGACGTCGACGCCTATTACTGGCAGGGATCGCTGTCTTCACAGCGGCCACGTTCCTCTCCGGAGTGGCGCCGACCCTGTGGCTCCTCATTGCTGCCCGTGCAGCTCAGGGTCTCGGTGCAGCCAGCATGATGGCGCTCAGTATGGCGTTCGTAGCTGAGACGGTCCCACCGTCGCGGATCGGGAGAGCCATGGGGTTATTGGGGACGATGTCGGCGGTCGGCACCGCCCTCGGGCCGTCGCTCGGCGGCGTCTTGATCGCCGGCTTCGGTTGGAGAGCAATCTTCTTCGTCACTGCGCCGCTGGGCCTCCTGACCTTCGTCCTCGCGCGACGGTACCTGCCGGCTGACGGCCCCACACAGAAGGTCGGGCGGCTCGGCTTCGATTATGTGGGGATGTTGCTGCTCGCCCTTACCCTCGGGGCCTATTTGCTCGCCGTGACCCTCGAGCACGGCGTTTTCGGAACGTTGAGCCTGGCTTTACTGCTGGCTGCCGTGGTGGGGTTGGGCCTGTTTGTGCTCGTCGAGAGGCGAGCGACATCACCGTTGGTCCGGTTGGCGAACTTTCGTGTACCCGTGCTCAGCGCCGGCCTAGCGATGAGCGCGGTCGTCTCGACCGTGATGATGACCACACTTGTGGTGGGCCCATTCCATCTCTCTCGTGCGCTCGGGGTCCAGACTGCGCTGATCGGACTCGTGATGTCGGCCGGTCCCGTCGTCGCCGCCTTGACCGGCGTCCCGGCCGGGCGGATGGTAGATCGTCTGGGCGCCCAGCGTGTGGTCTTCGTCGGGTTGATCGGCATGGTGGTTGGGTCGATTTCGATGTCTTTGGTACCGGTATCGTTCGGCATCGCGGGGTACGTCACCTCTCTCGTCGTCATCACCGCCAGCTATGCGCTGTTTCAGACGGCCAACAACACCACCGTCATGACCGGCATCCGCGCTGACCAGCGCGGTGTAATCTCCGGCATGCTCAACCTGTCGCGCAATCTCGGCCTTCTTACCGGTGCATCTGTGATGGGCGCGGTCTTCGCCTTCGCATCAGGGGCAACGGATATCACCACTGCGGCTTCAGCGGATGTCGCCACGGGTACACGTTGGGCGTTTGCGGTCGCAGCGGCGCTCATCACGGTTGCGCTTGGCGTCGCTGTAGGGAGCAGGAATCGCTCGTCCTCGGATCGGCACGATTAGAGCAGGGGGGTTTCGACCGCGAAAGGAAACACCTGCGCAGCTACGGGGGCGACTTGGCTTCGGTGGACTCCTGTCAGGCCTTCGAGTTGACGGCACAGAGACCATCAGCGAAACAGGTCACGAAACGGTCCGGTCGATACGAAAAGAAATCGCTCCTGAGGTTTCTCAGGAGCGATTTCTGGTTGCTGGGCTTCTCGCGTGGGCTTGCAGTCGCGATTCTAGAGTTGTGGGTGGGATCTCGGTTCTTCAAAGTGTTTTCCAGCGCTTTCGTACACGTCGGATCTGATCTTGTATCTAATGAACGCTTCGATTTTGCGGAGGTTGAAGTTCGTCAGCAGCATCGTCTCGATGGTGGTGCTGCATCGTGGTTAGGAAGTCACTGTGTCTTGCTGGAGAAATCGTTCGGGTCGAGACCGGCGATTCGACGCGCATGCTCTTGGAGTGCTTCTTCGCTCACGGTGTGTCCAGCATCTGCGAATCGTTCACGCAGCGCGTCGAGGACTTGGGGCTCGCTGTGGCCGGCGAGGTCAGCTTCCTCCTGTGCGAGAATCCCCGCCACCTTGTCCTCGTTCGATTGAGAATGCTGGTCTTGGATCGGTTCACTCTGTGTACCGTCACCATTCATGCTGGTCCTCCGATCTCAGGGGTTCTGTTGGCCAGCCTAACGTTCAGAGTGAGACGCGGACAGGCTTTAGCGTGAAGCGGTCGACGTGGACCCGGATGCGCTGCGGGCGGCCGAGTTCGACTTCGCCGGCCAGAGCGTCTCCCTTGAACGCGTCGACGAAGCTGTGGCGGACCACCTCGCTGCGGAAGGGACGAAGTGGATGACCGGCCACGGTCCCGACCTGGACAGGGTTCTATCTGCCGGGCTCCTGGATACCATTAGCGGATTCCTCAACGATTTCGGGGCGGCCGCGCCCGTGCCTGCGCTGACCAGGACGCTGGGGTTCGAACACGACGCGGTCTCGGTCAGGCCGAGCCGCTCCACGGCGCGGGCACGATGACCCACAGCACGACGGCCGGCTCGCCGCCCTCGACCTGCCAGGTGTGCGGCTCGCGACCGGGGAAGGTCAGCGCGTCGCCGGCGTGGACGGCCACGGTGCGACCGGCGAATCGCACGGTGAGCGATCCCGAGACGACGTGGAGCGCTTCGACGTCGCAGTTGATCGTGTAGAGATCGGACCCGCCGTGCGCGTCGGACTCGAGTTCTGATCGCAGCAGCTGAACACGCTCCTCGCCGCGCGGCGACATCAGCCGATCGTCGGCGTGCACTCCGCCCAAGTTGATCCGCGGAGCGTCGGCGTATGCGACATGGTGAACATCGGGCTCGGCGAAGAGCGCTCCGACGGGCAACGAGAGCACCTGACACAACTGGACAAGCGTTGCCACGCTCGGCGACGTCTCGTCGCGCTCGACCCGGCTGAGGAAGCCCTTGCTGAGGTTCGTCGTCTGAGCGACCTGGGCGAGGGACATGCCCTGAGCGGTGCGCGCGGAGCGCAGCTTGGCGCCGATGGGTGTCGTGGTGCCTTCGGCGTTGGGGTGGATGGCGCGCACAGTTCCTCCTCGAAGCTGCTCACACATTCATCCTTGACGATCTGCGCGGGGCAGCGTACGGTAAGCGCAGTAGTTGTCTACAGCGTACCGAAAGTTGTCGAATATGCAACCGTTCAGCAAAGATGCGACGGATGAGCCCCGCGGGCCGGTGGACGCGAGTGTCGTGCCCCGGTTTGCCGGAATCGCGACATTTGCGCGACTCCCGCGGCTCGATGAGGTCGAGCGGGCAGACATCGCGATCGTTGGGATTCCCTTCGACAGCGGAGTGAGCTTCCGACCCGGTGCGCGGTTCGGCCCCGCGCATGTGCGCGAGGCCTCGCGTCTACTGCGCCCGTACAACCCTGCGCAGGACGTCTTCCCGTTCGGCGCCCAGCAGGTCGCGGACGCCGGCGACATCGCCGCGAACCCGTTCGACATCGCTGCTGCCGTAGCCGAGATCGAAGCGGGCGCGCGCCAGCTCAGCGAGCACGCCGACCGACTAATCGCCATTGGCGGAGACCACACGATCGCTCTGCCGCTGCTTCGCGTCGCGCACGCGCAGCACGGGCCCGTCGCGGTATTGCACTTCGATGCCCACCTCGACACGTGGGACACGTACTTCGGGGCGCCGATGACTCACGGGACCCCCTTCCGGCGGGCGTCCGAAGAAGGCCTCATCGACCTGACCGCGAGCATGCACGTCGGAATCCGTGGCCCCCTGTACTCGAAGGACGATCTCGAGGACGACGCCCGGCTCGGCTTTGCGATCGTCACGAGCGAATTCGTCGAAGAGCACGGCGTCGCGGCCGCCGTCGAACGCATCCGCGCCAGAGTCGGAGACGCGCCGCTCTACATCTCGATCGACATCGACGTACTCGACCCCGCCCACGCGCCGGGAACAGGAACTCCGGAGGCGGGCGGGCTCACGAGTCGAGAACTGCTCCGGATGCTGCGTGCCCTGGCCGACCTGCGCATCATCGGCGCCGACGTGGTCGAAGTCGCTCCCGCGTACGACCATGCCCAGCTGACCGCTGTCGCTGCCAGCCACGTCGTCTACGAGCTGCTGAGCGCGATGGCGCCTGGGTGACCCACCCCGACCGACACAGCCCCGACCCGACCCAGAAGTCCCGAATCAGACCGACAAGCCCGACACAGGAGACAGCCATGACACCGCCCACCCCGACGGACGAAGCAGTCCGTGCCGCGGCATCCGCCATCGTCGAGGCGTTCGCCGCCACCGACGGCCCGCGCTACTTCTCGCTGTTCGCACCCGACGCAACCTTCATCTTCCACACCGAACCTGCGCGAATCGAGGACCGGGCTGCCTACGAAGCCATGTGGGAAGAGTGGGTGGGCGGCGGCTGGAGCGTGAAATCCTGTGCATCGAGCGCGGCCGCGGTGCAGGCGTTTCCCGGCGGAGCCGTCTTCACCCACTCCGTTAGCACGAGCGTGAACACCGCAGACGGACCGATGTCCTACCAGGAGCGCGAAACGATCGTCTTCCGGTCTGATTCTGGCGGCCTCATCGCCGTCCACGAACACCTCTCACCCCAGCCCTGACCCGACCCCATTCATCGAGGAGCCCAAAGATGTCGCTCTACACCCGTCTCGAAGGCCGACTGGACACCAACTCAGATGACGCGGGCCCGGTTCGCGGAACCTACTCGCTCGGCCGCGTGCTCATGATCTGGCTGGCCGCGAACCTTGTGGTCACCACCCTTCTTACCGGCACGCTCTTCGTGCCGGATGTGCCGTTCGGCCTCGTCATCGCTCTGATCGTGGGCGGAACGATCGTCGGAGCAGCAGTGCTCGTGACGGTCGGCGCGATCGGAACGCGCACCGGCCTGCCGACGATGGCAATCACGCGCGGACCGTTCGGGACGCGCGGGAGCCTGCTGCCGGTGGCCGCCAACGTGGTCATCCTCATGGGCTGGAGCTGGGTGCAGGCGATGCTCGCCGGGATCGCCCTCAACTACATCGTCGCGTCGATGACCGGGTTCTCGAACCCCGTCATCTTCGCGGTGCTCTGCCAGACGATCGTCGTGATCCTCGCGATCTTCGGCCACGCCGGAGTCGCTCGGGTGGAACCGTGGTTCGCCGCGGTCATCCTCGCGATCGCCGCCTACATCTTCGTCGTGGCGTTCACTACGTTCTCGCCGGCAGACTTCGCGGCCATCCCGGCGACGCTCGAGCCGTTCTACTCCCCGGGACTGGCCTTCGATGTCGTGGTCGCGACCGCCATATCGTGGACGGTGCTCTCGGCCGACTTCAACCGCTTCGCATCGACGACCCGCGCGGGCGTGGTCGGCTCGGGAATCGGTTACACCCTGTCGACGGTGATCTCGATGTCGCTCGGAGCGAGTGCGATCGGCTACGTCGTCCTGGCGGGCGGCGACGCGATGGCGTTCGACCCTGTGACGATCATCGAACCCTTCGGTGCCCTGTTCGCGGTCGCGATCTTCCTGTCCGTGATGGCGACGAACACGATGGTCGTCTACGGCATGGTCACGAGTGTGGTCAACGCGCTCCCAGGCCGCCGGGTGAAGTTCCTGCCCACCGCGATCGTCCTCGGGCTCATCTCGATCATCGGTTCGACCTTCTTCGGTCTTCTGGCTCAGTTCACGACGTTCCTGGTCACGATCGGCGCCCTGTTCGCACCGATCTTCGCGATCATGATCGTCGACTACTACATCGTTGCGCGCGGCAGCTACAGCGCCGACATCCTGAAGACTCAGGGCGGTCGCTACTGGTACACCGGCGGCATCAATTGGCTCGCGGTCGCGTCGTGGGTGGTCGGTGCGGCGTCCGCCTACGTGTGGGCGTACGTGTGGCCGCTTCCGTTCGGTGCGACCGTTCCCGCATTCCTCCTGACCTTCGCCGTGTACTTGGCCTTCTCGCTCGCGCGCCGCAGCAAGACGCCTTTCGAGCCCAGCCGGCACCTCGCCGATGCCGACACCTCTCGCTGACGGTCCTGGAGCACCGCCGCGCACGGCGCTCCGGGACCTCAGCCATCCGATCACCGACGGGATGCCGGTGTATCCCGGCGACCCGGCGGTCCACGTCGACGTCGCCCTGGACCTCGACCGCGACGGGGTGGCCGTGACGGGGCTGCGAATGGGGTCTCATACCGGGACGCACATAGATGCGCCGTCCCATACCGTCGCCGGTGGCCGGACAATGGCCGATGTGGCCCTCGACGAGCTCCTCGGCGATGCGCTGGTGGTGCGGGTGCGAGCGCTCGCCGAGGGCGAGGTATACGGGTGGGACCGGCTGAATGCGGAGCATCCGCTACCAGATCGACTGCCCCCGATAGTCGTGATCGACACGGGCTGGGCGCGGTGGTTCGGCGACGCACGCGCAGTGCGGCATCCGGCCCTCGATGCCGGTGCTGCCAGCGAGCTTGTCGCTCGCGGGATGCGGATCCTCGCGGTCGACACGCTGAGTCCCGACCCGACCGGTACGTCGTCCGCCGCCTTTCCCGTGCACGAGGTCGTGCTGGGCCGCGGCGGGCTGATCGTCGAGAACCTCTGCGGCCTGGATGACCTGCCCTCGCAGGTGCGGATCGGCTTCTTCCCCCTGCGACTTGGCGGCGACGGGGCGCCGGTGCGCGCGGTCGCCTTTGTCTGAGGCCGAGCAGGAATCGTTCGTCCTCGGATCGGGACCATCAGCGACGCATCCGACGTCCGGCATGCGTCTCTATAACCTCTAGTCAATTTTCGGGCCATAAGTTATAGCGAGATATCAAGCTTCACCTTATAGAAGGGTCGACCCAAGGATTGCGGTCGTTTCGGTGCAGGACCGGGTCGTCATTCTTGCGGGCAAGAAAATAGAGAGCACGCTGCCCGGGGCGCTCGCCTCCGCCCGCGGACCTGCGGCGGCACGGGGAGGTGTCGCGTGGGGCCGATTCGCCCTGCTCCGTGTGATCCTCCGGACGCCGCGACCGCGAACCTAGATGGACCTCGCCGCCGAGTGCGGCGTGTCCCAGGTGACCATTGCATTCTCTGTTGATCCGATCGTCCTCGAAGTCGGCGTGTTGTTGACGGACGGAACCCCGCTTGATTTCGTGGTCCGCGTGCCCCCGGTCGAGCTCGCACTCATCTTCAAGGCCTACGCCGCCCAGTCTCGCCACGCGCCCAAAGAGGTCACAGATCTCTACAACCTCCTGTAGATCGCGTTCGAGTATCCCGTCGACGAGATCGGTGGCTGGAAGATCGGAACCGCTCCCATATCCGGGACGAGGCTCGACGCCGCTCGAATCCTGCATACCCTGGCGGCGCTCATCAGGGCACTCGTGGCGAGGCCAATCCCTGGGGCCCAGCGTCGGTCTCGCCCGACGCGGTGAAGCCGAGCTTCGCCATGACACGCTGGCGCTTGCGGAACATCCGGTCAAATACCGGTACCTCGGCGTCCCAGTAGTCGTGCACCTGTGACGTGGCAGGGCCGGGCGTGGTGGTCGCGGGGCGCGAGGCGCGGGAGATGCAACCGATTTGTTGCACGATCCGGCCTATGAAGGCCATCGGGACGGCCAGGAAAAGAGTGTCGAGGCTGGGGAGGTCAAAGCCTTCGCCGGCGATCTTGTCGATCGCAACGAGAATGAACGGATCGGAGGGGTCACGATCGGATAATTCGGTCCGGATCCGGCGCCGCTCCTTGGGGGCCAGCTTCCCGTGCAAGACGAAGACCGTAGCGGCTTCCGTGTCCAAGAGCTCCGCGAGCCGAGCGACATGTTCAACGCGGGTAGAGAGAACGAGGCAGTTGCGTCCCGCTCGATAAGCGCCCAGCACGTGTGCCGCTATGCGCTGGTTGCGCTCGCCATCTTCTGCGAGTTCGGTGTAGACGGCCTGAATTTCGGTGCTGGACGCATCTGTTGCGCTTGACCTGAGCGGTGTCCTATGAACGACCCTTGCTGACGCCTGTCGTCCAGATGTTCCTCCCCGGGGTCACAAGTGATCGACTGAAGCGGGGTCAGTCGTCGACGATGATGCCGCTCGGGAAGGTTGACAGTGTTTCGGCCCAGGACTAGCCTCTATTTGGGGTTTGACATCCCCTCACTTTCTGTGATATGGCGAGGGACGGTCGTCCGATGGCGCCCCCTCAGGCGGCACTCGTCGCCTGGGTCGCTTCATGAGAGGACTCCTCATGCATGACCATTCGCCAGGCCCTCGCCGCTCCTCGCGGCGCCGGCGGCTTGTCCGGCTGACCGCCGTCGCGACTGCTTGGGCGGCCACTTCTGCGCTCGCCCTAGGCTCGGCGTCCGCCAGCGGCGACGACGGGATCGGCGACCCCGTTCCCGACGTGCCCCAGGGTCCCGTACAGGTCGGGCTTGCGCTCGTCACTACCGACGTGACCGCACCGCTCGCAGGGATCACCGCACCCGGGCAGAGCCGCAAGCTCTACATCGTCGACCAGGTCGGACAGCTCAAAGAACTCAGCATTGACGCCCCTCGCCCAGTAGCGCAGCTAACCACGGTCCTCGACGTCAGTCCTCTGCTGGTCGGCCCCCAGGACCCCAAGGACGAGCGGGGCTTCCTCGGCGCGGCCTTCGCCGCCGACGGCCGGCTCTTCACCTACACCTCCGAAGCATTCAACCCAGCAGTGCCGGCCACCTTCCCACTGCCTCCTGACCCGCCCGGTTCCTGCGATCTCTCCAGCGTCGTCCCTGACCATCGCAGCGTGATTCGAGAATGGCGCCCAACCAGCACCGCTCCTCTTCGCTTCGGCGCGCCGTCCAGTAGCCGCATCCTGTTCACGGTCGACCAGCCACAGGCCAACCACAACGCGGGCGACCTGCACTTCGGTCCCGACGGCATGCTGTACATCGCGTTCGGTGACGGCGGCGGCTCAGACGACCAGAACTGCCAAACGAACTTCGACGGCAACCCAATGTTCGGACACGGCGCCAACGGCAACGGGCAGAACCCTACGAACCCGCTGGGTGACCTGCTGCGGATCGACGTCAACGGGACCAACGCCCTCAACGGGCAGTACGGCATACCGGCGGACAACCCCTTCGCCACCACACGCCCCGCGGGCCAGATCCCGGAGCTCTTCGCGATGGGCTTCCGCAATCCGTTCAGGTTCTCCTTCGACGCCCGTGACTTCACCTCCAGCAACTCCGGAACCCCTGCCCAGGCCTGGGTTGCCGACGTTGGTCAGAACGACGTCGAGGAAGTCAACGTGGTCTCCGCGGGCCGTAACTACGGCTGGCGAGTCCGGGAAGGCGGGTTCCTGTTCAACCCCGGCGGATTCCAACTCAACGGTTCACGCTCCGACGGATTCGTGTCCGCTCGAACGACCAGCAACGCAACGTTCACCGACCCAGTGGCCCAGTATGACCACGACGACGGTACCGCCATCATCGGCGGGTACGTCTACCGGGGCACCGACGTTCCCGCCCTCCAAGGGCAGTACGTATTCGGCGACACCTCGCGTCGGCTGAACAACGCACACGGCAGGCTGTTCGCCACTTCCGGCTCCAAGACAGGGCCCCACCGCGTCGTCGAGCTCCGCGACGAGCCTCTGGACGTCCAGCTCATCGGATTCGGCCAGGACGAGGACAACGAACTCTACGCCTTGGTCTTCGAACCGGGTGTGTCCGGTCAGATCCAACAGATCACCCGCTGACGGATTCCCGCCCCCTCGCGGTCCTCCCCGTCCTGATTGAAGAGGGGATGTCGACGATGGTTGGAGAAAGTCTGGCTTATGAGTGAGTCGATTGGTGAGTAGCGAATGAAGCATGAAAAAAGAGCGGCGAAAACGGACCCCCCACGATGCTGGCGGCGATAGGGATGACGCCCCGCAGACGGTGGTAGTAGTACAGCCTCCGGCAAAAACGTGTCACAGGCGACATGACCGCGTCCAAAAGTGAAGGCGTGCCTCCCGGAATCACCACACAGTTGTCGCCTGGGTGCCTGGCGCTGCGCCGCGCATCATCGCGAACGACGCACAGTCGTTGCCTCATGATCACTCTCGATGGCGCCACCAGCGGTCCGTGCCCGCAGGCCGACCCTGGACGAAGGAGGGGCTTACCAGTTGCCGTCGCTCGCGTAAGGGCGAACCCATAGGGAAACTTGCCGGGTCACGGACTTGAACCAGGCTTGGTGCATGCGCTCGATCTCGGCGTCGGAGTGGTCGCCTGTGGCAAGGAACGGGCGGATGGTGGCCGTGATCGGGTAGATCAGCGCCGCCATGTGACGCAGTGGAATGGTTGGGACCGATGCTGCTGAATCGGTTTCGTTGTGCGGGGCGGTATGCCGGCGCCCGATTTTATCGGCGTATGCGAGCCATTGAGCATCGTAGGGTCGGCGGCAGGTATCGAGAATCCATTGCCCGAAGCGTGCGCTTAGAGCAATACCGCAGGAGGTGCGGATTCGCGCCAACGAATCCGTACCAAACGTCGAGGATCGCCTCCACCTGATCCGGCAACACATCACCGGCCTGAGCAGGCGCGAGCGAATCATCCTCGGTGAACAGCACGCTTTGCATCAGTTCCGCCAGCTCGGCCGCGCTAATCGGAGATGGCGGAACCGCATCAAAGCTGTAGCCGGGAATCTCGCTTCCCATGAACATCTCCGTTCGGGAAGGAGGGAATAGTGAACGGAGCCTACGCACCGACCGGTCGCTGTCAATGGGTGGCAGCCGACGTTGGGCTCGGGCGTGGATCAGCCAGGGAACGCTTCGTCGTAGACCGCGCGCAGCTCGGCGCTGTCGGCCCCGGTGACGCCGCAGCCGGTGATCGTTCCATCGACTGCGCCGACGAGGTAACTCTGGCCGACCGCGAAGGGCACGCCCGAGAAGTCGGAGGTCATCGCGTCGCCCTGCAACACCTCCACGCGGTCGGCGACGTCGCCGGTGAAGCGTTCCGTGACCTCCAGCAAAACGGTGTCGCCCTGGACCTGCAGCACCCTCGCGGCGAACGCCTGCTCCTGTGCCGCGACGGTCGCCGGCTCGAGCCTCAGGCAGCTGCCGCTCGCGAGGCCTCCGCCCGGGGGAGGCTGCAGCGCCTCGACGGTGCGTTCCGGGCCGCCAACGACGAGGGGCACGACGATGGCGGCGGCGATGGCGAGGCCGGCGGCGATGCCGACCACCGGCATCCACCGCCGGAACGCGCGTCGCGGCACTTCACGGGTGACGGTCGTTGTGGTGGGGGACTGGTCGGTCATGATCTGCTCCATTCTGTGGTCGAGCCACGTCGGCGAGTCAGGGGGCAACGTGCGGGCCGGATCGGCCGCGCGCAGCTCGTCGCGCAGGGCACGGTCATCGTCGTGCATCTTCGCTCCCTTCGTCGTGAGATACATGTCCGGTCGGGTCGCCGGATTTCACTAGCTCCTGCTTGAGGCGCGCCTTCGCCCGATGCAGGCGGATTGCCGCTGCGTTCGCGCTGATGCCGAGCACGACGGCAATCTGCGGGCTTGTCAGCTCGTCCCACGCCCACAGTCGTAGGATCTCAGCGTCGTTTCGACGCAGACCGGCGAGAGCGGTGGTCACACGGGCCGCCTCGGCGGTGCCATCGACGGTGGCTGCTGCGGAGTCCTCGTCCGCAGCATCCGGTGGGTCGATGGCAATGATGCGGCCGATGAGACGGATGCGGCGACGCTCGGCGCGTTGAGCGTTGCTGAGGCACTGTCGAGCGACGACGATCGCCCACGGAAGTGCGTCGTCGGGCACCTCGTCGAGGCGGCGCCAGCACACCAGCAGGGTGTCGCCGACCACGTCGTCGGCCGTGGCGGCGTCGGTGCGGCGGTACAGGTAGCGGCGTACCGGCTCCGCGACGAGCGCGACGAGGTTGCGCATCCGTTTCTCGCGCTCGGTGTCGGTCACAACTCTCATACTGAGGGATGTCCGGCTGGGGCGCGGGGATTTCAGGCCGTGGCCTCAACGTCAGGTCACAAGGCCGATCAGAATCGAGAGGCGCGCGGTCAGCGCAGCGCGTAGCTTGTGGGCCATGGACATCCCAATTCAAATTCACTCGAGCTTGCTGCCTCACGCCGACGCGGCGATCCCCGACGCGGCGGGCAACACGATCCGCCTCCGGCAGACCATTGGTTCGACGACGAAGGAGCGCGACTGAGATGAGCGACACGAAAACTGGCTTCAGCAATGCCGAGCGCGACGCTATGAAGCAGCGCGCCGCCGAACTCAAAGCGATGAAGGGGGTCAAAGGCTCGGCCAAGAAGGCGAAAGAACTCGATGCCTGCCTTGCGGCCATCGATGGCCTCGAAGGGACCGATCGCAGCATCGCTGAACGACTGCATGTGATCGTCTCGGAGGAGGCGCCGCATTTCGACGCCAAGACCTGGTACGGATTTCCCACCTATGCCAAGGACGGCAAGAACATCGTTTTCTTCCAGCCGGCATCCAAGTTCGGCACGCGATACGGCTCGGTCAGCTTCGACGAGCACGCCGCGCTGGATGACGGCGAAATATGGCCGGTCGCCTACGCGGTCGTCACGATGACTGCCGACGTCGAGACGAAATTGCGGGGGCTTGTCAGACGCGCGGCCGGCTAGACGGGGTTACGCCGCCGACGCTGCGAAGGCCGGCGGCGAAAGAAATCGCTCTTGAGAATACTTAAGAGCGATTCCTCGTCGCACCAGCCTGAGCCGCTGCTCTGCATTGCTGCCCTCTAGGGCACTTCGGACGGCCGGGCCCGCTGGCCGCCGACGACTGTGGATTCGTTGTAGTCCGTCCCTCCAATCCTGATCTGGATATTCAGAGCTAGTGCGTCCCTAATTGGGGGTAGGCGAATCGTCTCCTCGGAACTCGGCCGAGCGGTAAATTGAAATGTCGCACTACAGGCCTAAAGGTGTCGGCGGGGAGCCACGCCCCCGCGCCACCGGTACGTTCGACAACCGAACGGCGTTAGTCGTGCCGACGACAGTCGATGGCCACGGGCCCAATCAGCGCCCGTGCGGGGGAAGCTTCACACAACAACGAACGGTAGATACATGAGCGACACCGGAGTGAATCAGCCACAGTACAAGGTGGGCGACATTGTGAACGGGCACATCCTCACCGCGCAGAACGAGTGGATGCCCGTCGCCCCTGTACCAACCCCACCAGCGGCAACGCTGCCGGAAAAACCGAAGCGCAAGTGGTTTCTGCGAAAGCGCGTACTTATCCCGGTGGGACTGCTCGCGTTCATCATCATCCTCAGCAACTTGAACGGGTCACCGAAGACTGACGACGCCGCCAGTGTAGAGGCGGCCGCGGTAGCGACCGAAGAGCCCGCAGCCACGGTGGAAGAGCCCGCAGCCGTGGAAGAGCCTGCCGCGGAACCTGAGGCAGCGCCGGCGCCGGAGGCAGGTACGGCAACCAACCCGATGCCCCAGCCCTACGTGGCGAAGGGGCTCCTCGGCGGCGACAAGTACTCTCTCACCGGACGTGTATCCGCCGATGGCCCAGACGTTACGCAGTGGAACATGTTCAATGACCCTGCACCCGCTGGTTTCAAGTGGGTCGTCGTCGAGTTGACCATGACCGGCATCGACAAGGACGGTGTTGAACCGTCACTTGCTTCATTTGACCTCTCCCTCTCTACCCCTGAGGGAAACCAGTACAACGAGGACTCCGGCCTCGTACTTGGCGACGGTATGTCCAAAATGTACGAGGGCCCAACCCTCTACCCCGGCAGTGCCTTTACCGGCCACATGACCTTCCTCGTGCCCGAGGCGTCGGCCGGCTTCATGCTTCACGACAATGGCAATTACATCGCCCTGTAGCACGCCCGAGAACCGGCTAGTAGGAATCGCTCCTGAGAATTCTCAGGAGCGATTCCTGGATTAAGCGATGCTCGGGGCTCGTTGTGGCCACGAAGTTTTGTTCGGCGACGTCGCCCAGCCTGTTGTCGTTGCGGAACGAGTTTTCCTTTTGCGCCAGTGGGTATGGATCATGCGCTGATTGATTTGACGGGCAGTGGACCGGACGAGACCCGCGCCGGATGGTTATGAGGATGACGCTCGGCGAAGGGCGTATACCCGCGGGCGACTCAAGACAGCTGCATAGAACAGATAGGCCATGCAAAAACTGTGTGACTCGTCACGGGTGAGCGGTTGAAGGTCGTCTCCGGGCTGCGCAAGGTTAACCTTGTTCACAACCAGCTGGGCTATTGATTGTAGCAGGGGCGGCCTCGCATCCGACGGCAAAATCTGGAGGAACGCCACACTGCTAGGTTTGCGACATGGATGAATTTTCAGTCCGCGACGAAATTGCAGCCTTCGTCGTCGAGCGTGATTGGGCCCAGTTCCACACCCCCGAGAACCTGGCGAAGAGCATCGCCATCGAATCCGGCGAACTTCTCGAGTGCTTCCAATGGAATGCCGAAGCCGACACAGATCGCGTGCGCGATGAACTCGCCGACGTCCTCACATACTGCATTCTGCTTGCCGACCGTCTTGGGGTAGACCCGAACCAGATTGTTCTGGATAAGCTGGCCAAAACGCGCGAGAAGTATCCAGTGGATAAGTCCCGGGGGCGCAGCGCCAAATATGACGTCCTTTGAAATCGTGCGCCTCGACTTCACCAAAGAAGCTGTCCGGGCGTGGGCGCCGCGCGATCACCGCAACACCAACTGGCCGGTCGTCTACGTTCTGGACGATGCCAAGGTTGGCGGCAAACTCGCTAACAGGGGAGCGCTCAACGACGTGTACGTCGGGGAGTCGCGGAACGCGGCGGCACGAATGCGCCAGCACTTCGACTCGTCCGAGAAAGAGCACCTGAGCACAGTCCGGGTGATCGTAGATGCGACGTTCAATAAGTCCGTGTGCCTCGATCTGGAGTCGTACCTGATCCGGATGCTTGCTGGTGACGGTTTCTATCGGGTGCTGAACCGCAATGACGGGATCACAGAGGCCGACTACTACGAGCGTGACCGGTACCGCGAGACCTTCCGCGAGGTGTTCGACCAGCTCCGGCGTGACGGAGTCTTCACCCGAAGCATTCCCGAGATCGAGAATAGTGATCTGTTCAAACTCTCACCGTTCAAAGCGCTTTCACAGGACCAGGCAATTGCCGTAGACGGCATCCTCGAGGGACTCTTCGAGGATCTGGAGGCGGGCACCGACAGTACGATCGTCGTCCAAGGTGACCCCGGTACAGGCAAGACCGTTGTAGCCATCTACCTGCTTAAACTGCTCGTCGATATTGCGAACTCGGCTCCCGATGAAGATGTGGACAGCGACACCCTCTTCTCTGAGTACTTCGTCGACGGCTATCGCGAGCTTCTTATGAACATCCGGATCGGCCTGGTGGTGCCGCAGCAGTCGTTGCGTGAGTCGATCAAGAAGGTGTTCCGCAAGACGCCGGGGCTTCGGCCGGAGATGGTCATGACAGCGTTCGAGGTCGGATTCGCCGCGGAAGACTTCGACCTGCTCATCGTCGACGAATCCCACCGGCTGAACCAACGAGCCAATCAACCCTCTGGTGTCCAAAACAGAAACTTCAGCCTCATCACCCAGAAGCTCTTTGGGAGCGACGACAAGACGAAGACCCAGCTCGATTGGATCACCAAGAAGAGCAAGCATCAGATCTTTCTGATGGACGCCGCGCAGAGCGTTCGCCCGGCCGATGTGCCTCCAGAGCTACTGAACAGCCTCGTGATCGAAGCGCAACTCACGCGACGTCACTACCCGCTGATGTCGCAAATGCGAGTGCAAGCGGGGTCCGACTACGTCGCCTACGTCAGGCGCGTCCTCGGAACGACGACGGCGATTAGCAGGCCGCAAGTGGTGGCTCCCGAGCTTTTCGAGGGCTACGACTTGCGGCTGTTCGACAGCCTTGTGGAGATGCGCGCGGAGATCCGTCGCAGGGATGCCGAGGTCGGCCTCTCGCGCCTGCTCGCCGGCTACGCGTGGGCCTGGAAAACCAAGGCCGACAAGACCGCCTTTGACATTGAGTTAGATGGCTGTCAGCTCCGGTGGAACAGCACGCAGACCGACTGGATTGCGTCGCCGAAGTCCGTGGACGAAGTGGGCTCGATCCACACAGTTCAGGGGTATGACCTCAATTACGCCGGCGTGATTATCGGTCCGGACCTTCGCTACGACGCGGAGGAGCACAAGCTGGTCATCGACCGAGGGTCGTACTTCGATAAAAAGGGCAAAGAGAACAATGACGTTCTCGGCAAGAAGTACACCGACGACGACCTCCTACGTTTCATCACCAACATCTACGCGGTGCTGCTGACCCGTGGTATCCGGGGGACATACGTCTACGTCTGCGACCCAGCACTTCGTGCCTACCTGAGGGCATTCATCCCTAACGCCGTGGAGGCGAACCTGGCTCCTCTCGGGCGATAGCGGTCCTAACATCGGCGGGCCCCCGTTCTGGGGTGTTCGGCCGGTGATCGGCTCATCCCCGCCTCCAGTACGTTTCAAATAGACATGTCTACGCTCTAGTTGAGAGCGGTGAAACAGGGGATCAGATGAGAAAATTTGGCAGGAACAAGCTCGAGCCGATCACGGCTCCTGTCAGCACATCGTCTGCGGGCCCTCTGAAATTGCAGCGGCCTCTCAGCACGTGGGTCCTCGGCGGTCTGGTCGCTTTCTTCGCTCTGATGTACGCCATTGTCGGTGGGTTCCCGGCAATACTCGTCATTCTGGGAATGGCTGCGTTGGTGACCGGTGTCTACGCGCTCTCTGGTCGCCGGCCGTGGGCATCCGTATCAGCCCGCAAGACAACTGCAATCGCGGTGGCTGCCAGCCTGGTTCTCTTCATCTCAGGTGGGGTCGCTGCTGCAGCGCCAGGTGCCGGTGAAATTGCTGTGGCGGAGCAGCCCACGGTGAGTGCGACACCGAGTGCAACCGCAACTCCAACTCCAACACCGACCCCCACGACAACGCAGGGGCCGGAATTTTCGGAAGAAGCACCGGTTGACCCCGCGACAGTCTCCGCACCGACTGAGGTCGTGTCGGTTGTGGCTGCAGATACAAGCTCCACTGACACGACGGCACTTGCGCTCCTCGCGACTATCCCCGTCAAGGGCAAAGCCGCAAAGACCGGCTACGAGCGCACCGGCATGTTCGGCTCCGCCTGGATCGACGTGGATCGCAACGGATGCGACACCCGTAACGACATCCTCGCTCGGGACTTGAGCCCTATCACCAAGTCGGGAACCTGTCGGGTGATGACCGGTTATCTCGTCTCGCCGTACACTGCCGCGCCGATCGCCTTCGTTCGAGGTCAGGACACGTCAGCGTTCGTGCAGATCGACCACGTCGTAGCCCTGTCGAATGCGTGGCAGACGGGCGCTCAGCAGCTGACTCAGGCCCAGCGCGTTTCTCTGGCTAACGATCCCATCAATCTCCTTGCCGTCGATGGTCGCTCCAACGCCCAGAAGAGCGACGGTGACACCGCAACTTGGTTGCCGTCGAACAAGGCGATCCGCTGCGGCTACGTCGCCCGACAGGTGTCCGTCAAGGCCACTTATGGTCTGTGGGTCACTCAGGCCGAGCACGATGCTATGACCCGCGTCCTCGGCTCCTGCACTGGGGAAATGGCGCTGACTTCCTCGTTCACACCTGCACCAGCTCCTGTTGTAGTTGCCCCGCCTGCACCAGCTCCGGCCCCGGTAGTCGTGGCTCCGGAACCCGTTCAAGCTCCTGCTCCCGCCCCGGCACCTGCTCCGGCCCCGGCCCCGGCCACTGATTTCTATTACGAGAACTGCGACGCCGTGCGCGCCGCGGGAGCGGCCCCGATCTCCGCGGGATCGCCGGGTTTCCAGCCCAAGTTTGACCGTGACAAGGACGGCATCGGCTGCGACACCTGATGACTGGCGGAGGACCGCGCAGGACCTAACAATCACGCACGTCCCTTGAGCCGGCCAGATTCGTTCTCATGCTGGCCGAACCGCTCCTAACGAAGGACATCGAGGGAGGTGCGACTTGACCAGCAGCCCTCCGCAGCCACGCGTGCCGCCGCCTACGTCAGGCGCCAGGCAACCAACATCAGCCTCCCGCCCCCTGCCCGCCGTACGCGAAGGCAGCACGAGCTTCATCGTGACGTTGCTGCTCGCCTGTTTTCTCGGCTTGTTCGGCGCCGACAGGTTCTACCTCGGAAAGACCCGCTCGGCCCGACTAAAACTCTTCACCCTCGGCGGGTTCGGCTACTGGGTAATCATCGACCCACTCATCACGCTCTTCGGGGCCCAGCGCGACGTGCGGGGATTGCGACTGGCGGGCTACGACTAGCACAAGAGGACTGTTTGGGTCGTTTTTGGCGCAGTCTTCGGTTCCGCCGTACTCATCAACATCGTCGCGGGAACGCTCAGGGCTGCTTTTGACAGTCAGGGTCCGACGGCGTTCGGATGGGTGCTCCTGGCCATCTTTGCGGCAGCCGCGGCACTGGGGGGCTGGATCCTACGTCGTCGTGCCAGCACCTATATCGCGATGGCCTCACGCATGGTCGACCCGACGCCGCCGCGCATCCGAGCCCGTATGGCGAGACTCATAGCGCTCCGGAATCTGTATCTGGTGCCTGCGGCGGCTGGAGACCGAGCGGCCCTAGCGGTGATCGGGCAGGTCGATACGGTGGTCGCAAACGTGACTGATCTGTTCCGGCGGCTGAGCGTCAAGGCCTACTAGGAGCAACCGGGGCTCGTCCAGGCCGAGTACGAGGACAAACTCGACACGCTCGCCGCAGCACTCGACCGCGACTACCTGTTGGACATGCTCGCCAACCCCCACCTGTGGGAGGACCCGGAGCAGCGCATCCGAGACGTGCAACGGGCGCTCGACGCGGTGAATGCCCAGATTCTCCGCAACATCAAACAGATTAATTCCCGCCGGGGCCTGTTGTTCCAGGTCAAGCTCGACGGCTTGATGGGCCCACGCAAAGAGCGGGAGGACTGGCAGCGCGCCATTGACGAAGCGTTGGGAACCGACAAGCCCGCTTGACGCGGACAGCGTGGATCTGAGCGGTCAGCCGCGGACCAGATGAGTGTGGGGCAGGTCCCCGAACGAGACGTTCTGATCGATATCGAGGGTCAACGCGTCATCCCGAAACTCAAGCGTGAATGTGCGCATGAACGGCGTGCCCACGTTGAGCGCCCGCACGACCAGAGTGCTCGGGGAGACCCACGCGCCGCTCGCCCGAACCTGGGTATCCGCGGATGCCACCCACTCGCCGTGGCCGAAGGCCAGCGACTGCTCCACGCCGCCACGAAGGATCGTCAGCAGCCCCGGCTGGAAAGTCACCGCGGTCACCTCCGCATCGTCGTAGTCGAAGCGGATACCCGCCACCCGTGCCGCCGTCGGTGACGACGGCTCGCCGAGGAGGGTCGGCAGGGTGAGGGACGCGAGCGTTTCGGCCAGATGGGTCTCCTGCTCCGGCAGCGGCTGGTCGGTGAAGGCGGGCAGCAGGTGCTCCCAGAGGAGGTCAAGGGCGCGCTGCGCGGTCGGGAGCGCCGCGGTGAGCACGATCACGGCATCCGTTTCTGGAAGCATGAGGCAGAACTGGCCGAAGGCACCCTCGGCCCGGTAGCCCGTCGGCCGGTTCAACCAGAACTGGTAGCCGTAGCCCTGGCGGCCGTCGACGTCGTGCTCGGTGCCCGACGTGTCCACCTGAACTCGGGTGGCCTCGTCGATCCACTCCGCCGGAATGAGTCGCGTGCCGTTCCACTCGCCGCGTTGCAGCAGCAGCTGGCCGAAGGTCGCGAGCTGCTCGGTCGTGAGAGAGAGCCCCCAGCCGCCGGCATCGATTCCGCGCGGGCAGGTCTCCCACGTGGCGCCGACGATGCCGAGCGGCTCGAACAGTCGCGGGGTGAGGTAGTCGAACAGGCGCTCTCCGGTGAGCCGCTGCAGGATCGCCGAGAGCAGGTAGCTCGCACCGCTGTTGTAGACGAAGTGGGTGCCCGGGGCGAACTCGAGGGGCTGGGCAAGAATGGCGCGCGCCCAGTTGACGCCGTGCGAGTCGTCGGCGAGCGACACCGTGTCGGTCGGATGCCCGGTGGTCATGGTGAGCAGGTGGCGCACGGTCAGCACGGCCAGGTGCGGGTCGATCTGCGCGGGCAGGTCATCGGGAAGCAGGTCGACGACGAGGCCGTCGAGCGTGAGCCGGCCCTCACCGATGGCGAGCCCGATGGCGGTCGAGGTGAAGCTCTTGCTCACCGAGAACATGAGATGCGGATGCTGCGCCGCATAGGGACTCCACCAGCCCTCCGCGACGACGCGGCCGTGCCGAACGACCATGAGGCTGTGCAGGCTCTCGAGCTGGTCCTCCGCCGCGGCGACGAAATCGAGAATGGCGGTGGAGGAGATTCCCTCGGCTTCGGGGGTGCTGCGGGGGAGCGGGGTCATGGTTCAATTCTGCCGGGTCGAGTGGATGCCCGCACCCGGGTTGAGACTCCTTGCGTAAGATGCGCATCCGATCGGCCCGGTCGGAAAAACGTCTTGAGATCGCTCGGAGGTTGGTGCCAGTTTGCCCATTTTTACACGCGTCGGATTGTCTCAAATGCTGGGCGAATCGCCCGCTCGGGCAGTGTGTGGCCATACCGAGACAGTCGGGCCCGTAGCGGTGTTCCGGCGGTCTCGTCAGATGCGATGTGTTTGGCCTAATCCGGCGGGAGCAGCGCAAAATCCCTAACTGGGGTATGTACAGTCCGCACCCTTATTGACAGGCTCTTCAAGATCTCGTCAGCCGACACCTAGCGGCGGCAGGGTCGTGCTCGAAGGAACTTGCACCTTCGAGAAACCCGACTATCTAAAGGCCCCTGTCTTGATTCCTGTCAAATTTCGCGTCGGTGCGATCGTGGCCCTGAGCGCCATCGTTCTCGCAATGTGTGCTTCACCCGCTTCTGCCGCTACTAACTCGCTAACGATCACCCCCACCGAGTGGAACGTCGTCGGGTTGGACAGCAACAGTGTTACGTCAGGGCCCAACCAGTTTTCGGTTGGTGCCAAGGTATGCAACGTAACCGGCGCGGCGGTTACCGGTGTTGACGTGTCATGGAATTGGACGACTGCCAATACCTACATCAATCTCGACAGCACTGCGACGAAAAATCTTCCCTCTATCGCTGCCAATTCGTGCACCAAGCTATGGTGGACGGTCGAGATCACACGCAATGCGGCGGCCTACAACGGCAAACGTGGCTTCACGATTTCGGCTGCGGCCGCGGGAGTCACCACCGTGAGCACCCCGACGACACGCGAGATTTACGTTGAGAAGCTCGTCTCTCAAAACCGCAACGCAGTGACCTCGGTGACGGGACCGACAAATGTTGTTGTCGGTCAGACAGTTAGCTACTCGCTGACGGGAAAGACTGCCACGCAGGGTTACGAGCAGCTGTCCGCTGGACCCTCATTGGACGGCACCATTTTTGAAATTCTTTCCGTGACTGGCACCTATACGCAGCCAGAAACAGGTGCCGGTGGCCCGCCGACTTCCGGTTTCTACGCCAACGCATGCACTTGGGACCCGGTTACGACGAGTGGGTCCTATAGGTCCTGTCTAGGGACGGGCAAGGCAGGCGGCAACTCAATTGTGGTCACGGTCACGGCCTTGGTAAAAGCTCCAGGTACCGGTCTCGTCAATGCAAACATCTACGACTATTCGGGCTCCTCATACCACTACAACTCCGACCTCGGCACGTATACCAAGTCCGTCACCGCCACGAACCCGGTGGTCCAGTCTCCGCCGGTGGCTGTTGATGACGGACCGATCGCAGTGACTTCTGGTGTGGGCAAGTCGGTTGATGTTCCGGCGAATGACGCCGATGTTGATGGCGACCTGGATCTGACATCCGTCGTTGTCACGACACCGCCCGCTCACGGCACGACGTCGGTCAACGCGACGACGGGTGTTGTCACGTAC
>NZ_SOGN01000034.1 GCF_004403395.1 Cryobacterium cheniae
CTCTGCTGGTACCACCACCACAGCATCGACACCTCCGGCTGGGAAATCCGCATGATCCGCGGCAAACCCGAAGTCCGGGCACCCTTCTGCTACGACCCCCGCCGCACCTGGCGGCCAGCAGCCGGCCATCGGGCGGGGACTCGGAAGGCAAGTCCGCGACTCGGGTCCCGACAGGCTCGACCAGCGTCAACGTGAGTTCCCGGGATCGGCTCGCCGGGGTCTTGACGGGTTCGACCAGCGGGAGGTTCGACCAGCGGGAGGTTCGACCAGCAGAGGCCCGCACCGCCCTACGATGGCAGGCATGTCCACCTCTCGCGCACCGGTCGCCGGCCTCGTGCTCGCGGCCGGCGCGGGCTCCCGCTACGGGATGCCGAAAGCGCTTGCGCGGGGCGACGACGGTCGCCCCTGGTTGGTGCGCACGATCCGCACGCTCACGGATGCCGGCTGCTCGCCGGTGATCGTCGTGCTCGGGGCCGAAGCAGCAGAGGCCCGAGCCCTGCTCGACGAATCCGGCCTCACCCCGGCGGTCGTCGTCGCCCTGGCCGACGACTGGGCAGAGGGACTCTCCGCGTCCCTGCGGGCGGGCCTCCGGAAGGCAATCGCCCTGTCGAGCGCGCCGGTCGCTGTGGCGGTCGTTCCGGTCGATGTCCCGGGCCTTCGGCCGAGCACGGTCGCCCGACTGATCGGCACTCTGCCCGGTGATACGAATGCCGACACGAATGCCGACACGAATCCCGACACGGCCGCCGACACGGCGCCGGTCGGTTCGCACACGCTGCGGCAGGCAAGCTTCAACGCCCGTCCGGGTCACCCGGTGGTGATCGGGCGGGCACACTGGGCCGCACTGATCGGCACCGTCACCGGCGACACCGGTGCCCGACCCTACCTGCAGTCCCACGAAACCCGGCTGGTCGACTGCGCCGACCTCGAGACCGGGCTCGACGTCGACACGCGCGACTGAGCCGCGACGGAGCCGCGACGGAGCCGCGAAACTCACCGGACAGACCACCACGCCCGCGTGCGCGGAAGTGCCCGACATCCGTGGAATCATGGGGACCACGTGCCCGGCACCCGGGTCAGCACCCCTGCAGACGCGCCCTCCGTTAGGACCCCCGTGCTCGAGATCCTCCGCCGCCATCCCGCCAACCTGCACCTGGGCCTGATGCTGGCCCTCACCTTCTCCACGGGCGTGGCGGATGCCGTGGGCTACCTCGGCCTCGACAAGGTCTTCACGGGCAATATGACCGGCAACGTCGTCATCCTCGGAATGGCCATCGCGGGTGCCCCCGGCCTGCCCGTCGCCGGGCCGCTGCTCGCCCTGTTCACCTTCATGCTCGGCGCCGCCGTCGGCGGACGCGTG
Organism: Cryobacterium cheniae; assembly: GCF_004403395.1. Lineage (GTDB taxonomy): Bacteria > Actinomycetota > Actinomycetes > Actinomycetales > Microbacteriaceae > Cryobacterium > Cryobacterium cheniae. Next base: position 1,361 of record NZ_SOGN01000034.1, read on the forward strand.
CTGCGCCCGGTCGCCATCGGCTGGACCACGCACGCCACCGTGTTGTTCGGCGCGCAGGGCCTGATCATGCTGGCCCTGGCGATGGTGCTCTTCGCCGGCGGCGGCGTGCCGCCCCAGCCCTTCGACCTCGCGATCACCGGGTCGCTGGCCGCCGTGATGGGGCTCCAGGCCGCCGTCGCCCGCCACATCGGGGTGAAGGATGTCACGACCGTCGTCGTCACCTCGACCATCACCGGTTTCGCGGCGGACTCCCGGCTCGGCGGCGGCAAGGGCCAGCCCTGGTTCCGCAGGCTGGCCGCCATCGTGCTCATCCTGATGGGAGCAGGAGTCGGGGCGCTGCTGCTGACCCAGGGCATCGCCTGGGGCGTCGCCCTGTCGGCGGTGATCACCCTCCTCGTCACCGCCGTCGGCCACGCCGCCGGCCGCCCGCACCACGCACCCTGACCGACCCAGCCCGGTTGGAATTGTGCCGGCTCCGTGTGAGGCTTAACCTGTGCCGAAGACTGACGAACGACTCGATCTGCGGGGCGCCGTGTCCCTCGATCGCCCCTGGATCACCATCGTCTGGGACGACCCGGTGAATCTGATGTCCTACGTCTCCTACGTGTTTCGCAGCTACTTCGGCGTCTCCGCCGAGGAAGCCGAACGCCTGATGCTGCAGGTGCACAACACCGGGAAGGCCGTCGTCGCCACCGGCAACCGGGAAGCGATGGAACGCCACGTCGAGGCCATGCACGGCTACGGCCTGTGGGCCACCCTCGCCAAGGCCGACTCGTGATGCAGTTCATGCAGGCCGGAGAGAATGCCGGCCGCGTGACGGGACGGTTCGAGCCCGTCGAGGTCGGTCTGCTGCGCCTGGCCGCGAGCCAGCTGATCGAACTGCTGGAAGCCGCCGAAAGCCACGCGGTCGGCACATCCGGCGACCCGGCCCTGCGTCGACTGTTGCCTGATGCCTACATCGACGACACGGATGCCGCCGCAGAATTCCGCCGGTTCACCGCCGACGACCTGTTGGAGCGCAAGGTGCGGAACGCCCGGTGCGTGCTCGCGACACTCGGCGAGGAACCCCTCGACGAGGTCGCCGACGAACCGGACGACGCCGCCCTGCACGCCGCCGCCGATGCCGAAGAACAGCCGGTGACCATCGACCTCGACGCCGACGACGTGCAGTCCTGGCTGCGCACGCTCACCGACCTGCGTCTCACCCTCGCCGAACGCCTCGAGATCGGGCCCGACGGGGTGCCGCAGCGGAGCGACGACGAGGCACCCTTCCTGCACGACGTCTACGACTGGTTCGGCATGGTGCAGGAGTCCCTGGTCTACGCGATCGACGTCTGACACCGCCCGCAGCCCCGCTCCGGCTCCGGCTCCGGCTCCCGCTCCCGCTCCGGCTCCGGCTCCGGCTCCGGCTCCGGCTCCCGCTCCCGCTCCGGCTCCGGCTCCGGCTCCGGGAATCTACAGCTCGGCCGGCACCGCCCGCAGCGCCGCGTACGCGCGCTTGGGCCCGGCCCCGCCCCGCAGCGACGAGCTCAACCGGTCCAGGCTCCGCCGTGCGCCCCCGTCGAGCGCAAGCAGCTCGGCCATGGCGACCCGGAGCTCATCGGCCGTGACCGTGTTCGGCGCGAGGGCCAGCCCGAATCCGGCTGCCTCGACCGCGGCGGCCCCGGCGAACTGGTCGGTGGAGAAGGGCAGCAGCAGCAGCGGCACCCCCGACGTCATGGCCTCGGTGACGCTGTTGTTGCCGCCGTGCGACACCGCCAGCACCGAGCGCTCCAGCAGGGTGACCTGCGGCAAAAAAGCGCGCACGAGCCACGAGTCGGGGATCGGACCGAGCTCGCTCGGATCGGTGGCCCCGGTGGCGACGGCGACCCGCACCTCGAGTGTGCGGAGCGCCTCGGCCACCCGGGCGAGAACGTCCCCGCGCACCGACAGGAAGCTGCCGAAACTGACGTAGACGATGGGCAGGTCGCTGTCCGTGGCGAGCCAGGCATCCACCTCCCCGTCCGCGGCCTCCTGGCGCACGGCCGAGCCGAGGAAGGCGTGCGCCGGCAACAGCTCGCCCCGCGCGGCGGAGTGCAGTTCGGCCGGGTAATTGAGCAGCAGGATGTCCCCGGACTCCATGAAGGCATCCGCGCTCGGCGTCGCGGCCGGGTCGAGAACCCGCAGGGCGTCGTTCCACTGGGTGGTGAACGCGTCCCGCACGCTCTCGCAGATCGCCCGCAGTGCACCGAGGTCGTCGGTGTCGGGCGCGAAGGCGAGCGGCCACTCCGGCGGGAAGCCGTAGACCTCCGCGCCCACGGGCAGGGCCGAGGGATGGCCGAGCACCACGTCGGCGTGACGGATGCCCGCACTGATCAACGCGAGGCGCGCGCTGAAGGCCAGATGGTCGACGATGACGTGGTCGGGTTGCACCTCCGCCACGATGAGCTGCACCGCGCGGGCCACCTCCACCGGGTTCCAGAGCAGGTCGCTGCTGCGGGCCTCGGCCTGGAAGGTGAGTGTCTCGACCATGCCGCGCCGGGTGGCGTCGAAGAACCCGCGGAGCGCGTCATCCTCACCCGTCGGCTGCTCCTCGGCGCGGATCGTGCCCGGGTTCGAGCCGCGCCCCAGCTGCAGGTGCACGCGCTCGAAGCCGAACGCGGCCACGATCTCGGCGGTGGCCGGACCGCTGGCCACCACGACCCGTTCCCCGGCTTCGCGCCAGGCGGTGCCCAGCGTCGCCAGCGGGAACAGGTGCGAGGCGTAGTCCGGGCTGATGATCAGCAGCGTCATGAAACGCTCACCAGGTACGCGCCCGACTCGTTGGTGTCGGCAACGTCGCGGTAGACCCGCGTCAACGTGTCCGCCATGGCCTGGATCGTGAAGGACCGGGACACCATCTCCCCGGCCCGGTCGGCGTACTCCGGGCCGAGGGGGCCGGACGCCAGCTGCAGGGCCGCGCTGATCCCCCCGGCCAGGGACGCCCGGTTGCCGGTGTCGACGAGGAAACCCGTCACTCCGTGCTCCACATAGGTGGCCGGGCCGCCGGAATTCGGGGCGACCACCGTGAGGCCGGTCGCCATGGCCTCGAGCAGGGCGATCCCGAATTCTTCCTTCATGCTCGCGCAGACATACACCCCATGGGGCGCCGCAAGTCCGGGCCGGCCGTACCGGGCCGCGGCCAGCCAGTGCAGGGCGGTGTCGTTGGTGCGGTGCCCGGCGAGCAGCAAACCCTGACCGGCGGCCTCGCCCGGGTCGACGACCGCGTTCATCTGATCCAGCTGGCTTTTCTCGTCGAGCGACGGGGAGTCCAGGTCCCCGCCGAGGATGAGCAGGTTGCAGCGGGCGCGCAGGTCGGCATCCGCGGCCCACGCCTGGACCAGGGCTGCCATGCCCTTGACCCGGTGCAGCCGCCCGACGGTGACGGCCAACGGAAGGCCGCGCCGGCTCGGCGGGAGGGTGGCGAGCAGGTCGTCCAGTTCAGCCAGCGCCGCCGCGCCGGTCGCGCTGGTCGCGCCGGTCCCATCGGCGGACGGGGGTGCGGCGGACGGGGGTGCGGCGGACGGGGGTGCGGCGGACGGGTCGGCGGTGAGGCGGGCGTCCGCCAGGGCACGCTCGATCATGGCGAGGTCGATGCCCTCCGCGATCACGGAGTGGCGTTCCGGATGCTGCCGGATGTCGATTCCGACGAGGTCGCGCATGTCGCGCCGCAGCTCGGGCCGCGGGAAGAGCACGGTGTGCGCGGCATCCGCTGCCAGCCGCTGCACAAGCCGGGCCCGGAACCAGAAGTGCTCGGTCTCGTCGACCGTGCCGAAGTTCGCCCGGGTGAGCGCCCCGGAGGTGTCGAGGGAGTGGATGACGCTGTGCGGGTCGGGGGCGACCGTGAACACGATCGGGATGTCCAGTTCGCGGGCCACGGTGGAGGCGGCCAGCGTGCCGATGTCGGCCATCCGCAGATGGATCGCGTCAACGGTGCCGGCGGCGCGCAGAATGCGACGGATGCCGCGCTCGGTCGCAATCCGCCGCGGCCAGGCGTCGACCGAGGCCACGGGTTCGCCCAGGAAGGGCACGGTCGCGAAGGCGTGCCCCGCGAGAGTGGAGCCGACCTCGGACAGGCAGCCGAGTCCGCCGGCGAAGCCGCCCCGGGAGAGGGTGAGCACCCGCTCGACGGATCCGCCGCGCTCGGTGCCACTGCGAACACCGCCGCCGCCGGAGACGAGCGCGTCGCCCAGGCGCACGAGCAGCGTGGCGATGCCGCCGTTGTCGCCGGCCCCCACCTGGCTGAGCTCGCGGTCGATGTCGGCGTGCAGGAACAGCTGGGCCACCGTGAGCCCCTGGCTCCACGGCGGGCGCGGGTAGGTCGGCACGGTCAGGTCGATCAGGGCGAGCCGGGCCAGGTCGGCGAGCACCCCGCTGCCCTGCGAGAGGTCGCTGACGATGCTGATGTTGGCGTCGTTCGGCCCCAGGTCGCCGAGGGCCGCGATCGCGGCCGCGCGCACCTCGTCCGGCTCGGACTCGTCGACGGCGACGCGGCGCAGCAACCGTTCGGGGATCCGCCCGACGATGAGGCCCATCGTCTCGACCAGACGGGCGCGGGCGCCGCACTCGTGCACGCCGATCAGCGTGCCCTCAAGGGCGAGCGCCACGTGCTCCGGCACCGATGAGCTCCACTGCTCGAGCGTGCGCTGGGCGATCATGCCGGAGAAGCCGCCGTCGACGACCATGCTCAGCAGCCCGGAGAGCGCCGCGAACCGGGGCAGCCGGGCGCCGAACGCCCAGGCCGCGTGCTCGCGGATGAAACGGGAATCGTGGGTGAGCAGCGACACGAGCACGTCGTCCGCGGACTCGTCGAACACCTGGCCGAGCGAGTGGATGGCCGCGATCGCGGTCAACTGGTCACCGGGGTCGGTCGCGGCCTGCGCGAGCAGGCGGACGGCGCGAACCCCGCCGTCGCGGCTCGCTGCGATCGTCAAGTCGTCGGCGCAGCGGATGCCGTCCAGAATCGACCGCGTCTGCCGCATCGCGTCCAGCGTCGTATGGGTTCCCACGGTGCTCTCACTCTCGTCCGATTCAAGCGATCCGCTCCGAACATACACGGGGCCGATGTCGGAACACCCTGTGAATGAGCAGGATGGAGCAGGATGGAGTCATGACACGACGCGCTCCGATCGAGGACATCAACGAAGCCGAATTGAGCGTCAAGAAGCCGAAGAAGACCGCGGCCGGGGTGGAGGCTGTTCTGGTGGCGCTCGATCGCGGGTTCGCGCAGGCCGGCGTGCCCCGCACCGCGAAGGCGCTCCTGCGCCTCAATCAGCGGGACGGCACCGACTGCCCCGGCTGCGCGTGGCCGGAATCGCAGGGTCACCGCAAGACGGCGGAGTTCTGTGAGAACGGCGCCAAGGCCGTCGCCGAGGAGAGCACCCTCCGCACCGTGACCCCGGCGTTCTGGGCCGAGCACTCGATCGAGGAGCTCGCCACGAAGACCGAGTATTGGCTCGGCAACCAGGGCCGCATCACGCATCCGGTGGTCATCCGTCCCGGTGACACGCACTACTCCCAGATCTCCTGGAACGACGCCTTCGAGCTCATCGGCGAGCGGATCCGGGCGACGACGCCCGAGCGCACCGTCTTCTACACCTCCGGTCGCACGGCCAACGAGTCGGCGTTCATGTACCAGCTGTTCGCCCGCTCGATCGGCACGAACAACCTCCCGGACTGTTCGAACATGTGCCACGAGTCGTCCGGCTCCGCCCTGAACCCCACCATCGGCATCGGCAAAGGCACGGTCTCCCTGGAGGACATCCACCAGGCCGAACTGATCTTCGTCGTCGGGCAGAACCCGGGCACGAACCACCCGCGGATGCTGTCGGCCCTGGCCGAATGCAAGGACAACGGCGGCAAGATCGTCGCCGTGAACCCGCTGCCGGAGGCCGGGCTGTTCAACTTCAAGGACCCGCAGACACCGAAGGGCCTCGTCGGCGGCGGCACGAACCTGGCCGACGAGTTCCTGCAGATCAAGGTCGGCGCCGACCTGGCGTTGTTCCAGGCACTCGGCCACCTGCTGCTCGAGGAAGAGGAACGCGTACCCGGCTCCGTGGTCGACCACGAGTTCGTCGCGGCCAACACGGACGGCTTCGACGCCTACCGGGCCGCCCGCAAGACCATCGACTGGGACGAGACCGAGGCGGCGACGGGGCTGTCCCGGCTGGAGATCGCGACGGTCGCCCGGATGATGGTGAAATCCAAGGCCACCATCATCTGCTGGGCGCTCGGCCTCACCCAGCAGCCGCACTCCGTGAACACCCTCAAGGAAATCATCAACCTGCTCCTGCTGCAGGGAAACTTCGGCAAGCCGGGCGCCGGCGCCTGCCCGGTGCGCGGCCACTCCAACGTGCAGGGTGATCGCACCATGGGCGTGTGGGAGAAGCCCAAGGAGCCGATGCTCGCCGCACTGGACAGGGAATTCGGCATCGAGTCCCCGCGCACGCACGGCCTCGACTCGGTCGACACGGTCGAGGCGTTCGAGAACGACGACGTCGACGTGTTCGTGTCGATGGGCGGGAACTTCGCGCTCGCGGCCTCTGACACCGAGGCCCTCGGGGCCGCGTTGCAGCGGGTGGGCCTGACCGTGCACGTGTCGACCAAGCCGAACCGTTCCCATGTGGTGCACGGGCTCACCTCGCTGATCCTGCCGACGCTCGGCCGCACGGACACCGATGACAAGCATCCGGGCGGCCGCCAGGTGCTCTCCGTGGAGGACTCCATGTCCGTGGTGCGCACCACCCAGGGCCGGCTGAAGCCGGTCTCTGAGCACCTGCTCGCCGAACCGGTGATCATCGCCCGTATGGCCACCGCCACCCTCGGCGAGGACCACCCGGTCGACTGGAAGGCGATGGCGGAGGACTACGACGTCGTCCGCGACCACATCGCCCGCGTGCTGCCGGGCTTCGCGGACTTCAACACACGCCTGAAGACGAAGAACGGCTTCGTGCTGCCCAACCCGCCGCGCGACACCCGCAGCTTCGCCACCGACATCGGCCGGGCCCGGTTCACGGTCAGCCCGCTCGAGTACCTCACCCCGCCGGCCGGACACCTGATCCTGCAGACCATGCGCAGCCACGACCAGTACAACACCACGTTCTACGGGCTGGACGACCGCTACCGCGGTATCGCCGACGGCCGCCGGGTCATCCTGATCCACCAGGACGACGCCACCGACCTGGGCTTCGCGGACCGCGACATGGTCGACGTGATCAGCACCTTCCAGGGCGAGGAGCGCCGCGCCGACGAGTTCCGCCTGGTGGTCTATCCCACCCCGCGGGGCTGTGCGGCGGCGTACTTCCCCGAGGCGAACGCCCTGATGCACCGCGAGCTCGTGGCCCGGGAGTCGAACACCCCCGGCTACAAGGCCATGTCGGTGCGGTTCATCCCGCACGAGGGCGCGAATTCGGCGCCGCCGGCATGAACCGGGACGTGAGCAGCGACGTGAGCAGGGACCTGACCGAAAACACCGGGGCCCGGCGGGCCACCCGCTGGTGGCCGCTGCTCGGCGGGCTCGTCGCCGTGGCGCTCGCGGTGGGTCTGGGCAGGGTCATCGCCCAGGACGACACTCCGTTCGCCCTGGACACCGGGTGGATGACGGCCATGTCGGTCATCCGGGCACCGGTCTGGGATTTCATCGCCCTCGTGATGAACGGCCTGGGCGGCGGTCTCGTCGCCTCCGTCGTCGTGCCCGTTCTGCTGATCGGCCTCCTGGTGTTCCTGAAACGCCCCTGGGCCGCGGGGTACGCCCTCCTGGTTACCGTGGTCTCCGGTGGCGCCGTGCGGCTCCTCAAATTGCTGTTCGGCCGGGACCGCCCGCAAGACCTCGAAGACATCCTGGTCAGCGTTGATTTCGGGTCGTTCCCCTCCGGGCATGTCGCCAATGCGGCGATACCGGCGATGGTCCTGGCGCTGCTCGTTCCGGTCTGGTGGGTGTGGCTGGCGGGGGTGGTGTACACGGTCACGATGATGTTCAGCCGCACGTACCTGGGCGCGCACTGGCTGACCGACACCATCGGGGCGGTGCTGCTCGTGATCGGCATCGCGCTGGCGATCTGGGCACCCCTGGCCGCGACACTCGAGGACGAACGCCGGCGGAGCCGGGCGTCCCATCCGTGGCGCACGTTCTACGACCGGTACGTCGTGGAAACGCGGGAACTGGATGCCGGTTCCCGCCACATCCTCCGGGTCACCGCGGTCACCTGCATGGGTACCGGCGCCGTCTTCTTCACGCTCACGCTGCTGAGCGTGCTGGGCGCCGGTGGCGTCACCACCATCGACGTCCCCGTGCAGGAGTGGCTGCTGGAGGCCCGCTCCCCCGTTCTGACGACCGTGATGATCGTGCTGGCGGTGGTGTTCGGGCCGATCGCACTTCCGATGATCGTGCTGGTCGTCTGCGTCGGCTGGGGGCTTCTCACCCGGCACGCCTGGCGCCCGCTGCTGCTGGCCGGCGCCATGGCCACCGGCGTCGTGCTGGCCCAGATCATCGGGCGCACGATCGGCCGCGAGCGGCCGCCGATCGACCTGATGCTGTACGGAACGGACCTCACCTTCTCCTTCCCGTCCGGCCACGTGCTGGGCGCGGCCGACTTCCTGCTGGTGACCGCCTACCTCGTGCTCTCGCGCCGTTCCAGCGTGCGCGCCACCGGCCTCGGCCTCGCGCTCGCCATGGTCGGCGTCGTGCTCGCTGCCCTCAGCCGCCTGTACCTCGGCTACCACTGGACCACGGATGCCCTCGCCTCCGTTTCGATCTCCCTGGTGGTGGTGGGCTGCGTGATCGCCATCGACACCTGGCGCACCGTGCGGGTGGTCGAACCCGTGGGGCGCGGTTAGTTCAGCCGCCGCTCTCGATGCGCGCGGCCCCCGCGTAGATCACCATGGACTCGCCGCGCAGGAACCCGACCAGCGTCATCCCCACCTCGTCCGCGAACTCGGCGGCCAGCGACGACGGCGCCGACACGGCGGCGAGCACCGGGATCCCGGCCATCAGCGCCTTCTGTGCCAGTTCGAAGCTCGCCCGGCTCGACACCATCAGCACCGTGCCGGTGAGCGGCAGCAGGTCTTCCTTCACCGCCCAGCCGATGACCTTGTCGACCGCGTTGTGGCGGCCGACGTCTTCGCGGAGCACCAGCATCCGTCCGGTCGCCCCGTCGAAGAGGGCGGCCGCGTGGATGCCGCCGGTCTTCTCGAACACGGTCTGGGCGGCGCGCAGAGCCTCGGGGAAGCTCGTCAGGAGTGCCGCGTCGACCCGCAACGGGTCAGCCGCCACCGGGAACGCCGACTTCGTGCGCACGGCGTCGATGCTCGCCTTGCCGCAGAGACCGCAGGAACTGGTCGTCAGGAACGACCGCTCAAGGCTCGGGTCGGGCGGTGCGACGCCGGCTGCGAGCGACACGTCGAGCACGTTGTAGGTGTTCACCCCGTCGACGGTGGCGCCGGCGCAATACCGGGCCGTGACGAAGTGCTCGCCCCGGGTGATCACGCCCTCCGACACCAGGAACCCGGCGGCCAGGTCGAAATCGTTGCCGGGGGTGCGCATCGTGACGGCGAGGGAGCGGCCGTTCACGCGGATCTCGAGCGGCTCTTCGACCGCGAGCACGTCTTCGCGGGTGCTGAGAGTACCGCCCACCGTCAGACGCACGACCTTCCGTCGCACCGTGATTCTGCTCATCGTGATTCACCCACCGATATACGACATTTCGATTCTTTTCTTCCCGGATGCGCGCAGCTGGCCGGTCTCGGCGCTGCGCAGCTCCGAGTAGCGGTCGGTGCGCGCGCGCCAGATCTGCGCCATCACGGTGGACAGTTCCTCGTCGGTGCAGCCGCCGCGCATCAGGGCGCGCAGGTCGTGCCCCTCCGTCGCGAACAGGCAGGTGAACAACTTGCCGTCGGTGGAAACCCGCGCCCGGGAGCAGGAGTGGCAGAACGACTGGGTGACGCTGGAAATGACGCCGATCTCCCCGCCGCCGTCGCGGTAGCGCCACCGGCGGCTGGTCTCGCCGGTGTAATTGGGCGCCACCTCGTCCAGGGGCAGTTCCGCGTTGATGCGCGCCACCACCTCGGACGAGGGCACCACGTCGGCCATCTCCCAGCCGTTGCTCGAGCCGACGTCCATGAATTCGATGAAGCGGAGGATGTACGGGGTGCCCTTGAAGTGGCGTGCCATCGCGACGATGTCCTGGTCGTTCTGCCCGCGCTTGAGCACCATGTTGATCTTGATCGGTCCGAGCCCCACCGAGTGGGCCACGTCGAGGCTGTTCAGCACCTTCGCGACCGGGAACTTCACGTCGTTCATGGTCTGGAAGGTGGCGTCGTCGAGGGAGTCGAGCGACACCGTGACGCGTTCCAGCCCGGCGTCTTTCAGGGCCTGGGCCTTCAGCGCCAGAACCGAACCGTTCGTGGTCATGGCGATGTCGATCGGGCGGCCGGCCGGGGTGCGGAGCTCCGCCAGCATCGCCACCAGTTCCTCGATCCCCTTGCGCAGCAGCGGCTCACCGCCGGTGAGGCGGATCTTCTCGACCCCGTGCGCCACGCTGATCCGGGCCAGCCGGGTCATCTCCTCGAAGGAGAGCAGTTCGTCCCGCTCCATGAACGCGAAGTCCTTGCCGAACACCTCTTTGGGCATGCAGTAGACGCAGCGGAAGTTGCAGCGGTCCGTCACCGAGATACGCAGATCGTGCAACGGACGTTGGAACTGATCAATCATCTCTCCACACTAACCGCCGCCCTGTGCGGCACGAATCCCGGGGGACGGTGACAAATGCCCTCCCCGCGTGAGAAAAGCACACCCGGCCGGGGCGAACCGCCGGCCGGGTGTCTCGTTGCAGGTGTTGCGCGCGAATCGATCGCGTTTACTTGATGTACTGGTTCGGGTTCAGCACGTACTTGACCGACTTGCCGGCGTCGAACTCGGCGTACCCGCGCGGGGCATCCTCCAGGCTGATCGCCTGGGCGTTGACGGCCTGGGCGATCTGCACCTTGTCGTGCAGGATCGCCATCATCAGGCCCCGGTTGTACTTCATCACCGGGCACTGACCGGTGGTGAAGGAGAGGGACTTGGCCCAGCCGAGACCCAGCCGGATGGACAGCGAGCCGACCTTCGCCGCCTCGTCGACCCCGCCCGGGTCACCGGTGACGTAGAGCCCCGGGATGCCCAGGCCACCACCGGCCGCCGTGACCGTCATGAGGGAGTTCAGCACCGTGGCCGGTCGCTCCTGACCGGCGTCCTTGCCGTGGCCGCGGGCCTCGAAGCCGACCGCATCCACACCGCAGTCGACCGTGGGCTCCCCCAGGATCTGCTCGATCTGGTCCTGCGGTTCCCCCTTCCGCAGGTCGATGGTCTCGCAGCCGAAGCTGCGGGCCTGCGCCAGCCGGTCCTCGTTGAGGTCGGCGACGATGACGACGGCGGCCCCGAGCAGCTGGGCGGATGCCGCCGCGGCCAGACCCACCGGGCCGGCTCCGGCGACGTAGACGGTCGACCCGACCCCGACGCCGGCGCTGTACGCTCCGTGGAAACCGGTCGGGAAGATGTCGGAGAGCATGGTGAGGTCCATGATCTTCTCCAGCGCCTGATCCCGGTCCGGGAACTTCAAGAGGTTCCAGTCCGCGTAGGGCACCAGAACGTACTCGGCCTGGCCGCCGACCCAGCCGCCCATGTCCACGTAGCCGTAGGCGCTGCCCGGCCGGTCGGGGTTGACGTTCAGACAGATCCCGGTCTTGCGCTCCTTACAGTTGCGGCACCGGCCGCAGGAGATGTTGAACGGCACCGAGACGATGTCGCCGACCTTGATGAACTCGACGTCGGGTCCGCATTCGACCACCTCGCCGGTGATCTCGTGGCCGAGGACGAGGTCCGACGGCGCGGTCGTGCGCCCACGAACCATGTGCTGGTCCGAGCCGCAGATGTTGGTGGTGACCGTGCGGAGGATGACACCGTGCGGCACCTTGCGGCCCACGTTCGCCGGGTTGACCCCCGGACCGTCTTTCAGCTCGAAAGTCGGATAGTCGATGTCGATGACCTCGACGACCCCCGGGCTCTTGTAGGCAACTGCTCTGTTCCCAGTCATGAAGTACCTTCCTAGTTCCTGTTTGCTTCCCTCAAAGCGAGACCCGTCGGGCCGCGCGAGACTGCATCGAAATTTCTAGTTGGTGCCTGTTGCCCTCCTAGAGGACTACATCGCGGCTGGGAATTCAAGGGGCTCGGCCAGATGACCGGCATCGGGTACGCACCGGACGCCGCCAGCGCCTACCGTGGTACGCATGGCCATTCCCCCCCTCGTCGAACCGATCGCCCGCCTCAGCGGCGCTGAATCCGTTCGCACCGCCCGCCAACGCCGCCTGCCCCAGCTGAACGAGCTCGGCCAGCGCCGCCTCGCCAACGCCCGGGTCCTCGTGCTCGGCGCCGGCGGGCTGGGCTCCCCCGCACTGGTCTACCTGGCCGCGGCCGGGGTGGGCACGATCGGCATCGTCGACGGCGACGACGTCGAACCCAGCAATCTGCAGCGCCAGATCGTGCACGGCCAGGCGGATGTCGGACGCCCCAAGGTGGTCAGTGCCGCCGAGTCGATCGCCCGGATCGCGCCGGAGGCCGTGGTCGTGCAGCACGCCGAACGGCTCGACGCCGTCAACGCCGCAGCGATCATCGGCGGCTACGACGTGGTCATCGACGGCACCGACAACTTCCCCACCCGTTTCCTGGTCAACGACACCTGCGCGGCGCTGGGCCTGCCACTGGTGTGGGCATCCGTTCTCCGCTTCGACGCCCAACTGTCGGTGTTCTGGGCCACCCCGCCGGCCGACAGCGGCCTCACCGGAGTGCACCTGCGCGACCTGTTCCCGACTCCCCCCCAGGAGGGTGAGGTGCCCAACTGCGCCGAGGCCGGCGTGCTCGGCGCGCTCTGCGGCCAGGTGGGTTCACTGATGGCCACCGAGGCGATCAAACTCATCGCCGGCATCGGCAACCCGCTGATCGGGCGGATCCTCGTGATCGACGCGCTCTCGGGCCGATTCACCGAGGTGCCCCTGATCGGCACCGGCATCGCCGCCGCCGACCCGAACCCGGCCGCGGCCCTCGCCGCCGCAGAGGCCGCCGCGGCTCCGGCCTGGCCGACTCTGACCCCGGTGGAGCTCGTGGCCCGGCTCGGCGCCCGCGCCGACGGAACAGACCCGTTCGTGGTCGTCGACGTGCGCGAGCCCGACGAGCACACCGAGAGCGCCATCCCGGGCGCCGTCCTGCTGCCGCTCGGCGAGTTGCTCACCGCTGCGGGCATGGCGACCCTGCCGCGGGACGTGCCGCTGGTGCTGCACTGCCATCAGGGCTCGCGCGCGGCCCGCGCCGCGACCGCGCTCACCGCGGCCGGTTTCACCGGCCTGACCCTGCTTGCCGGCGGCATCGTCGCGTGGGACGCCGCCGTGGACGCCCGGACCGCTCCCGGCGTGGGCAGCAAGTGGGCCGGCGAATCGTCGACAACGGCGAGGAACTGACCGTGCACGGGCACGACGCTTCCGGCTGCGCCCTGCCGGACTCGGCCCGCAGCGTCGCCGACCAACTCTCGGCCGTGCTCGCCGCGGTCTCCCCGCTGCCGCCCGGGCGGGTCTCGCTCGACGAGGCGCTGGGTCTTGTGCTGGCCGAGGACGTCCGCAGCAGGACGGACACGCCCCCCTTCGACAACTCGGCCATGGACGGCTACGCCGTGCAGCGCGCCGACCTGCTGCAGGCCTCCGCGGAGCATCCGGTCACGCTGCCGGTGGTCGCCGACCTCGCGGCCGGAACCAGCCAGAACCCGAATTTGCAGCCCGGGCAGGTGGCCCGCATCATGACCGGGGCGCCGATCCCCGACGGGGCGGATGCCGTGGTGCCGATCGAGGACACCGATCAGGGCACCGACACGGTCACGATCGTGCGCGCGCCGCAGCCGGCCGCGCACATCCGCCGCGCCGGGGAAGACGCCCACGCCGGCGACACCGTGCTCACCCGCGGCTCGGTGCTCTGGCCGACCCGGGTGGCCGCGGCCGCCAGCGCCGGTACCTCGTCGGTGCAGGCGCACCCGGCTCCGCGCGTGGCCGTGATCTCCACCGGGAGCGAGCTCGTCACTCCCGGCGAGCCCACCCGGCGCGGCCAGATCCCCGACTCCAACTCCTACCTGCTCGCGTCGGCCGTCGCCGCGGCCGGCGGGCTGCCGATCCGTCTCGGCGCGGTCGCCGACGACGAGAACACCCTCCGCAGCCTGCTGGCCGGCCTGGCCGGCACGGTCGACGCCATCGTGCTCTCCGGCGGGGTCAGCGTGGGGGCGTACGACGTCGTCAAGGCCGTGCTCGCCCCGCTCGGCACCGTGCGGTTCGGGCCCGTCAAGATGCAGCCGGGCAAGCCCCAGGGCTTCGGCCGATGGCCGTCCGAGGCGGCCGCCGAGAACACCGACGGCACCGTGGCGGGGCCGCTCATCTTCGCCCTCCCCGGCAACCCGGTCAGCGCCTTCGTGTCGTTCGAGGTGTTCGTGCGGCCGGCCCTGCGCCGTCTCGGCGGCCACACCGAGCTGTTCCGCCCCACGATCTCCGCGACCGCCGGGGAGAGCTGGGCCTCTCCGCCCGGCCGGGCCCAGTACATGCCGGTGACCCTGGCGGGCGAGGGCACCCGCAGCGTGGCACGCCGGGCCGCGGCCGGCGGGTCGGGATCCCATCTCGTCGCCGGGCTTGCTCAGGCCGTCGGGCTGGCCATCGTGCCGGAGAACGTGACCCGCATTGCCGCAGGTGACCGGGTCACTGTCATGCTGGTGACATGAGCATCCGCGACACGACCGCACACCCCTTCACACACCTCGATTCCGCCGGCCAGGCCCGCATGGTCGACGTCACCGAGAAGCAACCCACCGTGCGCAGCGCCACCGCCGCCGGCTTCGTGGCCTGCGGTCCGACGGTCATCGCCGCGCTCCGCGACGGCAGCACCCCGAAGGGCGATGTGCTCGCCGTGGCCCGGATCGCCGGCATCCAGGGTGCCAAGAAATGCGCCGACCTGCTCCCCCTCGCGCATGTGATCGGGGTGCACGGCGCCGCCGTCGACCTCGTCATCGAAGACACCGGGGTGCGCGTCACGGCCACCGTGCGCACCGCCGACCGCACCGGCGTCGAGATGGAGGCGCTGACCGCCGTGTCGGTCGCCGCCCTCGCCGTGGTCGACATGGTCAAGGGTCTCGACAAGTCCGTTGTGATCGAGAACGTGCGTTTGATCACGAAGACCGGCGGCAAGTCCGGCGACTGGCACCGCCCGAACGCGTAGCCATGACCGAGGACCTGATCGTTGACCTGATCGTGCTGGCCGGCGGCCGCGCCCGCCGCCTCGACGGCGCGGTCAAACCCGCAGTCGAGGTGGCCGGGCGCACGCTGCTCTCCCGGGTGCTGGACGCCCGAGGTCTGGCCCGACACGTGGTCGTGGTCGGTCCCGAGGAGGCCCGCGCGGCCGTCGCGACCGACGACACCGCCGCACTGACCTGGACGCTCGAGGATCCTCCGTTCGGTGGTCCGGTCGCCGGGATCGCGGCCGGACTCGCGGCGCTTCAGCGCGTGACCGCGACCGGGCCCGCCGACTGGGTGCTGCTTCTCGCCTGCGACCTGCCCTGGGCAGCGGATGCCGCCCGACTGCTGGTGCCGGCGGCGACCGACCCGGGGCTGCCGGCATCCGTTCACGGCCTGCACCTGGTGGATGCGGGCGGCCGCGCGCAGTGGCTCGCGGGGATCTACCGGCCGGCCCCCCTCACGGCGGCCGCGCACCGGCTCGGCGCCGACGCGCACGGCGCGAGCATGCGCGGGCTGCTGGCCCCTCTGACGCTGCGGGGCCTCCGCGACCAGACCGGCGCCGGGAGCGACGTGGACACATGGCAGGATGTGGAGAGAAGTTCCGCTCTGCTGACCAGCACCCCACCGCGGAGCAAACCGATGAGTGAACCGATGAGTGAACCGATAAGGAGTGATCCCGAATGAGCACCTCGACCCCGCTCCCGCCCGAGGCTCTGGACGACTGGCTCGTGGCCCTCGCCGCCGCCCTCGGGCTCGATCCGGCCGACGTCCCCGTGGGCACGCTGCTGGACGTGGCCCGCGATGTGGCCCACAACGTGGCCCGTCCCGCCGCCCCGCTCAGCACCTTCCTGGTCGGCCTGGCCGCGGCCCGGAACGGTGGCACGGCCGCCGACATCGAGGCCGCCAGCGCACTGGCCACCCGGCTCGCGCTCGGCTGGGCGAACAACCAGCCGGGAGGGACCCGCTGATGGCGAGCATCCGTTTCTTCGCCGCGGCGGCCGAGGCGGCCGCCGTCGATGCGGCCACCATCGACGCCGCCACGATCGGCGCCCTGCGCGCCGCGCTCACGACCCGCTACGGCGCCGAGTTCGAGCGCGTCCTCGGCCGGTGCTCCCTGCTCGTGAACGGCACCCGGGCGACGGATGACGCGGTGCCGCTCTCCGGCAGCGACACCGTCGACGTGCTGCCGCCCTTCGCCGGCGGCTGACGCCCGGCCCATCCGGTCCGGTCCGTTTCGATTCGGTTCGGTCCGTTTCGGTTCGGTTCGGTTCGGTTCGGTCCGGTTCGGTCCGGTTCGGTTCGGTTCGGTCCGGTTCGGTTCGGTTCGGTCCGGTTCGGTTCGGTCCGGTCCGGTCCGACGGATTCATTTTTCACGGCGTTCACCCGTTGTCGCATTCCGGCCGCACCGCGAAGGTGGAAGCTACGCGGGCCGTGTGCCCGGCAGCACCCAGCCGAGGAAGCCCATGTCAGTCGCAACGTCTCCGCAGTTCGCCTCGAAGCTCAAACCCGATCTGTCCAACTGGGATCCGGAGAATGACGAAACCTGGGATCCGGGACTCGCCTGGCGCACCCTGTGGATCACCACCTTCAGCCTGACGCTGAGTTTTGCCGCGTGGTACCTGGTCAGCGCGATCGCCCCGCGACTGAACGACATCGGTTACTCCCTCGCGCCCAGCCAGCTGTACTGGCTCGTCGCCCTTCCCGGCCTCGCCGGCGGCCTGCTGCGCCTGGTCTTCATGTTCCTGCCGCCGATCATGGGCACGCGAAACCTGGTCGCCATGTCGTCGGCCCTGCTCGTGATCCCGATGCTCGGCTGGACCCTCGCCGCCCGGGACACGTCCACGCCCTACTGGGTGCTGCTCGCCCTGGCCTTCGCGGCCGGCATCGGCGGCGGGACCTTCTCCGGGTTCATGGCGTCGACCAGCTACTTCTTCCCGAAGCGACTCGCCGGCACTGCCCTGGGCCTGCAGGCGGGCCTCGGCAACTTCGGCATCGGCCTGATGCAGCTGATCCTGCCCTGGGTCGTCGGCTTCGGCCTGCTCGGCACCGCCGCCCTCACCCCGCAGAGCAGTGCCGAGGGTGACCTCGTCTGGCTGCACAACGGCGGACTGGTACTCGTCCCCTGGGCCCTGCTCGCCGTCGTCCTGGCGGCGGTGTACCTGCGCCGGGTGCCGATCACGGCCAACTTCCGCCAGCAGATGGACATCTTCCAGATCAAACACACCTGGATCATGACGGCCATCTACCTGATGAGCTTCGGCGCCTACAGCGGCCTGGCCGCCCAGATGGGCCTGATCATCCTCAACGTCTACGGCGACTTCCCGGATGCCCCGAACCCGCTGGCCTTCGCCTTCATCGGCCCCGTCCTCGGCGCCCTGGTGCGAGCGGCAAGCGGACCGTTCTGCGACAAGTGGGGCGGCGCGATCTTCACGTTCGTCGGCGGTCTCGGCATGGTGGCAGGCACCACCCTCACCGCCTTCTACCTCACGCCGACCAGTGTGAACGAGTTCTGGGGCTTCCTCACCGGGATGCTGACCATCTTCTTCTTCGCCGGGCTCGCCAACGCCGGCACGTTCAAGCAGATGCCGATGATCTTCCCGAAGCGTCAGGCCGGCGGCGCCATCGCCTGGACATCCGCCATCGCGGCCTTCGGACCGTTCGTCGTGGGCATCTCGCTCACCGTCATCAGCCCGACCGCGTTCTTCGTCGGCTGCGCCGTGTTCTGCGTCTTCTGCACCTGGCTCGCCTGGTTCTACTACGCCCGCAAGGGTGCGCCCTTCCCCAGCTAGCAGTCGATCCCGGCATGGACAAGCTGCACTTCATCTTCCTGGAGATGCGCGGCCAGGTCGCCGGCCCTCGCCCGGCTCACCGAACTCGCCGAGCAGCGGGCATCCACCGCGGACTAGGTGTGCGACTCCCGGTTCCCCGTTCGGTTCCATCGACATACTCTGGGAAGAAACCGGAGGTCATCATGCGAGCACTCGTCGTCTACGAATCCCAGTGGGGCAACACGGAGAAGGTCGCGCGTGCGATCGCCGCCGAACTCGGCAGCACCATGGAGGTGGAGGTCGTCGACTCCGACGCAGCACCGGCATCCGTGGACGGCTTCGACCTGGTGATGGTGGGCGGCCCGACGCACGCCTTCTCGATGACGCGGCCCAATACCCGGGAGGATGCCGTGCGCCAGCACGACGCACCCCGGCTACCGACCCACGGCATCCGGGAATGGCTGAACGAGCTCGCCTCGGCACCGGGCGTCAAGGCGGCGACCTTCGACACCCGTGCGAACGCCCCGCGGGTGCCGGGTTCGGCGGCGCGGGCGGCGAAGCAGGAGCTGAAGAGCCTCGGCTTCGAGATCGTGGTCAAGCAGAGGAGCTTCCGCGTGCACGGCTACGGCGGCCCGCTCGTGGACGGCGAGCTCGAGCGCGCGGCCGAGTGGGCCCGCGAGGTTGCCGCCGCTCTGCGCACCGGCAGCGCTGTGACCGACTGAGCCTGGCGCGGCTCAGTCCTCGTCTTCGCCGCCCGTGGACGCCGGCACTCCCCCGACCTCAGACCAGACGGAGGCGGCCCCGCTATGGCCGATGCGGATGGCCTGCACGGTGGTGCCGGTCGCCACTCCCAGCGCGGCCACGACCAGCACGATGGCGACCCATTTCGGGGCGCGGGCGACGGATGTCCGGCCGACGATCTCCCGGTAGTTCCACCAGAGCAGCAGGGCGGCGACGACGACCAGCCCGGCAACCCACGGCAGCAGCCCCTCGGCCATCTCGGTGTGCGTCTCGACCAGCGCGGTCTCGGAGACCCGCTTTTCGAGCGCTTGACCGGATTCGGTCGCCAGCGGAACGAGAACGAGGGCGGCGAGGGCCAGGAGCAGCGGCAGGAACTTGGCCCACCGGCGGAACCGGGGCCAGAGCGCCGCGACGAGGACGACGAGGGCAGCCGTGGGAACGACGACCTCCGTGGCGTGCACCACGAGGGGGTGCACGGGCAAACCGAAGATGGTGTCGAGCAGCGCTTCAAACATGTGTCTCCCTGAGTGGCGTTCAGGCAGACCCGAAGGCGGGCCTGCATTGGCAATGCTAGGCAGCTCGGCGGAATCCCGCCACGAAGTACAGGCTGTGCTGAGTTGCCCCTGCACGGCCCTGGAGCAGGGCGATGAAGGACCGGGTGCCGACACTGCCGACGCCCACGACCTTGCGGGCCACGTCGACGAGCTGGAACCGCTCGAGCAGATGACGCCGGTCATCCAACAGCTCCCGGGCCGGAATGACGATCGGCGGCTGGCTGACGATCCGGTACTGCCCGTCGACGTACTCGGCGAGCTTGGAGAGGGCCTGCCGGCTGTTGCGGCTGCGGGCCTTCGCGGCGTTCCGCTGCGCGTTCTCCCCGATCGCCTCCGCCGCTTTCCGTTGCCTGCCCTTCCGGGTGCCGATCGTGAAACTGGCGGTCATCCGCAGCACGTCGTACTCGAACGGCCCAGGGAGGGTCTCGTCGAAGACGTTCAGGTCGAACAGAAGCAGCCGTTCCGGCGAGGCGAACACGCCGAAGTTCGAGAGGTGCGCGTCACCGCAGAGCTGGGTGATCAGGCCAGCCCGCGGGGTGTCCTGGCCGGGTACAGCTAGCGGCGGCTGCCTTCCTTGTCGCGGGTGTCGCGGGGAAGTTCGCTCTTCTCCCAGCCGCGCCGGGCCTTCACGGCACCCGCTCCGCGGTGCCCGTCCCGCGAGCGGTAGACGATATAGGGCCGCACGAAGTAGCCGAGCGGCGCCGAGAAGACGTGCACCAGGCGGGTGAAGGGCCACAGCAGGAACAGGCTTGTGGCAGAGAGCACGTGCAGCTGGAAGAAGAACGGAACATCGCTCATCAGTGCCGGGTCCGGCTGGAAGCCGTAGAGGCTGCGGATCCACGGTGAGATCGACCCGCGGTAGTCGTAGCCGGCCCCGAGCACCTGGTACAGCACGGTCGCGATCGTGCCGAACACGATCGTGCCGGCCAGGAACAGGTACATCACCTTGTCCATCACGGTGGTGACCAGCTTCACCCGGGCGACCAGGCGACGACGGACCAGCAGGATGACCAGGCCGGCGATGGTCAGCACTGCGGCGACGCTGCCCAGCCAGGTGGCCCCGAGGTGGTAGATGTGCTCGGTGACGCCGAAGAACTCGAGCCACGGCTTGGGGATGAAGAGCCCGACGATGTGCCCGCCGAAGACCATCAGGATCCCGTAGTGGAACATCGGCGAACCCCAGCGCAGCCACTTGTTCTCGTAGGTCTGGCTCGACCGCGAGGTCCAGCCGAACTGGTCGAACCGGTAGCGCAGCAGGTGGCCGACGATGAAGACCCCGGCGGCGGCGTAGGGGAAGGCCACCCAGAGCAGAATGTCGAGCGGATTCATACCCGTACTTCCTCGCTGTTCGCGCCGGACGGCGAGAACGGTTTGAGATTGCCGAGGAAGGTCATGCCGACCGTCTCGGTCGGCGGACCCTCGTTCACCAGGTTGAGGTAGCGCTGGCGCGTTTCCTCGTCGATCTTGGGCAGAGACAGGGAGACCGCCTCCACGACGTGCGCGTAGGGGCTCGGCACGGCCTCGAGCGCCGTGCGGAGTACCTCGATCCCGTCCCGGTGCGCCGCGAGCAGCTCCTGGGCGATCGGCGAGTCGCTGAGGGCGGAGAATTCGAGCACCATCGGCAGGTAGTCGGGCAGTTCATCGGCCGCGACCTCCCAGCCGGCAGCGCGGTAGGCCTCGACGAAGCGCACCAGCGCCATGCCGCGGCGACGGGTGTCCCCCGCGGCGTAATAACTCAGGTACGGGCAACACTTGCGCTTGAGGTCGAAGGTGGCCGTGAAGTGGATCTCCAGCTCCTGCTGTGTCATCGCATCCGCTGCGCTGAGGAACGCCTCGAAGGCGTGGCGGAGCGGATCCGGCAGCAGCGCCACCGACGCGGCGACGGCCGCGAAGCGCGCCCGTCGCTCCTCGTTCGGGTAGTCGAGGAGGATGGATGCCGCCATGTGCGCCATCCGGCCGTCCTCCGCGGACAGCGGCAGCGCCGTGACCTTGCGGGGCGGCAGCTTCGGCAGCCTCATGCGGGGCTCCCGGTGGCGCCATCGGCCGTTCTGGGCGGGAACATGCCCTTCGGCACACCGTTGCCGGTCCAGTTCAGCAGGTTGACCCGGCCCGGCGTGGTCGGTTTCGTTCGCTCCCCGCCCTTACCGACCATCTCGTTGTAGTTGTCGACGGTCGCGTTCAGCGGCATCCCGGGGGTCTTGCCGTAGGGGCCGGCCGCCGTGGAAGCGGTGGGGCCGCCCATGCCGGGGCCGCCGTCGGTGTCGAGCGAGCAGGCGAGTTCCTCCAGCTCGCGCGCCGTCTCGACGTGCGCCTTGGGGATGACGTAGCGGTCCTCGTACTTGGCGATGGCCAGCAGACGGTACATGGCCTCGATCTCGGTGCCGGTCATGCCGACCGCCGCCGGGATCGACTCGTCCCGATCGCGACCCAGGTTGATGTCGCGCATGTAGGACCGCATGGCCGCGAGCTTCCGCAGGGAGTCCTCGACGGGGACGACGTCCCCGGCCGAGAACAGCCCGGCGAGGTATTCCACCGGGATGCGGAGCTTGTCGATGGCGGCGAACAGGGTGCGGGCATCCTCCCCGTCGTTGTTGGTGGTCGAGATGACGTCGACCACCGGGGACAGCGGGGGGATGTACCAGACCATGGGCATGGTGCGGTATTCCGGGTGCAGCGGCAGGGCCACCTTGTACTCGGAGATGAGCTTGTAGATCGGGCTGTTCTGGGCCGCGAGGATCCAGTCGTCCTCCATGCCCTCGGCCTTCGCCGCGGCGATGACCTCCGGGTCGAACGGGTCGAGGAAGCAGGCGCGCTGGGCGTCCAGCAGGTCGTGCTCGTTCTCGACCGAGGCCTGCGCGAGGACCGCGTCGGCGTCGTAGAGCATCAGGCCGAGATAGCGCAGCCGGCCGACGCAGGTCTCCGAGCAGATGGTGGGCTTGCCCTGCTCGATCAACGGGTAGCAGAGCGTGCATTTCTCGGCCTTGCCCGTTTTGTGGTTGAAGTAGACCTTCTTGTAGGGGCAGGCGGAGACGCACATGCGCCAGCCGCGGCATCCGTCTTCGTCGACGAGGACGATGCCGTCCTCCTCGCGCTTGTACATGGCGCCGGAGGGGCAGGCGGCGACGCAGGCGGGGTTCAGGCAGTGCTCGCAGATGCGCGGCAGGTAGAACATGAACGTGTTCTCGAACTCCATCTTCACGTGCTCGCTCATGGTGGCGAGGATGGGGTCGTCGGCCGCGGTCTCCTGCGAGCCGCCGAGGTCGTCGTCCCAGTTGCCGGACCACTTGATGTCCATGTTCTGGCCGGTGAGCAGCGACTTGGGCCGGGCTACGGGGCTTTCCGTGCTCAGCGGAGCCTTGGTCAGCATGTCGTAGTCGTAGGTCCACGGCTCGTAGTAGTCGTCGATCACGGGGAGGTCGGGGTTGTTGAAGATGGTGGCGAGGCGCTTGATCCGGCCGCCGGAGCGCAGTTTCAGGCGTCCGCGCTTGTTGCGCTGCCAGCCGCCCTTCCACTTCTCCTGGTCTTCATAGCGGCGCGGGTAACCGACGCCGGGCTTGGTCTCCACGTTGTTGAACCAGACGTATTCGACGCCGGTGCGGTTGGTCCACACCTGCTTGCAGGTGACCGAACAGGTGTGGCACCCGATGCACTTGTCGAGATTCATGATCATCGACATCTGAGCCATTACGCGCATTTAGTACTCAACCTCCTGGCTGCGTCGACGGATCACGGTGACCTCGTCGCGTTGGTTCCCGGTCGGGCCGAGGTAATTGAAAGCGAAGGACAGCTGGGCGTAGCCACCGATCAGGTGGCTCGGCTTCAGCAGGATCCGGGTGAGCGAGTTGTTCGTGCCGCCGCGCATGCCGCTCGTCTCCGCGATCGGCACGTTGATGGTGCGGTCCTTCGCGTGGTACATGTACACGGTGCCCTCGGGCATCCGGTGCGAGACCACCGCGCGGGCCACGACGACGCCGTTGCGGTTGTAGGACTCGATCCACTCGTTGTCGCGCACCCCGATCTTGTCGGCGTCGAGCGGGGACATCCAGATGGTGGGCCCGCCGCGGGACAGCGACAGCATCATCAGGTTGTCCTGGTACTCGGAGTGGATCGACCACTTCGAGTGCGGGGTGAGGTAGCGCACGGCCACCTCGGCGCGACCCTTCGAGCCGGCCGCGCCGGTGGCAGTGGTCGCCCCGACGATGGAATCATCGAACAGGCGGTGCATGTCCAGCGGCGGCCGGAAGATCGGCAGGGTCTCCCCCAGTTCGATCATCCAGTCGTGGTCGAGGTAGAAGTGTTGTCTCCCGGTGAGGGTGTGCCAGGGCTTCAGATGCTCCACGTTGATCGTGAACGCACTGTAGCGTCGGCCGCCGTGCTCGCTGCCGGACCATTCCGGGGAGGTGAGCACCGGCACCGGGGCGCCCTGCACATCCGGGTAGGAGAAGCGGCGGCCCTCGTTGTCGCTGGCCAGGTGCGCCAGCTTCTGGCCGGTGCGTTCTTCCATCTGGCGGAAGCCCTGCGTGCCGAGCCGGCCGTTGGTCGTGCCGGAGAGGGCGAGCACCATTTCGCAGGCCTGGATGGCGGTCTTCAACTGCGGCCGGCCGGCGGCGGGCCCGCTCGTCACGAGCCCGTTCTTCTGCGCGAGGTAGGCCACCTCGACGTCGGGGTTGAACTTGACGCCCTTGGTGACCATGCCGAGCTTCTCGGTCAGCGGCCCGAGGGCGCCGAGCCGGGCGGAGAAGGCCGGGTAGTCCCGTTCGACCACGACCAGCTTGGGCATGGTGACACCGGGCACCAGCACCTGGCCGTCGTCGACGATGCCGTGCGGGGCACTCATCGCATCCGGGGTGTCGTGCAGCAGTGGAACGGCGACGAGGTCTTTCCGCACCCCGAGGTGTTCCACGCTCATCTCGGAGATCTTCTCGGCGAGGATGTGGAAGATGTCGAAGTCGGTCTTCGCCTGCCACGGCGGGGCGATCGCCGGGTTGAACGAGTGGATGAACGGGTGCATGTCGGTCGTCGACAGGTCGTTCTTCTCATACCAGGTGGCCGGCGGCAGCACCACGTCACTGAAGATGGTGGTGCTCGTCATGCGGAAGTCGCTGGTGACCATCAGGTCGAGCTTGCCCTCGGGCGCGGTCTCGTGCCACTTCATGGTCTTCGGGCGCTTCTCCGGCGGCGATTCGGGGGCGCGCACGGCGTTCTTGGTGCCGAGCAGGTGCTTGAGGAAGTACTCGTTGCCCTTGCCGGAGGAGCCGATCACATTGGCCCGCCAGATGTCCAGGATGCGGGGGAAGTTCTCCGGCGCATCCGGGTCTTCGATGGCGTATTCGAGGGTGCCGTCGCCGAGGGACTCGACCACGTACTGCGCCGGGTCCACACCCGCGGCGACCGCGTCGTCGACGAGGTCGAGCGAGTTGCGGTTGAAGGTGGGGTAGCCGGGCATCCAGCCGCGCTTGGTCGACTCGACCAGGCAGTCGGCGGTGGTGCGGTCCTTGAAGGTGCCCACGCCGAGCGGGCTGGACAGGGTGTCGGCGGAGAGGCCGTCGTAGCGCCACTGGTCGGTGGCCAGGTAGAAGAAGCCCGTGCCGATCATCTGGCGGGGCGGGCGCACCCAGTCCAGGCCGAACGCGTACTGACCGTAGCCGGTGAGCGGGCGCACCTTTTCCTGGCCGACGTAGTGGGCCCAGCCGCCGCCGTTGACGCCCTGGCAGCCGGTCATGGTGGTCAGCGCGAGGAAGGCGCGGTAGATGGTGTCGGAGTGGAACCAGTGGTTGGTTCCGGCGCCCATCAGGATCATCGAGCGCCCATTGGAGTCTTCCGCGTTCTGCGCGAACTCGCGGCCGATCCGTTCGGCGGCCTGCATCGGCACCGAGGTGATGCCCTCCTGCCAGGCGGGGGTGCCGGGCGAGGTGGCATCGTCGTAGCCGGTGGGCCAGACGCCGGGCAGGCCGGGGCGGCCGACGCCGTACTGCGCGAGCAGCAGGTCGAACACGGTGGTGACCAGCTGGCCGGCCACCATCCGCACGGGCACGCCGCGACGGATGACGCCCGCGCCGCCCGCGTGCTGCTCACCGATCTCGTCGGTCTCCGGAGCCACGTCGAACCGGGGCATGTCGATGGCCACGGATGCCTGGTCGTAGTCGGGCGCGTCCGCGATCGACAGCAGCGGGTCGACACCCTCGAGGTCGAGGTTCCACTTGCCGACGTCGGTCTCGGAGAAACGGTGCCCGATCGAACCGTTGGGCACGACCACCTGGCCGTTCTGGTCCAGAAGCACCGGCTTGAACGCGGCGCTGGCGACGGTCGGGTCCAGGCCCGGGAGGGCATCCGCGGTCACGAACTTGCCGGGAACGTACGCGTCTCCGCGCGGGGTGAGACTGATCAGGTAGGCGGAGTCGCTGTAGCGCTTCATGTAGTCGACGAAGCGGGGCGTGCGGCGGTCGACCAGGAATTCCTTGAGCACGACGTGGCCCATGGCCAGCGCGAGCGCACCGTCGGTGCCGGGATGCACGGCCAGCCACTCGTCGGCGAACTTGGAGTTGTCGGCGTAGTCGGGCGAGACGGTGATGACCTTCTGGCCCTTGTACCGGGCCTCGACCATGAAGTGAGCGTCGGGGGTGCGGGTGACCGGCACATTGGAGCCCCACATGATCAGGTAGGAGGAGTTCCACCAGTCGGCCGATTCCGGCACGTCGGTCTGGTCGCCGAACACCTGCGGCGAGGCGACGGGCAGGTCGGCGTACCAGTCGTAGAACGAGAGCATGGTGCCGCCGAGCATGGAGATGAACCGGTTGCCCACCCCCTGCGAGACGATCGACATGGCGGGGATCGGTGAGAAGCCGGCGATGCGGTCCGGGCCGTACTTCTTGATGGTGTGCACGTGGGCGGCGGCGACGATCTCGGACGCCTCGTCCCAGCTGGTGCGCACCAGACCGCCCTTGCCGCGGGCGCTCTTGTAGGCGCGGGCACTCTCGGGGTCACCGGTGACCTCCGCCCAGGCGAGCACCGGGTCGCCGGTGCGGGCCTTCGCCGCGCGGAACAGGTCGAGCAGCACACCGCGCACGTAGGGGTACTTGACCCGGGTCGGCGAGTAGGTGTACCAGCTGAAGGCGGCGCCACGGGGGCAGCCGCGGGGCTCGTATTCGGGTGAGTCGGGGCCGACGGAGGGGTAGTCGGTCTGCTGGGTCTCCCAGGTGATGATGCCGTCCTTGACGTACACCTTCCAGGAGCAGGAGCCGGTGCAGTTCACGCCGTGGGTGGACCGCACCTCCTTGTCGTGGGTCCAGCGGTCGCGGTAGAACGAGTCGGCGTCACGGCCGCCCTCGAGGAACACGGATCGCAGGTCGGGCGAGGCCTTGCCGCGGCGCAGGAACCGTCCGAGCTTCAGAATCGTGTCGTCGATGGGGCCGTCGATGCCGGGCTTGACCGGCAGGGTCTTGGCCGGCTTGACGAAGGCCGAATTCTTGACTGTTTTCACAACGTACCCCTTGCACTGCCCGGGGTCGCCACGGTCGGCAACCACCCTCGGAGTCCAGTCTCAGGGGCGGCCAAAATCGCTACAAGCCGGAAACGCCGTGATAAATGATTGCCGGCTGAGGCTGCACGTCCGGGGCGGGTTCGACGTCGGAACGGTGCAGGTCGAGGACACAGGTGTTGGGTTCGACCAGCGGATGCAGCGCGTCGGCGCTCAGCGGGCCCTCGGTCCCTTCGAGCAGGCTCTTCAGCAGTCCGAAGTGCACCCGGCAGACCTCCGGGTGCGCCTTGACCATCTCGCTGTACGGGCACTCGTGCAGGTGCACCCGGTCGCCGACGGCACCGTCGATCTCGAGCCGGGCGTCGAAGCCGGACCCGTCGAGGTGGTCGTCGAGGGCGTCCAGTTGCCGCTGCAGCGGCGAGTGGATGACGGCCTCGACCCGCAGCATCCGTCGCACCTGATCGCCGTGGCGCTCGGCGGCCTCAGCCTTCGCCGCCCGGATGGACCCGTCGGCGTGGTCCGGGCCGGCTGCGGCGCTGTACAGCATCCGGGGCCGGCCCTTGGAGTCCTTTCGTTCCGGCCGGCAGGTGACGAAACCATCGCCGATCAGGCGTTGGAGGTGCTCCCGGGCCGTGTTGTGGTGCAGACCGGTGGCCTCCGCCAGGTCCCCCACCGTCATCGTCCCGCGTTGCTGCAGGAAGTACAGCAGCTGGATCCTGCTGAACGAGGCGAGCGTGCGGTAGCTCGACACGGGGTAGGACGACGTCATCAGGCCATCATCTCCTGTTTCTCCGATTTCTCTGATTTCTCCGACTTTTTCCGTGCTGCCGGTTCCGCACGCGGCCCGGACCGGCGCACCAGGCGCATCGCGTTCACGATCACAATCAGCACGGATGCCTCGTGCACGAGCATGCCGACGGCCATGGTCACGCCGCCGAGCAGCACCCCGGCCAGCAGCAGGGCCACCGTGACTAGGGCGAGAGCCACGTTCTGGTGCATGACGCGCACCGTGCGGCGGGCCAGGTCGACGGCGGCGGGGAGCATCAGCAGGTTGTCGCCCATCAGAGCGATGTCGGCGGTCTCGACCGCGACGGCCGAACCGGCCGCGCCCATCGCGATGCCGATGT
Source organism: Cryobacterium cheniae (assembly GCF_004403395.1). Classification (GTDB taxonomy): domain Bacteria; phylum Actinomycetota; class Actinomycetes; order Actinomycetales; family Microbacteriaceae; genus Cryobacterium; species Cryobacterium cheniae. The sequence continues at coordinate 29,337 of NZ_SOGN01000034.1, forward strand.
CCGCCGTGGCCAGGGCCGGGGCGTCGTTGACGCCGTCTCCCACCATCGCCACGACGTGGCCGTCCCGCCGCAGCCCGGAGACGACATCGAGCTTGTCGCCCGGCAGCAGCGACGACCGGATCTCGTCGATCCCGACATCGGCGGCCACGGCCTGCGCCACGCGCGGGCCGTCGCCGGTGAGCATGACGACCCGGGCGACCCCGGCGGCGTGCAGCGCCGCCACCATGTCGGCGGCGTCGGGGCGCACCTCGTCGGCCACGGCCAGAACACCGGCGATGACGCCGTCGAGCACGACGATCAGCGGCGTGCGCCCGCGGGCGGCGAGTTCGTCGGCCACCGCGGTGGCGGCATCCGTGCCCCGAACCCCGCGGGCATGCAGCAGGGCCGGATTGCCGACCAGCACGGTGTGGCCGGCCACCGCGGCGACGATGCCCTGCCCGGGCACCGAGATGATGTGTTCCGGCAGGGCACCGTCCTGCGCGGCGGCCTGCACGATCGCTCCGGCCAGCGGATGCTCGGAGCCGTCCTCCGCCCGCGCGGCCCAGCCGAGCACCTCCGAACGGGTCAGGTCGGGGTTCAGCACCACGACGTCCGTCAGGGCCGGGCGGCCTCGGGTGAGGGTGCCGGTCTTGTCGACGGCGACGACGGTGATCTTCGCGGCGGTCTCGAGGAACTCCCCGCCCTTGATCAGGATTCCCAGCTGCGCGGCGCGGCCGATCCCGGCGACGATCGCGACCGGGATGGAGATGACCAGGGCGCCGGGGCAGCCGATCACGAGCAGGGTCAGCGCCAGGAGCACGTCACCGGTCACCAGCCCCACCACGATGGCGAGCACCAGGATGCCGGGGGTGTACCAGGCCGAGAACCGGTCCATGAAGACCTGGGTCGGGGCCGTGGCCTCCTGGGCCTCCTCGACCCGGTGCACGATGTGGGCCAGGGTGGTGGCCGCGCCCACCTCGGTGGCCAGCACCTGGAGGAAGCCGCCGGTCGAGATCGTGCCGGCGAAGACCCCGTCTCCGGCGCTCTTGTCCACCGGGAGGGACTCACCCGTGATGGAGGCCTCGTCGAGCGTGCCGGCGCCCTGCTGCACGGTGCCGTCGACGGGCACCCGCGCGCCGTTCTTGACCAGGATGGTCTCCCCGGTCTGCACGGACCCGGCCGGGACCTCGACCTGCTCGCCGTTCCGCAGCACGAGGGCGACGTCGGGGGCCAGTGCCACGAGCGCGGTCAGGGCGGAGCGGGTGCGGTTGAGGGTGGCCGTTTCGAGAGCGTGCCCGATCGCGAACAGGAAGGTCACGGCGGCGGCCTCCCCGTATTCGCCGAGCACGACGGCGCCGATCGAGGCGACCGAGACGAGCAGGTCGATGCCGACGACCCGGGCGAGCAGCGCGCGCCCGGCGGTGCGCAGGATCGGGAAGCCGGCCACGGCCGCGGCCGCCACCATCGCCGAGTCGGCGACGATGGCGGGCACCGGCAGGAGGCCGAGCAGCCAGGCGGCGGCGATCAACCCGCCGGAAATGATGGGAATCAGGTGGCGGCGCACGATGGTCAGCTCACTCCCCCCGGGTCACCGGGTCAGAACGCGGCCAGGCGGGCGGTGTAGCCGGCCTTGCCGACGGCGGCGATGAGGGCATCCGTGCCGACGACGGCCGGGTCGTGGTCGATCTCGATTCGGGCGGTGGCGAAGAACACGGTCACGGCGCTGACTCCGGTGAGGCGGCCGATCTGCTTCTCGATCTTGGCGACGCAGGACGGGCAGGAGAAGCCGTCGGCCCGCAGGATGGTGTGCACGGTGGATGTCGGGGTGGATGTCGGGGTGGATGTCGGGGTTGCGGTGTTCGTTGTCATGACAACGACGTTACGAACCCGCGGCGGCGGCGACCATGACGGCCGTCACTTTGCCGCAATCAGGCCGGGCCGGTCGAGCACGGCAGTCCAGCGCCGACCCGAATCGATGAGTCCGTGCCGGCGCAGGCCGCTCATGGCGCGGGACGCCGACTCGGCGCTCGTGCCGGTCATGGCGGCCAGGTCGGCGCGGGTCAGGGGCAGCTGGATCAGGGTTGTGCCGACCGTCTCCCCCGGCACGCCGAAGGCGTCGGCGAGGCGCAGCAGGGTGGCCGCCACCCGCGTGGTAACGGTGGCGGAGGCCTGCTCGGCCTCCATCGACCGGGCCCGGTGCAGACGGTCGACGACGACGTCGAGCACGCGCAACGCCACCGGCGGATGCGTGAGCATCACCTGTCGGAAGGCGGCGGTCTCCAGGCGCAGGGCGCAGGTGGTGACCAGCGCGACCGCCGTCTCGGGGTACCGGCCCGCGTCGAGCGCCGTCAGGGAGCCCAGCACGTCTCCCGGGCCGATGAAGTCGAGGCTCGTGGACTGCCCGGACGAGGTGGAGCGGAACACCTTCGCCTGGCCGGCGGCGAGCACGAACACGTGCCCGGCCGGCTCGCCGGCGGCGAACAGCGTGTCTCCGGGAGCCCAGGAGAGGGACAGCATCCGGTCGGCCAGGTCGGCCAGGTCTTCGGCCGACAGGTCGCGGAAGATCGGGACCTGGCCGAGAATGGTGAGCCGCATGACGGCGTTGCACGGATGCGGACGCGCGCAGGTGCTCTGCAGCGGCACCCGCCGCCTGGCCACGGTCACGGTGTCTTCGCCGGGCAGCGGTGGAGTTCGATCACGACCTGGCCGGGGGTCTGACCGGACTGCCGAGTCGATCTCACGGCGCCACCCGGACGATCCCCCGGGCACCCTTCTCGGCGTCGGACATGACGTGGCTGACGAAGGGGTAGTTGCCCGCCTCGGGGAAGGTCAGCTCGACGAAACCGCCCTGGGCCACGGCCAGGTCGAGCACCTGGGCGCCACCCGTGCCGGTGCTGCCGCCGTCACGCAACAGGTAATCGCCCTCCTTGTAGACGGTGTCGAACTGGCCGCCCACGATGTGGAAGGAGCTGCCCACGTTCGGGCCGGCGTCGAGCACCCAGATGCGCACCTTCTCGCCCACCTTCGCCGTCAGCGGGCGAGCGCCGTACTGGTTGGCGCTGCCGTTGAAAACCACCAGGTCGGGGAACTGCGCCGCCACCTTGTCGGCGTCGGCCTCCCCGCCCTGCGCTCCGAGGTAGAGCTCCGACTGCACAAGGACGTATTCCCGGTCGACCGCGGTCAACCCGGGTGGATCGATGATCACGGCCCCGAACATGCCGTTCGCGATGTGCACCGACATGGGCATCGTGCTGCAGTGGTAGAGCCAGATCCCCGACCGGGTCGCGGTGAACCGGTAGGTCAGGCTCTCCCCCGGATTGATGCTGCGCATGGGCCGGTCGGGCGCGAGTGCACCCGCGTGGAAGTCGATGGAGTGCTGGATCGACCCGTCGTTGACGAAGGTGATGTCGAAGACGTCGCCGACCTTGCCGTGCAGGGTCGGGCCGGGGGCGGTGCCGTTGAATGTCCACAGGGTCTGGGTGACGCCGGGCGACACCTCGGTCTCCACGTCCTCCACCCGCATGGTCAGGGTGTGCACGGTCTCCGCCCCTGCGGACTCCAGCACCGGGTCGCGGGCGACGAAGTCGGCGTCCGGCTCCCGCATCAGGTCGAGGTCGTCCGCCGCGCTCGGCGCGACGCCGGCGGCTGCGGCTGCGGGGCCGTGATCCATCGCCAGGGGCTCGTCGCCGGCGGCAGGATCCGCCCCGCCAGAGCCCACGGCCACGATTGTGAACACCATGCCCAGAAGCTTGTGCCCGGCGATCGAGCACCAGCCCTCGACGTCGGCCCCCACGACGCCGGCATCGAACGCCAGGCCGGCACCGGGGGCGATGGAACCGGAGACCGCCCCGGTGGCGAGCACCAGGTTGTGCACCATGTCGTCGGCGTTGGTCAGGTTGATCACCAGGGTGTCACCGACCGGCACTTCGATGCTGTCCGGGCTGAAGCGGGTGTCGATCATCTCGACGTCGACCGTGGTCGTGTGGCCGGTCGGCTCCACGTCGCCGGAGGCCGCGCCGACGGATGCCCCGCCACTCGCGATCCCGGCGGCGGCCGGGTCCAGGGCGATCCCCAGGGTCACGGCCAGGAGCAGGGCGCCGACGGCCGTGATGGTCGCGCCGGTGCGGCGTGGCGGTGCCGGGGCAACCTGCGGTGACGCCGACGCACGCCCGGAGGGCGTCGCATCCGTCGCCCCGCGCAGCCGGCGGTTCTGCCGCAGGGCCCGCGTCATCAGCACCAGGAAGGAGGCGAGCGTGCCGACGACGAGCAGGGAGAGGGTGACCTTCACCAGGCTGGGCACCGGCAACAGGTACAGAATCAGGCCGACGTTGACGACGATCGCCCGGAACAGGCCGCCGCGCTCGAGTTCGCGGGCCGTGGCCTTGGAGACCCGCGGTCCCCCGCCGAGCACGACCGGCAGCAGGTGGCTGAGGGCTCCGAGCAGGATCTGGGCGGCGAAGCCGACCGCGAACACCGGCACCAGCTGCTCGAGCCGGTCGGCCGCGAGAACCCAACTCGGCGCGAACGCCACGAGCAGGCCGAACCCGAGCACGCAGGCGAAGAACCAGGCGAGGGCGGCGCCGAGGCTCCAGCCGGCGAAGGTGACGGCCGGGGACTGCCTGGCCAGGCGCACGGCTTCTACCAGCACCAGTCCGAGGCCGACCAGGTAGAGCAGCACGCCCGCGGCGGCGACCAGCCGCTGGTCGATCAGCAGGCCGAGGCCGAGCACGGCGAGGCCGGCCAGGAACAGCGGCAGGGTTCCACGGTTCGAGGCGCGCGTCGTCTGCACCCGGGCGTGCAGCACCGTCGGCCAGAGCAGAGCCACCGTGCCGATGACGGTCAGGCCGACCCAGCCCAACAGGTTGAGCCCGATGTGGGCGATGAACATGCGCTCGAACGGGTCGCCGTCGATGTCGGTGCGCGCCATCAGCACGCCCAGGGCCACGCCGATGGCCAGCGCGATTCCGGCCGCGATGTAGTACCGCACCAGCGGCGCGAACCGGGCCGGCAGCGCTCCCCGCGACTGGCGGAACAGCAGCAGGGCGTGGGCGAGGGCATTCGCGCCGACCAGGATGCCGCCGGCCAGCACGAGAGGCCACCAGCCGCCGACGATGCCGGTGATCACGAGCACCGCCCCCACGGTGTGCGCGCCGAGCCGTGCGGCGAGCGAGGCGCGTCCGCCGGGGGCCGGGTGCCGGAGCAGGGTGTCGGCGAAATGCTGGCTCCAGACCAGGATCGCGGTGCTCACGGCGCCCAGGAACAGGAGGTGCACCATCAGCCACGGCGCGACCGGGATGAAGCGGTGGATGAGCACGGCGATGAGGGTGAGGAGGAGCCACGCCGGAGTCAGGAGCCCGGTGATGCGGTGCCACAGTCGGCGATTCATGGTGTGACTTTCAGTTGAGGGTTTGGCTGGCTGGGCCGGGGCTGGCGGCGCGGCACCCCGCGCAGCACCGAGATCACGGCCAGGAGCACGAACAGGAGCACCGCCACGACGTTGGCCACGCCGCCCCACTGCACGAGTGCGGGCAGGTCGCGTGCGTCGCCGAGGAGGATGCGCACCAGCAGGGAGACGTGCAGCAGCAGCACCGGCAGGTAGAGCACCGGGCGGTACGGCAGCGGCCGGCGCAGGACGGCCGGCAGGATGGTGGGGGCGTGCGCCATGATCATCGACATCACGAACCCCAGGAAGACGGCGTGCAGCACGGCGTCGTAGCCGGGACCGGAGAAGCTCGGGCCGACGATGACCCAGCTGGCACCCACGACAAGCAGCCAGCCGTACCCGGCCAGCAGGCACGCGGCCATATACCGAGGCAGACCGGTGCTGCGGATGAGCCGGGTCGCCACGTCGTGCCGGAACAGCCAGGCCACCAGCCCGAGTAACCCGAGCCCGAGAACGGGGTAGCCGAGCACGGGCCAGACGAGAGCGAGAACGGTGCCGAGGGTGAGGACCAGGCCGGCGGCCAGCATCCGGATTTCGGCCCGGTGGTCGACGGATGGTGAGATGCGCGCGAGTTCGAGCCGCTCACCGGCGATCGTGAGGACCAGGTAGAGCGTCATCGCGGGCACCAGGACGGGCACCGGGACGCCTCCGAGCCAGAGCACGGTGGCCGTGAGGCCGAGCAGGGCACCGAGCGCCTGCACCGCGGCGGACGTCGACGGCTGCCGGAGCCAGATCGCCCGGTAGATGACCAGGAGCACGGCGGACCCGGCGACGAAGGCGAGCTGGCCGACCATCAGGGGAAGCGGCGACATGAGCGCCAGGCCACCGAGGCCGAGCAGCCCCGGCGACAGGAAGGCCCAGTTCTTGCGCACGGCGACGGCCCGCTCCAGCACGACCACGGTGCCCACGAACCCGAAGACCATCAGGGGTCCGTGCACATCCGCCAGGCGTGCGGTGACCACCGGCGCCGAGAGGCCCAGCAGGAGCAGTGCCCCGTCGAGTCCGGCCAGCAGGGAGAGTCCGCCCAGCAGCAGGAATGCCAGTCGCCCGTTGCCGTGCACGGTGGTGTCGACTATCGGGTGTCAGGCGGCGCGGGTGAAGCGGATGCGCCAGGCCTCCGGGCCACGCTCCACGTACGACACGGTGAATGCGCCGGGACGCGCCTTCTCCAACTGTGCCAGCAGGGGCAGCGGGTCGTGCGGGGCGATCAGATCGAGCGAGAAGCCGAGCTGGATGGACTCCAGGGCGCCGAAGATGGCCGCGTGGCGGACCGCGTGCGGGATGGTGCGGCCGTCGAGCACGATGGTCTCGGCGTCGTCATGGTTGCAGTTGCAGGTGTGCGCGGTGGTCAGCGTGATGGGTTCGGCGGTCATGGGATGGATCCTCCTCAGTGGCACGACCGAGCCGTGCGCTAATAAACAGGATACACGTCCGGTTTAATAAACCGGTACGTCGAATCAGGTCAGGCCCACCCAGCCGGTCGACCCGTCGACCTCGTACTGTTTCTTCCAGATCGGCAGCTCGAGCTTGACGGTCTCGACCAGTCGCCCACACGCCTCGAAGGCGACGGCCCGGTGTGCGCTCGCCGCAGCCGCGACCAGGGCCAGGTCGCCCACCTCGAGGTGGCCGATCCGGTGACTGACCGACAGGTTCACCTGCGGGTACTCGAGGGAGAACCGGGCGACGATCTCGGACAGGATGCGGCCGGCATCCGGATGCGCGCTGTAATCCAGGCCGGTCACCTGCCCGGCGGCGTCGGGATCGTGGTCGCGCACCTGGCCGATGAAGGTCACGACGGCTCCGCAGGATCCGGTGGAGACGGCCGCGACATGCGCGGCCAGGTCGAGCGGCAACGAGGTCACCTGATTGATGGCGCTCTCGCCCTGCGCCGCGTCGTCGGTCGTTCCTGCTGAATTCACACATTCAGATTACGCGCGGAAGCTGGCGGGTGCTGGCCGAGTGCGGATTGATCGCACCGCCATCGCCCGCTGTGGCGGAGGGTGTGTAGGTGATGGTGTCGAGGTTGTATTCGAGGTAGACGAATTCGTCGTGTGGGGCTGTGGGGTGCCAACGGCCTTCCCCGCGGGTGGCGAGTCGCCGGGTGCCGAAGGAACGATAGTCGCTCAGGGGTGTCGACCAGGGTTGAGGTGACAAGGTCGAGCCGTCCGAAGAGGTGCTCATCCGATCGTCGGAGATGAAGTCGACGAGGTCGCCATCGCGGAAGGTCAGGTCGGCGGTCACGGTCTGCGCACCGTTGGTGAAAACACCGCGGACATGGCTGTCGTCGAGGGACTGCCAGACGATGGGTGCGTCAATGAGCGCCGCGGGGGCGAGGATGCAAAGGTCGTTGAACAGTGTCACGGTTTCGGCCCGGTCCATCTCCGGCCCCGCGACGTTCACCATCCGCAGCACCGAGCACAGCTTGACGCGCATGGTGGCGGTGCGCCCGACGAAGACGTGCAGGACATCGACCGGCAGGCCGACCATCGTGGCGTCCATCCAGAACAACCGGCTGGGCGCGGGCCCGAAAGTATTGACCTGCTCGCCGGTGTACGTCATCCACCGCGACGTCGCACTGGCACGTATTCGGCCGTGAATATTGGCGCGCAGAGCGGTCACCCGGGGTTGACCGACGGCCCCGGAGCGCCGTACGTGCTCGGCGACCAACCCGGGCAGGTGGGCCAGGTCTGCTTCGGTCAGGGCCGTACCTGTGCCCGGAGGGGATTCGCTGAGCGCGGCCTGGACGCGACGCCGGTACTCGGCACGGTAACTCGTTGGGCCGTGGGACAGGAAGGTGTATCCGAGAGCGGCCAGCAGCAGAAGGTTGGCCAGCGTTCCTGTTCTGGCGTCGCTCCACGAGGTGAGGATTGCGATCTGCGAGATCACGACTCCGGCGGCGCCGGCGACCCACCACATGCGATTGCGGGCTGCGACCAGCACCCCAGTCGCTACGACCACGATCGCGGCGGTCAACCAGACCACACCGAGCGCCGGTTCGATCGGTTCGGTTAGAGCCTCCACCTCCGCCCAGCCAAACCCCTTGGCTGCGCCGAGCAGATGGATGAGACCGTGCCCGACGAGCACGACAACGACGAACCACCGCAGAAAGGCTCTCATCGGGTCGCCTCTCGAATCTGTCGGGGAAGAGAGTTTTCGACGCGGTCCGTGCGCGTGGCTGACATGGTGTGCCTTCGTTTTCATTGGGGTGAGTTGCGCGGGTGTGGTGGTGGTGACTCAGTCGGATGCGACGGCGTCGAGCACGGGCAGTCGGGCGGCCCGGGACGCTGGCCATAGTGCGGCCAGCACGCCGACGACGACAGCCAGGACGAGCATTCCGGCGAGCTGCGCCCAGGGAATGGCCAGCGTGGTCAGGCCGACCCCGTTGAATACGGTCGGCATCACTGCTGCAACGGCGACGCCGAGAACAATGCCGACGACGGTGCCGAACAGGGCCGTCAGGACGCTCTCGATGGTGATGATCCCCGCCAGTTGGAGCCGGCCGAGGCCGACGGCGCGCATGAGGCCGATTTCGCGGGTGCGCTCGATTACCGACAGGGCCAATGTGTTGACGATGCCGAGGATGGCGATGATGATCGAGAGCCCGAGGAGCGCATAGAGAATCACCAGGATCTGGTTGACCTGGCCCGCAAGGTCGTCCGCAAAGTCACCCTTGTCTGATACCGAGAGCACCACATATGGGCCGACCGCCTTGACCAGGTCGGCGCGCAGGGTCGCCGCAGTCACGTCAGGAGCAGCGTTGACGAGCAGAAACTCGATTGTCACCTGACCTGGGGGAACGACTTGGGCGAGAAGCCGGTCGGACATGACGATGGGAACGCTCACAAGGTTCGAGTCGATGATTGCACCCACCCGCGCCGACGCCGACACGGCACCGGCGCGGGAGGCGAACGTCACCGTGTCACCGAGAGACCAGCCGCGTTCCTTCGCGGTCGCCGCCTTCACCGCGACGGCGCCGTTGGCAAGGGTGTCCAGGGAACCTTCCACGACATCGAGGTCGATGGTGCGCCCGAACGCCTCGGCAGGGATTCCGACGGCAAACGAGGCATCCTGCGTGCCTGCCCTCTCCCCCGGGCCGACGACGACGGTGGGGCCGTAGGCGAGCACGTCCATCGCGCCGACAGTGTCCAGCGCACGGATGTCTGCCACCGCGCCGACGGGCACTCCGGTAGTCGACCGAATGGAGAAGTCCGACGTCCAGCCGTCGTCGACGATCGCGCGGGTGGAGACCGTGGCCGAGGCAGCCAGGACCGAGGCGGCCCCGACCAGTGCCATGCCGACCATCAGCGCGCTGGCGGTGTTCGCGGTGCGTCTCGGGTTGCGGGCGACATTTGCGCGGGCCAGCCTGCCCAGCGGCCGGACTGCCGCGACGAACACCGCGGCGAGCACTCCCAGGCAATGGCGAACGAGGAACGGGGCCAGAAGCAGCGTGCCGAGGGCGAGCAGCCCCGCACCGACGCCGACCAGAGCTGACCCGTCGCTGTCGGGCGCGAGTAGCGCCACGACGAGCCCTGCGGCACCCAGGGTGGTGAGGACACCGCCGACGATAGTGCGCACAAGCAGAGACCTTTCGGTCGCCGTCGTCTCGCGCATCGCCTCGACCGGCGCGGTGAGGGCTGCGCGGCGGGCCGGCAGGGCGGCCGCCACGACGGCCACGACGGTACCGACAAGCAACGAGACGATCACGGTCGGAGCGTCAAGCGGGATAGATCCTGAGAGGTCCATGCCGACCTGATCGAAGCCGATTCGAAGCAGCGAGACCAGGCCGAGGCCCCCGGCGATGCCCAGCGCGGACCCGAGCAGACCCACAACGGCGGCCTGAGTCAGGATGGACGCGAACACCTGGGTCGGCGACGCTCCTACGGCGCGTAACAGGGCGAACTCGCGAGTGCGCTGACGCACCAACATGGAGAACGTGTTCGAGATGATGAAGGCCCCGACGAATAGCGAGATGCCTGCGAACACCAACATGAACGCCTGCACGAACCCAAGCTGAGCTTCGATGTCCGTGCGCGCCTCGGCTCGCATCGCGTCGCCGGTGAGAGCCTCGGCCACGGCCGTCTGATCGCGCGAAAGCACCGGGGCCAGGTTCGCGACCAGGCTGGTTTCGGTCACGTCCGGGTGTGCATACACGGCGATCGTGGACACCATACCGTCCGGGGCATAGATCGCCGTCGCGGTCGCAACGTCGAGGTACACGATTGTGGCCCCGGCCAATGCGGTTCCCATCGAGATTTTTCCGGTGATCTGAACAGTGCGAATTTCGCCGGCCACAACGACTTGTGTCCGGTCTCCCACCGACAAGCCGGATGACGTCAGGGTTGCGGACTCGAGGCCGATCTCGGTCGGTCCATTGGGGGCGCGACCGGAGGCGATCGTGACCGTGGCGTCGTCGGGATACAGCGCCACCCCGAAGCTGGGCGACTGGGTGCTCTGGACCGCGGTACCGTCTTTCCCGACGAGGACGATCGGGCCGGAAATCTCGGCGAACGCCTGATCGACACCGCGCACTGTGGCGATCCGATCGGCGAGACCGGCTGGCACGGTATTGCGGGTTTCGCCGGTTGTGCCGGTCATGCTGCGCCCGAGCGCAGGTTCGGCTCCGCGAACATATGCGTCACCGAGCAGGGTCGAGTCCACGATCCCGGAGAATGTGGAAGACATCATTGTGCGCAAGGAGAAAGTGCCGGCCACGAAGGCGACCCCAAGCGCGACAGCCAGAACCGACAGGACGAATCGCACGAGATGCGCGCGTATTCCGCGCAACGCCACGCGGCGCATCAGACACGCACCGGGAGAAGCATTGCAGAATCGTCGGCGTCGTTGTCGGCGTTGCCATTGTCCGCAGTGGGTGCAGCGTCGAGGCTGCCGAGCACCTCGAGCACGGATGCCTGTGTGGGGTTTACCAACTCGCCAACGAGCCCGCCATCGGCCAAGAACAGAACTCGGTGAGCATAGGTGGCCGTGCGGGGGTCATGGGTGACCATGACGACACTTTGGCCTAGGTCGTCGACGGACCGGCGCAGAAAGCCCAGCAACTCGGTGGCCGCCCTCGAATCGAGATTACCGGTGGGCTCATCGGCGAAGATCACCGCGGGTTTGGCGACGAGCGCCCGGGCGCAAGCGACTCGCTGCTGTTGACCTCCAGACAGCTCGCTGGGGCGATGGTGCAGGCGGGACTCAAGCCCCACGGCGGCCACGACCTGGTCGAAGTGCGCACGATCGACCGGCCTGCGGGCGATGTCCAGCGGCAATGTGATGTTCTCCGCCGCGGTGAGCGTAGGAACCAGGTTGAAGGCCTGGAAGATGAACCCCAGACGGGTGCGGCGCAGCTTCGTCAGTTGGCGCTGGTTCATCCGGCCGACGTCTTCGCCGTCAATCGTCACGGTCCCGGAGGTGATTGTGTCCAGGCCCGCCATACAGTGCAGGAGGGTGGACTTGCCCGACCCGGACGGGCCCATGATCGCCGTCAGCTCACCACGAGTGAAATCAACATCGACAGCCGCCAAAGCCTGCACCGCCGTGTCGCCCCGCCCATAGGTCTTCACCAGTCCCCTCGCCGATGCAATGGCCGACGCGGGGATGGCTGTCGCGGAGCGAATCTCAAGGGGGTGGGGGGTTGGGTTGTCGGTCATGTCTTTTCCTGTCGGAAGGGGAGATGGGATGGAAATTGATCGTGCGGTGAGCGCGTTCGATCGGCGCGGGCGCTGTGCGGCGCAGGCGCGTTCGAACGATGCGGTCAACTGAAGGCGTCAAGCCAAAAAGGTGCCGACGTGCGGGTACTAGCTGGAAGCGGTTTTGTAACGGGCGAAGACAAGGTGGACGGCCGCACGTGCGTAGCCGGCCGCGATGGGCTCTCCCGTGATCAGGAGGTTGAAATACAGGGGGCCGACGAGGGCGTTGATCACGAAATCGACATCCGTATCGCCCGCGAGCTCGCCGGAGGCGATTCCGCGCTCGATGGCCGCGTGCCAGTGCCGCACATTCGGCTTGATGATCAGATTGCGGTAGCTGGCGGCGAGTACCGGATCGGCGGCCATCTCTGCCACCAGGCCAGGCAGCACGCGGCCGAGGGGCGTCAGGGTCAAGAGGTCGATCAGCTGGTCGGTCAAGGCAATCAAATCGTCGGCGGCGCTGCCGGAATCATTGTCGTTTCCGGGACGCATTTGGGTGACCATCGCTTCGACGACAAGCTGGGACTTTTGCGACCACCGCCGGTAGATGGCCGGCTTACTCACCCCCGCCCGCCGGGCGACCTCCGCCACCGAAACGCGGACGTAGCCGACCTCGGAGAGCAACTCAATCGTCGCCCGAAGGATGGCCTGATCCATGTCCGGGTCACGGGGACGCCCGATATCGCTGCCGCGACCACCGGGGCGGCGCGGCGCCATCTGCGACTCGGACATCGAAACCAACTCCCTCTTACGTAATTATCAGTAACGTAACAGAATTGGCGGGGTTACGCAACTAGACGTTACGGAACTGCCCGTAATGGTTTATGCTCGGGAGTGCTCTCGAACTCCGCATAACCACCGCACACCCGCACGACGAGGCCAACCCAGGCCGGTCGAGGCGATGCAACAACGAAGGGTCAGTCATGAGCAAGAACGCACTTTCAATATTCGTCTTTCTGCTGATCGCCTTCGGGCTCTCCTGGCTGCTATCACTGCCGCTCTGGCTGGGTGACGGACTCGCTGACCCACTGTTCGCGGTGGTCGCACTGGCCATGATGTTCACGCCGGCGATCGCAGCGATCATCGTCGTGTTCGCCATCGAACGACCCCGGGACAAAGCCCGGGTGCTCGGATTGTGGCCGTTGAAGCCGGCCGGTCGCTTCATCGGCTACCTCGCGCTCGGCCTCACCGTTCCCGTGGCCCTCATTCTCGTCGCACTCCCCATCGGCGCTGTGCTGGGCGTCTATCCCGCCGACTTCGTGACATTCTCGGCCTTCCAGGAAATGCTCGATGCCCAAATGGCGTCGGCGGGCGCATCCGAACTTCCGATCCCGATCGCTGTCCTGGTCGGACTCCAATTCATCAACGTGCTGGTCGGAGCGTTCATCAATCTGGTTCCGGCGCTCGGTGAGGAGCTCGGCTGGCGCGGCTGGCTGCTGCCCAAGCTCATGCGACTCGGCACGGTACCGGCACTACTGCTCTCGGGAGTGATCTGGGGGTTGTGGCATGCCCCACTCATCCTGCTCGGCTACAACTATCCGGGAGCCCCGGGCTGGCTGGGCCTGACCATGATGATCGGCATGTCCACCGTTGTCGGCGCGGTCTTCGGATGGCTCCGACTGCGCTCCGACTCCGTCTGGCCGGCAGCCCTGGCCCACGGCGCGTTCAACGCCGCCGCCGGATTCTCTCTCGTCTTCGCCGCCGCCGGTGAGTCAATCGACACGACTCAGGCCACCATTCTTGGGTGGTCCGGATGGATCGTGCCTCTGGTTCTCGTTGGAGTCCTCATCACCACCAAACAGTTCACTCCCGCGGCGCCGAAAGTGACGGTTCACGAATCGGTTGCTGCGCGCACGTCCTGACCGGCAACGACGGAAGGACAGCCAAAGGCCAGCCAAAGGCCAGGGACGAATGGGACCACCTCCCGACAACGGAACGTCCCGAATTGGGGCGTTGACACTCACGTGTGTACGCCGCGCTTGCCCGTTCCAATCGGCGCCGGCAGCAGCTACTCGCGCTCGGCCTGCTCGGCTACCTCTTCTACGCGTACGGCATCTACGTGATCGAGCGGGCCTACAACGGCTTCTACCTGGTCTACCTGGCGATCTTCACCCTGGCGTTCTGGAGCGTGGTCTACGGCACGGCCAACCTGCGGCGAGAGGTGATGGCGCGGACAACGATGCCGCGCGGGCTGTGGGTTGTCTCCGCTGTCGGCGCGCTACTGCAGCCTCTGATGTTCGGCGGGCTGCACCTGCGTCGCCTGGGGTTCACCGTCTGTGGAGAGGAGATCGTCGTCGGCGAGGGCGGAGCTGCTCCCCGATTCTGAGTCGCCGGTGAGTGAACCCGTCTGATCGGAGTCGGCGCCGGTAGCGTGGGGTCCATGCTCGAGATCATGGACGACCGGCCGGACCTACTGCTGCGCCGAGACGGGCGGCTCGCCCAGATCGTCCTGAACCGCCCGGCGGCCCTGAACGCCCTCACCCACGCGATGATCCGACAGATGTCCGCGGTGCTCGCCGACTGGGCCGCCGACGGTCTGGTCGAGACCGTCCTGCTGACCGGCAGCGGTGACCGGGGTCTCTGCGCCGGGGGCGACATCGTGGCGATCTACCGCGGTGCGGACGCGGGCGCGGACGATCGAGCGGACGCTGACGCCGAGGCCGAGGCCGAGGCCGAGGCCGCCCGGTTCTTCGCCGACGAGTACCATCTGAACGCGCAGATTCACCGTTATCCCAAACCGTACGTGGCCGTGATGGACGGCGTCGTGCTCGGCGGCGGGGTCGGCGTCTCCGGCCATGCGAACACCCGGATCGTGACCGAGCGCACCCGGCTGGGGATGCCGGAGACCGCCATCGGCTTCGTCCCCGACGTCGGCGGAACCTGGCTGCTGTCCCACGCGCCCGGCGAGCTCGGCACCCACCTCGCCCTGACCGGCGCCCTGGTCTCCGGGTCCGACGCCATCGCGCTGGGCCTGGCGGACCACTTCATTCCGAGCGACCGGCTCCCCGCGCTGGCCCGCGCCCTGGCCGGGACCGACGCGGCCGAGGCGGTGCGCGCCCTGGCCGAGACGCCCCCGCCGTCCGCCCTGTTCGCCCAGCGGCACTGGATCGACCGGTGTTACGCGTTCGACGACGTGGGCGAGATCGTCGCCGCCCTGCAGCGCTCCCCCGTGGAAGCCGCCCGCGAAGCCGCCGCCCTCATCCTCACGCGGTCTCCGACCGCCCTCGCGGTCACGTTGGCCTCGCTGCGCCGGGCCCGGCGGCTCCCGGGCCTGGACGAGGTGCTCGACCAGGAATACCGGGTGACGCTTCGTTTCCTGCAGCGGAGCGAGCTGCAGGAGGGTATCCGGGCCCAGGTGATCGACAAGGACCGCTGCCCCCGGTGGTCGCCGGCGAGCCTCGGCGAGGTGACGGAGGCATCCGTCGACGCGTTCTTCGCGCCGCTCGGCGGGCAGGAGCTGGGGCTGGGGCAGGAGCTGGGGCTCGGCCGGGAAGAGGCGCCCTACCCTGACGCCGACCTGATCTTCGTCACCGACCTGCTCACACCGGATGAGCGGGAGAGGCTGGCCGCCGCGCGGTCGTTCTACCAGGCCGAGGTGCGCCCTCTCGCCGTGGACTATTGGAACCGCGCCGAGTTCCCGTTCGAGTTGCTGCCCCGCCTTGCCGCGCAGAACCTCGCCGCGACCGGTGCTGCCGCGACCAGCCACCTGCTCACGGGTCTGCTGCAGATGGAGCTGACCCGGGCCGACACCTCGATCTCCACGTTCTACGGTGTGCACCACGAGCTGTTCGCCACGGCCATCGACGAGCTCGGTTCGCCCGAGCAGCGGGAACGTCTGCTGCCGGGCCTCCTGGCCCTGGAGAAGATCGGGGCCTTCGCCCTGACGGAACCGGGACACGGGTCCGACATCTCCCGAATGATGGAGACCACGGCCACCCGCAGCGGCGACGAGTGGGTGCTCAACGGCACCAAACGCTGGATCGGCAACGGCGCCATGGCCGACTACGTGCTGGTCTGGGCCAGGGACACCGCCGACCGGCAGATCAAGGGATTCATCGTCGAGAAGGAGCGGCCCGGGTTCACCGCCACCCCGATCGAGAACAAGATCGCGGTGCGGATCGTGCAGAACGCCGACATCACCCTCACGGACGTGCGGATCCCGTTCACGAACTGGCTGCCGGGCAGCCGGAGCTTCCGGGACACGAACGTGCTGCTCCGGAACTCGCGGGTCTGGGTGTCGTGGCAGGCGGTCGGCCAGCAGCTCGCCGCCTTCGACGTGGCCCGCGCCTACGCGCTGGAGCGGCGGCAGTTCGGTCGGCCCATCGCCTCCTTCCAGCTGGTGCAGGAGCAGCTCTCCCGCATGATCGGCAACGCCACCCTGTCGCTGTCGCTGATGGTGCAGCTGGCGCGGCTGCAGGAGAGCGGGCGGCTCACGATGGACCAGGCGGCCCTCGCGAAGGCGGCCTGCACGACCCGGATGCGCGAAACCGTGGCACTGGGTCGTGGTCTGCTCGGCGGCAACGGGATCAGCACCGGGTACGAGATGGCCAAGATTTTCGCCGACGCCGAGGCGATCTACTCGTACGAGGGCAGCTACGAGATCAACGCGCTGCTGGTCGGACGTGCCGTGACCGGCATCTCCGCCTTCGACTGATCCCCTCGCTCGAACGAATTGGTTGGTTGGTTGGTTGGCTAGACCGTTGCGCCGGCGGCGCCGATCGACTGGGCGGGCGGGCCGGCTTCCCCCGGCAGGACCGACTGCATGGGCGGCGGCGGGGTGGGCGCGTTCCAGGCCTTGATGACGGCCCAGCCCACCGCGGCGATCGGCACCGAGATGACCGCGCCGACGATGCCGCCCAGAATTGTGCCGGCCGTCAGGGCCAGCAGGATCACGAGGCCGTGCAGGCGCAGCGACTTGCCGAGCACCACCGGGGAGAGGAAGTTGCCCTCGAGCTGGTTGACGGCGATCACGATCGCGACCACGATGATGGCGGTCGTCAGGTCGTTCGTGACCAGGGCCACCAGCGCCGCCAGGATGCCGGCGGCCGTCGCCCCGACGATGGGGATGAAGGCACCCACGAAGACGATGACGGCGAGCGGAAGCGCCAGCGGAACCTGCAGAATCCAGAGCCCGATCCCGATGAACAGGGCGTCGACGATCGCGACGATCGCCGTGCCGCGGACGTAGTTGCCGAACACCTCGACGCTGCTCACGCCGATGCGCACGGCCCGCGCGTGCCGCGTGCCGGCGAGCGGCTGGATCAGGAAGTCCCAGATGCGGGGGCCGTCCTTCAGGAAGTAGAACAGCACGACCAGGCCGAGCACCAGGCCGGCCACGATCTCGGCGGCCACGGAGACCCCGGCCAGGGCCCCGGACCCGAACTGGCTGCTGGTGGCGAAGTCGATGACCGACTCGCGCACGGAATCGATCTGGGCGGAATCGATCGGCAGCGCGCCGCTGGTGAGCAGCTCCTGCAGGGCGTCGAGGCCATCGTTGGCCGAGGTGAGAAGGGTGTCCCATTCGCCACGGATGCCGAAGACCACCAGTGTGATGATCCCGCCGAAGACCGCGACGCCGGAGATCAGGGCGATCGTCGCGGCGAGGGTCTCGTTCACCCCGCGGGCCAGCAGCACCCGCACGAAGGGGCGCAGCGCCGAGGCCACGATCAGCGCGAGCAGGAGCGGAGTGAAGACCAGCTTGAGCTGGGTGATCCCGTAGATGGCCACCACCAGCAGGGCGAGGACCAGCAGGGCCTGGCCGGAGCGGATGGCGGCCCGGCCGAGATAGTCCGTCCAGGATGAAGTGGGCGTAGTCATGGGGTATCTCCAAACGAGGCGAACAGCGGCTGAGTGACCCAGCCTAGCCAGACCGCCGCTTGAGCCGAACTGCCGCTGGCGCGTGTCGGCCGGGTGACGTACACTCCCCATATCGAACATTCATTCGATATGGTCCCCGTCGAACTGACCGCCAGAGGAGTACACACATGTTCGCACACCTCCACGTCGCGAGCGCCTACTCCACGCATTTCGGGGTCACCCTCCCCGAGGCGCTGGTGGAGCAGACGCTGGCGCAGGACGGCTCCTTCCTGGCCCTCACCGACCGAGACGGTCTCTACGGCGCCGTCAAGCACGTGCGCGCCTGCGCGGCCGCGGGCATCCGGCCGGGGCTGGGCGCCGACCTCGCGGTGCACGACGACGACGGGCACCCGTTGGGCCGGGTCGTGGTGCTCGCCCACGGGGATATGAACGGTCGGGGCTACGCGGCCCTCTGCCGCGCGGTCAGTTCCGCTCACAGAAGCGCCGCCCACAGCGCTACCGGCCAACCCAGCATCGCCCGTGCGCACCTCGCCGAGCTGGCCGGGCTCCGCTGCCTCACCGTGCTGCTCGGCCCCACCTCCGATGTGGGCCACGCGGTCGAACGCCGCGACACCGACGCCGCCGGCGCCTGCCTCACCGCATGGCTGCGCGCCCTGCCGCCGCAATCGGTGGCCGGTGAGATCGTCTGCCACCTGACGGAGCCGGGCACTCCCGGCAGCGTGACGCCGGCCACCCGCATGCTCGCCCTCTTCGAGCATGCCGCCCTGCCCGCGGTGCTCACCAACGCCGTGCGCTACGGCGCCCCCGACGAGGCCGTCACCGCCGACCTGGCCGACGCGGCCCGCACCCTGACGGCGCTGGCGAACCTGGAGCAGCTGCAGACCAATGGGCAGGCCTGGCTGAAGCCCGAGGGTGCCATGAGGCAGGTGGCACGCATGGTCGTCGACGCCGGGCTGCACGACGACGGCGCCGTCGACCGGCTGTTCCGCGACACCGAGCGGCTCGCCGAGCGGTGCAGCCTCGACCCGGACTCCGACATCGGCCTCGGCCGCCCGCGCATGCCGGAGGCGCGCATCATCGGCGTCAGCGGCGACCCGCTCACCGAACTGCACGCCCGGGCTCGGGCCGGCATCGACGATCTTTATCCCGTCACCTCGCCGGCGGGCAGGTCGCTGGCGGATGCGGCGCACGCCCGCCTCCTGCACGAGCTGAAGACGGTGGAGCACCTCGGTTTCGCCGGCTACTTCCTCACCGTCGCCCGGGTGGCCGACATCATCCGGGAGATGGGCATCCGGATCCAGGCGCGCGGGTCCGGCGTGGGGTCGGTGCTCAACTACGCCCTGCACACCTCCTCCGTCGAGCCCATCTCCAACGGTCTGCTGTGGGAGCGGTTCCTCTCCCCCGAGCGGCAGACCCTGCCCGACATCGACCTCGACGTCGAGTCGGCCCGGCGGCACGACGTCTACCGCAAACTCTTCGACACGTTCGGCAGCGACCGGGTGTCGCTGATGTCCATGACGAACGCCTACCGCGGGCGCGGGGCCGTGCGCGACGCCGGGCTGGCCCTCGGCATGGACTCGGGGCAGGTCGCCGCGGTGGCCAAACAGATGTGGCGCTTCAACGCGCGCGACTTCCGCCGCGCCCTGGCCGAGAAGCCCGAGCTCGAGCTGCTCGCCGCCGAGGTGCGGGCGTCCTCGCAGCTCGACCTGCTGGTCGACCTGACCGCCAAACTCGACCGTCTCCCGCGGCACATCTCCGTACATCCCTGCGGCGTCATCCTCTCCGACGCCTCCCTGCTGGACCGCACCCCGGTGCAGGCGTCCGGCATGGGACTGCCGATGTCCCAGTTCGACAAGCACGACATGGACCCGATGGGCCTGATCAAGCTCGATATCCTCGGTGTGCGGATGCAGTCGGCCATGGCCCATGCCGTCGAGGAACACCACCGGTTGTCGGGCGAGACCATCGACCTCGACCGGATCCCGCTCGACGACCCGGCGACCTTCGAACTGATCCGCTCCACCCGCACCCTCGGCATCTTCCAGATCGAATCGCCGGGTCAGATGGAGCTGGTCGGCAAGCTGCAGCCCGAGGTCTTCAACGATCTCACCGTGGAGATCTCCCTGTTCCGGCCCGGACCGATGCAGAACAACATGCCGCTGAAATACCTCCAGGCTCGGCACGGGGAGGTGCTGCCCGACTACATCCACCCTCGGTTCGAACCGTTCCTGCGGGAGACCCAGGGTGTCGTGATCTTCCACGAGCAGGTGATGCGTCTGTTCGACGAACTGACCGGTTGCGGGCTCGGCCGAGCGGATGTCTTCCGCCGCCACCTCGGCAAACCGGAGCAGCTTCCCCGGATCGAGGAGTACGTGCGGGAGCGCGCCCTGGATCGCGGGTTCACCCCCGCCGTGATCGACCGCGCCTGGACGGTGCTCGCCGGGTTCGGCAGCTTCGGTTTCGCCAAGGCGCACGGAGCAGCCTTCGCCCTGCCCACCTACCAGTCCGCCTGGCTGAAAACCCACCACCCCGCGGTGTTCCTGGCCGGACTCCTCACCCACGCCCCCGGTATGTGGCCAAAGGACCTGATCGTGGCCGAGGCGCGGCTGCTCGGCGTGCCGGTACTGGGCCTGGACGTGCAATACAGCGGCCTCGACTACCGGGTGGAGCAGACCGGCGGCGAGCAGACCGGCGGCGAGCAGACCGGCGGCGGCCGGCGCGGCATCCGTCTCGCCCTGCCGGAACTCTCCGGCTGCACGGCCGCCGAGCGCGCCCGGATCGTGCGCCACCAGCCGTTCACCTCGCTGCAGGACTTCCGCGACCGGGTGCGCCCGCGGCGCAGCACGTTCGAGGCGCTCGCCCGGGTGGGCGCACTCGACAGCTTCATCGGCTACGACCGTGCCCGCCGGCACGAGCTACTCGCCCACATCCAGTCGCTTCGGGGCACAGCGGTCACCATCCACGACGACCAGCTCGCCTTCGACGTGCCCCTGCCTGTGCTCGAATACGAGGGGTCCCGGTTCACTGCGGTGACCTCGCTCGAGCTACGCGGCCGCAGCCAGACCGACCTCGAACTCAGGGATCTGGGCCTGGCAGTGTCCGGGCACCAGATGGCCCGGTTCTACCCGCTGTTCACCGAGCTGGGCGTGACGCCGGCCTCCGAGCTGATCGACCTGCCCGGCGGCACCGAGGTACTGCTGGCCGGGGTGCGCCGGGCCACGAACACGCCCCCGATGCGGAATGGACGCCGGGTGGTTTTCGTCAGCCTCGACGACGGCACCGGACCGGTCTCGAACGTCGTCTTCTTCCACGACGCCCAGGAGCGCATCGGCGGCCCGGTGTTCCACACCGGCCAGATGCTGGTGCGCGGCCGCACCCGTCGGTCCGGCGCGAGGGGCGTCTCCGTCACGGGCGAGAACCTGTGGGACCTCACGGATGTCGCCCGCCGGGTCAAGCTGCGCCACGCCGCCGAGGCGGCCTCCCGGAGCGCCGACCGTGCCCACGACCTGGGCGACGAGCTGGCTGCCGAGCTGGCTGCCATGGCGACCACGAATGTGCACCATCTGTGGCCCCGGCGCACCGCCTGACCCGCGCCCACACTGTCACGCGCCTAAAATAGCTCTCATGACCGAGAGACAGCGCTACGACGTGGTCCGTCAGTATGCCGACTTCGAGCTGCGTCACTATCCCCGCACCGTGTTGGTGCAGGTGGAGGTGGCCGGGGACTTCGCCTCGGCCGGAAACCGCGGCTTCGGACCGCTCTTCCAGTACATCAGCGGCAATAACCAGACCTCGACGCGCATCGCGATGACCGCGCCGGTGATCCAGGAATCCACGACCCCGATGAGTCACACCATCAGCTTCGTGCTCCCGGACGGGATGCCGGCCGGGGAGGTGCCCGTGCCCCGCAATTCGCAGGTCAATACGAAGGAGGTTCCCGAGCGCACGGTTGCCGCCCGCCGCTTCAGCGGCGGCTGGAGTGACGAGAGGTTCGCGCAGAACGGCACCATCCTCGTCGACGCTGTGCGCCGCGAGGGCCTCCTCCCCGAAGGCCGGCCCTATTTCGCCCGCTTCGACCCACCGTGGAAGCCGGGATTCCTCAAGCACAACGAAGCGCTCGTCGCCGTGGCCGGCCGTCAGAATCCCTAACCTCCGGAGTCGACCGTCGAGTCGCCGTTACCCCCGTCACCCCCTTTACCCCCGTTACCCCCGGGATCGACGGCACCCCCGGGATCCACAGGAACAACGGGCTCGACAGGAACAACAGGCTCCACAGGATCCACAGGAACAACAGGATCCACAGGAACAACAGGCTCCACAGGATCCACTGGAACAACGGGCTCCACAGGATCCACAGGAACAACGGGCTCGACAGGATCCACGGCATCACCGGCATCGTCCGAATCTCTGGTATCCCCGCTATCCCGGCTATCCCGGCTATCCCCGGCATCCGTGGTATCCGTGACCGGAACGACCACCGGGGCCGGCCCGAGTTCGGCCAGTTCGCCTCCCCCGTACTTCGCGTTCGCGACCGACATGACGTCCGGCCACATCCGGTGCCTGGCCGTGGCGGCCGGACCGCTCGCGAAGCTGATGGAGCGCTGCCGGGCCTCCCCGGTAACGCTGACGACGGCGGCGACGGTCGCGACCGTCGAACTGGCCCCCGCCATCCAGGTGTCCTTGCCGCCGTCCGTGGTGCCGGTTTTGCCGATCAGGGGCACGCGGGGGGCGGTGGCACCCCAGGACTGCTGCGCCGTGCCGTCGGTCATCACCCGCCGCATCGCGAATACCATGCCGGCAGCCACCGTCGGGTCCACCGAGGCGGCGCAGTCAGGCTCCGGCACGGGAACATCGTCGCCGTCCGCGCCCACGATGCGGTCGATCGCGATCGGCGAGCAGGTCACCCCGCGGTTCGCGATGCCCGCGAAGGCGACGGCCATGGTCAGCGGCGCCACCTCATTCGTACCGATCACCGCCGCCGCAGTCTGCACGAGTGGGTCGCCGTCGGCGCGATGCACGCCGAAGGCCTCGGCCGTCTGACGGATGCCGCACAGGTCCAGTCGCTTCGCCATCCCGATGAAGCCCGTGTTGATCGAGCCGAGCATGGCCTCCAGCGCGCTGTACTTGCCGCCACTCTCCCCCGCGTCGTTCCTCGGGTTCCAGTTCTGCGCGTCGTAGTTCTGCGGCCCCAGGCAGCTGTCGTTGAATGTGCCCCAGTTGGCCTTCCGCGCCGAGTCGACGCGCTCATCCAGCCGGTGGCCCGTCTTCAGCCATTCCGCCAGGGTGAAGACCTTGTAGGTCGACCCCGGCTGGAACCCGCGGGAACCGCCGTCGGCGTAGTCGGTGTTGTAGTTGACACCGGTGTAAGCGGCGCTGGTGGCCTGCACGGCCGGGTCCTGGCTATACCGTTTGTTCTGAGCCATGGCGAGCACGCGTCCGGTGCCGACCTGCACGCTGGTGATGACGCCGCCCACATCCCAGCCGGGGTGCTCCATCGGCACATTGGCCGCCATGGTCGCTTCCGCCGCCCGCTGGAGGTCGAGGTCCAGAGTCGTGTACACGTCGTAGCCGCCGCGGCGGAAGTTCTGCAGGCGGGCCTCGTCGTCCTCCCCGAACGCCGGGTCGTTTCGGAGCAGGTGCGTCACGTAGTCGCAGAAGTAGGCACTTCCCTCGGCGGTCTGGCAACCGGTGCTCGGCTCCGTGATGGCCGGCTGGACCGGCGTGGCCACGGCAGCCTCGAATTCCACGGCGGTGATCTTCCCGCGCCGCAGCATCTCGCGCAGGATGTAGTCCCGACGCGCCTTGTTCACCGCGTAACCGTTGGCCTCACCGTTGGTTTCGCTGCTGGGGTTGTCGAGGCGGAATTTGGCCGGGTTGTTCACGATCGTCACCAGGCTCGCGGCCTGCGGCAGGGTGAGCGCCGCCGCCGTCGTACTGAAGTAGTAGTTCGCCGCGGCCTCGATGCCGTAGACGGTGCCGCCGAAACCGGTGATGTTGAGGTACTGGCGCAGGATGTCGTTCTTGGGGAACTTCTTCTCCACCCCGATCGCCAGGCGCATCTCCTTGATCTTGCGGTCGGGACTGGTCTCGGTGACGACGTCGTAGCACCGCTTCCGCAGCCGGTCGTCCAACTCCAGTTCGCACTTCTGCACCCGCACGTTCTTGACGTACTGCTGGGTGATCGACGACCCACCCTGCGTGACGCCGCCGAGAGCGGTGGTCACCGCGGCACGCAGCGTACCCTGGGCGTCGACGCCGCCGTGCTCGTAGAAGCGCGGGTCCTCGCTGGCGATGACGGCATCCCGGGCGTAGGCGCTGATGTCGTCCCAGCCGACCTCGATGCGGTTCTGATCGTAGAGGGAGGCCAGCAGCACGGGTGTGCCGTCGTTCTCGGTGGCGTAGATGTTGCTCTTCTGGGAAAGCGGTTGGATGTTCAGGTAGCCCGGCAGGTTCTCGAACACGGTGATCGAATTGGCGGCACCGAGACCGGAGAGCGCGATGACCGGGGTGACCGCGGCGGTGACGAGCAGCCCGGCCAGGGCACTCATGGTCACGAGGCCCAGCAGCGCCCCGGCAACGCCCCCCGCGGTTCTGCGCATGGTGATATTCTCCGTACCCATTGCACCACCCCTAGCGTCCACGGGTCCCGATTGGGTCCCACAGCATGCAAACCCGAGTTCCTCTCAGCCGCTAGGGGTTGCGCAAAAAAAAGGGCCCGGCAGCGTGTGCTGCCGGGCCCGAGGACGAAACGGTCCCGAGAATGAGGCGTTAGACGGTGCTGCCCTGGCCCGGGATTTGAGGGTGGGCATGTTCTGATTCATGTCGCCTGTTTTCGGGCGCAGAAAAGGCGTGACATCTGGGGAGATGCCACGCCTCGTCTGATCCGGGTCTGATTCGCGGTTAGAAGACCGTCAGGCCCCGCGCCGCGAACTGGGCCCGCACCCGCACCAGGAGTGCCTCATCCGGAGGATGAGCTCCGTGCAGCGGATACGGAATGTTCAACCGGTCCCATTTGTCCTCTCCCATCTGGTGAAAGGGAAGCACCTCGACGCGCTGCACGTTCGGCCACCGCGACACGATCTCGGCGACGGCGTCGACATTGTCGACCGCGTCGGTGAGACCCGGGACGAGAACGAAACGCGCCCAGACGGGAATGTTCCGTTCGCTCAGGCGGTCACCGAACGCGATCGTCGGAGCGAGGTCGCGGCCGGTCACCTCCTTGTACGTCTCGGGGATGCCCGACTTGACGTCCAGCAGCACGAGGTCGAGGTTGTCCAGCAGCTTGTCCGACGCGCTCTTGCCCAGGAACCCGGAGGTGTCCAGGGTGGTGTGCACGCCGAGCTTGTGGCACTCCTCGAAGAGTCGCGCCACAAAGGCAGGCTGCATGAGTGGTTCGCCACCGGAGATGGTCAACCCTCCGCCGGTCGCGTCGAAGACACCCTTGTAGCGCTTGACCCGGGCGACGAGGTCGTCCAGCGTGGTGAGCAACCCGTCCTTCATCTTCCAGGTGTCCGGGTTGTGGCAGTACTGGCAGCGCAGCAGACACCCGGAAAGGAAGAGTGTCAATCGCGTGCCGGGACCGTCAACGGCGGTGACCAATTCCCACGAGTGGACGCTGGCAACCGTTCCGTTGTGGATCGCTTCCATTTCGAGGTGGTGAAGGTCAGCCAGTTCGGCTTGTTCACTGCTGACGGATGAACCGTCCACCAAAGCGATGGCCGCGCCGGCGCTGGGCAGACCGAGGTTTACTGCGGGCATTGTCTCGTCCTACTCAGCGTCGCCGCGTCGATATCAGTGATCAGTGCGAGTGGAACGTGCGGCTGATGACATCCATCTGCTGCTCGCGGGTCAGGCGGACGAAGTTCACCGCGTAGCCGGAGACGCGAATCGTCAGCTGCGGGTAGTTCTCCGGGTGGGCCATGGCGTCTTCCAGCGTGTCGCGGTTGAGCACGTTCACGTTGATGTGGTAGCCGGTTGCCGACGTGAACGCGTCGATGAGGCCGACCAGGCTCGTGATCTGCTCTTCCTTGGTGTGGCCGAGACCACTGGGGATGACCGTGTTGGTCAGCGAGATGCCGTCCTGCGCTTCACTGTAGGGAAGCTTGGCGACGCTGAGCGCCGACGCGAGCATTCCGTGGGTGTCGCGGCCGTTCATCGGGTTGGCACCCGGAGCGAACGACTCGCCCGCACGGCGACCGTCCGGCGTGTTGCCGGTGGCCTTGCCGTAGACCACGTTGGACGTGATCGTCAGGATCGACTGGGTGTGGATGGCGCCGCGGTAGGTCGGGTGCTTGCGGATCATGGTCATGAACCGCTCCATCACGTCGACGGCGATGGTGTCGACGCGGTCGTCGTCGTTACCGAACTGCGGGAACTCTCCCTCGATCGTGTAATCGACGACCAGGCCGGTCTCGTCCCGCACCGGGCGGACCGTGGCGTACTTGATGGCCGACAGGGAGTCGGCAACCACGCTGAGGCCGGCGATGCCGCAAGCCAGCGTGCGGATGATGTCCTTGTCGTGAAGTGCCATTTCGAGGCGCTCGTAGGCGTACTTGTCGTGCATGTAGTGGATGCAGTTCAATGCCGTGACGTAGGTCTCGGCGAGCCATTCCAGCGTTTCCAGGTAGGCCGGGAAGACGGTGTCGTAAGTCAGGACCTCTTCGGCGTTCGGCGTGGTGGCCGGGGCGATCTGCTTGCCGGACACCTCGTCCTTGCCGCCGTTGATCGAGTACAGCAGCGCCTTGACGGCGTTGACGCGGGCCCCGAAGAACTGCATCTGCTTGCCGACGCGCATGGGCGAAACGCAGCAGGCGATCGCGGCGTCGTCGCCCATCTCGGCGCGGATGATCTCGTCGGACTCGAACTGGATGGCGGAGGTGTCGATCGACACCTGGGCGCAGAAACGCTTGAAGCCCTCGGGCAGAGCGTCGCTCCAGAGAACGGTGAGGTTCGGCTCCGGTGCTGCGCCGATGTTGTACAGCGTCTGCAGGAACCGGAACGTGGTCTTGGTGACGAGCGGGCGACCGTCTTCACCAATGCCGGCGAGCGACTCGGTGACCCAGGTCGGGTCGCCGGCGAAGATCTCGTCGTATTCCGGGGTGCGCAGGAAGCGCACGATGCGCAGCTTGATGACGAGGTCGTCGATGAGCTCCTGGGCGCCCTCTTCGTTCAGGACGCCGGCGGCCATGTCGCGCTCGATGTAGGCGTCGAGGAAGGCCGCGTTACGGCCGAACGACATTGCCGCACCGTTCTGCTCCTTGACCGCACCGAGGTAGGCGAAGTAGAGCCACTGCACGGCTTCGCGGGCCGTGGTGGCCGGCTTCGAGATGTCGGAACCGTACGTGGCCGCCATCTGGGCGAGTTCCTTGAGGGCGCGGATCTGCTCCGAGTTCTCCTCGCGGGCGCGGATGATGTCCTCGGTCGAGGGCTCCATGTCGAGCTCGGCGCGGTCGTTCTTCTTGCCGGCGATCAGGGCGTCGACGCCGTAGAGGGCAACGCGGCGGTAGTCGCCGATGATGCGGCCACGGCCGTAGGCGTCGGGCAGTCCCGTGATCAGGTGGCTGCTGCGTGCACGGCGGACCGCGGGGGTGTAAGCGTCGAAGACGGCGGTGTTGTGGGTCTTGCGGTAATCGGTGAAAATCTTTTCCAGCTCCGGCGACACGGGGTAGCCGTACGTCTCGAGGGAGGTGGCGACCATGCGCCAGCCACCGAACGGCATAATGGCGCGCTTGAGCGGCGCATCCGTCTGCAGTCCGACGATTACCTCGTTGGCCTGGTCGATGTAGCCCGGGGCGTGGGCCGTAATGGACGAGGGCGTGGTGGCGTCGACGTCGTAGACGCCTTTACGGCGTTCCTCGGGGAACATCTCGGACAGCTTGGCCCAGATCCCGGTGGTGCGTGCCGTGGCTCCGGCAAGGAAGCTTGAGTCGCCCAGGTAGGGCGTGTAGTTGCGCTGGATGAAATCGCGCAGATCGATCGAATCCTGCCAGGGACCGGAGACGAAGTCAGGCCGACCGGCATCATCCGTTCCGCTGCGAACACCTTCAGTGGTTGTCATGTAGATTGCTCTCCTCGTGGGATCGAGTCACCCTCTGCGAAAGCGTCTCTCCCACAGTCGGGCCGAGAGAGCAGGACCACGAGGCTGCGGCTAATGCGACAATGCACCGTGACTTGCCCTCTTTTCCAACCCTACTCCCGTCGGACCCCCCAGGGCACGAAAATACGTAAATTGCATTTATTGATGCATTTATAGATGGGTGCCCAAAGGGTTAGGGTTGAAGGATGAGCGTTTTGCAGGAATCCCGTGGAGCCGCCCGGCAACCCGCCGGGGCGCCTTCAGCCGTCCACCGCGTCTACATGACAGTCGCCGACGCCATCATCTCGGGGTCTCTGGCCGCGAGCTCGCTGATCACCGAGGGCGAGATCGCGGAGGCGCTCTCCATCAGCCGCACCCCCGTGCGCGAGGCGTTCCTCGCACTCGAAGCCCATGGCCTTCTCACGCTCTTCCCCAAGAAGGGCGCGGTCGTCACGGCGCTGGGCGACACGGAGACGGCCGAGCTGCTGCAGGTGCGCGTCATGCTGGAGACAGCGGCGGTGACCCTGCTCGGCGAGCGACCGGACGACATCCCCGGCGTCGACGCCGAACTGCAGGACCTCATTCGGATCCAGTCCGATGCCGCCCTGGCCGGCGACCTGCTCACGTTCGCCCGCGCCGACCACCGCTTCCATGCCCGCATCGTCGACGAGACCCACAACCGCGTCATCGACGGGATCTACACCCGACTCGGCCCACGGCTCGAGCGCCTCGTGCACCGGGCAGCCCTGCGCGATCCCCGCAACCTCGACCGTCTCGTGACCGAGCACCGTGCGCTCGCCCAGCACCTGTGCGACGGCGACACCCTCGCCTACGAGGTTGCCCTGCGCCAGCACGTCGAAGACGCTCATCACGCGCGGCTGGCGCACTGATCCTCCCCCACCCTCACCTGCCCGTCCGTCCCCGCACCCGTTTCAGAAAAGAACCATGAAGCCCCGCCGTCCTGTTCCCGCCTGGCAGCTCGCCGCTCCCGCCCTGTTCGCCATGGCCTGGGGTGGCAACCACTTCACGCCGCTCCTGCACATGTACGAATCGCTCGGCCACTATTCCGTCGTCATGGCCGACCTCTTCCTCGGCTTCTACGTGGTGGGCCTGGTGCCCGGCCTGCTGCTGGCCGGCGCCCTCTCGGACCGCTACGGGCGCAAGCCGCTGACTCTGGCGGGCGTCATCCTGGGAATTCTCGCCAGCGTCCTCCTGGGCCTCGGGTTCACGAGCGGGATCATGCTTTCCGCCGGGCGACTTCTGGCCGGTCTGAGCGTCGGCGTGGCTATGGCGGTGGGGACCGCGTGGCTCAAGGAGCTGTCCAGCCCTCCGTTCGACCGGCAGGCCGGCCAAACGGCGGGGGCACGACGACCGGCCCTCACCCTCACGATCGGGTTCGGACTCGGCGCCGGCGTGGCCGGCGCGCTCGCGCAGTGGGGGCCGATGCCGACTCTCTCGCCCTATGTCGTGCACATCGTGCTCAGCCTCCTGGTGCTCCCCCGCCTGCTGAGGACTCCGGAGACCGTGCCACGCCACCGGGCACACCGGCCCTTCTGGCAGGACCTGGCGGTTCCGCTGGCCGGTCACCGCCGTTTCGTGCGGGTGATCGCCCCGTCCGCTCCCTGGGTCTTCGGCGCCGCCGGCATCGCCTATGCGATCATGCCCACGCTGGTCAAGGACCAGTTGGGCAGCCTCAACCTCGCCTACGCCACCCTGCTCACGGTCGTGACCCTCGGAACCGGAGCTCTCGTGCAACCGCAGGTGGCGCGGATCAACCGGGTCACCGGGGGTCGGGCCCTGATCGTCGGAATGTCCGTGATGCTGCTGGGAGTGGGCCTCAGCGTGGCGACGGCGATCGTGCTGTCCCCGGTGCTCGCATTCCTCACGGCCGTGGTGCTCGGGGCTGCCTACGGAGTCAGTGTCGTGGCCGGGCTGGTCGAGATTCAGAAGATCTCCACTGCGGCCGACCTGGCCGGCATCACCGGGGTCTATTACAGCCTCACCTACATCGGATTCCTGCTGCCGGTCGCGTTCGCCTGGCTCAGCCCGGTGGCCGGTTATCCCGCTCTGCTGGCTGGTCTGTTCGCGGTTTGCGCGCTCTGCCTGGTCCTGGTGGCGATCGGGATGCGCCGCGGCGTCACCGAGTAGGCGGCGCCTGGATTATCGTCATTCCATGCCCTATTCGCTCCGCCCTCTGCTTCCCTCCGACGCCGCAACGGTGCTCGGACTCAACAACGCCGCCGTTCCGGCCGTCAACGCCCATGACGAGGCCAGCCTCACCGCCCTGCTCGCGGCCGGCAGCCAGGCCATCGCGGTGGTGCACGACGCCGCACCGGGCGACGTGCTCGGTTTCGCCGTGCTGTTCGGGGTGGACGCCGACTATGCGAGCGAGAACTACCAGTGGTTTTCCGCGCGGTCGGACTCCTTTCTCTACGTCGACCGCATCGTCGTCTCGGACGAGGCTCGCAACCAGGGCCTCGGGGCCCTGCTCTACACCGCGATCTTCGCCGCGGCCGCTGCGGCCGACGCCGGCCAGGTTTTCTGCGAGGTGAACATCGCACCGGCGAACCCCCGGTCGCTGGCATTCCACTCCCGGCTCGGCTTCGTGCCGATCGGCGAGCAGTCGACGAAGGGCGGCACCGTGGTGGTCTCCCTGCTCTCGGCCGCCGTCGGCCCGGGCGTACGCTGACACTATGACTGACGACGGTCGCGCGTATCCACTCCCGGACTCCCTCAACCACTGGGTGGCGACGCAGCGATGGTTCACCGACAAGGGCCGTGTGCCGCGACTGGTCAGCATCGGGCGCTGGGAACTCCCCACCCCGGAAGCCGGGGTCGACATCCGCACCGAGCTCATCGTCGACGCCGACGCCGCGACCCGCACCCTCTACCAACTGCCCCTGACCCAGCGGGCCACTCCCCTGCCCGGAGGCGAGCAGGCCCTGATCATGACCCTTGTCGACGGCAGCACGGTCTACGACGGGACCGCCGATCCGGCCTACTGCCGCGCGCTGCTGCGTTTCATCCTCGGCGAGGCCTCCTCCCCCGAATCCGGGAATCTCGGTGCGCGGGCCCGCGGCGAGCTCCTGGCCGGCGCCGATCCCACCCCGCGGCCGGCCCGGGTTGTCGCCAGCAGCGTGCTCAGCGGCGAGCAGTCGAACACGTCGATCATCCTGCACTGCGTCGACGCCACCGGGCACCCGGCCCGCCCCATCATCTGCAAGGTGTTCCGGATGCTGCACCCCGGTGAGAATCCGGACGTCTCCGTGCAATCGGCCCTGGCCCGGGCCGGGTCACATTTCGTGCCCGACCCGGTGGGCTGCGTGGTCGGCGAGTGGACCGACCCGGAGCAGACCGGCACTCCCCTGATGGGCCACCTCGTGTTCGCCCAGGAGTTTCTGCCGGGCGCACCGGATGCCTGGCGGGCCGCCCTGGCGTCGGCCGGGGCCGGGGAAGATTTCACTGAACAGGCGCGGGCGCTGGGCGTGGCGACGGCCGCCGTGCACGCCGACCTCGCCGCCGTGATGCCCACGCACGATGCCACCGCAGCGGTCATCGCCACCGAACTGGGCCGGATGCGCGAACGCTACCGCAGCGCCGCCGCCGAGGTGCCGGCGTTGCGTGGCTACGACACCGCTGTCGAGGCGGTCTTCGCGCGCGCGGAGACCGCGCACTGGCCGAGGCTGCAGCGCATCCACGGCGATTTCCATCTCGGCCAGACGCTCGAGGTGCCCGGCCGCGGCTGGGTTCTGGTGGACTTCGAGGGCGAACCGATGCGGCCGCTCGTCGATCGCACCCAGCCGGATGTGCCACTGAAGGACATCGCCGGGATGCTGCGCTCCTTCGCCTACGTGGCCGGCACAGTCGAGCGGTCCTCGCCCGACCATCTCACCGCGACCGCCGAGGAGTGGGCTGCGGCCTGCCGACAGGCGTTCCTCGACGGTTATGCGGAGCGCTCCGGCCAGAGCCTGGCCGGCCAGGAGCCCCTGCTGGACGCGTTCGAGCTGGACAAGGCCCTCTACGAAGCCGTCTATGAGACCCGCAACCGGCCGACCTGGTTGCCGATCCCGCTCGCCGCCATCCATGCTCTGGCCCTGGAGCTCTCCGCCGGGTTGCCGTAGGCGGCAGTGACGGCCGGTCAGCGCTTGAGTTCGGGGAACTGGTCGTCGCGCCACTCATCGGGCAGGGTCTCCTTCTGGGCGAAGGCGGCATCCTCCCGCAGGCGCAGTTCGACCCGGCGGATCTTGCCGGAACTGGTCTTGGGCAGCTCGAAGAACTCGACCCGCCGAACCCGCATGTACGGGGGCAGGCCGGTGCGGGCGTGGCGCAGCACCGAGAGAGCCGTGTCGCCGTTTGATTCCCAGCCCGCCGCCAGGGCGATGTAGGCCTTGGCGATGTTCAGTCGGGTGGCGTCGGGCGCGGGCACGACGGCCGCCTCGGCGACGGCCGGGTGCTCCAGCAGCACGCTTTCGACCTCGAACGGGGAGACCTTGTAGTCGGAGGACTTGAAGATGTCGTCGGTGCGGCCGATGAAGGTGATGTAGCCGTCGGCGTCGCGGCCGGCGACGTCGCCCGTGTGGAAGTAGCCGTCGCGCACGGCCTCCCGGGTGCGTTCAGGGTCGCCGTGGTAGCCCGCCATCAGGTTGACTGCGGTGCGGGACAGGTCGAGGCAGATCTCGCCCTCGTCGCTCTCCTCCCCGGTGATGGGGTCGATCAGGGTGATCGCGACGCCCGGGAGGGGCAGCCCCATCGAACCGGCGTTCAGAACCGAACCCGGGGTATTGCCCACGATCGCGGTGGTCTCGGTCTGCCCGTAGCCGTCCCGGATCGTGAGTCCCCAGGAACGCTGGATCTGGTGGATGACCTCCGGGTTGAGCGGCTCGCCGGCCGAGAGGATCTCACGCAGACCCACCGGTTTGGCACCGACGTCGGATTGGATCAGCATGCGCCACACGGTCGGCGGGGCGCAGAAGGTGGTCACCTTCGCGCGGTGCAGCTGGTCGGCGAGGGCAAGGGGGTCGAACCGGGCGTAGTTGTAGACGAAGACGGTGGCCTCGGCGATCCACGGGGCGAAGAAGCTGCTCCAGGCGTGCTTGCCCCAGCCGGGCGAGCTGATCGCCAGGTGCACGTCGTCCGGACGCAGCCCGATCCAGTACATCGTGGTCAGGTGGCCCACGGGGTAGGACGTCTGGGTGTGCACCACCATCTTCGGCTTGCTGGTGGTGCCCGAGGTGAAATAGATCAGTGACGCGTCGTCGGAGGACACGACCACGGCGGGCTTCTCGGCGGCGACGAGCGCGGCCTCCGCGTAGTCGGCCCAGCCCTCGCGGGCCGCACCGACGCAGATGCGGGAGAAGTCGCCGGGCACCTGGTCGAATTTGGCGGTGTCGCCGGCGTTGGCGATCACGTGTGCCACGCCGCCGCGCAGGACCCGGTCGGCGAGGTCACCGGTTGCGAGCACCGTGGACGTGGGCAGGATGACGGCGCCCACCTTCATGATGGCGAGCATCAGTTCCCAGAGCTCGACCTGGTTGCCCAGCATCAGCATGACGTGGTCGCCGTGCCCGACGCCCCGCGCGCGGAGCCAGGTGGCCACCTGGTCGGAGCGCGCCGACATCTCGCTGAAGGTCACCTTCAATTCGTGGCCGTCCTCCTCGACGATCCACAGCGCGGTCTTGTCGTTTCCCGCGGCCACGACGTCGAACCAGTCGACGGCCCAGTTGAAGTTCGCACCCACATCCGGCCACTCGAACTCGGCCGCGGCGCGCGCATGTTCGTCTCGCAGGCGCAGCAGGTGGTCGCGCGCACCGCGGAAGGTGGTCATGCTCGGGGTCAGGGTCATCCGTTCCATTTTCCTCGGTTCAAATGCTTCAAATGGAATACGACACCGTTCTGCTACGGCCGGGGGGCGCGGACACGGATCGCCTCGACGAGGGCGGCGAAGCGGGCGTTGGCGGGCAGGTCGTCGATCAGGACGGCCGTCCCGTCGGGCCCGGCCAGCGGGATGCGCCAGTTCGGGTACTCGTTCGTGGTCCCGGGCTGGTTCTGCGTGCGACGCTCGCCGACCGCATCCACCAGGGCCACGCCGAGGAGCGAGGAGGGCGTCAGCGCCGTGTAGGTGTACAGGGCCTCGACCGTCTCCTGCACGGTCGGCGCGGGCTCGGTGCCGACCGGCGGCAGCAGGCCTCGTTCGCGGAGCGCGACCAGCATGGCGGACTGCTCGGCGAGGTCGGCGGCGCGCTCCTCGTCCACCGGGCGCCCGAGCAGGCCGAGGGACTCGCGCAGGTCCACATGGTCGCCGGCGAGATAGCCCGCGGTCGGCGGCAGATCGTGGGTGTTCACACTGGTCAGGCAGGCCTGGCGGTACCGGTCCGGAGCCAGCGGCACGTCGTTCTCCCGCTCGAACCACAGGATCGAGGTGCCGAAGATTCCGCGTTCGGCGAGGTAGTCCCGCACCCAGGGCTCGAAGACGCCGAGGTCTTCGCCGATCACGACCGCGCCGGCGCGCTGCGCCTCGAGGGCCAGGATGCCGATCAGCGCCTCGTGGTCGTAGTGCACGTAGGTGCCCTCGCCCGGTCCGGCCCCGACCGGGATCCACCAGAGCCGGAACAGCCCCAGGATGTGGTCGACCCGGATGCCGCCGGCGTGGTGCAGGATGCTGCGGAGCATGTCCCGGTAGGCGGTATAACCCGACTCGGCGAGGCGGCCGGGGTGCCACGGCGGTTGCGACCAGTTCTGGCCCTGCTGGTTGAACATGTCCGGCGGCGCGCCCACCGTCATGCCCGGGGCGAGAACGCCCTGCAGGGTCCAGGCGTCGGAACCGGTGAACTGCACCCCGACCGCAAGGTCGTGCACGATGCCGATGGCCATCCCGGCATCCGTCGCCGCGCGCTGCGCGGTCTCCAGCTGCTGGTCGCACAGCCACTGCAGCCAGCTGTGGAACTCGATTCGTTCCGCCAGCTGCTCCCGGTGCTCGGCGGCGAAGGGACCGCGGGGGCCGCGGGGCTCGATCGACCATTCCGGGGCATCCGCCGGGAACAGCTCGGACAGCGCGCACCAGAGCGCGAAGTCGGCCAGACCCTGACCCTGCTCGGCGCAGAATTCCTCGAACCGGTGGGCGCGGGCGGGGCTTCGCCGCACCCGGTGCACGGCTTCGAGCGCGGTCAGTTTGGCGGCATACGCGGAGTCACGGTCGAGGTGGTCCGGCTCGAGGTTGGCGGGATGCTGCCGGCCCGCGAGGGACTCGACGACGGCGCGCGCCGCCGGTTCGAGGTAGGCGTATTCGGGCACGTCCTCCACCCGGATGTACAGCGGGTGGAAGAAGCGCCGGCTCGACGGCAGGTAGGGGGACGGCTCGACCGGCGGGGCCGGCTCTGACGCATGCAGCGGATTGACCAGGACGAACCCGGCGCCGTACTGGGCCCCGGAAATGGTGGCCAGGTCGGCCAGGTCGGCGAAGTCGCCGATCCCCCAGCTTCGGGAGGAGCGCACGGAGTACAGCTGGGCCATCAGGCCCCAGTCCCGGTGCCCGGCCAGCTTGCGGGTGGTCTCGAGCACGCGCGGGGTCACGACGAGGGCGCAGTGAGCCGCCCGGTCCCCGCACTGGGCGTGCAGGGTGTGCCAGCCCAGAGGCAGTCCGGCCGGAATCAGGAACGTCGCCCGGCTGGTCGGCCGGCCGTCGACGGTGCGTGGTTGCTCCCAGGCGCCCTGCTGGGACACCTCGTGGCGGGTGCCGTCCTCGGCGATGATCCACGCCAGAACCGTCGAACCCGCACCGGCGTGCACGGGAACCGCGGCCTCGCCGCCCTCGCGGAGGACCACGACGGGGGGCAGCAGCCGGCGCCAGGGCGCGAGGCCCTGTTCGGTCAGCGACGCCTCGACCTCGGCGGGCGTGCCGGCGGGAACGCCGAGCGCCCCCAGGACCTCACGCAGGGTTCCGACGTCGACCGCCCGTGAGGCGCCGTCCCAGCCGGTGAAGGAGGTGTCCACCCCGAGTGATCGTGCCAGTTCCAGCAGCGCCGACGACGGCAGGTCGGTTGGTTCAAGTTCCATGGGACCACTCTAGGTCCGGGACAGCTCCGGCCCCGCCCTACCTGCCGAAGCGCAGGACGAAGGCTTTCATCAGGTTGGCCGGCTCGGTGACGACGGATGCGTCGATCGCCGCGATGACGTCCGCCATGGCGTTGGGATCGAAGTAACCGTACTCGCGGTAGATGCGAATGCGGGTCAGGATGCCGGCGTTGGTGAGTTCCGGATGGAATTGCGTGGCGTAGACGTTTCGCCCCACCCGGAACGCCTGCACGGGACAGTTCTGCCCGGTTGCGAGCAGCACGGCGCCGGGAGGCAGCTGCGAACACGCCTCCTTGTGCCCGACGAAGGCCTCGAAGGTCGGCGCGAGCGCGGCGAACAGCTGGTCGGATGCGCCCTCGTCGGTGAGGGAGATCCAGGTCGGTCCGGCCTCCTCGGACCACGTGCCGTCGAGCCTGCCGCGGAGATGGCTGGTGAGCAGTCCGACGCCGTAGCAGGCACCGAGGAAGGGGAAGTCCCGGGCCAGCACCCGATCGAGGAGGGCGGCCAGCTCGGTCTCGACGCGGCGCTGCACGGGCGACTTGACGGCGACGGGATCGCTCGCGTTGAAGGGGCTGCCGCCCACGATGATGCCCGAGTACGCGTCCAGGTCGATCGGTGGCATCGGCGCGGCCTCGAGCCGCACCCGGTGGAGCCGGTCGGGGGTCAGATCTCCGGCCGCGAGGAAACCGGCGTACTCGTCGTCGGCGGCTTCGTCCTCGGAACGGGTGGCCAGCAGCAGGAAGGGCTTCACAGCCTCATCGTAGTGGCGGGTCCGGGTTCAGTAGTCGACGGTGTAGGTCGGGGTCAGCACGATCCTCACCGGACCGGGGTCGAGCGCGGCGGCCCGGAGCTTCTTCTCCAGCAGGGTCGTGTCGGGTAGTGGGAGGGCACCCTCCACGCTGACGACGACGGTGTTGTCGGCGCCGGTCCTGATCCCGGTCAGCCTCCAGCCGGCATCCGTCGCCCACCGCTCCGATACGGCCTGAACGGATGCCTCGAACGTGCTCGACCGGGTCACGTTCACGCTCGACCACGTCAGAGGCACGAGGATGATCACGGCCATGGCGGCGGCGGCGAGGAATCCGTTGCGCCGGTGCGCACGGCGGGCTTGGGGTGTAGGCAAGGTCTCGCCCAGTCGGTTGACGCCGTAGAGGGCCATCACCACGATGCCGGTGCCGAGGATCGCGGCGACATTCGTCAGGAACAGCAGCAGCGCGCCGAGCGATTGCAGGAACGCCCCGGCCTCGAGGGTGAATCCCACCACCGACAGGGGCGGCACCAGGGAGATCGCGATCGCCACCCCGGGCAGGGCGTCGGCGATATCCCGGCGAACCAGTGCGATCGAGCCGACCACCCCGGTGCCGAGGGCCGCCAGCAGGTCGATCAGCCGGGGATGAACCCGCGCGGCGACCTGGGAGTTGTTCTGGGCCACGACGTCCACGGGCAGGAGCAGTCCGATCAGCAGGGCGATGCCGACGGCCGCGGCCGCCCCGGCCAGCATCAGGCCGATCGACCGGCTGAGATTCTTCGGGTCGCCGAGCACGGTGGCCAGCATCGTGCCCTGGATCGGGATCATCAGCGGCGCGACGATCATCGCTCCGATCACGGTGGCCGTGGAATCGGAGGCGACGCCGGCGGCGGCGATGACCGACGCGAGCACCAGGAGAATCCAGAACCGGCTGACCCGCTCGCGAAAACGCTCGCCGTCGAAGAACACGGTCTCCCGCATATAGGCGACGTCGTTCATCGCGGGACGGGGTAGCTTGATCGCCATCGGCTGGAGATCTACCCGGCTGCGCCGGCGATGTTGACCATCCAGCTCACACCGAATCTATCGACGCACATGCCGAAGCTGTCACCCCATGGTGACGGTTCGAGCGGCATGACGACGGTTCCCTCGGCCGCGAGCCCGTCCCAGTAGCCGCGCAGCACCGGTTCGTCGTCGCCGCTGAGCGACACGGAATAGTTGGTCCCCGGCCGGTACTCCATCCGGTTCGGCGTGTCGGAGCCCATCAGCACCAGGCCTTCGCCGGTGGTCAGCATGGCGTGCATGATCTTGTCCTGCTCGGACGGATCGTCGCTGGCCTCGAACTCGGCGAAGGTGCTCATCGTCAGCTCGCCGCCGAACACCGACCGGTAGAACTCCATCGCTTCCCGGGTCGAATCCCGGAATCCCAGGTAAGGGTTGAGTTGGGTCGTCATGGTGGAGCCTCCTTGTGTCATGGGGCGAATGCTTCGATTATCGGCCCGAGCCCGCATCAGCACGAGGCGTGCGGGGAAGTCTTCTACGCTGGTTGTATGGACTCCCCCAGAGCCGCTGCGCTGCGGCCGATTCTCACCCTCACCGTCAACCCCGCTCTCGACGTGAGCACGTCGACCGAGCATGTCGTCAGCGAGCACAAGATGCGCTGCGGCAGGTCGCGCCTCGACCCGGGCGGCGGCGGAGTGAACGTGGCCCGGGTGGTGCAACGGCTCGGCGGGCAGGCCCTGGCCGTGTACACCGCGGGCGGCCCGACCGGGGAGGCCTTCCGCCGGTTGATCGAAGCCGAGCGCCTGCCGACGCTGGCGGTGCCGATCCAGGGAAGCACCCGCGAGAGCTTCACCGTCGACGAGAACGGCACGGGCAAGCAGTTCCGCTTCGTGCTGGAGGGTCCCGAACTCAGCGAACCCGAGTGGCAGAACTGCCTCAATATCGTCGGAGAGTCGATTCCGGTGGGCGGCTATGTGGTCGCCAGCGGCAGCCTTCCGCCGGGAGTCCCGGACGATTTCTATGCCCGGGTCACCCGACTGGCGCACGGGCGCGATGCCCGCTGCATCGTGGACACGTCCGGACCGGCGCTCGCGGCAGCGCTCGAGGAGGGTGTCTATCTGGTCAAACCGAGTGGACGCGAGCTGGGCGAGCTCGTCGGGGCAACCCTCGACACCGAGCAGAACAAGATCGACGCGGCCGCCGAACTCGTCGCCCGCGGGTCGGCGGAGGTCGTCGCTCTGACGCTCGGGGGCGCGGGAGCCGTGCTCGCCTCGACGAGCGGGATCATCCGCCTGGGGGTACCGCAGGTCAAGGTGCAGAGCACCGTTGGGGCCGGTGACAGCTTCCTCGGCGCTTTCGTGCTGCGGATCGCGCAGGGGCACCCGGTCGACCGGGCTTTCCGTGCCGCCGTCGCCGCCGGCAGCGCCACCGCGATGACGCCGGCCACGGAACTCTGCCACCGGGCCGATGTCGAACGCCTGGAGGCCGAGCTCGTGGCGCTGGCATGAAGCTCACCGCGATTGATCCGCCCAGCCGCAGCTTTTCGCGGTGGCTCACGGACGAGGAGGTGGGGCAGGTGCTCGCCGCCAGCCGCGGCTGGAGGCTCGCGCCGGATGGCGCCGTGATGGCCGGCAAGATTCGCAAGACCCGCATCGCCCCGTCCCTGCAGTCGCTCGGCGCCGCCGCGGCCGCAGAGCGATGGATCAGCCGGGCGGCCGCGCCCGGTAGCGACGGCAGCGGTCCGACGCACATCATGTGGGGCGTCTTCAACGCTCGAACCGACGCCGAGATCGCGGCTGCAGTCGGTTGATGACCGCAGACGCTTCCACCGGGACCCGCCGGGTCCCCACTTCGATCCCCCGTTTGATCGGCCGATTGGCTCTCGGCGCCTTCCTGCTCCTCGCCGGAATCAGCCACCTCGCCTGGAATCGGGAGGCATTCCTCGCGCAGGTGCCCACCCGGCTGCCGCTCGAGGGCGATTTCGTCGTGATCGCGTCGGGCCTGGTCGAGATCGCTCTGGGAGTCTCGCTTCTGCTGCTGGCCAGGCGTCAGGTGCAGGTGGGCTGGGTCGTGGCCCTGTTCTTCCTGGCGATCTTCCCCGGCAACATCTCCCAGTTCGTCACGGCCACGGATTCGTTCGGCCTGAATTCGGACCTGTCCCGTGGCATCCGCCTGCTCTTCCAGCCGGTGCTCGTGGCATGGGCGCTGTGGTCGACCGGGGCCTGGCGAGCCTGGCGGGCAGGCCGGAAAAAGAAAACGATACCCCATGGGGTATATTGAGCAGACGAGTTCAACGAAAGGGATCAACAGATGTGCCGTCAAGTAACGTGTAAGAAGTGCGGAAAGACAACCTGGGCCGGGTGCGGACAGCACGTCGACCAGGTGATGCGAGGCGTACGGAGTGCCGATCGGTGCCGTGGACACGAGAATGACGCCCCCACCCCCGGCTTCTTCGCGCGCCTGTTCTCCCGCGGCTGAGCCGGAGCAAACGTTCAAATCAGTAGTCGCTGGCGGACAGGCCCGTCGCCTCGTCGTGCCTGAGTTTCAGCAGGGCGAGGTCGATGTGCAGGAACACCTCGGTGCGCGCCGCGCGCCGAGTCTCGTAGTCGGGATCGTGACTGTCGATATTCAGCTTGATCAGGCGTGAAGACACCGCGTCACTGATCTCGTCGCTGGCGGCGCGCTGAGCCCGCCGCACGAGACGCGCGACCTTGTCGTCATCGGCAGCCACGGCCTCGAGGGCCTCGGCGAGCTTCTCGTGCACGCGGCGGCGCAGTTTGAGCTGAATGATGTCGTGGTGCTGGTCCTCCGTGAGATCGGTGGTCCACCGCGACCTGGTCAGCTCTCTGCGCAGGTCCTTGACCCGGCGCGCGTACTGCTCGTTCTGCCGGGTGAGCAGGTGCAGCTCGTGCCGGGCGGCCGCCGCGTAGCGTTCCGGGTCGTAGTCGGCGTGATCACCGAGAGCGCCCACAATGATGTCGTTCTTCACCGCCATGCGAAGGGCGGAAAGCGCGATTTTGAGCCCCTCGTCGACGATCACCTTGATTGCGGCCACGCTACAAAATCTTACTGCGCGGCCTGCGGAATCAGGGCTCCCGCTGACGCGAGAGCCCTGATTCCGGGTGGCTACTCCGTGTCTGGTGTAGCTGCTCGCTCACGGCCTCGCCCGGCTCAGGGAAAGCGCACCGGGGACGAGAGCGGCGTGATGTAGGAAAACCCGGTGCTGTTGTTCTTGGTCATCGAGAGCACCAGTTCCATATGCGGCTCGAGCGCGGTCACCTTGTCGAGCGGGGAACCGATGATCAGCTGGAAGCCCAGCCCCTTCCA
This sequence comes from Cryobacterium cheniae, assembly GCF_004403395.1. Lineage (GTDB taxonomy): Bacteria > Actinomycetota > Actinomycetes > Actinomycetales > Microbacteriaceae > Cryobacterium > Cryobacterium cheniae. Next base: position 70,490 of record NZ_SOGN01000034.1, read on the forward strand.
GGCGGCCACGGCCCGGCCGGCGAACTCGGAGTCCGATTTCACGAAGCCCTCGTCGAGGAAGACCGGCGCGAACCGCGGACGGGTGCGGCTTTCGTCGCCGAGCTGGAACCGCAGGGCGGCTCCCACGACGAACGCCACCAATTCCTGGGACTCGCCACCGCTCTTGCCACCGAGCGACGAGTAGGTGCTGACCTCCAGGCCCTCCGGGGTGGTGCGCACGGCCGTGATTTCCACGTGCCGGCGCACATCGAGCAGCAGGTCACGCTGGGATTCCTGGCGGGGCCCGTCGGCGGACTTGCGGATCAGGCTCATGAACGCCTGCAACCGGGTGAACCGGCTTTCGGTCTGCTCGTCGGTGAAGGCATCCGTGGAACCGGAGGAGAGCAGCTTGAGTTCCTTGCGGAATGCGGTGGCGTCGTCGCGGTGGAGGCGACGCAACGTGATCTGGAGCCGATCCCGTCCGGCTCCGAACGGCAGCGTGGTGAGGATCTCGTTGATGGGACGGAGGCGGTCTTCGATCTCCTCGATGGAGGAGGTGAAGGCGCCGACCAGGGGAACCAGGTCCTGGCCGCTCCAGAGCGCCAGGCGGCGCTTCCATTCCTGGCGACGCTCGTGCAGGCCGAGCGTGTAGACGGCGTCGAGGATGTCCCGGTAGCTCGTGTAAGAATCCAGCGAGACGCCGATGTTCGGGTCGGGCCAGCGGCTCTGGAAGGTCTCGAAGATGCCGACCAGGGTGTTGCGGGCGCCCGCGGCGCTGTCGCGGTCCTGGCTGGACTGCTCGGTGAGGCGCTCGCGCAGTCGCCTGACGGCACCGTCGAACGCCTCGAGATCGTGCTGGTCGGCGACGGCCGCGAACTGGGCGTCGAGGTGGGTGGCGTGTTCCTCCGACAGGGACAGGGCGGCTGCCGGGTCGGCGTCGATGCGATCGAGGCGGCCGCTCACCGCATCCTGCCGGTCCACGATGCGCCCCTGCTCGGTCCGGAGGGCGTGCATGGTTCCCTCGGTGGCGTGCTTCTGCTTCTGGGCGACCTCCAGTTCGGCGGCCAGCCGCTCTTCCTCGTCCTTCAGCGCGCGCAGCACGTCGCTGTCGGCGAGCACACGCTCGCGCTCGGCCTGCTTATCGGTGATACGGGCATCCGCGGCCTGCACATCGATGGCCGGCCAGGCCACGTCGACAATGAACTGGTGCGCGGCCCGGCGGGCCCGGAGGTCGGCAAGATTCGCCCCGTGCCCGGAGGCCTCACGCGCCAGGGTGTCGGCCTCCAGCCGCAGCCGGGCCAGTTCCTCGTCAATGTCGTGCAGGCGGGTGCGGCTGGAGAAGCCGATGATCGACTTCTGGTCGCTGTTCCAGCCGTGCGCGCCACGGGAGCCGTTGCGGGTCTGCCCGCTCGGGGTGACCCGAGGTCCGTCCCCGACGAGCTCGGCCGCCGTGGCGACGCACTCCGCATCGAGGCTCGCGGCCTGTACCCGGTCCTGCACCCAGCCACTGAAGGGCGAGTCCTTGAAGACGAGCTTTCCGGACACGAAGCGCGGGTCGCCGTCGATCTGCTGGTGGTCCCGCAGCGGGACCCCCTCGAAATGGATGCGCACGGGGATGCGGAGCGGGTCGATGGCCAGGCTCAGCGAGCGCAACCGGGTCTCGTCGACGAGCATGACGCGCACGACGGAGGCCAGGGTGACCTCGGCCGCCTGCCGCCAGGCGTCCTCCCCGGGGGCCAGATCGATCAGTTCGGCCAGAAAGGGCAGCTCCTCGGCGGGGATGCCCGACGCCTCGGCGATCATCAGGCGCGCGCTGTGCAGGTGCTGCGGAACCAAGCTCGCCCGCCCGGACAAGAACTGGTGCTCCTGTTTCAGGGTGCGGAGGTCCTCCTCGACCGGGTAGGCCGTGCGCTGCAGCGCGGTGCGCTTATTCTCGAGGTCGGCCTCGGCCGCGGGGAAGCCGGCCAGGAAGTCGTCGGCGGAGGCGCGGGCCCGGCCGAAGTCATCGGCGGAGGCGATGGAGAGGCCCAGTGGCCGGGCGCGCTCGTCGAATTTCGAGCGCTCCGCGGCCACGTCGTCGCGTTTGTCGGTGAGCTGGCCGAGCTCGTTCTGCAGGCTGACGAGCACGTCTCCGCCGTTGTCGCGCTGCTGGCGCTGCAGGTCGGCGACCCGCGCTTTCAGCTCGGTCTCGGCATCCCGGGCCGTCGTGGACTGCAGCAAGGTGTCCCGGCGCGCCACCCGGTTGGTGTCGGCGGCGCCCTCGAGCAGGCTCTGCTCCGTGCGCAGCTGCCAGAGCACGAAGGGCGTGTCGCCGGAGCGGTGCACGCCGAAGGTGTCGATCAGGTCGGCCTTGTCGGTCGCCGCCTCGTAGACCCGGTGCAGGTCGGGCAGGCGTTCCAGAACCTTGGCCTTCTGCGCCTCGGCGACCATGGCGCCGTAGGACCGTTCCAGGTCTTCGAAGTGGGCGACGGCCTTGTCGGCGGCCGCGTAGGTGGCCGGTTCCTCGAGCACCATCGACTTGTAGAGACCGTCGACCGTCTTGACCTGCTGGCCCGCCTGGATGCGCGCGAGCAGCCGGAGCGCCTTGCCGCCCTCGCCGTTGGCGCCGATGCCGAGGCGGGTGTAGAGGGTCTGGGCGAACGCCGCGTAGGTGTCGAAGACATCCAGTTCGGGGAAACGGGACTTGAGGGCGCGCTTGTCGAACCGGGACTCGGTCACCTCGGCCAGGTCGCGCAGGTCGAGGTAGCCGTCGATCGTGGCCATCTTCATGGTGATGTCGGCGAATCGGGTGCCGCCGCGGGGCACGAAGTAGGCCCGCAGCACGGTGAAGCGACGCTGGTTGTCGTCGATGAAAGTCATCGACACGGCACCCCAGGTGGACTCGTGGGCGCCGCGGAGCACCTGGTCCTGCAGCTCCCCCGTTCCGGCCTCCCGGTTGGCGTCGGTCTTGCCCTTGAGGTAGGTCATCAGGTTGCGCTGGTCGGCACTGCGCGCCCGTCCGGAACCGGCGTCGTTGGAGGCGCCGTTGAAGGGGGTGTCCGACGGCATCATCAGGGCGAGGTAGGCGTCGAGCAGGCTGCTCTTGCCGGTTCCGGATGCCCCGGACACCAGGGTGGCCGTGGGCGCGAAGGCAACCTCGTGGTGGCCCTGGAAGCCGCCCCAGTTCACCATCTGGAACGACTCGGCGCGCCACTGGGTGGTGCCCTCGGTGAGGCCGTCGACGTAGAAGAGCGGGGAATCGGTCATTACAGGGCCTCCGGCAGAGCCTCGGACAGGAGAGGCAGATCGTCAAGATCGGTGGGTTCCGGATCGGGATCGGCGTTCTGGGCGACGAGCCATTCCAGGAGTTCGCTGAGCCGTTCGACCGGCAGCAGCACCTCGATCACGGCGGAGATACGGAACCGGTCGGGGTCGCTCGTTTTTAACAGCACCCGCGCCTTCGCGAGACTGTCGACCGCGGCCGTGGCCTTGCGGGCGTCGCCCCAGCGGTCGGTGGCGTGTTCGGGCCGGAAATGCCCGACGTTCTCGACCAGGTTGTCGCGATCCACGATGACGATGTCCTGGCCGTTCGCACGCTCGCTGCGGAACCGCTGCCGCAGCAGCACGAGCAGAATGGTCTCCTCCCGCGTATAGGACACATCGTGCAACAGGGTGGGGAACCGGTCTCCGCCCTCGGCTACCGCCTGCCGTTTGAACGCCACCTCATAGTGCAGGTCGATGTGCAGGTCGAGGAACACGTCATTCAGGCGCGACTTGAGCAGGCTTTGGGAGCGCAGCAGTGTCTGCCACTCGGCCGGCTGCAGCGCGGCGGAGATGTACCGGTGTTTCAGCAGCAGCACCAGGGTGCGACGCTGCTCCACGGTGAGTCCGCCCTCGTCGCCCTCGAACAGGGAGAAGCTGGGCGATTCGTCGTTCGTGAACTCATCAGTCATGGTCAGATCCGTAGTTCAGGGCGGACAGCGCCGCGGTTTCGTCGTCGTTGAGGATGATTCGGGGCACCTCGAAGCTGCGGGTGGAGCCGTCCGGACGCACGGTTTCGAATCGCTCGAGCGTCTGCGCCCGGCTGACCGCGTCGATCTGGGTGGCGATCTGCAGCATCCCCAGGATCTCGACCGGGCGGCGCAGGGTGGCGTCGAGGTCGTTGAACGCGTCGCCGACGGATGCGGCCTCACCGTGACTGAAGGCCGTCACGATCGCGTCGCGCAGCTCCCCCAACAGCGGGCCGCCCTGCTTGCGCATCTCATCGAGGCTCGGCGGCACCGGGGCGTCGTCGGAGACATCCTGCAGTTCGGGCGGCGCCCGGTGGGCGCCCGGGTCGTAGAAGCGTTCACGGAGGTGCGGGGCGTCGAGAGTTCCCGGCATGAGTTCGGCGGTGACCGTGGAGCGGGGCCCGGCGGTCTGCATCCAGACGGCGAGTTCCTTGTTGATCTCGCGCAGCAGGCGTTCGAGCTCACGGTCCTTGACCACGTCGTGGTTGACGATGTGCTCGCGCAGGGTGGTCGTGAGCCCGTTGCGCTGGGTGAGCACGTCGTCGATGCCCCTCCGGATCAGGCGCACGGTGCCTATGAAGCTGCGGCGGTCGATGGAGCTGAGTTCGAGGGCGAACGGATGCAGCAGGATCGTCTCGAGGTCGTCCCCCAGCTCCTGCAGCAGGTCGTCGTTGCGCAGCAGGGTGAAGGCACCCTCGAAGGCGCGACCTTCCGGGGTCGCGGTCATTAGGGCATCCGTTTTGACGAGGTATTCGTCGAGCACCTCGCTGATCGGGCGCTCCTCGCCGCGGAAATCGTTGACGATCTGCCGGTGCATGGCGGCGACGGACTCCTCGACGCGTTTGAAGTCGCTGGGCAGCTGGCCGATCAGGTCGATCAGGTCGGCGTAGCCCTCGTGCATCATCTCGTTCGAGACAAGCGCGATCTCACCGCCGGCCGCAAGGCGGTCGCGTTCGGCGGACTTCTCGGCGATCTCCTGGTCGAGACGACGGATGCGCTCCTCCCGGTCAGGGTTGGCCTGCGTGGCACGATGACGCACCGTTTCGACGATCGTGGTGAGACGGGATTCGCTGATCAGCGCCCGATCGCGGGAGAGGCTCTCGACCAGGAGTAACGCCTCGAGCGCATGCGAGGTGAGTGAGTAGTGCTCCTCGTCGCCCTCCCCTGTTTCGCGGTAGAGCCACTGGTCGTTCATCCACTGCACGCAGAGGGCCCGGCCGGTCTTGCCCGGCACGTCGCTGCCGACAGAGCGCAGGTCGGCGAGGTAGGCGTCGACCTGGGTGTGCAGCAGATCGGCCTGCACGCTGCGCCGGTCGCGGCTGAAGGAGGACTTGAACACGAAGAGCACGAACGGAGCCCACTTGCGGTCCAGCAGGCGCAGGGTGGGTTTGTCGAAGGCTTCGCGCACCCGCGCCAGTTCGCCCGCAAGTTCGCTCATTGTAGAAGTTCCTTTCCGGGCCCCCTCAAGGGTAACGGTCTCCGCGCGCGGGCGGACACGCGGGCCGGCGCGCAGCGGCGTGTGAGACTGTCAGGACAAGTTGAAGGAGCACCACGTGACCGACCCGCGCGCGAACATGGAGGGCAACAACCTGCTCAATCTCGGGGCGCCCCACCTGGACTGGTCGAAGACGCCCGGCCGGGTGCCGGGATTCTGGGTGTCGGCCGTCAGCGTCATCCTCGCGGTGCCGCTGCCGTTTCCCGCCCTGTTCGTCGCCCTGATCGGACTCTCCCTCTCGCTGAGGGCGTTCAGCGTGGTCCCGGTCGGCGCCCGAGGGCGCGGCCTCGTGCTCGCGTCGCTGGCCCTGTCGGGGGCGACGATCCTGGCTGTCGTCGTGCGACTGGTTCTGGTCTTCGTCTAGTCGGAGGCGGTCACGGGTTCAGCCGGCCCACCCCCGGCAGGAAACGCCCCACGCGGGCACCGTAGGCGGCGTAGTCGGGGTGCTCGGCCACGAGCATCCGCTCTTCCCAGCGGGCCTTGCCGGCCAGCAGCAGCAGGAGGGCGAGCCAGGCGACGAGGTGCCAGACCGAGGCGCCGAGCAGCACGAGGCCGACGCCGCCGGTCATCAGACCCGTGTAGATGGGACTGCGCACGAGACCGTAGACACCGTTGGTGACCAGAGGCGCGTGCTCGCGCGGAATCGGGCTTGCGGTGAGGGCCGGCCCGAGACCGCGCACTCCGAGCACGGCGAAGACGGAGCCCCCGCCGGCGAGCACGATGGCGGCCACCACGACGGCGAGGTTCACCGGCCACAGCGTGCCGTGGGGCAGGAGGCCCAGCGCCAGGAGCAGCAGGAACTGGGCCGACACCAGGGCAACCGCGAGCGCACGTTTCATGGCTCGAGGCTACGCCCCGGCGTCGGGCCCATGCCTCAGGCCGCGGGCAGCAGGTGCATTCGAGCGGCGCACCACTAGTTCGGGTTGTGTTGCATTATCGACAGCGACCCGTGACCGGGCACGACGACACACTTCGCGGCGTAGAGCGGGACTCCGCCGTGGTCCGCCGTCTGGGTCAGGATGAGGACGGCCGCCGACGGCTTGATGTTCAGCAGTTTCGCTCGCGTCGGTCCGGCGTTGGTTGCGACGATCTGACACACGCCATTCGTGAAGACGTGGCCGTTGGCCTGCAGGGATGCGAGGAGTGTCCGCGGTTCGGCGGCGATCTCCAAGAGTTCGGATGCGATTCGCGCGCTCACATCGCTGAGGTAGCGCCCGGCAGGGAGATGTTCTTGAACAATGGCAATGGGAAGGCCATCGTGCAGCAAGACACTCTCCCGGATCCACGCATTGGCAGCCGGGTCGAGCGCGAGCCGGCTGGACACGAAGTCCGTGAAGCCTTCCAACTCGAACCGCACCGGCTGCACGGTCATCGTCAGGTTCGGGTCGGCCAGGACGAGCTCGAATGGCCGCATCTGCTCCAGTCCGCCATGCGGGATGGAGTCCGTGACGAATCGCCCGACTCCGCGGCGAGTGACCAGTAACCCGTCTTCTTCGAGAAGCATCAGCGCCTCCCGTACGGGGGTACGGCTGACACCGAGCAGTGCAGAGAGTTCCGTTTCCCTCGGCAGCATCTCGCCGAGCTGGAACACGCCGGAGCGGATCCCATCAGCGAGCCGCGTGTACACGGCGACTCGAATCGGCTGGCCGACGGCGAGGTGGAGTCGCTGTCGCAGGAACGTGTGGACATCCAAACGGGTCGTCACGAGACCTCCTTGTCGCCTCTACCCTATCAGTTTATATATGTGACTTAAGAGGTGTAACTTCATACCTGCAGTCCAGACAAGGGAGTTTCCATGACCACCACCAGCACGCCGCACATTGATCCGAAGGGGGTGGACATTGCCGAGACAATCCTCCTTCCTGGCGACCCGCTGCGAGCGAAGTTCATCGCCGAGACCTACTTCGACGACATCCGCTGCTTCAACGAGGTCCGCAACATGCTGGGCTTCACTGGCACGTACCGGGGGCGCCCCGTGTCCGTCATGGGCACGGGTATGGGCATTCCCTCCATCTCGCTCTACAGCTACGAGCTGATCCACCACTTCGGGGTGAAAAACCTGATCCGAGTGGGTACCTGCGGCGCTATGCAGAAGAACATGGACCTCTACGACGTGGTCATCGCCCAGGGCGCGTCGACCGACTCCAACTACCTGGACCAGTTCAATCTTCCAGGTCAGTGGGCGCCACTGTCGTCGTACCGGCTGCTGGAGCAGGCCAAGCGGATTGCCGACGAGCGTGGGCAACGCACCCACGTCGGCAACGTACTCTCATCCGACGTCTTCTACGGCGCCGATCCTGACGCCCTCGGCAGGTGGATGAAGATGGGTATCCTGGCCGTCGAGATGGAGTCCGCCGGGCTGTTCGCCAACGCCGCGGCCGCGGGCGTCGATGCCCTGGCCATCTTCACCGTCAGCGACCAGATCGTCACCGACGCCAAAACCACCCCCGAGGAACGGCAGACCGCCTTCACCTCAATGATCGAGATCGCGCTGGAACTGGCCTGATGAGCAACGCAACCCGCACCACGGTCCCGGCCCAGGTCTTCAAACCGAGCCGTGCCGTCCCCATCCTGCTGTTCCTCTTCGTGTTCTCACTGGTGCTGGACAACGGCTTCAAGTTCATGTCGCCGGCGTTGGCGGAGAGTCTCGACCTCCCGGTCAACACTGTCAGCCTGCAAGCTACTTTGGCCGGCATCCTGATCGGCATCGGAGCCGTGGTCTACGCTGCGCTGGCCGACTCGATCAGCATCCGGAAACTCATCGTCTTCGCGATCATCGTGATGACGATCGGGTCGCTCGTCGGCTTCATCTTCCAGGGCAACTTCTGGCTGATCCTGGTCGGCCGGCTGATTCAGAGCGCCGGCCTGGCGGCCGCCGAAACCCTCTACGTGATCTACGTCACCAAGCACTTCAAGGGCGACGAGCAGAAGAAATATCTGGGCTTCAGTACCGCGGCCTTCCAGTTGTCCCTGCTGATCGGCACCGTCGGCAGCGGCTTCATCGCCACCTACATCGGCTGGGCCGCCTTCTTCCTGGTCGCGTTGCTGTCCCTTCTGGCCATACCGGTCGTGTTGCGTACCGTCTCCAAGGAGGCGACGAGCGGTGGCCATGTGGACGTGTTCGGCCTCTTTCTGATCGCGGTGTTCTCCACCGGAGTCATCCTGTTCATGCAGAACTTCAACTTGTGGTTCGTGCTGCCGGTCGCTGCGGGGCTGATTTTCTTCATCTGGCACATCCGAACGCACGACAACGCCGTGATCACCAGCGCGTTCTTCGCCAATGCCCAGTACTCACTGATGATCATCGTGGTGTTCATCACCTACTCGGTCCAGCTGGGCTACACCTTCCTGTTCTCGTTCCTGATCTCCGACGTTTACGGCTACAACCTCGGCGAGGTGTCCCTGCTGCTGATCCCCGGCTACATCGCAGCCGTGATCGTCGGCTCGGCCACCGGCAAGATCGCCAAGTTCCTCACGTCCAAGCAGGCCATCACCATCGCGTTGATCGTGATTGTCGTCTCGATGCTGCTTCCGGCCCTGCTGGTGGGCAGGTGGATCGGGGTGTTCGTGATCTCGATGATGTTGTTCGGGATGGGTTTTGCGTTGATGTACGGCCCGCTCGTGTCGACGGCCGTCATGCGGGTGCCGGTCGGGAACACCGGTATCGCCATAGGCTTCTACAACCTCACCATCAACATCGCGGTACCGGTCGGCATCGCCTACACCGCAGCGCTGATGAAGCTGCAGCCCAACCTGCTCAGCGGTATCACCGGCTCCGGCCAGGCGTCCTCCTACGGGTCGATTTTGTTCATCCTCACGGGGGTCGCGGCCCTCGGGCTGGTGCTCTACCGCGTCTTCGTCCGGGTGTTGGAGCGCCAGGGCGCCGAGATGAAAACCTCCGTGTAACCCGGTCACGTCTTGGCGACCCCGGAGGAGCCTTAGAAGGGTGGCGGATCGGCGACGATGCCCGGAGGCTCGAAGGGAACGGACGGATCAGAGCGATAGTGGAGACCGCTGGGAGCGGTCCAGGCGAGAACTCCTCCCGGGAGCTGGGTCGCCGTCCAGTTGGTTTGGGTCTTCAACCGATGATCGGGAGCACAGAGACTCGCCAGATTGTCGTAGCGGGTGATCCCATCGGCCTGCCATTCGTGGGTGTGGTCCATCTCTGCCCGGGCCGCCGGCCGGTTGCAGCCGGCGAATCGGCAGGTTTCGTCTCGAATCACGAGCAGCCGCCGGAGATCCTTCGGCACCCGGTACTGATTTCGGCCGACCGACAGCATCACCCCGGTCTCGGGATGAACGAGGATGCGCGTGAAGCTCGGCGCACCGGCCGCCAGCTCGCGGGCCGTCTCGGGGTCGATCGGCCCGCACCCCTCGAGGTGGCCCGGTTCGTCACTGCGGCCGAGGAGAGTGAGAACGGGCACCGTCACGTTCACGGTGGCGCGGATGCCCCGGCCGAGGCCCGCGGGAGTGACGCCGTCGACCATCAGGGCCGCGAGGACATCCGCTCGGAGCTGGGCCAGGGTGCGCGGCTCGTCGGGGCCCTGCAGGCTGGCGGCCATGTCGCTGACGCGGTGGTAGATCGCCTGGGCGACCGGCAGCTGCTGATAGCTGTGCAACCAGCCCATTCCGTCGGCGGCCGGCTCGAACACGAGGGTGCGGTCGGCCTGGCTCTTCGCCCGGCGAGCGGCGATCGACTCCGGGTGGGTCTTTTCACGCAGGCGACGGGCCGTGCGGTCGAACTGGGCTACGGTGAGCCGCTTCGCCTCGGGCAGCATCTCGGCTTCGAAGGCGACGCGGGCCGCCTCCGGAAGGGAGTTGGCCTGCTCGATCAGGACCCGCGCATGCGCGTAGCTGATCTGGCCGGACGCGAGGGCAGTACGACTGGCGGTGTACGCGCCGGCGAGTGCCTCGCTCTGCGACAGCAGGTTGGAGGCCGAGGCCTGCGAGATGTGCAGCGCACAGGCAAGCTCGGAGATCGCGGTGCGGTAGGCGATTTCAAGGGCGTCCCAGCGGGAACCGGCCACACCCGCCGACACGGCCTCACTGTCGCCGGCGCTCTCTGCCGTGCTGTCGAGATCGGCCGTGAGCCCCTGCTCGACGGCCTGGGCCAGCATGGCCCGTCGGGCCCGATCGCGTTCGGCGGCGAGTTCATTGGCGAGGCACCAGGCCCGCACCTGGTCGACAGCCTCCGCCCGCGCCGCCGAAACCGCTGCGAGCAGTCGGTCGGCGGAAGCGGCCGCGGAAACCAACTCGGCCAGGATACGCATCCTCCGGTCGACGGAAGCGGCATCACCGGACGTTTCGGCCGTCACGACGCCGAGCGCACCGCCGTCGTCAAGCTCTTCGATATCGAGGTTCTCAATATCGAAGGCCTCGATGTCACTGAGATCGGCCAGGCTGTCCATGTCAGAAGTTTAGCACTTTTAGAATACATGTTCTAGAGTAAAAGAAGATATGTTTTAATTTCATCGAAATTACTTCATCTCATGCCTGCGTATCCGAGCGAGGCAACCGGATCCTCGAAAATCACCTGACTCTTGACGATAGTGTGCGGTGCACAGTATTGTGAGCTGCATGAATGGTCGTGACGACTTCGACCCGCAACTCCTTGAATTGCGGCGCGGCACGATCGTGCTCGCGTGCCTGCACCTTCTCCGCCATGCCGGCTACGGGTACGGGCTGCTCGAGGATCTGGCACGGCACGGCTTCGCCGCCGACGCCAACACGCTCTACCCTCTGCTTCGGCGTCTGGAGAAGCAGGGCTATCTCACGAGCGAATGGAACACCGAGGAAACGCGTCCTCGCAAGTTCTACCTCACCTCGGCCTCCGGCCTCCGACTGGCCGACACTCTCACAACCGAATGGGCCGCGCTGACCGGAGCGATCGCGTCCCTCACCCACGGGAGAACTGAATGACTGCCACTCTGACTGACCGTTATATCTCCGCGACCGTGCGCACTCTTCCACAGGACGCACAGGCGGATGTGCGCGCCGAGCTCTCGGCCTCCATCGCCGACGATATCGAAGCACGTCTTGATCAGGGCGAAGTGCGGCAGGACGCCGAGCGCGCCGTGCTCACGGCCCTCGGCGATCCGGATGTGCTCGCCGCCAGCTACGCCGACCGCCCCCTGCAGCTCATCGGCCCCAGGTACTACCTCACCTGGTGGAGGCTGCTGAAACTGCTGTGGGCCATCGTGCCCGTCACAGCTGTCGTGGGCGTGCTGATTGCGCAGCTCATCGCCGATGCGCCCATCGCGGAGACCATCGGCACCCTCGTCTCCGTCGCGATCGGAACGATCGTGCACGTCGGCTTCTGGACGACCCTGGTCTTCATCATCCTGGAGCGCACCGGGGCCGACACCGGAGAACGATGGACGCTCGATGCGCTTCCCGATCCGCAGGAGACCGGTGCCGGGCGTGGCGACCTCATCGCCTCGCTGGCGTTCCTCGGCCTCGCCGCGGGCGCTCTGCTCTGGGACCGATCCATCGGGTTCGTCCTCGTCGCCGAGAACGGCGTGGACATCGGCGTCGGCCTCGGATCGCAGACCACTGCGATGCCGGTACTCAACGCCGAACTGTGGCCGTGGTGGCTGGGCGGAATGCTCATCCTCATCGCTTTCGAAGCAGCCCTGGCGATCGCGGTCTACGCGCGCCACGGCTGGAACACCGGCTTCGCATGGCTGAACACGGCGCTCGCCATCGTCTTCTCGACGGTGATCCTGCACCTGCTGATCACCAGCCAGCTGTTCAACCCGGAATTCGTGGATTACACCCTCGACCGAGGAGATGTACCGCCGGAAGTGGGCCGCATCCTGGCCATACTGCTCGGAGCGGGAGTGGTCGGAGTGTCCGCATGGAACGCCATCGACGGATGGTTGAAGTCCCGTCGGTCAGTGGCGCACTGAGCGGTCGGCGCGAGCGAGACCCAACCTCAGTACCAGCCCGAGGACACTGACTTACTCCAGGCTCCACAGGGGCTGCCGTAGCGCTCCGCAATGTAGCTCAGACCCCAGGAGATCTGGGTAGCCGGGTTGGTCGCCCAATCGGCACCGGCCGTCGCCATCTTGCTGCCGGGCAGGGCCTGCGGGATGCCGGTGGCACCGCTCGAGGCGTTGTAGGCGTTGACGTTCCAGCCGGATTCCTTGTCCCAGAGGCTGACCAGACATCCGAGCTGGTCGGCACCCCAGCCGTATTTGGCAGCCATCATGTCCCGGGCAATGGCTTGGGCTCCGCTTGGATTGGTCGGGGCGGCCGGCCGCGCCGGGGCGGCGGGAGCCGGAGCAGCGGGCCTGGGAGCTGCCGGCGCCGGAGCGGCCGGCTTGGCCTGGGCGGCAGCCTGCG
>NZ_SOGN01000063.1 GCF_004403395.1 Cryobacterium cheniae
CACCGTGCAGCCGGGCCCGCGGCGCGGCCCGCCGGGTGCTGTGCGCCGCGCGGCCGCCGGAGAGCAGCGCGCGCACGGGGGCGAAGGTGTCGTTGCCCACCAGCCCCGCCCAGACCAGGTCCCACAGGGCGGCGGCGAGGGCGGCGTCGTCCTGGCTGCCGACGGCATCCGCGAGCTGGCGGAAAAAGAAGGCTCCGCCGCCGGCCAGGGTGGTCAGGATCTCCTGCTGCAGCGCGGTGGTCTCCAGCGGCGTGGGCAGCGGCAGGGTGAGCGGCGCGGTCTCGCGCAGGTGCAGGCTGATCCAGCCGTCGTTGCCGGCCAGCGTGCCGGCGCCGGCCCAGAGCACCTCGCCCGTGTTGGTGAGCTCGTCGAGCATACCCGGCCGGTAATCGGCGACCCGGGACGGGAACACGAGGGTCTCCCAGGCCGACGCCGGGATGCGCGCCCCCTCCAACTGTTCGATGACGGATGCGACCCCGTCGATGCCGCGGAGGCGCCCGCCCACGTGCTGCCAGGCGGGCAGGAACCGGCCCATCGTGACCTGGTCGACCGGCTCGACCTCGTGCCGGAGCGCGGCCAGGGAACGGCGGCGGAGGCGGCGGAGCACCTCGGTGTCGCACCATTCGCTGCCGGTGCCGTGCGGGCGGAACTCACCCTCCAGGATGCGGCGGGCCCCGGCGAGCCGGCGGAGGGCGACGAGCGCCACGGCCGGGCCGAGCCCGAACCGCGCGGCCACGTCGGCGAGGGTGAACGGGCCGTGGGTGCGGGCGTACCGGCTGACCAGGTCGCCGAGCGGGTCCGGCACCGGCTCGGTGAACACCGCCGGGACCCCCTGCGGCAGGGGAACTCCGAGCGCGTCGCGGAGCCGGGCGGCGTCTTCGATCGCCGCCCACCACTGCTGCCCGGCGAAACCGACCGGGATGATGCGGCGGGCGTCGAAAAGCACCTGCAGGCCCTCGGCGGCGCCGGGCGGCACGGCGGGGTCGAGGCGGGCGGCCACCTCCGCGGTGGTGAGCGGGCCGAGGCCGCGGAGCAGGTCGGCGATGCCCTCGATGCCGCGCGCCTTCCGGTCGGCCGGCAGCCGCTGCAGCTCCAGGTCGGTCTGCTCGATCACGGCCGGGTCGAGCAACTCCCGCAGCTCGACCCGGCCGAGCAACTCGGCCAGCAGGCTGGAGTCGAGGGAGAGGGCGGTGGCTCGCCGCTCGGCGAGCGGGGAATCCCCCTCGTACATGAACGCTGCCACGTAGCCGAAGAGAAGCGAGCTCGCGAACGGGCTCGCGGCATCCGTCTGGGTCTCGACCAGGCGCAGGGCCCGACTGTCGATGCGGCGGGTGAGGGCCAGGAGGGCGGGCAGGTCGTAGACGTCCTGCAGGCACTCGCGCACGGTTTCCAAGATGATCGGGAAGGTCGGAAAGGCGCGGGCCACGTCGAGCAGCTGGGCCGCCTTCTGGCGCTGCTGCCACAGCGGCGACCGGCGGCCCGGGTTGTAGCGCGGGAGCAGCAGGGCCCGCGCAGCGCACTCGCGGAACCGGGCGGCGAACAGGGCCGACCCGCCGACCTCGTCGGTGACCAGCGGTTCGAGCTCGGCCGGGTCGAACACGAACAGGGCACTGCCCGGCGGGTCCGATTCGGTGTCGGGGATGCGCACGACGATGCCGTCGTCGCTGGCGACGCAGGCTCCATCGAGCCCGTAGCGCTCGCGCACCCGGGCGCCCACGGCGAGGGCCCAGGGGGCGTGAACCTGCAGGCCGAACGGGGAGTGCAGCACCAGCCGCCAGTCGCCGAGTTCGTCCCGGAACCGCTCGACGATCAGGGTGCGGTCGGTCGGCACCTGGCCGGTCGCGACGCGCTGCTCGGAGAGGAAGGCCAGGAGATTGTCGACGGCCCGCTCGTCGAGGCCGCCGGCCCGGCAGCGCACCCGGGCTTCCGCGGCCGGAAGCGCCGAGACCTCGCGTAGGAAGGCGCCGATCGCCTCGCCGAGCTCGGCGGGCCGGCCGAGGCCGTCGCCCTTCCAGAACGGCAACCGCCCGGGCTCGCCGTAGGCCGGCAGTACCAGCACCCGGTCGTGGGTGATCTCCTGGATGCGCCAGCTCGTGGTGCCGAGGGCGAAGACGTCGCCGACCCGGGATTCGTAGACCATCTCCTCGTCGAGCTCCCCCACCCGGCGGCCGGTGGTCTGGTCGCCGCCGACCATGAAGACGCCGAACAGTCCGCGGTCGGGGATCGTGCCGCCACTGGTCACTGCGAGCCGTTGGGCGCCCGGGCGGCCGGTGAGGATGCCCGTTTCCCGGTCCCAGACGATGCGCGGGCGCAGCTCGGCGAACTGGTCGGACGGGTACCGGCCGGCGAGCAGGTCGAGGGTGGCCTCGTAGGCCGAACGCGGCAACGAGTGGAAGGGGGCGCTGCGGCGCACGGTGTCGAACCACTCCTCCGCGTGGATGGGTTCGAGGGCGGTCGCCGCCACGGTCTGCTGCGCGAGGATGTCGAGCGGGTTGGACGGCACCTGGAGGGATTCGATCAGGCCGGCGGCCATGCGCTCGGCCGCGACGGCCGCGTGGATGAGATCGGCCCGGTGCTTGGGGAAGATGACGCCCCGCGAGACCTCGCCCACCTGGTGACCGGCCCGGCCGATCCGCTGCAGCCCGCTGGCGACGGACGGCGGCGACTCCACCTGCACGACCAGGTCGACGGCGCCCATGTCGATGCCGAGCTCGAGGCTGGACGTGGCCACCACGCAGCGCAGCCGACCGGCTTTCAGGTCGTCCTCGATCAGCGCGCGTTGTTCCTTGCTGACGGAGCCGTGGTGGGCGCGGGCGAGCAGCGGCTCGGCCCCGGCACTCTGGCCGCTGGCCCCCATCAGCGCCGCCGGCGGGCCGGATGCTCCCCCGCCGGCGGGCACCAGGGCGGGCACCGGCGCGGGCACGAGCTCGTCTTCCAGACGTTCGGCGTAAATCTCGTTGAAGCGCGCGGTCAGCCGTTCGGCCAGCCGGCGCGAGTTCGCGAACACGATCGAGGAGGTGTGCGCCAGGACCGCGTCGACGATCGCCTCCTCCACATGCGGCCAGATGGAACCGGTCTGCGGGGCGGTGGCGGCCGTCGACCCCTCCCGCACCGGCGCCGGGCCGACCTGGCTCATGTCGTCCACGGGCACGACCACGCTGAGGTCGAACCGTTTGGTCGACACCGGCGCGACGATCTCCACCGGTGCGGAACCGCCGAGGAACCGGGCCACCTCGGCGGCCGGGCGCACGGTCGCCGACAGCCCGATGCGCTGCGCCGGGCGGGCGAGCAGGTCGTCGAGCCGTTCCAGGGAGAGCGCCAGGTGCGCGCCGCGCTTGCTGGACGCGACCGCGTGCACCTCGTCGATGATGACCGTGTCGACGTCGCGCAGCGATTCCCGCGCGGCCGAGGTGAGCATGAGGAACAACGATTCGGGCGTGGTGATCAGGATGTCCGGCGGCGCTTTGACCATACTGCGGCGCTCGGCGGCCGGGGTGTCCCCCGACCGCACGCCCACGCTCACCCGGGGCGGGGCGAAACCGAGGCGCTCGGCAGCCTGGACGATGCCCACCAGCGGGGCACGCAGGTTGCGTTCCACGTCGACACCGAGGGCCTTGAGGGGCGAGATGTAGAGAACGCGGGTTCCCGGGGCGGCGACCCGGTCCGGCGGCGGCGCCGGGGCATCCGCGGCGGCCGCAGTATCCGCGGCCAGGCGGTCGATGGCAAAGAGGAACGCGGCGAGGGTCTTGCCCGACCCGGTGGGGGCGACGACCAGCGTGTGGGAGCCGCGGGAGATGGCGTCCCACGCTCCGAGCTGCGCCTCGGTGGGCGCGGCGAAGGCCTGCGCGAACCAGGCGCGGGTGGCCGGGGTGAATTGGTGCAGAACCTCGTTCATACGACCATCCTCCCCGATCCGCCTGAGCGCCGCTGCCCGAGCCAATTCGACGGAGATTTTGGCCTGAAACCGCTATTCCGGCGGGTTCAGGGCCGATTCGGGCAGAATCTCCGTCGAATTCGTTAGGGGCGGGGACTGCGGAGCCGGCGGCCTACGCGGAGGGAACCAGCTGAACGGTGAGGGAGTCGACCTGGGTGGCGATGATGTCGCTCGACGACCAGCGGGCCGCGAGCCGGGCGAGGGTCGCGTCGAGTTCGGTGCGGGTCAGACCGTCCACCAACTCGAGGCGCACCACCAGTTCAGGTCCGGCGAGGCGGGCGGCCGAGTCGCCGGGGGCCAGCTCCACCCCGAGCACGCTCAGCTCGCTCGCGACCGACTCGGCGAAGGCATCCGCGACCTGCCGGCTGGCATAACTGGGGGTCCAGGGCAGGGACTGGGCGATCGCCCACAGGGCGGGCCGGCGCACGACGAACTCGGTGGGCGCGGTCGGGTCGAGCACGACGAGGTCGGTGTCGTCCTGGGCTGCGGCCAGCGCCACCCGGATGCCGTTGGACGGCACCGGCCGGGCCTGGGTGTTCCAGGCCGCCATTGCGGCGACGGAGGAGAACACCGGCAGCACCGTGCGCCCGTCGGGGCCGGCGACGGTGATGATCGACAGTTCCTGGGTCTTGTCGACGACGAGCCCGGCCTCGGTGGTGCCCGATTCGCCGAGTTCGGTGACCAGGGGAATGAGCAGGCGGGCACTGCGGATGGCGTCGACCACCGTCTCCTCGCCCGCCTCCCGGGCCTGGAAACGGCGCAGCGCCTCGAGCAGCGGCTCGGGCGCAAGGCCGTCGTCGTCGGCGTGCAGGCTCGGACCGAACGCGCGCCCGGCCCACGGCTGCCCGGCGGAGTCGCCGCCGCCGGGCAGGCCGGTGGATCCGAGGTTACGCGCCCGCGACATCCAGCGCCTCGCCCAGGGTGAACGCTCCCGCGTAGAGGGCCTTGCCGACGATGGCGCCCTCGAGTCCGAGCGGCACCAGTTCGCGCAGCGCGCGGAGGTCGTCGAGGCTGGAGATGCCGCCGGAGGCGACGACCGGGCGGGCGGTGCGCTCCATCACCTGGCGGAGCAGGTCGATGTTGGGGCCCTGGAGCGTACCGTCCTTGGTCACGTCGGTGACGACGTACCGCGAGCAGCCGGCTTCTTCGAGTCGGGCGAGCACCTGCCAGAGGTCGCCGCCCTCCTTGGTCCAGCCGCGGGCGGCGAGGGTGGTTCCGCGCACGTCGAGCCCGACGGCGACGGCGTCCCCGTGCCGGGCGATGACCTGGGCGGCCCACTCCGGGTTCTCCAGGGCTGCGGTGCCGAGGTTGATCCGGCTGACGCCCGCGTTCAGGGCCGCGTCCAGCGACGCGTCGTCGCGGATGCCGCCGGAGAGCTCGATCTTCACGCCGGTGACCTCGCGGATCACGGTGCGGATGACCTCCGTGTTGTTGCCGCGACCGAATGCCGCGTCGAGGTCGACGAGGTGGATCCATTCGGCGCCCTGGCGGGCCCAGTCGAGGGCCGCATCCACCGGGTCGCCGTAGTTGGTCTCGGTGCCGGCCTCGCCCTGGGTCAGGCGGACGGCCTTGCCGTCGGCCACGTCCACGGCGGGCAGCAGAACGAGACGGGGGGAAGGGGTGTTCACAGTCATGGGTGTCCTCGGTTGGGAGCGGTCGCGGTGACCAGGTCAGTCAGGGAAGGTGGCGAAGCTAGTTCTTGAGCGTGCCGAGCCAGTTGTGCAGCAGACGGATGCCCGCCTCACCGGATTTCTCCGGGTGGAACTGGGTGGCCGTGAGCGGTCCGTTCTCGATGGCGGCCAGGAACGGCTGCCCGTGCTCGGACCAGGTGAGAATGGGCTTGGGGAACGGCGGCATGACGTCGAGGGTCCATTCCTGGGCGGCGTACGAGTGCACGAAGTAGAAGCGCTCCTGCTCGATGCCGCGGAACAGTGTCGAACCCTCCCCCGGCGTGACCGTGTCCCAGCCCATGTGCGGAAGCACCGGTGCCGGCAGTTGCGTCACGGTGCCGGGCCATTCGCCCAGCCCCTCGGTGTCCACTCCGCGTTCGACGCCGTGCTCGAACATGATCTGCATGCCCACGCAGATGCCCAGCACCGGGCGGCCGCCCGCGATCCTGCGGTCGATGATCTCGTCGCCGTGCACCGCCTTCAAGGCCGCCATGACGGCACTGAACGCGCCCACGCCGGGGACGACGAGCCCGTCGGCCTCGAGCGCCTGGCGGCGGTCGCTGGTCAGCGTCACCTCGGCCCCGGCGAGTTCGAGTGCCTTGACGGCGGAGTGCACGTTACCGGTGCCGTAGTCGAAGACGACGACGCTGGTCACAGCGCACCCTTGGTGGAGGGAATGCCGGACACCAGCGGGTCGAGCGCCTTCGCCTGACGGAACGCGCGGGCGAACGCCTTGAATTCGGCTTCGGCGATGTGGTGCGGGTCGCGGCCACCCTGAACGGTGACGTGCACGGTGAGGCCGGCGTTGAAGGCGATGGCCTCGAAGACGTGGCGCACCATGGAGCCGGTGAAGTGGCCGCCGATCAGGTGGAACTCGAAACCGGACGGCTCGCCCCGGTGCACGAGATACGGGCGTCCGGAGATGTCGACGACGGCCTGCACCAGGGCCTCGTCGAGCGGCACGAGGGCGTCGCCGTAGCGGGAGATGCCGGATTTGTCCCCGAGAGCCTGCTTGATCGCCTGGCCGAGCAGGATGCCGACGTCCTCGACCGTGTGGTGCACATCGATGTCGATGTCGCCGCGGGCGCGCACGGTGAGGTCGGTGAGCGAGTGCTTCGCGAACGCGGTGAGCAGGTGGTCGTAGAACGGCACCGATGTCTGAATGTCGGATTCACCGGTGCCGTCGAGGTTGAGCGACAGGTCGATGCTGGACTCGCTCGTCTCACGCTGCAGGTGGGCGAAACGGGGCGACGTGGACGCTGAAGAGAAGCTCATGCGGCTAGTTTATTGGCCCGAGCAGGTCACGGGCGCCCCAGAGCCTCGAGGGCGTCGAGGAACGAGGTCGTCTCGGCCTCGGTGCCGGCGCTGACCCGCAGGTGGCCCGGGATGCCGACGTCGCGCACGAGGACGCCGTCCGCCAACAGCGCCTCGAAGGTGGCCCGGGGGTCCTCGACGCCGCCGAACAGCACGAAGTTGCTCGCGCTGCGACGCGGCGAGTAGCCGAGTCGGGCCAGTTCGCTCACCAGGCGGTCCCGCTGGGATCGGATGTCGTCGACCATGGCGAGCATCGCGGGCGTGTGGGCGAGCGCGGCGACCGCGGCAGCCTGGGTCAGCGCCGACAGGTGATACGGCAGGCGCACCAGTCGGAGGGCATCCGTCACGGCCGGGTCGGCCGCCAGATAGCCGACCCGGGCACCGGCGAAAGCGAATGCCTTGCTCATGGTGCGGGACACCAGCAGGCGTTCCCGACCGGGCAGCAAAGTGAGCGCGCCGGGCTCCTCCGGCGCACCGAACTCGGCGTAGGCCTCGTCGACGACGACGATTCCGTCGGTCGCGCTGTAAACGGCCGCGATCGTCTCCAAAGACAACGGCGTGCCGGTGGGGTTGTTCGGCGAGCAGAGGAAGACCAGGTCGGGTGCGACCCGGTCCACCCACTCGACGGCCGTGGCCGGGGAGAGTTCGAACTCGGCGTCGCGCCCGCCCGCGATCCAGCGGGTGCCGGTGCCGGAGGCGAGCAGCGGGTACATGGAATACGTGGGGGCGAATCCGAGTACCGACCGACCGGGGCCGCCGAAGGCCTGCAGCACCTGCTGGAGTACTTCGTTGGAGCCGTTGGCCGCCCAGATGTTCTCGCGGGTCAGGCCGTGGCCGAGGTACCGGGACAGAGCAACGCGCAGCTCGGTGAACTCCCGATCCGGGTACCGGTTCACCGTCGTGACCGCGACCGCCAGCGCCGCCACGATGTCCTGCGCAACCTCCTCCGGGATGCCGTGGGTGTTCTCATTCACGTTAAGAGCCACCGGCACGTGCAGCTGAGGAGCCCCGTAGGGAGTGAGTCCACGCAGATTGTCGCGGAGAGGCAGGTCGTTGAGACTGGTCACACCCCCCATGTTACCGGGGAGAGGTTCGGCGCGGTCTCGGCGGTGGTGGATCAGAGATCGTTCGGCAGCGCCAGCCGCTGACCGGGCTGCACGCTGTCGGACGGCAGCTGGTTGAGGTTGACGATCTCCGCGATGACCTCGCGCGGATCGGACGTGGGCGCGATGTCCTCGGCAAGTTGCCAGAGCGACTGCCCCGACTGAATGGTGACGTAGTCGAAGGCTGTGACCACGCCGCCGACAGTCGAGCTCTCGGCGGCGGCAATGCCCCCGTTGAGGGCGACGGCCAGGGCCGCAGCCACGAGCGGGACGGCAGCCAGCGAGGTGAAAACGACGCGACCGCGCCGGGTGAGCCGGAGCCGGGTGCGACCGGTTGCCATGGGAGTGTTCAGTTCAAATGCAGTGCTCATTTCATACCTCCTGTGAGAAAACGCATCCGGCTCTCGGCCGGGAGAGCCGGATACGAACCTATGTTCCGAATCTATATTCGATTATTCGAACAATCAAGCCGTTTCCAGTTGTTTCTGAAAAGTTTTTTCCGACCCACTCGAATACATGTTTGTTTAATGAGCAAGACGCGGATACAGTTTCGATTGTTGATTGGAACTCAATCAGGCACCCCCGACATTCGCGTGAATCGGCGGCATTCGCTGCTTGCCGCCAGCGCATCCATCGAAACGAGGAGCGACGAACGTGGCACACAACACCAGCGGTCCCCGCGACAAGGGCGGCACCAGACGCCGCAAGAGCCTGAGCGAGAAGCAGCTCGCCATCCTCGACGTCATCCAGCGCTCGGTCAGCCAGCGCGGCTACCCGCCGAGCATGCGCGAAATCGGCGACGCCGTCGGCTTGTCGTCCCTGTCGAGCGTCACGCACCAGCTCAACCAGCTGGAACTGAGCGGCTACCTTCGCCGGGACCCGAACCGTCCCCGTGCCCTCGAGGTGCTCATCGAGATTCCGCAGTCGCCGGAAGACACGACGGCCGGTGCCGCGGAGAGTTTCCACACCGGCGTGCAGGTCGGCGACGCCGCCATGGTCCCGCTCGTCGGACGCATCGCGGCGGGCATTCCGATCACCGCCGACCAGCAGATCGACGAGATCTTCCCGCTCCCCCGGCAACTGGTCGGAAAGGGCGACCTGTTCATGCTCAAGGTTGCCGGCGAATCCATGATCGATGCCGCCATCATGGACGGCGACTGGGTCGTCGTGCGGCAGCAGAAGACCGCCGAGAACGGTGAGATCGTCGCGGCGATGCTCGACAACGAGGCAACCGTGAAGGTGTTCCGCCAGCGCGACGGCCACACCTGGTTGCTCCCCCGCAACACGAACTTCGAGCCCATCGTCGGCGACCACGCCGAGATCCTGGGCAAGGTTGTGGCGGTGCTGAGGTCCGTCTAAGGGATGGGCTAGTCTCGCCAGGCTCGATCAGCGTCGTGGAGACTTTGATCTATTAGGTCGCCGACGGGGTCGGGGCGAGCAGACCGGCTCCGTCAAGCACGGCGAGCACGGTCTCGTGCTGATTGAAGGCGTAGAGGTGCAGCCCGGGGGCGCCGCCGGCGACGAGTTCCCGCGCCAGTTCGGTGGCCTGACGGATGCCGATCTCCCGCTGGCCCTCTTTCGTCGGCTCCACCTCCAAAGCGATCGCTAGCTCGGACGGAAGCTCCTCGCCGGACAGCTCAAGGATGCGGCGCAGCCGTGCCGGGCTGGTGACCGGCATGATCCCCGGCAGGATCGGGAATTCGACCCCCGCTGCCCGGGCCCGCTGGATGAAGCTGAGATAGTGGTCGGCGTGAAAGAAGAGCTGGGTGATCGCCAGGTTGGCACCGGCGGCCTGCTTGGCCAGCAGCGTGTCGATGTCCTGGGCGGCCGACCGGGACTGCGGGTGGCCGTTCGGGAACGCGGCCACGGCGATGCGCACCTTCTCCCGCTCCCTTTTGATCGTGCGGGCGGCGGGGAGCCCCGGGATCACGGCCTCGCGGTACGGCACCCGTTCGGCCTGTACCCGGTGGATCAGCTGCACCAGCTCCGCCGCGCTGCCCAGGTCGCCGAGGAAGGCCTCACCCTCCCGTGCGCCCTCCGGCGGGTCCCCGCGCAGGGCCAGGAAGCTCCGCACCCCGGCGTCCAGGAACTCCCGGATCAGTTGGCTGGCCTCCGCACTGGACGAGCCGACGCAGGTGAGGTGGGCCAGCGGGTCCACGGTGGTGGTGCGCAGGATGTGGGTGAGCACGTCCAGGGAGGAGCGGCGGGAGGAGCCGCTGGCGCCGTAGGTGACCGAGATGAACTCCGGGCCCGCCGCGGCGAGCCGCTCGATGGTGGCGTGCAACGCGGAGGTGGCGGCATCCGATTTGGGCGGATACAGCTCGAACGAGAACGGGATGTTCCCACACGCAGGGTCCGAGGTGTCAGGCATTGCTCCTCATTCGACAGGTGCCGGTGGCCGGCTGGGGGCCGGGCGGCCGCGGACCGCCAGACCAGCGAGGCGGGTGTTCGCGGGCGGGTGCCGGGCTCGGCTGTCGCTCCATGCCAGAGGCCGGAAGGCCCACGGCAACGATTACAAAAAGTGTAACAAGCACGCCGTCGCGCGGCCGGTCTGTGTCCGAATGTGTCGGGAGCGAAGGCCGGCGACTGTCAGCCGGCGGCGGCGGGCCGTACGACGAACGGCTCGAACTGGGGCTCGATCTCCGCGGTCACGAGCGCCGTGACCCGCGTCCCGGTCTCGGCGTACTCGGTGGCGAGCACCGTTCCCTGCTCGTGCAGCACCGCGATCAGGTCACCCCGTTCATAAGGGATCAGCAGTTCGAGCCTGATCGACGGCCGCGGCAGCAGGTCGGAGATGGTCGCGAGCAGTTCCTCGATGCCTTCGGCGGTGCGGGCCGAGACGAAGATGCCCTTCGGCCAGAGTCCGCGCAGCACGAGCCGGTCATCTTCGCCGACCAGGTCGCTCTTGTTGAAGACGACGATCTCGGGGATCTCCCGGGCGCCGACCTCGGCGATGACCTCACGCACGGTGGAAAGCTGGCTTGCCGGGTCGGGGTGCGAGCCGTCGACGACGTGCACGATGACGTCGGCGTCGGCGACCTCCTCCAGGGTCGACCGGAACGCCTCCACCAGCTGGTGGGGCAGGTTGCGCACGAACCCGACGGTGTCGGTCAGCGTGTAGAGCAGGCCGTCGGCCGTCGTGGACTTGCGCACGGTTGCGTCCAGGGTGGCGAACAGGGAGTTCTCGACGAGAACGCCGGCTCGGGTTATGCGGTTGAGCAGGCTCGACTTGCCGGCGTTGGTGTAGCCGACGATGGCAACGGATGGCACGGCGTTGCGCTTGCGGTTGGCCCGCTTGGCTTCGCGGGCGGGTTTCATCTCGAGGATCTGCTTGCGGAGCCGGGACATCCGGGTGTGGATGCGGCGGCGGTCCAGCTCGATCTTGGTCTCACCGGGGCCGCGCGAGCCCATGCCGGCGCCGGCGCCACCGACCTGGCCACCGGCCTGGCGGGACATCGAGTCGCCCCAGCCGCGCAGTCGGGGCAGCAGGTACTCGAGCTGGGCGAGTTCGACCTGCGCCTTGCCCTCGCGGCTTTTGGCGTGCTGGCTGAAGATGTCCAGGATGACGGCGGTGCGGTCGATGACCTTGACCTTGACGACGTCTTCGAGGGCGCGCCGCTGGCTGGGCGCGAGCTCGGTGTCGGCGATGACGGTGTCGGCGCCCATCGCCTTGACGATGCCGGCCACCTCCTCGGCCTTGCCCTTGCCGAGGTAGGTGCTGGCGTCGGGCTTGGCCCGGCGCTGCATGAGACCGTCGAGCACGGTGGCGCCGGCGGTCTCGGCCAGCGCGGCGAGTTCACGCATGGAGTTCTCGGCGTCCGCGACGGTGCCGTGCGTGTACAGGCCGATCAGAACGACGTTCTCCAGCCGGAGCTGGCGGTATTCGACCTCGGTGACGTCCTCGAGTTCGGTGGAGAGGCTGGGCACGCGCCGCAGCGCGTTGCGGTCCTCGCGGTCCTGCTGCACGCCGTCGTGGTCCTCGTCGTCGTGTGACGGGCCGGATTCGGCCTGCAGGGCCTGCGCGGAGCCGCTGCGGAACAGCGAGTAGCCGGCAGCTTTGCTGTCGGCGCTGGCCAGAACGCGGGCGACCACGTCGTCGGTCTCGTCGGGCAGGTTTGACTCAGTCATTCCTTTAACAATAGTTCCTCGATGCACGGTAAGTTCCCTCTATGCCTTCCGACCATTACTTCACCCCGGCACCCGACAGCACCCTGAAACTCCGCCAGGTGACCGTGCACTTGGGTGGTGCGGACCGTGAGCTGACCACGGCCAATTCGGTCTTCAGCCCGGACCACATCGACACCGGCACCCAAGTGCTGCTGAACAACGCCCCGACCCCGCCGCCCGGCGGCGACTTTCTCGATCTGGGCTGCGGCTGGGGTCCGATCAGCCTGCATCTGGCTCTCGCGTCCCCCCACGCCACGATCTGGGCCGTCGACGTGAACGAGCGTGCGCTCGACCTGGTGCGGCTGAACGCGGAAAAGCTCGGCCTCACCAACGTCACCGCGGTGCTGCCCGAACAGGTGCCCGCCCACGTGACCTTCCGCACGATCTGGTCGAATCCGCCGATCCGGGTGGGCAAGACCGAACTGCACAACATGCTGCGCACCTGGCTGCCGCGCCTGGAGCCGGGTTCGGATGCCTGGCTCGTCGTGCAGCGCAACCTCGGCTCCGATTCGCTGCAGCGCTGGCTCGATGGCGACCTGCCCGACGAATTCGGCACGTCGCGGCACGCCATCAGCAAGGGCTTCCGGGTTCTGCGGGTGAAGCGCCAGGGCTGAACCGTCTGGCGGTCCGACCGCCACCGGCGGCGCGACTCAGCCGAGGCGGAAAACCCCGTCGAACACGAGTTCCGCCGGGCCGGACAGCGACACATGCTCGCCGTCCTCGGTCGGGAACATGCGCACGCCCAGTGTGCCGCCGGTGACCTCGACCTGCCACTGGTTCGGGGCACCCGCGCCGGCCCAGTGCCGGGTGGCGAGGGCGGCGGCGGCGGCGCCGGTGCCGCAGGAGAGGGTCTCGCCGCTGCCGCGCTCGTGCACGCGCATCCGGATGCGGCCGACGCCGTTCACGATCAGTGGATCGCCCGGAAGCACGAACTCGACGTTCGCGCCGGCCGCCGGGTCCGGGTCGAGCTGGGGTATGAAGGTGAGGTCGACGCCCGCGAGCTCGTCCTCGTCGGCGAGGGCCACGACCACGTGCGGGTTGCCCACGTTGATGCCGAGGCCGGGGCGGGCCACGGGCAGGTTCTTCGCCCGGACGAGCGGTTCGCCGCCGTCCAGGCGCCACCGGCCGAGGTCGACCTGGTAGCCGGCAGCGCCGCGCTGCACGTCGCGCACTCCCCCGCGGGTGCCGATGCAGAGCGTGTCGCCCCGATCGAGCGTGGCCAGGCCCTGCTCCACCAGGAAGCGCGTGTAGACGCGGATGCCGTTGCCGCACATCTCGGACACGGTGCCGTCGGCGTTCCAGTAGTCCATGAACCATTCGGCCCCGTCGTCCTCGGCGAGGGCGGCCGCGCCGGCGGGCAGGCTCATCGAGCGCACCGCGCGGATGATGCCGTCGGCACCGATACCGAAGCGGCGGTCGCAGATCGCCTGGATTTGGCCCGGGCTGAGCTCGATCTGTCCGGCGGGGTCGGAGAAAAGCACGAAGTCGTTCCCGGTGCCGTGGCCCTTGGTGAAATTCAGATCGATACCCATGGCGTCCAGTTTAGGAGGCCGGGTGGGGTGCCCAGTGCTCGACCGGCTGATCCGGGTCGGCCAGGCGGGTGAGGGCCTGGTCGACCCGGTCGGGCGCGTCGGAGTCGATCCAGTGAGTGTGCGGGGAGCGCTTGAACCAGCTGACCTGCCGTCTCGCGTACCGGCGGGTGATCTGCTGTGTTTCCACGATGGCCTCCGTCTGGCTGAGGGTTCCCGCCAGTTGGCGGAGGGCCTGGGCGTAGCCGATGGCCCGGCCGGCCGTGACGCCGGTCTCGATTCCGTTCGGGATCAACCCGCGCACCTCCTCGACGAGCCCGTGGGCCCACATGCCCTCCACCCGGGCGTCGAGGCGCGGGGTGAGCTCCGCGCGCTGGGCGCGGAGGCCCAGGGTGAGCGCGGGCATCCAGTAGACCGGCTCGTCGGGAAGGGCGGCGGTGTGCGGCCGCCCGGTCAGTTCCACGACCTCCAGGGCGCGCACGAGGCGCCGGCCGTTGCTGGCGCCGATGCGGGCCGCGGCGACCGGGTCCACGGTCTTCAGCCGGGTGTACAGCGCGCCGGGCCCCTGCTCGACCAGTTCCGCTTCGAGTCGGGCACGCACCGCAGCATCCGTGCCGGGGAACTGAAAGTCGTACACCACGGCGGAGACATAGAGCCCGGAACCGCCGACCAGAATGGGGACACGCCCGCGGGACACGATGTCGGTGATGGCCGCGCGGGCCTCCGTCTGGTAGCGGGCGACGGTGGCCTCATCGGTCACCCGGAGCACGTCGAGCATATGGTGCGGGATGCCGCGGCGGTCGGCCACGCTGAGCTTGGCCGTGCCGATGTCCATGCCGCGGTAGAGCTGCATGGCGTCGGCGTTCACGATCTCGGCCGGGCGACCGGCCTCGGCTGAACGTTCCGCAACGTCGAGCGAGAGATCGGACTTGCCCGTGCCGGTCGGGCCGACGATGACGATCAGCGTGGGGTCGGCGCCGGGCACCGGGCCGGCGCCGGCCACCGGGTTCGGGCCGGGCACCGGCCTAGCGCTCCCCGTCGGTGACGTCGTAGATCGGCGTGGTGCTGGCGCCGCTCACCGCGAGCGAACCCTCGCGCGGGGTGGGGAGGCCCGGGGTGGGCAGGCGCGGGGTGGGCAGGCGCGGGGTTGGAAGGCGCGGGGTTGGAAGGCGCGGGGTTGGAAGGCGCAGGGTGGGCAGGCCGAGGGAGACCGAGCCGGGGCCACCGGCTGTCCCGCCGTGGCCGGGCACGCCGCAGGACTCCGCCTCGAGGCGGTCCCAGGCGTCGCCGGCGATGGTGCGACGGATGCGCAGCGGCGCCCCGTCGACGGAGTCGGCGATCAGGTGGAACGGGGCCGCCTGGGTGACCGTGACGGTGACGAGGTCGCCCGGGCGGGGCAGGTCGGACCCCTCGGGCACGTCGAAGTGCACGAGGCGGCTGTCGGGGGCGCGGCCGCTGAGCCGGTGGGTGTCGGAGTCCTTGCGGCCCTCCCCGTTGGCGACGAGCAGTTCGACCTCGCGGCCGATCACGGTCTGGTTCTCTTCCCAGGAGATGCGCTCCTGCAGGGCGGCGAGGCGCTCGTAGCGGTCCTGAACGACCTGTTTCGGGACCTGGTCGGGCATCGTCGCGGCCGGGGTTCCGGGACGGATCGAGTATTGGAAGGTGAAGGCGGTGGCGAACCGGGCCAGCTCCACGACCCGCAGGGTCTCCTGGAAGTCCTCCTCGGTCTCGCCGGGGAAGCCGACGATGATGTCGGTGCTGATGGCCGCGTGCGGCATCTGGGCGCGCACCCGCTCGAGAATGCCGAGGAACCGCCCCGACCGGTAGGAGCGCCGCATGGCCTTGAGGACGCGGTCTGACCCGGACTGCAGGGGCATGTGCAACTGCGGCATGACGGACGGCGTCTCGGCCATGGCATCGATCACATCGTCGGTGAAGGCGGCCGGGTGCGGGCTGGTGAAACGGATGCGCTCGAGCCCCTCGATCTTGCCCGCCGCACGCAGCAGCTTGCCGAACGCGAGGCGGTCTCCGAACTCGACCCCGTAGGAGTTGACGTTCTGGCCGAGCAGGGTGACCTCGATGGCCCCGTCGTCGACGAGCGCCTGGATTTCGGCCAGGATCTCACCGGGGCGGCGGTCCTTCTCCTTGCCGCGCAGCGCCGGCACGATGCAGAACGTGCAGGTGTTGTTGCAGCCGACGGAGATGGAGACCCAGCCGCTGTAGCTCGAGTCGCGTTTGGTGGGCAGGGTCGAGGGGAATGTCTCGAGGGAGTCGAGGATTTCGAGCTGGGCCTCGCCGTTGTGCCGGGCGCGCTCGAGCATGCTCGGCAGGGAGCCCATGTTGTGCGTTCCGAAGACGACGTCGACCCAGGGCGCCTTCTTGAGGATGACGTCCTTGTCTTTCTGGGCCAGGCAGCCACCGACGGCGATCTGCATGCCGTCGTGGCGGCGCTTGACCGAGGCCAGGTGCCCCAGATTTCCGTAGAGCTTGTTGTCGGCGTTCTCCCGCACGGCGCAGGTGTTGAGTACGACGATGTCGGCCTCCGCACCGGCGGCCGGCACGTAACCGGCCGCCTCGAGCGACCCGCTGAGGCGCTCGGAGTCGTGCACGTTCATCTGGCAGCCGAAGGTGCGCACCTCGTAGGTGCGGGCCCGACCCTCCGCGTCATGCGCCGCCGAGGACGGGGCGATCACAGTCGGTGCGCTCAGGCTCGGTTCGCTCAGGGTCGGCGCGCTCACGGGCGACGGGAAGGGGGGCATAGCGGTGCTGCTGGTCATAGTGGATACCAGCTTACGCGTGGCACCTCCGAAACCGGGCCGGGTCGCCCCGGCCCGCTCCCTACTGGAACCGCACCCGGGACGGCGAACCGCCGCGGGAGGCCAGGGCGGCCTTGACCGCCACGCGCACGATGGACCAGGAATAGCCCTTACGCATCAGGAACGCGTTGAGGCGACGGTCGATGGTCTGGTCGTCGAGCCGACCGAGCTGCCCCACCCGCTTCACGGCGATTTCGATGGCCCGTTCCGTTTCGTCGTCGGGCATCTCGTCGAGCTTGGACAGGATCAGGTCCTGATCGAGCCCGCGGCGGCGCATCTCCGCCTGCACGCCGGAGCGTCCCAGGCCCTTGCGCTCGTGGTGGCTGTGCACGATCTGGTCGGCGAGGCGGCCCTCGTCGATGTATGACAGCTCCGTGAATCGCTCGATGATCTTCTCGATCTCGTGCTCGGCGACCTCCGTGCCGGCCAGCACCAGACGGGCCTCGGACGCCGACAGCGACCGGCCGCGCAGGCGCTGCCGAAGCACCCCCTCGGCATGCTCGCGTTCGACTGCGACGCGGGCCGCCTGGCTCTCGGGGGTCTCGTCCTCTTTGTCGTCGTCGTCGTCCTCATACTTCTCGACGCCATACGGCGCGTCATCAGCGTCGTCGGAACCTTCAGCACCGTCAACACCGTCAGCGTTGTCGGTGCTGTCGGCGGCGGTGCTGTCGGCGGCGGTGCTGTCGGCGGCGGCGCCATGCGACGCGGCCGGAACGCCGCCGAGGTACGTGACCGGAGCGAGTCGCTCTTCGACGATGGGCGCCACCTCTGGCTCGGCTGCCCGGGTCGCGGCGGTGCCGCGTGCCGCATTCTTGCGGCGGGCCGCACTCAGCGACGCGACCTCGTCGGCCGGCTCGAAGTGGACCACGCGCTACGCCCCCTTGCGGGCGGCGAGCTTGGCCTGGAGGGAGTCGGCCTTGGCTGCCGCGGCCTCCTTGGCTGCCGCTGCGGTCACCAGGGCCGCCGCGGCGTCGACTGCCGCCTGAGCCTTCTTGGCCGCCGCACCCTCGGGGCTGATCCCGAGCTTGAACAGGATCTTCTTCTCGATCTCGTTGGCCATCTCCGCTTCGCGCAGCAGGAAGTTGCGCGAGTTCTCTTTGCCCTGGCCCAGCTGGTCGCCGTCATAGGTGTACCAGGCGCCGGATTTCTTGACGATGCCGTGCTCGACACCGAAGTCGATCAGGCTGCCCTCACGAGAGATGCCGATGCCGTAGATGATGTCGAATTCTGCCTGCTTGAAGGGCGGCGCCATCTTGTTCTTGACGACCTTGACCCTGGTGCGGTTACCGACGGCCTCGGTGCCGTCTTTCAGGGTCTCGATGCGGCGGATGTCGAGGCGCACCGAGGCGTAGAACTTGAGCGCCTTGCCGCCGGCGGTGGTCTCCGGGCTGCCGAAGAAGACCCCGATCTTCTCGCGCAGCTGGTTGATGAAGATCATGGTGGTATTGGTCTGGCTGAGCCCACCGGTGAGCTTGCGCAGCGCCTGGGACATCAGGCGGGCCTGCAGGCCGACGTGCGAGTCGCCCATCTCGCCCTCGATCTCGGCGCGGGGCACGAGCGCGGCGACGGAGTCGATCACGATCAGGTCGATCGACCCGCTTCGCACCAGCATGTCGGCGATTTCCAGTGCCTGCTCACCGGTGTCGGGCTGGGAGACGAGCAGGGCATCGATGTCGACGCCGAGCTTGCGGGCGTATTCGGGGTCAAGGGCGTGCTCGGCGTCGATGAACGCGGCGATGCCGCCGTTCTTCTGCGCATTGGCGATGGCATGCAGGGTGAGGGTGGTCTTTCCCGACGACTCCGGGCCGTAGATCTCGACGATTCGGCCGCGAGGCAGGCCACCTATGCCGAGGGCCACGTCCAACGCAATCGATCCGGTGGAGATCGTCTCGACGGGAGCGCGCTCGTCGCTGCCCAAACGCATGATCGAACCCTTGCCGAACTGGCGGTCGATTGCCGCGAGGGCGGTGTCGAGTGCCTTTTCGCGATCTGCTGATGATGCCATGAGTGGTCTCCTTCGGTCGTGCGTTTCGGCGCCTATAGGCTGTCGCGTTTGGCTACCGGGAAGACCCCGACACCCGCTCTCAACAAGGCATGTGCTCTCTGTCGCTGACAAAAACCGACTGTACGCGGCACGTCCGACACAGGCCGGAACGGGCAACGGCAGTGGATAAGCCTTCTTCGACTCCTGCTGTGGAGGAGTCTATCAAAATGCGAACACGCATTCGATGATTTGCGGAATGCGAGGCGTGTCGGGCGAAGGCTAGTTGCAGGCGGCGGGGAGTCCTGCGCCGTACCAGCGGGCTTTCGGCACATCCGTCTCGGCGCAGAGCGCCAGCCAGACGTCACGCGCCGAAGCACCGCCGGCCAGAGCCTGGTCGGCGGTGCTTCCGAACGCGGTCAGGATGAGATCGCGAGTGAGGACGCGGCCGTAGCCGTCGCCGAACTCGTCGCTCAAAGCCTGACGGAACTCACTGAGTCGCATGGAGGGGAGCTAGCGCACCATCATGCCGTCGTAGGTGGCTACGAGTTCGTCGGGCACGGTGTCGGGGAACCTGTCGAGTCCCTCGATGACGGCAAGGCGGTCGCCGACCTCCCGCATGATGACCGAGATCGGGGTTTCCAACGCCTCAGCAACGGACGCCAAAATCTCGGAAGACGCTTCCTTCTGGCCACGCTCCACCTCGCTCAGATATCCGAGGGCCACGCTGGCCCTGCTCGCTACCTGACGGAGTGTGCGCCCTTTCTGCAGGCGGAAGTCCCTGAGTACATCGCCGATTTCCTGTCGAACAAGAATCATCGGAACCTCCTTCTCGTACTGATTAAGGATTGCTTATCAAGTACTGCTTGATACTTCTGGCGCCCACTCAACCGGGAGGTTTCGTGTGTTGGATCGCAAGAGTACTACAACCTTCAACACCCTGACACTACCGACCACGACTGGGCTTTTCTTGTGAATACGCTCGTTGTAACCGAGGCTTTCGGGGAACTATTCCACCCGATCCCGGGCTAACAGCTGCCACACAGCTTCGACGGCCGCGGCCACCGAGGCCGCTCGGATGCCGGCCCGATCCCCCTGCAGCCGGAGCGGGATGACCGACGTCTCTGCCCCGCGGGCCAGCCCGAGGAAGACGGTTCCCGGCTCCTGGCCGCCCTGGCCGTCGGGACCGGCCACCCCCGTCGTGGCGACGCCGATGTCCGCGGGGCGGCCGTCGACGGCGAGGCGTGTGCGCACCCCCTCGGCCATCTGGACGGCGACCCGCGGATGCACCGGGCCGTGCTCCTCGAGGAGAGCCGCGTCCACGCCGAGGAGGGTGTGCTTCAGCGCGCTCTGGTAGGCCACCACTCCCCCGTTGACGACGACGGATGCGCCCGGGATGCGGATGAGTTCGGCCGTCAGGGCGCCGCCGGTGAGGGACTCGGCCACGGCGATGGTGAGGCCGCGGCGGGCGAGCTCGCCGACGAGGCGCGCCGTGGCATCCGTCGTTCGGGGCAGGTCAGCCACGGTCGTGCTGGTGCCGGTTGTCGCGGCGCGCGGCCACGAGGTAGTCGATGCCGGTGACGACGGTGACGATGAGGGCGAGGGCCATGGCAGTCCAGTTGACCCAGTAGATCCAGTCGCCCAGCACCAGCCAGAGCGGCACGAGGGCGAGGGAGATCGCCACGGACTGCAGCAGGGTCTTCAGCTTGCCGCCCCGCGACGCCGGGATGACCCGGTCCTTCAGCATGACGAACCGGAACACCGTGATGCCGATTTCGCGCACGAGGATGACGATGGTCACCCACCACCACAGCTCGCCCAGGATGGAGAGGCAGACCAGGGCGCCACCGGTGAGCACCTTGTCGGCGATCGGATCGAGGATCTTGCCGAGGTCGGTGACCAGGTTGTGCCGGCGGGCGATGGCCCCGTCGATTCCGTCGGTTGCGATCGCCACGATGAACAGGGCGGCCGCCCACCAGCGCAGCGCGCCGTCCTGGCCGGCGTCGGTCAGGAGCATCCAGATGAACAGGGGTGCCAGCAGGATGCGCACGACCGTGATCAGGTTCGGGAGGTTCCAGTTGCTGGGCCGGGCGACCGGCGTGGATGATGTGGCCATGGGTCAGTCCCTGTCGGTCAGTTGCCAGGCGTCTTCATCGGGGGATGCGTCTTCTTCCGCGTACCCCTCCGACATTTTGGCGACCGGGTCGTCGGCGTAGCGCGGATCGGGTGGGCCGGGCGTGGGCTGGTGGGCAGCGGATGCCTGCGCGCTGGCGGCGTGGTGCTCGGCGTCGGAGCCGCGCAGCAGGGCCAGCACGCCGGGCAGCTGCTCCGCGGAGACGAGCACATCGCGCGCCTTCGACCCCTCGGAGGGACCGACGATTTCGCGGGACTCGAGCAGGTCCATCAGGCGCCCGGCCTTGGCGAAGCCGACCCGGAGTTTGCGCTGCAGCATCGAGGTCGACCCGAACTGGGTCGACACCACCAGTTCCGCCGCGGCGAGGAGCACCTCGAGGTCGTCTCCGATGTCGGAGTCGATCTCTTTGCGGGGGGCGACCATGGAGACATCCGGCCGGTAATCGGGTCGGGCCTGCAGGGTGACGTGCTTGACGACCCGTTCGATCTCGGCCTCGTTCACCCAGGCGCCCTGCACGCGGATGGCCTTGGAGGCCCCCATGGGCAGGAACAGGGCGTCGCCCTGTCCGATCAGCTTGTCGGCGCCCGGCTGGTCGAGGATGACCCGGGAGTCGGTGACGCTGGTCACCGCGAACGCGAGGCGGGAGGGCACGTTGGCCTTGATCAGGCCCGTGACGACGTCGACGCTGGGGCGCTGGGTGGCGAGCACGAGGTGGATGCCCGAGGCTCGGGCCAGCTGCGTGATGCGCACAATCGAGTCTTCGACGTCGCGCGGGGCCACCATCATCAGGTCGGCGAGCTCGTCGACGACGACCAGGAGGTAGGGGTACGGCTTGAGGCTGCGCAGGCTGCCGGCCGGGAGAACGATCTCGTTGTTGACGACGGCCTTGTTGAAGTCGTCGATGTGGCGGAACCCGAAGCTGGCCAGGTCGTCGTAACGCATGTCCATCTCCTTCACCACCCACTGCAGCGCTTCGGCGGCCTTTTTCGGGCTGGTGATGATGGGCGTGATCAGGTGAGGGACCCCGGCGTAGGCGGCCAGCTCGACCCGCTTCGGGTCGATCAGCACCATGCGCACGTCGCTCGGCTTGGCCCGCATGAGCAGGCTGGTGATCATGGAGTTGACGAAGCTGGACTTGCCGGACCCGGTCGAACCGGCGACCAGGAGGTGAGGCATTTTGGCGAGGTTGGCGAGCACGAAGCCGCCGCCGACGTCTTTTCCGACGCCGATGGTCATCGGGTGGGTGCTGTTCGAGGCCGCCGGGGAGCGGAGCACGTCACCGAGGGTGACGATTTCCCGGTCGGTGTTCGGGATCTCGATGCCGATCGCGCTCTTGCCCGGAATGGGCGACAGGATGCGCACCTCGTTGGACGCGACGGCGTAGGACAGGTTCTTGCTCAGCGCGGTGACCCGCTCCACCTTGACGCCGGGGCCGAGCTGGATTTCGTACTGCGTCACGGTGGGGCCGCGGGAGAACCCGGTGACTTTCGCGTCGACCTGGAACTGGTTCAGCACCTCGGTGATGGACTTGACGATCTCGTCGTTGGCCGCCGAGCGGGCCTTGGCCGGCGGACCCTTGGTGAGGGTCGTGTCCGAGGGCAGCAGGTAGGGGGCGGCGGGCTGGTCTGCAGCCGGGGAAACGGTCGACGGCTTCAGGGACAGTGGGGTGTCCATGACCCCGCCGGCGGCGGCCGCGTCGATGCCGTCGAAACCGGGGAGGACCTCGGTCAGTCCGGTCTGGTCGTCGGCCAGGAGGCCGGTCGAGGAGCCGTGCGGCAGGTCGATCGCGCCCGTGAAGCGTTTGAGGGCGTCTTCGGCCCGGAGCAGGTCTTCGAGCACCTCGGTGCCGTAGTGGTCTTTGCTGTGGTCTGCAGGCGGCGGTGTCGTCTCCAGCGCGGTGGCGAAGCTCCCTCGTTTGTCCCCGCCGAGCAGGGTGCTGAGGGGGTCGGCGCCGGGCGCGCCGGCGGTGTTCGGCCCGGCGGCGCTCGGCCCGGCGGTGTTCGGGCTGGAGCCGGTACCGGCGCCGTGCGCGGTGAGCGGCCCGCCGAAGTCGGGGTCTTCCTCGCGTTTGCTGGTGTTGCGCCGCCACCAGGGCAGCGCCCCCGCGTCCTCGTCGACGTCGTCGACCCCGTCCAGTTCGACCTGAACGGCTTTCTCGTGCTTCGCCTCCCGCGCGGCGGCGCGCTGCTCGGGATCGGGGAGCTGGGCGCCGAACAGCCAGGCGTAGAGTTCGCGGCTGCGCTGGCCGATGCGGTTGGGCGGGGTCTTGGTGATGATGAACAGGCTCAGGGCGAGCAGCAGGATGACGACGATGGTGGCGCCGATCGACGTCGTCAGGTAGATCAGGGGCGCGGCGATCATCCAGCCGATGACGCCGCCGGCCAGCGCGAGGGTCTCCATGCCGTCGCTGGGAGCGGGCTGGCCGCCGAAGATGTGGCAGAGACCCGACACCGAGACGAGCAGCACGGAGAGTCCGATGCCGATGCGGCCGTTGTCGTGCACCGAGCTGGGCTTGCGGAACAGCCAGAGGGAGAAAAGCAGCATGATCACGGGCAGGGCGAACGCGACCCGCCCGAACCAGCCACCGAAGGACCAGGCGTCGAGGGTCTGGGCGACCGTGTTGTTGATCAGGAACCACTCGATCACGGCGCCGGCGATCGAGAGGAGCACGAGGAAGAAGGGCAGGCCGTCGCGGCGTTCCTCCTTGGAGAGCTGCTCCGGGCCGAGCGCCCGGGCGGCGCCGCCGGTGACGTGGGCCAGGGCCATCCAGGAACGCACGAGCAGGCTCGGCTTGACCTCCACCGCGGTGAACTTGACCGTTTTCTGGGCGGCGGTGCGGGCTGCGGGCTTCCGCGCCGGGGTGCCGCGCGCAGGCGTGCTGCGGGCGCGACCGTTCGACTTAGTGCTCGTAGCCATGCACCTACGGTACTTCGAACCCCCGACATTGGGGTGCAGGCACGCCACAACGCCTGCGGGCGACGATCACCGACCGTGAGATCGGGAGCAGGCGGATGCCCGGCATCCGTCGCCTCGACCGGATCAGGCCTCGATCACCAGGGGGACGATCATCGGGCGGCGGCGGAAGGCGGTGTTCACCCAACGACCGACCGTGCGGCGCACGATCTGCTGCAGCGCGAACGGGTCGCGAACCCCGTGCTCGGCGGCCTCGGCCAGGGCGGCCGCGATTTTCGGCCGCACGGCGTCGAACACGGAGTCGTCCTCGGCGAAGCCTTTCGCGTGGATCTCCGGCCCGACGATCACCTTGCCGGTGGCGGCGTCGACCACGACGATGATCGAGATGAAGCCCTCCTCGGCGAGGGTGCGGCGGTCCTTGAGGTCGGCCTCGGTGATCTCGCCGACGGTGGACCCGTCGACGTAGACATAACCGAGATCGAGTTGGCCGACCGTGGTGGCCACGCCGTCCTTGAGGTCGATGACCGTGCCGTCCTCGGCGAGGATCACGTTCGCCTCCGGCACGCCGGTCTCCATCGCGAGCTTCGCGTTGGCGACCAGGTGCCGGTATTCGCCGTGCACGGGCAGCACGTTCTTCGGCTTCAGGATGTTGTAGCAGTAGGTCAGCTCCCCGGCGGCGGCATGCCCGGAGACGTGCACCTTCGCGTTGCCCTTGTGCACCACCGCGGCGCCCAGCTTCGTCAGGCCGTCGATGATGCGGTAGACCGCGTTCTCGTTGCCGGGGATGAGGCTGGATGCCAGGATGACGGTGTCGCCGTGGCCGACCTCGATCTGGTGGTCCTGGTTGACCATCCGGCTGAGCACGGCCATCGGCTCGCCCTGCGAGCCCGTGGACATGTAGACGATCTTGTCGCCGGGGATGTTGCCGGCCTTCTTGAAGTCGACCAGCACTCCCTCCGGCACCCGCAGGTGGCCGAGGTCGGCGGCGATGGTCATGTTGCGCACCATCGACCGGCCCAGGAGGGCGACCCGGCGCCCGTTCGCGTGGGCGGCGTCGAGCACCTGCTGCACCCGGTGCACATGGCTGGAAAAGCTGGCCACGATCACCCGGCGCGGAGCCCGGGCGATGACGTCGTCGAGCACGGGGCCGATGGAGCGTTCCGTGGGTGTGAAGCCCGGGACATCCGCGTTGGTGGAATCGACCAGGAACAGGTCGACGCCCTCGGTGCCGAGGCGTGCGAATTCGCGCAGGTCGGTGAGGCGGCCATCCAGCGGCAGCTGATCCATTTTGAAGTCGCCGGTGTGCAGCACGGTTCCGCCGGCGGTCTTGATGGCCACGGCCAGGGCGTCGGGGATGGAGTGGTTGACGGCGACGAATTCGAGGTTGAACGGGCCGAGCCGTTCCGTCTGCCCCTCTTTGACCTGCAGCGTGTACGGCGTGATCCGGTGTTCCTTGAGCTTCGCCTCGATGAACGCGAGGGTCAGTCCGGAACCGATCAGGGGGATGTCCGCGCGGAGCTTCAAGAGGTAGGGGACGGCGCCGATGTGGTCCTCGTGGCCGTGGGTGAGCACGACCGCGAGGATGTCGTCGAGGCGGTCCCTGATGGGGCTGAAGTCGGGCAGGATCAGGTCCACGCCGGGCTGGTGCTCCTCGGGGAACAGCACCCCGCAGTCGACGATCAGCAGCTTCCCGTCGATCTCGAACGTGGTCATGTTGCGGCCGATTTCGCCCAGGCCGCCGATCGGCGTGATGCGGAGGGTTCCCGCCTTGAGCGGGGCCGGGTCGTACACGTCGATGGGCACAGGTCCTCCTCGGGGTTCGGTGGGACGGTTAGCGTGTCGTTCCGGCGACCCTCGGCAGGGCGCCGCCGGCCGCGGCGTTGCGGTCCGGCCGGAAATTGGAGAAGTCGACCCCGGGAATGTTCTTGACCAGGTCGATTTCGTCTTCGATATGGGCAGCTTCCCACTCTTCCGGACCGACCAGGGGAAGGCGCACGCGCGGGCTGTTGATGCGGCCGAGGCCGTGCAGGATGTATTTGACCGCGACCGTGCCGGGAACGTGCGTCATGCAGGCCCGCACCAGCGGTTCGAGCTGCTGGTGCGCGAAGGTGGCCGC
The DNA here is from genome assembly GCF_004403395.1 of Cryobacterium cheniae. Lineage (GTDB taxonomy): Bacteria > Actinomycetota > Actinomycetes > Actinomycetales > Microbacteriaceae > Cryobacterium > Cryobacterium cheniae. The sequence goes on from NZ_SOGN01000063.1 coordinate 25,678, forward strand.
CTTCAGGTCGCCCGCGTTCACGGCGTCGACCATCTGGCGGTACGGGGTGGCGGCGATGTTCGCGGTGACCCCGATCAGGCCGGTCGCCCCGATCGAGAGGTGCGGCAGAACGTTGGGGTCGTCGCCGGAGAAGTACATCAGGTCGGTCTGGTTGAGCACGCGGCTGACCTGGGCCAGGTCACCCTTGGCGTCTTTGACGGCGAGGATGTTCGGGTGCTTCGCGGCCCGCAGGATCGTCTTGTATTCGATCGGGATGCCGGTGCGACCGGGGATGTCGTACAGGATCACCGGCAGGTCGGTGGCATCCGCGATCATCCGGAAGTGGGTGAGCACGCCGGCCTGGGTGGGCTTGTTGTAGTACGGGGTGACGATCATGTTGCCATCGGCGCCCGCCTTCTCGCTCTGCTTGGCCAGCTGCATGGCGTGCGCGGTCTCGTTGGACCCGCCGCCGGTGATGATCTTCGCGCGGCCGCCTGAGACGTCCTTGCCGACCTCGACCAGGCGGATCTTCTCGGCGTCGGTGAGGGTGGACGTCTCCCCGGTGGTGCCGGTGACGACGATGCCGTCGGCGCCGGCCTTGATGACATCGTCGATGTGCTGGGCGACGCCCGCCCAGTCGACTTCGCCGTCAGCGGTGAACGGAGTCACCAGGGCGACGAGGACCTGGCCGAAGGGGTTCTGAGACATAGACACGAGAGACAGGTTACCGGTCAGCGTGGGGCCGTGCACCGCCGCGGCGTCACGTTACGGGGCGACGCGACCGTTCTTGTTGAAGGCGGCGTAGGTGAGCGGCATCAGGAGCGCGAACTGGTCTTCCATCTTCTCGGCGCACATCTCGATCTCGCGCTGCGGGAACGACGGGAAATGGGTTCCCTCGCGCTTGGTGCGCAGGCTGAGGAAGTTCATCAGCGACCGGGCGTTCATGGTCACGTACATCGAGGAGAAGATGTTCAGCGGCAACACGATGCGGGCGACCTCGCGGGCCACGCCGGCTTCGAGCATCCGCTGGTATGACGCGTAGGCGTGCGCGGAGGCCTCACGGGTCAGCTGGTCGACCAGCGCGGCCTGCTCGGCGGTGCCGGGCAGGAAGTCGTAAGCGCCGGGCTTGCCGACCTGCACGAGGTTGCGGGTGGCGGACGGAACGTAGAAGACCGGGTTCAGCTCGCGGTAGCGGCCCGATTCCTCGTTGTAGGAGGCGATCCGGTGCCGCATGAACTCGCGGAACACGAAGATCGGCGCCTGCACGTAGAAGGTCATCGAGTTGTGCTCGAACGGCGAGCCGTGGCGGTCGCGCATGAGGTAATTGATCAGCCCGGCGTCGCCCTTGCCCGCGGCTTCGGCATCCGACTCCTCGAGCAGGGCCTTGGTCAGGGTCTGCTCCCCCTGCGTGGACACCCGTGCGGCGAACAACACATCGGAGTCGTGGGCGCTGGCGCGAACCAGCTCAACGGTCACATCGGAGCGGAACTCGATTTCAGGCACGGCTAAACGATACCTGCTGGATGCGTAACCTGTCGTCACACAGGCCGGCCCGGCCCGGGATCCTTGTAACGTCGCAGCATGAATCCGATCTCGGCCCTGAGCCTCGTGCTGGTGCTCGTGGCGGTCGCCACCGTTCTGGGCTTGCTGTGGCGGTCCCGTCAGGGGCGCGCCGCCGTGGTCGCCCCGGGTACCCCGGACGCGCCCGGTCGGCCGGACGCGCTCACGCCGGCGGATGTCGGCAGCCGGGGTCCGTTCGGCGCGAACGCCACTCTCGTGCAGTTCTCCACCCGTCAGTGCGCCCGCTGCCCCGGCACCCGGGTGCTCCTCGCCGGACTGGCCCGGTCCCGTCCCGGCGTCGCGCACCTGGACGTCGACCTCACCCACCGGCGCGACCTCGCGAACCGGTTCGGAATCCTGCAGACCCCGACCACGCTCATCCTGGACGGCACGGGACGGGTGCGGGCCAGAATCGGCGGCGTTCCGAGCCGGGACGTTGTCCTCCAGCAACTCGACGATCTCTCCGGGAGCACCCATGACCAACTCGCCCGCTGATTCCCGGCCGCAGCCCGCGGCGCGCCGGCGACGCCCGGAGCGCCCGGACCTCGACCCGCGCGGACCACGCTTCGGCGCCGCGATCACGGCCGTTCTGCTCCTGGTGGTGGTGTTCCTGGCGCTGACCGGGGCATCCGTCGCCGCCCTCGTTCTGCTGAGCGTTCTCGCGGCCCTCTTCGCCTGGGGTGCGTTCGCCGGCGCCGGGCGCCACCCCTACGGCGCACTGTTCAAGGCGTACGTGCGGCCGCGGCTCGGACCGCCCGACGCCCTCGAGAACGCGGCCCCGCCGACGTTCGCCCAGGGTATCGGCCTGCTGGTCACGGTGACCGGCGTGGTGCTCGGCCTGGCCGGCCTGGAGTCCGCCGTCGGCGTCTCCGCCGCCGTCGCGTTCGTCGCGGCGTTCCTCAACGCCGTGTTCGACTACTGCCTCGGCTGCCAGCTGTACCTGCTGCTGGTGCGAGCGGGAATCCTCGGCCGCGGACAGACGGCGGTGGCCGGGGGCTGACCGGGGCCGCGGCGCCTTCCCTGATCATCAGCTGGGAGTGAACCCTATGTGGGTCGAGGCGACAGTTAGGCTGAAGCTCCACTTTCAGGAGGCAACACCATGGCACTGACCAGCGAAGCGACCACCGTCTGGACCGGCGATCTGAAGTCCGGCAGCGGTACCGTCACCCTCGACTCCTCCAAGACCGCCGAGTTCCCGGTCACCTGGCAGGCGCGGTCCGCCGGCACCCCGGATACGACCAACCCGGAGGAACTCCTCGGCGCCGCTCACGCGGCCTGCTTCTCGATGGCGCTGGCCAACGGCCTCAGCGCCGGCGGGCACACCCCGGACAACATCCAGACCACCGCGGCCGTCACCTTCGAAGCCGGCGTCGGCGTCGTGGGCAGCCACCTCCTGGTCAGCGCCAAGGTTCCCGGTCTGACCGAAGACGAGTTCGCGGTCTACGCCGAGGACGCCAAGGCCAACTGCCCGATCTCGAAGGCGCTCGCGGGCATCCCGATCACCATCGAAGCCGAGCTGGCCTAGGCCCGGCCCGCAGACGATGCGAGTTCTCGTCTCCGGTGCGTCCGGACTGATCGGCACCGAGCTCTGCGCGCAGCTGCGCGCGGCCGGCCACACCGTTGCCCGGCTGGTGCGCCGCGATCCGCGCGGTGCCGACGAATTCCGCTGGAATCCGGCCACGTTGAGCATGGACGAGAGCGCCCTCGCCGGCGTCGACGCCGTGATCAACCTGTCGGGGGCATCCATTGCCCGTCTGCCGTGGACGAAGGCCTACCGCCGGGAGATCCTCGATTCGCGCGTGCAGGCCACGCGCACGCTGACGGATGCGATGGGCCGGCAGGCGACCCCGCCGGCCGTGCTGCTCAATGCGTCGGCCGTGGGCATCTACGGCGACCGCCCGAACGAGGTGCTCACCGAGAACTCCCCCGCCGGCACCGATTTCCTGGCCAAGGTCACCAGCGCCTGGGAGGCCGAGGCGGGACGCGCGCCCCAGTCGACCCGGGTCGTGACTCTCCGCACCGGACTGGTCATCGCCCGGGGCGGCGCCTTGAAACCGCTCCTGCCGATCGTCAAGCTCGGCCTGGGCGGCCCGCTGGGCCACGGCACCCAGCACTGGCCGTGGATCAGCCTGCACGATGAGGCCGCGGCCTTCGTGCACCTGCTCACCTCGACGCTGTCCGGCCCGGTCAACCTGGTCGGCCCCACGCCGGCCACCGCCAACGACGTCATCCGCGCGGTCTCGGCCGGGCTGCACCGCCCGTTCCTGGTGCCGGTGCCGGAATTCGTGTTGACGCTCGCACTGCAGGACGCCGCCCGCGCGCTGCTGCTCGCCGACCAGCAGATCGTGCCGGACCGCCTGCAGAAGGACGGTTTCGTCTTCACGCACAAGACCGCGGCCGAGGCCGTGACCTGGATGCTCAGCCACCCGTAGGACTGCGCGTTCGGTGCCTGTTGGGATCTACCGGGATCTAGGAGCGCTCGAGGGTGATCGCGGTGCGGATGGCGCCGCGGGCACGCCGGCGGTCCCCCGAGGAGTTGTAGGCCAGGCCGAGCCTGAACCAGGCGCGCCAGTCGTCGGGGGCGGCATCGACGGCCGCCCGATAGATCGGGAATTCGGCGTCGGCCGAATCCCGCAGGGGGCGCCCACTCGGCCGGATCGGCAGATTTTCGACCGGCAGCCCGCCCTCGGCCTCGAGCCGACGCACGAGCCGTGCGGAGTTGCGCCCGAATCGGAGCTCGGCGACCAGCGCCCAGACTCCGACCAGCGGGAGCACGAGCAGCGCCACCCCGATCACGATGCCGACGATTTCGCCGCTCTGCAGGAACAACACCGCCCGCCAGCCGACCAGGACCAGGTAGAACACCAGCAGCAGGGCCATCAGGCCCGCTGCGACGCGGCCCTTCATTTGGACGCCTCGCCCAGTCCGAGGTCGATGATCTGGTCCAGTCCCACGGTCACGCCGACGGCCGTGCGGGTGGCGGCCAGCGCCAGCAGGATGCCGCGCTCGTAGGACGCGGCCGACAGGGTGTTGTGGCTGATGGTGAGGGTTTCCCCCGCGCCGCCGAAGATCACGTCCTGGCGGGCGAGCATGCCGTCGAGGCGCAGACTGTGAACGGGGATGCTCGACACCTGCTGGCCGCGGGCGCGCTGGTCGGTGTGCGACGCCGAAACCGGCCCGATCTCGGCCCGGGCCCGCCCGATCAGCTCGGCGGTGCGCACGGCCGTGCCGGACGGGGAGTCGACCTTGCCGGCCCGGTGGGCCTCGACGATCTCGATCGAGTCGAAGAAGCGGGCGACGAGCACCGAGAGGCCGGTCGCGATGACCGATCCGATCGAGAAGTTGGGGATGATGACGACGCCGATCTCGTTCTGCCCGGCGAGGCGGGCGGACAGGGCGTCGATGCGGTTCTGCGACCAGCCGGAGGTGCCCACGAGCACCCGCAGGCCGTGGTCGACGGCGAAGTCGACCACGCTCTGGCTGACCCCGGGCAGGGTCAGGTCGATCACGATCTCCGCCGCGAGCATCTCGGACAGGTCGCTCTTCGAGTTCAGCCCGGCGACGAGTTCGTACTCATCGGACCGCTCGACGAGACCCGAGACCAGGCGGCCCATCGTTCCCGATACGCCGACGATGGCCACCCGTGTTTTCATGAATCCAATCTATCAATCCCGGGGCATCGAGTTAGCCTTGGGCCATGCCTGACACTCCCACCCTTGCCTTCAGCGAAGTGTCGGTGACGGATGCCGGCTCCATCGTGCTGCTCACCCAGTACTTCAGCGATCGGGAGTCCAGCTTCCCGTCCGCGCAGGGCCGGTACCGCACCACGTTCCCCGATCCGGCCCAGTTCCTGCCGCCATCCGGAGTGTTCCTGCTGGTCAGCGAGAAGAAGGGACCGGCCGAACGGGCGTTTGTGGGGTGCGGCGGCATCCGTCGGCTCGAGGATTCCCCGGCCGGTCGGCCGCGATTCGAGATCAAGCACCTGTGGCTGCAGCCGCAGGTGCGGGGGCGCGGCTGGGGCCAGGCGCTGCTCGCCGAGCTCGAACGACGCGCCCGGTCCTTCGGCGCGGACGAGGTCGTGCTGGACACCAACGCGAGCCTGACCGCGGCCGGGGCGCTGTACGCGCGGTCGGGCTACGAGTCGTGCCCGCCGTACAACGACAACCCGAACGCCACGAACTGGTACCGGAAGAGCCTCACCCCGGCGACGGCAGGGGCCGAGTCGAGCTAGAACAGGAGCGGGTCCGGCAGGCCGGTGCGCAGCTCCACCGGAAGGTGGCCGGTGTCGTTGTGGGTCAGCAGGGTCCACGGGCGGCCCGGCTTCTGGTGCAGCACGGTGAGGCCGCAGTTGGCCTGGTTGATGCTGATCCAGCGCCAGTCCGGGGCGCCGAGCACCTCGCGCACGAACCAGGCGATGACGAAGTTGTGGGTGATCAGCAGGTCGTGGCGTTCGCCACGGCGCGGCTGGAGGAACTCGGCCACTGCGTCGCCCATCTGCGCGCTGCCGGCCTCGATATCGGCCTCGCTGACACCGCCGAAGAAGGGGGCGTAGGCCGACGGTGTCTCCGGCGCCCGCCCGGAGGGGATGCAGTCGAAGAGCAGCGGGCTCGGCTTCGAGGTCAGCGCCGGCAGGCGCTGCGCGATGATCTTCGCCGTCTCGGCGGCGCGCTGCAGCGGCGAGTGCCAGGCGTCCGTGAACGGCACGCCGCCGAGCCGCTCCGCGATCAGTTGCGCCTGCCGGGTGCCGCGCGCCGACAGCGGCCCGTCGGGCATGCCGTGCTCGGCATCCTGCTGCTCACCGTGTCGAACGAGGTAAATGTAGTGGTGCAAGGTGATCTCTCTCAGTCCGACGCCACACAACGGTGGGTGGCCTCGGCACTAGGTTTCGGTGGTTCTGGTCTCGAAGGTTCGGGTGTCGAACGTGCTGGTCTCGAACGTGCTGGTCAGGATCGCGCGGAAGTCGGCACGATCGCGGCGAAGACGTCGTCGTCGAGCGCGCCGACGGCGGAGATGGAGAGCGGCCCGGCCGCCAGTTCACAGGCGAGGTTCCGAACGTCCTCGGCCGTGACGCGTGCGAGCCGGCGGAGGGCCTCGTCAAGGTCGATGAACTCACCGAGGGTGATCTCGGAGCGGCCGAGCCGGGACATCCGGGTGTCGGAATCTTCGAGGGCGAGAGCGGATGCCCCGGACAGCTGGCCCCCGGCCCGCTTCATCTCGTCGGCCGTCACGCCGTGCTCGGCGAGCCGGTGCAGCTCGCCCAGCATCAGCTCGGCCACCTGGCCGGCCTTCGCCGGCGTGCAGCCCGCATACATGCCGAACAGGCCCGCATCGGAGTAGCCGGGCGCGAAGGAATAGACCGAGTAGGCCAGACCGCGCTTCTCGCGGACCTCCTGGAACAGGCGCGAGGACATTCCCCCGCCGAAGATCGAGGTGAGCACGCTCATGGTGACGCGCCGGTCGTCGGTGGCCAGCAGGCCGGGGAAGCCCATCAGCATGTTCGCCTGCTCGAGCGGCCGGCGCACGATGGTGACCGGAGCCCCCTGGCTGAGGGCGACCGGCGCGCCGGACCGCCGGCCGACCGGGGATGCGGAGACGCTGAGGTCCCAGCCGGCGAGGGCGAGGGACCGGGTGACGGCGGCGACCAGCACGTCGTGGTCGACCGCGCCGGCCACGGTGACGACCAGGTCTTGCGGGCGGTAGTTCGCCCGGTAGTGCTCCAGCACGGCGGCGTGGGAGGCCGCGCGGATCGTGTCGGGGCTGCCGCCGATCGGCCGCCCGAGCGCATGTTCGCCCATGACGGCTTCGAAGAAGCGCTCGTTGGCGACGTCGGCCGGGTCGTCGTCGGCCATGGCGAGCTCTTCGAGGATGACGGCGCGCTCGTTCTCGAACTCGACCGGGTCGAGCAGCGATGAGGTGAGCATGTCGGTGAGCACCTCGACCGCCATCGGCAGGTCCCGGTCCTGCACCTTGGCGTAGTAGCAGGTGTATTCCTTGGCGGTCATCGCGTTGTGCTCGCCGCCGACCGAGTCGAAGGCGATCGCGATGTCGAGTGCGGTGCGCTTGGCTGTGCCTTTGAAGAGAAGGTGTTCCAGAAAGTGCGTTGACCCGAAGTGGCCGGGCTCCTCATCGCGGGAGCCGACCGCGACCCAGTAGCCGATGGTCAGGCTGCGGCTGCCGGGAACATGCTCCGACACGATGCGCACACCGCTCGGCAACACGCTGCGGCGCACCAAAGATTCACCTGCCGCTCGGAACGAGAGTTCGGGCAAGTCCAGAGGGAATTCGACGGCACCGTTCATGACTCCTCCACCTTACGTCACACCCCCGGCGCAGCCCGGGTGCCGGCGCCGGTCGTCGGCCGACCCCGGGTCGGCCTTCAGGCCGAGATTCGGTCGAGGTCCACCATGTCGCTGCGGGTCAGCCGGACGCCGGCCGCCGCCACGAGGGCGTCGACCTGCTCGGGCCTGCTGGCGCTGGCCACCGGCGCCACGACCGGGCCGCGTGCGAGCAGCCACGCGATCGCGATCGCCGCCGGCGCCGCCGAGTGTTCCTCGGCGATGCGGTCCAGCACGGCGAGCACGCGCAACCCGCCGCGGTTGAGGTATTTGGCTCCGCGGGCGCTGCGGGTGGTTTTCTCCAGGTCGGCCTTCGACCGGTACCGGCCGGCCAGGAATCCGTGGGCGAGCGCGAAATAGGGCAGCACGGCCATTCCCTGAGCCCGGGTGACGAGAGCCAGCGATGATTCGAACGACGTGCGGTGCAGGAGGCTGTACTGCGTTTGCAGGGCCACGAAGCGGGGCAATCCGTTGGCCGCGAGCACCCGGGCCTCCATCATGCGTTCGGCGGAGAAATTGGAGGCGGCGAGGTAACGCACCTGGCCGCGCCGCATGAGCACGTCGACGGCACCCAGGCTCTCTTCCAGCGGCACGGTCGGGTCGTCGAAGTGGAAGTGCAGCAGGTCGATGTAGTCCGTTCCCAGCCGTTCGAGGGAGGCGTGCACGGCGCCGATGATGCTGCGGGAGGAGAGCCCCGGGTTGTCGAGGTTCTTGCCGATCTTGGTGGCGATGACGGTGCTGTCGCGGGTTCTCCGGGAGCGCAGCCACGACCCGATGATCACCTCGCTGCGGCCGGAGGTGTAGCTGTCGGCCGTGTCGAGGAAGTTGCCGGCCAGGTCGCGGTGACGATCGAGGATGCGGTGGCTCGTGGCGCCGTCGGCCGTCCACCCGAACACACTCGTGCCGAGGGCCAGCGGGTGCACGGTGAGGTCGGTGTCGGCGATCGTGCGGCGGAGCGCGAGAGGGGAAGCGCCGGTCGCGGGCGGTGTCGCCGCGCCGGGGAGCGTGGGCAGAATCGGCAACCCTGACGGGGGCGCCGACGGGAGCGCCACCGGGAGATCAGCCAGCGGTGCGGCGGGCCGGTCGGTCGTCTCGATGGAGTGGGAGAGCGGTGACGGGGCGTGCGACGTCACTCGGTGGGAACCGTGCATGGTCGGACGCGGCATCCGTTCTCTCCCTCCGGTCGGTTTGAGGGTATCCCCGGCGCGGATGGTTGCAAAGGACGCGCCTGGACCGTTACCAAACCGTTCCTGCGTCGGGTTCGCACCTGGCCACCGGATGGGTAGAAACAGTTCCCAGAGTGTGAAGTTACAATTGGAGGGAACCGATTCTTGAGTAGCGGCCGCCCAGGCAACGCCCCCCGCCTGCCCGAATCATCCGCGAAAGAAGGATCCATGACGCAGCTCGCCGGCGTGTCCACGCCCGAGGTACTGACCGAAGCGCGCAGGCGACGCACCTTCGCCGTGATTTCGCACCCCGACGCGGGGAAGTCGACGCTCACCGAGGCGCTGCTGCTGCACGCGCGGGCCATCACCACGGCCGGCGCCACGCACGGCAAGGCCGGCCGGCGCGGCACGGTCTCCGACTGGATGGCGATGGAGCAGGCCCGCGGGATCTCCGTGACCAGCGCGGCGATCCAGTTCGAGTACCGCGACGCGGTGATCAACCTGGTGGACACCCCCGGGCACGCCGACTTCTCCGAGGACACGTTCCGCGTGCTCTCCGCCGTCGACGCCGCGGTCATGCTCGTGGACGCCAGCAAGGGTCTCGAGGTGCAGACCATGAAGCTCTTTGCGGTGTGCAAGCAGCGCGGCCTGCCGGTGATCACGGTCATCAACAAGTGGGACCGACCCGGCGCCGAGGCGCTGGACCTGATGGACGAGATCCGGGAACGCACGGGCCTCCTGCCCACTCCCCTGACCTGGCCGGTCGGGGTGGCCGGGGACTTCCGCGGCGTGATCGACCGCTCGTCCAACGAGTTCATCCGCTTCCACCGCACCGCCGGCGGCGCGAAGACCGCGGAGCCCGAGCGCCTGAGCGTGGCCGTCGCGGCAGCCGAAGAGGGCGCCGCCTGGGTCACCGCCACCGAGGAATCCGAGTTGCTCGCCGAGGAGAGCCAGGACCACGACGAGGCCCGCTTCCTCGCGAACGAGACCACGCCGGTGCTTTTCGCCGCGGCCGTGCTCAACTTCGGTGTTCAGCACATTCTGGACACCCTCGTGGACTTCGCGCCGGCCGCGGAAGCCCGGGAGGACGCATCCGGTGGCCACCGCCCCGTGGACAGCGCCTTCTCCGGTTTCGTGTTCAAGGTGCAGTCCGGGATGAACGCCTCGCACCGCGACCACGTCGCGTTCGTGCGGGTCTGCTCGGGCCAGTTCCGACGCGGGATGATCGTGACCCATGCGGCCAGCGGGCGCCCGTTCGCCACCAAGTACGCGCAGCACCTGTTCGGGCGCGAGCGCGAGGTGGCCGACGAGGCCTGGCCCGGCGACATCGTCGGTCTGGTCAACGCGTCCGCCCTGCGGGTGGGCGACTCGATCTTCGAGCTCGAACCGGTCGAATACCCGCCGCTGCCGATGTTCGCACCGGAGCACTTCCGGGTGGTCCGGTCCGCCGACTCCAGCAAGCACAAGCAGTTCCGCCGCGGAATCGACCAACTCGACCACGAAGGCGTCATCCAGGTGCTCCGGTCGGAGTTGCGCGGTGACCAGGCACCGGTGCTCGGCGCGGTCGGCCCGATGCAGTTCGAGGTGGTGGAGGAACGGATGACGCACGACTTCGGCGCCGCCATCCGCACCGAGGCCTTGCCCTACCAGCTGGCCCGCCGCACCGACCGGGCGAGCGCCGAGATCCTCGGCCACGACCGCCAGGTGGAGGTGCTGATGCGCTCCGACGGCACACTGCTCGCCCTGTTCAGCACCCCGTGGAGGCTGCGCAACACCGTGCGCGACCACCCGGAGCTGATGCTGGAAGACCTCGCCACGGGCAGCAACGAGGTTCCCGCCGCGTACTAGCGCCCCCGACACCGGCGAGTGTTGCCCAATCGGACAACTGTCGCCGGTGTGGCGGCAACAGTTGTCCGATTCGGGAACTTTTGCGGGTGGACCGGGAGGGTCAGCGGATCAGGCTGCGCGGCGGCTCCATGAACTCGTCCCCGCCGTACTTCTCGTTGGCGGCGCTCATCATCGCGGGCCACATCCGGTGCCGGGCCGTGGCCGCCTTCCCGCTGTCGAAGTACGTCTCCCGCTGGTCCTCGGGCTCCCCCGACACGTTCACGACGCCCACAACGGTGGCGACCTTCGTGCTCGCGCCGGCCATCCAGGTGTCCGTGTTCTCGTCCGTGGTGCCGGTCTTTCCGATCATCGGCACCCGCGGGTCAGTGTCGTAGTAGGAGGAGGCGCCCGAGCCGTCGGTCATCACCCGCTCCATGGCGTAGCTCATCGCCGCGGCGACCTCCGGGCTGACGGACTGCGTGCAGCTCGACTGCGGCACCGGGAGTTCGGCCCCGTCCGGTCCGGTGATCCGGTCGATCACGACCGGGGTGCAGGTGACGCCGTTGTTCGCGATCCCCGCGTAGGCGGCCGCCATCGTCAGCGGTGCGATTTCGTTGGTGCCCAGCACCGAAGACGCGCCCTGTTCCAGCGCGCCCCCATCGGCGCGGTGCACACCGAAGGCTTCGGCCGTCTTCCGGATGTCGCACAGGTCTAGTTCCTTGGCCATCCCGATGAAGCCGGTATTGATCGAGTCGATGGTCGATTCCAGCGGGGTGTAATACGAGTCGTCGTCCGAGGACCTGTCGTTGCCGGGCGCGAAGGCTTCGCCGTAGTCCTGGGGCCCGTTGCAACTGTCCTCGAAGGTGCCCCAGTCGTCGCGTTCCCGGGAGTTGACCGAGTCGGCGAGCGAGTTGCCCCGGGAGAGCCATTCGGCGAGGGTGAACACCTTGTAGGTCGACCCGGTCTGGAATCCGTTGGAACCGCCCTGATCGAGGTCGGTGTTGTAGTTGATGCCGGTGAAGTTGGGAGCGGTGTCGGCCGGGTCCTGGCTGTAGTCCTTGTTCTGGGTCATCGCCAGCACCCGCCCGGTGCCGACGCCCACGCTCGTGATGACGCCGCCGACATCCCATTCCTCGAAGGTCTGGGGGACGTTCTCGGCCATGGTTTCCTCGGCGACCCTCTGCAGGTCCGGGTCGAGGGTCGTGTACACGTTGTAGCCGCCGAGCCGGAAGTTGGCCAGCCGCTCATCGGCATCCGCGCCGAAGGCCGGGTCGTTCCGGAGGGTCTGGAGGACCAGGTCGCAGAAGTAGGCGCTGCCGCCCGCGGTGCGGCAACCCGTGCTGGGTTCGGTGATGGTCGGCTCAACGGGAACGCTGATCGCGGCGTCGTGATCGGCGGTACTGATCTTCTCGCGCTTCAGCATCTCGTCGAGGATGTAGTCGCGGCGTTCCTTGTTGGCCGCGTACCCGTTGGCGGCGCCGTTGGTCGTGCTCTCGGGTTCGTCGAGCTGGAACTTGACCGGGTTGTTCACGATGGCGACGAGGCTCGCGGCCTGCGGCAGCGTCAACCCCGCCGCGGTCGTGTTGAAGTAGTAGCTCGCGGCCGCCTCGATGCCGTAGACGGATCCCCCGAAGCCGGTGATGTTCAGGTACTGCCGGAGGATGTCGTCCTTGGAGTATTTCTTCTCCAGCCCGACGGCGAGGCTCATCTCCTTGAGCTTGCGCCAGGGGCTGGTCTCCGTGGCCGCGTCGTAACAGGTCATCCGTTCGTCATCGTCGGCCAGTGCCTCGCACTTCTGCACGAGCACGTTTTTCACATACTGCTGAGTGATCGAGGATCCTCCGCGGACCTCTCCGGTGAACAGGGTCGTGACCGCGCCGGTGAGGCTGCCCCAGATGTTGACGCCGCCGTGCGTGAAAAAGCCGGGGTCCTCTCCGGAGGTCGCCGCATCCTTCACAAACGGGCTGATCGCATCCGAACCCACTTCGACCCGGTTCTGGTCGTAGAACGAGGCGAGCAGATAGGACGAACCATCACTCGAGGTGGCGTAGATGTTGCTCTTCTGCGACAACCGGCCGATCGACAGGTCGTCGGGCAGATTGACCACGACCACGATCGCCGTCGTCGCCAGCAGTGCCACGACGACACCGAGCGCGATCAGCACGCGCGCCCGCACCCGCCGTCGGGAACGACGAGCGGTCTTTCTACCGGACAATTCAGTGGTCATGGGCACGCCGAGTCGTTTCTGGTCGAGGGAAAGCGGGAAGGCCGCCGGGCCGTACGGCCCGACGGCCCGGCGACACCGATCAGGCGTCGACGACGACCGAGGTGATGACCGGGATGCGACGGTACTTGCGCTGCATCCAGCGGGTCAGGCTCTGAGTGAAGATTTCCTCGAGCTCAGCGCCGCTGACGATCTTGACCTTGTTCGCGGCGCGCAGGCCGTCATCGATGGACTTGGTCGCGCCCTGGATCCACTCGTTGTCCTGCACGAAGCCGCGGGCGATGAACTCGACCGGTTCGGTGAGAAGGCCGGTGCGGGTGTCCAGGATGCCGAGGATCGTGACGGCGCCGTCGTTGGAGAGCTGCACACGGTCGGCGAGTGCCTCTTCGGATCCGCCGCCACCGACGGTCATGCCGTGCACGAAGACGAGCTCGGCGGCCACGCGGCCGGTGACCTTCGCGACGCCGTCGACGAGGTCGACGACCACGCCGTCTTCGACGACGAGGACCTGGTCTTCGGGGACGCCGGTGCGAATGGCGAGATCCGCGTTCGACTTGAGGTGGCGCCATTCGCCGTGGTACGGCAGTACGTTCTTGGGCTTGACGATGTTGTAGCAGTACACGAGTTCGCCGGCCGACGCGTGGCCGGAGACGTGCACCTTGGCGTTGCCCTTGTGTACGACGTTGGCACCCCAGCGGGTGAGGCCGTTGATGACCCGGTAGATCGAGTTCTCGTTGCCGGGGATCAGCGAGCTGGCGAGAAGAACGGTGTCGCCCTCGCCGATCTTGATGGTGTGCTCGCGGTTGGCCATGCGGGCCAGTGCGGCCATGGGCTCCCCCTGAGAACCGGTGCAGATGAGGACGACCTTGTCGTCCTTCATCCGGTCGAAGGCCTTGACGTCGACCAGGAGGCCCTTGGGCACCTGGAGGAAGCCCAGCTTCTCGGCGATGCCCATATTGCGCACCATCGATCGGCCCACGAAGGCCACCTTGCGGTTGTGGCGGGCGGCAGCGTCGATGACCTGCTGGATGCGGTGCACGTGGCTGGCGAAGCTGGAGACGATGATGCGGCGCGGCGCGGTGCGGAAGACGGCGTCGATGGCGGGGCGGATGTCTTCCTCGGTCACCGTGAACCCGGGGACCTCGGCGTTGGTCGAGTCGGTCAGGAACAGGTCGACGCCCTCTTCACCGAGCCGGGCGAAGCCGGGGAGGTCGGTGAGGCGGTTGTCGAGGGGGAACTGGTCCATCTTGAAGTCGCCGGTGACGAGCACGAGGCCGGCCTCGGTGCGGATCGCCACGGCGAGTCCGTCGGGGATCGAGTGGTTCACGGCGAGGAATTCGAGGTCGAACGGGCCGGCCTTGCGGCGCTGCCCTTCCTTGACCTCGATCAGGCGCGGCGTGATGCGGTGCTCTTCGAGCTTGGCGGTGACGAAGGCAAGGGTGAGCTGCGACCCGATGACGGGGATGTCCTTGCGTTCGCGCAGCAGGTACGGCACCCCGCCGATGTGGTCCTCGTGGCCGTGGGTGAGAACGATGGCCTCGATGTCCTGGAGGCGGTCGCGCAGCGACGAGAAGTCGGGCAGGATCACGTTGATGCCGGGCTGGGTCTCTTCGGGGAAGAGGACGCCGCAGTCCACGATCAGGAGCTTGCCCTTGTGTTCGAAGACGGTCATGTTGCGGCCGATCTCGCCGAGACCGCCGAGCGGGGTGACGCGGAGGCCACGGCTGGGCAGTTTCGGCGGCGTGGACAGGTCGAGCGGGTGCTTGGTCAAAGAAAACTCATTTCTCAGTGTGAAAACGCGCGCGTGGCGGGCGTGTCTCGCGTAATGGACCGTGTCGGGTCCGGGTGAACGGATGTTCTGGTGAACAGATCGTGCAAAGTCTGGATTCGGGCGGCCTCTCCCGGGGCGGACGCTGGTGTCCGATCGGGTCGGAGTCGAGGGTGAGTCCGAAGGCGGGGGCGGCAGGTCCGCGGTGTCATCGACACGGCGGTCGAGACGGCACGGATGATGCTCATGACTTTTCATTCTACCGCAGCCCGGTCCGTCGCTCCGCCGCTCCCCCTCCCCAGCCTTCTCGAAGGCGGCAGCGGTAGCGTCAGACCCATGTCAGCGTCAGTGCTCTACTCGACCCCGCTCACCCTCATCGACGGCACGGAAACGACCTTCGGCCAGTTCGCCGGCAAGGCTGTCCTGGTCGTCAACGTCGCCTCCAAATGCGGCTTCACCCCGCAGTACGCCGGCCTGGAAGCGCTCCACCAGAAGTACCAGGACGAGGGTCTCGTCGTGCTCGGCCTCCCCTGCAACCAGTTCATGGGGCAGGAGCCCGGGGCCGAGGCGGAGATCGAGTCGTTCTGCCAGATGAACTACGGCGTCACTTTCCCGCTGAGCGTCAAGGTCGACGTGCGCGGCAAGCACCAGCACCCGCTCTACGCCCAGCTGACCAAGTTCAAATCAGGCCTGCTGCCCGGCCTGATCAAGTGGAACTTCGAGAAGTTCCTGGTGAGCCCCGACGGCGAGATCGTCGACCGTTTCGCCTCGACGGTCGAGCCGGAGTCCGGCGAGATCGTGCAGGCGATCGAGAAGACCCTCGCGGCCGACGCGGCCTAGTAGTCCACCGCGTCGGGTGGAGCCGAGTGCGTCGGGGCCGAACCGGTCGGCCAGCGGGGCTCCGGCGGGACGGCCTCCGCCCGCCGCAGCACGGCCTCGGCATGACGCAGCAGGGGCGCGTCGATCATGCGTCCCTGATAGGCGAACACACCCTCCTCGCCGGCCGCCGCCTCCAGGATCTGCCACGCCGCCGCGACCTCGGCGGGCGCGGGCCGGTACGCGGCCCGGATGACGGGCACCTGGCTGGGGTGGATGCAGGCGGTGGCGCGGAATCCGCTCGCGACGGCATCCACCACCTCCTCTTCCAGACCCTCGAGGTCGGGGATGGCCAGGAAGACGCCGTCCACGGCGGCCTTGTCGTTGGCCCCGGCCGCGAGGAGTACCGCGGAACGGGCGTAGCGGGCGATGGCGCGGTACCTGCCGTCGGGGAACCGGCTCGAGCTGCCGCCGAGCGAGGCCACCAGATCGTCGGCGCCCCACATCAGTGCCACCACATTGGGCTCGGCCGCGATCGCCGGGGCGGCGAGCACCCCTGCTGCGGTCTCGCAGAGCGCGATCACCTCGAACCGGGCGAGAGCGGCGAGATGGGCGGCGCTCACGGCCTTCGGCAGCATCACATAGCGGTACAGGGTGTCGTCGAGGGCGGCGAGGTCGCGCTCGAAGTCGGGCGTGCCGGCCGGGTTGACGCGCACGATGGTGCGCTCGGGGTCGAGTGGATGGCTGACCAGCAGGCCGCGGGCCCTCGCCCGGTTGCCGGGCAGGAGCGCGTCTTCCAGGTCGAGGATCACGGCATCCGCGCGCTCAGCCGCCTTCCGGTACCGGTCGGAGCGGTCGGCCGGGCAGAACAGCAGTGCGGGCCCGAGATCGAAGCTCACCTGTCGGCCTCCTGGCACCAGACCAGCACCGTACGCTCGGCCGTGGCCACCACGTCGCCGTGCTGGTTCCGTCCGGTGTGCCGGAGCGTGACCAGACCCTGCCCCGGCCGGGACGCCGACAGCCGGCGGTTGGTGACAACCGTGTCGGAGTACAGGGTGTCGCCGTGGAAGAGCGGATGCGGGAACGTCACCTCCCCGAAGCCGAGATTCGCCACGATCGTGCCCTGGGTCAGCTGCGCGACCGAGCTGCCCACCAGGGTGGACAGGGTGAACATCGAGTTGACCAGGCGTTGCCCGAACGGCTGGGTGGCCGCCCACGCCGCGTCGAGGTGCAGCGCCTGCGAGTTCATGGTCAGCGTGCTGAAGAGCACGTTGTCGGCCTCGGTGACCGTGCGGCCGGGGCTGTGCCGGTAGCGGACGCCCTGGTCGAACTCCTCGTAGTACAGTCCGCGCTGCTCGATGGTTCGTCGTTCGTCGTTCATGTTCCTCCTGCCTAACCGGTGAACCCGAGCGCCCGCGAGATGACCATCAGCTGAACCTCGGTGGTGCCTTCGCCGAGCTCGAGCACCTTCGAGTCGCGGTAGTGCCTCGCCACCGGGTTCTCGTTCAGGAACCCGTAGCCGCCGAAGATCTGGGTGGCGTCGCGGGCGTTGTCCATGGCCGCTTCGCTCCCCACCATTTTGGCAATCGAGGCCTCCATTTTGAAGGGGCGGCCGTGCACCATTTTCTGGGCCGCGTCGTAGTAGGCGAGGCGGGCCGTGTGCACGCGCGCCTGCATCCGGGCGATCTTGAAGGCGATGTGCTGGTTGGAGCCGATCGACCGGCCGAACACGTTGCGGCTGTTGGCGTAGCGGATGGCCTCCTCGAGGCAACCCTGCGCCGCGCCCGTGCAGAGCGCGGCGAAGGCGATGCGCCCCTCGTCGAGGGTCTGCACGAAGTTGGCGAAGCCGCGGCCGCGGTCGCCGAGCAGGTTGGCCTCCGGCACGCGCACGTTCTCGAAGAGCAGCGGATGCGTGTCGGAGGTGTGCCAGCCCACCTTGTCGTAGGCCGGCAACGCCGTGAATCCCGGGGTCGGGGTGGGCACCAGGATGGCCGTGAGCTCCTTCTTCACCGAGCCGTCGGGGCGCGGGGACTCCCCCGTGACGGCGGTCACCGTGACCAGTCGGGTGATCTCGGAACCGGAGTTGGTGATGAACTGCTTCGTGCCGTTGATCACCCATTCGCCGCCGGACAGCTCCGCCGTGGTCTTGGTGCCGGCGGCGTCGGAGCCGGCGTCCGCCTCGGTCAGCCCGAACGCGGCGAGCGCGCGCCCGCTGGTCAGCAGCGGCACCCATTCCTGCTTCTGCGCCTCGGTGCCGCGCCGGTACACGGGCATGA
Source organism: Cryobacterium cheniae (assembly GCF_004403395.1). Lineage (GTDB taxonomy): Bacteria > Actinomycetota > Actinomycetes > Actinomycetales > Microbacteriaceae > Cryobacterium > Cryobacterium cheniae. The sequence continues at coordinate 43,629 of NZ_SOGN01000063.1, forward strand.
TGCCGAGCCCCACACCGGCCTCCAGGGTGACGGCGATGGACTGGTCGACCCGGGCGAGCTGCTCGACCGCGAGGCAGAGCGCGAAGTAGTCCTGGCCCTGGCCGCCGTACTCCGTGGGGAACGGCAGGCCGAACAGTCCCATCTCGCCCATCTGGGCGATGATGTCGTACGGCAGGCTCCGTTTGGTGTCGTACTCGTACGCGGCCGGCGCCACCACCGTGTCGGCGAAGTCGCGCACGGTGTCGCTGAGGTGCTGCTGCTGCTCGGTCAGTTCCTGTTTCACGTTGGGTCTCCCTTGACTGGCGTGGCTGGTGTTGAGGCTTCCGTGACGGTGGCGACGATCTGGTCGAGGCGCACGAGGTCGCCCGGACGCACGCTCACGCTGAGCCGGCCATCCGTTTCGGCCACCAGATGGTGCTCCATCTTCATGGCCTCCACGGTGAGGATGCGCTGGCCGGCGACGATCAGGTCGCCCGTGGCCAGGTGCACGGCGACAACGGTGCCGGGCATCGGCGAGCGCACCTCGGGCCGGGCCGCACCGGCCTCTCCGCCGGCGCGGTCCAGGCCGGCGAGGCGGTCGGCGAGCTGCTCGGCGCGGGAGCGGTGCACCAGGTCCGCGCTGAAACCGTTCTGGCCGAGCCAGAGGCGCGGTCCGTCGGCAACGAGCTGCAGCACCTCGAGGCGGCCGTCCAGCTCACAGGCGAAGGTGCCCGAATGATCGGTGACGGGCGCGAGTCGGGCGGGAACGGGCATCCGGTCATCGACGGCCACGCGGAGGCCGTCCGGTCCGGCCAGCACGGCGACGTCGACCGTTTCGGTGGCGCTGACCCGCAGGCTGTAGCGCACCGGCCGGTCGGGGCCGAGCCGCCAGCCGCTCGGCTGCGCCCAGAGGCCGGGGCCGGTGGCTCCGCTGGTGTGGGCGGAGGCGCGGGCGGTCGCCTGGGCGTGCAGGAACAGGGCGGCGGCGACGGGAAGGTGGTCGGGCAGCGGCTGCCCGGGCATCCCCCGCAGTCCGAGGCCGGGCAGGCTGCGCTCGATCAGCCCGGTGTCGAGGCGGCCGGCGAGCACGTCGGGGTTCCGGAGCAGCAGCCGGAGGAACTCCAGATTGGTGTGCACCCCGAGCACCACGGTATCGGCGAGCGCCCGGTCGAGCCGGGCGAGGGCCTCGGCGCGGTCGGCTCCCCAGGCGATCACCTTGGCGAGCATCGGGTCGTAGACCCCGGAGATCGGCAGGCCCGACCGCAGGGAACTGTCGACCCGGATGCCCGCACCGGCCGGTTCGGACAGGCTCAGCACGGTGCCCTGGCTGGGCAGAAAACCGCGGGCCGGGTTCTCGGCGTAGACGCGGGCCTCGATCGCGTGACCGGTGAGCACCACCTCGTCCTGGGTCAGCGGCAGCGGCTCCCCCGCGGCGATCCGCAGCTGCCACTCCACCAGGTCGAGGCCGGTGACCAGCTCCGTGACCGGGTGCTCCACCTGCAACCGGGTGTTCATCTCCATGAAGAAGAACTCGTCCGGGGCCGCGTCGGAGACCAGGAATTCCACCGTGCCGGCGCCCGTGTAGCCCACGCTCTGCGCCGCCCGGCAGGCCGCCTCGCCGATGCGAGCGCGGGTCGCCGGGTCGAGCAGCGGCGAGGGGGCTTCCTCGATCACCTTCTGGTGGCGGCGCTGCAGGGAGCACTCGCGCTCGCCGAGGTGGATGACGGCGCCCGTTGCGTCCGCGAGCACCTGCACCTCGATGTGCCGGGGCCGGTCGATGAAACGCTCGAGCAGCAGCGTGTCGTCGCCGAATGCGCCCAGCGCCACGCGCCGGGCCGTGACGAGCGCGGCGGCGAGCTCGCCCGCTGAGTCGACCCGCAGCATCCCCTTGCCGCCGCCGCCCGCTGACGGTTTGATCAAAAGCGGGTAGCCCACCGTTTCCGCGGCGGTGACGAGCTGCGCGTCGCTCTGGCCGGGCCGGGAGAACCCGGGGATGACGGGCACCCCGCTGTCGGCGACGTGGTTCTTGCCGCGGATCTTGTCGCCCATCACGGCGAGGGCGGTGAGGCCGGGCCCGACGAAGACCAGGCCGGCGGCGGCAGAGGCGCGGGCGAAGGCCTCGTTCTCGCTCAGGAACCCGTAGCCGGGGTGCACGGCGTCGGCGCCGGTGGCGGCAGCGGCGGCCAGGATCGCGTCGATGTTCAGGTAGCTCGCCTGCGGGGCGGCCGGGCCGAGGCGCACCGCGGCGTCCGCGAGGCTCACGTGCAGCGCGTCCCGGTCGGCGTCGCTGTAGACGGCGACCGAACGGATGCCCATGGCGCGCAGGGTGCGGATGATGCGGCAGGCGATCTCGCCGCGGTTGGCGACCAGCACGGTCTCGAAGGGTTTCATGGTGCGCCTCACATCCGGAAGAGGCCGAAGGCGGTCTCGGGCAGGGGCGGCAGGGCGACGACGTCGAGGGCCAGGCCCAGCACGGTGCGGGTGTCGGCCGGGTCGATCACCCCGTCGTCCCAGAGCCGGGCGGTCGAATAGTAGGGGCTGCCCTGCCGCTCGTACTGGGCGGTGACGGGCGCGGTGACCTCGGCCTCGGCATCCGTCGACCAGGGCAGGCCGGCCTTCTCCCGCTGCTCGCGTTTGACGGTGGCGAGAACGGATGCGGCCTGCGGGCCGCCCATCACGGAGATGCGGCTGTTCGGCCACATCCAGAGGAAGCGCGGCGAGTAGGCGCGCCCGCACATCGAGTAGTTGCCGGCGCCGAAGGACCCGCCGATCACGACGGTGAGCTTGGGCACGCGGGCGGTGGCGACGGCGGTGACCATTTTCGCGCCGTGCTTGGCGATGCCGCCGGCCTCATAGTCGCGGCCGACCATGAAGCCGGAGATGTTCTGCAGGAAGATCAGCGGGATGCCGCGCTGGTCGCACAGCTCGATGAAATGCGCGCCCTTGAGGGCGGATTCGGAGAACAGCACGCCGTTGTTGGCGATGATGCCGACCGGGTGGCCGTGCAGGTGCGCGAAGCCGGTGACCAGCGTCGTGCCGTACTCCTGCTTGAACTCGTGGAACTCGCTGCCGTCGACCAGCCGCATGATCACCTCGTGCACGTCGTAGCGGCCCTGCGGGTCGGTGGGCACCGCGCCGTAGAGCTCGGCCGGGTCGGCGACCGGGTCGACGGCCGGCAGCCGCGGCCAGGCCGGCGGCGGGGGCGCCGGCAGGTAGCGCACGATGTCGCGCACGATCTGCAGGGCGTGCTCGTCGTCCTCCGCGAGGTGGTCGGTCACCCCGGAGGTGCGGGCGTGCAGGTCGCCGCCGCCGAGTTCCTCGGCCGTGACGATCTCCCCGATCGCGGCCTTCACCAGCGGCGGGCCGCCGAGGAAGATGGTGCCCTGGTTCCGCACGATGACGGTCTCGTCGCTCATCGCCGGCACGTAGGCCCCGCCGGCGGTGCAGGAGCCCAGGACGGCCGCGATCTGCGGGATCTTGGCCGCCGACATCCGGGCCTGGTTGTAGAAGATGCGGCCGAAGTGGTCTTTGTCGGGGAACACCTCGTCCTGCAGCGGCAGGAACGCCCCGCCCGAGTCGACCAGGTAGACGCACGGCAGCCGGTTCTCGAACGCGATCTCCTGGGCCCGGAGATGCTTCTTGACCGTCATCGGATAATACGTGCCGCCCTTGACGGTGGCGTCGTTGGAGATGACGAGCACGTGGCGGCCGTGGATCAGCCCGATCCCGGCGATCAGGCCGGCCCCGGGGCTGTCGTCGCCGTAGAGGCCGGTGGCGGCCAGGGCCGCGATCTCGAGGAAGGGGCTGCCGGCATCCAGCAACCGGTCGATGCGTTCGCGCGGCAGCAGCTTGCCGCGGGCGAGGTGGCGCTGGCGGGAGGCGTCGGGACCGCCGAGGGCGACGACGGCGAGGCGGCGGTGCAGGTCGGCGACGAGCTCCCGGTGGGCTGCGGCGTTCGCGTCGAAGCCCGGACTGGTCGAGTCGATCAGACTCGCGAGTGTCTCCATCGACGACTTCCCGCTTTCCCGCTTGAGTGCTCAGCCGGTACAGTTAGCATGTACTAACCGAAATTCAGGTTAGCGGTTCATAACTGGGTTGTCCAGACTTTCGGATGGGACGGGGCGCTTCATGGCTGACCGAACTCCCCCGCCGGGTGCGCCTGTCGCGCCGACGCCGCGGAGCCTGGCCAAGGCCGACCGGCGGCAGGCGTTGCTGGGGGCCGCGGCGGCGCTATTCGCCCGGTCGGGGTATAACGGGGTCTCGATCGAGGACCTCGGCGCGGCCGTCGGCGTGAGCGGGCCGGCCGTCTACCGGCACTTCAGCGGCAAGTCGGCCGTGCTCGCCGCGCTGCTGGTGGAGGTCAGCGAGACGCTCGTGGCGGGCGGGCAGGCCGTGATCGAGGGCGCTCCGGATGCCGCGGGCGCACTCCGCGGGCTGGTGCGGTTCCACACGGACTTCGCCCTGTCGCATCCGAACGTCATCCGCGTGCAGGACCGGGACCTGGACAGCCTCGCGGCACCGGACCGGCACCGGGTGCGCACCCTGCAGCGCACCTATGTGGAGCTGTGGGTGCGCGTGCTCGGGCAGGTGCACCCCGAGGTGGAGGCGCAACTGCTGCGCATCCGTGCCCAGGCGACGTTCGGACTGCTGAACTCGACCCCGCACACGCTGCCGGCGTCGTCGAGCGGCGCGGTGCGACCGCTGCTGGAGGAGATGGCGCTCGCGGCGCTCGGGGCGGGTTCAGAGGGAACGGGGATGGGTCGGGCGATGGCTCAGTAGACGGTGGTGCAGACGCAGAGCTCGTTGCCCTCGGGGTCGGCCAGCACCCACCACTCGGGGGCGTGCTCGTCGGTGAGGACGTCGCCCCCTGCGGCGATGATGTCCTGCACCCGGGACTCGGCGTCGATGGTGGGCACGTACACGTCGAGGTGGATGCGGTTGCGCTCGGTGCGCACGATGTCCATGCTCTGGAACCAGATCCGCGGGCCCTGGCCGGATGGATCGACGAGTTCGGTCTCGCCCTCGCTGTCGACCTCCACATAGCCGAGGCCCACCCGCCAGAACGGCCGGATCGCCTCGGCGTCGGTGCAGTCGATCGCCACGTCGTAGCGGGCCGGTTGCACCGGCGCACGGTCGGCGCCCTGCGCATCCGCCAGCTCCTGGATGCGCAGCGCGAGCCGAAGGTCGCGGTCGGTCACGCCGCCGGCATCGTGGGACGAGAGGCGGAAGCCGACCCGGCCGTAGCCGATCCGCACGTCGGGGTGGTGATTCATCGCATCCGCCGCCTCGGCCGCCTGGTCGACCAGGCGCACCGCCGACGCGAAATCCCGGGTCGTGAACGAGCCGTGCAGGGTGCCGTCGAGGTGCACGAAGGCGCCGCCGGCAAGCACGGATTCGGTGTCGATCGGGGTGAGGAGGGTGCCGGGTGATTTCATCCCCTCACTCTGCTGCGTGTCCGAAACGCCGTCAAGGCGCGCGCGGCAGTGGACTGGCGGCGGACTAGAGGAGGGCGAGGGCGCGCGCCGGGTTGGCGAGGATGCCGGCGACGTCGGTCAGGAACCGGGCCGCCTGCTCGCCGTCGACGAGCCGGTGATCGAAGGCGACGCTGAGGGTGACCACCTGCCGGAGTGCGATCTCGCCGCGATACTCCCACGGCCGCGGCGCGATCGCCCCCAGCGCGAGGATCACGGCCTCCCCCGGGGGCAGGATCGGCGTGCCCGCATCGATTCCGAAGGAGCCGATGTTGGTGATCGAGATCGTGCCGCCGCCGAGGGCGGCCGGGCTGGTCGCGCCCGCCCGCGCTGCACGGGTCAGCTCGGCGAGCGCCGCGGCGAGGTCGGCGAGGCCCAGCCGTTCGGCATCCGGGATGCCGGGCACGAGCAGCCCCCGCGGCGTGGCGGCGGCGATGCCGAGGTTCACGTAGTGGAACTGCACGATCTCTCCGGCCGCCTCGTCCCAGCGGGTGTTCACCTCGGGGGTGCGGGCGACGGCGAGGCAGAGCGCCTTCGCGACGACGGCCAGGATGCCGATGCGCGCGTCGGCGAACTCCCGGTCGCGTTTGAGCGCGTCGATCAGCTCGATCGTCGGCGTCACGTCCACGGTCAGGAACTCCGTGGCGTGCGGCGCGGTGAAGGCGCTTCGCACCATGGCGGCGGCGGTGTGCTTGCGCACGCTCCGGATCGGGCTGCGGGTCTCCCGTGGGCCGGTCACGGATGCCGGGGGCCGAGCGGCCGGTTCGACGCGCCCGGGGTCGGCACCGCGGTCGGCACCGGGGTCGGCACCGGGGGAAGCCGGGGCAGCGGACGCCGCGGAGGCCTCCACGTCCTCCCGGGTGATGAGGCCGGTCGGACCGGTCCCGGTCACCTCGGCCAGGGCGACACCCAGGGTGCGGGCCAGTGCGCGCACCGGCGGCGTGGATCGAGGCCGCTCCCCGGCTGCCGGGGCCGGGGCCGGGGCAATGACCCGGCTCAGCGCATCCGTCGCCCCCGCCCGGGCCCGTCGCTGCGGCCGTCCGCTCCGCTCGGCCGCGGCGCCGTACCCCACGAGCACGGCCTCCCGTTCCGGCTCGCGAGAAGGGGCAGCACCAACGGAGGGGGCAGCACCAGGGGCAGGGGCGTCGACCTCGAAGGAGACGATCGGGTCACCCACGCGCACGGTGGTGCCGGGCTGCTGGTGCAGTTCGGCGACCACACCCGCGAAGGGCGACGGCAGCTCCACGACCGCCTTGGCCGTCTCGACCTCGGCGATGAGCTGGTTGAGTGTCACCGTGTCGCCCGGCGCGACCCGCCAGGCCACGATCTCCGATTCGGTCAGTCCCTCGCCAAGGTCGGGCAGTTTGAAGACCTTGATCATCGTCGTCTCCCCAGCACGCGGTCGACGCCGTCGAGCATGCGGTCGAGGTCGGGCAGGTGGTGGCTCTCCAGCTTCGCCGGCGGGTAGGGGATGTCGAACCCGGTGACCCGCACCGGAGCGGCCTCGAGGTAGTCGAAACAGCGCTCGGTGACCTCGGCGATGATCTCGCCGCCCAGCCCGCCCGAGCGGGCGGCCTCGTGCGTCACCACGAGCCGACCGGTTTTCCGAACGGATGCCTCGACGGTGCCGTAGTCGATGGGCGAGAGCGAGCGCAGGTCGATGACCTCGATCGAAATGCCCTCGTCGGCGGCGGCGAGCGCGGCATCCGTCGCCGTGGACACCAGCGCTCCGTAGGCGAGGAGCGTGACATCGGTGCCGGCGGCCACCACCCGGGCGCTCTCGAGCGCGGCGCCGGGCTGCGGGGACACCGGGCCGGCGACGTGGTACCGGCGCTTGGGCTCGAAGTAGAGCACCGGGTCGTCGGAGGCGATCGCCTTCTGGATCAGGCTGTAGGCGTCCTGCGGGTTGGAGACCGCGACCACCCGGAGGCCCGACGTGTGCGTGAAGTAGGCCTCGGGCGATTCGGAGTGGTGTTCGGCGGCGCCGATGCCGCCGCCGAACGGCACCCGGATGGTGATGGGCATGCGCACGGCCCCTTGGGTGCGGTAGTGGAACCGGGCCACCTGGCTGACGATCTGGTCGAAGCCGGGGAAGATGAAGCCGTCGAACTGGATCTCGCAGACCGGGCGGTAGCCGCGGTAGGCGAGCCCCACGGCGGTGCCGATGATCGCGGACTCGGCCAGCGGGGTGTCGACGACCCGGTTGGGCCCGAACTCGGCGAGCAGGTCGCTGGTGACCCGGAACACTCCGCCGAGGGCGCCGATGTCTTCGCCGAGGAGCACCACCTTCGGATCGTCGAGCATCGCCTGCCGCAGCCCGGCGTTGATCGCCTTGGCCAGGGTCAGGGTCGTCGTCTCGGTGAGCGGCACGGGCGTGGCGCCGTTCGCGCTGGGAGCCGGGGAACTCCGGACGGTTTCGATGGTCATCAGGCCTTTCCTCCGGTCAGGTCGTAGCTCGCCAGATAGGCCGCGTACTCCGCCCGTTGGCGGTCGACGCCGGCGTGCGGGGTGGCGTAGACGTTGGCGAGCACGGTCAACGGCTCCGGGTCCGGCAGGCCGATGCAGCCGGCGCGCAGCTCCGCGGCCGTGGCGTCGGCTCGGGCCTGCGCCTCGGACTCCAGCTCGGGCGTGAACAGGCCGAGGGAGTCGAGCAGCCGCCCCAGGCGCAGGATCGGGTCCTTCGTCGCCCACTCCTCGAGCTCGGCCGCCGGCCGGTAACGGGTGGGGTCGTCCGCCGTCGTGTGCGGGCCCATCCGGTAGGTGACGGCCTCGATGAAGGTGGGCCCTCCCCCGGTGCGGGCCCGGTGCAGGGCCTGCCGGGTCGCGGCCGTCACGGCCAGGATGTCGTTGCCGTCGATGCGGAGGCTGGGGATGCCGAACCCGGGGGCGCGGCCGGCGATGCTGGCCCGGGCCTGCAGCCCGACCGGCTCGGAGATGGCCCAGTGGTTGTTCTGGCAGAAGAAGACCACCGGCGCCTGGAAGCTGGCCGCGAACACGAGCGCCTCGTTGACGTCGCCCTCGCTGGTCGCGCCGTCGCCGAAGTAGGCCACGGCCACCGAGTCCGCGCCGTCGAACCGGGCTCCCATCGCCCAGCCCGTGGCGTGCAGGGTCTGCGCCCCGATGATGATGCTGGGCGTCGCCATCTTGTGCACCAGCGGGTCCCAGCCGGATTGCGCGGTGCCGCGCCACACCCGGAGGATGTCCGTGGGCGCCACGCCACGGCACCAGGCGACCGCGTTCTCGCGGTAGCTGGAGAAGACGAAGTCGTCGGCGCGGAGAGCGCGGGCCGAGCCGATCTGCGCCGCCTCCTGACCGAGCAGCGGCGGCCAGAGTCCCAGCTCGCCCTGGCGCTGCAGCGCCGTGGCCTCGGCATCGATCCGGCGCACCACGACCATGTCCTGGTAGAGCGCCGCGAGGTCGGCCCCGGTCACATCCGCCACCCACGGATCGAGATCGGCGTCGGCCAGCCGCACCCCCTCGGGGCTCAGCAGCTGCAAAAGAACGTCGGGGGTCTCCCCGGTGTGGACAGTGTGCATCAAACGCTCCCAGCGTCGTTGCCGAAGTTGTTGAGAGCGTACGATTCCGCGACACGCAGCACAACCATGACGAAGAATATTGAGCATTTTGCCCTATTCATGGGGCACCCTGCATGCTACCGTCGGGCATTATGCACAGTCTGGACAAAGTCGACCTGCAGTTGCTCAACGCCCTGTGCGCCGACCCGCGGAGCACGTTCGTCGCGCTCGCCCAGCAGCTGCACCTCTCCCGCAACACGGTTCAGGCGCGCATGGCCAGGCTCGAGGAATCGAACGCGTTCCTCTCCTTCGACCGCCGCATCAACCCGGTCGCACTGGGCTACCCGCTGACGGCCTTCATCGAGGTGCACGTGCAGCAGAAACGCCTCGCCCAGATCGTGGCCGAGCTCGCCCGCATCCCGGAGATCGTGCAGGCGCACGGCATGAGCGGGGCGACCGACATCCTGGTGCGCGTGGTGTGCGCGGATGCCGACGACCTGTTCCGCATCGACGGCACCATCCTCGCCTGCGAGGGTGTGGATCGCACCGAGACGTCCCTGGCCATGGGCGAGCTGATCCCCTACCGGGTCACCCCCCTGCTGGAGCGCACCGGGCGCCGGCAGGGCTCCGCCCCCGGCCTGTCCGACCCCGGCTCCTCCCCCTTCCCCGACGCGATGATCCCGTGATGCGGGCGGCCCGCCGATGACCCCGCCGTCGTTGACGCCCCTGCCGATGTTCCCGCTGGGCTCGGTCCTGTTCCCCTATATGCCGCTGCAGCTGCGGGTGTTCGAGGACCGCTACCTGGTCATGCTGTCGCGCATCCTCAAAGACGAGCCGGCCGAGTTCGGCGTGGTGCTGATCGAACGCGGCCAGGAGGTCGGCGGCGGCGAGCGGCGGTTCCGGTACGGGACCGTGGCCCAGATCACCGAGCTCGAGGCCTCCGAGGGCTTCATCGGGGTGACCGCCCAGGGAGAACGCCGGATCGAGGTCATCGACTGGCTGGCCGAAGACCCGCACCCCCAGGCCACGGTGCGCGACCTCGCCGTGCTCGACTGGGACGACGACCTGCTGCCGCTGCGGGAACGGGCCGAACAGGCGGTGCGACGGGCCCTGGCCCTGGCGAGCGAATTCGCCGACCAGCTCTGGCCGTCGACGGTGGAGCTGTCCCGGGATCCGACGGCGGCCGCCTGGCAGATCGCCGGCATCGCTCCACTGGGCCCACTGGACCAGATCGAACTGCTGCGGTCGACCTCGATGGAACGACTCCTGACCGCGGTGATCGATTACACCCAGGACGCCGTGGACTCCCTGAGCACACCCTGGCCCGAAGAATGACCCGAATCTATTTGATAAATTTATTATATAGGTATATAAAGAAGTAATGATGTTTCGTGTCCCCTGGAGCCTGAGTTGAGCGTCAAACGACTCACGAATCTCATCCGCACCAGTGGGCGCATCGCCGAACCGGCCCCGCCGGCCCCGGCCCTGCTCCCCGGCGCCGAGGTCTTCGGCGGCAGCGTGCAGGTGCGCTTCATCAACGCCGGCAGCTGCAACGACTGCGCGATGGAGGTGCAGAGCGCCTTCGGCCCGGTCTACGACGTCGAGCGCTATGGCATCCGTCTGGTCGCGTCCCCCCGTCACGCCGACGTGCTCGTGATCACGGGCGCCGTCACCCGCAACCTGATCGAACCGCTGCGCCGCACCATCGACGCCACGCCGACCCCCCGCTTCGTGATCGCCGTCGGCGACTGCGCCATCACCGGCGGTGTCTTCGCCGGCGGCTACGGCGTCGCCGGGCCCGTGTCCGACTTCGTGCACGTCGACCTGTCCGTGCCGGGCAACCCGCCCGAGCCGGCCGTCATCGTGGCGGCCCTGCGCCGGATGACCGGCCGATGACCGCCCTCGAAGCCGGGATGCTCGGCCAGACGCTGCTGCTCGTGCTCGCCGTCGCCGCGGCCCTGCTCACCCCGACTCCCTGGCGCTCCCGGGTCAGCGGAACCTTCTGCACCCTGCTCGCCGCGGCCGGCATCGTCACCGGCGCGCTCGCCCTCTCCGGCGGAACCGGGTCTCTGAGCATCCCCACCGCCCTTCCGCTGGACCCGCTCGTGCTCTCCCCCGACCGCCTCGGCGGCCTGGTCATGGTGGTCGTCTCCTCGGTCGGCGTGCTCGCCTCCCTGTTCGGGATCGGCTCGGCCCGCGTGGCCTCGGCCTCCCGCACCGCGTGGCTGTCGATGGCCGTGTTCCTCTGCGGAATGCAGCTGGTGCCGGCCGCCACCGACGTCGTGACGTTCCTGCTGTTCTGGGAGATCATGACGCTCGGCTCGACGGCGCTGCTGCTGGCCCACCACGCCACCCGCGGCACGGTCGCCTCCGCCCTGGTCTGGTACTCGGCGATGTCGCAGCTGAGCTTCTTCTTCGTGCTGGCCGGCTTCGCGATGCTCGCCGGCCAGGCCGGCGGCACCGGGTTCGCCGACCTCGCCACGATCGATCCCTACTCCTGGCAGGCGAGCGTGGCCTTCCTGCTGCTGCTGCTCGGCTTCGGCGGCAAGGCGGAACTCGTTCCCCTGCACGTCTGGGTTCCCCGGGTGCTGCCCGAGGCTCCGGGCCACGTCGCCGCCGCGATGAGCGGCGCGATGGTCAACATCGGCGTCTACGGCGCCCTCCTCGTTCTCGTCCGGTTGCTGCCGAACGGCCCGGCCTGGTGGGGCGTGCTGATCATGGTTGTCGGCGGGGTCTCCGCGCTCTACGGGATCCTGCAGGCCTCGGTGGCGAGCAATCTCAAGGTGCTGCTGGCCTACTCCACGACCGAGAACATGGGGCTGGTGTTCCTGGGGCTCGGGGCATCCGTTCTGCTGCGCGCCGACAACGCCACGGCCGCGGCCGACGCCGCCCTGGTCGCCGCCCTGCTGCTGATGCTCAGCCACGCCGCCTTCAAGTCCACCCTGTTCCTCGGCGCCGGAGCCGTGGCCCGCGCGGCCGGCGAGATGAACCTCGACCGGCTCGGGGGGCTCGGCAGCCGGATGCCGTGGACCGCCGCCGCGTTCGGCGCGGCCGCGATGGGCGCCGCGGCCCTGCCCGTCACGAGCGGGTTCGTCGCCGAGTGGATGCTGCTGCAGTCCCTGATCCACGGATCCCGGGTCGACGGGGAGGTCGTCTCCGTCACGGCATCCGTGGCCATGCCGCTCGCGGTCGCCGTGATCGCCCTGACCGCCGGGCTGGCCCTGCTCACCTTCGTCAAGGCCTACGGGATCGCCTTCCTGGCCCGCCCCCGCTCCCCGGAAGCCAAACTGGCGGTCGAGGTGCCCGTCATCATGCGCATCCCGCTCGTGCTCGGCGCCCTCCTCGTGGTCGGGCTCGGCCTGCTGCCCGGCCCCCTCGCCGTGGCCGTCGGCGGGGCCGTGGGCCCGGAGTTCACCCCCGACGTGCGCACCATCGGCCTCGCGGGCGTCGACGCCCGCGGCATCGACGCCGTGCTCGACCCCACCACTTTCGTGGTGCTGGCCGGCCTGCTGCTCGTGCCCGTGCTGATCGCGCTGTTCGTCTCCGCCCGCCGCCACCCCACCCGCACCTCGCCGCTCCCCTGGGCCGGCGGCGGGTCCCGGCTGCGGCCCCGGATGCAGTACACCGCCACCTCGTATGCCGAACCGCTGGTGCGCGTCTTCGACGACGTGCTCCGGCCCTCCCGCGACGTGGAGGTCACCCATGTGGGCGAATCCCGCTACCTGGTGGAACGCGTACATGTGGAACAGACGGTGTCCGACGTGGTCGAAACCCGGCTCTACCGCCCGGTGCTGAACCTGATGCAACGAGCAGGCATTCTGGCCCGACGCGCGCAGAACGGCAGCATCCATCGCTACCTGTCCTATTCCTTCGTCGCCCTGTTGCTGGTTCTGATCGTGGTGTCCCTGTGACCGGCGCCGCGGCGATCATCATCGCCCTCGTCCAGCTGGTGCTGTTCGTGCTGCTCGCCCCCGTGCTGATCGGCGTGATCCGCCAGGTGCGGGCCCGCCTCGAGGGCCGGGCCGGCTCCGGCATCTGGCAGCCGTGGCTTGATGTGCGCAAGCTCCTGTCGAAGAACCCGGTGCGCGCCGCCGACAGCAGCTGGATGCTCGCGGCCGGCCCGGTCACCCTCCTGGTCTCCAGCCTGCTGCTCTGCGCCCTGCTGCCGCTGGTCGGCACCCTGCCGCTGCCGCTGATCCCCAGCGACCTGTTCGTGATCGTCTCCGTCATGCTGATCGGCGTGGTCGCCCTGGCCCTGGTCGGCCTCGACGCCGGCACCGCGTTCGGCGGGATGGGGTCCAGCCGGCACATGACCGTCGCCGCCCTGGTCGAACCGACGCTGCTGCTCGCGGTCTACGCCCTCTCCATCCCGGCCGGCACCTCCACCCTCTCGCTGATCGTGGAGACCCGCCTCGCCAACCCGGCCGTGATCATCTCCCCGGTCAGCCTGCTGGCCATGGTCGCGCTGGCCATCGCCATCATGGCGGAGACCAGCCGGCTGCCGGTCGACAACCCGTCGACCCACCTCGAACTGACCATGCTGCACGAGGCCATGGTGCTGGAAGCCTCCGGCCGCGACCTGGCCTGGCTCGAACTCGGTTCCTGGCTCAAGCTGGCCGCCCTGCTCGGCCTGCTCAGCAACCTGATCGTGCCGTGGGGCATTGCGACGGACTTCTCGGTACTCGGCGTGCTGGTCGGCGTGGGCACCGTCACCGTGAAGATCCTGCTGCTGGGCGTCGTGCTCAGCGCGGGGGAGGTCTTCCTGGCCAAGGCGCGGCTGTTCCGCGTTCCCGAGCTGCTGGCGGGGTCGTTCGCCCTGGGCCTGCTGGCCGTCACCGCTTCCTACCTGGTCGCTTAGGAGCATCCGTGTTCACCACCATTTACCCGCAGCTGATCGGCCTCTGCACCGGAACCCTGCTGCTCACCAGCGCCCTGATGGTCTGGCGGCACTCGCTGCTGGCGTCGATCCGACTGCTCAGCGTGCAGGGCTTCGCGCTCGCCGCGCTGGTCGCCGTGATCGGTGTGGAGGAGGGCGAGGTCGAGGTGATCCTCGTCGCCGTGCTCGTATTGCTGGTCAAGGGCGTGGCCTTGCCCTGGGTGCTCGCCCGCGAGACCCACGCCACCACGCGAACGGATGAGGCGCCGCGCCTCAACCCGACGGCGGCCCTCCTGACCGTGGCGCTTCTGACCATCCTCAGCTACGTCGTCGCCAGCCGGCTCCTCGCCGGCATCGACGGCGTCTCGGCCCACGCGGCCCCGATCGGCCTCGCGATGGTGCTGATCGGCTTTCTGCTGCTGGTCACCCGCCGGCAGGCCGGATCGCAGCTGATCGGCTTCCTCGTGCTCGACAACGGGATCGCCACGGTCGCGTTCCTGACCTCCGGCGGAGTGCCGCTGTTCCTCGAGCTCGGCATCTCCCTGGACGTGCTCCTGGTCGTCGTGATCCTCTACGTCTTCGCCGGCCGTATGCGCAGCAAGTTCGGCAACACCGAGATCGATCAGCTCAGAAAGTTGCACGACTGATGTCCTTCGCCCTCTGGATTCCGCTGGCCATCCCGGCCCTCCTCGCCCTGCTCAGCCTGCTGAGCCGCTCCCCCGCGCTGCGCCGGCTCAGCCCGGTCGCCTCCAGCGTCGCCGTGCTCGGCTCCGGGCTGCTCCTGGTGAGCGCCGCACTCGCGGACCAGGTGCCGACTCTGGGCGGCGGGCTGCTCCGCGCAGACGCGCTGAGCGCCTACATGCTCACCGTGGTCGGCGCCGTCGGCCTGGTCTCGACCTGGGGCGGGCTCGGCCACGACAGCACCGTACCCGCCCGGTTCGCCGGCTCCTACGACGCCCTGATCTCGGTGTTCCTGGCCGCGATGAGCCTCGCGGTGCTCGCCGACAACATCGGCCTGATGTGGGCCGCGGTCGAGGCCACCACCATCGCCACGGCCTTCCTGGTGGGCCACCACCGCACCCCCCGATCGTTGGAGGCCGCCTGGAAGTACGTCATCCTCGGCTCCGTCGGCGTGGCCATCGCGCTGCTCGGTATCGTGCTGATCTATGCCGCGTCGCGCGGCACGGGCGCGGCGACCCTGTCCTGGCTGGTGCTCAGCCAGGCCGACCTGCCCCTCGATCCCGCGCTGATCCGCGCCGGCGGCGCCCTCGCCGTGCTCGGCTTCGCCACCAAGGCCGGACTCGCCCCGATGCACAGCTGGCTGCCCGACGCGCACAGCCAGGCCCCCGCCCCCGTCTCCGGCCTCATGTCGGGGGTGCTGCTCGCGGTCGCCCTCTACGCCATCCTGCGCATCCAGACCATCACCGACGCCGTGATCGGGCCGGACTTCCTGCGCATCATGCTCAGCGTCGGCGGGCTGCTCTCCCTGTTCGTGGCGGCGGCGCTGCTGATCCGCCAACGTGACTTCAAACGGATGCTGGCCTACTCCAGCATCGAGCACATGGGCATGATGGCCGTCGGCGCGGCCATCGGCGCGGCGGCACTGCCGGCCGTGCTGCTGTACGTGCTCGGCCACGGGCTGACCAAGGCGACGCTGTTCGTGCTCTCCGGCCGCATCCTCGAGGTCGAGGGCACCCCGAAGATCGACGCCGTGCGCGCCCTGCTCGTGCGGCGGCCGGGACTGGCCGTGCCGTGGCTGATCGCCATGGCCGCCCTGATCGGGTTCCCCCCGTTCAGTATCTTCTTCTCCGAGGTCGGCATCATCGTGGCCGGCTTTTCGGCCGGCATGGGCGCGGTGGTCGGCATCGCGCTGGTGCTGCTGCTCGTCATCTTCGCCAGCCTCACCCGGCTGACGGTGGCCATGACGATCGGGGCGCCTGGGGCCGCCGCCCCGGCGGCGGTCGCCCCGGCGGCGGTCGCGCCCGCTGCGGCCCCGACCGGAGTCGTCCCCGTGGTCGACGCCGGCGCATCCGTCACCCTGGCCGACGCCGAGCCGCACCCGGACGTGCCGCTCGTGCCGGACCGGTCGGCGCACGGGCCGATGCTGCCGCTCATCCTGGCCCTCGCCACCACCGCGGTGGTGGCCTTTATCGCCGAGCCGGTCGGCACGCTCCTGACGCGTGCGGCCGAGGTTCTGGGAGGAATCCAATGACGAACGCGAACCCGGTCCCGGCCGCCGCCCCCGAGGTGCGCACGCTCACGCGCGAGGAGCTGCGGGGCGAAGCCGCCACGCTGCTGACCGAGGGCAACCGGCTCGCGCTGGTGGCCGGCCACGACGACGGTGACGGGCTGCGCGTGGTCTACTCCTTCGCGGCCGTGTTCCCCCGGCGCCAGGTCGACCTCGTCGTGCCTGTTCCCTACGACGATGCCTGGGTTCCGAGCCTGGCCGACCTCTCGTTCCCGGCCGGCAATTTCGAGCGCGGCACCCGGGACCTGTTCGGCGTGCGGCCGGCGAACCACCCCCAGCCCTACCGGCTGGTGCGCCACGGGCACTGGCCCCGCGGCTGGTACCCGATGCGCAAGGATGCGCGGGTCACCCCCGAATTCGAACCCGACGTCGAGTCGTTCCCGTTCGTGGAGGTCGAGGGCCCCGGAGTCTACGAGATCGCGGTCGGCCCCATCCACGCCGGCATCATCGACCCCGGTCATTTCCGTTTCTCCGTGGTCGGCGAGACCATCGTGCGGATGGAAGCCCGCCAGTGGTACATGCACCGCGGCGTCGAGCGGCTGTTCGAGGGTCGCCGGCCCGGTGACGGCATCGAGCTGGCCGAGCAGATCGCCGGCGACACCGTCATCGGCCACACGCTGGCCTACACGATGGCGATCGAGGCGGCCTCCGGCATCTTGGTCCCCGAACCCGACCGGATGCTGCGTGCTCTGCTCCTCGAACTCGAACGCATCTACAACCACGTTTCCGATCTCGGTTCGCTGGCCAACGACGTGGGGTTCAGTGTCGTGAATTCGCACGCCCAGCGGGTGCGCGAAACGCTGCTGCGCATCAACAAGACCGTCACCGGCCACCGGTTCCTGCGCGGGGCCCTGTCGGTGGGCGGGGTGAGCGTGCTCGCTGTGCCCGATCCCGGCGATCTCCGGCGCGTGGCCGCCGACGTGCAGGAGATCATCGCCATCACCCTCGGGCACGCGATCGTGCGGGACCGGTTTACCGGCACCGCCCCGCTGCCCACCGGCCTGGCCGAGGCCATGGGCACGCTGGGCTACGTGGCGCGGGCATCCGGTATCGATGCCGACGCCCGTCGCGACCACCCCTTCGTCGATCTGGGCGCGCACTTCCACGTGGTCACCGACACCGGCGGCGACGTGCTCAGCCGCTACCGGGTACGCGCGGGCGAATTCGAGGTGTCCATAGCGGTGGCGATCGACCTGATCGGCCGGCTCGGCGCGCACCGCGGCGACGCGGCCGCGCTGCCTTCTGGGGTGTCGGCTCGGGCCATGACGGCGACGGCGGCCGCTGCGTCCACGGCTGCCCGGAGCGGCCTCGCCCTCGTGGAGGGCTGGCGCGGAACCATCTGCCACCGGGTGGAACTGGGGGCCGACGGCGCCATCACCCGGCTCAAGGTCGTCGACCCGTCCTACTTCAACTGGCCGGCGCTGCCGGTGGCCCTGGCGGAGACGATCGTGCCGGACTTCCCGCTCGTGAACAAGAGCTTCAACCAGTCCTACGCCGGCAACGACCTGTAGGGCGCTGCCGCGCGCGGCTGGAGTCGCGGCATCCGTCACCCGGCAACATCCGTCGCGGCGCAGGTTGTGGACGCCGGCGCACGCTAGAACATGCGCCCGCTTCCACAGGGTGCGCCGCGAGGCGGGCCGACGGATGTGAGACGGTGGCCGAGGCTACGGCGTGTCCTGCTCGATGGTGCGGAGCAGGGCGTTCGAGTCCTCGAGGCTGGTCACGAGCATCCGTTTGGAGATGGCCAGAAGCTCGGCGACGTCCGGGTCCCGCAGGGCGTAGAAGATGGTGTTGCCGTCGCGCCGGGTGATGACCACGCCGGCACGGCGAAGGACCCCCAGCTGCTGGGACAGATTCGACAGTTCGGCGCCGAGCACCTCGGCAAGGCTGCCGACCGAGCGCTCCCCGCCGACCAGCTGCTCCAGAACCTGCACCCGCAACGGATGCCCGAGAGCCTTGAACAGGTCAGACTTCAATTGGGCCATGGGTAGTCCGGTCGCTGACACCGTCTGATCATATCGCTAACTTGTAATACTTTCAACTAGGTGCGGGCCGCGACCTCGCCCTCGGGCGACGGCGTGACTGTTGCCGTTCCGGACAAGTGTTGCCGGCGTGCGGGCAACAGTTGTCCGAATCGGCAACAGTTGTCGCCACCGGCATGCAAAAAGCCCGCCCTGCCGTAGCAGAACGGGCTTTCCGTCTAGCCGACTAACCTGGCGAGAGGTTGTCGGTAGATCTAGCGGACTACGCCTCGGTCGAAACCGGTGCGTCCTCGGTGCCGGCCTCGGCCGACTCGTCGAGGACCGGGGCGAGCGACAGCTTGCCACGGTCGTCAATCTTGGTGATCTCTACGAGGACCTTCTGGCCCACGCCGAGCACGTCTTCGACGTTCTCGACCCGCTTGCCACCGGCGAGCTTGCGCACCTCGCTGATGTGCAGCAGTCCGTCCTTGCCCGGGAGCAGGGAAACGAAGGCGCCGAACGCGGCGATCTTGACGACGGTTCCGAGGAACTGCTCGCCGATCTCCGGGTTGGTCGGGTTCGCGATGGCGTTGACCTGGGCGCGAGCGGCCTCGGCCGACGGTCCGTCGACGGCGCCGATGTAAACCGTGCCGTCTTCCTCGATCGAGATGTCGGCACCGGTCGTGTCCTGGATCGCGTTGATCGTCTTGCCCTTCGGGCCGATCAGCTCGCCGATCTTGTCGACGGGGATCTGCACGCTGATCACGCGGGGCGCGGTCGGTGCCATCTCGTCGGGACGGTCGATGGCGGCGTTCAGCACGGCCAGGATGGTCGCGCGGGCGTCCTTGGCCTGGGTGAGCGCGCCGGCGAGAACGGATGCCGGGATGCCGTCGAGCTTTGTGTCGAGCTGGATCGCGGTGACGAACTCGCTCGTGCCGGCGACCTTGAAGTCCATGTCGCCGAGGGCGTCTTCGGCGCCGAGGATGTCGGTGAGAGCCGCGTAGCGGGTCTGGCCGTCAACGGTGTCGGAGATGAGGCCCATGGCGATGCCGGCAACGGGTGCGCGCAGCGGCACCCCGGCGTTGAGCAGCGACAGGGTCGAGGCGCAGACGGAACCCATCGAGGTGGATCCGTTGGAGCTGAGCGCTTCGGAGACCTGACGGATGGCGTAGGGGAACTCCTCCCGCGTCGGCAGCACGGGGACCAGGGCACGCTCAGCGAGCGCTCCGTGGCCGATCTCGCGGCGCTTCGGCGTTCCGACCCGGCCGGTTTCACCGGTCGAGTAGGGCGGGAAGTTGTAGTTGTGCATGTAGCGCTTCTTGGTGACCGGGCTCAGGGAGTCGATCGTCTGCTCGAGCTTGAGCATGTTCAGCGTGGTGACACCCAGGATCTGGGTCTCGCCGCGCTGGAAGATCGCCGAACCGTGGACGCGCGGGATGATGGCGACCTCGGCGTCGAGCGGGCGGATGTCCGCGAGCCCCCGACCGTCGATGCGGATGCCCTCGTTGAGGACGCGTGAGCGCACGACGAGCTTGGTGACCGACTTGTACGCGGCGGACACCTGGTTGTTCGCGCCGGCGTCGAGCCGGCCGGCGTCGACCTGGGCAGCGATGGCTTCCTTGACGGATGCCTTGAGTGCGTCATCCGCATTCTGGCGTTCGATCTTGTCGGCGATCTGGTAGACACCCTTGAGCTGGTCGTACGCGAGAGCGGCGACGGCGTCGTAGGTGGCCGGCTGGTAGGACGGGAACACCGGGTAGGCGCCGGTCGGCTTGGCGGCCGAGGCGGCAACCTTCTGCTGCGCTTCGATGAGCTGCTTGATGAAGGGCTTCGAGGCTTCGATGCCCTCGGCGATGACCTCTTCGTTCGGCTTGATGGCGCCGCCCTTGATCAGGTCCCAGGCGTTGTCGGTGGCTTCGGCTTCGATCATCATGATCGCGACATCCTGCGCGCCGTTGGCGTCGGTCACCACGCGGCCGGCGACGACCATGCTGAAGACGGCGTCAACGATCTGCGAGTGCTTCGGGAAGGCAACCCACTGGCCGGAGCCGTTCTCGTCGGGGATCAGGGCGACGCGAACGCCACCGATCGGGCCCGAGAAGGGGAGGCCGGCGAGCTGGGTCGACATCGACGCCGCGTTGATCGCGAGCACGTCGTAGTACTCGTCGGGCGCGATGGCCAGAACGGTGACGACGACCTGGATCTCGTTGCGGAGTCCGTCGACGAACGACGGGCGCAGCGGCCGGTCGATCAGACGGCAGGTGAGGATCGCCTCGGTCGACGGGCGGCCTTCGCGACGGAAGAAGCTGCCCGGGATACGTCCGGCAGCGTACATGCGCTCTTCGACGTCGATGGTCAGCGGGAAGAAGTCGAAGTTTTCCTTCGGCTGCTTGCTGGCGCTCGTGGCGGAGAGAAGCATGGTCTCTTCGTCGATGTAGGCGGCGGCAGAACCCTGCGCCTGCTGGGCGAGACGCCCGGTTTCGAAACGGATGGTGCGCTTGCCGTACTTGCCGTTGTCGATAACGGTTTCGGCGAACGTGATTTCTGGACCCTCCATATGGGGGTTCTCTCCTTTGGTTTTTTGCTTCTCGCCATTCTGGCGACGAAGACTCGGTTGCCCGTATGGCGCGCGAGCTGGACGCGGAGGAGAAGGGCGCAGGTGCTGGCCACCAGTAGAAATTCACCAACTGCGGACGTGTCGTTCGAGTTGGGAAACCACCACCGAGGACCAGCGTGCCGCCGGTCTGCTCCGTATTGTGCATGGTTGTGCGAAGCCGATCCGAAGATCGACCTCTTCAATCCTAACAGAAGACGTTCAGCCTCCCGGCAGCACGGCGTCGAACACCGGTCCGTCGACGCAGACCAGCGGCCCCTCCACGGCGGGATCCGTGGCGACGGGCGCGGCGCATCCGTGGCAGTAGCCGAGGCCGCAGGCCATGTGGGCCTCCAGCGAGACCTGCACCGGCACTCCCCACTCGGCGCCGAGTTCGGCGGCCAGGCGGGCGAGCACGCCGGCGCCGCAGACCAGGATCACGTCGGGCGGTGCCGAGCCGAAGAGCCCGCGCAGGCGGCCGCCGAGCGCCGGCAGCGCACTCGAGCCGTCGTCGTCGGTGACCGGGATGACCCTGGCGCCGAGTTCGGCGCAGTCGGCCGGTCCGATCAGGTTGGCCCGCGACCGGCCGCTGAGCACGACGGTCGCGGCGATGCCGAGGCGGGCGGCGTCTTCGACCGAGCCCATGATGGCGCAGACGCCGACGCCGCGGCCGATCATCAGGGCCGTGCGGGCCGGTCGCGGGTGGGCCGCGGTCGGGAGGGCGGCATCCGGTTCGGCGGCATCCGGGAACTCGAAGCCGCGGCCCAGCGGCCCGGTCACCAGGAGACTCTCCCCCACTGCCACGTCGGCGAGCGCGGTGGTGCCGCGGCCGGCCACGCCGTAGATGACCTCCACGGTGCCCTGCTCCGGGTGCCGGCGGTGGATGGCCATCGGGCGTGGGAGCAGGATGCGTTCCCCCTCAGCCGGCGGCACGGTGATCATCAGGAATTGTCCGGCGAGAGCGGTCGTCGCAATGGTGTCGGTGGCCAGCACGAGCCGGCGGTACCGCTCCCCCACGACCTCGTGCACGAGAACGGGGGCATCGTCCCAGACCGGGTCGGGCCGGGGCCTCCGTTCGGGCGGGCGCACCGCGATGAGGCCGTCGAGCGCGGCCTCGTCGGCGGCGGCGAACGCCTGCTGGCGGCGCAGGGCGGCGAGGTCCTCGCGGGCCGCGGCGACAGCGGGTGTCTCGGCTGCCGTCGCGGGCGCGGCGGGGGTGTTGCCTGTGGTGCTGGTCATCAGGCTCTCCAGAGTTCGATCAGTTCGCCGATGTCGGCGGCCCCGGCGGCCAGGCAACGCTCCTGCAGGGCCCGCGTGATGTCGACCATGGCGAAGGGGCGTCCGAAGCTGGCCGTGCCGACCTGCACGGCGCGCGCGCCGACCGAGAAGTAGTCGAGGGCGTCGTCGGCGGTTTCGATGCCGCCGCAGGCGATCACCGGGATGTCGACGGCGCGGGCGGCCAGCCAGACCAACCGCAGCACGATCGGGCGGATGTTCGGGCCGGACAGGCCGCCGATGACGTTGCCGAGGACGGGGCTGCGCGTGTCGGCGGTGAGCGGCAGCGCGGGGATGGAGTTCGCCACGCAGACCGCGTCGGCACCGGCCGCCTCGGCGGCCTGGGCGCAGTCCGCGATCGAGGAGACGAGCACGGGCAGCTTGACGATCAGGGGCTTGTCGGTTTCCTGGCGCACCAGGCGCACGACCGTCCCGATGGCGTCGGGGTCGGAGCCGATGTCGGTGCCGTGGCGGTCGAGGTTCGGGCAGGAGACGTTGAGCTCGTAGGCGTCGCCGGCGCCCCGCAGGCCCTGCACGACGGGGGCGTACTCGCCGGGCCGGTGGCCGCCGACGCTGACGATCACGGGCACGCCGAGCGCCAGGTAGAGCGGATGCTGCGACGCCAGGTAGCCGGCCGCCCCGCGGCTCGGGATGCCGACGCTGTTGACCATCCCGGCCCGGATCTCGGTCAGGCGGTGGGCCGCGTTGCCGCCGCGCGGGGTGCCGAACACGGTCTTGGTGACGACCGCGCCGAGCTCGGCGACCGGGATCAGCCGGCCGAGCGAGGGCCCGAAGCAGCCCGAGGCCGGCATGACCGGGTTCGCGAGGGTGAGGCTGCCGATTCGCACCGAGAGGTCGACCGCCGCGGAGTCGGCGGGGCGGGCGTCGAAGAAGGCGCGGCGCGCATCCGTCGTGGGGCGAGGGGGCGCGATGGTCATGGTGCCTGCTTCCGCGGGATAGGTCAGGGGCGGGCGACGGATGCCGCGAGCCGGCTCGTCTCGGCGTCGGCCCGCAGGGAGTCGTGGGTGGGGGCCGGCGGCACATGGGCGGGCCGGTTCGCCGCCAGCTCTCGGCGGAGCACGGGCACCACCTCGCCGCCGAGGATGTCGAGCTGCTCGAGCACGGTCTTCAGCGGCAGTCCGGCGTGGTCCATCAGGAACAGCTGCCGCTGGTAGTCGCCGAAGTAGTCGCGCATGCCCGCGTAGCGGTCGATGATCTGCTGCGGGCTGCCGACGGTCAGCGGCGTCTGCTCGGTGAAGTCCTCGAGGCTGGGGCCGTGGCCGTAGACCGGGGCGTTGTCGAAGTAGGGCCGGAACTCGTCGACGGCGTCCTGCGAGCTCGTGCGCATGAAAACCTGGCCGCCGAGGCCGACGATGGCCTGGTCGGCGCCGCCGTGGCCGTAGTGCTCGAATCGGGCCCGGTAGAGGCTGATCAGCTTGAGGTAGTGCTCCTTGGGCCAGAAGATGTTGTTGGCGAAGAAGCCGTCACCGTAGAAGGCGGCCTGCTCGGCGATCTCCGGGCTGCGGATGCTGGCGTGCCAGACGAAGGGCGGCACGCCGTCGAGCGGGCGCGGCGTCGACTGGAACCCCCGCAGCGGGGTGCGGAACTGGCCCTCCCAGTCGACGACGTCCTCGCGCCAGAGCCGGCGCAGCAGCGCGTAGTTCTCCAGTGCCAGCGGGATGCCCTGGCGGAGATCCTGGCCGAACCACGGGTAGACCGGGCCGGTGTTGCCGCGGCCGAGCATCAGGTCGACCCGGCCGCCGGAGAGGTGCTGCAGCATGGCGAAGTCTTCGGCGATCTTGACCGGGTCGTTCGTCGTGATCAGCGTCGTGGCAGTGGAGAGGATGATGCGCTCAGTCTTCGCGGCGATGTAGCCGAGCAGCGTCGTGGGTGAGGAGGGCACGAACGGCGGGTTGTGGTGCTCGCCGGCGGCGAAGACGTCGAGGCCGACCTCCTCGGCCTTCTGGGCGATGGCGACCATGGCCGTGATGCGTTCGTGCTCGGTGGGGGTGTGGCCGGTCGTGGGGTTGGCCGTGAGGTCACCCACGGTGAAGATCCCGAATTGCATGTGCAGCCTCCCACTCGCCCGGCGCGTCGAGACGATTCTATTCGCTGGCACGCCTCACGGAGCCGGCCAGACGGTCGAGCGAATGCTGGATGGCGACCGCCGCGGCCCCGCGGGCCCAGGAGGAGACCCCGCTGTCGTCGACGACGATCGTCAGCGGCGTCGCCGCCGGGTCGCGGTCGGCTCGGGCAGCGGCGATGACGTCCTCGGATGCCAGCGCCCACAGTCCGATCCCCTCGCCGGAGAGCACGATCGTGTCGAGCATCCCGATATTGGCGATCACCGCGATCAACCGGCCCAGGGCGCGGCCGGTGGCGGTGACGACGGATGCCGCAGCCCGGTTCCCCTCCACCGCGAGCCGGAGCACCTCGTCGTAGCCGACCTCGCGGCCGAGGGCCACGCTGACCTGGGCGGACACGCTCTGGCTCGTGAGCATGGCCTGCGAGCAGCCGCGGTGTCCCTCGGGGCAGAGCGGCCCGTTCGGGTCGAGCGGGATGTGCCCGCCGAGGCCCAGGCCGCTGTCGACCGTCACGATCACCCGGTCATGGACGACCAGTCCGTAGCCGACGCCGACGCCGATGGTCAGAACCGCGAAGGTCGGGGCACCCCGGACCGCTCCGAACCACTGTTCCGCGGAGGTGAGCGCGACGACGTCGTTCTCGATCGTGACCGGAATTCCCAGCAGGTGCTCGAGCTGCGCGGCCAGGTCCACGTCGTACCAGCCCAGGAAAGGCGCCCGGGTCACGACCCGGGCGTCGGTGACGTGCCCGCCCACGCAGACGCCGAGCCCGGACAGACCGTCCGGGCCGCCGAGCTCGCGCACGACTTCCTCGATCCTCGCCACGACGTGTTCGACCGCGTGGCCGGCCAGCAGCCGCCGGGCCGAGCCCAGTTGGTTGGCACGCAGGTCGGTGAGCACCCCGAAGACGTCGTCGCCGGTGAGCTTCACCCCGACGAATCGGCTGGCATCCACCCGCACGTCCAGCGGACGGGCCGGACGCCCGACGGTTCCGTCGGGGTCTTCGCTGGCCTCGACGAAGAGGCCCCGGTCGAGGAACGGCTTGCTCAGCCGGGTGAGGCTGGCCGGCGACAGTCCGAGACGACGGCCGAGGTCGCCGCGGGAAATCGGGCCGTGGATGAGCACGGCGCGCGCGAGTTCCCGGGAGGTCTCGCTCACCGTCGACGGTGCATCCGTGGTCATATCCGCTCCCCGAGGTGCTATTTGTTCCATAGTGGCATGAATGGTCTGCCTCCGATGGAATTTTGGCCCCTCAGTGGCACAGAATTCAGAAGTTGACGTCCTATTCTTTTTGCCGTAGAAAGATTTGGGTAGTGACATGACGGCCTAAGGAGCCCCGCAATGACGGATACGACGACGTGCCAGACCCCCTCCCGGCGACGGCATCGGGGGCGGAGGCTCGGCACGCTGGAGCGATCCGTGGCACTCCTCCTGGCCGGAACGCTCGGCCTCGGCGCCCTCAGCGGCTGCGCCCCGGGCGAGACGGACGTCGTCACCCTCGATTTCTTCCAGTTCAAATCCGAGGCCATCGCTGACTTCGATGGCATCATCGCCGATTTCGAGGCCGAGAACCCCGGCATCCGGGTGACGCAGAACGCCGTCCCCGACGCGGACACCGCCATCCGCACCCTGCTGGTCAAAGACAAGGTGCCCGATGTGATCAGCCTGAACGGATCGGGCAACTTCGGCCAGCTCGCACGGGCGGGCGTCTTCCACGACTTCACCGGCGACCCCGTTCTCGACCAGATCAACCCGGCCGTGCAGGACATCGTCGGCGCCCTCGGCTCCCACGAGAACGAGGTGAACGCCCTCGGCTTCGTGAACAACGGCAACGGCGTGCTCTACAACCGCGACATCTTCGCCGCGCAGGGCATCGAGATCCCCACCACCTGGGACGAACTGATCGCCGCCTGCGACGCCCTCCAGGCGGCCGGCATCGCCCCGTTCTACGGCACCGCGGCCGACGCATGGACGGTGCAATCCCCGCTGAACGGTCTCGGCGCCCAGCTCGGCGGCGACGACTTTTTCCCCGACCTCCGCGCGGAGGGTGCGGAGGTGGGTCCCGACTCGACCGTCTCGTTCGCGAAGAACTACGACGAGACGTTCGAGAAGCTGCAGACACTGTATTCCTACGCGCAGGACGGCTACCTCGGCCGCACCTACGAAGACGGCAACCTGGCCTTCGCGAACGGGGAATCGGCCATGCTGATGCAGGGGATCTGGGCACTCAGCCCGATCCTGGCCAACAACCCCGACATCAGCGTCGGCGGTTTCCCCTACCCCGTGACGGATGACCCGGCCGACATCGAGCTCGTCTCCGGTGTCGACGTGGCCATCGCCATCGGCCGTGATACGCCGCACCTCGCCGAGGCGCAGGTGTTCGTGGACTTCCTCTTCCAGAAGAAGGTGCTCAACTCCTTCGCAGCCTCCCAGAACATGTTCTCGACGGCCCGCGACGCGGCCGAGAACACCAACCCGGCCCTGGCGGAACTGCAACCGTACTTCCAGGCCGGCCGGATCACCGGCTTCATCGATCACCAGATCCCGGCGAGCATCCCGCTCGGGCCGATCGTGCAGCAGTTCCTGACGGACACGAACAGCGCGAACGCGCTGGCCACACTCGACAACGAGTGGCGCAAGGTCGCGTCGCGCACCACCTCGACCCGAAGCGGAGACTAACAATGGCTACTCCCGTCCTGACCCGGCCACGGCCGGAGCGCACTCCCCGAGGATCCCGGCCGAGCACCGTGCGACGTCGGGTCGGCGCCACCCCGCGCCCCTTCTACTGGATGGTCGTCCCCGCGGTCGCCGTCTTCGCGCTGCTGCATACCGTCCCGGTGCTCATCGGCGTTTTTTTCTCCTTCACCAACTACGCCGGCTTCGGCTCGTGGGACTTCGTCGGGTTCGGCAACTTCCTCGCCCTGTTCCAGGATGACCGGGTGCTGAAGGCCTACGGTTTCACCTTCGGGTTCGCCATCGTCGCCACCATCCTCACCAACGTGATCTCACTGGCCATCGCGGTCGGGCTCAACGCGAAGATCGCCTTCCAGTCCGCCTTCCGCGGCATCTTCTTCATCCCCTACGTGCTCGCGATCCTGGTCGTCGGCTACGTCTTCCAGTATTTCTTCGCCAACTCGCTGCCCCGGATCCTGTCGAACGTCCCGGTGTTCCGTGACAACATCCTGACCAACCCGGACTGGGCGTGGACGGCCATCGTCGCCCTCGCCGTCTGGCAGGCCTGCGCGTTCGCGATCATCCTCTATCTGGCCGGGCTGCAAACGATTCCTCAGGAGCTCTACGAGGCATCCGCCATCGACGGCGCCACGCCGAGACGGCAGTTCCGGTCGATCACGTTCCCCATGATCAGCGCCTTCTTCACCATCAACATGGTGCTCAGCCTGAAGGGGTTCCTGCAGACCTTCGACCACATCGTCGCCCTCACCGCCGGGGGGCCGGGAACCTCGACCGAATCGATCACCCTGCTCATCTTCCGGGGCGGCTTCCAGGGCGGCGAGTTCGCCTACCAGTCCGCCAACGCGGTCCTGTTCGTCGTCGTCATCATGCTCGTCTCGTTCCTGCAGTTCCGAATTCTCCAGCGCAAGGAGGCCGACTTCTAATGGCTATCACCATCGACTCCCCCGCCACAGTCGAACCCGCGTCCCTCCGAATCGAGCGGGACCCGCGCGGAGTCCGGCGTATCAACGGCAACCGCACCCGGATCAACTGGTGGGCCACGGCGC
This sequence comes from Cryobacterium cheniae, assembly GCF_004403395.1. Lineage (GTDB taxonomy): Bacteria > Actinomycetota > Actinomycetes > Actinomycetales > Microbacteriaceae > Cryobacterium > Cryobacterium cheniae. The sequence goes on from NZ_SOGN01000063.1 coordinate 71,371, forward strand.
TGATCGCGGTCTGCGCGATCACCGTGCTGGTGCCGCTCTATTTCGCGGTGATCACCGCACTGAAGACCCCCGACCAGCTCGGCGGCACCGGGTTCGAACTGCCCACCGGTTTCCACTGGCAGAACTTCGTCGACGCCTGGACGCTGACCCGGTTCCCGCAGGCGCTGCTGAACACGGCCCTGATCACCGTCGGCGCCGTCGTGCTCACCCTGTTGACGAACTCTCTGGTGGCCTATGCCATCGCCCGCAACCTGCACAAGCCGTTCTTCAAGGGCGTCTACTTCTACCTGCTGTCCGCGATCTTCATCCCGTTCCCGATCATCATGCTCCCGGTTGTGAAGGAGACGGCCCTGTTCGGCCTCGATAACCAGGTCGGGCTGATCCTGCTCTACGCGGTGTTCGGGCTCTCCCTCAACGTCTTCATCTACGTCGCGTTCATCAAGTCGATCCCGATCGAGCTTGAGGAGGCGGCCTACACCGACGGGGCGACCACCTGGCGGGTGTACTGGCAGATCATCTTCCCGCTGCTGACCCCGATGAACGCGACCGTCGGCATCCTCACCTGCGTCTGGGCGTGGAACGACTTCATCCTGCCGCTCGTCGTGCTCTCCGACCCGGCGGCGCGCACCCTGCAGCTTTCCCAGTTCGTGTTCCAGGGCCAGTTCAACACCAACTACTCGGCCGCGTTCGCCTCGTACCTGATGGCCATGGCCCCGCTGCTGATTGTGTACATTTTTGCCCAGCGCTGGGTCATCTCCGGCGTGATGAGAGGATCGATCAAATGACAAACACCGCACCGACTGCCTCCCCCGAGACCGCTGCGCCCTGGTGGACCAGCGCCGTCGTCTACCAGGTGTACCCGCGCAGCTTCGCGGACTCTGACGGCGACGGGATCGGCGACCTCGGCGGCATCCGTTCGAAGCTCGACTACCTCGCCGAACTCGGCGTCGACGCGGTCTGGCTCTCCCCCGTCTACCCGTCGCCGCAGCACGACAACGGCTACGACATCAGCGACTACCAGGACATCGAACCGGTCTTCGGCAGTCTGGCGGAGTTCGACCTGCTGCTCGCCGAAGCCCACGAGCGCGGCCTCAAGATCGTGATGGACCTCGTGGTGAACCACACCAGCGACGAGCACGCCTGGTTCCGGGAATCCCGCTCGTCGCTGACGAATCCGAAGCGCGACTGGTACTGGTGGCGCAAGCCTCAGGCCGACGGCGGCCCGCCGAACGGCTGGGGCAGCGCCTTCAGCGGCCCGGCCTGGACCCTCGATCCGGCGACCGGCGAGTACTATCTGCACCTGTTCGCGAAGCAACAGCCCGACCTCAACTGGGAGAACCCCGAGGTGCGGCAGGCCGTCTACTCGATGATGAACTGGTGGCTGGACCGCGGCGTCGACGGCTTCCGGATGGACGTGATCAACTTCATCGCCAAGCAGGTCGAGCTGATCGACGGACCGACCCCGGCCAGCGGGGGCGGTTCTCCGATGGGGGCGCAGATCCACGAGTTCCTGCAGGAGATGCACCGCGAGGTCTTCGACGGGCGGGACGGCCGACACCTCACCGTCGGCGAGATGCCCGGTGTGAGCACCGACGACGCCCTGCTGTTCACCGATCCGGCCCGACGCGAAGTCGACATGATCTTCCAGTTCGAGCATGTCGGACTCGACCAGGGCGAGCACAAGTTCGACGTGCTCCCCGGCAGCCTGACGGCGCTGAAGAAGAGCCTGTCCCGCTGGCAGGAGGGCCTGGCCGAGACCGGCTGGAACAGCCTCTACCTGAACAACCACGACCAGCCCCGGCTGGTGTCGCGCTTCGGCAACGACACCGATTTCCGCTACGAGTCGGCGACACTCTGGGCCCTGGTGCTGCACCTGCACCGTGGCACGCCCTACATCTACCAGGGCGAGGAGATCGGCATGACCAACGTGCGCTTCGACTCCATCGACGACTACCGCGACCTCGAGTCGCTCAACCACTATCGCGAGGCCGTGGAGGAGTTCGATCTGGACCCGGGCAGCGTGCTCGCCGGCGTGCAGACCATGGGCCGCGACAATGCGCGCACGCCCATGCAGTGGGACGCCTCGCCGCAGGCCGGCTTCACCACCGGCACACCATGGCTGGCCGTCAACCCGAACAGCACCCGCGTCAACGTGGCCGCCGACCAGGCGAGCGAGCGGAGCGTGTTCCGTTTCTACCAGCGCCTGATCGCACTGCGGCACGAGAACGAGACGGTCGCCCTCGGCGACTTCACCCTGCTCGAACCCGACCACGTCGAGCTCTACGCCTTCACCCGCACCCGGGGTGACGAGACGCTGCTCGTCGTGGCGAACGCGTCGGATGCCCCGCTGACGAGTCCGCTGCCGATGGACGTCTCCGCTGCGGAGCTGGTGCTGGCCAACTACCCGGCCGCAACGGATGCCGCCGCACCCGCCGCGGACACGGTCCTGCGTCCCTGGGAGGCGCGCCTCTACCGGCTGTAGGTCGCCGCGGCCCGCCGCGGCGGGGGGTCCTCACGGCGCACCAGCTTGAACGCCGTGAGGATGAGGCCGAGAACAACCCCGAGCACCGCGCCGCTCCCGTTCGCGACCAGATCGCGCACATCCGGGTAGCGGGTCGGCAGGAACTGCTGGGTGAACTCGATCGAACCGGTGAGCACGACGGCCAGGGCGATCGCCAGCCACCAGAGCCGGCGCCCGAACAGCAGCAGCAGGAACACCCCGATCGGGATGAACATGACGATGTTGGCTCCGAATTCGACCCGCCCGTACGTGATCCAGTCGGTGGCGTCGTGGCGGGAGAACACTCCGAGCGCCCGCAGCAGCAGCCCGTTGTTGCCGCTGTCGAGCGGCTGCGGCCCGAGGGTCACCCAGCCCACGAACGCCAGATAGGCGAGCGTGACCAGGGACAGGACGGGGTGGCGGTGCAGCATGGACCCATCCTCCCCGATCCCCGCTGGGGGTCTGCCCAAGGCCCTCCCCACGACCGCGAAAGCGCATAGTCTGCCCCTTCGGGAGTGCCGAGGGGACACATCTCGCGCTTTCGCGTGCAGTACAGGCGCTACTTGCCCAGCGCGGCCTTCTCCTCGGCGATGAGCTCGTCGCGAAAAGTTTCGTCGAAGACACGCTTGGCCTCGATGCCGACCACCGAGTGGCGGCGACCGTAGAGGAAATACACCGCGATTCCGATCGCGAGCCACACCGCGAAGCGCACCCAGGTGAGCGTCGTGAGGTTGAGCATCAGCCAGAAGCAGAGCGCCGCCGACAGGATCGGCAGGAACGGCGAGAAGGGCACCTTGAAGGCCCGGGGCAGGTCGGGCCGCTTCTTGCGCAGCACGACCACGGCGATGCTGACCAGCACGAAGGCCGACAACGTTCCGATATTGATCATTTCCTCGAGCACGCCCACGTCGGTGAACCCGGCGATCAGGGCGACCGCGGCACCGGAGATGATCTGCACCCGGGCGGGGGTGCCGCGCTTGGAGGAGGTGACGCTCAGACCGCGTGGCAGCAGGCCGTCCCGGCTCATGGCGAAGAGCACCCGGGAAAGGCCGAGGAGCAGCACCATGATCACGGTGGTCAGCCCCACCAGGATGCCGACCGAGATGACCTGGGCGGCCCAGCCGGCACCGACCGAGATGAAGGCCGTGGCGAGCGAGGCGTTGGGGTCGTCGGCGAGAACCGTGTACGGAACCATGCCGGTGAGCACGAGGCTGACGCCGAGGTACAACACCGTGACGATGGCCAGACCGGCGAAGATTCCGCGCGGAAGGGTCTTCTGCGGGTTCTTGACCTCCTCGGCGCTGGTGGCGACCACGTCGAATCCGATGAACGCGAAGAAGACCAGCGAGGCGCCGGCGAGCAGGCCGAACAATCCATACTGGGCCGGCTGGGCGCCGGTCATGAACGAGAAGAGTGACTGCATCCAGACGTCGCCGTCTCCGCCGGTGGAGGGCACGGCCTCGGGGATGAACGGCGTGTAGTTCTTCGGGTTGATGAAGAAGGCACCCACGACGATCACGAACACCACGATCGCGACCTTGAGGATGGTGAAGATGCTGGCGACACGCGCGGAAAGCTTGGTACCCAGCACCAGGAGGGTGGTGAAGATGGCGACGATGACGAACGCGCCCCAGCTGACCTGCAGGCCGAAGACCGGGATCGTGGCCGGGACATCCCAGTTCCAGAGCGCGAAGACCTCACTGAGGTAGATGCCCCAATACTTCGCGATCACGGCGGCGGCGGTCAGCATCTCGAGGATGAGGTCCCAGCCGATGATCCAGGCGAGCAACTCGCCGAGGGTCGCGTAGGTGAAGGTGTACGCCGAGCCGGCCACGGGAACCGCCGAGGCGAACTCCGCGTAACACATGATGGCCAGCGCGCAGGTGACCGCGGCGAGGAGGAACGCCAGGGTGACGGATGGCCCGGCGTAGCTGCCGGCCGCCTTCGCCCCGACCGAGAAGATCCCGGCGCCGACGGCAACCGCGACGCCCATGATCATGAGGTCCCAGGTGCCCAGCGTGCGCTTGAGGCTGTGGTCCTTCTCGAGGGAGTCGGCCATGGAGGCTTCGATACTCTTGGTGCGCCAGACGCTCATAACTGGGGGCTTCCATTCCGTTGGGTTCCGCTCAATGCTAGGCCCCCGCGGGGCATCCCCGCCCTGGCACTCCCCGACCCGGGCTCCCCACCCCCGAGTTGCGGGCGCCACGCCCCGTAGCATTGACCGGTGCCCACCGACCTCCGTCACTCCCCCGGGGCCCGGGTCGGGCTGTCGATCGCGGTGGCCACCGGGCTCTACGGCATCTCGTTCGGCGCCCTCTCCGTTTCGTCTGGCCTCGATGTCTGGCAGACCTCGGCGCTGAGCCTGCTCCTGTTCTCCGGGGGCTCCCAGTTCGCGTTCATCGGCGTGATCGCCGGCGGCGGCAGCGGTGCGGCAGCCGCCGGCGCGGCGGCGCTCCTCGGCATCCGCAACGCGGTGTACGGGATGCAGTTGAACGCCCTGCTGCACCCTCATGGCTGGCGCCGCTTCGCAGCAGCCCAGGTCACCATCGACGAGTCACTCGCCACGAGCACCGGGCAGACCGACCCGGTCGAGCAGAAGCGGGGGTTCTGGGTGGCCGGCCTGGGCATCTTCGTGCTCTGGAACGTGTTCACTCTGGTCGGGGCGCTCGCGGGCGACGCCCTGGGCGACCCGAAACAGTGGGGTCTCGACGGGGCGGCGGTCGCGGCGTTCCTCGGACTGCTCTGGCCGCGGCTGCGGTCCCGGGAGGCCGGGGCGACCGCCGCGGTCTGCGCGCTCGCCACCGTGCTGGCCGTGCCGTTCGTGCCGCCGGGCGTTCCGATCCTGGTGGCGGCCGTTGTCGCCGCCGCCATCGGCTGGTTCGGGTTTCGGCACGGGCCCGAGGGCGAGGGCCTCGAGCCCGACGTCGATCCCTATCCCGGTCCGCAGGGTCGACCCGGGCCGACGAATGCGCCGGCAACCCGATGAACGTCTGGTTCTGGATCCTCGTGGCCTGCGCGGCGGCATACCTCACCAAGCTGCTCGGCTACCTCGTGCCGCGGAAATGGCTCACCAACGCGCGCGTCGCCCGCGTCGCCGGCACCCTCACCATCGGTCTGCTGGCCTCCCTGACGGTCGCGAACACCGTGGCCACCGGTCAGGAGATGGTTCTGGACGCCCGGCTCGGAGCGCTCGTCGCCGCGGCGATCGCGCTCCGGTTCAAGGCCCCGTTCCTGGTGGTGGTCATCGTGGGCGCGTCCGCGGCCGCCGGGCTTCGACTCCTGGGCGCGGCGTAGGGCGTTCCCACCCGACTGTTGCCGGTTCGGACATCTGTTGCCGGCACCCGGGCAACAGATGTCCGAACGGGCGACGGTTGCCGGCCGAGCCGGCGGGAGCGGTAGGGTTTTTTCAACGGCATTGCTGCCGACCACGTTTTTCAATGTTGAAGAAATGAGTGTGTGATGAGCGGAAAATACGAGCTCTACGCAGAACGATCCGGCGGATACCAGTTTCGGCTGAAGGCCAACAACGGCGAAGTGATCGCGACCTCCGAGAGCTACCACTCCAAGGCGGAGGCTCTCAAGGGCATCGAGGCGCTGAAGGCCCACGTCAAGTCGCATGTGGTCGACATGACGGAACCGGACGCCTGAGCCGAGCTCGTCTAAGCCGAGCTCGTCCTATCCGGCCGCGAGCAGTTCGGCGGGGAGCTGTTCGCCGTGGAGCAGTCCGGCGGCGAGCAGTTCCAGCGTGCGCTCACGACCGGGTGAGGTGGCCGCGTCGGCGCCCGTGTGTGCGGAGGCGATCGGCTGCAGCATGACCTCGTCGACCCCGAACTGTGCCGCGAGGGCACGGATGCGCGTGGCCGCGGCGACGGGTTCGTCGATGATCCAGGTGGCCGCCATCCGTTCGGTCATCTCGAGCAGCGCCGGGGCCATGGGCGCGGCGGCGGCCTCTTCGACCGTCGCGAGCGGGCCGAGGGGCAGGCCCGAACGCAGGCGCGCCATCTGCTGCATCTGCGGCAGCGCGAGGGCCAGGGCCTCGGCCCTGGTGTCGGCCACCGACACGTTCAGGGTGAGGATCGTGCGGGGTGCGTCGAGGGACTCGCTGGGCGTGAACCCGCGGCGGTACAGGTCGAGGGCCTGGGTGGTGCCGTCCCCGGCGAAGTGGTTGGCGAAGACGTAGGGCATGCCCTGGCGGGCCGCGAGCCGGGCCGAGTATTCGCTGGAGCCGAGCAGCCAGATTTCGGGCATCGCGGTGGCGGCGGGCGTCGCGTGCAGGGTGTATTCCTGGCCGGAGGTGAGGCTGAGTGACGCACCGTCCGGGTGCAGCAGAGCCGTGATGTCGGCGATGTTGCGCGGGAACGCGTCCACCTCGCTGACGGCTCCGCTGGAGCGCAGCAGAGCGGTGATCATCGGGTCGCTGCCGGGCGCTCGTCCCAGCCCCAGGTCGATGCGGCCGGGGAAAGCGGCCTCGAGGATGCCGAACTGCTCGGCGATCACGAGCGGCGAGTGGTTGGGCAGCATGACTCCCCCTGAGCCGACCCGGATACGTTCGGTCTGCGCCGCGAGAATGCCGATCAGCACGGGCGGGTTCGTCGATGCGACCGCCTGCATGTTGTGGTGCTCAGCCACCCAGTACCGGGTGTAGCCGAGCCGGTCCGCGCTCTGGGCGAGGTGCACGGCTGCCGCGATCGCCTGAGCGGAGCTCTGCGAGGTGCGGACGGGGATCAGATCGAGCACGGAGAGGCTCAGCGCGGAGGGAGACATTGCTGGGGGAAACCCCGCCGGGCACGGGGATATTCCCGGTTCCGGGCAGACGAAACGGGCCGCCACCCGAAGGGTGACGGCCCGTTTGTAAGAAGATCGCGGTGTCTTCGAAAAGTGCCTTAGCGGCGCAGTCCGAGGCTGCCGATCAGCGTGCGGTACCGGGTGATGTCGATATCCGACAGGTAACCGAGCAGACGACGGCGCTGACCAACCATGAGAAGCAGGCCACGACGCGAGTGGTGGTCGTGCTTGTGCTCTTTCAGGTGCTCCGTGAGGTCCAGGATGCGCTGCGTGAGCATGGCAATCTGAACTTCGGGGGACCCGGTGTCGCCTGGGTGGGTAGCGTACTTTTCGATGATCGCCTTCTTTGCATTAGCTTCGAGTGCCATAGATGGGATCCCCTTTCTCTCACTGCGCGGTGCCCGGGGCCGAATGCCTGGGCTCTCTTGTTCCGCGGCCGTCAAACGGCAACCGTCCGAGTTTAGCAGAGTCGGAGCGAACGTCCGGCGGCAGTCAGACGCTGCGGGCGGTGGGCGCGCAGGCGGACTGGGTCTGCCGCTGGTTTCGCCACCTTGGCCTACGCGGGATTCGCGGGCCGTACAGTCTTCCGTCGTCGCCGGAAGGCGAACTTCTCCCGCTGGGTGATCGACTGGTCCGGCCCGTCCCACACCTTGATCATCGCCCAGCCCACCGCCACGATCGGGACGGCGAGCACGGCCCCGGCGATGCCACCGAGGATGGTGCCCACGGTCAGGGCGACGAGGATCACGAGCGGATGCAGTTTCAGCGAACCCGCCATCACCACCGGGTTGAGCAGGTCGCCCTCGAGCTGGTTGACCACGATCACGATGGCCACGACGATCAGCGCCACGAGCGGCCCGTTGGCCACCAGGGCTACAAGGGCCGCCAGGATGCCCGCGATGGTCGCACCGATCAGCGGGATGAACGCGGTGAGGAACACGATCACGGCCAGCGGCAACGCCAGCGGAACCTGCAGGATGGCCAGCCCGACGCCGATCAGAACGGCGTCGAACAGGGCGATGATCGCCGTACCGCGCACGTACTGGCCGAGGACCTCCGGAGTGACGTCGCCGATCCGGTGGGCGCGTTCGAGACCCTCGCCGTGCAGGAAACGCAGGAAGAACCTCCAGATCTGGCCGCCGTCCTTGAGGAAGAAGAACAGGATCACCAGCACGAGCAGGGCCCCGGTGACCAATTCCACAGCGGCGGACACGCCGGCGAGCGCGCCCGTGCCGAATTGCGCGCTCGTGACGAAGCCCACGACCGCATCGCGCACCGCGTTGAACTGCTCCGAGTCCAGTGCGAGCGGGCCCTCGACCAGCAGCCCCCGCAGTTCGTCGAGCCCGTCGCCGGCTGCGGTCACCAGGGCACCCCACTGGTTGCGCACCGCGAAGACGATCAGCGTGATGATGCCGGCGAGGATGAGCGCCCCGGTCAACAGGGTGATCCAGGTCGCGAGCATGATCGGGAGGCCGCGCTTCCGCAGCCAGCCGACCAGCGGCGCCAGCGCCGACGCCAGGATGAGCGCCACGAGCACGGGGATCACCACGAGTTTCACCTGCACGAGGGCGTAGACCGCTCCCGCGGCCAGCACGAGCACGACGATGATCTGGGCAGAGCGGATGCCCCACCGGCCGAGCCGGTCGGTCAACACGGTCTGCAAAGACAGGTGCGGAGGTTCGTTGGCGCGCATGCCAACACCATAGGCACCTGGGCCGCCCGGGTATACGGGCGACCCCGAAAACGGGCTCCCTACGAGGTCTGGGCTTTCTCGGAGACGGCGGTCGCCGATATCCGTTCCGCCAGTTCCGCCTATGCGGCGTCGTCCGACTCCGCTCGGGCATGCTCCACCGGATGCTTACGCCGCCAGAGCTTCCACCGGCGCTGCTCCCCCTCGGAGAGGGCCGCCGTGATCCGCTCGTCCATCTGGTCGCCGAAATGATCGTCGAAGTTCTCCTCCAGGTGGTCGGTGACGTTCTGCCTGATCCGGCGCGATAACTCGTCCCGGCGCTGCCGCCGTTCGAGGCGCACCAGCACCTGATGCTCCTCTTGGAACGCCTTGTAGGTGGCGACGCACATGCCGATCATCACCACGCTCACCGGGATGGCGGTCAGGATGGCCCCGGTCTGCAGCGCCGCGAGTCCGCCCGCCAGCAGCAGCGCGATCGCGACGAGGCCGCTGAGACTGGCCCAGAGGATACGGCTCCATCTGGGCGGGTTGGTGTCGCCGCCGGAGGCCAGCATGTCGATGACGAGCGAGCCGGAGTCGGCCGAGGTGATGAAGAAGATCGCCACCACGATCACGGCGATCACCGAAAGCACCCCGCCGAACGGCAAGCCGGACAGGAAATCGAAGAGGACGTTCTCGGCGATGATGCCGACTGCCGGGTCGAACAGTCCGCCGCCGTCTCCGCCGAAGGCCTGTTTGATGGCGCTGCCGCCCATGACCGCGAACCAGGCGAAGGTCACCAGGGTCGGCACCAGCAGCACGCCCGCCACGAACTCACGCACCGTTCGACCGCGGGAGATCCTGGCGATGAAGACGCCGACGAACGGCGCCCATGAGATCCACCAGCCCCAGTAGAAGACTGTCCAGGCTCCCTGCCAGTCGAGGCCGGACTGGCCGGTGAAGGAGCCGGCGTCGAACGTGAGTCCGACGACCCCCTGCAGGTAGCCGCCGATCGATTCAACGAAGACGCGGAGCAGGTAGAGCGTGGGGCCGAGGAGCAGCACCGCGACCAGCAGGAGGCCGGCCATGCCGAGGTTGATGTTTGAGAGCCATTTGATGCCTCTCCCGACGCCGCTCACGACGGAGACCGTGGCGATCAGCGTGATGATGACGATGAGCACGACGAGCAGGGTGTTGTTCACCTCGCCCACGACCCCCAGATGGCGCAGCCCGGCCGCGATCTGCTTGACGCCGAGGCCGAGGGAGGTGGCCACTCCGAAGAGGGTGCCGACGATCGCTATCACGTCGATGGCATCGCCGAGGCGGCCGCGTACTCGGTCGCCGAGAAGCGGTTCAAGGGCCCAGCGGATTGAGACCGGGCGTCCCTTGCGGTGGATGGCGTAGGCCAGCGACAGCCCGACGACGGCGTAGATGGCCCAGGCATGGAAGCCCCAGTGCAGGAACGTCTGCGACATGGCCGCCGCAGCCAGCTCCTGGCTGCTGCCCGTCACGCCGGGCTTCGGGCTGGTGAAGTGGGTCAGCGGCTCGGCGGTGCCCCAGAATACGAGGCCGATACCCATGCCGGCGGCGAAGAGCATCGAGAACCACGACATCAGTCCGAATTCGGGAACGTCGTCGTCTTGCCCGAGCTTGATGTCGCCGAAGCGGCTCATGCCCATCCAGGTGGCGAAGACCACGAACCCGGCGACGATCAGCAGGTAGTACGGCCCCAGCCCGGCAACGACCCAGCCCTGCAGCGAAGCGAGAGTGTCGCCCGTGCGGCTTGGGAAGACGATGGCGACCACGACGATGGCCAGAATGATGATGAGCGCCGGAAAGAAGACCCGCGGGGCAGGCACGATCTTGCCGCCGCTGCGGTGGCGGGAATGGTCCGGGCTTCGATTGCCGGGAGGGATCGGTGAGGAGACTGGTGCGGTCACGTAGCGCTTTCTGGATCAGAGGGATGGACCGCCGCCCACGGGTCGGGCAGGCACGGAACGGAGATAATGTCAGCCCCTCGTCGACGAGGTCTGCAGCGAAGCCGGGACCCGGTTCCAGTAGGGAAGGGGAATACCCGGGCGAAGCGACAAGCTTAGCTCTTCCGAGCCGAATCCGCGATGCCGCTGCGTCCGTGCCGCGACCGACTCAGGCGCGCGGCCCGCTGAACAGGGCCGCGGCCTGCTGCAGCACGGCCTCCGATCCGGCATAGACGCCGGCCCGGCGCGGCCAGTGGCTGATCACGTCGGTGAAGCCGAGCGCGGCAGCCCGGCCCACGGCATCCTCGAACGCTCCGATGCTGTGCAGGGAGTAGCTGCCGCCGCTGTCGAGGGACAGGTACCGGTCGATGGTGGCGGGGTCGCGACCCGCGGCCAGTGCCGTGTCCTCCAGCCGGTGCGTCAGCGCGGCCACCGACGCCCACCAGTCCTCGCCCACGGCGCCGTCCGTTCCCGTCGTCACCCAGCCGGAGCCGAATGTCGTGACCAGGCGCAGCCCTCTGGGCCCGTTCGCGGCGATGACGAACGGAACCCGCGGCGCCTGAGCCGGCACGCCGACCATCCGCGCGCCGACCGCAGTCGCCCACTCCCCGTCGAAGCTGACGCCGCCGCTGCCCGGTTCCTCGTGGCGCAGCAGCAGGTCGAGGGCCGTAACGAACTCGGCGAAGCGCTCGGCGCGCTGCCGGGGGGTGTATTCGGGCTGGCCGAGCACGGAGGCGTCGAACCCGGTGCCGCCCGAACCTACCCCCAGCAGGAACCGCCCGCCGGCGATGTCGTCGAGGGTGGCGATCTCCTTGGCGAAGGTCACCGGATGCCGGAAGTTCGGTGACGAGACGAAGGTACCCAGCCGAATCCGGGAGGTGACGACCGCCGCCGCGGTCAGCGTCGGGATGGTCGCGTACCAGGGCTGATCGGCCAGGGACCGCCAGGACAGGTGGTCGTAGGTCCAGGCGTGGTCGAAGCCGAGCTGCTCCGCACCCTGCCAACGGCGACGGGCTTGCGGCCACGAGTCCTGCGGGAGAATGACGATTCCGAAGCGCATGCTGAGAGTCTACGAAAGGCCCCCCGCCGGCACCTTCTCGCCCGGCGGCCCCGGTGCTATTAATAATGGTCGACCGGTCTTCTCTGCTCCCCAGGCAGCCGATCGGCTGCTGATGACACCAGACCCCCGTGGCGGCACCCGGCCCACGTTCCGGATGCCGCCACGGGCCTTCTCCGCCACGGGTCCCCCGGCCCCGGCCCACGCCCCAATCAGGATTTTCTGTGGTGCGCGTCGGCGCCAGGTGCCACACTCAACCCATGACAGGCTCACCGCACGGTTCCTCCCGGTGCACGATCGTGCCGCCGTATCTGCTGGTGCGGCTGGCCCGGGTCGACGATCCCCGGCTCGCTGCTGCGGCCGAGGCGGCACGGCGGTCGCTGATGCGGGACGTGCCGATCCGTGAACTGCGCGCGACGGCGCATCCGTCACCGCCGTCGACCCCTCGCCCGGGTGCGCGCGGCGGGGTGGCGCGGGTGCGCGGCCGCCTCGACCGGGCCGTGTCTGATGCCGCCGGCCTGGAGCGCCTGCCGGGCCGGCTGGT
>NZ_SOGN01000026.1 GCF_004403395.1 Cryobacterium cheniae
CCGGCCACGCCGGGCACGCCGGCCACGCCGGCCACGCCGGCACCCGCCGCCTCCACGGGCGCGGGTTCGGGCCAGGGCGGTCTCGCCCGCACCGGAGTCGAGCTGGCACCCCTGGTGGCCGGTGGAACGCTGATGCTGCTCCTCGGCGGGCTGCTGCTCGCACGCCGTCGCCGCGCGGAATTCGGAGAATCGTAGCCGACACGCACAGCATTGCCGGCGGCGCCGGTACACCTCGCTAGCCTTGGGTCATGTCGACGATCAAACATCCGGTCGGCTCCCAGCCCAGCAAGGTGTACCGGCGCCGTCGTCTCGTGGTGGGCCTGGGCCTGCTCCTCGTGCTTGTCCTCCTCATCCTGATCGTCCTGAACATCGTGCGCCCGGCCGCCGGTGACGGCGAGCCGAGCGGCACGCCGACGGCTGAGGCCACGTCGGCGGCAGCGAAAGCCTCCGCCTCCGCACCGGCGGCCGACCCGCTCAAGTGCGACCCGGCATCCGTGCAGGTCGAAGCGACCACCGACAAGGTCAACTACGAGCCGGGGGCTCAGCCGATGCTCTCACTCAGCGTCACCAACATCGGCGACGAACCGTGCGTGCTGAACGCGGGCACGGCGACGCAGGTCTTCACGGTGTCGAGCGGTCCGGATGTCTACTGGACGTCGACCGACTGCCAGCAGGAGGCGAGCGACGCCGACATCATCCTGCAACCGGGCAAACCCCTGAGTTCCGGGGCGGCGATCGCGTGGGACCGCACCCGCTCGGGCCCGGAGACCTGCGGCGACGCCACCCGCGATGCGGCGCCGGCCGGGGGAGCGGCCTACAACCTGAGCGTCACCGTCGACGGCATCGATTCGGCCACCCCGAAGCAGTTCTTCCTCTCCTGAGGGTGGTCGAGACCCCGACGTTCGCTCGTGGCGCGCCGTCCGGAGGCCCGGTGTGTCGAGACCGCGCCGGGTCAACTGGTTGAATGGAAGCCGTGACTGACGCGACTCCACCGACGAATTCCCCGGCCCTCGCCGCCGCTCTGGCCGCACAGGATGTGGTCGCCGTGGCCTATGCCCTCCGCAATGAGGTGATGATCGTTCCGCAACTGGTCGTCAACGGCAAGGCGGAACAGGTGCGTGTCTTCGGCCGTGAGGGCACCGAACGACGGATGCTGCTGCTCTTCTCTTCGGCCGAGAACTACGCCCGCATGGTGCCCGACGAGGTCGATCCGCAGGTCATGGTCGGTGACGCGCAGTGGCTCCGCGAGTTCCTCACCGTGCACCAGCAGGTGCTCGAAATGGTGTTCTTCGACATCGCCGGTCCCCACGTGATGCAGGCCGCACCGGCAGACCTGATGCGCGCCCTCGGCCCGCTGCCCGGCGAGGCAGAGCCCGGCCAGTAGCCGCCCGACCGGGCGCACGCGGCTAAAACGCGCGGTCGAGCTCGGAGTCCCATGAGGACTGGCCGGTCGCGATCGCCGCGGCCACCGCGGTGCCGATCGCCCCGGCCTCGGCATCGAGGCGGATGGTGAAGCCGAGACGGGCGGCCTCGGCCGCGCGCAGCTTGGCCGCGGACACCGGCCGCACCTCGCCCGCGAGGCTGATCTCACCGAATGCCACTGCCCCCTGGGCGATGGGCTTGTCCTTGAACGCCGACGCGATGGCGAGGGCAATGGCGAGGTCGGCGGCCGGCTCCGTGAGACGGATGCCGCCTACGGTCGACACGTAGACATCCATGCTGCCCAGCCCCGACAGGCTCGCCCGGCGCTCCAGCACGGCGAGGAGCATCGCCACCCGTGAGGAGTCCACCCCGTTGGTGACACGGCGGGGGTTCGGGGCCTGGGTCTTGATCACGAGAGCCTGCACTTCGACCGGCATCGCCCGCCGGCCCTCGAGTGCCACCGTGACGCAGGTGCCGGACACGGGGGTGGAGCCGCGGCTGAGGAACAGTGCGCTGGGGTCGGGCACCTCGGCGATGCCGTCGCCGGTCATCTCGAAGCAGCCCACCTCGTCGGTCGAGCCGAACCGATTTTTCAGCGCGCGCACGAAGCGCAGCGCCGTCTGCCGGTCGCCCTCGAACTGGCACACCACGTCGACGAGGTGTTCGAGCAGTCGGGGCCCGGCGATCGAGCCGTCTTTGGTGACGTGCCCGACGAGCAGGATGGGCAGGTTGCGGTCTTTGGCGACCCGGATCAGCGTGGAGGCCACCTCTCGGACCTGGCTGGGCATGCCTGCGAGGCCATCGGAGAGTGAGCTGGCCACCGTCTGCACCGAGTCGACGATGACGAGGTTGGGTTGCACGGCGTCGATCTGGCCGAGGATGGTGGCCAGGTCGGTCTCGGCGGCGATGTAGAGCTCGGGCTGCAGGGCCCCGGTGCGCTCGGCGCGCAGGCGCACCTGGCTGACCGACTCCTCGGCGCTGACGTAGAGCACGCGCGACTTGGCGGCCGCAGCCTTGGAGGCCACCTCGAGCAGCAGCGTCGACTTGCCGACGCCGGGCTCACCGCTGAGCAGGATGACCGAACCCGGCACGATTCCGCCGCCCAGCACCCGGTCGAACTCGGCGATGCCGGTGGGCCAGTGCGAAACGGCCGTGGTGTCGACGTGCGTGATCGGGCGGGCGATGCCCGCGCCGCTGACGCTGGCCGGCTTGAGCGCGCGCGCCAGGCTCGCCTTCTCGGTGGTGTCCACCACGGTGCCCCACTGCTGGCATTCGCCGCAGCGGCCCGCCCATTTCAGGGTGGTCCAGCCACACTCGGTGCAGCGGAAGGAGGAAACGGGTCTGGCCATTCTGCGAGCCTAGCTCGGGCCGCCGACACCACCCGTTTCCGGGGTGCCGATGACCGGCGCCGGCGCCGGTTCCGGAGCGGGGGAGGACAGGCCGGCAGGCGCGGACGAGCGCAGGATGGGAGCGGAGGAGGCCAGATCGGCAGGCGCGGCGGCGGCGGCGTCGGCAGGCGCGGCGGGCCGGATGCCCCGCACCAGATGGGTGCTCAGCGCCGGCAGAAACGCATCGGCCCAGGCCCGGTAGCCGCGGTTATTGGGGTGGAACAGGTCGCCCGCGACATGCGTGGCGACGCTGCGCAGCCCGAGCCGCTTCGTCGTGGCGTGCAGCGGCACCACGGTCAGCCGGTGCTCCGCGGCCACCTGGCGGATGATGCGGTTGGCGACGGCGACCATCCGTTCGTTGCGGGGCAGGTGGAAACAGGGCAGCTCGGCCACCAGCGCGTGCGGGGGCAGTGCCTGGAAGATCTGCCGGATCCCGGACTCGAAGACGACGGCGTCCCAGAGGGCGATGTCGTTGGCTCCGATCGCGACCGTGACGATGTCGGGAGTGAGCTTGACGAAATTGGGCAGCTGGTCGCGCACGGCCAGCTCGACCGTCGCGCCCGACACGCTCAGGTTCACCACGCGCACCGAGCGGCCGGTGGCCAGACGGATGTGATCGGTCAGGATTCCGACATACCCGCGGTGCGGGGAACTCGCCCCGATGCCCTGCGCGGCGCTGTCTCCGATGACGACGTAAAGCAGCTCGCCCTTGTCTTTGGCGCGGGTGCGCCACCAGAGCGAGTGCACCGGCAGGGTCTCATTGAGCATCACCGAGCTCTCGGCGATACGACGCTGAAAGCCCCGGTAGTTGAATAGGGCGGCGGCGCCGATACCGGCCGCCGTGGCCAGGGCGCCGGCTGTCAGGGCGAGGGAACGGGGCCAGTGGGTCGCGGTTATCACCCGGTGAGAATACCGCTCCGCGCTGGGTTCCCGCTGGTCAGGGGGCGTTCAGGGCTATTCAGGCACGGATGTCCGCATCGCGATTCGCGCAAGGCCCCCGATCTCAACTAAACTCTCCCTCGGTACCGTGTCCGAGCGGCCGAAGGTGCAACTCTCGAAAAGTTGTGTGGGGGAGACTCCACCGTGGGTTCAAATCCCACCGGTACCGCCACAGGGTTGTTCTTGGAACTGGCTGATTCTGTTCCTAGAACTCGTTCCAAAACGAATGGCCTCCGAGATTTCGGAGGCCATTCGTTGTTTCCGGGGCTGTTTTCGTTGTGGGGACGGGCGGTTTCCCCTCGGAAGTACTCGGGACTGTCGCCGAAGCGAGAATTCGCGACTCTGATCCTGTGGTTGACCGTTTTTCAGCGCTACGGATTGCCCGGGCTTGCTTTGGTTTGCTATGTCAGGCAGACCCTTGCGGCTAGGTTCGCAAGGGTACCGAGAGTTCTGCGCCGTCGGGGGAACCGGGGAGTAGCTTGAGCGGCCAATTCGCCTTGTAGTTGGAATGGCCTTCGCGGTCGCGGCGTCTCGCTGTCTTTCTGACGGGGCCCATGCCCTTGAGCGCGGCGGACGTCCGTTGCGCTACCGGTTCTGCGCGATCGGTCAGGAACTTGATGATTTTTCTGATGTTGCCGGAGACCAGCAGCATCGTGGCCAGGACTTGTTGGGCAGCGAAGCCGCGGATGCGACGGCGCGAGGAGATGTCAAGCGATTCATGTCCGGCGTCCTTCACGTATCCGTGGTAGCTCTCATCAGTGTTGCGACCGATGCGGTAGGCGTCGGACCATTCCACGGACGACTATGGATCCTGCGTGGAGGGCTGCCGCGCTGAGCGTGAGTGCACCGCCGTGCGCGAGGCCGCCGGATTCGGCGTCGGTCTTACGGCAGGACGGTGATCCGTCCCTCCGTCGTCGCGTTGACGACGCCGAGCGACTTTGCGTGGGCCATGATCGCCTCGGCGTCGCTTGGCGCTCCCGAAGCTGGGACCAGCACTGATCCTCCCGAGAACCCGGCCACGCCGTCGCCGCCACCGACGACGTAGTTTGTTACCGCCACCGAGTACGTGGATGCGACGTCGATCGGTTCCCCGGCGACCCGGACGTCGCTTACGCGTGAGCCGACGGCAGCACTGGGGGAGTAGGAGTAGGAAATCCCCGACACCTGGGGGAAGCCGCCTCCCAGAATGTCCACGTGTCCAACGCCCTGCTCGAGTGCTGCGACGATTCCGGCCCCGGACGCCTGCACCACCATGACTTTGTTATCGAAGGGTGCGATGGAGTACGCGTCCCGCGTGGTGAAGTCCGGCCCTGGTGCCTCTGCGCGCAGGCCACCACCATTCATCCACCCGATCTGGGTGCCGTGGTACGCGCGGAAGGCATCCGCTACCCAGTTGCCGAGAGCTGTTTCCTGGCGGCGGGCGGCGTTATCAGGGTTGAGCAGCGGGGTCTGGACAGTGGCGAGGACCGTGGAGAGGTTGGCCGCCATATCGGCCTCGTAGAATTTCTCGAGCTGGCGCAGACTCGGGTCCGGGGTGACCGTGTGGTCCACCTCGATCACGGACGGGGTGACGATGTACTCGCCGCCCTCTTTGGTGATGTCGAGCCGGATGAGCGAGCCGATGTTCCCCTCGGGCGCCATCAGAGGGACTCTGCCGGAGTAGGAGATGACGGACTCGTACTCAGCCATCTCCTCGCCGAAGATGGCATCGATCTCCGGTACGGCCTGCGCCAGCACCCGGTTGTCGTCCATCGAGTGCTGAGTCACTGCCACCACGACGTCCACCTTCTCTGTCGCTGTCATGTCGGCCACGGCGGCCCGTGCGGCTTCGACGGGATCGGTCTCGTCGAGTTGGTCGCTGGCCAAGGTCGTATCGATGGCGTCGGTCAGGCCGATGAAGCCCACTCGCACCTTGCCGATGCGTTGGACCTCCCACGTGCCTCCCGCCACGAACGGCTCGCCCTCAGCGTCGACCAGGTTGGAGGTGATCCACGGAAACTCCGACGCGGCAACGAGCTCGCGGGCGTTATCGATCCCGAAGTCGAAGTCGTGCTGGCCGAAGTTGGCGAGGTCTACGCCGATCTTGTTGAAGGCGTCGACCATCGGGAACCCCTTGTAAAGCCCGCCGAAGAGCGTGCCTCCGGCCAGGTCGCCGCCGAAGACGACGGATGTCGCCGGGTTGTCTTCACGCACCGTGTCGATCGCAGTGGAGAGACGGGCGACACCGCCGCGGTCCTGTCCGCCGGAGAGTACCGGGCCGATCTCGTGGGCGTCGTTGAAATACAGCAGGGTCGCGGAATTCGACGCGCGCGGGTTGTCGGCATCTGCGGCCTGATCGGGCGGGGCGGCCTGGGCCTGGGCCGGTGCAGACGCCGACAGCACTATCGCAAGGGCCGGAATGGACAGGAGCCGGATCAGTGGGCGAGGCAAGGTGTGGTCCCTTCGAATTCGGAGCGTGCGTACCCGACCAAGGTCCCCGCAGGGTGTTAACGTGACCTGTCCTGCCAAGGTCATTTCAGCGTTCTACTGATTAACAACTGACTGCACACTTTCGAGCGCGGCGGCTTCCAAAATAGCGGAACTCCTGATGGTCCGGTCGTTACTACACGGTGCAAGAACGGTGACGCCGACCGCGGACTTTCAACGACGCTTCAAACCACAAGAGCCACAGGAAGCGCATCGGAATCGACGAAGCAGGAGATCAAGGCGTGATCGTCGAGAAGTTGGAAGACGCCCCTGCGCTTCAAGAGGCAGTTCTCACGCCGTATCACGTTCTGACTATCGTGATCGAGCAGACCCCAGTCGCAAAAATCATCACCAGCGGATCTGGACAAAACTGGGATAAGCAATGGGTCGGTGCCACCGCGTAACCCCTGTCAGCCTCAAAAGTCCCCTATGGCCTGCTGAGCACCTTGAGCGGCCATTTCGCCTTGTAGTTGGAGTGACCGTCGCGGTCCCGGCGTCGAGTGGTCGCCCGTACCGGGCCCATGCCCGTTGGTGCGGTCGGTTTGCCTTGTGTTGCCTGCGTGGCATGGTAGGCAAGGAACTCAGGCCGACCTCTGATGCGTTGCCACTCGCGTTCACGGAGTTCTCCCGCCCGTGAACAGATACGCAATCATGGGTACGCTCGATGAGGCGCGTGTGCGGAACTAGTTCACGCGCCGCGCGGCGGGCAATGTCCCGTCGCGCTCGGCTCGAACGTGAAGGAAACACCGTGTCTGATCACGCAAGAATCAAGGGCCACACCGTGACCCGCACCGTGCACATCGAGGCCTCGCGCACGCGCGTCTGGAAGGCACTGACCGACCCCGAGGTGATGGTCCAGTGGTTCGGAGACGGTGTGGTGTTCGCCGCGCTCGAGCCCGGTGCTACTGGCAGCATCGACTGGGATGATTACGGCAGCTTCCCGATCGAAATCACCGAGGTGGTGCCCGACGGCTCGTTCGGTTTCCGTTGGTCGGGCATCCCCGCCGAAGAACTCGACGAGTACTCGACGCACGTGCGCTTCACCATCGCCGATGCTGGTACCGGGACGGATGTCACGGTGATCGAATCGGGCTTCGACACACTCCCCGGCGGCACCCGCTACCGTCGCGAACGTCTTGAGCAGAACCGCGAGGGCTGGGACGTCGAACTCGACGAACTCGCGCTCCTACTCGAGGGTGTCACCCAGTAGTTCACGATTACGGGGGAGTCGCTCGACGAGTGGGCCAGCCTGACTCAGGGCATCAGGGATTCAACGGCCGTCTTCAATTCCGGGTCCGACGTGAACGTTTGCGGCAGCGGCACGCGAACCACCGGGCGCAGGAACCGTCCAGTAAGAACCTGGTGAAGTGCGTTCCTTCTGGATTCCCGAAATGACCCCGACGCAGATGCGTTCCTTCACCCACGCTCCCGCACGCCCGGACAACTGGAGCCTCTTTGGAACGTCGTCCTTGCCCACGTGTTGAATGAATCCACTGCGTCGTCCGAGACTGAGGCATCGAATGAAGAAACCGATGGACAGTGCGGTGTACGGCTCGGAGCGAAGGTAGGCCAACGCGGTGACGGCGGCATGGCCGCCCATCGGAGCAGCTACCGCGCACCCCATGCGCAGATGATTCCCCGCGCCGCCTTGCACGCTGACGGAGTCTCCGGCTCCGATGATGTTGGGATACTCCTGGTGCTGCAGAGTTTCCGAGACCAGCAGCCTCCCCGCGGCATCCACAGCCAGAGCGCTCTCGCACGCCAGCGCGGGCACCGTGAAGGACCCGGCCCAGATCGTCAGGTCGCTTCGAATCTTCCGCCCGCCTTCAAGCCCCACGAAGCCCACGCCCACGTGAACAACGCGCTCGTTCTCGGTGACCTTCACGTTGAGGGACGCCAATTTCCTCTTGACGTACTTCCGGCCTCGCTGCGGCATCGAACTCAGCAACTGTCCCGCTGAAAGAAGACTTATGTCCAGCTGAGGGTTCTGTTCCGAAAGTTCCGATGCCACTTCCACTCCAGTGGCACCGCCGCCGACGATAACAATTCGATTGCCCGGTTCAAGTTTCCGAACGACTTCCCGCACCGCAAAAGCGCCCGCGTGAGTTCCCACCGAATGGGAGAAGGCGCCTCCCGGGACCGACGGGGGAGCGCCGCTGCCGACGGCGTAAATCAGGACGTCGTACGCCAGGTCGATTGAGCCTTCGGATGCTGCGATCACGATGCTGTTCCGAAGCGGCAGGATTCGGGCGACTTCACCCACGATGACATCGACGTCACGGTGGAGAACGTGGTCCAGGGGGATAGCGGCAGCGTCCGTGGTTCCGGCTGCCAGTTGGTGGAGTCGGATCCGGTCGATGAAAACCGCCCGCGGGTTGACCATCACTATGCTCACGCCGAGTCGTTCAGCCGCTGTGAGCGATGCTTGCAGGCGGTTGGCTGCCAACACGCCGGCATACCCGGCCCCGATAATGGCAACTGTTTTGGTGGTATTCATGTCGTCCTATCTTTGGCGGCGGATGCCGGGATGAGCGGGGTAGTGCGCCGACAGTCCCGGCCCTTATCGCGCGGCTGCGAGCGGAGTGGCGGGAGTGGCGGGAGTGGCGAGGATGCTCACCGGCTTGAAGCCCTTGGCGATGAGCCACACGGCGAGAGACAACTCCCACGCGAATACCGGAAGCGCTACGACGAGGCCGAGGGTGGAGAACTGGCCATAGAGGCCGAGCATCACGGCGATCGCGGAGAGGCTGATCAACGACCCGCCGACGAGCCCGAGCACGGCGATGCCACGGGGCACCAGGCGGGACGTGTACATGAGCCAAGCGAGGAACAGTGAAGCGGCACCGAGGGCGAAGTTCGGTCCGAGCAGGTAAGTCCAGTCGCGCAGGGCCACGAGCGTGGAGCCGATGGTGGAGAGTGTGGCGGGGTCGGCGTCCAGGCTTCCAGCGAACTGCTGGCGAAGCGAAACAATTGTCAGAAGGCTCAGAGTCCCGACCAGGATGATCGCTGCCTCCAGCACGCGGGCGGCGACGAACGCCAGCGCTAACCCCTCATGTTGCCGCTTCAGAATCGGGTACAGCGTGACGGCGGTCCCGACGGCGGCAATCACCAGGAGCAGTTCGAAGAGCAGGCCGAGGAGGATCGAGCCATCCGGGCCGGCGCCGGTGATGTAATCGCCGACATCTCGGATCGGACTGTAGAGGGAGGCTCCTACAATTGCGCCCACTTCGGTGAGCAGGAAGAACACACCGGCGATGACGGCGGTCGGTCTGTATAAGTTCATGACGTTCCCTTCGGATTGGAGTGGGTGGTAAGCAGTCGGAATGAAGTGTACGACGTACGCCTCTTCGTGGCAGTGTAGGGTGTACCCCGTACACTTGTCAATAAATGACGGTCTGCGGCATTGGAAGGACTCATTGGGCCAGCAAACTGAAGTCCCGAGGCGGGTGCGGTTGAACCGCGAGCGTGTGCTCGAGGCGGCCGTCACCCTTGCGGATGAGATCGGCATCGATGCGCTGAGCATGCGTCGACTCGCACAGGAGTTGGGCGTCGTGCCCATGGCGCTGTACAAACACGTCGCCGACAAGGAGGACCTGCTCGATGGAATGGTCGAGGACATCGTTCGAGAGATCGACCCTCCCGCTCTCGACACCGGCTGGCAGGACGCCATCCGGCGACGTGTGTTGTCTGCCAGGAGCGCCCTCCAACGTCATCGCTGGGCACGCCAGGCCATCGAGTCGCGGATAAAACCGACGCCCGCCGTGTTGGAATACCAGGACTCGTTCGCTGGCATCTTCCTGGCCGGTGGGTTCACCCCCGACCTGGCCCACCACGTGATGCACGCGCTCGGCGGCCGGATGTGGGGATTCACACAGGAGCTGTTCGATGGTTCAGCCAATCCGAAAGCCGATGCCCAACCGCTGGCGAGCCCCGACGCTCAGGCGGAGCTGTTCGCGCACATGGCCGCGCTCTACCCAAACATCGTGACGATCGCCAGAGCGACACCGCACGACAACGACTCTGTTGTCGGACGCGGCTGCGATGACCAATTCGAGTTCGAGTTCGCGCTCGATCTGCTGCTGGACGGATTTGAACAACTTCATCGGCGGGGATGGACGTCCGCGCGATAGCTCGATGGTGCGGGCGACGCCCGAGCCGACGTCGGCAAAGGTCAACTCGTTCCACGATGAATGGCCGCCGAGATTTCGGAAACCATTCATCGTTTTCCGGGGCAGGCAACGAGAGCTTGTGGCGCCCGGTCCGCCCGCCGAACCGTGAGTTCGGCCCCCTTTCCGTGAGTTTTCAGGGGCGTTACTCACAGTTCGGCGAATCTTCAGGTCGCCGCGGGGCGGGAGCGACCGCTGGCGGGCGCCTAAACGTGGCCGCCTGCACACGGGCGCCTAGACGCGAGCGCGCTGCAGGGACTGGGTGATGCGGCTGGCTTCCTCGAGTAGCAGCTGGCCGAGCATCTCGCGTCGATCCGGCGTGAAACGACGCTCAATTCCGGTCAGTGACAGCGCCCAGCCGGGCTGGCCGGACCGGTCGAAGATCGCCGCGCCCATGCCCCAGCTGCCCTCCAGGATGAGCCCCGGGTTGACCGAATAGCCGGTGATCCGGATCTGCTCCAGATTGGCCCGGATGGCCTGGGGCGAGTGGTTCTCGCCCCAGCGTTCGACGAAGGCGGCGTCCTGCACGAGGAGCTGCTCGATCTCGGGCTCCGGCAGGTAGGCGAGAATGGCCAGCCCCGCCGACGCGACCCCGAGCGGCAGACGGAGCCCCTCGTGCAGCACGAAGGACCGAATCGGAAAACTGCCCTCCTCGCGCAGCAGACAGACGGTTTCCGCGCCGCGCCGGATGGAGAGGAACGCGCTTTCGCCGGTCTCCTCCGTGAGTCGGAGCAGGCTCGGCCGCGCCAACTCCTCGATCGGGTAGCGGTGTGCGGCGACTGTGCCCATCACGAAGATCTCCGGCCCGTAGTGCCAGGTGTGCCGGACCGGGTCATGGTCGAGCAGGCCCGCGGCGGCCAGAGAACTCAGCAGCCGGTGCACGGTAGGGCGGGTCAGCCCGGAATCCCGCACGATCTCGGCCAGGGGAGTCCCGGCGGGATTGCGCCCCACGAGCTGCAGGATGCGGGCGATCCGGGTGACCACCTGGGCTCCCTGCACGGGCACGGACTGATGACGTGTGATGCCGGTCATGGGCGACTCCTGTCCATAATGTGGATGAAAGCAAGACTAGTGTTCATGCCGTGGATACCCAATGAATCAGGCCTGATCGCCGTGATTGACAGCTCCGCGGGAAGCCACCTAACATGACGGACAGATGTCCTGTCCACAAAATGGATAAATTCACGGATGCTCAACGAGGAGAATTCCATGACCAAGGTCCGGTCCAGCGCAAGCGAAGCTCTCGGCGACGTCCTCCGCGACGGCATGACACTGGCCGTCGGGGGCTTCGGTCTCAGCGGCATCCCGGCCGACCTGATCGACGCCGTGCGGGCATCCGGTGTGAAAGATCTCACCGTGGTGTCCAACAACATGGGCGTCGACGGCAAGGGCCTCGGCGTGCTGCTCGAGGCCGGGCAGGTGCGACGCGTGATCGCCTCCTATGTGGGCGAGAACAAGCTCTTCGCCGAGCAACTGCTCGACGGCCGGCTCGAGGTGGAGTTCAGCCCGCAGGGCACCCTGGCGGAGCGGCTGCGCGCCGGCGGGGCCGGCATCCCCGCGTTCTACACGAAAACCGGCGTGGGAACCCTGATCGCCGAGGGCAAGCCGCTGGCCGATTTCGACGGGGAGACCTACCTGCAGGAACGGGCGATCATCGCGGATGTCTCCCTCGTGCACGCCTATCGGGCCGACACCGAGGGCAATCTCGTCTACCGCTACACCGCCCGCAACTTCAACCCGGTGGTGGCGACCGCCGGCCGCGTGACGATCGCCGAGGCGGAGGTGATCGTGCCGCGTGGCGAGATCGATCCGCACGACGTGGTGACGCCAGGGGTGTTCGTGCAGCGGCTGGTGCAGGCCTCGAATCGGATCAAGGACATCGAGCAGCGCACGGTGCGCCCGCGCCCCGCGGCCGTGCCGTCCTGACGGTCCCGCGCCTCCGAAACCCACCGACTTCACCGACGACCCACCGACTGCAAGGAGTCAGACCATGGCATGGACGCGCGATGAGATGGCCGCGATCGCGGCCGAGGAACTGAGCGACGGCGACTACGTGAACCTGGGCATCGGCATCCCGACGCTCGTCGCGAACAACCTGCCGGAGGGCGTGCAGGTGACGCTGCAGAGCGAGAACGGGCTGCTCGGCATGGGCCCGTTCCCGTTCGAGGGCGAGGAGGATGCCGACCTCATCAACGCCGGCAAGCAGACCGTCACGGTGCAGCCCGGCGGTTCGATCTTCGACTCCTCGGCCTCGTTCGGCATGATTCGCGGCGGTCACATCCAGGTGGCCATTCTCGGCGCCATGCAGGTCTCGGGCCGGGGCGACCTGGCCAACTGGACCATCCCGGGAAAGATGGTCAAGGGGATGGGCGGCGCGATGGACCTCGTCGCCGGAACGCCCCGCGTGATCGTGCTCACCGAGCACACGGCGCGGGACGGCTCGGCGAAAATCGTCGACGAGTGCACCCTCCCTCTGACCGGTCTGAAGGTCGTCGACCGGATCATCTCCGACATTGCCGTCTTCGATGTGACGGATGCCGGACTCCTGCTGCGGCGGCTGGCTCCCGGCGTCACCGTCGAGGAGGTCCGGGCCACGACAGAGCCGGACTTCACCGTCACCGTCGACGTCGACCTGAACGCCGACCTGAACGGGGCGACCGCCTGAGCCGGACCGGCACGGAGTTCCGCTCCTGAAAGGCCCCAGGCGCGCGTTACCCCGCGTGAGCGCGGGCGAAGGCGGATGCCGCGGCAACCTGCTCCGGCGTCGGGCGCACCCCGGTATAGCGCTCGAATTGTTCCGCCGCCTGGAGCGCGATGACCTCGGCTCCCGTGATCACGGTTTTCCCTGCCGCACGCGCGGCGAGGATGAGCGGCGTCTCGGCGGGCAATGCCACAACGTCGAACACGGTGGTCGCGTCGGCGATCGTCTCAGCGGAATAGGACAGGTCGTTCGCCTCGGCCCCGCCCGTCATCCCGATCGGGGTGACGTTGACGAGCAGCGGCGCGGTGAGACCGGCCGGCTCGGCCGCCCAACGGTAGCCGAGCTCGGCGGCGAGCGCCTGCCCCCTGGCTTCGTTCCGGGCGATCAGGGTGCCGTGCTCGAACCCGGAATCGCGAAAGGCGGCGGCGACGGCCTTCGCCATCCCGCCGCTGCCGCGAAGCAGGAACGGGGTGGCCGGATCGATGCCGCGCGCTCGAATCAGATCGGCGGCGGCGATGTAGTCGGTGTTCGAGGCCCGCAGACATCCGTCGTCGTTGACGATCGTGTTGATCGACGCGATGGCGCTCGCCGAGGCGTCCATTTCGTCCACCAGCGCGATGACGTCTTCCTTGAAGGGCATCGAGACGGAGCAGCCACGGATGCCCAGCGCACGCACCCCGCCGATCGCGGCGGCGAGATTCGTCGTGGTGAACGCCTTGTAGACGAAATCGAGCCCCAGCTCCGCGTAGAGGTAGTTGTGGAAGCGCGTGCCGAAATTGCTGGGCCGGGCGGCGAGGGAAATGCACATGCGGGTGTCTTTGTTGAGCAGGGGTTGCAGGGTCATGGTTTCCAGCTTAGGAGCGCGAACGGGAACCCCTGCAACCCTGAACTCCTGCGGGGCCGCTCACGCCCACAGGCTGATGCCGAGCTGGAGGCGCGCGTCGCGGCCCAGCACAGCCTGCCCCATCAGCGGGATGGGGACCGGCAGCTGCCACTGCCCGTCGGCGGACTTTCCTGGTGCCCAGTCGAGCTCGTTGGGCAGTTCTGCCTGTTCGGCGATCCGGCCGACCAGGGTGCTGTTCCACTCCCAGGTCACGCTTCTGGCCGCGCCGTTGTCGTTCACCTCGACGTCGACGATGAGCGTGTCCTGCCAGTCCGCGATCTGCTCGAGATGGTCCCCGAATCCGAGGATGCCGCCCGTTTCCTTGAGCGAGATGATCTTGAGGTCGAGGGCGTAGCGGCATTTGCGCACGTTCTTCGGCTGCAGGAAGATCGTCAGCAGCGGCAACGGTGACATGGGCCCGGAAATGCCCTTCTCCGTGGCGTTCAAATCAATCGGGCAATAGTGATCGGCCGTTTGCTCATGAATCAACACGGGCACGCCACGGATGGCCAGCCTGGCCTCGCCCTGCCAGATACGGTCCTTGCGATCGAGCTCCAGCCCGTGCAGGCCGACCTCCACCCGCAACCCGCCGAACAGGAAGCGGGAGAGATTCTGGTACGTTTCCTCGGAATTGACCAGGCCGTATCGACCCGAGTGGGAGCGGTGGATGTAAGCCCGTGCGGCCCCGTAAACGTAGGCGTTGCGGACCGCGACCAGGCCATCGCTCTGCACGCCCATGACCGCGGACGACAGCCCGGCGGCCACGGAATAGTCCCGCGAATTCGTGCCGACGATGCTCAGGATGCGGGAGGGTGGGAAAGTGCCCACCATGCGCCTGGGGTCCCACCGGCCCGTCTTCGGGTCGGTCTCCCGGGCGAAGTCGTGGCCGTCCGGAAGCATGTATTCCTGCATGTGCCGGGGGGCGAAGATATCGCTGCCCAGCGGGCCGAACCGGTCCATGATCCAGCCGCCGATCGGCCCACCCAGCTCGGGGGAGATGCCTCCATGCGGGGTTCCGATCGTGCAGAGCTTCGACACGGCTTCGGCGGGGTCGGCCAGTTCGCGCTGCAGGGCGGTGCGGCAGATCAGCCCACCCATGGAGTGGGCCACGAGGTAGACCGGTGGTGCGCCGCGGGTCTTGGCCCGCACCAGGTCGATGAAATCGACGAGCCCCTTGGCCGCGCGGCCGATGTCGTACGATTGCGGCTCGACGCCGAATGTGCCCGCCGCGGCGTCGTAGAACCGGTAGATCCAGACGGAGTCCGGTTCCAGCGAGCCAGGATCGGCATTGATCAGGACGTTCTGCTGGCTGCCGGCCACTTCGATCCGGTACTGCTGGTCCTTGACCAGTCGCAGCAGCGGACCCTCGTACTGATAGAACCTCGGCTGCCCGCCGGCCCCCACCCGCACATGGGTCGAGCCCTCGTTGAAACCGTAGAACGGATCATCTGCCGCGTCGTCCATGGCATTCTGGCCGCCGGCAAAACCACGCACATAGATGACGGGGTAGCGCTCGCTCATCGGGTCTCCATTCATGTCACGCTTTGCGGCAGGGCCCAGTGCCGGTCAGGGTGACACGACCGGAGGCGGACGGCAAGAGTGCGACGGTTCTGCGCCAGACAACAACCGCACTGCGCGCTGGGACAAACGGGCCGGGCATCCGCTGGATAGGTTCAGAGAACTACCGGACTCAAAGTGGAGGACCCATGGACACCTACGACAATCTCCTTGCGACGATCACGCCGGCTTCGGGCCCGACGAGAGAAATCCTCGATCCCGCAACGGGAGCGGTGGTGGGCCTGGCCCCCGTGGACACCGCCCGGGACCTCGACCGCGCGGTCACCGCCGCCGGGGCGGCTCAGCCGGCCTGGGCGGCCCTGGGCCACGCGGCGCGCAGCGACATCCTGAACCGAGTGGCGGATGCGATCGACGCCGCTGCCGAGCCGCTCGCCGAACTGCTCTCCCGCGAACAGGGCAAGCCGCTGAACGGGCCGAACGCCCGTTTCGAGGTCGGTGCGTCATCCGCCTGGCTGCGTGCCACTGCGGCGACGCCGCTCGAGGCCGAGGTGGTCGTCGACGACGGCCAGGTCCACGCCGAGGTGCACTATCGCCCGATCGGCGTCGTCGCCGCGATCGGCCCCTGGAACTGGCCCATGATGATCGCGGTCTGGCAGATCGCGCCGGCGCTGCGGATGGGCAACGCTGTCGTGGTCAAGCCCTCGGAGCACACCCCGCTCAGCGTGCTGGGCCTCGTCGCGGTGATGAACCAGGTGCTGCCGGCCGGCCTGTTGACGGTGGTGTCGGGCGACCGCGAAATCGGTGCGCGCCTGTCCACCCACCCGGGTGTGGGCAAGGTGATGTTCACCGGTTCGACCGCCACCGGCAAGGCGATCATCCGAAGTTCCGCCGACACCGTCAAGCGACTCACCCTGGAGCTCGGCGGGAACGACGCCGGCATCGTATTGCCCGACGTCGACCCGAAGGCCATCGCCCAGGACTTGTTCTGGGGCGCTTTCATCAACACCGGACAGACCTGTGCCGCACTGAAGCGCCTCTACGTGCACGACGACGTCTACGACGCTGTCTGCGAGGAACTCACCGCCGTCGCCGCTGCCATGCCGATGGGGAATGGGCTCGACGAGAAAAACGTTCTGGGTCCGCTGCAGAACCAGGCGCAGTTCGACATCGTGTCCCGCCTCGTCGAATCGGCGAAGGAGTCCGGCGCCCGCGTGCTGATCGGGGGGAACCCCGACCGCGACCAGCCGGGTTACTTCTACCCGACCACTCTCATCGCCGACATCGACGGCGCCAACCCGCTCGTCGTCGAGGAGCAGTTCGGGCCGGCGCTGCCGATCATTCGGTACACCGACCTCGACGCGGTGATCCGGGAGGCGAACAGCCTGGATGTCGGCCTCGGCGGTTCGGTGTGGTCGGCCGATCTCGGAAAAGCCCGGGAAGTCGCGGCCCGTCTCGAGACCGGCACTGTCTGGATCAACGGGCACGGCGGCGTGCACCCGATGATTCCGTTCGGCGGCTCCAAGCAGTCGGGCTACGGCCTGGAATTCGGCGTTGAAGGTCTCAAGGCGCTCGGGGTGCCCCAGGTGATCAACGGCTGACCGGCCGCGCCCCTCGACCATCGCCGTTCACCGCACCGAGTGCGGTGAACGGCGATGGTCGTCGTGTCCCGCTAACCCCTGACCGAACCGCGTCGGTAGAGTATTCGAGGGGTGAAAGACGATGGATGCTGAGCCGCGCGAGACCGCGAGCACGACGATCGGTCTACTCCTGCGCCATGTGCGGGAGCGGGGCGGGGACGGAGCCGTCACCGAGGTGCTCGCCCGGTCGGGCGTGCACCAGGATGCCGCGACTCTCCAGAACACGTCAACGTGGGTCAGCTACGCCACTCGCATTCGGTTGTTCGAGGCGGCAACCATGGTGCTCGGCGACCCGAGCACCATGTTCACGGTGGGCACCGGCGCGGTCCGGGGCGACATCCATCCTGTGCTCGTGCAGCTGCTGAGCACGTTCGCCTCACCCGGGGCCATCTTCCGCCAGATGCCGCGGATGGTGCCGAAGTTCACCACGACGTCCACGGTCGATGCTCTCCAGATCGGCAAGACCCGGGCGACCGTGCGCTACCGCCTCCACGACGGCTATCGCCCGTCCCGACTCGACTGCCAATACGCCCAGGGGCTGTTATCGTCCGTGCCGGCCATCTTCGGCCTCGCCCCCGCCCTGATCAGCCACCCGCAGTGCCAGTCGGACGGCTACCCGGCGTGCGAATACGTGCTGACCTGGTCGACGCGGGCGCACTGGTGGTCGTGGCGCACGCGGAGCCGCTGGGTGGAGTCATCCCTCGGCGCTTTGCGCGACAAGGTGCGGGAAGTCCAGCTGGCCGCCGCTGACCTCGTCAATAGCGACGACGTCGACGAGGTGCTCGCACGGATCGTCGATCGAGCCGCCGCCGCGGTGCTCGCGCCGGCATACCTGCTCATCGTCGAACCAGCCGCGGGCGGCAGGCCGCTGGTGCGCCACCGCGGACTCAGCGAGGAAGACGCCGACGATCTCGTGGCACGGATGCTGCGCGGCGAGCCATTGGACGAACGCGCGCTGGTCGTCGACATCGCTTCCAACCGCAAAATCCACGGGCACCTGGCCGCCGTCTTCGCGGACGGACACACCGCGATGTTCGGAGATCGGGCCCTGCTCGCGGCCTACGCCGGACACGCCGCGGCAGCCCTCGACCTGTTCACGGCGCTCGAGGAGTCCCGCCGGGAGGGGCTCCGCACGGCCGCACTACTCAGCCTCGCCCACCGACTGGCGACCAGCGACAGCGTGGAGGCGATCGCGGACGTCGTCGCGTCGGCACTGGCGACGATCGTCGGCAGCGACGCGGCAGCCGTGCTCCTGTGGGATGCCGACCTCGGTGAGCTCCGGCCTGCCTCGGCTGTCGGCTTCCAACCGGCCGAGCGGGAACTGTTCCTGAGCACGACACTGACTGTGGAGCAGACCCCGGAGCTTCTCGGCGTTCTCAGACGGCAGGAACGCATTCTGATCGCCTCCGACGACGCCAGTCCGGCCCTGGCGGAGCTGCTGCGCTCCATCGGTTCACACAACGTTGTCGCCGTGCCCCTTCTTGCCGGGGATGTGCTGATGGGCGTCGCGACGGCCAGCTGGGTCGACCCCGTGGCAGCCGATGTCCTGGCCGAGGCCATCACCCTGGTCGAAGGTGTCAGTCATCAGGGTGAAACGGCCATGCAGAAGGCCCGGCTGCTCGAGACCGTGAGGCATCAATCCCAGCACGATACCCTGACGGGCTTGCCCAACCGGGCCCTGTTCGCGCTACTGCTCGACACCGCGTTGGCAGAGTGCCGGCCGCACGGCCGCACGGCGGTCCTGTTCTGCGACCTCGACAATTTCAAACGTGTCAATGACCGGCTGGGCCACCGTGCCGGGGACGAGCTGCTGCGGCAGGTCGCGGCTCGCCTGCGCGCCGAGATCCGAACCAGCGATACCATCGGCCGTCTCGGCGGCGACGAGTTCGCCGTGCTGGTCACCGATCTCGACGGGGAGGACTCGGCCGTCGAGCTGGCCCGCCGCGTCGTCGACTGCCTGAATCCGCCCTTCCACCTGGCCGGCCAGAACGTGCGCATCTCCGCCAGCGTGGGAGTGGCGTCGCACCGGGGGCCGGGAGGCCGCGGCGAGCAGCTCCTCGACGCGGCCGACGCCGGGATGTACGACGCGAAGAGAACGGGACGGAATCAGATCGCCGGCACCGGCACCGTGGCACAGGGGAGCATACCGCCGGGCATCGAATCGCCGGAGGGCACCGACCCGTCGCTGCTGGTGGAACTGGCCCGCGCGGTGGAGTCGAACCAGATGAGGCTGTACTACCAGCCGGTCGTGGACATCTCCCGGTTCGGTGACGAGACGGTGGTCGGTGCGGAAGCCCTCATCCGGTGGGAGCACCCGCGACTTGGTGTTTTGGCCCCGGGCGTGTTCCTGCCGCTCGCGCAGGAACGGGGTCTCATCACCGAGCTGGACCTGTGGGTGATTGCGACCGCCTGCCGGGACGTGGCCGCGTGGCCGCAGCTGGGCGTCCGGCCTCTGCGCGTGGCGGTCAACCTCGACGCCGCGACCCTCCTCGACCGCAGACTCGTGCCCACGGTTCGCGCGGCACTCAACCGCAACGGCCTCGCACCGGAGCGGCTCACCCTCGAGGTGGTTGAGAGCAGGTCGCTCATCGACCTGCCCGGCATCGTCGAGCGCCTCGTGGAGCTGCGGCGCCTGGGCATCCGCATTTCCCTCGACGATTTCGGCACCGGCTTCTCGACCCTGACCTGGCTCAACACCCTGCCCGTCGACCAGATCAAGATCGACCGCAGTTTCATCACGGATCTCCCGGACGCCACCGCCGTCTCCCTCGTTGAGGGGATCCTGGCGCTGGCTTCCAAACTCGACGTGGAGGTGATCGCCGAGGGGGTGGAGACCACGGAGCAGCTCGACAGTCTCCGCAGCAGCGGCGTCGTGCTCGCCCAGGGCTACCTGCTGGGCCGACCGAGCGCGACCTGGGACGCGGTGGCCGGGAGCCCCGTTGGCGGCGGCGCGGAGCCTAGTCAGCCCGGTCCGGCCGAGCCCAGCCCGGACCGGCGCACTCACCGTTCACTGCGATGACCGGCCACCGGCGAGCGGCGAGTGCCGCACGTCAGATGGCGGCCCACCCGCCGTCGACGGGCAGGATCACGCCGTTGACGTTGCTCGCGTCGGCGCTCGCCAGCCAGGTGATTGAGGCTGCCAGCTCCTCGGACTCCGCGAACGACGGGATGATCGACAGGAGCGGTCCGAGGCGTTCCTGGGCCCAGGCCGACTTGAACGGTGCCTCGATGTTGGTCTTCACCGCTCCCGGCGCCACGGCGTTGGCCCGGATTCCCTTCGGCCCGTAAACGACGGCGACGCTCTTGGTCAGTCCGTTGACCGCGTGCTTGGAAGCGGAGTAGGCGACACCCGAAGCGGATGCCCGCAGGCTGGCCTCCGACGACACGTTCACGATCGCGCCGTGGCCGGCCTCGATCATGCCCGGCAGGACCGCGCGGGTGAGTCGCATGATCGAGGTGAGGTTCACCGCGAACACGCGCTCCCAGGTGGCGTCGTCGACTTCGGCCAACGGCAGGAATGAGTCCATGATGCCGGCCACATTCGCGAGCACGTCGACCGCTCCGCCGGCCGCTGCGAGCAGCGCCTGCGAGGTCTCCTCCAGCGCCACGTCGCCCACGAGGGTGACGATGCCGAGGTCCGGGAA
The DNA here is from genome assembly GCF_004403395.1 of Cryobacterium cheniae. Taxonomy (GTDB): domain Bacteria; phylum Actinomycetota; class Actinomycetes; order Actinomycetales; family Microbacteriaceae; genus Cryobacterium; species Cryobacterium cheniae. The sequence goes on from NZ_SOGN01000026.1 coordinate 20,765, forward strand.
GTCGGCGATCAGCTGGTCCAGCCGATCCTGGGAGATATCGCTCGCGATGACCCTGGCTCCCTCGCTGGCGAAACGGATGGCCGTGGCGCGCCCGATCCCGGACCCCGCGCCGGTCACAATGGCCGTCTGGCCCCGGAAACGGTTCGGGATGAATGCGGTTGTCATGGAGTGCTCCTCTGTGAACGCGCGGCCGCCGGAATGCGGCACCTGTCACTCACTAGTAGCACTCGCTGCCCCAACCTGCCATGGCGGAGGCTGCGGGCCAGGTCAGTCGATCCGGGCCACGGTGACCGCGATCCCGGCCACGTCCGGGTTCCCGTGCTGGCCGAGCTGCTCCGTGATCGCGTTGTGCACACGGCGGCTCACGTCGATGGCCGCGTAGGGGGCGGTGACGCCGATCTTGACCGCGATCTCCAGGCCGCCCTTCTTCTCGTCGACCGCGACGGGGCTGTTCGATTTCGGCCGGCCGGTCACGGCTTCAACGGTGGTGGCGATCACCGAAGCGACCACGGTCGCCACGAGCGGCGCCGCCGAGTACAGTGCGTCCACGCCGGGGACGGCCCGCACCGCCTCGTCGAGTTGGTCGGTCAGCGCGGACGACAACCCGGCGTCGGACGTCACCGGCCCCGGTGCAGTGGCGTCACTCATCGCTGCTCGCTTTCACCGGCGCAGGTGCCGGGACTTGGTACAGGTCACGGATGGTGATGTCGACGGCTTCGACCGCGAGTTCCGTGTGCTGGCTCAGCGCGGCGTAGACCGACTCCCGGAGCTGATCGGCGAGCGACGGAATGATCTCGCCTTCCAGAACCGTGGCATCCACGCGCACGATGACGGGTGCGCCCGGCACGCTGACATCGCCGTCCAGGTGGCATCGTCCGACGATGATGTTCGGCACGCTGTCACCGGCGGCACGCAGGATGCCACGCACCGCACCTTCGGTCACGATCAGGCGAGCGGAGGGTGAGGGATGGCTGATCGGGATATCGCGGCCTGCGCGCGCCTCGAGATTGATGTGCTGCAGAATCGAGTTGACCCAGCTGTCCTCGCGCTCGGATTCGCGTTCCACGTCCTTTTTGAGCAGGGCACGGTGCGTGTTCCGGAGCCGCTGCATGCCGCGCAGGGCGATCTGGCACTCGGGGGAGCCGTCGATGCTCGGGTCGGCCGGGGTTCGGTCCCGGTCGAGGTAGTCGCTCAGCTCTTCGAAGGTGTGGCCGGCGAGCGCGTCGGAGGAGGTCATCGCCATTCCTCCATCTCTTGGAGCAAGGTTTTCCGGGCACGGGCGAGGAGGCCGCGAACAGTCGAGACGGGAAGCTCCAGTTCCTCCGCGATTTCGCCGTAGCTGCATTCCGCGAGCTCTCGCAGCATCCAGCAGCGGCGCTGGTCTTCGGGTATATCGGCGAGGGCACGCGTCAGCGCTTCCGTTTGGGACTCCGCCTCGGCCAGTCTATCCGGCGAATGACGCTCCGGGGTCGGTGCGTCGGTGAGGTCGATATTGACATGCGGGCGCCGGGCACGGATCCGGTCGACGCTCTTCCGGCTCACGATCCGCATCAACCAGCTCTTCACGGCGGCGCCGTTGTCAAGGGTGGGCAGCTGCTGCCACGCGGTGATGAAGGACTCCTGCACGACGTCGTCCATCTCATCATTCGATCCGAGGACCCGGCTGGCATACACCCGCATCAGCGGGCCGTAGCGACGAACGAGTACCTCGAACGCCCGCACGTCCCCGTCCGCGGCGCGATCGGCCAGGACCTGGTCGGAGAAGGACTCCAACGGTGACGCGAGCGGGGCCCGGGTCGTTGGCATAGCTCCTCCGCCCTTCCGCCCGCCGTGTCCAAAAAAACATCTGATAAACCACGCGTGACAAATATGGCACAAACCACGTCCTATTGACGACAGCCTCTGTCAGCCCCGTACCCGAAGGATGCCCGATGTTCTACTCGCCCGCCGTCGACGAAACCGTACCCACCGGCTCCGTCCCGCCCACGTTCGATGCACTTCTCGTCGGTCCGACCGATGATGATGGCGGCTCCGGGGCATCGATGGATACGCCCGCGTACGTCTGGCGCACGCGCGCCTGGCTTCCCCCCACGAAGCACCAGCGGGGGACGGTGTGAAGAAGGCTCGCGAAGACGCCCAGGGTGCTTTCAGACACTGATCGTCAGATCCAGTCGTTGCGTTTGAAGAGCACGTAGAGCAGCACCGACAGGCCGATGATCAGCGCCGCCGAACTGTAGTAGCCCAACGGTTGGGCGAAACCGGGGTACGGCACGTTCTGGCCGTAGAAGCCCGTGACGGCCGTCGGCACGGCGATGATGGCCGCGTACCCGGTGACCTTCTTCGTGATCACGTTGAGCCGGTTGCCCTGGATCGCGAGGTTGGCTTCGAGGATGCTGGTGGCCAGGTCGCGCAGGCTCTCGGTCCACTCCATGGCCCGCAGCACGTGGTCGTACACGTCCTGGAAGTACGGTCCCATCTCGTCCTGGAGCAAATGCAGGTCCCGGCGCAGGAGCGTGTTGACGACCTCGCGCATGGGAAGGATGATCCGCCGCAGCGTCACCAGGCTCTTCCGCAGGACGAAGGAGCGCCGCTGGACCTGCTCCTGGTCGGTGTTGGGCAGGAAGAGTTGATCCTCGAGGTCCTCGATCTCGTCGTCGAGGGCCTCGACCGCCTCGAAATAGCCGTCGACGAGGTAGTCGAGCAGGCCGTGCAGAAGGTAGGAGACGCCGTTGCTCGCCAGGTCGGGGGTGGAATCCCAGCGGGTCACGACCGCATCCAGGTCGAACTTTCCATCGGCGTGCACGGTTACCAGCGCCCGGTCGGTGATGAAGGCCGCGATTTCGTTCGTGGTCACCTGCGCCGTGGATCGCTCGATGTCGATGGAGTACGCGGACAGGAACAGGTGGTCCGCATAGCGGTCGAGCTTGGGGCGCTGACGCAGCGTCAAGGCGTCTTCGACCGCCAGTTCGTGCAGGTCGAGCTCCTTGGCCAGCAGGGCCAGGTCGCTCTCGCCGGGATCGGGGAGGTCCACCCAGACGACGCTGTTGGGCAGAGCGAGATGCTCCGACACATCGGCCAGGGGAAAGTCCTCATCGACGAGGATTCCGTCGCGGTAACAGCGGGTTCGTGTGCGCACACCTCAGTCAAGCGCGCGAGACGGGCTGCGCCCGCAGGGGCGCGCCGGATCAGCGGTTCGAGTGTCCCCAGTCGGCGACGGATGCGACCGTGTCGAGCACCTGCGTGCGTCCGGCATCCGTCAACTCGATCCGGATGCTCGGGGCGTCCAGCGTCGTGGCCACCGTGAGCCGGGCGCTGGCGTCTGCACCGGTCCAGAGGAGTTCGAGCCGGTCGGTGGCGAGGTGGGCCCAGGAGAAGTCTCCGTCGAAGGCCGGGTGAGTGCTGCGGATGCGGGCCAGGCCGAGCTGCGCGCGCGTCACGTCGGTGGTGAGGGCCCGTTCGATCTCGTCCGCCGTGTAGACGTGGCGGTTCACGTCCCGGCCGTTGCCGGTACGCCCGAACAGTTCAGTGTCGTCGAGGCCGCCGAACAGCCCCACGTAGTACACCTGCGGTCGGCCGGGCAGGAAATGCTGCACGGCGCGGGCCAGCAGATAAGGCAACTCCTCTCCGCCGAGGACACTGTAGAAGGTCGCGTTGATCTGGTGCGGAAGGGTGAACCACTCCGGAATGACGGAGGCGATCGCGGAGTGACCGTGCGTGGCGCGCTCCGCCCGGGCGAAGATGTCGACCATCTCGGTCTGGGTCAGCAGGCCCGGCCTGTCGCCGATCGGACCGGCGTCGATGATGCCGATGCCGTCGTGGGTGTCGAGCACCGTGATGGCGTTCGCGGGGCGGATCTGGAACCAGTCCGCGAGGCGGTCGACGGTTCCGGTGCCGAGCGAGTGCAGCAGCAGCGGCGCCAGAGCGAAGTCGTAGACGCGGTCGACCAGCGGGGCGATCGCGAGCTGCTGGCTGAAGTGCGCGTGCACCTCGACGAGCACCTCGAGGTTCTCCTCGTGGGCCATGGCCACCACCGTGCGGGCGAACTCGAGGGTCTGCTCGGTCATGAAACTGTCGGTACCGGGGGTCTTCACGGCGTAACCGACGGCGTCGAGCCGCACCGTCGAGACGCCGCCGCCGGCCAGCGTCTGCAGCACCCGCCGCAGGTAGGCGAGGGCGGCGGGATGATTGACGTCCAGGTCGACCTGGGTGGGCATGAACGTCGTCCAGACAAGGTGGCGGCTTTCGGCGGCACCCTGGTACGCCGTGAACGGGAGTCCGGGCCGCGGCCGGTAGAACGCCGTGATGTCCTTCTCGGTGCCGCCGTTCGGGAACACGGTGTCGAAGGTGAGGAACATGCCCTCGTAGTCGGAGGCGGTGCCGCGGGCCAACCAGTCGAGGAACTCGACCGAAGAGGACGAAACATGGTTGACGATCAGGTCCGCGGTGAGCCCGCGCGTGCCGGCGAGGCTGCGCATGTCGTCCCAGGTGCCCAGGCGGGAATCGACCGCCGAGTGGTCGATCGGGTCGAAGCCGGCATCCGCGCCGTCGAAGGGGACGTAGAACGGCAGGACGTGCACGCTGCCGAAGGCCCGCAGCGGGCCGTCGAGAAGGGTCTGCAGGTCGTGGATGGTGCCGCCGAGGCGATCGGCATAGACGAGCAGCTCGATTTTGGTCATGTTCAACTCCGGTTCGACTCGGCGCGGCAGGATCAGCGGCACCGATTCAGAAGTTACGGCACCCGGTGGGTCGGAGCAATTCCGTCACCGGTCCGGCCCGCACGTTCATCACCCGTCCACCACCCGTCCCGGCCGCGAGAGCGGGTGAATCGTCGTTTTGCGAGGTCGAAACCGACGTTTCCCCCGCTCTCGCGAGGCGGCACCTCGAAAGCAGGCGATCGCTCGGGAGACGATCCGATCTAGTGTCGCGAAGCGTCCTGGTCGCCGAGGTTCGTCCAGTGTTTCTCGGATCCGCAATCCTCGCACTGGAACCAGATCTCTTCATCCGCCAGGGTGTCGGTGGCCACGGCCCGGGTTCGCATTCGTCCGTCGCACGAGCGCCGCGGGCAGTGGGGATTGAAGTCCATGGGGGGAGCGCACTCTCTCGGCACAACCGCACCGTAACTATTCACTGTGACGGAGACACTACACGGATTTAGTGCCTGCGACCAGAGCCGCGTGGGTGGAGTTGCTCCCGGTGGAGCCACTCGCCGAGGCTCGTGAGGAGCAGGGGGAGGGTGTCCGTGGCCAGCCCGAACACCAGGGCCGGAACGCTGGGAGCGATCAGAACAAGAAGGGGGTGACCGGCCGGCCCGCGGCATCCGTTTGCACAGGTTCCGTGATAATTTCGCCAGATCATGCCAGAACTGCCTGCCGCATCCTCCCCGCCGACCGCGCCGCCGCGGCCGCTGCGACCGCTCTCCCGGGTCGAGGTCGCCGACATCGCGGTTCGCTTGTTCTCGGAGCACGGCTACGAGGCCACGAGCACCGTCGACATCGCCGAGGCGGCCGGGGTCTCGCGCAGCACCTTCTTCCGCCAGTTCCGGTCGAAGGACGATGTGATCTTCGCCGACCACGATGAACTGGCCGTGCTCATCGACACGTACTTCGCAGCTCCCCATGGCGATCCCTGGCTGGCCGTGTGCGAGGCGGCCTCCATGGTCTTCGAGCGGTTCCGAGAGCGACTCGAGATCGTGCGGATCCGGGATCGGGTCGTCCGGGATACCCCCGTGCTGCGGGACCGGGAAACCATCATGGCGATCCGGTACGAGCGGATGTTCGCCAGCTACCTGCGCAGCACCGTGCCGGACGTGCCGCCCCTGACCGCCATCCGGTTCGCGGCCGCCGTGACGGCCACCCACAACTTCGTGCTGCGGCGCCTGATCCGGGCGCCGGACAACGTCGGCCCGTTCTCGCTGGCCGCCGAACTCGCCGAGGTCCGTCGGCTCTTCCACCCGGATGCCGCGGTGCCGGGCCCCGAGGCACGGCCCGTGGGCGACGTGGTCGTGGCCGTTTTTCCGGCCGCAACCGACCCCACGGAAGTGGCTCGCGCCATCGAGGAGCGCCTTCGCGCCCAGGCGCGCTTCATCTGACACTGAGTATCAGTTGACCTGGGACTGAGTGTCAAGTACAACTTGTACAGAGCATTAGTCGACCGGCGCAGAGGGGCACCGTGCACAGCGCGCCTCGCTGGCCGCCGGCGGCGCCCCGTTCCACCCGGCCGGCGTGGCCGGCTTGTGACCAACGACTCCATCTTCCACGAAAGGGAAACCGTGCCCGACTACGACGTCTCCATGCCCCTCGACACCGACTACTACGGTGTGTTCGGCGATGTTCCCGCGGCCGACCGTGCCTTCTGGGACCGTGCGCGCACCTTCGCCACCGAGTCGCTGGAGGAACTGACGGAGGCCTGGGACAAGGCCGAGTACCCGCTGCACCTGGCCCGACGGCTGGGCGAGCTCGACCTCCTCACCGACGGTGTCGTCGGCCCCGGGCTGAGTCCCATGTCGCCGCTCGCGGCCGGGCTCGTCAACATGGAGATCTCCCGCGGGGACGGTTCGATGGGCACCGTGGTCGCGGTGCAGGGCGGGCTGGCCCTGCGCAGCATCGCGCTGTTCGGCAGCCCGGAGCAGCAGGATCGCTGGCTGGTGCCGCTGGCCCGTGCCGAGAAACTCGGCGCCTTCGCCCTGACCGAACCCGACCACGGCTCCGATTCGGTCGGCCTCGAGACCACCGCGCAGCGCGACGGGGACGAGTGGGTGCTCAACGGCGAGAAGAAGTGGATCGGCAACGGCTCGGTCGGCGACGTGACGGTGGTCTGGGCCCGCGACGACGACGGCAATGTGCGCGGCTTCCTGGTGGAACAGGACACCCCCGGGTATGTCGGAGTGACGATCACCGGGAAGGGATCCCTCCGCGCGATCCACCAGGCCCGGATCACCCTCACCGACGTGCGGATTCCGGCGGACGCCGTGCTGCCGGGCACCCGCACGTTCAAGGACGCCTCCGCGGTGCTCTTCGCCACCCGGCTCGGGGTGGCCTGGTCGGCCCTCGGCCATGCCACGGCGGTATTCGAGGCGGCTCTGAACTATTCGACCCAGCGCATCCAGTTCGGCAAGCCGCTCGCCGGTTTCCAGCTCGTGCAGGAGCGCCTGACCATGATGCTGTCCCGGCTCACGTCCATGCAGCTGCACTGTCTGCGCCTGGCCGAGCTCGACGCGGCCGGAACGTTGCGGCCGATCCAGGCGTCGTTGGCGAAGTACCACAACACCAGGGCGGCGCGGGAGATCGCGTCGATGGCCCGCGACATGCTCGGCGGCAACGGCATCCTGCTCGAAAACCACGTCATCCAGCACCTTGCCGACATCGAATCGCTGCACACCTATGAGGGAACCGAGAGCGTGCAGTCGCTCCTGATCGGGAGGGACCTCACCGGAATCGGCGCCTTCCGCTGACCCGAACGGCGTCGCTCGCGTTGCGATCGCATTAACTCCGTGACCAATGCTCGACTTATGGCTGCCAGTCCACGTACGCTGACCCACAATCAAGAGCCTGAACGTACGGGAGTCGAACGGGCAGCACCGCGCAGCACTGCAGGGGACGGAACGTGCGCCTGAACAGAAACACAGACAGATGACCCACCAGAACCTGACCGATGACCAGCTACTGCTCGAAACGGATTACACCAGTTACGCCAGCTCGTGCCGCGACCCGCACATCACCCCGACGAACGATCTGGTGGAATGCCGGCGCCAGAACGGCCACGACGACACGCACGCAACCCGGGCCGGCCTCCGTGCCGTCCGCTGGGCGGCTCCGGAGCCGCACGCGGCCTGACCGGGTGACTCGCAATCGAGCGGTGGGGTCGCTCAGGGCCTCGGACTCGAAAGGTGCGGCGGTCGGACGAAGTCGGGCACGAGCCCGGTCTCCGGGTGGCTCAGGACTCGGCTAAACGGGGGGGACTCCGCTACCCCGTAGGCTGAACAGGGCACGCTCGATGGACCTCCGACGTGCTCACGCTTGATCAGCTGAGCTCGACGAAAAAAGGCAGAACATGACGCAAAACATTTCCGCACTCCCTCGCATCCGCGCGATGATTCGAAGCGACGGCACGGGGGAGCTGGTCATCGACGGTGTCAGCTCGCACATCTCCGCCGATGACGAGGCCGGCGTGCGCGAGGAAATCATCAACCGGGTCACGGATGCCGCGCGCGCGATCGACCGCGCTGTGCGCCTGACCGCGGAAGACGAGCAGGGCAAGTCGCCGTTGATCGTGCACCCGAACGGGGACGTGGAAGACGATGGGGCCTTCATCCCGACCCCCGTTGAACCGGAACGGGAACCGGAGTCGGCCTCGGAGTCGGAGTCGGAGTCGGCCGAGCCTCACGACGCAGACGCGGTCGCCGCCGTGGTCTCCAAAACGGAGGTCGTCGAGTTGGTCGCGCTCGTCGTTTCCTCGGACCAGAAGGCCCCGGATCTCGACACCGCAGTGCTCCAGGCCGCCGTGCTCGATGAGGACGCCCTCGAGGGTGCGGTCGACGAGGACATGCTGGACGAGGCCGAGCTCGATGCCGGCATGCTCGAAGGCGCCGTGCTCGATGGCGAAGTCCTCCCGATCGAACCGGCCTCGGCGGCAACGGTCGGCCTCGTTCCGGTCACCACGTTCGACGGCCTTGTGCTCGATCTCGACGCCGACGATGAGGATGACCGGGAGCGCGACCTCGCGGCCGCGCCCTACTCCGCTCCCCGCTCCGCGACGCAGTTCATCCGCCGGGCTCCGGTGCCGGGCGGGACTCCTCCCAAGGTGGACACCGACACGTCACTGACCGACCAGCCGCTGTCCGCCGGTGTGACGGACGACGTCTCGGTCGCCCCCGCCGCGCTCGACGGCAACGGTCCGAACCTCTCCGACTTCATGAATTCCCGTCCGCCGCTCGTGGCCGGACCTGCCCTCCTGGGCTGGCAGGGCACGGTTCGGCGCCTGACCGGCGGACTCGTCTCTCCGGCGCCCGGCGCCGGCGAGATGTCACACCGCGCGGCGGTCGCGTCGGTCCAGCGCAGCCTGGTCGGCCCGCGCACAATCGTCGTGCTCAACCCGAAGGGCGGCGCACACAAGACCACCGCCACTCTGCTCATCGCCGCGACCTTCGGCATCCATCGCGGCGGTTACACGCTCGCCTGGGACAACAACGAGACCATGGGCACGCTCGGGGTGCGGGCGCAGACCGCTGTGCACACCAACACCGCGGTCGACCTGCTCCGCGACCTCGACAACTTCGCCTACTCGAGCTCCGCACGGGTGGGCGACCTCGACAACTACGTGCGCAATCAGGGCGACGCCCGATTCGACGCCCTCGCCTCCGACCTCGACCCGGCAGGGGCTGCCAGCATCGATGACGTGGCCTTCGGCAAACTGCATGCCGCGCTCAGCCGGTTCTACCGAGTACTGATCATCGACACCGGTAACAACATGCGGGCGTCCAACTGGGAGGCGGCCGTCGAGGCGGCCGACCAGCTCGTCGTCGTCTCCACCATCCGCGAGGACACCGCGTACGGCGCGGCCTCGCTGCTGGACGGCCTGCGCCAGAAGGGCCATGCCGACAAGGTCGCGCAGGCGGTCACGATCCTGGCGTCGCCGGCCAAGACGGCCGATCGTCAGCTGTCCGTCCGACTGCACGACCACTTCAGCCAGCTGACCCGCACCGTGGTGGACGTGCCGTACGACGCCGCACTCGTGGCCGGGGGGTCGCTGAACTTCGATGCTCTGGCGCCGCGCACTCGCGAAGCCTGGCTCGTCGCCACGGCGGCGATCGCCGAGGGCTTGTGACCCGGGTTGTGACCCGTCACTGACCCGCCGCCGACCCGGTGCTGACCGGGCGGCCTGCCGGCCCAACCCATCCGGTGCGGGCCGGGACTCAGGCGGTATTGATCTCGGTGGGGCATACTGGCGAGGGCCCGACGGGCGCCCGCCGACTCAGATGCTGCCGATCCAATCACCTGTGCCCATCGAATCCTGTCGTATCGACCACTTAATCGGATCACTGCCGAAGAGAAAGATCAGCGTGCGTAAACTTCCTGCCCTCATCTCCATTGCCACTGTCGCCGTGCTCGCCCTCGCCGGGTGCAGCACGTCTCCCTCCGACGAAACCGGCGCCGCGGGCGTCGCCTGTGTCGACTCCGGCAAGGCGTCGGAGGCCGTGAAGGTCACCGGCAAGGCCAGCGCGGAGCCGAAAGTGAAGTTCGAGTCGCCGCTGACCACGGAGGCCACCGAGGTCTCCGTCGTCAAGGAGGGCAAGGGTGACCGGGTCGCCACCGATGACATCGTTGAGCTGGGGTTCTCCGTGTACAACGCGAACAGCGGCGAGAAGATGAACGCCGGCGGCTTCGGAGACGACCTCGGCGCCCCCATCACCCTGGCCAAGGATTCGAGCGTTTTCCCGGCGCTCCTGAAGGGGGTCGCCTGCGCGACCTACGGATCGCGGGTCGCGGTCGTGGCGCCGCCGGCTGACGCGTTCGGCGAGACCGGCAACGAAGAGCTCAAGGTCGGGGCGAAAGACAACATCATCTTTGTCGTCGACGTCAAGGGCGAAATCCCTCCCCGTGCGAACGGCGAGGACCAGAAGCCGGAAGACGGCTTTCCGACCGTCGAGCTGGCCAAGGACGGCGCCCCGACCATGACGATCCCGGCCGCCGACGCTCCGACCGAGCTGAAGACCGCGGTCCTCAAGAAGGGCGACGGCGCGAAGGTTGCCGCCGAAGACACGGTGGTCATGCACTACTCGGGTGTCGTCTGGTCCACCGGTACGGTCTTCGACCAGACCTGGGGTAAGAGCGGTCCGACCCCGATCTCCCTGGCCGCCGTCGTTCCCGGCTTCGGCCAGGGTCTCGTCGGCCAGACGATCGGCTCCCAGGTCATGATCGTGATTCCGCCGGAACTCGGCTACGGTGCCGAGGGTCAGCCCGACGCGGGCATTTCAGGCACCGACACGCTTGTCTTCGTCGTCGATATCCTCGCTGCCGGCTAACCGGCAGCGGTCCGGCACCCCGCGCCGGTAGCGTTCGCGCCCCGGCCGGGCGGTTCAGCTGCGCTCGAACCGTCCGGACTTGCGGGTGAGACGGATGCGGTACAGCACCGCCTCCTGGCCGGAACCGTCGGTTGCGTGGTTCGCCGGATGCGGGGCCGGAGCGTGCGCGCGCACCGGCCCCGGCCCCGGCTTCGGGACGGCACCCGAGGCAGGCCTCGAGTCCGGAAGCGGCCGAAAGGGCAGCGGAGTGCCGTCCGGCCCGAGATGGGGCACGGCGGTGGCGCTGGACGTGGCGCTGGAGCCGTAGCCGGCGCCGGCGGTGGCGAGCAGCGGGGCGAACCGGGCGACCAGAAGCTCCCGGCTCGCCGAGGCATCCGTGCCGCGGAGTTCCTCGAAGGTGCCCCAGGCAACCACGGTCCGCCAGTTCCCCAGGTCGTCGACATGCTCGACCTCGAAGCAGACCGACGGGTTATCCCGCATCATCGCCACTTTGCGCCCGCTGCCGGAATGACCGTAGACATGTTCTCCGTCGTAGGCGTACGAGACCGGCACGATGTAGGTCTGGCCGCCGGCGTGGCAGCCGATCCGGCCGATCACCGCATCATGCAGCACGCCGTCGATTTCCTGGTCGTTCAGTTCACCCAGCATGGGCCCAGTGTGGCCCCGGCCCGGATGCCGCACCAGTAGCTCAGCGGTTCGGCCCGAGGCCACGATGCGCTCCAGGATCCACGAGGCCAGGGTGGCGGTGATCACCCCGACGAGCGTGACGCCGCCCAGCATCAGGGCGACGGCCACCAGCCGGCCGGTGCCGGTGACCGGGAAATAGTCGCCGTAGCCCACCGTCGAGATAGTCACGAACGCCCACCAGACGGAATCACCCACGGTGGTGATGTTCGCGCGGGGGGCCGACCGTTCCGCGTCGAGCACGGCCAGCGAGCCCATCCAGATGAGCAGGCTGGATGCCGCGGCCAGGTAGAGGCCGACCCGGGAGCGCACGGCCTGGCCGGGCGTGCGCTGGAAGATCGGCAGCAGCGTGACCAGCCGCAGCAGGCGCAGCGGCCGCAGGACCGGCAGGAACACCACCACCAGGTCGAAGAGGTGCGTGATGAACCAGTGCCGGCGCTCGGGCGCCAGGTAGAGGTTGACCAGGTAGTCGACCGCGAAGACCAGCCAGGCCGCTACCAGGACGACCAATGTGAGCAGATTGCGGGGACCGTCGAGGTCGGCCAGCACCCGCCACGAGTAGCTGATCAGGAAGAGCACCGAGGCCGCGAGCAGCGGCCACTGCACGATCTTCTCCCAACGCGCCTGGTCCATGAGCACACCATAGTCAGGCGCTCGCCGGTGCGCGATCAGGCAAAGTGGTTGTCTGTTCGGCCGGGGGGTCGTTAAAATGTTGTGTTCGTGGTTCCACTCATTTCCCCTCGACCAGGCAGGGATATTCCCATGACCATCATTGAGGCCACCGGTCTGACCAAGGTGTACCGGTCCAAGTCCGGGCCGGTACACGCGCTCGCCGGGATGGACCTGTCCGTGCCGCGGGGGACCGTGAAGGCGCTGCTCGGCCCGAACGGTGCCGGCAAGACGACCGTCGTCAAGATGCTGACCACGCTGATCCGGCCGGACTCCGGCACCGCGTTCGTCGACGGGATCGACGTCGTCGCCGACCCCAAGGGCGTGCGGCGCATCATCGGCGTCTCGGGCCAGTACGCGGCCGTCGACGAGAACCTGACCGGATTCGAGAACCTCGAGATGGTCGGTCGGCTCTACCATCTGGGCGCCGCCGAATCCCGGCGTCGGGCCCAGGAGCTGATCGATCTCTTCGAACTGACCGCAGCCGGCAACCGTCCGGTCAAAGGCTTCTCCGGCGGGATGCGCCGCCGGATCGACCTGGCCGGGGCGCTGGTGATCAACCCGAAGGTGTTGTTCCTCGACGAACCCACCACGGGGCTGGACCCGCGCAGCCGGATTGCGCTCTGGGCCGTGATCAAGCGCCTGGTCGCCGGCGGCACCACCGTGTTGCTGACGACCCAGTACCTCGAGGAGGCCGACCAGCTCGCGGACGATATCGTCGTGATCGACGACGGCCGGGTGATCGCCGAAGGCACGTCCGACCAGCTCAAGGCGCAGATCGGCGGCCACCGGCTCGAGGTGGCCCTGGTCGAGGCCGGTGACGGCGCGGCGGCCCGGGAGATCCTCGCCCGCTACGGGGCGGGGGAGCCGGCGACCACCAGCGACGGCCGCGGTCTCGAGGTCGCGGTGATCGACGGGCCACGGGCGTTGCAACAGGTGCTGGCGGCCCTGGGCGCAGCGGACATCCGGCTGCACGACGCCGGCATGCGCCGCCCCACACTCGACGACGTGTTCCTGAAACTGACCGGCCACAAGGCCGACATGGCGGCGGACAAGGCCGCCGACGCGGAACTGGAGAAGGCGAAATGACCGCCGCAGCCACCCTCCCCACCTGGAACCCGCTCTCCCTCTGGTACTCCGACGGGTGGACCGTCACCAAGCGCAACCTGATCAAGATCAAGCGCTCACCGGACATGCTCGTCTTCGCGGTGGTCCAGCCGATCATGTTCGTGCTGCTGTTCAGCCAGGTCTACGCCGGCGCGATCAGCGTGCAGGGAACCGACTACGTGCAGTTCCTGATGGCGGGGATCTTCGCCCAGACCGTCGTGTTCGGGTCGACCTTCTCCGGCTCGGCGATGGCCCAGGACCTCAAGGAAGGCATCATCGACCGTTTTCGCAGCCTCCCCATGAGCTCCTCCGCCGTTCTGATCGGACGTACCAACAGCGACCTGGTTCTGAACACGATCTCCATGGTGATCATGATGCTGACCGGGCTGCTCGTGGGCTGGCGGGTGAACTCGAGTGTGTCGGAGTTCTTCGCCGGCGTCGGACTGCTGCTGCTGTTCAGCTATTCCTTCAGCTGGGTGATGGCATTGCTTGGAATGAGCGTGAAAACCCCCGAGGTGATCAACAACGCGTCGTTCCTGATCCTCTTCCCGCTGACCTTCATCTCCAACGCTTTCGTGCCCAGCGACACCCTGCCCACCCCGCTGCGGGTGTTCGCGGAGTGGAACCCGGTATCGTCGCTGGTGCAGGCGGCGCGGGAACTGTTCGGCAACGAGGGCACCGCCCCGGTGCCGGACATCTGGACCATGCAGAACCCGATCACCACGGTGTTGATCGGCATCACGGTCATGCTCGTCGTGTTCGTTCCGCTGTGCGTGCGCAAGTTCGCGTCCATCAGTTCCCGCTAGTGAAACTAGTGAACCCAGTGAAACCAGTGAACCCAGTGAACCCAGTGAAGAGGGCCCATGAGTGACGAAGTCCCGTTCCGCACCGACCGGCGCACCGGGCAGCTGCGCGCTCCCCGCAACACCGCGCCCGTCGGGGCCGGCCCCTGGGACGTGAAGCGCGTTCACCCGTCGCTGTATGGGCCCGCCAACCGGGACTGGGAGCTGATCGAGGTGCCCGCCCAACGCTTCATCGCCCTCGACGGGGCCGGCGACCCGAACACGGCCCCGGCCTATGCCGAGGCCGTCGGGGCTCTCTACGCGGTCGCGTACGCGGTCAAATTCGCGGCCAAGCGCGCGCTCGGCCGGGACCTGGTCGTCGCGCCGCTCGAAGGCCTCTGGTACTCGGACGACGCATCCGTTTTCACGGCCGGTGAGAAGTCGAAGTGGAAGTGGACTCTTCTGATGAGCCAGCCGGACTGGGTGACGGATGCCTTCATCGCCGAGGCCATCGCCGGGGCGCTGGCGAAGAAGAAGCTGCCCGCGCTCGCCCGGGTGCGGGTGGAGACCCTCGTGGAAGGGCTCTCGGCGCAGTTGCTCCACCTCGGGCCGTACGACGACGAGGGCCCAGCGCTCGCCCGCCTGCACGGGGAGTTCCTGGCCGGCAACGGGTTGCGGATGAACGGCCGGCACCACGAGGTCTACCTCGGCGACCCGCGCCGCGCCGCGCCCGCGAAGCTGAAGACGGTGCTGAGACAGCCGGTCGCCTACTCCTGATGCCGGCCGAGCTCGGCCTGGATCAGGAGGGCGAGTTCCCGCAGCAGCACGGTGTCGACCTCGCCGGTGCTCCGGGGTTCCGGGTCGAACACGCACAGGACACCGATGCGCTCGCCGGAGTCGGCCTCGATCGGGAAACCCGCGTAGAAGCGGGTCTGTCCCTGGCTGAGCAGGGGCGGGCGTGCGGTGAACCGGTCGTCCAGAACCACGTCGGAGACCACGAACGCACCGGCCCCGCTCACGGCGAGTGCCGTGATGGAACCGGCCATGGGGTAGACGCGGGGCGTGAAGCCCAGGCTCACCATGTCCCAGAGCCGGTCGCCGTCGATGAAGGTGAGGGCGGCCGAGCGGGTGCCGTAGGCGCTCCTGGCCAGGGCGACGATCTGGTCGCAGCGCACCTCGGTGTCGGCGTCGAGCATGCCCAGGCGGTCGACCGCGCGGCGAGGATCCGGCGAGAGCTGTTCGGCGCCCCGCGCCACCGCGCGACCCTCGGCGGTTCCCCGGGCGGTGCCGAGGTGTTCGGCGTTCAGCGGAGGCGCCATCTCGTCGGCCAGAAGATCGGCCCACTCCGCGTAGTGCGCGGCCGTGCGCACCCGCCCCGGCGTCGAGGGGAGGCGCGCCGTCATCGGCACGAAGTGGCTCTGCTCCTGCCCCGCGCAGATCGCCGCACTGGCCTCGTTCAGGCTGCGGGCGTGCTTCTCCGCCACCGAGCCGAGCCCGGAGTCGAAGGCCGCGATGGACCGGATCGGCTGCACGCCGAGCACGAAGATCCGGGTGGTGAGCGAGGACTCACGTCGGATCCGGTCGAGCAGGGCCGACAACTCGCGCTGCCAGACCAGGCCTGACAGGAGGGCGACGGCGTCGGACGGGCCGATGCTCACGACGACCGCGTCATACCGCCAGAGGCCGAGCCCGTCGAGTTCGGCCTGGGAGGTGCGGATGGTGACCAGCGGGTTCGGGATGACGTCGACATCCGTGCCCCGCCCGGTTCGAGTCGACAACGCCCGGGCCAGGGATCCCGGCAGGGCCACGTTGTGGCTGAGCACGCCCCAGCCGACGGCGGGGCCGCTGCCGAAGATGAGCACGCGGTCGCTGTCGGTGCCCGGGGAATGCGCCTGGGGGGTGTCCCGGGGCCGCGGGATGCCGTCGTACTCGCGGGTCACCGCCGCCGACCAGGCCCGCATCAGCGGCATCAGTGCCCACCGCAGGAGTTGCGGCACGGACGCTACCTGCCCCCGCGGCGCTTGCCCGCACGGGGACTGGGGGTGTTCCGGGTGCGCCCGGGGGCGCTGGTGGCCTTCTTCGCCACCGCCGGCTTGGACTTCGCCGCCGCGACCCGCACGGCCTTCGCCGCCGCCTTGGCCTTGTCGGTCTTCTTCTCTTTCTTGACCTTCTCGGCGCCGGCGGGCAGCGAGTCGACCCGCGAGCTGTCCTTCGTGCGGCCGCGCACGATGCCGATGAACTCCTCGACGTCTTCCGTGGTTTCGCTGGAAAGCCAGGCAAGGGACACCTGGCTTTCGGCGACGTCCTCGACCGGGCGAGAGACGACATCCTTGCGGCCGTACAGGCGGGCGATCGAGTGGGGGACGATCAGGATGCCGACCCCGGCAGCGACCTGCGCCATCGCGTCGTCGAGGTCCCGCATGGCCGGCAGGGGGCGGCGGGTGCCGTCCCTGACCTCCGTGGCCACGAGGCGCCATTCGGGCACGTCGTCGGGGTCCTGCAGCAGGTGCTCGTCAGCCAGGTCGGCCACCAGCACGCTGTCGGCGTCGGCGATGAAATGGTCTTTGGCGGCCACGACCACCGGGATCTCCCGGTAGAGGGCGATCAGGCTGAGGTCGGTTTCATCGACGGGCAGGCGCACCAGGCTGACCTGGGCGCGGCCGTCGCGGAGCACGGCGTCCTGGTCGGACGGATCCGTGCGGAACACCTCGAGTGGCTGGTCGGGGCGTCGATCGGCCCAGGTGCGGGTCCACTTGGTGGGGGTCACACCGGCGACGAAGGCAATGGAAAAGGTCACCGGCATCCTTTCTCGTGATGGCGCTGCGAACGTCGATCCGCGGGGAGCGGCGGTCTCTCAGGCTATGCGGGTGCTCTCAGGCTATACGCTTGACTGATGAGCGAGAAGAAGACCCAGACCATGAAGCCCGCCACGGCGGCCCAGAAGCTCGGGATTCTGCTCGAAGCAGCCCCGGAAGAATTCCAGAACGCGCCCGTGTCGCGTGACGAGCTGGCCGCGCTTGAAGCGAACCCGCCGGCCTGGCTGGTCGAACTGCGGGCGAACGGCCCGCACCCCAAGCAGGTCGTCGCCGCCAAGCTCGGCGTCTCGATCTCCGGCCTCGTGCGGGGCGCCGTGACAGAGCCGCTCACCTCCGCCGAGATCCAGGCCCTGCTGCAGCAGCCGCCGGCGTGGCTCGTGACCGAGCGCGCCACCCAGTACGAGGTGCGCGAGGAGCAGATCCGGGTCAAGGACCGCGACGCCGAGCGCGCCCGCAAGATCGCCCACGTCGCCCGTCAGGCAGCCCAGAACGAGAAGGCCGGTCGCGGCCGCTAGCTGGTTCTACCGCCGCCGCCCGGCATCCTCGTCGCTCCCGTCGAATTCGTTCGGGGGTCGGATGCCCGGGCGCAGGGACTCCTAGGATTCGTACTGCGCGCGCAGGAACGTGACGATCTCGCCGAGTTCGGCCTGCGAGATGGAATGGCCCATACCCTCGTAGATGCGCTCGATGAGCGCGGAATGCTCGGGCAGCCAGGCCTGGGTGCGGTCGACGGCATCCTGCGGGATGACCGGGTCGGCCGTGCCGCGGCCCCAGAAGACCGGCAGGCGCCGTTCGGCAAGGCGCTCGTCACCCGGGTGCTCGCTGCGCCCGACGAAACCGGACAACTGCACCGCGAACGCGAACCGTTCGGGTGCCTGCCGCAGCAGCTGCAGCGCCATCGCCCCGCCCTGCGAGAATCCGAGCAGTCCGATGGACGAGGGCTGCTCGGGCAGGCCATCCAGCCATTCGAGCACCCCGGCGGCGGCGGCATCCAGTGCGTCGGCGCTCGGCGATCCCGGGTTGACCTTGGCACCGGCGGCCCCGATCGGGAACCAGGCCCAGCCCGGACCGGCCGGCAGCGGGGCTCGCAGCGCGGCGATCACCGGATGCAGCGGCAGGTGCGGCGCCAGCGAGAAGAGGTCTCCCTCGTGCGATCCGTAGCCGTGGAGGATGAGCAGCAGCGGCCGCCCGGCGCGGTCGGCGACCGACGCACTCCACAGCACCGCGGCCGGGTCGATGGGCTCGGCACGCGCGGCGGGGGTGCCGGCGTTGCTGCCAGTGCTGCCAATGCTGGCGGTGGCGCCGGTGGCGCCTGTGGCGCCGGTTTCGGTGGTGCTGCTGGTTTCGCTGCTGTCGGCGCCGGCGGGGTCGATGTCGTTCGTGCCCATGGGGTCCTCCTGTTCGAGGTCGACACCGGGAAACGCCGACGGGTCAATCTTTCCACTCCTAGGGAGGCGGCGGCATCCGCGGCATCAGTCGTGGCCCGTGCATAACTCCTGCAATTTGCGGTGAGACGCCCGAAAGGCGCCCGGAATTCCGGGAAATCGTGCCGCTGCTTCGCCGAATTGCAGGAGTTATGCACTCGGGCGGGCCTGCACTCCCGACCCGGGCGGGAGCATCAGGGGGCAGTCTGTGGCCAATTCAGGAGATTCCTGGAGCGGATGCCTCGCCCCCACATGTTTCTGCGGCGTTCCGCGGGGCGGCGGCACCAGCGGCGCGTTTCTCCTGAGTCAGCCCCACCTCACCCGTCTCACCTCACCCGCCTCACCTCACCCGCCCCACCTCACCAGTGCACCGCCCTCGGCGTCGCGCAGCGCGAGCAGACCGTCGACCAGAGGCTCCAGCTCGAGCCGGTTCACCGCCGTGAGCGTCGCCCCCTGCTCGGCCGGCCAGCCCTGCAGGCCGAAGACCGATCCGAGCACGGCACCGCAGATCGCCGCGATCGTGTCGGTGTCCCCGCCCACGCTCGCGGCGACGCGGAGGGTCTCCCAGGGGTCCTCCGCGACGGCCGCGAGGGCGATCGCGGCCACCACGGACTCCTGCGAGGCGACGGATGTCCCGATCAGCCGCTCCACCGCGACCCCCCTGCGCCGCCTCGGTGAGCCCCGCCAGGTGGCCGGTCACCCACCAGAGGCGTGCGGCGATCGACCCGCCCGCTCGCCAGTATCCGCGCCGTTCGCCGGCCTGGGCGGCGTCGATCGCCGCGTCGACGGCCTCGGCGGGGTGGCGCCGGCGACGCCCGCGCTCACGGCGCCGACCACGGCTGCGGCACCGCCGATCCCGAGGCCGGTGTTGTGGGTGACCATGCTGGCCTGGGCCACCCGGTCGATGAACCCGGCGAGGGGAGCGAGACCGCAGGCGATCCCCACGGGGGTGATGCGCATGGCCGCGCCGTTAGTCGAGCCGAAGCGGGCGGACTCCCAGGACGACACGCCGGACCGCAGTCGCTCCAGGGCCGCCGCGGTCGAGGGTCCGAGCAGGTCGAGGGAGCCGCCCGCGTCCGCGCCCGCCCGCCCGACCCGCAGCGGACGCCGACACTGCAGCGAACGCCCATGGCGCATCCGGGCGCCGGGTACGACAGAATAGCTTCATGAGCGTGCGCACCCCTGACCCCGATCCGGACTGGACGCCTGGCCCCGAGGGCGCGCAGCCGCCCCACACCAACCCGGGCTGGCTGAGCGACGTCGAGCTGGCCGAAGTGCGGCGCCGGCTGCCGATCCTCTACATCGAGGCGGTGCCCGTGCGCGTCGACGGCCTCGGTCAGGTGGTCGAGGTCGGCGTGCTCCTGCGTGCCCGGACGACCGGAGAGATGACCCGGATGCTCGTGTCCGGTCGCGTGCTCTACGGCGAGACCCTGCGCGACGCCCTCTTCCGCCACCTGGAGAAAGACCTCGGCCCGATGGCGTTCCCACAGCTGCCGATGAGCCCCGTGCCCTTCACGGTGGCCGAATATTTCCCGATGCCGGGCATCACCGCATTCACGGATGACCGCCAGCACGCCGTCTCGATGGCCTACGTCGTTCCCGTCACCGGCACCTGCGACCCGCGCCAGGACGCCCTCGAACTCACCTGGATGACGCCGAAGGAGGCTGCCTCCGATGCGGTGGCAGCCGAGATGGAGGGTGGCCGCGGGGCCCTGCTGCGGATGGCACTCGCCTCGGTCGGCCAGCTGCGCTAGCGGTCCGTCGGCCCCGGGCGCAACCGGGCCGCCGCACGAGCGCGGCCTGCTGCTATTCGGCCGCTGCGCGGGGCCTGCTGCTCGTCAGCCGCTGCTATTCGGTCGTGACGAGTGACAGCCGTCGGGCGAGCGAGCGCGGTCGCACCAGGCGCACCTCGTGGAGCTGTTCGCCGAGCACTTCCTGATCCTGCTCGTGTCCGTCGGGGGCGTAGCCGTTGCGCTTGTAGAACGAGTGCGCACGCGGGTTGTCCTCGGCGACCCAGAGGTAGGACGGACCCTCGTCGACGACCGCGTCGAAGAGCTGCTGTCCGATGCCGGTGCCGTGGTAGGCGTCGAGCAGATAGATGAAGTACAGCTCCATCGGTGTCGGCTTGTCGTCGTCGCGGGACGGCCCGCTGCCGGCGAATCCGACGATCTCGCCGTCAACGAGGGCCGCGACCTGGCGGTGGTTCGGTCCCTGCGCGCTGTACCGGCGCCACATTGCCGCCAGGCGGGCGGGTTGCAGCTGCTCCAGGGCGGCCTTACTGAGCAATTGGTCGTAGGTTTCGTGCCAGCAGGTGGCGTGCACGCGGCCGAGACTGTCGGCATCCGCTTCAGCGACGGGACGAAGGACTGCTGTGGTGACCATGACCCGAGACTAGCTCAGCGGCGCGGCTCCGAATGACACGTCCGGATCACGTCCTGGTCACACCCGCAAATGCCCGGTGACCCCCGGTCGGGGCCGCCTTGGCGCACCTCTTCGTGCACAACTCCTGCAAATTCGGTCCATCTGCGAGGCGAGGCCCGTCATTACGCGGATCTTCCCGTGCAGCTTCACGATTTGCAGGAGTTATGCACGGGAACGCACCGTGACTGACGGCGAAAGAGGCCGCGGCACCGCAAAACGGGCCGGCCTCCGGAGAGACCGACCCGTTCAACTAGCGAACAAACTGGCAGACAGCGCCGAGCGACTAGCCCTGGGCGCGACGCGGTGCGGAGCGGCGTGCGCCGCCGGTGGCACCGGCGCCGCGCACGAGACCGCCGACCTGGAGGCCGCCGGAGCGCCCGCCCTGAGCCGGACGGCCCTGACCGTTGCCCGATCCCTGGCTGCGACCGGATGCCGCGGGGCGGCCCGAGCGCTCCGGGCGCGCTCCGCCTGTGGGTGCCACGGCATCGCTGCCGCGGTGTCCGCGGTTGCCGCGAGTGGCGCCGGCGCGGGCACCGCCGTCGCGGGGGCCGGAGTCGCGCTCGTCGCGGTTGACGCGCTTGCGCTGGGCGTTGGCGCCCTGTGAGCGGCCGCCCTGGGACTGGCCGTGCGGCTGCTCCACGCGGGGGAGCGGCTTGACGTAGGCGGCGACATCGCCGACGAGGGCGTCCACGGCGGGGGAGCCCGCGGTCACGCGCTGCGGGGTCACCTTGATGGCGGCCTTGCGCAGCAGCGCATCGGTGTCGCGGCGCTGTTCGGGGAGCACCAGGGTGACGACGTCGCCGGCGCTGCCGGCGCGGGCGGTTCGGCCCGAACGGTGCAGGTACGCCTTGTGCTCGGCGGGCGGGTCGACGTGGATGACGAGTTCGATGTCGTCGACGTGCACGCCGCGGGCCGCGACATCCGTGGCGACGAGCACCTTGACATCGCCGGCGCTGAACGCGGCGAGGTTGCGGTCACGGGCCACCTGCGAGAGGTTGCCGTGCAGGTCGACGGAGGGGATCCCGGCGTCGGTGAGCGACTTGGCGAGCTTCTTGGCCTGGTGCTTGGTGCGCATGAAGAGGATGCGGCGGCCGGAACCGCTCGCGAGCTTCTCGACGAGCGCCTTCTTCGATTCGACGCCGTCGATCTCGAACACGTGGTGGGTCATCGCGGAGACGTGGCTGTTGGCCTCGTCGACCGAGTGCATGACCTCGTTGTGCAGGAAGCGGCGCACGATCTTGTCCACGCCGTTGTCGAGCGTGGCCGAGAACAGCAGGCGCTGGCCGCTGCTGGGGGTCTTGTCCATGATGCGCGTGACGACGGGCAGGAAGCCCAGGTCGGCCATGTGGTCGGCCTCGTCGAGCACGGTGATCTCGACGGCGTCGAGGCTGATGAAGCCCTGCTTCATCAGGTCCTCGAGGCGGCCGGGGCAGGCCACGACGATGTCGACGCCGGCCTTGAGCGCGGAAACCTGACGTCCCTGCGAGACGCCACCGAAGATCGTGGTGGTGTTGAGGCCGTACGCCTCGGCCAACGGCGTGAGCGCGTTGGTGATCTGCGTGGCCAGCTCGCGGGTCGGGGCGAGGATGAGGCCGAGCGGGCGGCCCGGACGACGTCGGCCGCCGGCGAGCTTGCCGCCGAGGCGCGACACCATCGGCAGGGCGAACGCGAGGGTCTTGCCGGAGCCGGTCTTGCCGCGGCCGAGTACGTCGCGGCCGTTCAGGGTGTCGGGCAGCGTGTCCACCTGGATCGGGAACGGGCTGTCGATGCCCTGCTCCGTCAGGATCGCAACGAGCGGGGCGGGCACGCCGAGCGCGCTAAAGGAAGTTTCAGACAAAGTGGTGCCTTTCGGGCATCAGATTCCCCAGGCATCCGTTCCGCGCGGGCGGCAACTCGGAGCCTCAGAGGATTCACATGGCGAAGGTGCCGATGGGCACATCCGTTCGCCGTAAGAAGGTTTGATTCGAAAAAGCGGGCCGGCCCGGGTGGGCTGCCGCAATAAGAAGAGGGCGTTCTACGACGCAGCAAGCGCAACTACGCACTCGCAAGCTTCCATCCTAGCGGATGCTGTCAAGCCTCCGGAGCGCGGGACCTCCCGGCGGGCGCCGTGGGGTGGCGCTCCTCGCCGGGGGCCAGCTCGCCGACGGGCACCTCCGAGGCCACGGTATTGCCGGCCTGGGGGAGCGGGCAG
The DNA here is from genome assembly GCF_004403395.1 of Cryobacterium cheniae. Taxonomy (GTDB): domain Bacteria; phylum Actinomycetota; class Actinomycetes; order Actinomycetales; family Microbacteriaceae; genus Cryobacterium; species Cryobacterium cheniae. The sequence continues at coordinate 43,879 of NZ_SOGN01000026.1, forward strand.
GCCCACATCGGGTCGTACGCGCAGGACGGGTTGTAGGCGAAATTGAAGTCCAGGATGATGCTGTCGTCGTCGGCCCCCGCGCCCAGGTCGGCGCCCTTGACCGTGTCAAGGAGGTAGCGGCCGCCGCCGTAGGTTCCGCCGGGTTTGCCGGCCAGACCGTCGCGCAGGGGCAGGAACAGCCCGCCGCCGTAGCAGGAGAGCCGCCACAGGTCGATCGGGCCCAGGTAGGGCAGCCGGACGGTGCCGACGAGGTCGAACGGAATCTTCCCGTCCCCGGTGTCGACCGCGATGCGCACCGGATGCTCCGCCCGGTGGACCGCGACCTCGAACCGCCAGTCCGGGTCGTAGGCGGCGACCGGGAGTCCGGTGAACCCGGCCCGGTCGTCGGGCATCAACGGTGACGCCGAATGCCCGCCGAACAGGTCGTCCCGGCCACTCCGCCACAGTTCATGGCCGGCAGCCGGGTCGTGCGCGCTGAGCTGCCGCACACCGGCGTAGAGCCCGAAAACGCGCCTCCGCCAGTCCGCCACCTGCAGGGCGCCGAGGGTGGTGCTCACGAGGTCACGTCGGATTCGCTGGACTCGGCGGAGGTCCCGTCGCCGGAACCGGAACCGGCGGCACCGGTGTCGGCACCGGCGTCGGAACCGGACTCGGCGGGCCGCACGGGCTCGTCCACGCCGAGGTCGAGGCTCCAGTTCGGCGCGAGGCGCTTGAGCTGGTGCAGCCGCCACTGCCAGAGCGCCCAGAACACGGGCCAGCTCGCCAGGGTGAGCGCGCCGGTGCGGAAGATCAGCTGGTCCCGGAAGAGCGTCTTGCCGGTGCCGGTGCCGGCCGGGTCGGGAGACACGGCCATCCGGTGGTCCCAGAGGGTGACCGAGGCGAGCGGCCCCGAGACGCCGCGACCGGTGTCGCGCAGGATGCGCACGCCATCCTTCCGGGTGGTCGCCATGGTCAGGCGGATCACCTGGTCGCCCATCGGCACCAGGCCGAGCGCGGTCAGGCTGACCGGATGCTCACCCGGCTCCCAGATGGTGGGGAAGCCATCCATCTCGAGCGATTCGACGCTCACCACGGGCGAGCTCACCTCGCGGAACACGGCGGGACTCCGCAGGGCGCGCCAGGCGGCATCGGGGGAACAGTCGAGGATCTCTTTCAGAAGAACACGCATGACCCCAGTCTGTGGTGCCGGGGCATGCAGTACAACTAAGAGGGTGGCAATTCGATACTGGCTCGGTGTTGCCTCACGCGAACACGTGCTGCGCGCCGTGGCGGTGGGGCTCGTGCAGGCCAGCCACGGGGCCCGGGCGGCGCTCGAACAGATGGGCGAATCCGACGGGATGGTCTACTACTCCCCGAAGACGCAGATCGACGGGCGCGTGCTGCGCGAGTTCACCGCGATCGGGCGCATCGCCCCCGGAATCGTGCACCAGGGCGAGTCCGCCGCCCCGAGTTCGTACCGTCCATGGCGCCGACGCATCGACTACGAGACGGATGCCGTGGCCGCCTCGATCCGCCCGCTCCTGACGGTTCTCGAGTTCACCCGCAGCGACCCCGACTGGGGATACCAGCTGCGCCGGGGGCTGCTCGAGATCTCCCGGCACGACTTCGAGGTGATCCGGCGCCAGATGCGCCGGGAGTAGGCTCGGCCGTTCTGCGCCCGTTCTGCGCCCGTTCTGCGCCCGTTCTGCCCGCGCGCTCGCCCGTTCTGTGCCGAGTTCGGCACTTGCGGTCGACTTCGCCCCGCAGACCAGTCGAACTCGACCGGAGGTGTCGACGTCAGTGAGGGCGGCGTCGGCGCGGGGTACCGTCCGCGCCGAGGCGCCCTGTCCCTGCGGTGATTGTGGGCGGGATCGGCGATTTTCGAGGGGGGACTGCCGGGTTCGGCGCCGGGGCGGGGCACATCCGTTCGGTACACTGACGGAATGACTGGCGAGTTCTGGTGGGTGCCTTCGGCCGTCGTTTTCGGCGGGGCGGCAGCGATCGTCGTGGTGATCGGGATGATCATGCGGCGTCGCGCCCGGGCGCGCGCCCGCGTCGACCTGGCCCTGGCCGCAGAGCGCACCCGGGCCTCCGCGATCGCCCTGGTGCGCGCGGATGACGTGATCGAGGCTGCCACCGACGAACTCGGCTTCGCGGTCGCCCAGTTCGGGGAGAACGCCACCAGCGAGTTCGCCGCCTCGCTCGACGCCTCGCGGCGACAGGTGCGCGACGCGTTCCTGCTGCAGCAGAAGCTCGACGACAGCGTGCCCGACACCGAGGGCGAGCGCCGCCGCTGGACCGAGCAGATCATCACGCTCGCCGACGAGGCCGTCAAACGCCTCGGCGCCGAGACCCGCGTCTTCGACTCCCGGCGCGGCATCGAACGGGATGCCCCGATGCTGCTCGAGAAGTTGCGCCGCCGCCTCGACCGCGTCGCCGACCGTGTCGCGGCCGGCACCGCCAGCCTCGCCCGGCTGAGCCGCACGTATGCCGCGCCCGCCCTGGCCCCGATCAGCGGCAACGTCGCCCGCGCCGAATCGGCCCTGGACGACGCCCGCCGGGCGGCGGATGCCGCGGCCGCCAGGCTCGCCCACGAAGCCACCGACCCCGTGGGCGACCAGTTGCTCGCGGCCGAGCAGGCCCTGCACCGCGCCGGCACCCTCCTCGACGCGATCGAACAGGGCGAAGACCAACTGCACGTCGGCTTCGTTTCCCTGGCCCGCGCGCTCGACGCGGCGGACGCCGAGCTGGCCGAGGTGCGCGCCCTGCGCGACACCCACGAGGAGACCGCGGCGCGCGGCGAACTGAACCGTGTCATCGCGGAAGCCGACCGGGTGGTGGGTGAGCTGCGGCATCCGTCGCGCCTGAGCGACCCGGCCGCCGACCAGGCCCGGCTGCGCACGGCGATGGACGGTCTCGACATGATCCGTTCCGAGGCCCGGAACCGCCAGCTGCGGCTCGAGAACGCCCGCGGCGCGCTGACCGGCGCGCTTCTGGCCGCGCGCAGCCAGATCACCGTGACGCGCGACTTCATCACCGCGAACCCCGGCCGGGTGGGCGCCGCGGCGCGCACCCGCCTCGCCGAGGCCGAACGACGGCTGAGCCTGGCGTCGTCCGAGGCCGACCCGGTCTCCGCCCTGGACACCGCCCGCGCAGCGATGACCCACGCCACGGATGCCGACGCGCTCGCCCGCTTCGACGCCCGGTAGCGGCACCGCTACAGATGACCATGACCGGCGCCGCACCCCAGCAGAAGTACCAGGTTCGTTTCGACGTCGGGCTGGCCGGATTCCGGGCTCTGGCCGACGCGGCCGACGTGGTCATCCTCGCCGATGCGCTGCCATCGGCCGGGTCCGCGCCCGTTCTCCCGACTGCGCTGCGGGACCACCAGGTCGTCGCCGCGAGCCTCGCCGACCGCGAGAACGTGGCGGACTGGGTGCTCGCCCGGCAGGCGGAGAAGGGGGACCGGTTCTCCGTGGCCGTGATCGCCGTGGGCGAGCGACGCCACGGCGGCGGCGCCCGGTTCGCGGTGGAGGACTTCCTGGCCGCCGGTGCCGTGATCGACGCCCTCGCGGCCCGCGGCATCGACCACTGCTCGCCGGAAGCGGCCGCGGCCGCCGCCGGGTTCGCCGGACTCCAGCAGGCCGTTCGGCACCTGGTCACCGCGTCCGAAACCGCCCAGGCCCTCGTTGCCGCGGGACGAGCCGCCGAGGTGCAGGCCGCGGTGCGTCTCGACACCCCGGCAACGCCAGCCCCGGCGACGCAGGCCCGGGCGACGGATGCCTCGACCCCCTCCCCGGGAATCCCCCGACTGCGGGAATTCGCCTTTCCGGCCTGAGGTTGCACCCGGCACGGCCCGCTGTGGCCGACCCCTCGAATCCATCACTGAAGGAGCAACTCCCATGAAGGCAGTACTCAACGGCACCGTCATCGCCGAGGCACCCCAGGCCGACCTGCTCAAAATCGAGGGCAACTGGTACTTCCCGCCGTCGAGCGTGAACTCCGAGTTCCTCGTCAAGAGCCCCACGTCGTACACCTGCTCCTGGAAGGGCGAGTGCCAATACTTCAGCGTCCAGGACGGCGAGACCCTGCTTCCGGACCGTGCCTTCAGCTACCCGACCCCGCCGGCGGCCTCCTTCGACCGTGTCGGCCAGGACTACAGCAACTACGTCGCCTTCTGGAAAGAGGTCCGGGTCACCGACTAGCTGTACGTGGTCGAGCCTGTCGAGACCAAGCTTGTCGAGACCGAGCCTGTCGACCCAGGTGATCCAGCGTTGGTCGAGCCAGACGAGCCTGTCGAGGCTGTCTAGCCTGTCGAGACCAAGAGACACCGGCAGAGTCAGACGCCCGCCGCCGCGGCGGCCTGACGCCGGGCCGCGGCGGTGATCTCCCGCCGTGTCCACCGGATCAGATGCGCCTTGTCGAATCCGCGCACGCAGAGCCCGCAGGCGAATGCCCGGGCCGGTTGCCGGTAGCGGTAATGCACGTGCCCGGCCGGGCAGGTGCCGACCCACGGCGCGAGCTCGTCGGCGATCTCGCCGTCGTGCGTGCTCTTGCCGTCGTAGCCGAGGTTCCGCGCGATCAGCTTCCACTTCGGCCCATGGCCGGCGCGCGGGCCGGCCAGGGCGTGCGCGACCTCGTGCAGCAGGATCTGGTGCACCTCGTCGTCTTCGTAGCGCGCCGCCAGGTAGCGGGACACGGTGATGCGCCGCACCGTGAAGTTGCAGAGCCCGGCTCGCTTCTTCGCGTTGTCGAATGCGAAGGTCCAGCTGGGGTCGAGGTGCAGTGTGATCAGGGCGTCGGCCCAGTGCCGCACCCGGTCGAGGTCGGCCATCAGGGCGCCACGCTCACCTGGTAGAGACGGTCGTCGCCGGGGGAAGGTGTGCCGCGGCCATCCGTATTATTGCTCACGAACCACAGTGTGCCATCGGGCCCCGACACCACATCGCGCAGCCGCCCGAAGCTGTTCACAAACCAGTCGTCGACCTCGCCTGAGGAGGGATCGATGCGCCAGAGCCGCTCGCCGCGGAGCGCCGCCATGAAGATGGTGTCGTTGACGATGGCGAGGCCGCTCGGGCTGGCCTCACTCGTGGCCCACTGCTGCGCCGGGTCGAGGTAGGCGGGGTCTCTGCCCTGCCCCAGGCCCTCGACGATCGGCCAGCCGTAGTTGCCGCCCGGGGTGATCCGGTTGAGCTCGTCCCAGGTGTTCTGCCCGAACTCGCTGGCCCAGAGCTGGCCGCTGGAATCCCAGGCGATCCCCTGCGGGTTGCGGTGGCCGTAGGAGTAGACGAGGGTGCCGAACGGGTTGTCGGCGGGCACGGCGCCGGTCGGCGTCATCCGCAGGATCTTTCCGCCGAGAGAGCCCAGATCCTGGGCAGTGTCCGGGTTCCCGGCGTCGCCGGCGGTGGCGTAGAGCAGGCCGTCGGGGCCGAAACCGAGTCGGCCGCCGTTGTGGTTCCCGGCCTTCGGGATGCCGCCCTGCACCGGTTCGGACGGGCCGAGGGTGTGGCTTCCGACCGTGCCGAGCAGCGGCATCCGCACGATCTTGTTGTCGTCGGCGGATGTGACATAGGCGTACACCCAGCCGGCTCCGCCCGGTGCGGCAGGGTCGGCCAGCGCGGCGAGGCCGAGCAGCCCGCCCTCGCCGCCCGGGCTTGCCTCCGCGACCCGGCCCGCTTCCCGCAGGCTGCCGTCGGGCAGGAGTTCGCGCACGAGCGTCGAGTCGCGTTCGCCGATCAGGGTGCCGGCGTTCGGCAGGCGCAGGATCGACCAGGGGGCCTCCAGCCCGGACGCGATGACGACCGGGTCGCCGACCGGCCGCACCGCTGGCCCGGCGGTCCCAGTCGGCGCGGATGTCCCGGGTGCAGCCGTGTCGGACGGAACCGGCCGAGCGGGGGTCGAGGTCTCCGCCGACGGCTCGGGTGCGGTCGCCGTGCACGCGCTGAGCAGCAGGAGCCCGCACAGCGCCAGCACCCCGGCCGCGCCGCTGCGCGTTCGCATTTGCCCGTTCATGCTCCACCTCCGTCGCTCCGGCACACTGACCGGTGCTGGTTCCAGCATGCCCGGATTCCATCCTCGCGGTGGGCAGCCCCTCCCGTGCATAACTCCTGCAATTTCTAGCGACCGAGCGGGTGATGCCCGGAATTCCGGGCCTGCCGCGACCACCTCGGTGCGATTTGCAGGAGTTATGCACACACCACGCGGATGTCTGGTAGCCGGCAGCAGCAGCAGCAGCAGCCACCCAGCCGGCAGGACCCAGCCAGCAGCGGCAGCGAGCCGGTGCGGCGCCGAAGCGCTACTGACGGAGGCGGGCCTGTCGGCGCTCCGCGATGAAGGACTCGACCACGGCAACCGCGACGAGCGCGCTCTCGAGCAGGGCGGGCGTGGCTCCGGCCTGCTCGCGCAGCGTCACCGAGGCCTTGAAATCGGTCAGGGCGGCGTCGAGATCGCCCTGTTCGAAGTACACCTTGCCGCGGCTCTCCCGGGCGAACGACGCCACGCTGGCCCATTCGTGCGTCTCGGACTCGAGCACGCAGTGGGTCAGTTCGGTCACCGCTTCGTCGAGCTTGCCCCGGAACTGCTGCACCTGGGCGCGACGGATGCGGCTGAAGGCGAGTTCCTCCCGCGACCCGGTGAATCGGGACTGGCGCAGTGCCGCGTTCGCCATGTCCCAGGCCTCGTCGAGCCGACCGGTCAGGCGCAGCAGCACGACCTTCTCATTGAGGGCGGAGAGGCTGCGCAGCTCGCCGAGCTCGTCGAGGCGCAGCTCAGCAGCGGATAGGTCGACTTTCTCACGCAGGGTGACGGCGTCATAGCCAGTGATGATGGGCAGGGTGTGGTCCTGAGGCGAAGGCGGCGCATGCCGCGGAGAAAACGTGGTCCCGTCCAGCGTAGCCCCGGCCGGGCGGGGTGGCCCCCGATCGGCGGCGATCCGTCGCCATCCGCCGGGATCTGCCAGCATGCGGCGCTGTGCCTGCAGCTGACTCAGGAGCTGTCTCTGCGGCTGACTCAGGAGATTCGGGCGCGGGTGCACTTCCCGCCGCGTGAAACCGGATGACCGCAGCACCGTGGCCCCGGAACTCCTTAGTCGGCCACACCCGATCCCACGGACACGCCGCCTGCGCGCCCCGTCCGCCGAGCGCCCGGCGCGCAACCCCCGCCGGCTCAGCTGCCGAGCTGGAACATCGTGCGGCCGGGCAGCGGCGAGGGGGTCGCCGTCGCATCCGTCGTCACCAGTGCGGTCGCCATGAACTGTGTGAGCTCGGCGCCCTCGACCACCTTCGACGGATGCGGCCCGCCCGCCAGTAGCCGCTGCACCCAGCTCAGGTCGAGGGGGGTGTGCGCGGCGACGAAGACGATGTTGCCGAACCGGCGCCCCTTGAGCACCTGGGTCTCCGCGAGGGCGAGCACGTGCCCGAAGACGGCGGACAGCGTCGCGGCCTGCGAACGGGCGAACGGCAGTCCGGGCCCGTCGGCGACGTTCACGACCAGCACCCCGCGCGGCGACAGCAGGGGGGCGGTCAGCTCGTAGAACTCGCGGCTGGTCACATGGGCCGGGGTGCGGGCCCCGGAGAAGATGTCCACGACGACGAGGTCCACCGCGCCGGTCAGTCCGGCCGGCAGTTTGGCCAGCACCTCGCGGGCGTCACCGTGCCGCACGCGCAGCTGCGCCCGCTTGTCCCATGGCAGCTCGCCGCGCACGAAGTCGATCAGGTCGCTTTCCAGCTCTACGACCTGCTGGCGGGAGCCCGGCCGGGTGGCCTCCACATACCGGGGGAGGGTCAGCGCGCCGGCGCCCAGGTGCACCGCCGTGATCGGCTCACGCACCTCGCCGATCAGGTCGATCACATGCCCGATCCGCTGCACGTACTCGAAGAACAGCTCGCCCGGGTCGTCCATGTTCACATTCGACTGCGGCGTGCCGTCCACGATCAGGTTGAAGCTGCCCGGGGTGAACCGGTCGGGCTCGATCACGGCGTGGTGGCCGCTCAGCTTCAAGGTGATCGACGGATGGTGCGCTGCAGGCCTGCTCATCTCTCAAGTCTGCGCCCTCTCCAGCGCCGGCCGCGCCGGACTTATACCTGAGAATTTCCGGGACGTCAAGATTCGAGTGGACATGGCGAGCCAATCGGGCCTATAGTTGAACATTGCGCTCCCAGACTAAACTCTGCCTTCATATTGCGGTCGGCTTTGCGTGCTCAAGCCACCTTGACGCATACCTCGGCCCAGAATTTCAGAACACTGGAAATTCAGAACTCGAGGGTCTGAGGAGTTCGTACTCGGTATTCCTTACTAACAGTGACTAGACCTGACGGGGTCCACGGAGGTTATTTCCTTGGCTGCTGCGCGCAACGCAACCACCAACTCACCCAAGAACGGACGTGCCGCCGGCCGTCTTTCGTTCGCGAAGATCACCGACAATCTGACTGTTCCGGATCTGCTTGCTTTGCAGACCGAGAGCTTCGACTGGCTCGTCGGTAACGACAACTGGAAACAGCGTGTCGCAGAAGGCCAGGCGGCCGGTCGACAGGACCTGCCGACTCGCACCGGGCTCGACGAGATCTTCGAAGAGATCTCACCCATCGAGGACCTCGGCGAAACGATGCAGCTGTCGTTCACCAACCCGGAGCTCGAGCCGGAGAAGTACACCATTGACGAGTGCAAGGAAAAGGGCAAGACCTACTCCGCACCGCTCTATGTGAACGCTGAGTTCATGAACCACCTCACCGGTGAGATCAAGACCCAGACCGTGTTCATGGGTGACTTCCCGCTGATGACCCCCAAGGGCACCTTCGTGATCAACGGCACCGAGCGTGTCGTCGTGTCGCAGCTGGTCCGCTCCCCGGGCGTCTACTTCGACCGCCAGCAGGAGAAGACCTCCGACAAGGACATCTACTCCGCTCGCGTCATCCCGAGCCGTGGTGCCTGGCTCGAATTCGAGATCGACAAGCGTGACCAGGTCGGCGTTCGCATCGACCGCAAGCGCAAGCAGTCCGTCACCGTCTTCCTCAAGGCCCTCGGCCTCACGAGCGAAGAGATCCTCGAAGAGTTCAAGGGCTTCGCGTCCATCGAGCTCACCCTCGAGAAGGACAACATCCTCACCAAGGAAGAAGCCCTCAAGGACATCTACCGCAAGCTGCGCCCGGGCGAGCAGGTTGCCGCCGAGGCCGCGCGGGCGCTCCTCGACAACTTCTTCTTCAACTCCAAGCGCTACGACCTGGCCAAGGTCGGTCGTTACAAGATCAACCGCAAGCTCGGCCTCGAGGCGCCGCTCAGCGACTCCGTGCTGACGCTCAAGGACATCCTGGCCACGATCAAGTACCTGGTTGCGCTGCACGACAACCAGACCACGATCGCCGGGATCCGCGACGGCAAGCCGACCGACATCCGCATCGACATCGACGACATCGACCACTTCGGTAACCGTCGCATCCGTGCCGTCGGCGAGCTCATCCAGAACCAGGTCCGCACCGGCCTGTCCCGGATGGAGCGCGTCGTTCGCGAGCGCATGACCACGCAGGACATCGAAGCGATCACCCCGCAGACCCTGATCAACGTGCGTCCCGTCGTCGCCGCGATCAAGGAGTTCTTCGGTACCTCGCAGCTGTCGCAGTTCATGGACCAGAACAACCCGCTCGCCGGACTGACGCACAAGCGTCGACTGTCCGCGCTGGGCCCGGGTGGTCTGTCCCGTGACCGTGCCGGCGTCGAGGTGCGAGACGTTCACCCCTCGCACTACGGCCGTATGTGCCCCATTGAAACCCCGGAAGGCCCGAACATCGGCCTGATCGGTTCGCTCGCCTCGTTCGCCCGGATCAACGCCTTCGGTTTCATTGAGACCCCGTACCGCCGCGTCGTCGATGGCAAGGTCATGAACGACCAGATCGACTACCTCACCGCCAGCGAAGAAGACGAGTTCATCGTCGCCCAGGCGAACGCCCCCCTCACCAAGGACTGGCGCTTCGCCGAGGCCCGTGTTCTCGCCCGCAAGAAGGGTGGAGAGGTTGACCTCTTCCCCGCGGAAGACATCGGCTACATGGATGTCTCGCCTCGCCAGATGGTGTCCGTCGCCACCTCGCTGATCCCGTTCCTCGAGCACGACGATGCGAACCGCGCCCTGATGGGTGCCAACATGCAGCGTCAGGCCGTCCCGCTCCTGATGAGCGAGAGCCCGCTCGTCGGTACCGGCATGGAGGTCTTCGCGGCCATTGACGCCGGTGACGTGCTCACCGCCGACAAGGCCGGCGTGGTGATGGAGGTTTCGGCCGACGTCGTCACCATCCAGCTCGACGAGGGCGGCACGCAGGAGTACTACCTGCGCAAGTTCGCGCGCTCCAACCAGGGCACGAGCTACAACCACCGCGTCATCGTGCAGGCCGGCGAGCGGATCGAAGTCGGCGAAGTCATCGCCGACGGTCCCGCCACCGAAAACGGAGAGCTCGCTCTCGGCAAGAACCTGCTCGTCGCGTTCATGCCGTGGGAAGGCTACAACTTCGAGGACGCGATCATCCTGAGCCAGAACCTGGTCAAGGACGACACCCTCTCCTCGATTCACATCGAGGAATACGAGGTCGACGCTCGCGACACCAAGCTGGGCAAGGAAGAGATCACTCGCGACCTGCCCAACGTGTCGCCTGACCTGCTCGCCGACCTCGACGAGCGCGGCATCATCCGGATCGGTGCCGAGGTTCGCCCCGGCGACATCCTCGTCGGCAAGGTCACGCCCAAGGGCGAGACCGAGCTGTCCGCCGAGGAACGCCTGCTGCGCGCCATCTTCAACGAGAAGAGCCGCGAAGTTCGCGACACGAGCCTGAAGGTTCCCCACGGTGAGCGCGGCACCATCATCGGTGTCAAGGTCTTCGACTCGCAGGACGGCGACGACGAGCTCGGCTCGGGCGTCAACCAGCGCGTTGCCGTCTTCATCGCCCAGAAGCGCAAGATCACCGAGGGTGACAAGCTCGCCGGCCGTCACGGCAACAAGGGTGTCATTTCGCGCATCCTGCCGATCGAGGACATGCCGTTCCTCGCCGACGGAACCCCGGTCGACATCATCCTCAACCCGCTGGGCATCCCGGGCCGGATGAACTTCGGCCAGGTCCTGGAAACCCACCTGGGCTGGATCGCCAAGCAGGGCTGGCAGGTGGAAGGCAAGCCCAAGTGGGCCGGCCGTCTGCCCGAGGCCGCGCACAGTGCCGCTCCGAACACCAAGGTCGCGACCCCGGTGTTCGACGGCGCGCTCGAGGTTGAGATCGAGGGTCTCCTCGACTCCACGACCCCGACCCGCGACGGCGACCGCCTGATCGACCACACCGGTAAGACCCAGCTGTTCGACGGCCGCTCCGGTGAGCCGTTCCCGAACCCGGTCTCCGTGGGCTACATGTACATCCTGAAGCTCCACCACCTTGTCGATGACAAGATCCACGCCCGTTCCACCGGCCCCTACTCCATGATCACGCAGCAGCCGCTGGGTGGTAAGGCGCAGTTCGGCGGACAGCGTTTCGGTGAGATGGAGGTGTGGGCGCTCGAAGCATACGGAGCCGCTTACGCCCTGCAGGAACTCCTGACCATCAAGAGCGATGACATCCTCGGCCGCGTGAAGGTCTACGAGGCCATCGTCAAGGGCGAGAACATCCAGGAGCCGGGTATCCCCGAGAGCTTCAAGGTTCTGATCAAGGAAATGCAGTCGCTGTGCCTGAACGTCGAGGTGCTGTCGAGCGACGGCACCGCCGTCAGCCTGCGCGACACGGATGACGAGGTGTTCCGCGCTGCGGAAGAACTCGGCATCAACATTTCCACCCGGTTTGAGTCGTCCTCGATCGACGACATCTAGGCCCGGCCGATGACGAACACTTCGAATACTTTCCAAGGAGAGAAATTGCTCGACGTAACCACATTTGACGAGCTTCGCATTGGCCTTGCGACCGCCGACGACATCCGTCGCTGGTCCCATGGTGAGGTCAAGAAGCCCGAAACCATCAACTACCGCACGCTCAAGCCGGAAAAAGACGGCTTGTTCGGCGAGCAGATCTTCGGCCCGTCCCGGGACTGGGAATGCTCGTGCGGCAAGTACAAGCGAGTGCGCTTCAAAGGCATCGTCTGTGAGCGCTGTGGTGTAGAGGTCACGAAGTCGTCGGTGCGCCGTGAGCGCATGGGCCACATCGAGCTCGCCGCCCCGGTCACCCACATCTGGTACTTCAAGGGTGTCCCCTCGCGTCTCGGCTACCTGCTGGACATGGCTCCGAAGGACCTCGAAAAGGTCATCTACTTCGCCGCGTACATGGTCATCACGGTGGACGAAGACGGCCGCCACCAGGACATGCCGGGCCTTGAGAACGAGCTCCGCCTCGAGATCAAGACCATCGAGGGTCAGCGCGATTCCCGCATCGCCGACCGTCTGCAGCGCCTGGAAACCGACCTCGCCGCACTGGAGGCCGAAGGCGCCAAGAGCGACCAGAAGAAGCGCACCAAGGACGCCGCCGAGAAGGAGATGAGCCAGGTCCGCAAGTCTCTCGACGAGCAGATCGCTCACCTCGAGCGCGTGTGGGAGGACTTCCGCACCCTCAAGGTCGGCGACCTCAAGCCTGAGGACTCGGTCTTCCACGAGCTGCAGGACCGCTTCGGCATGTACTTCGAGGCCTACATGGGCGCCGAAGCCATCAAGAAGCGCCTCGAGGCCTTCGACCTGGTCACCGAGAGCGAAAACCTGCACCTGCAGATCGCCGAGGGCAAGGGCCAGAAGAAGATCCGTGCGATCAAGCGCCTCCGCGTGGTCAACGCGTTCATCATCACCGGCAACTCGCCGGCCGCCATGGTGCTCGACGTCGTCCCCGTGATCCCGCCCGAACTGCGCCCGATGGTGCAGCTCGACGGTGGCCGCTTCGCGACCAGCGACCTCAACGACCTCTACCGTCGTGTGATCAACCGCAACAACCGCCTGCGTCGTCTGCTTGACCTCGGTGCCCCCGAGATCATTGTGAACAACGAGAAGCGGATGCTGCAGGAGGCCGTTGACGCGCTCTTCGACAACGGTCGTCGTGGCCGTCCCGTCACGGGTACCGGCAACCGCGCCCTCAAGTCCCTGAGCGACATGCTCAAGGGCAAGCAGGGTCGTTTCCGTCAGAACCTGCTCGGCAAGCGCGTCGACTACTCCGGCCGTTCGGTCATCGTCGTCGGCCCGCAGCTCAAGCTGCACCAGTGTGGTCTGCCCAAGCAGATGGCACTCGAGCTGTTCAAGCCGTTCGTGATCAAGCGCCTGATCGACCTGAGCCACGCTCAGAACATCAAGGCCGCCAAGCGCATGGTCGAACGTTCACGCCCGCAGGTCTGGGACGTGCTCGAGGAGATCATCCGCGAGCGCCCCGTGCTGCTGAACCGTGCGCCGACGCTTCACCGCCTCGGCATCCAGGCGTTCGAGCCTCAGCTCGTGGAGGGTAAGGCCATCCAGCTGCACCCCCTCGTCTGTGCCGCGTTCAACGCCGACTTCGACGGTGACCAGATGGCAGTCCACCTGCCGCTGTCGATGGAAGCCCAGGCCGAAGCGCGCATCCTGATGCTCGCGTCGAACAACATCCTGAAGCCGTCCGATGGTCGCCCGGTGACCCTGCCCACGCAGGACATGATCATCGGTCTGCACCACCTGACCACGCTCAAGGAAGGCGTCATCGGCGAGGGCCGCGCGTTCTCCTCGGTTGCGGAAGCGATTCTTGCTTTCGACCAGAAGTCGCTCGACCTGAACGCCAAGGTGCGCATCCGCCTCACCGACAAGTTCTTCGAAGAGGGCACGCAGCCCGACGGAGTCGAACTGGTCGATGGGCAGGCTGTCGGTGTCGTGCTGGTGACCACCACGCTCGGCCGCGCCATCTTCAACGAGGCCATGCCGGTCAACTACCCGTACTTCGAAAAGGTCGCCGACAAGGGCACCCTCTCGGCGATCGTGAACGACCTCGCCGAGCGGTACCCGAAGGTGGAAGTTGCCGCGACGCTGGACCGCGTCAAGGACGCCGGTTTCTACTGGGCTACCCGCTCCGGTGTGACCGTGGCGCTCAGCGACATCCTGACCCCGCCGAACAAGCCGCAGATCGTTGCCGGCTACGAGAAGCAGGCCGCCAAGGTTCAGTCGCAGTTCGAGAAGGGTCTCACGACCGACCTCGAGCGTCGCCAGGAGCTCATCCAGATCTGGACCAAGGCAACGGAAGACGTTGCCGCGGCCATGCAGGAGAACTTCCCGAAGGACAACACCATCAACCGCATGGTCACCTCCGGTGCCCGTGGTAACTGGCTGCAGGTGCGGAACATCGCCGGTATGCGAGGCCTGGTCAACAACCCGAAGGGTGAGATCATCCCTCGCCCGATCATCTCGAGCTACCGCGAAGGCCTGTCCGTCGCCGAGTACTTCATTGCTACTCACGGTGCTCGTAAGGGTCTGGCCGACACGGCTCTGCGTACCGCTGACTCCGGGTACCTCACGCGTCGTCTCGTGGACGTCTCGCAGGATGTCATCATCCGTGAAGACGACTGCGGCACGACCAAGGGCCTGGAACTGCCGATCGCGGAGGTCAACCCGATGGGCGACCTCGTTCGCCACCCCAACGTGGAGAACGCGGTCTACGCTCGCAGCCTGGCCGCCGCGGCGGTCAACGCCAAGGGCGAGGTTGTCGCCGACGCCGGCGACGACGTGGGCGACGTGCTCATCGACAAGCTGGTCGAGGCCGGTGTCGAGTCCATCAAGGTGCGCTCGGTGCTGACCTGTGAGTCCGCCGTCGGTGTGTGCGCGGTCTGCTACGGCCGTTCGCTGGCCACCGGGCTGCTCGTCGACATCGGTGAGGCCGTCGGTATCATCGCTGCACAGTCCATCGGTGAGCCGGGTACCCAGCTCACGATGCGTACCTTCCACACCGGTGGATCGGCATCCGCCGACGACATCACCCAGGGTCTGCCTCGCGTGCAGGAACTGTTCGAGGCCCGTACCCCCAAGGGTGCGTCGCCGATCGTCGACACCGCCGGTCGCATCACCATCGAGGACACCGACCGCAGCCGGAAGGTCATCCTGACCCCCGACAACGGCGACGAGGCGATTGCCTACCCGGTGCTCAAGCGCTCCACCCTCCTCGTCGAGGATGGCCAGCACGTCGAGCTCGGCACGCAGATCATCATCGGCGCCGTCGACCCGAAGGAAGTTCTTCGGGTCAAGGGTGTTCGCGCCGTGCAGAAGCACATCGTCGGTGGCGTGCAGGATGTCTACCGTTCGCAGGGTGTGCCGATTCACGACAAGCACATCGAGGTCATCGTTCGCCAGATGCTTCGTAAGGTCACCGTCGTCGAGCACGGCGACACCGGCCTGCTCCCCGGCGAGCTCGTTGACCGGTTGAAGTACAACGACCTCAACCGCACCGCGCTCACCGAGGGCAAGAAGACGGCTTCGGCTCGTCAGGAAGTCCTGGGTATCACCAAGGCTTCGCTGGCGACCGAGTCCTGGCTGTCGGCCGCTTCCTTCCAGGAGACCACCCGGGTTCTGACCCAGGCGGCTATGGAAGGCAAGAGCGACCCGCTGATGGGCCTCAAGGAGAACGTCATCATCGGTAAGTTGATCCCGGCCGGCACCGGTCTTGCCCGTTACCGCGACGTCACCGTCGAGGCAACGGATGAGGCCAAGGCCGAGCGTTACCCGAACCGCATCTTCACCGATGATGCAGCGTTCAACGAGGGTGACCTCAGCTTCGTCGACTTCGACAGCTTCTCGTCGGACGACTTCACCCCCGGCACCTACAACTAGTCACTAGCGATAGGTTCCACGGATGGCCCTCTGCCTCGGCAGGGGGCCATCCTCCGTTAACGCCCGCCGGTGGTCGAGCCGCACCCGGTGGTCGAGCCTGTCGAGAGCCGAGCCTCCCGCGACCCACGGTAGGCTGGTGCCCAAACATCCTGGGGGTATCGCATGGCTGCAGGTCCGGTGTCCGCTTCGGTGTTGACGCGTCGACGGATGTGGGTGCTCCTCGGCACCGTCGGCTCCCTGCTGGTCGTCGCTCTCGTCGTGTTGCTCATTGTCTGGCGCGGGGGAGCGGGCACGCCCGGGGCCGCCACGGCCGGGCGACCGCAGCCGAGTTCGTCTCCCGCCCCGCAGGCCATCACTCCGGAACCGGCGGCGACGTCCGCGCCGGGGGTGCCCCGCCCCACCCAGTGTGAGCAGCTGTACAGCCCGGCGATGGTGGCGGCTTTCGATGATTTGGTGCTGAACCCCGCCTGGGTGACCGAGGAGAACTCGGGAGTCACCCGAGGCTCTGACGACGCAGAGCTGGTCACCCTGATCGACGCCGCCGGCGAACACCTCACCTGCGTCTGGGCGAACGAGAACGGCGGGTCCGGCCTGGGACTCACCACGGAACTGGTCTGGGTCACCCCGGAGCAGCAATCCCAGGTTCAGAGCCGGCTGACCGCCGCCGGCATGAACTGCTACGAGGAACTTGACGGCATGCGCTGCCTCCTCGAGGCAACGGAGAACGGTGAGCTCGCCGGCGAGTCGCACTTCCTTCGCGACGGCATTTGGCTGGCCACCCGCTACTTCAATGCCGGACCGGACGGCTACACGCACGACATCATCGCGAACGTCTGGCGTGATGCCTGACATCGGGCGCGCAACGGTCGACGCTCGGCGGCCGAGAGGTCGGCGCAATTCGCCCACCCAGTCTGTTGACACAACGGCCGGCACCGTTACTTTTCGGGATCGAAGAAACAGCATGCGTTTGGTCGGGCAGGTCGGTGCGGCGGTAGTCGGTGCCACGGGGCTCCTCATTCTGGTCGGTTGGTATGTCGGCGTCGACGCCCTGCCGCCGGTGATCGGTTCCCTGTTGGCGATTAAGCCGACGGCGGTAGTGGGGCTCGTGCTGGTGGCGGTTGCCCTGCTCGCGTTCGACCGTCGCCGACTGCCCCTGACTTTGGGTCTGGTGGCCGCCGTGATCGGCGCCCTCACGCTGGCCGAGTACGTCTTCGGCCATTCGCTCGGCATCGATGTTCTGTTGCCCGGAATCGACTTCGGGGGACAACCCGAACGGATGGCGCCGGCCACGGCGGTGGCGCTGGTCCTGCTGGGGGCATCCGTCGTCGCAGGCCGGGCCTCTCGGTCCGCCGTGATGCTCGGCTTCGCGCTCGCGGCCTTAGGCGTCAGCCTGGTCGCGATCCTCGGCTACGCCTATGGCGTCTCCTCGCTGTATTCGCTCGGTGGCTACACGAGCATGGCCTGGCAGACGGCCCTGGCCATCGCGATCCTGGCGTCCGCGTTGCTGTGTCAGCGTCCGGATGCCGGCCTGATCGGCCTTCTTCGCAACGGGGGCAGCGCGGGGCGACTTCTCTTCCAGGTGCTTCCGTTCCTGGTTCTCGGCCCGTTCGTGCTCGGCTGGCTTCGACTGTGGGGTGAGCGCCGGGGGTGGTACGACACGGCTTTCGGGGTCGCCATCCTGATCCTCGGCATGACGGTGGGCAGCTGCGTGCTGGCCTGGGTCGCGGCTCGCCGGCTGCGCGACCTCGATCGCCAGCGTGATGCCGCCATGCACGCTCTCGCCGAGGCCAACCACACTCTCGAGGCGACCGTCGACAACCGCACCCGCCAGCTGGCGGAGACCGCCGACACGCTGCACACCCTGATCAAGATCGCACCGGTGGGAATCGTGCAACTGGATGCCACGGGCGGGCTCATTTCCGCCAACGACCAGTGGCTCGAGCTCAGCGGCCTGACGAAGAGCCAGTCGCGCCGCGACGGTTGGGCCAGCGCGCTCCATCCGGACGACGCCGAGCGTGTGCTCCGCGGTTGGGAAGCGAGCGCCGCCGCCGGCGTGCCCTACGAAACGACCCTGCGGTTCCGTACTCCGGCAGGGCAGGTCAATTGGGTGCAGGTGAGCACCGCCCCGATGCGTGATGCGAAGGGCGTCATCGGGCACCTGGCCAGCGTCACCGATGTGACCGCGCAGCGTGCGGCCGAGAACGCGGCGGCGGAGGCCGCCGCCCGGTTCGAGGCCGCCTTCGCCTCCTCGCCGCTCGGAACGGCCATCGTGTCCCTCGACGGACAAGTGGTGGCTGCCAACAAACGGCTCCTGGAGCTGGCAGGGCGAAGCAGCACACTGGTCGACACCCCCATCGACACGATCTTCATGCCGCCGGAGAACGATGGCGACGCGCTGCCGGACGGCCCGGATCTCGACGGCGCGTCCACCCGCCAGCGCTTGGACCGACGGATGCGCCACAGCGGCATCCAGGAAACCTGGGTCAAGGTCAGCATCGCCGAGATCTTCGAGGGCGACCAGGTCGGGGGACTGCTGTACCAGGTGGAGGACATCACCGCCCGCCGCCGCGCGGAGGCGCGGGTGGAACACCTGGCCTTCCACGACCCGCTGACGAACCTGCCCAACCGTCTGCTGCTGCTCGACCGTTTGAAGCAGGCGCTGCTGCAAAGCTCGCGGCAGGGTCGCGGTGTTGCGGTGCTGTTCATCGACCTCGACCGATTCAAGTTCGTCAATGACAGCCTCGGGCACCACGCCGGAGATTCCGTGCTGATCGAGGTTGCGCTCCGCCTGCGGCAGAGCGTCCGGGCCGGCGACACGGTGTCCCGGATCGGGGGCGACGAGTTCGTGGTGATCTGCCCGGATGTCGGCGGCAGCGAGGCCGTGCACCGCGTCGCCGACACGATCCAGGAGGCCATCGCGCGGCCGATCATGATCGGCGACCAGTTCGCATCCGTCGATGCCAGCATCGGGATCGCCTTCGGCCTCGGGCACGACGACGCCGAGCTGCTCCTGCGCAACGCGGACCAGGCCATGTATCAGGCGAAGGACCGCGGGCGCGCCCGCTACGAGGTCTTCGACGACGATCTCCGGTACCGCATCCATCAGCGGCTCGACAGCGAGCTGGCCCTCCGCGATGCGGTGGACCTGGGCGAGATCGAAACCTGGTACCAGCCGATCGTGGACCTGCAGAACCACCAGGTGGTGGCCACCGAGGCTCTGGCTCGCTGGCGTCGTCCCGAACGCGGGCTCGTGATGCCGGGGGACTTCATTGCCCTGGCCGAGGAAGTGGGCCTGATCAAGGGGATCGGGGCGACCGTGCTCGGTCAGGCCTGCCGGGCGGCCACGGGGCTGGAACCGGGAATGGCGGTCAGCGTCAACGTGTCCGCGCGGCAGTTCGTGCAGGATGACTTCGGTGACGTCGTCAAGCGGGCCCTCGCCGAATCGGGGTTGCCGCCGGAACAGCTCTGGCTGGAGCTGACCGAGAGCGCGGTGCTCCACGCCATCGATTCCGCGGCCAGGACGTTCCAGGAACTGCGCGCGCTCGGTGTGCGCCTGGCGATCGACGACTTCGGCACGGGGTATTCGTCCTTCACTCACCTGCGAGCGTTCACGGTCGACCTGCTCAAGATCGACCTGACGTTCATTCGCGACGTCGAGAGTTCCGACCACGATCGCGCGATCGTGGAGGGAATCCTGCGCCTGGCCGATTCCCTGAACCTGGACGTCGTCGCGGAGGGCATCGAGACGCCCTCCCAGCGGGACCTGCTGCAGGGAATGGGCTGCCGCTACGGCCAGGGCTACCTCTTCTCGAAGCCGGCCCCCAGCGCGTCCCCCGCCCTGCTCTTCGCCCCCTGACCCCGCCCGCCGGTTCCCCATCCCGGTGGTCGAGCCTGTCGAGACCCGGCGACCCGATTTCCGGTGGTTGAGCTTGTCGAGACCCGGCGACCCGATTTCCGGTGGTTGGCCTTGTCGAGACCCGGCGACCCGATCTCCGGAGGTTGAGCTTGTCGAAACCCGGCGACCCGATCTCCGAAGGATCCCCCGACGCTGGTCGAGCCCGTCGAGCCCGTCGAGCCCAGAGGCCAGACTCCCGGCCTAAAGCCCAGGTCTCTTGCTCGGCAGTGCGATCAACTTCTGCTCCGGGTCCACTTCCACCGGTGGCCGGAGCGAGTAGTCCGTTCCGTTGCGGAGGATCGTCCAGTGCTGGTTGTGCAGCAGCAGGTGGTGCGGGTGGCAGAGGAGTACTCCGTCGGCGAGGTCGGTGTTCCCGTTGTCTTTGAGCCATTCGTTACTGTGGTGGGCTTCGGTCCAGGCGGGTGATCTGTCGCAGTCGACCCAGAGGCATCCGCCGTCGCGTACGGCCATCGCGGCGCGCTGGGCCTCTGTGAAGAGGCGTTCGTCGCGGCCGACGTTGATGATCTGGCCTTCTGCGTCGAGCTGGATGCCGCGGGTGCCGGTGTCGCAGAGCAGCCGGCCGATGGTCTCCTGCGAGATCGGGACCGGGTTGCCCTCGATCTGACCGTGAGCGGCGAACTCGGCGGAATCGGCGGCATCGGCAAGGTCCGGGGCTCCCGGCTGACCCGGCTTGAGCGCCTTCTCGGTCATGATCACACGCACCGCGGGGCGGCGCCCGCCGAACACCCGGCCGGGATCGGCCTCGCCGGCGATTTTGAGTAGTTGCACGAGGGAGTCCGCGGCGATCTGTTCGGTGCTGCGCGGGTCCTCCTGCAGGCGTTTGGCCCAGGCTGCCCTTTTCGGGTCCACGAACCTCACTCCGCCGCGGCGGGGAGCGGTGATGGAGTCGAAGGTGGAGAGCACGAACTCGCCGTCTTCCGGGGCGAAGAGCCCGTTCAGGCGCACGTTGCCGTTGCTGAGCCGGTAGACCTTCAGGTAGCGGTCGTCGTGGGCCTGTTTCTCGCGGGCGGCGATGCCGGCCTCGTCGAGCCGGTCGCGCATCCGTCTCGCGCATTTGAAGACCTCGTCGGTGTTCAGAGTCGACGCCTCGGCCAACAGCGTCTCGAGTGCCGCCCCGAGCTTCTCAGCCGTGACCGCGGCATCGATCTGACCGAGTCCGGAACGGATCGACTCGGCCGCGTCGACGGAGAGGGTGCCGGTTGTCACGGCCCGGGCGATCGGTGCCTGCCAGGGCACCTTTGCGACGAATCCGGCCATGCCGGCGGCATCAATGTCGGGCGACGAGAGGGCGGCTTCGACGAGCTTCTCGGCCGCCTCGGTGTCGGCCATCATCGTGCCGACCGCGACCAGCTTGTACGCGTCGCCTTTGGACGAGCCGGTCCACTTCTGGATCAGGGCTTCGGGCGAGAGGAACCCCTGCTGCGCTGCCAGACCCGAGTGCCCGAGCTCGGGCCGGGAACGGCGGGCGATGGTCGCGGCCATCCACGCGGACCGGGTATCGAGCAGGCGCCGGGCGGCCGCGAGCTGCTTCTGACCGGCCAACACCACGGCGTCGGGCAGGGCCTCATAGTCTGCGCTGGACGAGCCCAGGCGGGCGACGGCATCCGTTGCCTGCCTGAGGTCGTCCGCGAGGGTGATCATGATATGAGAATAGCTTAAAACGCACTTGTAAGCGAGTGTTTCTCAACTTTGTGCGAAGTTGATTCGAAACTGTTTTCGCCGTCGAATTGCCGCCAGAGAGGCATCCCAGGTAGCCGATTGCCTCAATTGAGACCCCGGATATGGTGGAGGGCAGAACTTCGGAGGATGCGCCGATGAGCCCAGAGAATGCGGCCGAGAACGGGAACCGGAACCGGAACGACGATGCGCCCGGGAATGAGCCCCCAACGCCGGGCTCGCCGGCAACCCGACGGCGGTTCTGGATCGGTCTAGCCATTCTCGGAACGGCGCTGGCCATCGCACTCGTGGTGGCGCTTATCTGGCGGGGCGGCGAGGGGCTCCCGGGCGCGGGGGAGTCCACCGGATCCGGCATCGTGGCTCCCGGACCCAGTGGAACACCCGACGCGACATCGGTGCCCACCGGATCCCCCACCCAAGCGCCCACGAGAGCGCCCACCGCAGCCCCCGGGCAGACCGCGGCGCCGGGCGTGCCGCGTCCGGCCTCATGCACGCAGCTCTACAGCCCGGAAATGGTCCAGGCGCTCGGTGGCCTCGCGCTGAACCCGGCCTGGACCCAGGAATCGGACAGCGGTGTGTCCCACGGCACGGACGACGACGCACTGCGTGCCGAGATAGACACTCTCGACCACCTGACCTGCGTCTGGGCGAGCCCGTACGGCGGATCCGACGTCGGGATCGTCACCAACGTGGTCTGGGTGACGCCGGAGCAGAGTGCCGCCGTGGAGGCCAGGCTCATCGCAAACGGGCTGGAGTGCTTCGGCCAATCCGACGGCCGCCGCTGCATCATTCAAACCAACACGCTCGACGGTGCGTTCGGCGAGTCCCACTTCCTGCGGAACGGCATCTGGCTCGCCACGAAGTACACGAATGCCGGCCCCCTGGGGTACACGCAGAACATCATCGACAACCTCTGGAGCGGTGTCTAGCCGTCTCCAGGCGGGCTGAGACCCGCTTCACTCCGGCCGCATTCCACCGCCACAATCCGCGGGCCGCAACCGAGCGGATGCCGGGCAGCGTTAGGATCACTGAACAGAGGCTTTTTCAAACCACGCCCACCCTCAATGTGGGTCTGGCAAGACTCCCGGCCCCGACGATAGCGTTAGTCGTTACTCACTTACCGAGCCTGTTCGAGGGGATCGCGTGGCCAGCCTCACCGAAATCTTGATCCTGCACGGTCTGCTGCCGATCGAAGAGCTGGACCACCTCATGGCCGGCGATCCCGCCGACGAGACCGCCGTGCGCGCCCTCGTTGCCAAGGGTGTCATCACCGAGGTGCAGTTCGCCAAGGCTCGGGCCCAGCAGGCCAACCTGCCCTTCGTCGAGCTGATCGATTACCCCGTCGATCGCCTGGCCGTCGCGCTCGTGCCGGTGGCCGTCTGCAAACGCCACGAAGTGCTCCCGATCGCCATCGACAATGGGCGCCTGATCCTGGCCATGGTCGACCCCGGCAACGTCTTCGCCGTCGACGACGTGCGCGAAGCATCACGGATGCGCGTCACCCAGGTCGTCGCCGAGCGCGCCGACCTGCTCGCCGCCATCACCCGCTACCATCGCGCCGACGACGAGCTCAGCAATCTCACCTCCACGATGGAGGAGGAGAACGCCCCGGTCGACACGTCCGCATTCGGCGCAACAGACTCCGGCGACGATGACGCTCCCATCGTGCGGTTCGTGAACCTCCTCGTCAGCCAGGCCATCCAGGACAAGGCCTCCGATATTCACATCGAGCCCGCGGAAACTGACATGCGGGTGCGCTACCGCATCGACGGTGTTCTGCACGAGATGCAGACGGCGCCCAAGAGCATCCAAAGCGGCGTGATCTCACGACTCAAGATCATGAGTGACATCGACATCGCCGAACGGCGGAAGCCTCAGGACGGACGAATGTCGGTCAGCCACGGTGGTCGCAAGATCGACCTCCGGGTGGCAACTCTCCCCACGGTGTGGGGCGAGAAGATCGTCATGCGAATCCTGGACAACTCGAACACCAGCCTCGACGTGCGTGATCTCGCACTGCTGGAACATAACTTCCAGGCGTACAAAACTTCGTACAGCAAGCCTTACGGCATGATCCTCGTAACCGGGCCGACCGGTTCCGGCAAGTCGACGACCTTGTATACGACGCTCGGCGCGGTAGCCCGGCCCGAGATCAACGTGATCACCGTCGAAGACCCGGTGGAATACCGGATGAAAGGCATCAACCAGGTCCAGGTGAATCCCAAAGCGGGCCTCACCTTCGCGAGCGCGCTCCGCTCCATTCTGCGCAGCGACCCGGATGTCGTCCTGCTGGGTGAGATCCGCGACCACGAGACCGCGCAAATCGCCATCGAGGCCTCGTTGACGGGCCACCTCGTGCTCTCCACTTTGCACACCAACGATGCGCCCAGCGCCATCACGCGCCTCACCGAGATGGAAATCGAACCGTTCCTGGTCGGCTCTGCCCTCGACAGCGTGGTCGCCCAGCGCCTTGCGCGGCGGCTCTGTCCGCGCTGCAAACAGCCGGCCGTGCTTGACCGCGAGTACGTTGAACGGTTGCGTTTCTCGCTTGACCCTGACCTCCCGCTGCCAACGATTTACCAGCCCGTTGGTTGCACGAACTGTTCCAACACCGGCTACCGAGGTCGCATCGCCGTTCATGAGGTGATGACCGTGACCGAGGAGATTGAGCGCCTTGCCGTGACGCGCGCTTCGAGCGCAGAAATCGGCCGGATGGCTCGCGAGCAGGGAATGATTTCCCTCCGTGAGGACGGTTGGGCGAAGGCCAAGCTCGGGCTGACTTCGATTGATGAAATTTTGCGAGTGGTTGCCTAGTGGCACCCGAGGAGAGGGACGGCTTCATGGATGAGCCCATTTATGTGATTCCAGTGACGCCGCCTGAGGAGAGCGTCGATTGGGCACGACCGACGCACAGGCTGCCTCTCACAGAGGATGCCGCCACTCCGGTCTACTCGCTGGACGGCTCCGTACCACCTTCGGTCGATACTGCAACCACCAAGGTGTACTCACTCGATGAATACACGTCACCCGGGCGTCGCGCTGCTGCACCACAGCCCATCGCCCCACAGGTTGCCCGGGCCGAATCTCGACTCACCCCCGAGCAGCGCGCCGCACTCGGGAATGCAGATCCCGACCTGATTGCTGCGCTCGAGGAGGTCGTGATGCGAAATGCGTCCGACCTTCACGTCACGGCCGGGGCGCCTCCCAGCATCCGTGTGGACGGAGGTCTCCGGCCCATCGAGGGCGCGCCACGATGGATGCCGGAAAAGGTTTCCAAGGCCCTCTACAGTCTGCTGCTCCCCGACCAACGTGAGCGGTTCGAGCGGGAACAGGAACTCGACTTCGCCTACACCGCGGGTGGGGCGCGCTTCCGTGTCAACTTCTACCAGCAGCGCGATTCCGTCGGCGGAGCCTTCCGTCTGATTCCCCGCGAGATCAAGCCTCTGGAACAGCTCGGCGTGCCGGCTTCCATCGGCAAATTCGCCGGCCTCGCTCGGGGGCTCGTGCTCGTGACCGGGCCAACGGGTTCCGGCAAGTCAACGACGCTCGCCGCGATCATCGACCTCGTCAACCGCACCCGCGCGGACCACATCATGACCGTGGAAGACCCGATCGAATTTCTGCACAGGCATCAGAAATCGCTGGTCAACCAGCGGGAAGTCGGCCACGACACGCACAGCTTCGCAAACGCTCTAAAGCACGTTCTGCGGCAGGACCCCGACGTGATCCTCATTGGCGAGCTGCGCGACCTGGAGACGATCTCGGTTGCGTTGACCGCTGCTGAGACCGGGCACCTCGTCTTCGCCACGTTGCACACGCAGTCCGCAGCACAGACCATCGACCGAGTGATCGACGTCTTCCCGCCGCATCAGCAGGGTCAGGTGCGCGCTCAGCTGGCCGCCACCCTGCAGGGTGTCGTCTGTCAGACGCTGGTCAAGAAGGCCAGCGGGAAGGGCCGTGTTGTCGCCACCGAAGTGCTCGTGACCACTCCCGCAATCGGCAACCTGATCCGCGAGGGCAAGACCTACCAGATCACCTCGATGATGCAGGCCGGTCGCGGGCTGGGCATGCACACGATGGACCAGCACCTGGCAGAGCTCGTCGATGCCGGCCAGATCACCCGTGAAGCGGCGCTCGAAAAGGCGCAGGAGCCGGACGCCATCGGCCAGTTGATCCAGCGGTCGGAATCCCCATCGGATGACATTGGGCGCGCGATCGCCTCCGGGGGTATCGACTTCGGTGACTCCTACTCCCGCGAGAAGCGCTGATGGCCACCGTACAGGCGTACGCCTACAAGGGACGTGACGCCTCCGGGAAGATCATCAAGGGCAAGGTGGATGCCTCCAGCGAGGCGGCCGTCGCCTCCCGTCTCAATACGATGGGATTGTCTCCCATCTCGATCGCAGCGGCACCAGAGGGCACGGGGCTCGGCCGGGAAATCACGATCCCCGGTTTCAGCAAGGGCGTCGGACTCAAGGACCTCGCCATCATGAGCCGTCAGATGGCAACGATGATCGGCTCGGGCCTGTCCCTGCTGCGCGCGCTGAACATCCTGGCGGAGCAAACCGAAAGCCCGCCTCTCGCGAAACTCCTTGTGCAGGTGCGCGACGACGTGGAAACCGGCACCTCGATCTCCGACGCGCTGGGCAAGCACAGCGAGTCGTTTCCCCCGATCATGATCAACATGGTTCGTGCCGGCGAGGTCGGCGGGTTCCTCGACGGCGCGCTCGAGTCGATCGCGGCCAACTTCGAGAAGGAGGTCAAACTCCGCAACACCATCAAGTCGGCGTTGACCTACCCCGTGATGGTCTTGCTCATGTCTTTAGTAGCCGTGATGATCATGTTGATCTTCATCGTGCCAATCTTCGAGGAGATGTTCTCAGGTATGGGCAGTGGGCTCCCCGCCGCGACAATGCTGTTGGTCTACATCTCCCGGTCTATGGTCTGGGTGGCCCCGACCTCTGCCATTGCCATAATCGCCTTCAGCGTCTGGTGGAGGAAAAACAAGAACACAGATCGAGTGCGCAAATTCGTCGACCCGTTGAAGCTCAAACTGCCCGTCTTCGGCCCGCTTCTGAAGAAGATCGCAGTTGCACGCTTCGCCCGAAACTTTTCCAACATGATCGGCGCCGGTGTTCCGATCCTGCAGGCATTGAAGATCGTCGGTGAAACCTCGGGTAACTGGGTGATCGAGAACGCACTTAACGAGGTCGCGGAGTCCGTGCGCCAGGGGCGGTCAATTTCCGCGCCGCTGCTGCAGCAGCCGGTGTTCCCTCCGATGGTGACCCAGATGATCGCAGTCGGCGAGGATGCCGGCTCGCTCGAGGTCATGCTCGACAAAATTGCGGACTTCTACGACGACGAGGTGCAGGCGGCCACGGAACAGCTGACGGCCATGATCGAGCCCCTCATGATCGCATTCCTCGGCGTCGTGATCGGCGGCATGGTCGTCGCGCTGTACATGCCGATTTTCAGCATCGCCAGCGTGGTCAAATAACGTCCAAGAGCTCGCTTGGCGCCCCCGAGACCCAAGGCGGTGGAAGTGACTGTTTGTGCCCCCAGCATTGGGGGCGTGTCGAAACCAAATAACCCCCTCACGTGGGTCTTAGCCGGGAGTTGTTGCCAGTAAAGTGAAATCCTGATCGGTTCCCGAAGGCCGGTTCTCTTGCCACCTATCGAATGGATCCCATCGTGCTCACTCGCAGCCTCAACGCACTCAACGCCCGTCGCAAGAACCCCGAAGCGAACGAAAAGGGATTCACCCTGATCGAGCTCCTGGTGGTCGTCATCATCATCGGCATCCTCGCCGCCATCGCCATACCCGTGTACCTGGGTGTGCAGGGCAGCGCGAAGGAGAGCGCCACGAAGTCGGACCTCGCCAATTTCAAGATTGCAATGGTTGCCTACTCCACGGACTTCCCTGCTGCGACTTCGGCGGCCGCCTTCGACGCGCTCTACGTCGCTGCCACTGGCGTGACAACTGCCGGAAAGTCGTATGGAGTTACTAAGAGCTCGAACACATCGGCTCTCGCACTGGCCACGTCGACGGCTGGGTTCTGCATCGCCGGCACGAGCAGCACGACGAAAGTCTTCTCCGTGAGCGACGCCAATGGTGTCGTCAATGGCGGCACCTGCTAACAGCCCAATTTCCTCTCGGTGGGGCTTCGCGCAATGCGGAGTTCCACCATGAGGCGTTTGGAGCTCACCGCTCCGGCCGGACCTGCGCCGGCCTTGCTGAAGCCCGAAGCCGAAGGCAGGTGAATCATGAAGACCATCCGTAAACGACTGGCGCTTCCGGAGAGCCGGGATGGTGGCATCGGCCTGGTCGAAATCATGATCTCCATGATGCTCCTCGCTATTCTTACCATTGCGATCCTGCCGGTCCTTGTCCAGGGAATGCGAAACTCCAGTAGCAACGCGACGCTGGCAACGGCGAGCCAGTTTGCCGGCCAGGAGCTTGCGTCGGTTAGGGCTTTGAGCGCCGACTGCGCCACGATCAGCTCCTTCGGTGCCGGGCCGTCGACGGTCACGGCGGACGCCCGCGGTGTCCCGCTTTCGATCCGTCGATTCGTCGGCGCATGTCCGTCCGCCGCGGATTACCCGGGAGTCGTGAACGTGAGCGTCGAGGTCACTCGGGTGGGCGTGCCGACGCCCGTACTGGCGCGAGCGACCACATTGGTGCTCGTCAAGAGAGCCACACCGTGATGCGCGGTCCCAGTTTGTCGACTCGCGGCTTTACACTGATCGAACTGGTGGTGTCCGCAGCACTCGGTGTGCTGGTGATGGCTCTCATCGGGGGTTTGCTGGTCAGCACGCTGAACGCTCAATCCAGCGTTCGAGCCGCAGCTCAATCCAGCAATACAGGTCAACTCGTTGCCAAGGCGCTCACTCGTGACGTTCGCGGGGCACGGGACCTGTCTACAGCAGTGCCCTTTGTCGGCACCTGTCTGTTGCGTCTGACCGTCGTCGACAATGCCCTGACCACCCCGGTCTCGGTGCGCTTCGTAGCGTGGTATTTCGGGAACGGGGAGATCCGCACGAGGCGTTCGACAATTGCCATCGCTGATCCGGCCTCCCCTGCGGCCGTCACGGCCACCTGGACTCAGCTTGCAACCGGGGTTCAGCGATCAGGGTCAACGCCTGTGTTCGTCACGACTGGCTCCCAAGTCGGTCTCACCTTCACGGTCGCCGGTGCCGCCGGTGCGCCAGTTCTGATCCAGACGACAGAGACCAGCCGCCAGCCGAGGCCGACTGCCAGCCCCGGGGTGAGTTTGCCATGTTCCTGACCAAAGCAATCGCTCGAGTCCGTCATGGCGAACGGGGAAGCGCACTGATCGCAGTACTGGGCATCATGGTGGTGCTCTCGATCGTGACCGTGACGGTAGGCACCGTGACCGTGCAAGCCGCCGGAACGACAAGCGCGTCCCGCGCCGGCGTTCAATCCCATGCAGCTGCCGAGGCCGGTCTCGACGTCGCCCTCGCGCGACTAACGACAACGAATGGGTGTTCAGCGCTCGGGAACGCAATTACTTCGACGGTGACCCCGGTCTTCACGTCGACCATAAGCCACTCGCTGAACAGCGGGTCGACCTGGACAAACGGGTGTCCGCCGGTCAGCGCGACCCACGTTCGCATCACGTCGGTCGGAACTGCGGAACAGCTCGGCGTAGCACGGGCCAGTTCAGGGGACAAGAGCACAGTCCAGGCCATCTACAAGTGGGTGCCGATCATCGTGCAGGTACCCATCGATGGAGCCGCCGTGTATGCCAACTCCGTTGATGGGGTCCTCAAAAAGTTCAACCTCAGTTCTGCGAACAACAGCGTTGCGACGTCTGTGATGGTCAAAACGGGCGACGTCGTATGTACGAACAACGCGAAGATTGGCGGCGACCTGATTTTGGGTGGGGGCAACGCGAAGCTGAATATGTGCGACGTTGCAGGGAAGATCCATGTCAATGGCAATGTCGACATCGACTCGAGCAACGTCGGTGGGTCGATTTGGGCCACCGGGACGCTTTCGATTACGAACAGTACCTACAACACTGCGACCGTCAGGTCCGGCGCAACGGTGCCCATTCCTGCCATCCCGAACTGGACCGATATCAATTGGGATCCCGCGCATTGGACCGGGATGGGTTACAACATCGTCAATTGGACAGGCTCATGCAATATCAGCAAGAACAACGCGGCGGGAACAGAGTGGGCACGGATCGCTACCTACATCACGCCTACCGTCGTCAATTTCTTGAACGCGTGCCCCAACACCCCGGTGACGACGAGCAACGACATGGACTACGTCGCTCTGAAATCCGACATCGTTTTAGTGGCGAACAAGTTCACGTTTGACAAGCTCTATTTCTCCGCGACGACCACGCGCACACTGACCTTCCTTGTTCCTGACGACGTGCCCGACGGGCAACCGACCTGTAGCCCTACCGCTCCGAGCACCCTGAAGGGCGACATCTACCTGACGAATGAATCAGATTTTGGAACCAATATCGCAGCGATGGCCTACACGCCTTGCAAGATCCAGAGCGATCGCAACGGTTTCCGCGGACAGATGTATGGGGGGGAGGTGGAATTCAACCAGCAGGCGTCCCTCCAATTTGTACCGGTTGGCGTGCAGGGGATCGATCTCAGTGGCGGCCTGACGAATCCCGTCCAAACGGGCGCGCAATTGGGCGATCCTCTCAGCACGTTGGATCTCGGGTGATAGCCGCAGTATTTCCTTTGTTCGGTGTGGGTATTTTTGGCGCATTGATCGGCTCTTTCCTCAACGTTGTGATTTTCCGTGTTCCTGCCGGCCGGTCCATCGTCGCACCGCCCAGCGCGTGCGGCTCATGTGGTGCCGGTATCCGCCCTTGGGACAACATTCCCGTGCTCTCGTGGGTGCTTCTGCGCGGTCGATGCCGGGATTGCGCGGCATCGATTTCCGCACGGTACCCCCTTGTCGAACTGGGCACGGCTCTGTTCTTCGTGCTCGTTGCCAGTCACTTTTTCAGCGCACCATTCGACATCCCCGGTACAGGAGCCACGGTTTTCACGATCCTTGCGTACCTGTATCTGGCTGCAGTCAGCGTCACGCTCGCACTGATCGACGTCGACACCCACACGTTGCCTAACCGGATCGTGCTGCCGAGCTATCTGGTTGGCTTCGGGCTGCTCGGAGGTGCAGCGTTCGCTGGCGGTGATGCTTCCGCGCTGATACGGGGGATATTGGGGCTCGGCATCCTCTGGGCTATCTACCTGGGCCTCGCGCTGCTCTACCCAGGAGGAATGGGCTTCGGGGACGTCAAACTTGCCGGCGTCCTCGGCCTTTTTCTTGGTTACCTCGGCTGGGGAGAGCTCATAGTCGGGGGTTTTGCGGCATTCTTGCTGGGAGGGATCTATGGCCTTGGACTCCTGCTCGCGGAGCGCGCGAGTCGCAAGAGTGGGATTCCGTTCGGCCCGTGGATGCTGGGCGGCGCTTGGGTTGGAATCTTTTTTGGGGATCAGCTGTGGGAGGGCTACTTGTCGCTCCTCGGTGTGGCGTAGCAATGGCGATCAAGTTGGTTAGAGAGAGCAGGATCCAGTGGCATCGAGCGTTGTAGGGATTGACATCGGTAGCGCCGCGCTTCGGGCCGTCGAATTGGCCGACCCGGCCAAGGCGAAGCCGACTTTGCTGCGGTACTTCGAGGTCCCATTGCCCGACGGTGCTGTCAGCCGCGGGGAGGTGATGGAGCCGAATACCGTCGCGGGCGCACTCAAGGAGTTGTGGTCCCAGGGCGGATTCAAGTCGAAAGACGTCGTGCTCGGGATGGGAAATCAACGGGTGCTCGCCCGCGACCTGACCGTTCCGAAGATGTCGCTGAAGCGCATCCGTGAGTCATTGCCCTTCGAAGTGCAGGACATGCTGCCCGTTCCTGTCGCGGACGCCCTCCTCGACTTCTATCCCATCTCCGAATCGACAGGGGAGAACGGTCCTGTCGTCAACGGTCTGCTCATTGCAGCCGTGAAAGAAGCAGTGCTGGGCAACGTCAAGGCCGCCCAGCTTGCCGGGCTGACGACGGTCGACGTTGACCTCATTCCCTTCGCGCTCAGCCGGGTGCTGGTGACCCGCCCGCAAATCACGGGCACGGTGGCCCTACTCGATTTAGGGGGAAACACCAGCAGTGTCGTGATCGTCAAGGATGGGGTGCCACAGTTCGTCAGGATCATCCCGACGGGCGGCAACGACCTCACGGAGGCTCTCCGCAATGGGCTTTCCGTGGACGCGGTGCAGGCCGAATCCATCAAACGCACCCGGGGGTTAGCGACAGGCGCCGTTCCGCCGGCGGACCAGCCTGCGATCGAAATCATCTACCAGGTGACGAGCGAGCTGCTGACGAGCCTCCGCAACACCATCAACTACTACGGAAATACGCGGCCGACTGATCAGGTGCAGCGGATTCTGCTCAGCGGGGGAGGAGCGCTCCTTGGTGGCTTTGCCACAGCGCTCGCGGAATTGACGCGCCTCGACGTTTCTCTGGCGGACCCGTTCGCGACGGTGTCCTTGGCCCGTTCGGTTGACGCGGAGGCGCTGAGAGGCAGCAGCTCAGCGTTCACTGTTGCGCTGGGACTCGCGCTGGGGAGCGCGGCATGAAAGGCGACAAGAGCAAAGACATACTGGTCATCGGCGGCGAACCGCGGGTAGACCTTCTTCCGCTCGAGGTCCGCAAGGAACGCACAGCAAAGGTCACGCGCAGGCGGCAGGCTCTCGGCGTGGTGGGCGTGCTTGCTCTAGTGACCGCCGGCTCGTTCGCGGCAGCGGCCTTGTCCTTGCAGGCTCAAACGCGCTTGGCGGACGAGCAGGCGCGTACGGCCGGTCTTTTGGTGGAGCAGTCGAAATACATCGAAGTCCGGAACGTGCAAGACCAGGTCACTCTCGTCGAAGCGGCTCAGCAGGTCGGCTCTTCAACGGAAATCGACTGGAAGAAATACCTCGAGGACGTTCAGGCAACCTTGCCCCAGGGCGTCACTATTGACGCGATTACCATCGACTCGGCATCGCCGCTAGCGATCTATGATCAGCCGACCCTGCCGCTCCAGGGTGCGCGCGTCGCAACGGTTGGCTTCACCGCGACTAGCGCGGTTCTTCCCGACGTTCCAACCTGGTTGAACGCGCTGGCGACGTTGCCAGGTTATGCCGACGCCCTTCCGAGTTCGGCAAACCTGGACGAGGCAACCAACACCTACAAAGTGAATATCACTATGCACATCAACGACGCCGCCTTCTCGAAGCGCTTCGCAACGGAAGGGAAGTAGCCATGGACAAGAACCGGCTCTGGATGATCGGTTCCGCGCTGATGATGGTTCTCGTCGTTGCGCTGGGCTGGGTCGTTGGCCTCCAGCCCCAGTTTGCGGCTATCGCGACTGCGAACGATCAGCGTGTCTCGGTCGAGCAGACAAATGCGGGCCACCGGGCTGCTCTGGCCAAGCTCAAGGAAGATTTCAAGGGACTCGACGGTCTCAATCAAGAACTTGCGACTCTGAACAAGTCCGTTCCGTCTGGCACCAATGCGCCTGACTACGTCGATCAGCTCGACGCCCTCGCGAACGCGAACCAGGTGACCCTCAAGGGCCTCACGATCGCCGATGCGGAGGCCTACACCCCCGTTGCGCTCGTGGCCCCCGTTGCCCCCGCGCCCGAAGCAGGTGCCCCCGCGCCCAGCCCGGCTCCAACAGCGACCCCGACACCGACTGCCGCGCCGGGATCCCCGCCCGTAACCAATGCCGGCATCACGGCAGCGAATTTCGCTTCGCTCTCGGTTCAGATCACTGTGTCCGGGACTTACAGCAACGTGCTCAAATTCGTCAACGGCCTGCAGACGGGCCCGAGACTCTTCCTCGTGACTGGTCTGACCACCACTTCTTCGACGGGGAGTTCGGCGCCCGTCGACGCCACAGCGACACCGCAGCCCTCTGCCGCACCTGGGAACGATGGCCTCGTCGACGGGTCGATCTCTGGCCTCATTTACTCGATCGTGGCATCACCCGCTCCACTTGCAGTCACGGGAGAATAAGGTGTCGCGTCCGGTCGAGCCTCCCTCGGCCGGGGGAGTCCCATTGCTACAGTTGCTCCTGACCGTTACGGCCTCGGCCACAAGGAGCGCATCATGAGCAACACCACACCCCCCGAGGGCAACCGCAACTACGACCACGACCCGGAACCGGTCGACAACGCCGGCCACGCCGAGCACACGGATGCCCCCGACTACACCGGGTCAGGCTCACACTCCGCGCCGGCCGACTC
Source organism: Cryobacterium cheniae (assembly GCF_004403395.1). Classification (GTDB taxonomy): domain Bacteria; phylum Actinomycetota; class Actinomycetes; order Actinomycetales; family Microbacteriaceae; genus Cryobacterium; species Cryobacterium cheniae. The sequence continues at coordinate 77,494 of NZ_SOGN01000026.1, forward strand.
CGGTGACGCGACCAATGCCGCATCCGACGCACCGGCATCCGCTCACGGCGAGCCGGTCGGCGAACCCGTCTCTTACGACACCCCCGAGACCCATGCCCCCGCGCCGGTCACCCACGACGCCTCCCGTGAGCCCGCGACGGCCGCCTACGCGCCCGCCGCCTCCGTGAACAGCACGCCTGCAAACAGCACCGCCGAGACCCAGCGAATCGACCCGGTCGACACCCGGGCCGACGCTCCCACCACGGCGACCCACACGCCGGCGGACACCACCGTGCAGCCCCCCATCTACATCCAGGCGCCGACCGCACCGCGCTACAAGAGCAACCGCGGCCCCGGCGTCGTGATCGCGCTGCTCTCCACCGCCATCTTCGCGGTGCTCTACGCGATCGTCGCCTTCGTCCTGTCCGGCATCGGCAGCCTCTCGATCTCCGACACGGCCTCGAAGTTTACCGAGTTCATCGTGCTGCCGATCTTCTACGTGCCGGTCATCTTCTTCTTCGTCGCGTTCGCCCTCCTGGTGCTGCTCGTGAACCGCGGCGGCTGGTGGGCCTACGTGCTCTTCGGCTTCCTGGTGGCCGTCGTCGTCTACTTCTCCTACATCGGCGCGGCGCTCCTGAGCGTGCAGGCCTGGAACTTCACGCCCGACCAGGCGGCGCGCTTCATCAGCCAGCAGTGGCTGAACCCCGGCGCCATCGCCGCCGCGATCGTCGCCCGCGAGGTGCCGATCTGGGCCGGAGCGTGGATCGCCCGCAACGGCCGCTCGGTCACCGCCCGCAACGCCGCATCCAAGGCAGAGTACGACCGCGTGCTCGCCGCCGGACCGCAGGGCATCCGCACGAACTAGTCGGTCGACGCCCGGTGCCCGGCGCGAGCCGGCACCGGGCGGCACCCACCGGCACTCCAGCGAGGGGGAGCGATGCGGGACTACCAGAAATACGCGACGGTCGTCGCCGTCTTCGCCGCGGTACTCCTGGCAGCGCTCCTCGTCGCCGCCTTCGGCATGATCAGCCTCCTGGCCGACACGGATGTCATCAGTGACCCCAACGCCGGACCGCTCGTCGGCCCGGGCATGACCGCCGCCGCGGTGGTGCTGGTCTTCACCCTGATGCTTCTGCTCGGGCTGCGCACCAAACCGGAGAACCAGCGCGTCGCCGTCGGCTACTCCCTCGCCACCGGGTTCGCCGCGCTCGGGGCCTTCGTTCTGGTGGGGGTGGTGCTCTATGCGCTCGGCGCCGGGGTGCCGGGCGACAGCGTCGGGTTCGCGACCTCGGTGCTGCTGGGTCCGTTCGCGGTGGCCACCGGCATCCTCTCGTTCATCATCACCCTGCTCTATTCGCTGGTCCTCGCCACACGGATGCCCGAACGCGGCCGCCCGAAGTGGCCGTGGGAGCAGGACGATGACTGAGCGGTCAGCCTGAAATTGGCCGACAGCAAGGCGCCTCGAGCGAGTACCCTTAAGACTCATGGACGGTTCCCTCGAATCGCGGGTCAGCCGGCAGGTTGACGACTGGCTCAATTGGCTGCCGCGCTGGCGCCCGGGCACGCATCGCGGCCGCGCCCGCCTGTGCCGCACCTGTTTCGGGTCGCCGGTCATCGCCGCCGCCGGCCTGGCCACGGATGTCCCGCACGCCGTGCAGCACGCCCTCGCCATGCGCATGAAGCACCTGATCGACGCCGAGGTCGACGAGTTCACCGAGGCGAACCTGCCCCTCCTCAGCAGGGAAATCCGGCTGAACGAGGAGCGCAAGGCCGCATCGGCCTACCACCCGGCCGACGGGCTGGACCCGGCCTACACCGGCCTCGACCTCGACCCGCCGGCCGCGCCCGACGCCCCCTACCTCTTCACCTTCGCCGAACTCGCCCAGCCCGAGGCATCCGCTGCCACGCCCGTCGCCCCGCCGCCGTTGACCGACGAGGAGAAGGCCGCCATCCGCGCCGAGGTCACCCGCGCCGACGAACACGCGGCCCTGGTCGGCGGTCGGGTCTGCGCCGAACTCTTCCGACACCGCGAACGGATGCGCAAAGCCGTCGCCGAATTCGTCGAACCCTGGGTGCTGGCTCTCCTCGCCGACCTCGACACCGCACTCGACTCCCCGCTCTGGCCCCGGGGCATGTGAACAACACCTGAACGAACCCCCTCAGCACTCGTGATCCATTTGACCCGGCGGTCACCCCCGGGATATCCTTTCGAGGTGTGCGCTTTGTCGTGCGCTTGAGTTATGCCACCGCGATTTTGTCGTGCCGCACCTTAGGCGCCGCGGCCCGGCACTCACACAGGGTTTGCTCTCCGAGCAGCCCCCACGGCATACCCACCTCGGCTCGCGGAATTCGTTCCGTGTGTGGCGGCGGGTCCAGATGAACTCGATCGGGCCGGAAACGGAACGATTCGAATGCTAACCATCAATGCGCTGTCACCGTGCAGCAATAACAAGGAGTAATTAGTGCCCACCATTCAGCAGTTGGTACGAAAGGGCCGCAGCCCCAAGGTCACCAAGACCAAGGCGCCCGCCCTGAAGTCCAACCCCCAGCAGCGCGGCGTGTGCACCCGTGTTTACACGACCACGCCGAAGAAGCCGAACTCGGCCCTCCGCAAGGTCGCCCGCGTCAAGCTGTCGAACGGTACCGAGGTCACCGCCTACATTCCCGGCGAGGGTCACAACCTGCAGGAGCACTCGATGGTGCTCGTCCGCGGTGGTCGTGTAAAGGACCTCCCCGGTGTTCGATACAAGATCGTTCGTGGCGCACTGGACACCCAGGCCGTCAAGAACCGCAAGCAGGCTCGTAGCCGCTACGGCGCCAAGATGGAGAAGAAGTAATGCCTCGTAAAGGCCCAGCGCCCAAGCGTCCCGTTATCGCTGACCCGGTATACGGCGCCCCCATCGTCTCCCAGCTCGTCAACAAAATCCTCCTCGACGGCAAAAAGGGCCTCGCCGAGCGCATCGTTTACGATGCACTCGAAGGCGTCGTTGCCAAGAACGGTGCGGATGCTGTTGTCACGCTCAAGAAGGCGCTCGACAACGTGCGCCCCACCCTCGAGGTGCGTTCGCGCCGCGTCGGTGGTTCCACCTACCAGGTGCCCGTCGAAGTCAAGCCGCACCGCGCCAACACCCTGGCTCTGCGCTGGTTGACCAGCTACGCCAAGGCTCGTCGCGAGAAGACGATGACCGAGCGTCTCACCAACGAAATCCTCGACGCATCCAACGGCCTCGGTGCCGCTGTGAAGCGCCGCGAGGACACGCACAAGATGGCCGAGGCGAACAAGGCCTTCGCTCACTACCGCTGGTAGTCGCGTTCCGGAGTCCGGGCTCCCGGTGACCGAGCCTGTCGAGATCTGATTTCGACAAACTCGATCACCGGGGCCCGGAACCCGGATGCCCTGTATAGCCCCAAGATTCATAAGCAAACTTCCGGAGGACCCCTGTGGCACTTGACGTGCTCACCGACCTGAGTAAGGTCCGCAACATCGGCATCATGGCTCACATTGATGCTGGCAAGACCACCGTCACTGAGCGCATCCTGTTCTACACGGGTGTCAATCACAAGATCGGCGAGACGCACGACGGCGCCTCGACCATGGACTGGATGGCGCAAGAGCAGGAACGTGGCATCACCATCACGTCTGCCGCGACGACCTGTTTCTGGGCCGAAAACCAGATCAACATCATCGACACGCCCGGCCACGTCGACTTCACCGTTGAGGTGGAGCGTTCGCTCCGCGTCCTCGACGGCGCTGTCGCAGTGTTCGACGGCAAGGAGGGCGTTGAGCCCCAGTCCGAGACCGTCTGGCGCCAGGCCGACAAGTACGACGTGCCCCGCATCTGCTTCGTCAACAAGATGGACAAGCTCGGCGCCGACTTCTTCTACACCGTCGACACCATCGTCAAGCGCCTCGGCGCGAAGCCGCTCGTCATCCAGCTGCCCATCGGCGCCGAGAGCACCTTCGAAGGTATTGTCGACCTCGTCGAAATGCGTGCACTGACCTGGCGCGGCGACTCCAAGGGTGACGTCGAGATGGGCTCCAAGTACGCCATCGAAGAGATCCCCGCCGACCTCGCCGACCAGGCCGCGGTCTACCGCAAGCTGCTCCTCGAGACCGTCGCCGAGACCGACGACGACCTCATGGAGAAGTACTTCTCCGGCGAAGAGCTCACCGTCTCCGAGATCAAGCACGCGATCCGCAAGCTCACGGTCAACAGCGAGATCTACCCGGTCCTCTGCGGTTCCGCCTTCAAGAACCGCGGCGTTCAGCCGATGCTTGACGCAGTCGTCGACTACCTCCCCACCCCGCTCGACGTGCCGGCCATCGAGGCCCACGACGCGCGCGATGAGGAAAAGGTCATCATGCGTCACCCCGACGCGACGGAGCCGTTCACGGCCCTCGCGTTCAAGGTTGCCGTTCACCCGTTCTTCGGTCGTCTGACCTACGTTCGCGTGTACTCCGGTCACCTTGACTCCGGCGCCCAGGTCATCAACTCGACCAAGGGCAAGAAGGAGCGCATCGGCAAGATCTTCCAGATGCACGCCAACAAGGAGAACCCGGTGGCCTTCGTGACCGCCGGTCACATCTACGCGGTCATCGGCCTCAAGGACACCACCACAGGCGACACCCTGTGCGACCCGAACGCGCAGGTCGTGCTCGAGTCGATGACGTTCCCTGACCCGGTCATCGAGGTTGCGATCGAGCCGAAGACGAAGCAGGACCAGGAAAAGCTGGGTCTCGCGATCCAGAAGCTGGCCGAAGAAGACCCGACCTTCCGCACCGAGCAGAACCAGGAAACTGGTCAGACGGTCATCAAGGGAATGGGCGAACTGCACCTGGACATCCTCGTCGACCGGATGCGGCGTGAATTCAACGTCGAAGCCAACGTCGGCAAGCCCCAGGTTGCATACCGCGAGACGATCCGCAGGGAAGTCCCGCGTCACGACTACACGCACAAGAAGCAGACCGGTGGATCCGGGCAGTTCGCGAAGATTCAGATCGCGATCGAGCCGCTCGAGATCACTGCCGACAAGAGCTACGAGTTCGTGAACAAGGTCACGGGTGGCCGCATCCCCCGGGAGTACATCCCCTCGGTGGACGCAGGAATCCAGGATGCGCTGCACGTCGGCGTCCTGGCCGGCTACCCGATGGTGGGCGTCAAGGCAAGCCTGCTTGACGGCGCCGCGCACGACGTCGACTCCTCGGAGATGGCGTTCAAGATCGCCGGTTCGATGGGCTTCAAGGAAGCCGTTCGTAAGGCCGATCCCGTTCTGCTCGAGCCGCTGATGGCCGTCGAGGTACGTACGCCCGAGGAATACATGGGCGACGTCATCGGCGACCTGAACTCGCGTCGTGGACAGATCCAGACCATGGAGGACGCTCAGGGCGTGAAGGTAATTCGCGCCAACGTGCCGCTGTCGGAGATGTTCGGATACATCGGTGACCTGAGGTCGAAGACCTCGGGCCGCGCGGTGTACTCGATGACCTTCGAGAGCTATGCGGAGGTCCCCAGGGCTGTGGCCGAAGAGATCATCCAGAAGAACAAGGGCGAATAGCCTGCGACCTTCCGGTCTCTCCGGGCCTTCGGGCCCAAATCGCTTCGGCCTCCCGGCCCTAGTAGCATAAGTACACAAATCCAGCAGTTTCACCGGCCGCAAACCAGCGGGCGATGAAGCCATGAGTCCTAGGAGGACCCACAGTGGCCAAGGCCAAGTTCGAGCGGACCAAGCCGCACGTAAACATCGGAACGATCGGTCACGTTGACCACGGAAAGACCACGCTGACTGCAGCGATCTCCAAGGTCCTTGCCGACACGTACCCGTCGAAGACGAACGTTCAGCGCGACTTCGCGTCGATCGACTCTGCTCCGGAAGAACGCCAGCGCGGTATCACGATCAACATCTCGCACGTTGAGTACGAGACCGAAAAGCGTCACTATGCGCACGTCGACGCACCGGGCCACGCTGACTACATCAAGAACATGATCACTGGTGCTGCTCAGATGGACGGCGCGATCCTCGTGGTTGCCGCTACTGACGGCCCGATGGCTCAGACCCGTGAGCACGTTCTGCTCGCGAAGCAGGTCGGCGTGCCGTCCCTGCTCGTCGCACTGAACAAGTCCGACATGGTTGACGACGAAGAGATCCTTGAGCTCGTTGAGCTCGAGGTTCGCGAACTCCTCTCCGCCCAGGGCTTCGACGGCGACAACGCTCCCGTCGTTCGCGTTTCCGCACTCAAGGCGCTTGAAGGCGACGAGAAGTGGGTCGCAAACATCCTTGAGCTCATGAAGGCTGTCGACGACTACTTCCCGGAGCCCGTCCGCGACAAGGACAAGCCCTTCCTGATGCCGATCGAGGACGTCTTCACGATCACCGGTCGTGGAACCGTCGTCACCGGCCGCGCCGAGCGTGGAACCCTCAAGATCAACTCCGAGGTCGAGGTTGTCGGCATCCGCCCGACCATCAAGACCACGGTCACTGGTATCGAGATGTTCCACAAGCAGCTCGACGAGGCATGGGCCGGCGAGAACTGTGGTCTTCTTCTTCGTGGCACCAAGCGCGAAGACGTCGAGCGCGGCCAGGTTGTCGTCAAGCCGGGTTCGGTCACGCCGCACACCGACTTCGAGGGCACCGCGTACATCCTGTCAAAGGATGAGGGTGGGCGTCACAACCCGTTCTACGCGAACTACCGCCCGCAGTTCTACTTCCGCACCACGGACGTCACCGGCGTCATCACGCTGCCTGAGGGCACCGAAATGGTCATGCCCGGCGACACCACCGACATGAACGTCGCGCTGATCCAGCCGATCGCCATGGAAGAGGGCCTCGGCTTCGCCATTCGTGAAGGTGGCCGCACCGTCGGCGCCGGAACGGTGACCAAGATCATCAAGTAGTTCCCTTCGCCCGCCCAGTCACTCCGGTGATCGGGTTGGTCGAGATCAAGGGGCCGGTCCTTCGGGGCCGGCCCCTTTTTCGTGCCGGGGAGGCCCTCCGCGCCCGAGACCCCAACCCTCAGCGTCGCTCTCGAGCGCAGTTGATCACCAACCGCCCAGCAACTAGCCTCTTCACGAGCCCTAACCGCCCCAGATCGGAGCACCCCTTGAATTTCAACGACATCAGCCGCAAGGCGCAGGAGTTCCTCAAAACGGAAAAGGGCGAGAAGATCGCCGACAAGATCCTTGACGGTGGCGCAGCCGCAGCGAACAAGGTCACCGGCAACAAGCACGCCGACAAGGTCAAGGATGCCCGAGACGCGGCGGACAAGCACCTCGGCCGCGGCGACGGTCAGGCCGACCGCGACGCACGAGGCACCGGCCCCGACGCCAGGTAGCCCGGGATCACGGGGCCGGTCCTTCGGGGCCGGCCCCTTTTTCTCTTTTTTTACTCCCTGTGCCCGGGCTCCCTCCCCGCCGCCCCGGCTCCGGGAGGGTTGCGCCGCCGCGCGGGTCGTGCGCCGCTCCGCACAGGGCGTGCCACGCGCGGAGCGGCGCGGCACCCGCGCGTCGCCGGCGGTCCTGTTCTCCCCAAGGGGGTCGGTCGGAGAGGAGTGTGCAGATTTCCGGTGAGTCGGGGGTCCGGGGACAGAGCAATCCACAGTGGGCGGATGCCTGACTCACCTGACGACGACTTCTCACCCCGCCTCCTCCTCGCGACCGATCTTCGGAGGGCCTTCGGCGCCGACCTTCGGCTGCGCCGCCAGGCCGAGAGGGGCGAACTGCACCGGCTCGCCCGCGGTCAATACCTGGATACCGTCCTGTGGACGGCGCTGAACCCGGATCAGCGGTATGCAGCCCGAGTGCGCGGCGCAGCTGACACCCGGCAGACGGAACATGTGCTCTCCCACCAATCCGCGGCCGTGCTGTGGGGACTCCCCACAGTCGCCGGCTGGCCGTCCGAGGTTCACTTCCTCACCGAACGCACCCGCGGCGGACGCTCCACGCCGGGAATCCGCAAGCATGCACTGGGCCTCGACCCGCGGGATCTCGCCGTGGTGAACGGACTCCTGGTCACCGGCATCGAACGCACGGTCGTCGACCTCGCCGCGACTGCGGACCTGAAGTCCGCGGTCGCCATGGCCGACCGCGCCATTGCGGTGGATCGCAGCGGGCGCGTTCTGCCTCTGACCACCCGGCCCCGGCTGCTTGAAACCTGGGAGCGGATGCTTCCCTTCCGCGGGTCGGTGCGCGCGCGGGCCGTGATCGACTTCGCTTCGACCCTGTCCGGGTCCCCGAACGAGTCCGGAAGCCGCGTCAATGTGGCGCTGAACGGATTCCCGGAGCCGGTGCTGCAGAATCCGTTCGTCGTCGACGGCACGACCGTCTTCACCGACTTCTACTGGATCGATGAAGATGCGGTGGGGGAGGCCGACGGCAAACGCAAGTATTTCGACCCCGTCATGCTGGACGGGCGCACCACAGCGGAGGTGGTCTATGACGAGAAACGCCGTGAGGATGGCCTGCGACGCCAGGTGCACGCGTTCACCCGGTGGGACTTCCCGGTCGGGATGAGCCAGAGCCGACTGCGCACCCGCCTGCTGCAGCTGGGACTGCCGATCGGGCGCCCGCGACTCCACGTCAGGTGATGCGCGGGTGCTGCGCCGTTGCGCTGGTGGCGTGCCACGCGCGGAGCGGCGCGGCACCCGCGCGAGGACTCGACGGGCCCGGCGACGCGCCCGGGGCGACCGGTGGCGGAGCCGCGGAACGACACGGATGTGGCGACACGCCGCCCGCGACACGCCCGGGTTGCACAATGACCCAACCCTGTGGCAGACTCTTCTAGTTCAACACTTTCGACTGCCGCGCTGCACGCGGTGTCGGGATCACTGCCAGGCAGTGCATAGCTTGTGCCGTTCGCCGTAAAAAAGCGCCGGGTGCACAGTTAGGCCGCGGGTAGCAGAACATGGCTCAAACCAACAGCCGGGAACACTGGGTAAATCCATGCCTTCCCCCACGCGTGAGTGTGGAGAAGCGGGTTGGCTCGGCAGGACCGCACCGCGGCCAGGCCGAAATTGACAGATGAACAGTGGTGCGATAGCAGCAGTGCTACTACGGCGTCCAATGCAGCCCTCGGGATGTAAGAAGCCTTGACAAGAAAGCGAGTTCGACATGGCGGGACAGAAAATCCGCATTCGACTTAAGTCGTATGACCACGAGGTCATCGACATCTCGGCGCGCAAGATCGTCGACACAGTGACCCGCGCGGGTGCAACTGTCGTCGGCCCCGTGCCGCTTCCGACCGAGAAGAACGTGGTGTGTGTCATCCGTTCCCCTCACAAGTACAAGGACAGCCGGGAGCACTTTGAAATGCGCACCCACAAGCGTCTGATCGACATCATTGACCCGACCCCGAAGGCCGTCGACTCGCTCATGCGTCTCGACCTGCCGGCCGACGTCAATATCGAGATCAAGCTCTAGGGCCCGCGATGTCTTACGCAGATACCAAGACCACCAAGGGTCTCCTCGGCAAGAAGCTCGGCATGACGCAGGTTTGGGACGAGAACAACAAGCTCGTTCCCGTCACCGTCATCGAGATCTCGCCCAACGTTGTCACCCAGATCCGCAGCAAGGACATCGACGGCTACGCCGGCGTCCAGATCGCTGCTGGGGCCATCGACCCGCGCAAGGTCAACAAGCCTTCCGCCGGACACTTCGAAAAGGCAGGCGTCACGCCTCGCCGTCACCTCACCGAGCTCCGCACTGCGGATGCCGCTGACTACTCCCTGGGCCAGGAACTCACCGTTGACGGTGTGTTCGCTGCCGGTACCAAGGTCGACGTCATGGGCACCAGCAAGGGTAAGGGTTTCGCCGGTGTTATGAAGCGTCACAACTTCAAGGGTGTTTCCTCCTCTCACGGTTCGCACCGTAACCACCGCAAGCCCGGTTCCATCGGTGCTTCCTCGACCCCGAGCCGTGTCTTCAAGGGCATGCGCATGGCCGGTCGTATGGGTGGCGAGCGCGTCACTGTGCTGAACCTCAAGGTTCACGCCGTAGATGCCGAGAAGGGCCTCCTGCTGGTCAAGGGTGCCGTTCCCGGTGCCAAGGGCCGCCTCGTATTCGTCCGCAATGCAGTGAAGGGAGCCTAGTCCTATGACTACCTCACTCGATCTCATCGACGCCAAGGGTAAGAAGGCCGGCTCCGTTGAGCTTCCCGCCGAAATCTTTGACGTTCAGACCAACGTTCCGCTGATCCACCAGGTCGTCGTCGCGCAGCTCGCTGCCGCACGTCAGGGAACGCACAAGACCAAGCGTCGTGGCGAAGTTTCCGGCTCCGGCCGCAAGCCGTTCAAGCAGAAGGGAACCGGTCGCGCTCGTCAGGGCTCGATCCGCGCCCCTCAGATGACCGGTGGTGGCATCGTCCACGGACCGACCCCGCGTAACTACGAACAGCGCACCCCCAAGAAGATGATCGCGGCAGCTCTGCGCGGATCCCTTTCTGACCGCGCCCGTGGCGACCGCCTGCACGTCGTGACCGCACTCTTCAGCGCCGAGACGCCCAGCACCAAGGGCGCCATCGAGCTGCTCAGCCAGATCGCCAGCAGCAAGCACGTGCTGGTCGTCCTGGAGCGCACCGACGAAATGACGCTGCGCAGCATCCGCAACCTGCCGACGGTGCACGTTCTGCCGTGGGACCAGCTGAATGCTTATGACGTGCTCGTCAGCGACGACATTGTCTTCACCAAGGGCGCGTTCGACGCGTTCGTGGCGAGCAAGACCAAGAAGGAAGAGGTGTCCGCATAATGGCTACCCCGATCAACAAGGATCCCCGCGACGTCATCATCGCTCCGGTCGTCTCTGAGAAGAGCTATGGCCTGATCGACGAAGGCAAGTACACCTTCACCGTGGACCCGCGCTCGAACAAGACCGAAATCAAGCTCGCGATCGAGAAGATCTTCAAGGTGGAGGTCGCTTCGATCAACACCATGAACCGCATCGGCAAGACGCGTCGCACGAAGTTCGGTCAGGGCAAGCGCAAGGACACCAAGCGTGCCATCGTCACGCTCAAGTCCGGCTCCATTGACATCTTCACGGCCGTCGGCTAAACGGCGCGGACTAGAGGAATAACAAATGGCTATTCGTAAGTTCAAGCCCACGACTCCCGGTCGTCGCGGTTCATCTGTTGCAGACTTCGCAGAGATCACCCGCTCCACGCCGGAGAAGTCCCTGCTTCGCCCCCTGTCCAAGACCGGTGGCCGTAACAACCAGGGTCGCATCACCACCCGTCACATCGGTGGTGGACACAAGCGCCAGTACCGTCTGATCGACTTCCGTCGTAACGACAAAGACGGCGTCAACGCCAAGGTTGCTCACATCGAGTACGACCCGAACCGCACGGCGCGCATCGCGCTCCTGCACTTCATGGACGGCTCCAAGCGCTACATCATCGCCCCGAACAAGCTGAACCAGGGCGACATCGTAGAGTCGGGCGCGGGTGCTGACATCAAGCCCGGCAACAACCTGCCGCTGAAGAACATCCCCACCGGTACCATCATCCACGCGGTCGAACTGCGTCCGGGCGGTGGCGCCAAGATGGCCCGCTCCGCCGGATCGTCTGTTCGCCTCGTTGCGAAGGATGGCATCTACGCCCAGCTGCGCCTGCCGTCCGGAGAAATCCGTAACGTCGACGCCCGCTGCCGCGCCACGATCGGCGAGGTCGGCAACGCCGAGCAGTCGAACATCAACTGGGGCAAGGCCGGCCGTATGCGTTGGAAAGGCGTTCGCCCGACCGTTCGTGGTGTTGCCATGAACCCGGTCGACCACCCGCACGGTGGTGGTGAGGGTAAGACGTCCGGTGGACGTCACCCCGTCAGCCCCTGGGGCCAGAAAGAAGGGCGCACCCGCCACCCGAACAAGGAAAGCGACAAGCTCATTGTTCGTCGCCGTACCGTCGGCAAGAAGCGTAAGTAGGAGTAGACGATGCCACGCAGTCTCAAGAAAGGCCCGTTCGTTGACGACCACCTGCTTCGCAAGGTTGTCAAGGCGAATGAAGCCAGCAGCAAGAACGTAATCAAGACCTGGTCGCGCCGTTCGATGATCATCCCCGGCATGCTCGGGCACACCATCGCCGTGCACGACGGACGCAAGCACATCCCGGTGTTCGTCACCGAGAGCATGGTCGGGCACAAGCTCGGCGAGTTTGCGCCCACCCGCACCTTCCGTGGACACGTGAAGGACGACAAGAAGGGCCGTCGCCGCTAACGCGGTGACGTGAAGGAGGATAAGAAATGGTGGAGTCGATCGCACGCGTGCGTCACATCCGCGTTACCCCCCAGAAGGCTCGTCGCGTTGTCAACCTGATCCGCGGCAAGCAGGCCCACGAGGCCCTGGGAATTCTGAAGTTCGCGCCGCAGGGCGCGAGCGACCCGGTGTACAAGCTGGTTGCCTCGGCAATCGCGAACGCCCGAGTCAAGGCTGATGCAGCGAACACCTTCCTCGACGAGCAGGACCTGTTCGTCAGCCAGGCGTTCGTTGATGAGGGTACGACCCTCAAGCGTTTCCAGGCCCGCGCACAGGGTCGCGCATTCCAGATCAAGAAGCGCACGAGCCACATCACGGTTGTGCTCGCCACTCCTGAGGAGGGTACGAAGTAATGGGTCAGAAAGTAAACCCCTATGGCTTCCGTCTGGGAATCACGACCGACCATGTGTCGCGTTGGTTCTCTGACAGCACGAAGCCGGGCCAGCGTTACAGCGACTTCGTCGCCGAAGACGTCAAGATCCGCCGCCTGTTGAGCACCAGCCTCGACCGCGCCGGCGTGTCCCGCATCGAGATCGAGCGCACTCGTGACCGCGTTCGCGTCGACATCCACACCGCCCGTCCGGGCATTGTGATCGGTCGCCGCGGCGCGGAGGCCGAGCGCATCCGCTCCGACCTCGAGAAGCTCACCGCGAAGCAGATCCAGCTGAACATCCTTGAGGTGAAGAACCCCGAGGTCGACGCTCAGCTGGTCGCTCAGGGCATCGCCGAGCAGCTCTCCGCTCGTGTGGCATTCCGCCGCGCGATGCGCAAGGGCCTGCAGGGTGCCCAGCGCGCCGGCGCCAAGGGTGTTCGCATCCAGGTGTCCGGTCGCCTTGGTGGCGCCGAAATGAGCCGTTCGGAGTTCTACCGCGAAGGCCGTGTGCCGCTGCACACCCTGCGCGCGAACATCGACTACGGCTTCTACGAAGCCAAGACCACCTTCGGCCGTATCGGCGTGAAGGTCTGGATCTACAAGGGCGACATCACCAACAAGGAACTCGCTCGCGAGCAGGCCAACGCTAAGTCGTCCCGCCCCGAGCGTCGTGACGACCGACCGCGTCGTGCGCCCCGCGCAGAGGCTGCGGCGCCGGTTGCAGCAGGAGTTGAGGCATAACCATGTTGATTCCACGCAGAGTCAAGCACCGCAAGCAGCACCACCCGGGCCGTACCGGCCACGCAACCGGTGGTACCGAGCTGTCGTTCGGTGAGTACGGCATCCAGGCCCTCACGCCCGCCTATGTGACCAACCGTCAGATCGAGTCCGCTCGTATCGCGATCACCCGTCACATGAAGCGCGGCGGCAAGGTCTGGATCAACATCTACCCAGACCGTCCGCTCACCAAGAAGCCGGCCGAAACCCGCATGGGTTCCGGTAAGGGTTCCGTCGAGTGGTGGGTTGCCAACGTCAAGCCGGGTCGCGTGCTTTTCGAACTCAGCGGTGTCACTGACATCGTTGCCAAGGAAGCGCTGACCCGCGCTATTCACAAACTGCCCTTGAAGGCACGCATCATCAAGCGCGAGGAGGGCGACGCATAATGGCGATCGGATCCAAGGAGCTCGCCTCAGTCGAGCTCGACACTTTTGAAAACGAGCGGTTGTTCGATGAGCTGAAGAAGGCGAAGGAAGAACTCTTCAACCTTCGCTTCCAGTCGGCCACCGGCCAGCTTGAGAGCCACGGCCGCCTCCGCGCGGTCAAGCGCGACATCGCTCGCATCTACACGGTTCTCCGTGAGCGCGAGTTGGGTATTCGCCCGACTCCCGCGCCAGTCGAGGCTCCGGCCAAGGCTGAGAAGAAGACCAAGAAGGCCAAGCCTGCTGTGAAGTCTGACGACTCCGCTGCGGCCGACGCCGCCCAGACGAAGGAGGCCTAGTCATGGCGAAGACTGACGCAAAGGTCGTCGCAGTCGAGGCTGAGGCTCTCGTTCGCGGCTACCGCAAGACGCTGCGTGGTTACGTGACCAGCGACAAGATGGACAAGACCATCGTTGTCGAGGTCGAAGACCGCGTGAAGCACCCCCTGTACGGCAAGGTCATCCGCCGTACGTCCAAGCTGAAGGTCCACGACGAGGCGAACATCGCCGGCGTCGGCGACCTGGTCCTGATCAGTGAGACCCGTCCGCTGAGCGCCACCAAGCGCTTCCGCCTGGTCGAGATCCTCGAGAAGGCCAAGTAAGCCTCGCGCTTACTTGATAGAAGGGTATAAAAAGTGCTTCAGCAAGAATCACGACTCAAGGTTGCCGACAACACGGGCGCCAAGGAGCTGTTGACCATTCGCGTGCTCGGCGGCTCCGGCCGTCGCTACGCCGGACTGGGCGACACGATCGTCGCCACGGTCAAGGACGCGATCCCGGGCGGCAACGTCAAGAAGGGCGACGTCGTCAAGGCCGTCGTCGTTCGCGTCAAAAAGCAGACCCGTCGTCCAGACGGTTCGTACATCAAGTTCGATGAGAACGCCGCAGTGATTTTGAAGAACGAAGGTGACCCCCGCGGCACCCGAATCTTCGGACCGGTCGGTCGCGAGCTTCGCGACAAGAAGTTCATGAAGATCATCTCGCTGGCACCGGAGGTTATCTAAATCATGGCCAGACTCAAAAAGGGTGACCTCGTAGAGGTCATTACCGGCCGCACCCAGGCCCGCGGCGGAGACCGTGGCAAGCAGGGCAAGGTCATCGCCGTCCTGGTGGAGAAGAACAGGGTCCTCGTCGAGGGCATCAACTTCGTCACCAAGCACGTTCGCGTGGGCCAGACCCAGCGCGGCACCAAGACCGGCGGCATCGAGACCATGGAGGCACCGATTCACGTGTCCAACGTGGCCCTCGTCGACCCGGAGACCAAGAAGCCGACTCGCGTCGGCTTCCGCCTCGAAGAAGTAACGAAGGACGGCGTCACCAAGACGGTCCGCATCCGTTACGCCAAGAAGTCAGGGAAGGACCTCTGATGACCGACACTTCAGTTGCAGCAGCAGAAGCGCCCGTCGAGGCAGTCCTGCCGCGTCTCAAGCAGAAGTACCGCGACGAGATCATGGCGCAGCTCACCAAGGACCTCGGGTTCACCAACGTCCACCAGGTTCCGAACCTGGTCAAGATCGTTGTGAACATGGGTGTCGGCGAGGCAGCACGCGACGGCAAGATCATGGATGGCGCCGTCGCCGACCTCACCAAGATCACCGGTCAGAAGCCGCAGGTCACCAAGGCCCGCAAGTCGATCGCGCAGTTCAAACTGCGTGAAGGACAGCCCATCGGCACGCACGTCACTCTTCGTGGCGACCGCATGTGGGAGTTCCTCGACCGTCTCCTGAGCCTGGCGCTTCCGCGCATCCGCGACTTCCGCGGCCTGAGCGACAAGCAGTTCGATGGCAGCGGTAACTACACCTTCGGTCTCACCGAGCAGGTCATGTTCCACGAGATCGACCAGGACCGGATCGACCGTATCCGCGGTATGGATATCACGGTTGTGACGACGGCCAAGAACAACGACGAAGGTCGCGCGCTGCTCAAGGCGCTGGGCTTCCCGTTCAAGACGGCCGAAAACACCAAGTAAAGTAGCTCTTTGGCTCTTGTAGTACAAACCCGGGGCTGGACAACCGTCCAGCCCCACCACGACCAAGGTCGTCACCCGTGTAACGGATGAACGAAACCAGGCGAGAAAGGCACCACAAATGACAATGACAGATCCGGTCGCAGACATGCTGACCAGACTGCGCAACGCTAACTCGGCGTTCCACGACACCGTGTCCATGCCGCACAGCAAGCTCAAAGCGAACATCGCAGACATCCTCAAGGCCCAGGGTTACATCTCGGCTTGGGACGTCAAGGATGCAGTGGTCGGTAAGACCCTCACGCTCAACCTCAAGTTTGGTCCGAACCGCGAGCGTTCCATCGTCGGCATCAAGCGGGTTTCCAAGCCCGGCCTGCGCGTGTACGCAAAGTCGACCGAAATCCCCACCGTTCTCGGTGGCCTCGGCGTTGCCATCCTGTCCACCTCCAGCGGTCTGCTCACCGACCGCCAGGCCGAGAAGAAGGGCGTAGGCGGAGAAGTTCTCGCCTACGTGTGGTAGTCGACAATGTCACGTATTGGAAGACTCCCCATCCCGATCCCCGCGGATGTCACAGTCGCCACTGAAGGCCAGCGCGTCAACGTCAAGGGTCCGAAGGGTGAGCTCGCGCTCACCGTCGCGAACCCCATCGAGGTCAAGATCGAGGACGGCCACGTTGTCGTCACTCGCCCGAACGACGAGCGCAACTCGCGTTCGCTGCACGGACTGACCCGCACGCTGATCGCAAACCAGATCATCGGGGTGACCGTGGGTTACACCAAGTCACTCGAGATCGTCGGTACCGGTTACCGCGTCGCCCAGAAGGGCAGCTCGATCGAGTTCGCCCTCGGCTTCTCGCACCCGGTCCTCGTCGAGGCCCCTGCCGGCATCACCCTCACCGTGGAGAGCGTAAACCGCCTCACGGTCGGTGGCATCGACAAGCAGGCCGTCGGCGAGGTCGCCGCCAACATCCGTAAGATTCGCAAGCCAGAGCCCTACAAGGGCAAGGGTGTGCGTTACGCCGGCGAGATTGTTCGCCGCAAGGCCGGAAAGAGTGGTAAGTAACCATGGGTCTCGGAACTAGAGGTAAGAGCAAGGCTGCTGCCCGCGGACGCAGGCACACACGTCTTCGCAAGAAGATCGAGGGGACCGCGCTTCGTCCGCGTCTCGTCGTGACCCGTTCGGCTCGCCACGTGTTCGTGCAGGTCGTCGATGACAGCAAGGGTTTCACCCTTGCTTCGGCGTCCACGCTCGAAGACGGTCTGCGCACCTTCGATGGTGACAAGACCGCCAAGGCCCGCAAGGTCGGCGAACTCGTCGCCGAGCGTGCGAAGGCCGCCGGCATCGACGCCGTCGTATTTGACCGTGGCGGAAGCAAGTACGCAGGACGCGTCGCTGCGATCGCCGATGGAGCTCGAGAGGGTGGATTGAACCTGTGAGCACTGAAACCGCTAGCACAGCAACCAAGGAGACCGTGGTGGCCGCAGAGGCACCCGTCGAAACCGCTGCCTCAACGGCACCTGCCCAGAACGAGCCTCGTGAGGCTCGTCGTGGCGGCCGTGAGCGCAACCCGAACAAGGACCGCGGAAGCCGCGATGCCGACAAGAGCCAGTTCCTGGAGCGCGTCGTCACAATCAACCGCGTGTCCAAGGTGGTGAAGGGTGGTCGTCGCTTCAGCTTCACCGCTCTCGTCGTCGTCGGTGACGGAAACGGCCTCGTCGGCGTTGGATACGGCAAGGCCCGCGAGGTGCCGACCGCCATTTCCAAGGGCGTCGAGGAAGCGAAGAAGAACTTCTTCCGCGTTCCCCGCGTCGGCCTGACGATCCCGCACCCCGTGCAGGGTGAAGCCGCAGCCGGCGTTGTCCTGCTGCGTCCCGCCGCTGCCGGTACCGGCGTTATCGCCGGTGGCCCGGTGCGCGCCGTCCTCGAGTGTGCAGGCATCCACGATGTCCTGAGCAAGTCACTCGGTTCGTCGAACACCATCAACATCGTTCACGCCACCGTCGAGGCCCTGCACCAGCTCGAAGAGCCGCGTGCGGTTGCGGCTCGTCGTGGCCTCGCGTATGAGGACGTCGCTCCGGCACGCTTCCTGCGTGCCGACGCCGCCGCAGCAGCAGCTGCGGCAGCAGCAAAGGCAGGTGCCTGATGGCTCGCCTCAAAGTGACACAGATCAAGTCCAAAATTAGTGAGAAGCAGAACCAGCGCGACACGCTTCGCAGCCTGGGTCTCAAGCGCATTGGCGCGGTCACGATTCGCGAGGACAACTCGCAGAACCGCGGCTACGTCAACACCGTTGCTCACCTCGTCAAGGTCGAGGAGATTGACTAATGGCTGACGAAAAGGAAGCTGCCACCGCAGCCGCCAAGCCCGCCACCGCAAAGAAGGCAGCCCCCAAGAAGGCTGCCACCGCGAAGGTCGCAGTGAAGGCTGCTCCGACCGAGAAGCGCGAGCAGGTCCTGAAGGTCCACCACCTTCGTCCCGCCCCCGGAGCCAAGAAGTCGCGCATGCGCGTCGGTCGTGGTGAAGGATCCAAGGGTAAGACCGCCGGCCGTGGTACCAAGGGCACGAAGGCACGCTACAACGTGCGTATCGGGTTCGAGGGTGGCCAGATGCCGCTGCACATGCGTACTCCGAAGCTGCGCGGGTTCAAGAACCCGTTCCGCGTCGAGTACCAGGTCGTCAACCTTGAGAAGCTCGCCGAGCTGTACCCGAACGGCGGCGATGTAACCATCGCCGACCTGGTCGCCAAGGGTGCCGTTCGCGACAACGAGAAGGTCAAGGTTCTCGGCAATGGTGACATTGCGGTTAAGCTGAACATTGCAGTGGATAAGGTCTCCGGCTCAGCAGAGCAGAAGATCGTCGCTGCGGGTGGCTCAATCAAGTAAGTCCGTAGACGCTGAGCGAGCTTGTCGAGGCCACCAATCGAAATCTTTCGATGCTGGTCTCGACAGGCTCGTTTTTCTCGTTATTAACTGGAGGCATTGTGTTCAGCGCCATCGCGCGGATCTTCCGCACACCCGACCTGCGCAGGAAAATCGGGTTCAGTCTGGGCATCGTTGCCCTGTTCCGACTGGGTTCGTTCATCCCTGCCCCCTTCGTCGACTTCGGGAACGTGCAAGCGTGTCTGGCGGCGAACCAGGGCACCAGCGGCCTCTATGAGCTCGTCAACCTGTTCAGCGGCGGCGCCCTGCTGCAGCTGTCGGTCTTCGCGCTCGGCATCATGCCGTACATCACGGCCTCGATCATCGTGCAACTCCTGCGCGTGGTCATCCCCCACTTTGAGACCCTGCACAAGGAAGGCGCGTCCGGTCAGGGCACGCTCACCCAGTACACGCGGTACCTCACCATCGCCCTCGCGATCCTCCAGTCGACGACGCTGATCACCGTTGCCCGCAGTGGCGCCCTCTACGGCACGTCGGCCAGCGCCGAGTGCTCGCAGCTGCTCACCAACGACGCCTGGTACGCCATCATGCTGATGGTCATCACCATGACGGCCGGTACCGGCCTGATCATGTGGATGGGCGAGCTCATCACCGAGCGCGGCATCGGCAACGGCATGTCACTGTTGATCTTCACGTCGATCGCGGCACTGTTCCCGGGTTCGCTCGCCTCCATCGGCCAGCAGAAGGGCCTCGACATCCTGATGATCGTGATCGCGGTCGGTCTGGTCGTGGTCGCCGCCGTGGTCTTCGTCGAGCAGTCCCAGCGGCGCATCCCGGTGCAGTACGCCAAACGGATGGTCGGACGCCGCACCTACGGCGGAAACAACACGTACATCCCGATCAAGGTGAACATGGCCGGCGTCGTGCCCGTCATCTTCGCGTCGTCGCTGCTCTACCTGCCGGCCCTGATCGCACAGTTCAACCAGCCGGCCGCCGGCCAGGCGCCGCCAGCGTGGGTGAACTGGGTCACGAACAACCTCACCCAGGGCAACGACCCGCTCTACATGGCGCTGTACTTCCTCCTCATCGTCGGATTCACGTACTTCTATGTCGCGATCACCTTCAACCCCGAAGAGGTCGCCGACAATATGAAGAAGTACGGTGGATTCATCCCGGGCATCCGTGCCGGTCGTCCGACCGCCGAGTACCTGGACTTCGTTCTGACCCGGGTGACTCTGCCCGGCGCCCTGTACCTGGGCCTGATCGCCCTGCTGCCGCTGATCGCGTTCTCCGCGATCGGAGCCGACCAGAACTTCCCGTTCGGTGGCGCCAGCATCCTGATCGTGGTCGGTGTCGGGCTTGAGACGGTCAAGCAGATCGATGCACAACTCCAACAGCGTCACTACGAAGGGCTCCTCCGATGACCCGTTTGCTGCTAATCGGCCCGCCCGGCGCGGGCAAGGGCACCCAGGCCGAGCGCCTGTCCGAGGCGTTCGATGTTCCGGCCGTTTCGACCGGGGACATCTTCCGCTTCAACGTGAAGAACGACACGGAGCTGGGCCTCCAGGTCAAGGCGTTCATGGATGCCGGCGCCTACGTGCCGGATTCCCTCACCAACGCGATCGTGTCCGACCGGTTGAAGAAGCCCGACGCCACCGAGGGATTCCTTCTGGACGGGTACCCGCGCACGCAGGAACAGGTTCTGGAACTGGACCGTCTGCTCGAGGCTGACGGCACCGCGCTCGACGCCGTCGTGCTGATCGTCGCCGACACCGAAGAGGTCGTCGCACGGCTCCTCAAGCGTGCGGCCGAGCAGGGGCGTGCGGATGACACCGCCGACGTCATCCGGCACCGGCTCGCCGTTTACGAGGAGCAGACCGCTCCGCTGATCGACATCTACTCCTCCCGCGGCCTCGTGGTCACGGTCGACGGTCTCGGTGCCGTCGACGAGGTGACCGGGCGCATACTCGAGGTCCTGGCCGCCCGCGGTCTGACCGTGCCCGTCGCCGCCGTGCCCGTGACCAGCGGAGACGCAGCCAGCGCCTCCTAACCCCGGTCGTGCGCGCTCGGCGTGCAGGGCCTCAGCAGTTTGCAGAGATTTTCACAATGAGCCTTCGACGATCCATCTACAAGTCGCCGGCGCAGATGCGGTTGATGATCGCACCCGGACTGGCCACGGCCGCATCCCTGGATGCGGCCCGCGCGGCCATCCGGGTCGGCGCAACCACCCTCGAGCTCGACGCGGCGGCCGAGGCTGCCATCGTCGCTCGGGGCGGCCTGCCCAACTTCAAGCTGGAGCAGGGCTACCACCACACGGTGTGCGCGTCCGTCAACGACGATGTCGTGCACGGCATCCCCGGGGCACGCGTGCTCGCCGCCGGCGACATCGTGTCGATCGACAGTGGGGCCATCATCGATGGCTGGAACGGTGACGCGGCCTTCTCCTTCGTGATTCCCGACCCGAACCGCCCCGAGGTCGTGGCCGAGCGCGAGAAGCTGTCGCACGTCACCGAGCAGTCGTTGTGGCACGGGATCGCCCGCCTCGCGGTGGCGCGTCACCTCAACGAGGTCGGCGACGCCATCGAGGACTACGTCGAGTCGCAGGGCGACTACGGGATCCTCACCGACTATGTCGGTCACGGAATCGGCCGGTCCATGCACGAGGCGCCGCCCGTGTTCAACTACCGGGTGCGCCAGAAGGGCCCGGACGTGAAGCCCGGGCTCGTGATCGCGATCGAACCCATGGTCGTCATGGGATCCATCGAGACGTACGTGCG
This sequence comes from Cryobacterium cheniae, assembly GCF_004403395.1. Classification (GTDB taxonomy): domain Bacteria; phylum Actinomycetota; class Actinomycetes; order Actinomycetales; family Microbacteriaceae; genus Cryobacterium; species Cryobacterium cheniae. The sequence goes on from NZ_SOGN01000026.1 coordinate 98,900, forward strand.
CGAGGACGACTGGACCGTCGCCACCAGCGACGGACTGGCCGCCGCCCACTGGGAACACAGCGTGGCCGTGCACAAGGACGGGATCTGGGTTCTCACCGCTCCCGACGGCGGCGCTGCCGCCCTGGCCCCCTTCGGCATCACGCCCGTTCCGCTCGCTTAGTCGAACTCTTTCTGAATCAGCCACACTCGGGAGACGGGATCTGGTCTTCTCGAGCGCCCCGAAGCGGGAAGATTGAGTAGGGGACAAAACCGTCCTCCTCGGCTCAGGGAAAGAGCGATTCCATGAAGATTCTCGTCGTCTGCGGTGCTGGAGCCTCCAGCGCCTTCGTTGCACACCGGGTGCGCCACACCGCGGAGGCCCGCGGTCTGGATGTTCACGTCTCCGCGGGGAGCGAGTCCGATCTGCCGGCCTCCCTCGGACCGGTCGACGTGCTCCTGGTGGGGCCGCACCTGGCACCCCGATTCGAGAAGATCCGCCTTCAAGCCGTGCACGCCGGGGTCGGCATCGCCCTGCTCGAGGCCACCGTCTTCGCCTCGCAGAACGGCGACGAGGCACTCGACGCCGCCATCTACGCCTATAAGACCCGCGACTGGGCCGAAACCAAGAAGTAACCGGCAGGTGGCCTACTGGTCCATCAGGTGCACGAGCTCATCGATGAAGGATGCAAAGTCGACCGAACGCCTGACCAGCCGCTGAACATCGGCCCGGTCTGAGAAGACCTCGACGAACTGATCGAAAACGGTCTGGAAGCTCTTGCGGCCGGCGGCGCTGAACGCAATCATCGCGACCACGTTGACCCGGTTCTCGCCCCATGGCATGGGAGTGTCATTGATCACGATGGCGATCGAGGTGCGGAAGGCCGTCATCGACATCGAGTGCGGCACCGCCAGGTTGTCTGTGAACGCCGTCGACGACATCAGCTCGCGCTCGATCGCGCCGTCGATGTAGCTCTGGTCGATGTCGCCGTGTTCGATCATCCGTTCGCCGAGCGCCCGAATCATCGCGGTCTCGTCGTCGGCGTGGAAGTTGCGCGCGAACAGCGACTCGTCGAAGAACTGCAGCAGCTCATCCTTGAGGTCGGCGCGACGGCGGAGACGACGGATGCGGCTGGCCGCCTTCCGCACGCGGTCGATGTCGGCCTCGGTCAGGAACGGTTGAATCACGATGACGCCCTCCGTGGGCGACTGCGGTTCGATCGTGGTGAGCACGAGTTTCGCGTCGAGGGCCTTCCAATCGACGTCGCTGCGGGTGACCACCGACACCACTTCGAGCTCGTCACCGAGAACCCGCTCGATCCTCTCGCGCAGAAGCACATGCATGTCGTAGTAGTTCGGGCAGATCAGGGCGCACGTGACCAGGTCCTCGCGCCGGGACTGCTGTTGCAGATGCGCACCGACGTGCATCGCGATATAGGCGATCTCATCATCGTTGATCACGATCTGCTCCTGCCGCTGCAGTTGGCTGGCGATGTAGACGGCGACCTCGTAGATCATCGGGTAAGACGTCTTGATCGACCTGGTGAGCGGGTTGTGCGAGTAGGACCGGCCCTGGGCTCGGTTGATCAGGTTGCGCACGTGCAGGGTGAGTCGCACGATGAAGTTCTCCTCGGCGAGGTCCAGCAGGAACTCGTCCCCGGCCTGGCCGACGATGCGGCGCACGGCCTCGAGGTCCTCCGGGCGGACGAAGCTCTCGATCAGAACCTGCGCGGGCTGGTCCTGTCCGGGGGTGATCACCCGGGTCTTGAGCAGGAGCGCGATGTAGTCCAGATCCCCGGTGCCCAGCTCGACGTGGAAGTGGCGCACGATCAGTGCGGCGAGGGCGAGGGTCATCGCGTCGGGGGAGGCGACGGATTCCGCGGTGTCGGCCGTCACGGGGGCGGTGCGCCTCGTGACCCGGTCGATGGCGATGGCAACGTGGAGTAGCACGTCGTTGGTGCCGTACTCGTTGACGAAATACCCCTGCGAGTCGAGCATCGCTATCAGATCGGTCTTGAACGCCCCCAGGCTCTCGGAGGCGAACTCGCGCTGGATCGCCTCGAGTTCGAGCAGACCGCGCGAACTCTCCTCGCGGAACATGCGGCTGAGCAGCCGGCGCCGGTCGGTCTCGGAACCGGTGAGCGTGATGACGCTGCCGTGGCGGCTGAGGGTGAGCCCGGTATCGGGCAGCAGCTGCCGCACCTTGGTCAGGTCGGCGTCGATCGTGGAGTCGCTGACGAACAGCTCGGCGGACACCGCGTACACGTCGAGCCCCTCGGGGGACTCCGTGAGTCGGCGCACCAGGGCGTACAGGCGATCCCGCGGGGTCTCGGCATCGTCCGCCTGCGCGCGCGCGCTGGAGCGGTACAGGGCGAACGCCTCGAGGTCGAGTCGGTACCCGGCCGGACCCGACTCGATGATTTCGAGCGGCACCGCAGCCAATTTCAGGCTGGTGACGTAACTGCGAACCGTCCGGGGCGTGACGCCCAGGAGGTCGGCAAGCTCGCCGGCGGTAACCCAGGCCGGCGTCTGCGACAGGAAATCCAGCATCCGTGTCTGTTTGTCGCTCATTGCACGCCACTCCATTGTAAAAACCCAGTCTCCCATGGCCCCACGGTCCGGAACCCTGCCACGACATTTCCGGGGGTGCGGAAAAGTCTCTGGTGGCCCTGCCAGTCCCCTTCGAGAAGACTGGCATCAGTCGCACCGTGATGAGGCAACACCCATCGCAACTCCTAAGAAAGGCAGACCAATGACGACGTCGTCAGCTAACAAGACCAAGAGCGGAGGGACCCGTGTTCACGTTCAGCGGTTCGGAACGTTCCTCAGCGGCATGGTCATGCCCAACATCCCCGCATTCATTGCGTGGGGACTGATCACGGCATTCTTCATCCCGACCGGCTGGACCCCGAACGCAACCCTGGAAACGCTCGTCGGCCCGATGATCGTGTACTTACTGCCACTCCTGATCGCCAACACCGGTGGCCGCATGGTCTACGGAACGCGGGGCGCGGTCGTCGCCTCGATCGCGACCATGGGTGTCATCGTGGGCAGCGAGATTCCGATGTTCATCGGCGCCATGATCGTCGGCCCGGGGTCCGCGTACCTCCTGAAGAAGCTGGACACCCTCTGGGCCGGCAAGATCAAGCCCGGCTTCGAGATGCTGGTCGACAACTTCGCGTCCGGAATCCTCGGCATGATCCTCGCGCTCGGTGCGTTCTTCGGAATCGCCCCGCTGGTGACCGGGATCAGCAACTTCCTCGAGATGATCGTCGATTGGCTCGTCGTCAACAGCCTGCTGCCGATCGCCAGCATCTTCATCGAACCCGGCAAGATCCTGTTCCTCAACAACGCCATCAACCACGGCGTGCTCACACCGATCGGAGTTCAGCAGGTTGCCGAGTCCGGCCAGTCGGTGCTCTTCCTGCTTGAAGCGAACCCCGGTCCCGGCCTCGGCATCCTGCTTGCATTCTCCTTCTTCGGAGTCGGCATCGCCCGCGCCAGCGCACCGGGCGCCATCATCATCCACTTCTTCGGTGGCATCCACGAGATCTACTTCCCGTACGTGCTGATGAAGCCCGCCCTCCTGCTCGCCGTCATCGGTGGTGGCATGACCGGTGTCGCCATCAACGTCGCCTTCGCAACCGGCCTGCGCGCCCCGGCCTCACCCGGCAGCATCATCGCCATCCTGATTCAGACGGCGCCGGGCAGCTACGTCGGCGTCATCCTCTCGGTGATTGGCGCCGCCACGGTGTCGTTCCTGATCGCAGCCGTCATCCTCCGTTCCAGCCGCAAGCGCGACCTGGCCGCGGGCGATACCGGTGACATGGCTGAGGCCATCGCCAAGACCGAGGCCAACAAGGGCAAGGCCAGCACCATCCTCGCCGGCCTCGCCGCCACCGACGCTTCGTCCACCACCGCTCGCCCCGTGAAGAAGATCATCTTCGCCTGCGACGCCGGCATGGGTTCCAGCGCCATGGGTGCTTCGGTGCTGCGCAACAAGATCAAGAAGGCCGGAGTAGAGGGCGTCACGGTGACCAACCAGGCCATCGCGAACCTCGACGGCACGGCCGACCTGGTCATCACGCACCAGGACCTGACTGCCAGGGCACAGTCTCAGTCTCCGAACTCCGTGCACATCTCGGTGGAGAACTTCATGAACAGCCCGAAATACGAGGAGGTCGTCGCTCTCCTGCAGAGCCAGACGGCCGAGGGAGTAGCGCGATGACGAACCGAATTCTGGAACTGGGCAACGTGGTGGCGGCCGGGTCGGCCACCACCAAGCTCGACGCAATCCGTGAGGCCGGCGCCCTGCTCGTGACTGCGGGCGCCGTGCGCGAAGACTACGTCGACTCGATGTTCGACCGCGAAGCAAGCGTGTCGACTTACATGGGAAATTTCCTGGCCATTCCGCACGGGACCAACGACGCCAAGGAGTCGATCATCCGGTCGGCCCTGTCGCTCGTGCGGTACGCCGACCCGATCGATTGGAACGGCCAGCAGGTTCGCTTCGCCGTCGGGATCGCCGGGCTCAACAACGAGCACCTCGAAATCCTGCAGAAGATAGCGATTGTCTTCTCGGACGAGGACGAAGTGCAGAAACTGATGGACGCCGTCACCGCTGAGGACATCTTCACGCTCCTCGAGGAGGTCAACGCAGAATGAAAGCCATTCACTTCGGCGCGGGGAACATCGGCCGCGGATTCGTCGGCCTCCTGCTTCATGATGCCGGATACGAGGTTGTCTTCGCCGATGTGAATGCTTCCCTGATCAACGCTCTGCAGGCCGCCGGCAGCTACACCGTGCACGAGGCAGGGGAGGTGTCGACCACCCGCGTGGTCGACACCTTCCGGGCCATCAACAGCGCCACGGATGAGGCCGCCCTGATCGAAGAGATCGCGACGGCCGACATCGTGACCACCGCGGTCGGCCCCACCGTCCTCCGCTTTGTGGCACCGGTCATCGCGGCCGGGCTGGCGCGGAGGGCCCCCGAGCGGCCGCCCCTGGCCGTGATGGCGTGCGAAAACGCCATCAACGCGACGGATGTCCTCGCCGAACAGGTGCTGGCAAACGTGCCGGACTCGGAACGTGCGGCCCTGGAGCAGCGGGTCGTCTTCGCCAACACCGCGGTCGACCGCATCGTCCCCGGCCAGGCCGAGGGCGCCGGCATCGACGTCACCGTCGAGGCCTTCTATGAGTGGGTCATCGAGCAGGGCGCCTTCAACGGCGCCGTACCGGTCATCCCGGGTGCGACCTTCGTCGAGAACCTCGCGCCGTACATCGAGCGCAAACTGTTCACGGTGAACACCGGTCACGCGACGGTCGCCTACCTCGGCTCCGTCGCCGGGGTATCCAGGATCTCCGACGCCCTCCTCGTGCCGGCGGTCCTGGACGGCACCCGGGCGGTGCTCGAGGAGACGTCCGCCCTTCTCGTGGCCAAGCACGGCCTGGACGTGGAGGCGCAGCGCGCCTACCGGGAGAAGATCCTGGTGCGGTTCGCCAACCCGTCCCTGCCCGACACGGTGGAGCGCGTCGGCCGCCAGCCGCTGCGGAAGCTCAGCCGCAACGAACGGTTCATCGGCCCCGCCGCCGAGATCGCCGCACACGGCACCCGCCCGTCCGCGCTGCTCGCCGCGATCGAGGCCGCACTCCGGTTCGACGTCGCCGACGACGAGCAGAGCGCCCTGCTGCAGCAGATGCTTCGCGCCGAGACCCCCGAAACGTTCACCGCTTCGGTGTGCGGTCTGGACTCTGCGCATCCGTTGTTCGCCGATGTGGTCCGGGTCGTCGACACGGTCCAGAAGGCCCTCTAAGTCGAAAATCCCGTGAGGGATTATAGGGAAGAATTGCCAAAAGGCAACTCTGTACCATAGAGTAAATCCTTGGTGTCTGATGCGCGCGTATGCGGCGTGTCATTTCACCACAATCCACGCACGACCAGCAATCAATACCCTAGCGATAGTGAGTTATGGCCAAAAAAGACGGTGTCATCGAAATCGAGGGCGCAGTAGTCGAAGCTCTTCCCAACGCGATGTTTCGTGTTGAGTTGACCAACGGCCACAAAGTTCTTGCCCACATTTCCGGCAAGATGCGTCAGCACTACATCCGTATCCTCCCCGAGGACCGCGTGATCGTTGAGCTGAGCCCGTACGACCTGACTCGCGGCCGGATCGTTTACCGCTACAAGTAGAGAGTGCTGTAAGTAACGGCCCGAGGCGTTCCTGGGGTACGAAGACAGCGAATACAAGGACACACCATGAAGGTCAAGCCCAGCGTCAAGAAGATCTGCGACAAGTGCAAGGTCATTCGCCGTAACGGCAACGTGATGGTCATCTGCGAGAACCCTCGTCACAAGCAGCGTCAGGGCTGATCGCGACAGGCTCGATCAACGTCGAGCCCGTCGAGATGCAACTGAACACAGAAAATAGCAGTGCCGGGAACCCTGCGGGGGGACACCATCGGTTGGAGGCCGATGTACAGGCACTGTTACAGACCTCCACTCATATACAGGAGAAGCCACAATGGCACGTCTAGCCGGCGTTGATATTCCTCGCGATAAGCGCGTGGAAGTTGCACTGACTTACATCTTTGGTGTTGGCCGCACGAGGGCCCTCAAGACCCTCGCCGACACTGAAATCGATGGAAACATCCGAGTCAAGGACCTGAGTGACGAGCAGCTCGTCGCCCTCCGTGACTACATCGAAGGAACCTTCAAGGTTGAGGGTGACCTCCGCCGTGAGGTTGCCGCTGACATCCGCCGCAAGGTCGAGATCGGCAGCTACGAGGGCATCCGCCACCGCAAGGGCCTGCCCGTTCGCGGCCAGCGCACCAAGACCAACGCTCGCACCCGCAAGGGCCCGAAGCGCACCGTAGCCGGCAAGAAGAAGGCGCGCTAGGCCTCGGCCTGGCCCGCCAAAGCCTTTAGGATTCAGGAGAAATTCATGGCAGCACCAAAGTCGGCCGTTCGGAAGCCGCGCAAGAAAGAAAAGAAGAACATCGCAGTGGGCCAGGCCCACATCAAGAGCACCTTCAACAACACCATCGTCTCGATCACTGACACCACCGGTGCGGTCATCAGCTGGGCGTCTTCAGGTGGAGTTGGCTTCAAGGGCTCGCGCAAGTCGACCCCGTTCGCCGCGCAGCTGGCTGCCGAGTCGGCCGCCCGCCAGGCGCAGGAGCACGGCATGAAGAAGGTTGACGTCTTCGTCAAGGGACCCGGATCGGGCCGCGAGACCGCGATCCGTTCGCTCCAGGCCGCCGGCCTCGAGGTCGGTTCGATCAACGACGTCACCCCTCAGGCGCACAACGGTTGCCGTCCGCCCAAGCGTCGTCGCGTCTAACCAACCGGCATTCCGCCATCGACCGGGCCCGTCGCACGACGGGCCCGGTTCTGGCGGGTCGTGGGGCATAAGCCCTCCTCGTTCGACGATGTGCTCGATGGTCGGGCTTGTCGAGAGACACACAACTAAAAAAATCTCGCCACGCAAGTGTCATATAGCGGACACTTAGCCGAAAGGAATCAACAGTGCTTATTGCACAGCGCCCCACGCTCACCGAAGAGAACATCTCGGAGTTCCGATCCAGGTTCGTCATCGAACCTCTTGAGCCTGGTTTCGGTTACACCCTCGGCAACTCGATGCGCCGCACCCTCCTGTCCTCGATCCCCGGAGCCGCTGTCACCAGCATCCGGATCGACGGTGTGCTGCACGAGTTCAGCACCGTTCCCGGTGTCAAGGAAGACGTCACCGAGATCATCCTGAACATCAAGGGTCTCGTCATCTCCAGCGAGCACGACGAGCCCATCACCGCGTACCTGCGCAAGCAGGGTGCCGGCCAGGTCACGGCCGCCGACATCTCGGCTCCGGCCGGGGTCGAGGTCCACAACCCCGAGCTGGTCATCGCGACGCTGAACGACAAGGCCAAGTTCGAACTCGAGCTGACCATCGAGCGCGGCCGCGGCTACGTGTCGGCCACCCAGAACCGCAACGAGTACTCCGAGGCCGGCCAGATTCCGGTCGACTCGATCTACTCGCCCGTGCTCAAGGTGACCTACCGCGTCGAGGCCACCCGTGCCGGTGAGCGCACCGACTTCGACCGCCTCGTCGTCGACGTCGAGACCAAGTCGGCGATTTCGCCTCGCGACGCCATCGCATCGGCCGGTCGCACGCTGACCGAGCTGTTCGGTCTGGCCCGCGAGCTGAACACCGCCGCCGAAGGCATCGAAATCGGCCCCGCGCCGGTTGACGCCGTGCTGTCGACCGAGCTGTCGGTTCCGATCGAAGACCTCGATCTGTCCGTTCGCTCGTACAACTGCCTCAAGCGCGAGGGCATCAACAACGTCAGCGAACTGGTCGCCCTCTCGGAGACCCAGCTGATGAACATCCGCAACTTCGGACAGAAGTCGGTGGATGAGGTCAAGGACAAGCTCGTTGAGCTCGGCCTGTCACTGAAGGACTCGGTGCCCGGATTCGACGGTGCCCACTTCTACAGCGGCTACGACGAAGAAACCATCTAAAGCAGTCGTTCAGACTGACTTTCGACTTTGATACTGGAGATAACCAATGCCTACGCCCACTAAGGGAGCCCGCCTCGGAGGCGGACCGGCCCACGAGCGCCTCATGCTCGCCAACCTGGCCGCTTCCCTGTTCACCCACAAGTCCATCAAGACGACCGAGACGCGCGCCAAGCGCCTGCGTCCGGTCGCCGAGCGACTGATCACCTTCGCAAAGAAGGGCGACCTCCACGCTCGTCGTCGCGTGCTTGCCACCATCGGTGACAAGACCGTCGTGCACGAGCTCTTCACGGAGATCGCACCCCAGGTTGCTCTTCGTGAGGGCGGCTACACCCGCATCACGAAGCTCGGCTTCCGCAAGGGCGACAACGCCTCGATGGTGCAGATGGAACTCGTTCTCGAGCCCGTCACCCCGAAGGTCAAGCGCTCCTCCGCCAAGGCTGCTTCCAAGCCCGCCGCGGCAGCGCCCGTCGCCGAGGCTCCGGCCGAGGTCGTCGCCGAGGACGCAGCGCAGGACGCTGACGTCGTCGAGGCTGAGGAATCCAAGTAGGCACACTGTGCGTACTCGGCCCAGCTGACTCGCTGTGTTGAACTGAGAGGGGCCCGACTTCGGTCGGGCCCCTCTTCTGTGCCTGGGCAACGGACTATCGCCCGCGAAAGGCCCCGGCTACGGTGTGCGCCATGGAATGCAGGACTGGAATCCAGACTGACGCACCGCGGCGGCGCACGGTCCTGCCGACCGACACGCTGGGCTCCGCCCGCCCGGAGGCTGTCCGGTGGCGTCCGGCGACGTTGGCGGACGTCGACGATCTGTGGCACTTCACCCGGATGGTGGGCAGAGCGGACCATCCATACCACCTGACGACGCGGGAGGGCATCGAGCGGGACTTCGGCCTGTCGTACTTTCACCCGGAGCAGGACTCCCTGATCGGGTTCGCCCCCGACGGCACCCTCGTGGCGATGGGGATGGTGATGTCACCGCCGCTGCGCGAGCTCCGGGCCCGCTCGATCCTGGTCGGCGGGGTGCACCCCGACTACCGTGGGCGCGGCATCGGCCGTGAACTGCTGGCGTGGCAACTGGGCCGAGCCGCGGAACAGCTGGCCACCGCAGCGCCCACCGTGCCGCGGTGGATCCTCGCCTACACCGACGAGGCCGCGTACCGCAACGCCCGGCTGTTCCGGCGTCTGGGCATGGAATGCGCACGGTACTTCCAGTCCCTCGAGCGGCGCCTCGACCAGCCGATCCCCGACATCGACCTTCCGGGCGACGTCCGCGTCGTCCGGTTCACCGCGGAGCTCTCCCAAGCCGCGCACGAAGCGCGCGATTCCTCGTTCCAGGACCACTGGGCCAGCCAGCCGATGAGCGATGAAGCCTGGGACTTCTTCGTGGCCTCCGGCAAATTCCGCCCTGACCTGTCCTACCTGGCCCTCGGGACCGGCCCCGACGGGACCGAGAAGGTGGTGGGCTTCACCCTGGCCACGGTCACCGAAGACGACTGGGTGAACCAGGGCTATACCGGCAGTCACGTCGACCTCGTCGGCGTCATCGACGGATGGCGCGGCAAGCATATCGCGCGTGCTCTGCTGGCCGCGCACCTGCGCGCCGCGCGCACCGAGGGGTTGGCCAGGGTCACCCTGATCGTCGACTCCGAAAGCCCCACCGGTGCGCTGAACCTGTATCTCGGCATGGGGTTCACGCCCACGACCCGCCGGCTCGCCTTCACCGTCGAGCTCTAGTTTCACCCGTAACCCGTAACCCGTAACCCGGCGAACGTGGGCCGCGTCAGGGCAGCAGTGGCGGCCGGGGACCGGTCGAACCGGCAGGGACGGGACGGCGATACACCTCGAGGCCCGGCGCCGGCGGCGGTGCGGCGAGTCGTACCAGTGCGGCGCGGATGCTGTCCGTGTAGATCCGCCCGCCGGCCGGACCGGGGTGGATGTCGTCGTCCGCGAGCACATCCGTGTGCGCGGCGATCGCGGCGTTCCAGTCGGCCAGCTCGACCTTGCGGTGGCGGGCCGCGAACCGGGCCAGGTCGTCGTTGACTCCGGCCGTCCAGTCGCGCTCGGCGAAGGCGTTGACCAGGATCAGTTCCCGCTCCGGGCCGATGACCTGGCGGATGACCGCCAGCTGACTCGGCCGGATCGGCCCGTTGGTGCCGAGTCCGACGACGACCACCGGCCGGAGGGTGCCGGCATCGGCCAGGGCGGCGAGGATGCCGGGGGCAGCCCCCATACCGCGTGACACGGCGGCGTCGATCATGATTCCCGGGAAGCCGGTTTGCAGCTCGGGCGCCGAGGCCAGCATGACCGAGTCGCCCACGGCCGTGATCAGGTCCCCGGACGACGGCCGTCCGAGGGCGCCGGCGGCCGGCCGGGACGCCAGGCGTGCGGCCTCCCGCTCCGCGGCATTCACCGCCTCCTGGCCGCGCTCGATCTCGCTCTGGGCGCTCGTCTGGGTGGGAGCGGTGACCAGGGACGCGGTCGTCCCCGCCGCCAGGATCAGCGCGACGACGCCCACCAGGCCGAGCCAGCCGAGCCTGCCGCGCGGATGGATCGTGCGAGCACGGAGGCGACGGATGCTGCCGCGCACCCCCACCGCCCGTACGGGAAGTTCGAGCCAGCGGTACGACACGCCGGCCGCCAGCAGCGTCAGCGCGGCCGCCAGCACCCCGACCACGCTGCTCGTCAGCACGGTCGCCGGCCCGGTCGGCGAGGCGCCGGCCGCCGGCCACGCCGCCTGGGCGAGCACGAGCACCGGCCAGTGCCACAGGTAGATGCCGTAGGAGCGCTCGCCGAGGTAGCGCAGCGGCCCCGTGTCCAGTGCGGGCCCGAATCGCGGCCCCTGCACGGCCGCCCAGATCACGACCGCGCTGAGCAGGCTCACCAGCAGCAGGCCGCCCCGGTAGGTCACCATGCCGGTGTCGGGCAGCGTGAGCGCCGCCGCCAGCAGCCCGGCGAGGGCGGCCAGACCCAGCCGCGCCCGCCAGCGGCCGAGCAGGGCGGTGAGGCGGGGTGCCGGGCCGCGGGAGAAACCGGAACGGCGCAGCAGCAACGCGAGCGCGGCCCCGGTGAAGAGCCCGAAGCTGTGGGTATCCGAGCCGTAGTACACCCGGGTGGGGTCAGCGGGCTCGACCAGCAGCCCCATCCACCCGGCGGACGCCAGAGCCAGGGCGGCGACCAGGGTGAGGCGCAGCCGGCCGTTCCGCACCCGCAGCAGCCCGAGGAGCGCGAACGGCCAGACCAGGTAGAACTGTTCCTCCACCGCCAGCGACCACAGGTTCCGGAACAGCTCCGGCGCCGTGGCGCTGAAATAACTCACCGACCCGGCGATCGACACCCAGTTGTAGCCAAAGGTGACCGCGCCGAGCAGTTGCCAGCCGAGGCCCACCAGCACGTCGCCGCCGATCAGCCAGGCGGCCGTGCACAGGACCAACACCAGCGGGATCAACGGCGGCACCAGGCGCCGCGCCCGCCGCTTCCAGAACCGGCCGAGCGCGAGCCGCGAGGTGTCGTCCCATTCGGTGATGAGCAGGCCCGTGATCAGGAAACCGCTGATCACGAAGAAGACGTCCACGCCGATGAAACCGCCGGGCAGCACCGCGGGGAAGAAGTGGAACACGACGACCAGAGCCACCGCGATGCCACGCAGGCCGTCGAGACCGGCCAGGCGTTTCGGGGGGACGCTCATGGAGTGCGGACAAGCGTCGGAGTGCGGACAAGCATCAGTGGGTGGGGGCTGCAGGTATTCATGACAGGAGAGGACCGGAAGTCCGGGTTCTACGATAACCCGGCCCGGAACATACACTTACCTCCGTGATTCTTCCCCCGGCGCCCGACGAGACCCAAGCAGCGGGCGCCACCCGGATCAGGCTCGATATCGCCTACGACGGCACCGGCATGAGCGGCTGGGCGACCCAGCCGGGCCTGCGCACCGTGCAGGGCCAGATCGAGGCCGGGCTGGCGGGCATCCTGCACAGCCACCCGCCGACCCCGGTCCTGACCGTGGCCGGGAGAACGGATGCCGGCGTGCACGCCACCGGGCAGGTCGCCCACTTCGACCTCAACCCCGACCAGGCCGACGGCCTCGTGCGCATCGCCCGTGGCAAGGGTCGGCCCCCGACGCCGCTGGCGGTCATGGTGCAGCGGCGGCTCAGCGGCATCCTCGTCACCCAGCCCGAAATCGTGATCAAATCCTCCGTGCTCGCCCCGCCCGGGTTCGACGCCCGGTTCTCCGCGCTCTACCGGCGCTACGAGTACCGGATCGCCGACTCCGTCGTCGGGCACGATCCGCTGCAGCGGTTCCGCACCACCTGGCACGGCTTCGCCCTCGACGTGGACGCCATGGACGCGGCGGCCGCGACGCTCATCGGCCTGCACGACTTCGCCACCTACTGCAAGCCGCGTCCCGGGGCCACGACCATCCGCACCCTGCAGGAGTTCCGGTGGCGCCGCGACCCGGATGGCGTGCTCGTCGCATCCGTTCAGGCCGACGCCTTCTGCCACAGCATGGTGCGCGCGCTGGTCGGGGCCTGCGTCGCGGTGGGGGAGGGCCGCCTGGCCGGGGACCGCCTGGTGGACCTCCGGATCGAGCGGGCCCGCACCAGCGAATTCAAGGTGATGCCCGCCCAGGGACTCGCGCTGCTGGAGGTCGGCTACCCGGCCGACGAGCTGCTGGCCCTGCGGGCCCGGGAGACCCGCGCTCGCCGGGAGCTCATCGACGACGTCGAGTAGCCCTCGAATTGCGCTGCCGGGCCCACCGGGTTAGTATTATTCCTTGGTGTCTGTGCGTTGCAGCCAGGCACACGAACGTGAGCCCTCCATCGATCGTGTTCCCCCTCTGGGAACACACCCGGAGCGGGATTCACGAACACCTCCGTTCGAAACAAGAAAGCAGCACAATAGTGACGCGCACTTATACCCCCAAAGCAAGCGAAGTCCAGCACGACTGGGTCGTCATCGACGCCACAGACATCGTGCTCGGTCGTCTTGCCAGCCACGCCGCCATTCTCCTTCGGGGAAAGCACAAGGCCACGTTCTCTCCCCACATGGACATGGGAGATTTCGTCATCATCATCAACGCCGAGAAGATTGCCCTCACCGGCAAGAAGCTCGACCTGAAAATGGCATACCGCCACTCCGGTTACCCGGGCGGCCTCACGGCCACCAACTACTCGGAGATGCTCGAAAAGCACCCGACCCGTGCGGTCGAGAAGGCCATCCGCGGCATGCTGCCGAAGAACACGCTCGGCCGCGCCCAGCTGGCCAAGCTCAAGGTCTACGCCGGCCCCGAGCACCCGCACGCCGCGCAGCAGCCCAAGCCGTACACCCTCGCCCAGGTCGCTCAGTAGCGCCGGCCTCCAGACTTTTCGATTCTAAGAAAAAAGGATTCACACCATCGTGGCGAAAATCGCAGATCAGATTGACCAGGCTCCGGAGAGCTACTCGACCGAGACTCCGGCCGAGACTGAAACCAAGGCGCCCCGCGCCATTCTCAACGTTCCCGGCGCAGCCGTCGGCCGTCGCAAGCAGGCCATCGCCCGCGTGCGCATCGTCCCCGGCTCGGGAACCATCACGGTCAACGGCCGCGAGTTCTCGGACTACTTCCCGAACAAGCTGCACCAGCAGCTGATCAACGACCCGTTCAAGGTGCTCGACCTCATGGGCAGCTACGACGTCATCGCGCGCATCACCGGCGGTGGCCCCTCCGGCCAGGCCGGCGCCCTGCGTCTCGGCATCGCGCGTTCGCTGAACCAGATCGACGAAGAGAACAACCGCGCCATCCTGAAGAAGAACGGCTTCCTCAACCGTGACGCTCGCGTCAAGGAGCGCAAGAAGGCCGGACTCAAGAAGGCCCGTAAGGCTCCTCAGTTCTCCAAGCGTTAAGTCGATCGGCACCGTAGAAAAATGCCTCGACTATTTGGCACGGACGGCGTCCGAGGTCTGGCCAACCGTGATCTCACGGCTGGACTGGCCCTGGACCTCGCCCAGGCCAGTGCGGCGGTCCTGACTCAGGGCCGCCGCGCGGAGTTGCGTCGCGCAGAGGGCCGTCGGCCCGTCGCGGTGCTCGCCCGGGATCCCCGAATCTCCGGTGAATTCATTTCGGCCGCGGTTGCGGCCGGCCTGGCGAGTTCCGGCGTGGACGTGCTCGACGCGGGCGTCATCCCGACGCCCGCCGCAGCGTTCCTGATCGCCGATATCGGCGCTGACTTCGGCGTGATGATTTCCGCCTCGCACAATCCCGCCCCCGACAACGGCATCAAGTTCTTCGCCTTCGGGGGAACCAAACTTCCCGACGACGTCGAGGATCGGATCGAAGAGCACCTGTCGTTCGGCAAGCTCACGCCGATCGGCGGCGACGTCGGTCGCATCAGCCGCTTCGCGGATGCCGAAGACCGTTATGTCGTGCACCTCCTCGGCACGCTGCCGCACCGCCTCGACGGCATCCACGTCGTGCTCGACTGCGCACACGGCGCCGCCGCCGGCGTCTCGCCGCAGGTCTTCACGGATGCCGGAGCCACGCTCACGGTCATCGGCGCCGACCCGGACGGCAACAACATCAACGACGGCGTGGGCTCCACCCACCTCGACAACCTGGCCCGAGCCGTGATCGCAGCCGGCGCCGACGTCGGCATCGCCCACGACGGCGACGCGGACCGGTGCCTGGCCGTCGACCGCGACGGCAACATCGTCGACGGCGACCAGATCATGGCGATCCTCGCCGTCTCGATGGCCGAACGCGGCGTGCTGAAAGACCGCACCCTCGTGGCCACGGTGATGAGCAACCTCGGCTTGCGCAAAGCCATGGCGGCCCACGACATCCGCATGATCGAGACCAAGGTCGGCGACCGCTACGTACTCGAAGCGCTCAACATCGACGGGCTGTCCCTCGGCGGCGAACAATCGGGCCATGTGATCATGACCAAGTTCGCCACGACCGGTGACGGCATCCTGACCGGGCTGCACCTGGTCGCCGAGATGGCCCGCACCGGCAAGACCCTCGCCGAGCTCGCCTCGGTGATGACGGTCTTCCCGCAGATCCTGGTCAATGTGCGCGGCGTCAACCATCACGGGCTGAACTCGAACGAGATCATCGCGGAGGCCGTCCGGGCAGCCGAGGCCGAACTCGGTGACACCGGCCGGGTGCTGCTGCGCCCGTCGGGCACCGAGCCCATGGTGCGCGTCATGGTCGAAGCGGCCGACCAGGGCACCGCCGACCGGCTCGCGAACCAGCTGGCCGACACCGTCCGCCTGCAGCTCGCTCTCTAGGCCCTTCCGAGCCCGACGGCGCCCCGCCCCGCGCCGAGGCCGTCGCGTGTGCCCGTTCCCGGTCACACCTTGCGCAGCAGCACCTTGGACACGGCGTGGTTCGGGTCCTTCCGCAGCACGAGGGTCGCCCGGGAGCGGGTCGGCCGGATGTTCCGCAACAGGTTGGGTTCGTTGATCTCGGTCCAGATATCCCGGGCCCGGCTCCGTGCCTCGGCCTCGGTCATGCTCGCATACCGGTGGAAATACGACTTCGGGTTGCTGAACGCACCGCGCTGCAGTTTGAGGAAGCGCTCCTCATACCAGCGGGCGATGTCCTGCGTACGGGCGTCCACGTACACGGTGAAGTCGAACAGGTCGCTGACGGCAAGCCCGTGGCCCGGCCCGGGCGGCTGCAGCACGTTGAGGCCCTCGACGATCAGGATGTCCGGCTGCCGCACCACGATCTGCGCATCCGGAACAATGTCGTAGCTGAGGTGTGAATAGAACGGCGACCGCACCTCGGCGGCGCCGCTCTTGACCGCGGCCACGAAGCGCAGCAGGGCACGCCGGTCGTAGGACTCGGGGAACCCCTTCCGGTCCATCAGTCCCCGGCGGGAGAGTTCCGCGTTGGGCAGCAGGAAGCCGTCGGTGGTCACCAGCTCCACCCGCGGCGTGTCTTCCCAGCGGGCCAGCAGCTCTCGCAGCAGACGGGCGATGGTGGACTTGCCCACCGCGACAGACCCGGCGACCCCGATCACGAACGGCGTGCGCTGGGCGCGCTCCCCGAGGAAGTCGCTCGTGGCACGGTGCAGCTGCCGTGCACCGGCGGCGTACAGGTTGAGCAGGCGGCTCAGCGGCAGGTAGACATCCGTGACCTCATTGAGGTCCAGCGGCTCTCCCAGCCCCCGCAGCTGCACGATCTCCGTCTCCCGCAGCGGAAGCCGGGTGGTCGGCGCGAGGGCGGCCCAGTCTGCCCGGTCCAATTCGACGAAGGGAGTGCTGTGGTCGTTGTTCCAGGGACTCGCAACCGGATCGGACATTTCACCGAGCTTACTCGGACTAAAATCGGAACCATGTGTGGAATCGTGGGATACGTAGGAGACAACAAGAGCGTCCAGGTCCTGATGGGAGGGCTGCGGCGGCTTGAATACCGGGGGTATGACTCCGCGGGGATCGCCGTCATCGACGGCGAGGGCACCCTCAACACCGCCAAGCGAGCGGGCAAACTGGCCGTTCTGGCCGCCGAACTCAAGGCGAACCCGATCAACAACGGGAACACCGGGATCGGGCACACCCGGTGGGCGACCCACGGGGCACCGAACGACCTGAACGCTCACCCGCACCTGGGTGACAACGGCAAGCTCGCCCTGATCCACAACGGCATCATCGAGAACTTCTCCGTGCTCAAGGACGAACTCCTCGCCGAGGGTTTCACCTTCGAGAGCGAGACCGACACCGAGGTCGCGGCCATCCTGCTCGGTCGTGAGTACCAGCGCGTCGGCGACCTGGGCGACGCGTTCCGCGCCGTCGTGTCCCGCCTCGACGGCGCCTTCACCCTGCTTGCCGTGCACCAGGACCAGCCCGGCATCGTCGTCGGCGCCCGCCGCAACTCCCCGCTCGTGATCGGCCTGGGCGACGGCGAGAACTTCCTCGGCTCCGACGTCGCGGCGTTCGTCGAGTACACCCGCCGGGCGGTGGCCATCGGCCAGGACCAGATCGTCACCATCACGCCCGACCTCGTGACCGTCACCGACTTCGCCGGCAACGCCGTCGAGGTGGAAGAGTTCGACATCGCCTGGGACGCGTCGGCGTCCGAGAAGGGCGGCTGGTCCAGCTTCATGGCCAAGGAAGTCTCCGAGCAGCCGGATGCCGTGCGCAACACCCTGCGCGGCCGCATCCACGAGGGCCAGGCCGTCGTTCCCGAGCTGACCGAATTCGGAGACGACGTACTCGCCGGCATCCGTCGCATCGTGGTCGTCGCCTGCGGCACCGCCGCCAACGCCGGCTACGTCGCCAAGTACGCCATCGAGAAGTGGACCCGGGTTCCGGTCGACATCGAACTCAGCCACGAGTTCCGTTACCGCGACCCGGTGCTGAACGCCGAGACCCTGGTCATCTCGATCAGCCAGTCCGGCGAGACCATGGACACGCTCATGGCGGTCAAGTTCGCCCGGGAATCGGGTGCGAAGGCCATCTCGATCTGCAACACCCAGGGTGCCACCATTCCCCGCGAGTCGGACGCCGTCATCTACACCCACGCCGGCCCCGAGGTCGCCGTGGCGTCGACGAAGGGCTTCACCGCCCAGATCGCCGCCCTGTACCTGTTCGGCCTGCACCTCGCCCGGGTGCGCGGCAGCCTCAGCGAGGCGGAGTGCGCCGTGCAGATCGCCGAACTCCAGGCCATCCCGGACAAGCTGGCGACCACACTGCTGCAGGAATCGACCGTGCACGAGCTGGCCACCTGGATGGCCGACACCCGCGCCGTGCTGTTCCTCGGCCGCCACGTGGGCTTCCCGATCGCGCTCGAGGGCGCGCTCAAGCTCAAGGAGCTCGCCTACATCCACGCGGAGGGTTTCGCCGCCGGCGAGCTCAAGCACGGCCCGATCGCGCTGATCGAGCCCGGCCAGCCGGTCTTCGTCGTTGTGCCGAGCCCGCGCGGCTCCGCGCACCTGCACCCCAAGGTGGTCTCCAACATCCAGGAGATCCGGGCCCGCGGCGCCCGCATCATCGCGATCGCCGAAGAGGGGGATGTCGCGGTGCTGCCGTTCGCGGACACCGTCATCCGCATCCCGCTGGCGGCGCCGCTGTTCGAACCGCTCCTGGCGGTCGTTCCCCTGCAGATCTTCGCCATGGAACTCGCCACGGTGAAGGGACTCGACGTCGACCAGCCCCGCAACCTGGCGAAGTCCGTCACGGTCGAGTAGCTCGAGCCGCGAGTCGAAGTAGCCGGAGGATGCAGCACAGGGTGCACAGGGTGACCGGATGATCCGGGGCATCGGGGTCGACATCGTCGACCTCGCCCGCTTCGAACGGCAGGTCCTGCGCACGCCGGGGCTCATTCCCCGGCTCTTCACGGAGGCGGAGCGTGGGCTGCCGGTGCACTCCCTGGCCGCGCGCTTCGCGGCCAAGGAGGCCCTGATCAAGGCGCTCGGCGACAGTGCCGGCACCAGTTGGCAGGAGATGGACGTCGTCACCGACGCCCACGGCAACCCCGGCTTCGTGCTGGCCGGAGCCACCGCGGCGGCCGTGACGGCCCGCGGCATCGACACGGTGCACCTGACCATGACCCACGACGCCGGCGTGGCCTGCGCGTTCGTCGTCACGGAGGGCACCGCATGACCGGTTACCGGGAAGCCGTCGTCGACCTGGGCGCGGTCTACGCCAACGTTGGGCACCTGCGGCAGGTGGCCGGCACCCCCCACCTGATGGCCGTCGTCAAGGCGAACGCCTACGGGCACGGGGCCGTGCCGGTCGCCCGCACCGCGCTCGCCGCCGGCGCCGACTGGCTCGGGGTGGCCGACATCGACGAGGCACTCGAACTGCGGGACGCCGGCATCGACGCGCCCGTCCTGGCCTGGCTGCATGATCCGGATGCCGATTTCGCCGCCGCCCTCGCGCGGAACATCAGCCTCGGGCTCTCGTCGGCGCGGCAGCTGCACCAGGTCGCAGGCGCCGCCGCCGCTCTCGGCCGCGTGGCGGACGTACACCTCAAGTTGGAGACCGGGCTCAACCGCAACGGCGTGGACGAACCGGACTGGGCCGAGACGTTCGCTCTGGCGGCCCGGCTCGAGCGGGCCGGCCGCCTGAGGGTGACCGGGATTTTCAGCCACCTGTCGAACGCGTCCCCCGTCGACGACGCCGAGGCGATCGAGAGCTTCGAACGCGGTGTGGCCCTCGCCGGCACCGCCGGGCTGACCCCGCCGCTGATCCACCTGGCGTCCACCGCTGCGGCGCTCCGCACGCCGGCCGCCCGCTTCACCATGGTGCGGGTGGGCATCGGCATCTACGGGCTGTCGCCGTTCGCCGACCAGACCTCGCACGAGCTGGGCCTCACCCCGGCGATGACGTTGCGGGGGCGCGTCGCCGCGGTGCGCCGCGTGGCCGCCGGTGCCGGGGTTTCCTACGACTACCTCTGGCGGGCGCCCGTCGACGGCTGCCTCGCCCTCGTGCCGCTCGGCTACGCGGACGGCGTGCCGCGCTCGGCCACGGGAACCGCGCGGGTCGACATCGATGGGCACCCGCATCCGCTGGTCGGGCGCATCGCCATGGACCAGTTCGTCGTGAGCGTCGGCCAGCAGAGCGTGGCGGTCGGCGACGACGTCGTGCTGTTCGGCAACCCGGAGACGGGGGTGCCGAGCGCCACCGACTGGGCCGACGCGGCCGGCACCATCAACTACGAGATCGTGACCCGGATCGGCCGCCGGGTTCCCCGCAGCTACCGAGGCGGGGTCGGCGACGAGGCCGGCGGGGGTCCAATCTGATGCGCACCGTCATCCCCGACGCCGCAGCAATGCACGAGTTCGGCCGCACGGTCGCGGGCCTGCTGCGGGCCGGCGACCTGATCGTGCTGACCGGGCCGCTCGGCGCCGGGAAGACGACCTTCACCCGCGGCCTGGGGGAGGGGCTGCAGGTGCGCGGCTCTGTCACGAGCCCCACCTTCGTGCTCGCCCGCACCCACCCGAGCACGGTCGGCGGGCCCCCGCTCGTGCACGTCGACGCCTACCGTCTCGGGAGCGCCCTCGAGCTGGACGACCTCGACATCGATTTCGCCCGGTCGATCGTCGTGGTCGAGTGGGGCCGCGGGATGCTCGACGGTATCGCCGACTCCTGGCTCGACATCGAGATCGAACGGCCGGTCGGGGCCTCGCAGGCGGCAGCATCCGTCACCGCCGACCCGACCGAGGTGCTCGACGCGACCGAGGTGTTCGACCTCGACGAGCCGCGCACGGTCACGGTCACCCCGCACGGCCCCCGCTGGGCTGACTCGGGCGAATTCAGCGAATAGGCTGGTGAGGTGCTTCTCGCCATCGATACTTCCGCCGGAACGAGCGTCGCGGTCGTGGATCTCGCCCGCGGCGTCATCGCCGAACACTCCACCGACGACACCATGCGCCACGCCGAGGTGGTCGGCCGCCTGATCGCCGACTGCCTCACCGACGCGGCCGTTCCGATCAGCGGCCTTTCCGCCGTGGTTGGCGGCATGGGGCCCGGACCCTTCACCGGCCTGCGCGTGGGCATCGCCGCCGCGCGGGTCTTCGCGCTGGGTGCCGGGGTGCCCTTCATGCCCGTCGTCAGCCACGACGCGCTCGCCTTCGGCCGCTACCAGGCCGGCCACAGCGGCCCGCTCGTCGTCGTCACCGACGCCCGCCGCCGCGAGGTGAACTGGTCCGTGTACAGCGGGGCGGATGCCGCGGGTCTCCCGATCCGGGTCGACGGCCCGGGCGTGGCCCGGCCGGCCGTGCTGCAGGAGCCCGACTGGGAGCACGCGCGGGTGCCCCGCTTCGACGCGGTCGCCGTGTCCGCCGGGGAGCTGGGGCTGGTCGCCGAGCTGATGTGGGCCCACCGGCATCCGTTCGCCGCCGACGAGGCGCTCTACCTGCGCTCGCCGGACGTCACCCTGTCCAACGGTCCGAAACGGGTCAGCTGATGACCTGGCAGCTGCGCCGCGCCCGAGCCGCCGATGTGGACGCCATCATGGCGCTCGAGACCCGGATCTTCGTCAACGACGCGTGGTCCGCCGAGGCGATGGCCCAGGACGTGGCCAACCCGAACTGCTACTACCTGGTCGCCTTCCCGCCCGATGAGCCCGACCGGATCGAGGCCTACGCCGGGCTGCAGGCCCCGCGCGGAGCGCACGAGGGTGACGTCCAGACCATCGCGGTCACCGAACAGGCTCGCGGGCACGGCCTCGGCCGAACGCTGATGCTCAGCCTGATCGCCGAGGCCCGGAAACGGGGTGTGCGGGAAGTGTTCCTCGAGGTGCGCGCCGACAACCCGTCGGCCCAGGCGCTCTACCTCCGCCTCGGCTTCGAGGAGCTGGGCCTGCGCCGCGGCTACTACCAGCCCGACAATGTCGACGCGATCGTGATGAGACTGCACGTGCCCGACCCCGAGATGCAGATGACACCGGCAGAGGCCGCAGCGGAGGCCACCGAATGAAGACCCGGAACGACACGACCGATCTGACCACGACCGATCTGCCTACGACCACCCTGAACCGCGTCGACCCGCTCGTGCTCGGCATCGAAACGTCCTGCGACGAGACCGGCATCGGGATCGTGCGCGGCACGACCCTGCTTTCCAACACGATCGCGTCGTCGATGGACGAGCACGCCCGCTACGGCGGAGTCGTCCCGGAGGTGGCCGCGCGCGCCCACCTCGAGGAACTCGTTCCGGCCATCCGAGCGGCGACGCTGGAGGCCGGCATCCGTTTGGAAGAGATCGACGCGGTGGCCGTGACCTGCGGCCCCGGCCTGGCCGGCGCGCTCATGGTCGGGGTCGGCGCGGCCAAGGCGCTCGCCATCTCGCTCGGCAAACCGATCTACGCGGTCAACCACCTCGTCGGCCATGTGGGCGCCGACGTGTTGCGCCTCGGCGCGGACGACACCACGGAGGCACTGGAGTACCCCACGATCGCGCTCCTCGTCAGCGGCGGTCACACCTCTCTGCTCCTGGTGCGCGATCTGGTCTCCGACGTCGAACTGCTCGGCGAGACCATCGACGACGCGGCCGGCGAGGCCTTTGACAAGGTGGCCCGCCTGCTCGGCCTGCCCTACCCGGGCGGACCCCAGATCGACCGGGCCGCTCTGGACGGCGATCCCACCGCCATCCGTTTCCCCCGCGGTCTCAGCCAGACCAAGGACATGGCGAAACACCGTTACGACTTCTCGTTCTCCGGACTCAAGACGTCGGTGGCCCGGTGGGTCGAGCAGAAGCGCGACGCGGACGAGCCGGTGCCGCTGGCCGACGTGGCCGCCAGCTTCCGGGAGGCGGTCGTCGACATCCTTCTGACCAAGGCCGTGGCGGCCTGCGTCGACCACGGGGTGCCGCGGCTCCTGCTCGGGGGCGGCGTGATCGCCAACGCCCGGCTACGCCAGGTGGCCCAGGAACGCACGGATGCCGCCGGCATCGCCCTGCGCGTCCCGCCTTTGTCGCTCTGCACCGACAACGGTGCCATGATCGCCGCCCTCGGGGCGCAACTGATCATGGCCGGGCATGCGCCCTCCTCGCTGGAGTTCGGCGCGGATTCCACCCTCCCGGTCTCCGACATTCAGGTCTGAAACCCCCTCCGACATTCAGGTCTGAAACCCCCTCCGACCGGTATTTCGCCCGGGGGCGAGTATCCTGACTTCGGCAGGCGCCGATCTCCGGCGAACCCAACACACCCAGTCCGGTCGTGAGCCGGTCCGGTAGCCCAGACGCACCATTCTCGAAGGAGCAATCGCCATGACCGACCCCGACCAGACGCCGGTTAACCCGCCCATCTACCAACCGCCGGCTGCGCCCGCGAATCCCGCGGCACCCGGGAGCCCGGCGCAATCCGGCCCGGCCTACGCCGCGCCGGGCTACCAGCAGCCCTACGCGCAGCAGGTTCCCTCCGAGAAGTACAACGTGCTGTCCATCGTGTCGCTGGTGACCTCGATTCTCGGGATCTCCCTGGTCGGCATCATCACCGGCCACATCGGGCTGGGCCAGATCGGCAAAACCGGAGAAAAGGGCCGAGGGCTCGCCATTGCCGGCCTCATCATCGGTTATCTGGGCATCCTGATCTCGATCATCGCCCTGGTCGTCTTGATCCCGATCATGATCGCGATTCTCAACGATCCGGCCATGGTCGACAGCTTCTGACCCCTCTGACCCTGTGGCCGGCGGGCCGAAACCCCGGGCCGCCAGCCGGTGACCCGATACAAATCTGCGACGCACAGCTCGTCGTCCGGAAAGGAATGAATTCGCATGAGCGATTCGAACATCCCCAGCAACCCCGACGTTCCTCAGGTGCCCGACGTGCCGCAGGTGCCTGACGTGCCCCAGGTCCCCGACATCCCGCGCAACGAGGGGGGAACGCCGTCCGCGCCGCCGATTCCGCCGCCCGCGTACGGTGCGCCGGCCGCGCCGCCCGCGTACCGTGCCCCGACCTCGCCGCCCGCGTACAGTGCCCCGACCTCGCCGCCCGCGTACGGCGCGCCGGCCCAAGCCCAGGCTGAGGCCCAGGCGCCGGCCTACGGCACCCCGTATTCGGCGCCCTACGGCGCGCCCGCCGCGAAGCAGCCCATTTTCAGCATCCTGGCGCTGGTCGCCGGCATCCTCGGCGTGCTCGGCTCGCCGATCGTGTTCATCCCGATTGTGGGCGGCATCCTCGGGCTGTTCATTCCCGCCGCCGCCGTCGTTCTGGGCTTCCTCGGCAAGTCGAAGGAGCCGCAGGCGAGGGGCTTCTGGCTGACCGGGATCATCACCGGGTTCATCGGCGTCGGTCTGGCGCTGATCAGCATTGTGATCTGGGCTGTCCTGTTCGCCACCCTGCCCGCCGACTATTCCTCGTTCTGAGCCGGAGGCAGTAGCAGGGATGGCTGGGGAGGAACGGGGCCCGTTCCACGACGATGACTTCCGGGTCGACCTCACCCGGCCGCCGGCGCCCGCCCCGGGCGAATTGGATTACGCGTCGACCTTCACGGCTCCCACGGAATGGGTGCCGTACGTCTACACCGACAGCGAGCTGACCGCGCAGGCGGGTCGGAGGGGGCTGTCCATCGCGTCGCTCGTCTTCGGGCTGGTCGGGCTGCTGATCGCCCTCTTCGGTGTCTGGGGTGCGGCGCTCTCGACCGCCGCAGTCGTGCTGGCCGTGATGGCCCGCATGACCGAGCGCCGGGCCGGCACCGTGTGGGCCTACGGGCTGGTGACCGGGCTGGCCGGACTGGTCCTCGCGGTCGGGTGGGTGTTGATCGTCACGCAGGTGCTGACGATCGTGCCCGACTGAGCACGTCCGACTGAGCACGTCGGGCTGAGCCCTTCGGGCCGAGCCGGTCCGGCCTCAGGCGAGCGGCGGAATCCGCTCCACCAGCAGGGCCACCCGCTGCCCGGCCGCCCGGGTGAGTACGAGCGTCGCCGACTCGGATCCCTTGAGCTTCAGACGTGTGCGCAGCGTGGCCGGATCGACATCCACGCCGCGTTTCTTGATCTCGAGCGTGCCGATGCGGCGCTCCTGCAGTGCCAGCCGCAACTTCTTCTCGTCGACGGGCAGCATCTCGAGCACCCGGAACGCGGTGGCGAAGGGGGTGCGCTGCAGGTCCCGGGAGGTGAGGTAGGCGATCCCCTCGCTCAGCATCCGCGCGTCGAGCGACCGGGCCAGGTCCCCGATCAGGCGGGCACGGATGATCGCGCCGTCGGGCTCGTAGATGTAGTCGCCCAGCACCCCCACCGGGGCGTCCTCGCTATCGCGGGGTGCGGTCAGCTCGTTCGTCCCGGTCCGGCCGAGCAGCAGGGCGGAGCGACGGATGCCGGGGCGCGCGAGGGCCCCGAACCACAGCCCCATCTCCACGAGCTTGCCGTCCACGGACACCCACTGCGCTTCGGCCTCCGCGGGGATCAGGTCGCGATCGTGCCCGGGGCCGAGCTTGACGCCGATGGGCATCCGTTCACTGAGACCGAAGACGAAATCGAGGTGCGGGGAGTAGTCCTCCGGCCGGGTCAGGCGCGAGGTGTTGGAGTGCCCGGCGGTGCGCCGGGCCGGGTCGAGCCAGGCGGCGTCGAAGCCGGACAGGTCGACGTCTTCCGCGGCCGACTGCAGCACGCTCGCGTTCTCGAACGGAGCCAGGTTGTAGCTGGCGACGCTCGCGGTCACCTCGTCGGCGTCCACCCCCGTCACCGTGAGGTCCATGGCGGCCAGGGCCATGGCGTCGCCGCCGATGCCGCAGCCGAGGTCGACGACCCGGTTCAGGGACGCGCCCGCGAAGCGACCGGCGTGCAGCGCCGCCACCCGCAGCCGGGTGGCCTGCTCGAGGCCGGCCTCCGTGAACAGCATGCGGCCGGCGAACTCGCCGAACTTGGGCACGGCCTTGGCGCGGAGCCGCGACTGGCCGAGCACCGCGGTGACCAGGTCGGGGCTGTGCCCGGCCTTGCGAAGTTCGCTGACCACCCGCACGACGTCGGCGGCCGGGTCGTACGGCGGCAACGAGTCCAGCAGGCGCAAACCGCCCGGCGATAACAGCTCGACGAGCTCTGAACGTTCCATCGTGCAAACCTATCAACCCTCCGCATCTGGCACTCACGTTGCGTGAGTGCCAGATGCGCCCTAAACTCGACTTGGCACTCTCGCTGTGAGTCTGCTAACTATGTCTTAGCTAAGAAAGAGGTCAACCGTGTCGGTCTCCATCAAGCCGCTCGAGGATCGCATCGTCATCAAGCAGGTCGACGCAGAGCAGACCACCGCATCAGGTCTGGTCATTCCTGACACCGCCAAGGAAAAGCCCCAGGAGGGCGAAGTTGTCGCAGTCGGCCCCGGCCGCATCGACGACAACGGCAACCGCATTCCGCTCGACGTCGCCGTCGGCGACAAGGTGATCTACTCCAAGTACGGCGGAACCGAAGTCAAGTTCGGTGGCGAGGACCTCCTCGTCCTGTCGGCTCGCGACGTGCTCGCAGTCGTCGTTCGCTAGTCACTTCCACTGATCGGTAGAATCCCGGATGGCCAGGCCATCCGGGATTCGTCGTTAAGAAAGGCCCGCCCGTGGAGCCAAGCCCTTCCTCGCCCGGGAAACCCCGCTCGGCCCGCCCGGAGCGGTCGGAGCAGAGCAAAGGACTGATCTACGCGGTCCTCGCCTACGCCCTCTGGGGCGCGTTGCCGCTCTACTTCCTGCTCCTCGCTCCGAGCGGCGCCTTCGAAATCGTGGCCTGGCGGGTTCTCTTCTCCCTGGTGTTCTGCGTTCTGCTGATCATGGTCACCCGCAAATGGCGGTCCTTTCGCGCCCTGCTGCGACGGCCCCGCATCGTCTTCACCATGGGCCTGGCCGGCCTGCTGATCTTCGTCAACTGGCAGACCTATGTCTTCGCTGCGCTCAGCGGCCACGTGGTCGAGGCTGCCCTCGGCTACTTCATCAACCCGATCGTCACCGTGTTCCTCGGCGTCATCCTGCTGCGCGAGAAGCTGCGCCTGTTGCAGTGGGTGGCGGTGGGCATCAGTCTCGGGGCCGTCGTCGTGCTCACCGTCGGTTACGGATCGCTGCCTTGGGTCTCGCTCATCCTCGCGTTCTCGTTCGGTTTCTACGGCCTGATCAAGAAGCGGGTCGGCCGCGATGTCGATGCCGTCGCCGGTCTCACCCTCGAAACGGTCTGGCTTGCACCCATCGCCGTCGTGCAGCTGATCGTGGTGGCGTCCGTCTCCGGCCTCACCTTCGGCACCGTCTCGACCTGGCACACCGTGGGATTGCTGGCGGCCGGCGTGGTGACCGCCGTCCCGCTGCTGTTCTTCGCCGCCGCGGCCCGGCGCCTGCCTCTGACGTACATGGGCCTGATCCAGTACTTCGCTCCGATCCTGCAATTCCTGGTCGGTGTCTTCGTGCTGCTCGAGCCCATGCCGCCCGAACGGTGGGTCGGTTTCGGCCTGGTCTGGCTGGCGCTGGTCGTTCTCACGACCGATATGGTCCTCACCGGTCGTGCGCCCCGGCGTGATTCCCTGGAACCGGCCTAAACCACCGGCGGTGTCACCGGCCGCGGATCGTAACGATTTGGTCTGCGTTACCCGGATGTAACACGGTTGTCTTGTTTCGCGCCAGTCCTGTCAATAATGTGACAGAACGGCAGTCAATCGACCGCCGGCATTTCTCATTCCTAGTCCCAAGGAGCAACATGAGCGTATTCGCGAAGGCCTCGGCCTCCCGCTCAGTCCGGGCCGTTGTCACTGGAGTCGCCATGGTCGGCGTCAGTGCGCTTCTGCTCACCGGATGCAGCAGCAACGCTGCAGAGCCGGCTGAATCGGAAGCCCCCGCCGCCAGCGGAGACGCGCAGGCCATCACGGCCGGCGACCGCGACCTCACCCTGAAGATCGGCACGATCCTTCCCCAGAGTGGTGCCCTGGCTTTCCTCGGCCCGCCCGAAGAAGCCGGTGTCGCACTGGCCGTGAAGGACATCAACGACGCGAAACTCGGACTCACCGTTGAGGCCATCTTCCGTGACTCCGGCGACACCACGACGGACACCGCGACCGGTTCGGTGACCGACCTCCTCTCGCAGGACGTCTCGGCCATCATCGGTGCGGCATCCTCCGGCGTCTCCAAGACCGTGATCGACCAGATCACCGGTGCGGGCGTTGTGCAGTTCTCCCCGGCCAACACCTCGGCGGACTTCACCAAGTACGCCGACAAGGACCTCTACTGGCGCACCGCCCCGTCCGACCTGTTGCAGGGTGAAGTCCTGGGCACACAGATCGCCGACGACGGCAACAGCACCCTCGGCCTGATCGTGCTCAACGACTCCTACGGAACCGGCCTGGCCGAATCCACCACGACGGCCTTCGAGGCTGCCGGCGGCGAGGTCGTCGCCACGTCGCTGTTCAACGAGGGTGACTCCAACTTCGCCGCGCAGATCTCCGAAGTGACCGCCGCCAACCCCGACGCGATCGCGCTGATCACGTTCGACCAGGCCAAGGTCATCACCCCCGCACTGGTCGGCTCCGGCTACCCGGGCGGCAATCTCTACTTCGTTGACGGCAACCTGGCTGACTACAGCAAGGACTTCGACGCGGGCATCATCACCGGAGCGAAGGGCACGCTGCCCGGGCTCGACGTGGGAACCCTCGGCGACTTCACCGACCGTCTCAAGGAGATCGACCCCACCCTGACCGACTACAGCTACGCGGCCGAGTCCTACGACGCCGTCATGCTCGTCGCGCTGGCTGCCTACGCGGCCAACGACGTCTCGGGAGAGGCCATTTCCAAGTACCTCCGCCAGGTTTCGGGTGGAACCGGCGACGGCAAGGAGGTCACCGACTTCACCGCGGGGGCCGAAGCCCTCGCGGCCGGCGACCAGGTCAACTACGACGGCTTCTCCGGCCCGGTCACGTTCGACGAGAACGGCGACCCGACCGAGGCGACCATCGGCGTTTACGAGTACATCGAAGACAACACGTTCAAGCGCATCAACTAGTCGCTGACCGGTCCGTGACCGGGCACTGATGAGGCAAGGGCCCCGACTTCGGTCGGGGCCCTTCTTCGTGCGCCCGGCGCCCAGTCCAGACCCGGCGACTGTCGTCAAGCGGAGACGTCCCCGGCCGGATGTCGCCCCGGATGCCCGCGGCTCAGGTTGTGGAAGCGGGCGCACGTCAGAGCGTGCGCCACGAGCCGTAGCATGCGCCATGAGCCGCGCGGGAGCCGGGAGCACGCGCCGGGAGCGGCGTGGAGCCGGCGACGTCGCACCGGGCACGCAGAAGCGGCGCCCGAGGATCTCGGGCGCCGCTTCTGCGTGCGGGTCGTGCGGGTCGTGCGGGTCGTGCGGGTCGTGCAGGTGAAGGAGGCAGTCCCGGCTAGTCGTCCTGGCCGAGGGTGCCGAGGTAGAGACCGATCACCTTGGGGTCGTTCAGCAGCTCCCGGCCGGTGCCCGTATAGGCGTCGCGGCCCTGGTCGAGCACGTAGCCGCGGTCACAGATCTGCAGGCAGCGACGGGCGTTCTGCTCCACCATGATCGTGGTCACGCCGGCCTTGTTGATCTCCTTGACCCGCAGGAACGCCTCGTCCTGGCGCACGGGGGAGAGCCCCGCGCTCGGCTCGTCGAGCAGCAGCACGTGCGGGCCCATCATCAGCGCCCGCGACATGGCCACCATCTGGCGTTCGCCGCCGGACAGCGAGCCGGCGCGCTGCTGGAGCCGTTTCCTGAGCTCCGGGAAGATCTCCGTGACGAACTCGAGGCGCTCGGTCAGACCCTTCGGCTTCAGGAACATGCCCATCTCCAGGTTCTCCTGGATGGTGAGCGTGGGGAAGACGTTGTTGGTCTGGGGCACGAAGCCGACGCCCTTGGCCACGAGCTTGTTCGCCCTGAGGTTGGTGATGTTCTCGCCGCGAAGCAGGATTTCTCCCTCCCGCACCTTGACCTGGCCGAAGATCGACTTGAGCAGCGTGGACTTGCCCGCGCCGTTCGGGCCGATGATCCCGATCAGCTCGCCGTCGTAGGCGGTCAGGGAGCACGCGTTGAGGATGTTGACGCCCGGCAGGTAGCCGGCCGTCACCGTCTTGACCTCGACGACGGCCTGCCCGGTGGGGGTGTAGGCCGGCGCAGGGGCAGGGCTAGAGTTCGTCAATCGAGCAGCTCCTTAATGGCTTCGACATGTTCGGTTTCGGCGGTCGGATCCTCGCCGAGGTCCTCGTCGTGGTGCTGGCCCAGGTAGGCGTCGATCACGGCGGGGTTGCGCATCACCTCGTGCGGGTCACCCTCGGCGACCACGCGGCCCTCGGCCATCACGATGACCCAGTCGGCGATGTGGCGCACCATGTGCATATCGTGTTCGACGAACAGAACCGTCATGCCCTCCGCCTTCAGGTTGAGGATGTGGTCCAGCAGCGACTGGGTCAGCGCCGGGTTCACCCCGGCCATCGGCTCGTCCAGCATCACCAGGCTCGGCTCGCTCATCAGCGCCCGCGCCATCTCGAGCAGCTTCCGCTGCCCGCCGGAGAGGCTGGCGGCGTAGTCGTCCTTCTTGGTGTCGAGCTTGAAACGTTCGAGGATGTCGAGGGCCCGCACCCTGTTCGCCTCCTCCTGCTTGCTCCAGAAGAAGGGGAAGACCGCCCGGAACAGGTTCTCGCCCGCCTGGCCCTTGGCGCCGAGCAGCATGTTGTCCATCACGGTCAAAAGCCCGAGCGCCTTGGTGAGCTGGAAGGTGCGGACCTGGCCCATCCGGGCCACCTTGAACGCGGGCATCCCCGACAGGGGGCGGCCCTCGAAGGTCCACGACCCGGTGTCGGGCTTGTCGAAGCCGGTCAGCAGGTTGAACAGGGTGGTCTTACCTGCTCCGTTGGGCCCGATCAGCGCCGTGATGGCACCGCGCGGAATCTCGACGTGGTCGACATCGACGGCCTTGAGACCGCCGAAGGTGCGGCTCACGCCGTCCGCGACCAGGATCGGGTCGCGCTTCTTGCAGCCCGGGGAGGCCTCGCCGAGGTGCAGGTCGGTCGACTTGACCGGCTTGCCGCTGGGAACGGTGTTATTTGACAAAGGCCAACTCCTTCTTGTTTCCGAAGATGCCCTGCGGTCTGAAGATGACTATGAGCATGATCGCCACTCCCACCAGGATGAATCGCAGCTGCCCGGCCTGGATGCTGCTCATGAACGGAATCCAGCCGGCCTCCACCGCACGGGCGATGAACCCGGAGAAGAAGGAGAGCAGGACCCAGAAGACCATCGAGCCGATGACCGGACCGAGGATCGTCGACGCGCCGCCGAGGAGGAGGATCGCGTAGATGAAGAACGTCAGGGACGTCTGGTAGTTCGAGGGAACCACGGCACGGGGGAGCACGAAGATCATGCCCGCGATCGTGCCGAACACGCCGCCGAGGATCAAAGACTGCATCTTGTAGGAGTAGACGTTCTTACCGAGCGCGCGCACGGCATCCTCGTCTTCACGGATCCCCTTGATCACGCGACCCCACGGGCTGCGCATGATCTGCCAGGTGAACAGGCAGGCGAGAACCACGATCGACCAGGCCACGATCCGCAGCCACCAGTCGTACTCGTTGTACTCGAAGGGGCCGAAACCGTAGCGGCCCTCCGGGATCGGGTTGAGGCCCGCGAAACCGCCCTTGTACCCGCTCAGCCCGTTCGCGGAACCGGTCAGGGACTGGAACGTGTTCGTCGTGAACAGGAGGCGCACGATCTCGGCGGCGGCGATCGTCACGATCGCGAGGTAGTCCGCCCGCAGGCGGAGGGTCGGAATGCCCAGGATCAGGGCGAAGATGACGGATGCGCCGATCCCCACCAGCACGGCACCCCAGACGGGGAAGCCGAAGCTGAGGGTGGAGATGGCGAAGCCGTAGGCGCCGAGGGCCATGAAGCCGGCCTGGCCGAAGTTCAGAAGGCCGGTGTATCCGAAGTGGATCGCCAGCCCGAGCGCCGCGAGGGCGTAGGCGGCGGTGGTCGGGCTGATCAGCTCGACGGCTGCGTTGCTAAAGATTGCTCCCCAGTCGATCATCGGATGCCCTTCTAGCCAATTCTCTCTTTGCGACCCAGGATGCCTTGCGGCCGAAGCAGCAGCACCAGGATCAACACGACAAGTGCACCGACGTATTTAAGGTCGGAGGGAAGCCACAGCGTCGACAGCTCGACGAACAGGCCGACGATGATCGAACCGATCAGGGCGCCGAAAGCGGTACCGAGTCCGCCGAGGGTCACGGCCGCGAATACGAGCAGCAGGATCTGGAAACCCATGTCCCAGCTGACGCCCGGCCGGAAGTAGGCCCAGAGGATGCCGCTGAGGCCCGCGAGGGCTCCACCGAGCACCCAGACGATCCGGATGACGCCGTCGACGTCGATCCCGCTGGCCGAAGCCAAGCTGGGATTGTCGGAGACCGCGCGGGTGGCCTTGCCGATGCGGGTGCGCAGCAGGAAGAAGGAGACGGCCAGCAGCACCACGATGCTGATGCCCATGCTGGCCAGGTCGATCAGCGAGAGCCGGATCGGACCGAACTTCAGGTCGGCCAGGCCGGAGCCCGGAAGCTGGCTGGTTCCGCCGCCGACGAAGATCTGGAACAGGTAGCGCAGGGCGAGGGAGAGCCCGATGCTCACGATCATCAGCGGGATCAGACCCACGCCCTTGCGCCGCAACGGTTTCCAGATCACCGCATCGAGGCTCCAGCCGAGGCCCGCGCTGAGCGCGACCGCGACGATGATCGCCAGCCAGATCGGCACCCCCAGGGTGACCGAGAAGAGCAGGGTCATCAACGCACCGAAGGTGATCATCTCCGCGTGCGCGAAGTTGCTCAGCCCGGTGGTGCCGAAGATCAGGGACAGCCCGATGGCGGCCAGGGCCAGCAGCAGGCCGAAGTTCAGCCCGTTGACGAAGCGGTTGATGAACTGGTCGAAGAAGCTGACCGTGGTGCGTGTGCCCTCGCCGAGGAAGAAGTTGACCGACTTCACCTTGGTGAGCGCGAACTCCGCCTCGATGACGCTGCCGCCCTTGGCGACGACAACGCCCTTCGGGAGGGTGTCCTCATCGAGGGTGACGGTGTAGGTGGCCTTTTCGGGCACCCCGACCTTCCATTTGCCGTCGACGCCCGTTTCCACGGATGCCTCATAGCCGGCCCCCTCGACGGTGATCAGCACGTTGTCGAGCGGTTTCTGGTCGAACTGCACATTGCCGGTGAGGACGTAGTCGTACTCGTCGGTTCCGACCTCGTCCGCGTGAGCCGGACCGGCGGACACGGTGGCGAATGTGGACATCGTCAAGGCTGCGAAGAGCAGGCCGAGAAAGATCACCAGCATCCTGGGTGAGAATCTGCGAACAGCTTCAGTGGAATTCACTGCACCTCCATGGCGGCACCGTTGGGTTTGTGACCGAGCGTGCCCCGGGTCTCACCTACCAACATCTTTGTTGACAGTAATTGACGATTATGTCGCAGAAGTCACGACGGCGGTCGGAACTGCCTAGATTCTCTGCCGAGGAATGCGCGGAGCGCAACGTCGCTTAACATTGACAAGCCGGCAATCGAGTTGGTTTGCCGGGTTTTTTCCACTTTCCTGCATCTGTAAAAGGGGTTTCATGGATCAGCCAGATCCGTTCGGTTTCACCGGGCTCACCTACGACGACGTCCTGCTTCTCCCGGGGCACACCGACGTCATTCCCAGTGAAGCCGAGACTATGTCTCGGTTGACGCGCCGGATCAGTGTGGCCACGCCGCTGCTGTCCAGTGCGATGGACACCGTCACCGAGACCCGGATGGCCATCGCGATGGCTCGCGAAGGCGGCCTCGGTGTGCTGCACCGCAACCTCTCGATCGCGGACCAGGCCGAGCAGGTCGACCTCGTCAAACGCAGCGAATCGGGCATGATTACCAATCCGGTAACAACTTCGCCCGACGCCACCGTTGCGGAGGTTGACGCCCTCTGCGGGCAGTACCGCATCAGCGGTCTTCCGGTCGTCGACGCCGACGGCGTGCTCGTGGGAATCATCACCAACCGGGACATGCGCTTCGTGTCGAGCACCAAAAAGCACACGACGCTCGTGCGCGAGGTGATGACGAAAGGCCCGCTGATCACGGGCAAGGTCGGCATGGCGCCGATGGATGCCGTCGCCATTTTCGCCACCCACAAGATCGAGAAGCTTCCGCTCGTCGACGACCGCGGCCGCCTCACCGGCCTGATCACGGTCAAGGACTTCGACAAGAGCGAGGAATACCCCTTCGCCACCAAGGACGACGCCGGCCGCCTGCGCGTCGGCGCGGCCATCGGCTTCTTCGGCGACGCCTGGCAGCGCGCGACCGCCCTGCTCGAGGCGGGCGTCGACGTGCTCGTGGTCGACACCGCCAATGGCGACAGCGCCGGGGTGCTCGAGATCATCCGTCGCCTGAAGTCCGATCCCGCGTTCGAGGCGGTCGACGTGATCGGCGGCAACGTGGCCACCCGCTCCGGTGCCCAGGCCCTCATCGACGCCGGCGCGGACGCGATCAAGGTCGGCGTCGGCCCCGGTTCCATCTGCACCACCCGCATCGTCGCCGGCGTCGGCGTGCCGCAGATCACCGCGGTCTACCAGGCGTCGCTCGCCGCCAGGGAAACCGGCATCCCGGTGATCGCCGACGGCGGACTGCAGTACTCCGGTGACATCGCCAAGGCGCTGGTCGCCGGCGCGGACACCGTCATGCTCGGATCCCTGCTCGCGGGCTGTGACGAGAGCCCCGGGGAACTCGTCTTCGTCAACGGCAAGCAGTTCAAGACCTACCGCGGCATGGGATCGCTGGGCGCGCTGCAGAGCCGCGGCACGAAGACCTCCTATTCCAAGGACCGCTACTTCCAGTCGGATGTCCCCTCCGACGACAAGCTCATCCCGGAAGGAATCGAGGGCCAGGTCCCGTATCGCGGACCGGTGTCCGCCGTGGCCTACCAGCTGATCGGCGGCCTGCGCCAGTCCATGTTCTACGTGGGTGCGCGCACCATCGACGAGCTCAAGCAGAAGGGCAAATTCGTCCGGATCACGTCCGCCGGGCTGAAGGAGTCGCACCCGCACGACGTGCAGATCGTGGTCGAGGCACCCAACTACCGCCGCTGAGGGGTGTGAGATCGGCTAGGCGGCGGCCAGCCGGGAGACCGCTTCCGCGAGCACCTCGGGCGAACACCCGAAGTTGAGTCGCGCGAAGCCCCGGCCCGGTTCGCCGAACATCGGGCCGGGGCTGAGCGCGACCCGGGCCCGCTCGAGGGCGATCAGGGCCGGGTCGTCACCCCAGCCCAGGCTCCGCAGGTCGAGCCAGGCCAGGTAGCCGGCGCCGGGCGGCCGGTAACCGACCCCGGGCAGCTGCGCGTCGAGCAACAGGGTGAGCCGCCGACGGTTGCCGTCGAGGGCCGCGAGCACCCCGTCCAGCCACGGCTCCCCGTCGCGAAACGCCGCGATCCCGGCGATCAACCCGAACTGGCT
The DNA here is from genome assembly GCF_004403395.1 of Cryobacterium cheniae. Taxonomy (GTDB): domain Bacteria; phylum Actinomycetota; class Actinomycetes; order Actinomycetales; family Microbacteriaceae; genus Cryobacterium; species Cryobacterium cheniae. Next base: position 134,233 of record NZ_SOGN01000026.1, read on the forward strand.
CGTGCGCCAGGACACCTCCTGGGGCAGGGCAGCGAGCTCGGCGCGCATCCGTTCACCGGCGGTGACGATGAGCGCGCATTTGAGGCCGGCCAGGTTCCAGGCCTTGCTCGCGCTCGTCACGCAGACGCCGTGGTCGGCGGCTGCGGGGGAGACGGTCAGGTAGGGCGTGAAATCGGCGTCGGCGTAGGTCAGCGGGGCGTGCACCTCGTCGCTGATCACCGTGACGCCGTGCTGGGCGGCGAGGCCGGCCAGCGCCGTGAGGTCTTCGACGGTGTGCGGATGCCCGACCGGGTTATGCGGGTTGCAGAGCAGCACGCAGCGCAGGCCCGCCTGGAACGCGCGCTCGAGGCCGTCCAGGTCGAGGCTCCAGCCGGTCTGGCCGGACAGGAGCGGCACGGCGTGCACCACCCCGCCGGCCTCGGGCACGAGGTCGAAGAACGGCGGGTACACCGGGGGAGTGATCACGACCCGGTCGCCGGGCCGGATCAGCATCCGCAGGGTCTCCACGATGGCCACGCTGACATCCGTCGTGGTGGTCACCTGCTCCGGGTCGACCTGCCAGCCCCAGCGGCGGCCGGCGAACCCCGCGAAGGCCGCGCCGAGATCGTTGACCGGCGCGACGTAGCCGGTGTCGCTGCGCCGCACCGCCGCGGCCAGCGCGTCCTGGACGGGTTCGGCCAGCGGGAAGTCGGACTCGGCGACGAACAGCGGCAGCACATCGGCGGGAAAGCTGCGCCATTTCATGCTCGTGCGTTCGCGGAGGAGGAACAGCGGGTCGGCGGTGACATCCATCACCACAGGATGCACCTCGCGGCATCCGTCGTCGAGGAGCCCCGCGGCATCTAAACTGGAATCATGGAAATCGAGATCGGCCGCTCCAAGCGCGCCCGCCGCGTATACGCCTTCGACGACATCGCGATTGTGCCCAGCCGGCGCACCCGCGACCCGGAGGATGTGTCGGTCAGCTGGACCATCGACGCGTACCAGTTCTCGATCCCGTTCCTCGCGGCGCCGATGGACTCCGTGGTGTCCCCGCAGACGGCCATCATGATGGGCCAGCTCGGCGGTGTCGGCGTGCTCGACCTCGAGGGTCTCTGGACCCGGTATGACAACCCCGAACCCCTCCTCGCCGAGATCCGTCAGCTGCCCGCCGACCGGGCAACCGCGCGCATGCAGGAGATGTACTCCGAGCCGATCAAGCCTGAGCTCGTCACCGAGCGCCTCGCCGAGATCCGCGCGGCCGGCGTGACCGTGGCCGGCGCCCTGTCGCCGCAGCGCACGCAGGAACTGTACGAGACCGTCGTCGCCGCCGGCGTCGACCTGTTCGTGATCCGCGGCACCACCGTTTCCGCCGAACACGTCTCGCAGAACCAGGAACCCCTCAACCTCAAGAAGTTCATCTACGAGCTCGACGTGCCCGTGATCGTGGGCGGGGCGGCGACGTACACCGCGGCCCTGCACCTAATGCGCACCGGCGCGGCCGGCGTGCTCGTCGGCTTCGGCGGCGGCGCGGCCTCGACCACGCGCGCCTCCCTCGGCATCCACGCGCCGATGGCCACGGCCGTGGCCGATGTCGCCGGCGCCCGCCGGGACTACATGGACGAGTCCGGCGGACGCTACGTGCACGTCATCGCCGACGGCGGCCTGAACACCTCCGGCGACATCGTCAAGGCCATCGCCTGCGGCGCCGACGCCGTCATGCTTGGCACCGCGCTGGCCCGGGCGACGGATGCCCCCGGCGGCGGCTTCCACTGGGGTGCCGAGGTGCACCATCCGAAGCTGCCCCGCGGCAAGCGGGTGGAGGTGGGCGCCCTCGCGCCGCTCGAAACCATCCTCTACGGCCCGACGCCGATCGCCGACGGCACCGCGAACCTCGTCGGCGGGCTGCGCCGGTCGATGGCCACGACCGGCTATTCCGACCTGAAGGAGTTTCAGCGCGTCGAGGTCGTCGTCGCCCCCTACCGGGGGAACTAGGCGGTTGTCGCGCCGCGCCGAGTGAACTAGCGTCAGGTCAACACGACACCACCCGGAACGGGAGTGAGCACATGGCAACAGGTACTTCTGCGGCGCGGTCCACGAAACTGGGACCGGAAGAACGGGCTTCCGCCCTCGAACGGCTGAAGGGCAAAGAGCTCGACATCCTGGTGGTCGGCGGCGGGATCGTCGGCGCCGGGGCCGCCCTGGACGCGGTCACCCGCGGCCTGAGCGTGGGCATCCTCGAGGCCAGGGACTGGGCGTCGGGCACGTCGAGCCGGTCGTCCAAGCTGGTGCACGGCGGCATCCGTTATCTGGAACAGCTGGACTTCCGGCTGGTGCGCGAGGCGCTGACGGAGCGCGGACTCCTCCTGCAGCGCATCGCCCCGCACCTGGTGAAGCCGGTGCGGTTCCTGTACCCGCTCACGAAGCGGGTCACCGAGCGCGTCTATGTTGGCGCCGGCATGCTGCTCTACGACCTGTTCTCCTACACCGGCGGGCGCCCCGGCGTGCCGCACCACCGCCACCTGTCCAGGCGGCAGGTGAAGGGGCTCCTGCCGAGCCTGAACACGGACACGATCGTCGGCGGCATCACCTACTACGACGCCCAGGTCGATGACGCGCTCTACGTGGCGTCGCTCGTGCGCACCGCGTCGTTCTACGGCGCCCACGCGGCCAGCCGAGTGCGTGTCGAGGGATTCATCAAGGTCGGAGAGCGGGTGGTCGGCGTGCACGCCCGCGACCTGCAGACCGATGAACGGTTCGAGGTGCGGGCCCGCCAGGTTGTGAACGCGACCGGCGTCTGGACCGACGACACGCAGCGCATGGTCGGCGAACGCGGCACGTTCAAGGTGCGCGCGTCGAAGGGCATCCACCTGGTCGTGCCCCGGGACCGGTTCCAATCGGCCATGGGGCTGCTGCTGCGCACCGAGAAGAGCGTTCTGTTCGTGATCCCGTGGGGACGGCACTGGCTGATCGGCACGACCGACACCGACTGGCACCTCGACAAGGCGCACCCGGCCGCCACCGCCGCCGACATCGACTACCTGCTCGAGCACGTGAACGCGGTGGTACGGGTGCCGCTGACCCGGGAAGACGTCGAGGGGGTCTACGCGGGCCTCCGGCCGCTCCTGGCCGGGGAGTCGGAGAGCACCTCGAAGCTGTCCCGCGAACACCTGGTCGGGCATTCCGTGCCCGGCCTGGTGGTGATCGCGGGCGGAAAATGGACCACCTACCGGGTGATGGCGAAGGATGCGATCGATGCGGCCGTCGACGCCTTCGACGAACGGGTCCCGGCCTCCACCACGGCCACCATCCCGCTGCTCGGCGCCGAGGGGTACCAGGCCGCCTGGAACAAGCGCCGCCGGATTGCCCGGGCGTTCGGCCTGCACACCGTGCGCGTCGAGCACCTGCTCAACCGTTACGGCACCCTGACCGACGAGCTGCTCGACCTGATCCGCGGCACCCCGTCGCTCGCGGACCCGCTGCCGGGGGCCGACGACTACATCGAGGCGGAGGTGGTGTACGCGGCCTCGCACATGGGAGCGCTGCACCTCGAGGACGTGCTGGCCCGCCGCACCCGCATTTCGATCGAGGCCTGGGACCGCGGCGTTTCGGCGGCGCCCGTGGCCGCCCGGCTGATGGCCGGGGTGCTCGGCTGGGACGAGGAGCGGCAGGCGCGCGAGGTGGGCCACTACCTCAAGCGGGTGGCGGCGGAACGCGCGTCGCAGCAGCAGCCCGACGACGAGTCCGCCGACCGGGTGCGGCTCGAGGCTCCGGACATCGCCGCCACGACGTAGGAGCCGCCCGCCGGCATCCGAGTGGCACGCGAACCCGCTCCGGTAGACTGGGCTGACTGCCCACAAACCTCAGGAGTCGCACCATGGTTGATGTTCGGCGGGTCAAACTTCCCGGTGTGGGAGTGCTGCACACCTTCATCACGGATGACGGCGGCAAAGTGGGCGTCATCGCCCACCGCTCGGGGCACAGCGACCTCATCACCTTCGCGGACGATGAGGGTGGCCCCGATGCCGCCAAGGTGTCCCTGCGCCTGAGCGAAGACGAGGCGCACACCCTCGCCGAGCTCCTCGGCGGAACCCAGATCACCGAGTCGCTCACTGCGCTCGACCAGATTCCCGGCCTGAGCATCGACTGGTTCACCGTGGACTACGAGGACCACATCGCCGGCCAGGCGCTCGGCAACCCCGCCGACCGCGGTATCGCCGGCCTGACGGTCGTGGCCGTGGTGCGCGGCGAGTCCGCCAACCCGGCGCCCGCCCACGACTTCCGCGTCTTCCCCGGCGACACGCTCGTCGTCGCCGGCTCTCCCGAGAAGGTCGCGAAGGCTTTCGCGTTCTTCCGCACCGGTGCGGTCCAGGCCAAGTCCGTCGACGCGCCGCCCGGGGGGTAGCCATGCATCTCGGCGAAGACCTCATCACTCTTGGCATCCTGCTCGTCGTCGCCTATCTGCTCGGTCGGGCCGGGAAGCTGATCGGGCTGCCGTCCATCCCGATCTACATGATCGTCGGGCTGCTGGCGAGCCCGAACACCGGCTGGTTCCCGTTGGACTTCCAGTCGGCGGACATCGAACTGATCGCCATTTTCGGGCTGATCCTGCTCCTGTTCAGCCTGGGCCTCGAATTCGACCAGGAGGCGTTCTTCGGCGACGCCGGCAAACTCCTGATCTCCGGCGGCTCCTACGTCCTGATCAACATGGGCGTCGGCTTCGCGTTCGGCCTGATGGTCGGCTGGGGCAGCCGGGAAGCCCTTGTGATCGCGGGCATGACCGGGACATCCTCGAGTGCCATCATCACCAAGCTGCTGATCGAACTGCGCCGCCTCGCCAACAAGGAAACTCCGATGATCCTCGGCGTGACCGTCGTCGGCGACATCTTCATCGCGGTCTACCTGGCGATCGTCTCCGTCGTGCTCAGCGGCAAGACCGAGGTCTGGCCGATCGTGCTGCAACTGAGCATCGCCTTCCTCTTCCTCGTCGTGATGTTCTCCGTCGCCCGCTGGGGGGCCAAAGTCGTGTCCCGGCTGATGCGCACCAAGGACGACGAACTGTTCACCATCCTCTTCTTCGGGCTCGCCGTTCTCTTCGCCGGGATCGGCGAGATCATCGGTGTGACGGATGCGATCGGGGCCTTCCTGATCGGGGTGGTGCTCGGCGCGAGCACCTATCGCGGCCGGATCGAGCGCGTCGCCGTGCCCCTGCGCGACGTGTTCGGGGCGTTCTTCTTCCTCAACTTCGGACTCGCGCTGAACGTGGCCGATTTCGGGTCCGTGATCACCATCGTCCTCGCGGCCGTGGGCATGACGTTCGTGCTCAGCCTGATCTCTGGCATGCTGATGGCCAGGCTGCACGGCATGGGCCCGCGGGAAGGCCTCAACACCGCGGCCATCTTCGTCAATCGCGGCGAGTTCACGCTGATCCTGGCGACCCTGTCGGTGACCGCGGGTCTCGACCAGCGGCTGCAGCCCTTCGCCGGGCTCTACGTGCTCACCATGGCGATCGTCGGACCGCTCTTCGCGGCGAACTCCGAGAAGATCGGCGCGGCGCTGCGGCGACGCCGGAACGCCGCTCCGGCGCGGACACGCGCCCACGACGTGATGCTGGCCGAGGAAATCGCCCTGGTCGAGGCGGCCACCGCCGCCGGAACCGGAACGGATGCCCAGCGCGCCGCCGACCGGCTCCTCGCCGACCGGCTCCTCGCCGACCAGCGCAAGCGCCCGGCCTCCCACGCCGACACCGACGCCGACACCGACACCGACGCCCACGCGGACGCGCTCGCCGACGGCGGCTCGGAGGCGGACGAGTCGGGGTCCGCGGACCGGGACTCGATGCTCGACTTCATCTCCGGCCGGCTTCCGGCCGAAACCGGCCCGGCCGACAAACCGGCGCGCGACACCGCTTCAGGGGACTACTCATGATCAAGACCATGCTCCGCCCGCGCTGGCTGCTCGCGCTGCTTCTGGCGCTCGCGATCGCCGCGGCCTTCGCCCTGCTCGGCCGGTGGCAGCTGGAACGCGCCATCGCGTCCGGTGAGGTCGTGGAGCGCAGCACCGAGACCGTTCAGCCGCTGCCCGACGCGGTCTCGCCGGACGGGCCGCCGCGCGAGTCCGCGACCGGCCAGCTGGTCGCCGTGGACGGCTCGTTCGTGCCGGGCGACGACGTGCTGATCAGCGAACGCCTCAACGAGGGCGAGCGCGGTTTCTGGGTGGTGAGCCGGTTTGCGACCGTAGCGACGGCATCCGTGCCCGTCTCCACCATCGCCGTGGCCCGCGGCTGGGCCGCCACGGAGGCGGAGGCCCGGGCGGCGATCGCGGAGCTCTCGGCCCAGACGGCCGGGTTGCAGCAGACCGTGACCGGCCGCTTCGTGCCCTCCGAGGCCCCGGCCGTGCCGGACGAGGACGCCGACCCGCGCACCCAGACCACCGTCTCCACCGCCGCGCTGATCAACCAGTGGGCGGACTTCACCGACCAGTCCGTCTACGCCGGCTACATCGTCGACACGGATGCCGCCGCGAACCTCACGGTGATCGACTCGCCGGTGCCGTCGAGCGACGCTGCGGTCAACTGGCTGAACATCTTCTACGCCCTCGAGTGGGCCGTCTTCGCCGGCTTCGCCGTGTTCCTCTGGTACCGCCTGGTGCGCGACGACTGGGAGCGGCGTGAGGAGCAGGCCGCCATCGACGCGGCGGAGGCCGTCTAGAATTGGCCCATGCCACTTGACCCCAAGCCTGCCGACATCCCCAAAATCCCCGGTGCGCTCCGGCTGTACAAGGTCTCCTCGGTCATCACCGGTGTCTTCCTGCTGCTGCTGTGCGTCGAGGTCTTCCTGAAGTTCGTGCTGCAGCTCGAAATCGAGGTCGGCGGCCCGAACGGGATCATCGCCCTCGTCGCCCGGGACTCGGTGACCGCAGTCAACCTGAGCACCGGCATCCTGATCGTGCACGGCTGGCTGTACGTGCTCTACCTGTTCAGCGACTTCCAGCTCTGGAGCCTGATGCGCTGGTCATTCCCCAAATTCCTGCTGATCGCACTCGGAGGCATCATCCCAACCCTGTCCTTCTTCCTCGAGGTGCGCGTTGCGCGCGAGGTCAACGCCTTCCTGGCGACGCACGCCGCCGCGTCCTCCGCCGCTCCGGCCGAGGCCCGCCCGTGAGCGCCGCGGCGAACGCGTCGACCGGTGCCCGTCCCGTTCTGGTGGTCGACTTCGGCGCGCAGTACGCGCAGCTGATCGCGCGCCGGGTGCGCGAGGCATCCGTCTACTCGGAGATCGTGGCCCACTCGATCACCGCGGCCGAGGTCGCGGAGAAGAACCCGCTCGGCATCGTGCTCAGCGGCGGGCCGTCCAGCGTCTACGCCGAGGGTGCCCCGACCTTCGACCCGGCCATTTTCGACCTCGGCATCCCCATTCTGGGCATCTGCTACGGCTTCCAGGTGATGGCGACGACCCTCGGCGGCGAGGTGGCCCACACCGGCCAGAGTGAGTACGGCGCGACCCCGGTCAGAGTCACCGACAGCGGCAACGCGTTGCTGGCCGGCCAGCCGGCCGAGCAGACCGCCTGGATGAGCCACGGCGATTCCGTGTCGAAGGCCCCCGCGGGCTTCACCGTGCTGGCGTCCACCGCGTCCACCCCGGTCGCCGCGTTCGCGAACGACGAGCGCCGGCTCTACGGCGTGCAGTGGCACCCCGAGGTCAAGCACTCCGACTTCGGCCAGCAGGTGCTCGAGAACTTCCTGCACCGCGCCGCCGGCATCCCCGCCGACTGGAACAGCGGCAACGTGATCGCCGAACAGGTGGCCCGGATCCAGGCCCAGGTCGGCACCGGCAAGGTCATCTGCGGCCTCTCCGGCGGCGTCGACTCTGCCGTGGCCGCCGCCCTCGTGCACAAGGCCATCGGTGATCAGCTCGTCTGCGTGTTCGTCGATCACGGCCTGCTGCGTCAGGACGAGCGCCGCCAGGTCGAGGAAGACTACGTCAAGGCCACCGGCGTGCGTCTGGTCACCGTCGACGTGCGCGAACAGTTCCTGACCGCCCTCGAGGGTGTCAGCGACCCGGAGACCAAGCGCAAGATCATCGGCCGCGAGTTCATCCGCACCTTCGAGCAGGCCCAGGCCGAGTTGATCCGGGAAGCGGCCGAAACGGATGGCGACCCGATCCGCTTCCTCGTGCAGGGCACCCTCTACCCGGACGTGGTCGAGTCCGGCGGCGGCAGTGGCACGGCCAACATCAAAAGCCACCACAACGTCGGCGGCCTGCCGGAAGACCTGCAGTTCGAACTGATCGAACCGCTGCGCACCCTGTTCAAGGACGAGGTGCGCGCGATCGGCGCCGAGTTGGGACTGCCGGCGGAGATCGTGCAGCGTCAGCCGTTCCCCGGACCCGGCCTCGGCATCCGCATCGTGGGCTCGATCACCCAGGACCGGCTCGACCTGCTGCGCCACGCGGATGCGATCGTGCGCGCCGAGCTGACGGCCGCGGGCCTCGACCGGGAGATCTGGCAGTGCCCGGTGGTGCTGCTCGCCGACGTGCGCTCCGTGGGCGTGCAGGGCGACGGCCGCACCTACGGGCACCCGATCGTGCTGCGGCCGGTGTCGTCGGAGGACGCGATGACGGCCGACTGGACGCGCCTGCCGTACGACCTGCTGGCGCGGATCTCCAACCGGATCACGAACGAGGTGGACGGGGTGAACCGCGTCGTGCTTGACGTCACGTCCAAGCCGCCGGGCACCATCGAATGGGAGTAGTCGCCCGCGCCTGACTTCTCCCGCGAGTTGCGGACAAAACACCCTCATTCCCAGAATGAGGGTGTTTTGTCCGCAACTCGCGGGGAGACGGGGGTGCACGGGTGCCCGGGGAGTGGGCGTGGCACTCCTCAGTGCAGACGATGGGCGGCGGAGCCCGGAACGACGGAAGGGCCGCTCCTGTGGGGGCGGCCCTTCTGCGTGCGGTTGTGCGGTTATGCGGTGGTGCGGAGCGGTGCTACTCGCGGGCGATGGCGAAGATGCGCAGCATCTCGACGTAGAGCCAGACGACGGTCAGCATGATGCCGAAGGCGCCGGTCCAGCCGTACTTGCGCGGGGCGCGGTTGTTGACGCCGCGCTGGATGAAGTCGAAGTCGAGCACCAGCGAGTACGCGGCCATGATCACGGCGAGGACGCCGATCAGGAGGCCGATCGGGATGCCGAAGATCTCGGCGCTGCGGAGGCCGAACGCGTTGTCGGTCGCACCGAAGACCATCATGCCGAAGTTGACCAGCGAGAACACGCTGTAGCCGATCATGGCGATCAGGAAGACCTTGGTGGCCTTGGCCGACGCACGGATCTTGCCGCTGGCGAACAGTGCCAGGGTGACGCCGACGACGACGAGCGTCGCGAGCACGGCCTGGGTGACGACGCCCGGGTAGATCTGCTCGAAGACGATCGAGATGCCACCGACGAAGAGGCCCTGGGCCGCCGCGTAGGCGAGGATCAGGGGCGGCGACGGCTCCTTCTTGAACGCGTTGACCAGTCCGAGGACCAGGCCCGCGATCGCGCCGACGATGAGCGGCAGCATCGTCACCGGGGTGACGATCCAGCCGATGGCCGCGGTCACCAGCAGCAGGGCGAAGCTGAGCACCGTCTTGCGGATGGTGTCGTCGTAGCTCATCCGGTCGGTGTCCTGAGATCCGGCGGAGGGAGCGTTGAACATGCCCTGCAGGTCGCTGTCGGAGAGCACCTTGCCACCTGCAGTGGCGCCAGGAGCGCCGAACGCGGCGTTTCGGGAGAATGCGGGGTTGGAGGATGCCATGGTTGCCGTAGCTCACAATCAAGTGGGTAGGTAGTGCGGAGCCAACACCGGTAAGTGCTGGACAGTTCCTAGATTCTATTCAGATCTGCTGGGGATCCGCCGAATTTGACGCCCGCGGCTCGCGATGACCGGGGACGGCGCCCCGCCGACCAGCCGGCCAGCCACCAGGCGAGCCAGGCGGCGGCCGCCGTGGTGAGGAAACCGACCAGGTAGCCGACCCAGTTCTGGTCGTAATCGTTCAGGGTGTCCTTGAGCAGAAAACTCATCCCGATCGACGGGATCAGGGCGAGGTAGCTCAACCACGGGCGGTGCCGGACGAGCAGCCAGCAGGCCAGGAACACGGCGAAGACCCCGTTGAAGTCGGCGCCGCCCAGCAAGAGGATGCTCGAGAAGAGGGCCGGAACCAGAACCGTGAGCCGCCGCCACAGCGCCCCGGGCAGAGTCAGCCATCCCAGCACCTGCAGGGGCGGGCCGATGGCCAGGAAGAACAGGCTGTAGGTGCTGGTGAAGTTCGTGGCGAGCACCCCGAGCACGACCAGCGTCAGCCCGGTCACGTAGCGGGCGCGGAAGCGGCCCCACCGGTGCAGGCGGGTCGGGGGAACGGTCCAGGGTGTCATCGCCTCGATTCTGGCAGTTGCACGCGTAGGGTTGGCAAATGCAGCCCATTGTGATCGGTCACCGCGGGGCGAGCGGGTACCGGCCAGAGCACACCCGTTCCGCCTACGAACTGGCCGTTGCCCTCGGGGCGGACGCGGTCGAACCCGACATCGTCGCCACCCGCGACGGTGTGCTGGTGGTGCGCCACGAGAACGAGATCGGGTCGACGACGGATGTCGCGGCGCACCCCGAGTTCGCCGCCCGCCGGGCGACCAAGGTGATCGACGGCATCCGGCTCACCGGCTGGTTCACCGAGGACTTCACGTGGGCCGAACTGCGCACCCTGCGCGCCCGGGAACGGCTGCCCGAGGTGCGCAAGACCAGCGCCACCTTCGACGACCGGTTTCCGCTGCTGCGCCTGCGGGACGTGTTCAAACTGATGGACCGGCTCTCCGGCCGGGTGCGCCGGCCCATCGGCGTCGTCGCCGAGCTCAAGCACGCCACCTACTTCCAGTCGATCGGGCTGCCGCTGGACGAGCTGTTCGCCGCCGAGGTGAACGACGCCGGCTGGAACGCCGGTGACGGCCGCCTCACCATCGAGAGCTTCGAGCGCAGCCTGCTCGACAAGGTCTACGCGCGCGGCATCTACGGCAAGCGCATCTTCCTGCTCGAGGCGCGCGGGAAACCCTACGACGAGGTCGCGCTCCTCGGGCCGAAAGCGCCCCACTACGCCGACTACCTCTCCGACACCGGGCTCTACGGGCTCAGCGGCAAGGTCGACGGGATCAGCGTGCCCAAATCGCTGATCCTGGCCACGGATGCCGACGGTCACGTGTCCGGCGCCTCCGACCTGGTCGACGCCGCCCACGCCGCGGACCTGGAGATCTACTGCTGGACGCTGCGGCCGGAGAACCGGTACCTCGCAAAAACGTTCCGCCGGGGACGGCTGCGAGCCGACTTCGGCAACTGGCAGGCCGAGTTCCGCACCATCCTGGGCACCGGGATCGACGGGGTCTTCGCCGACCACCCCGACCTGGCGGTGCTCGTGCGGGACGAACTGGCCGCGGAGGACTGACCCGGGCGCTGCGCCGGACCGGGGCGGTGCCCCCGGGCCGGGGCTCTGTCAGACGCAGCACCTAGAATTGGGAGCGATATGACGACCCTCTTCGACCCGGATCACCCGCCCGCCCGCCAGGTCCCGTCCGCGGTGCCCATCATCCTGGACGGAGCGGCACCCCAGGGCCACGAGAGCCCGCTGCTCGAAGGGCTCAACCCGCAGCAACGCGAGGCCGTGCTGTACCGCGGCCCGGCGCTGCTGATCATCGCCGGCGCCGGCTCCGGCAAGACCAGCGTGCTCACCCGTCGCATCGCCAGCCTGCTGGAGAGCCGTGAGGCCTGGCCGAGCCAGATCCTCGCCATCACCTTCACCAACAAGGCCGCGGCGGAGATGCGCGAGCGGGTGCGGGCGATCCTCGGCCAGGGGGCCGACGGCATGTGGATCTCAACCTTCCACTCCTCCTGCGTGCGCATCCTGCGCCGCGAAGCCGAAAGCGCGGGCCTTTCCGCCACGTTCAGCATCTACGACTCGGCCGACACCAAGGTCACGCTCAAGCGCATCATCAAGGCCCTCGACGCCGACACGCTCGGCTTCACGCCCGGCAACGCGTCCGCGAAGATCTCCAAGCTCAAGAACGAGCTCGCGGATGCCGACTCGTACGCCCGCAACGCGAACATGAGCGACCCGCAGGAGGTCATGTTCGTCGAGATCTTCCGGCAGTACACCCACCGGCTGCGCGCGGCCAACGCCCTCGACTTCGACGACCTGATCGGCGAGACGGTCTACCTGTTCCGCGCGTTCCCGAAGGTCGCGGCCCTCTATCGGCGCCGGTTCCGCCACATCCTGGTCGACGAATACCAGGACACCAACCACGCGCAGTACTCGCTGGTGCGCGAGCTGACCCGTCCCGTCGAGCCCGACCTGGCCGAGGAGATGGAGGCGACCGGTGTGCACGTGCGCAACCTGCGCGACGAAACCGGCGGCATCCCGGGCGCCTCACTCACCGTGGTCGGCGACTCCGACCAGTCGATCTACGCCTTCCGCGGCGCGGACACCCGCAACATCAGCGAGTTCGAGCGCGACTTCCCGGGCACCAAGGTGATCCTGCTCGAGCAGAACTACCGCTCGACCCAGAACATCCTCTCGGCCGCCAACGCCGTGATCGGCCACAACTTCGACCGCAAAGACAAGAAACTGTGGAGCGCGGGCGGCGACGGCGAGAAGATCGTCGGCTACACCGCGTACTCCGGCCACGACGAGGCCCAGTTCGTCTCCGACGAGATCGAGGTGCTGCACCGGGCCGGCATGGCCTACCGCGACATGGCCGTGTTCTACCGGACCAACGCGCAGACCCGCGCGCTGGAAGAAATTCTGGTGCGCTCCGCGGTGCCCTACCGGGTCGTCGGCGGCACCAAATTCTACGAGCGGGCCGAGATCAAGGATGCGCTGGCGTACCTGATCGCCGTGGCGAACCCGAACGACGAACTGGCCCTGCGCCGCATCCTGAACACCCCCAAGCGCGGGATCGGCCCGGCCACCGAGACGGCGTTGGCGAGCTTCGCGGAGGCGAACCAGATCAGCTTCCGGCAGGCGATGCGCGACTCCGCGTCGCTCGGGCTGGGCCCGAAGGTGACCGGGGCCATCCTGAAGCTCGCGACCCTGCTCGACGAGGCGGCGCTGAAGCTCGACCCGGAGAACCCGGCCGGCACGGCCAACGTGTCCGAGCTGCTCACCTTCCTGCTCGACGGCAGCGGACTGCTCAGCCTGCTGCGAAACAGCCGCGACCCGCAAGACGAGGCGCGCGCCGAGAACATCGAGGAACTCGTCGCCCAGACCAAGGACTTCAACAAGGAGAACCCCGATTCGGGGCTGGTCGACTTCCTCACCCAGGTGTCCCTGGTCGCCGCCGCCGACGACCTCGACGACGCCTCCGGAACGGTGTCGTTGATGACCCTGCACACGGCCAAGGGACTCGAATACGAGGCCGTGTTCCTGACCGGTGTCGAGGAGGGCCTGCTGCCGCACCAGATGTCGGCCAACGAGCCCGGCGGGCCCGCCGAGGAGCGCCGCCTGTTCTACGTGGGCATCACCCGCGCCCGCCAGAGGCTCTACCTCTCCCTGGCCATGACCCGGGCCCAGTTCGGCGACATCAACGTGGCCATGCCCAGCCGCTACCTGCAGGAGATCCCCGTAGACCTGATCGACTGGAAGCAGTCCCCTGGCATGGCGAACTCCCGCGGCGGCACCCAGCCCCGGGCGCTGAACGCCCGGCGTGACGGCTTCGGCGGCGGGTTCGCGGGGCGCGGCGAACCGCAGGCGCTGCCGCCTGCACCGAAGAAGAAGACCGAATGGGCCAGCCGGGTGCCGAGCCAGGTCCGCGACAACGGCGACCTCACCCTTGCGTCGGGCGATCGCATCCGTCACGTCGATTTCGGCGACGGCCGCGTCAACCAGGTCACCGGTGACGGCACCAAGCGCATCGCGCACGTTCAGTTCGACACGGCGGGCGCGAAGAAACTCCTGATCAAGATCGCGCCGATCGAGAAGATCTAGTGGCGGGCCCGGCAAGCCGGCCGGAGACCCTGTTCGAACGCGTGAAATCGCTGCGCACCCTCGACCTCGAGGTGGCGTCCCGGGCCAGCCTCGCCGTCGTCGTGCCGCTCTCGGTGCTGGTTCTGGCCGGCCGGATCGACTGGGCGGCCTACGCGTCGTTCGGGGCGATGACGTCGCTCTACGGCCGGAGCGAGCCGTACCGGCTGCGCGCGCGCACGGTCAGCGTCGCCGCGGCCTGCCTGGTGGTCAGCGTGGCCGCCGGGCTCGCGATGAGTGTGACCGGGGCGGCCCTGCCGGCGCTGGTGCTCGGGCTGATGCTGGTGATCACGGCGGGCATCCTGGTGGCGTCGACGTACGGCCTGTTCCCCGGCACGCCGATCTTCTTCGTCTTCGCCTACCTGGTCTGCGCCCAGGTGCCCGCGCCGGAGGACGAGGTGCTGCCACGCCTGCTGGTCGCCGTGGCCAGTGCCGCGCTGGCCTGGCTGCTGACCATGTCGGGGTGGGCGGCCCGGCGCCTGGCCGGGGACCGCTCAGGCGACCTGTTCAAGGAGCTGCCCCGCACGCCGCTGCTATGCCCGGCCGCCTACCGGGACGCCCAGGTGTGGCTCACCATCCTGCAGAACCTGGTCGGCGTGCTGCTGGCCGGCGGGCTCGCCCTCGCCTGGGGAATCGGGCACCCCTACTGGGCCGTGGTGAGCGTGGTCGCGGTGCTTCCGCCGCCGCGCGCCGCGCACTCCCTCTCCCGGGCCGGGCACCGCATCGTCGGAACGGTGCTCGGGGTGGTGGTGACGGGCCTGGTGTTGCTGCCCGGGCCATCCGTCTGGGCGCTGATCGTTGTGATCGCGGTCGGGCAGTTCGGCGCGGAAATCCTGATCGGCAAGCACTACGGGGCCGCACTGCTGTTCGTCACCCCGCTGGCCCTGACGGTGGCCTACCTGGCCAGCCCCGTCGCCGTGCCGACGCTGCTGGTCGACCGGGTGGTGGAGACGGCGCTCGGCGGCGTGGTCGCGGTGCTGATCGTGCTCGCGGCGCGGGGCGCGGCCCGGCGGCGTTCGCGCCGGCCCGACTGACCGCTTCCGTTCCGCCCGTCGCGCCGGCGCGGAGCGGTGGGCGCTGCGCCCGGTCGCAACCTTGTCGCTTGCCTTGTCGCCGGCGGCCGGGGAGCGTAGCGTTGCCGCCGCGGGGATGCCCAGCGGGGGCGGCTCCCATCGAACTGGAGGTGTCATCATGGCGAGCGACCCGGACGGACTCTGGCCGCGGCGAGCGGATGCCGCGAGTGACGGACTCGACGAAAACCGCGCGATCGATGACATCGAACTGACCCTCGCGGAGGATTCGCCGATCATCGAGGAAGAAGACCCGGAGTGGATGGCCGACGCCGACCAGCGTGCGGTCGAACAGGGCGACGAGGACGACGACCGCGAAGCCGAGGAGCCCGTCGAGCCCGAGCCTCGGGAGTAACCGAAGCGGTTCATCACGGGCGGAGCACCGTGCCCGGCGTTGAACCAATTCGACGGAGATTCTCGCGAAAATCAGCTATTTCGGCGTGTACAGGGCTGCGTTAGGCAAAATCTCCGTCGAATTCGTTCGGGACGGAGGCGCTTGCGAACCCCGGACACGACAGGCGCATGCCGGTGCCGGTGCCGGCGTGGCTACACGAGAGCGCGGGTGCGCGCCTTCCGGCGGCGGAGGAGCACGGCGAGGCCGCGCCAGCCGAGCAGGAACACCCCGAGCACGATGGTCGTGACGACGACGAAGCTGAACTCCGTGCCCTGCCCGCTCACGGTGCGAAGCAGCATCCCGACGCCGACCGCGAAGAGCCAGATGCCGGTGCCCGTCCAAATGATTTTCTGCGGGCTGCGCCAGGCGCGCATGACGAGCCAGCCCACGAGGAGGCCGCCGAGGAACGGCAACCCGGTGACCAGGGTACCGAGGAGACCCTCGCCGTGGCTGGCCCGGCCGATCAGCACGAACAGCAGTACCAGGGCGATGTCGAGCCCCGCCGCGAGGAGGAGGCCGGACCGCGTGCTCTGCTGGATTGCCATGATTCCAGCCTACGTGCCGCCGGCCTGGACGGCGGCCCGGAGGGTCAGACCGCGGTGGTCAGACCGCGGTGCCGATCAGGGAGCCGATCGCCCAGGTGACACCGAGCGCGAGCAGGCCACCGATCAGCACCCGGGCGATCGCGCGGTTCTTCGGGCTGCCGCCGAGGTAGGAGCTCAGCCAGCCGGTGATGACCAGGGCGATCGCGACGGCGAGGAAGGTGGCCGGCAGGCGCCACTCCGGCGGCGGCAGCAGGACCGCCAGCAGCGGCAGGATCGCACCGACGGTGAAGGCGATGGCGGAGGCGTAGGCGGCGTGCCACGGGTTCGACAGCTCGTCGGCACCGATGTGCAGTTCCACCTCGAGGTGCGCGCCGAGGGCGTCGTGCGCGGTCAGTTCGATCGCCACCTGCTTCGCCGTCCGGGCGGTGAGCCCCTTCGCCTGGTACAGGCCGGCCAGTTCGGCGAGCTCCTGCTCGGGCATGTTCTCGAGTTCCCAGGTTTCCTTGGCGATCAGGGCCCGCTCCGTGTCGCGCTGGCTGCTCACCGACACGTACTCGCCCAGGGCCATCGAGATCGCGCCGGCGAGCAGGGCGGCGACGCCCGCGATCAGGATCGCCGAGGCATCCGTGGTCGCCGCCGCGACGCCGACCACCAGGGCCGCCACCGACACGATGCCGTCGTTGGCTCCGAGCACGCCGGCCCGCAGCCAGTTGAGTCGTGAGGCGTGGTCGGCGGAGTGGGGATCGACGCCGTGCTCCGGTTCAGTCATGACTGAATCCAAGCAGGCGGATGCGTGCCGCGCCAGCCGGACTCGCTGGTTTCACGGCGGCGACCGCTCCCGGCGGCATCCGGCGGTTCGTGAGGCCGGCGGGGACCGATAGAGTTTCAAATGGTACGTATGTCTTGATGTCGAGCTATCTGCGGCGCGGGCATCCGTGCCCTTGCCCCTCAAGACCTTGCAGGAACGCTACGACGCGGATTGGAAGAGCAGCGTGGATCTTTACGAATATCAGGCACGAGACCTGTTTGAACAGTATGGAGTCCCGGTTCTTCCGGGCATCATCGCGGACACTCCGGAGGAGGTGCGTGCGGCCGCCGAGAAACTCGGTGGCGTGGTAGTCGTCAAGGCCCAGGTCAAGGTCGGCGGACGCGGCAAGGCCGGCGGCGTGAAGGTGGCGAAGACCCCGGACGACGCCGAAGCCGCCGGGCGCGCCATCCTCGGACTCGACATCAAGGGCCACACCGTCAACCGGGTCATGGTTGCCGGCGGCGCCCGCATCGCTCAGGAGTTCTACTTCTCCGTGCTGCTGGACCGCACCAACCGCTCCTACCTCTCGCTCGCGAGCTACGAGGGCGGCGTGGAAATCGAAGTCCTCGCCGTCGAGAAGCCCGAAGCGCTTGCCTACACGGCCATCGACCCGATGACCGGGATCGACCTGGCCCTGGCCCGTCAGATCGCGGTCGACGCGAAGTTCCCGGCCGACCTGGTCGACAAGGTCGCGCCCGTCTTCGTGCAGCTCTACAACGTGTTCACGAGTGAAGACGCGACCCTGGTCGAGGTCAACCCGCTCGTGCTCACCGAAGAGGGCGACGTCATCGCCCTCGACGGCAAGGTCACGATCGACGAGAACGCCGGCTTCCGTCACCCGAAGCACGCCCTCCTCGAGGACGCCGCAGCGGCCGACCCGCTCGAGGCGAAGGCCAAGCAGAACGACCTCAACTACGTCAAGCTCGACGGCGAAGTGGGCATCATCGGCAACGGCGCCGGACTCGTCATGAGCACCCTGGACGTCGTCGCCTACGCCGGCGAAAACCACGGCGGCGTCAAGCCGGCCAACTTCCTCGACATCGGGGGCGGAGCATCCGCCGAGGTCATGGCCGCCGGCCTCGACGTCATCCTCGGCGACCCGCAGGTCAAGGCCGTGTTCGTCAACGTCTTCGGCGGCATCACCGCCTGCGACGCCGTCGCCAAGGGCATCGTGGGTGCGCTCGCCGAACTCGGCAGCGCCGCCAACAAGCCGCTCGTTGTGCGCCTCGACGGCAACAACGTCGAGGAAGGCCGTCGCATCCTCGCCGAGGCCAACCACCCGCTCGTCACACTGGCCGCCACCATGGACGAGGGCGCCGACAAGGCCGCCGAACTCGCCCACGCCGCGAAGTAAGGGATTTTCGAACATGTCAATCTTCCTCAACAAGGACTCCAAGGTCATCGTGCAGGGCATCACCGGAGGTGAGGGCACCAAGCACACCGCCCTCATGCTCGCGGCCGGCACCCAGGTCGTCGGCGGCGTGAACGCCCGCAAGGCCGGCACCACCGTGCTGCACGGCCACGTGGAACTGCCCGTCTTCGGCACGGTCGCCGAAGCCATCGAAAAGACCGGCGCGGATGTCTCGATCGCCTTCGTGCCGCCGGCCTTCACCAAGGTGGCCGTCATCGAAGCCATCGACGCCGGCATCCCGCTGCTCGTCATCATCACCGAGGGCGTGCCGGTGCAGGACTCGGCCGAGTTCTGGGCCTACAACAAGGCCAAGGGCAACAAGACCCGCATCATCGGGCCGAACTGCCCCGGCATCATCACCCCCGGTGAGGCGCTCGTGGGCATCACGCCGGCGACCATCACCGGCAAGGGCCCGGTCGGCCTCGTCTCCAAGTCGGGCACCCTGACCTACCAGATGATGTACGAACTGCGGGACCTCGGATTCTCCACCGCCATCGGCATCGGCGGCGACCCCATCATCGGCACCACGCACATCGACGCGCTCGAGGCGTTCGAGGCTGACCCCGAGACGCTCGCCATCGTCATGATCGGCGAGATCGGCGGCGACGCCGAGGAGAAAGCGGCCGAGTACATCAAGGCGCACGTGACCAAGCCTGTCATCGGCTACGTCGCCGGCTTCACCGCCCCCGAGGGCAAGACCATGGGCCACGCCGGCGCCATCGTCTCCAACGGGGCCGGAACCGCCCAGGGCAAGAAGGAGGCCCTCGAGGCCGCCGGGGTCAAGGTCGGCAAGACGCCGAGCGAGACCGCCACCCTGCTGCGTGAGGTTCTCGCGGCGCTGTAACCGGCACCGTCGCACCCCCGCACCACCAGTTCCGAACGAAAGGGCCCGCCTCGCCAGGGGGCCCTTTCGCGTTGTCGGCGGTCGGCATCCGTGCCCGTGCCCGTGCTTGTGCCCGGCTGCCCGAACGAAATCGACGGAGATTCTGCCGGAATCGGTCCGACCCGCCGTCCAGACGGCCACAGGGAGCAGAATCGCCGTCGAATTCGTCAGGGCGCGGCGGGGGCAGGGAGACCGGGGCGCGGGAAACGGTAAGCTCCGATCGGATGAAACGCTCAACAACCGCCCTGCTCGCCGCGCTCGACGCGCTCATTGTCGTCGCCATCGGGGTCGGCATCGCGCTCGTTCCGCTCACGGTTCTGTGGGCCACGCAGTTCGGCCTGGCCGTCAACTGGCTCGTGTTCTGGCGCGCCGCGGTCGACGTCTGGCTCGTCGGCAACGGGGTCGACCTGGTCATCCAGCTGGACCCGAGCCTCGTCGCCGCCCTGAACCTGCCCGGCTCGGACGTCCCGTTCCCGATCACGATCGGTCTGCTGGGCTTCGCCCTGATGGCCGTGCTCTTCGGCGTGCGCACCGGCCGTCGGGCGGCGGAAACCCCCTACCGCTGGGTCGGGGTGACGGGCGCCGTTCTCAGCTACGCGCTGCTGACGGCCCTGCTCCTGTTGTCGGCAGGCACGGATGCCGTGCGCCCCGTGGCCGCGCAGGGCCTGCTGCTGCCTCCGCTCATCTTCGCCGCCGGGGTGCTGATCGGCGCCGGTCCGGGCCAGCTGGGCCGCCTGCTCGGCAGCATCCCCGGTCTGCCCGGGCGTTTCCCGGGAGTGTTCCGGGGCGCGGGCAGCACCGCTGACGCCGGCACCGGCGCCGGCAAAACCATCCCCGGCACCGGTTCCGGTACCGGCCCCAGCTCGGCGGTCGACCTGCTCCCGGTCGAAATGCGCGCGGGCGCCGCCGCGGCGCTGCGGAGCGGAACCGCCGCGGCCGCCGGCATCCTCTGCGTCGCCGGGATCACCGTGTTCGTGCTGATCCTGACCCACTACGCCACCATCATCGGACTCTACGAGACCGTGCAGGCCGGCATCCTGGGCGGTCTCTCGCTCACGATCGTGCAGCTGGCCCTGATCCCGAACCTGGTGATCTGGGCAGCGTCCTGGTTCGTCGGCCCCGGCATCGCGGTAGGCGTGGGCACCAGTGTGTCCCCGGTCGGCACCACGCTCGGCACGGTTCCGGGACTGCCGATCCTCGGTGTGCTGCCGCAGGGCAGCCTGGCGTTTGGCTTCGTCGGCCTGCTCGTGCCGCTGCTGGTCGGCTTCCTCGCCGCGGTCATCCTCAGACCGCGTGCCGCCGCGGATGTCCCGCCGCCCTCCCTCACGGAACGGCTCCTCACGGGGCTCGGCACCGGTGTCGTCGCCGGCGTGCTGCTCGGGCTGCTGGCCTGGTGGTCGGGCGGAGCCGTCGGCCCGGGGCGTCTGGCCGTGGTCGGCCCGAACCCGCTGCTGGTCGGGGCGCTCACCGCCGCCCTGGTCGGCTTCGCGGCCTGCCTCGGCCTCCTGGCCCCCGCGCCGCCGGTGCGCCACAACGGCTCCGGGCGCGGCAGCGCGACGGGCACGGCGCCGGGAACGGCCGGACGCGCCGCCCGCAGTGGGTCGACCAGTGCCGGCCGTCTCCTCGGCCGGCTGCGCGACGCGCTCCCTCGCCGGTAGGCTTCTCCCGTGTTGAACTTGGTCGTATTGATCTCCGGTGCGGGATCCAACCTTCGCTCCCTGCTCGAGGCCTGCCGCGACGCCGAATACCCGGCCCGCGTGGTGGCCATCGGCGCCGACCGGGATGCCGACGGGCTCGAACTCGGCGAGGAATACGGCATTTCCACGTTCACGGTGCCGTTCACGTCGCATCCGTCGCGGGAGGCCTGGGGCGATGAGCTCCTGGCCCAGATCCAGCTGTGGGATGCCGACCTCGTCGTGCTCAGCGGCTTCATGCGCCTGCTGCCGCCCCGGGTCGTGGCGGCGCTGACTCCGAATCTGCTCAACACGCATCCGGCGTACCTGCCCGAATTCCCCGGGGCGCACGGCGTGCGTGACGCCCTCGCCGCCGGGGTCGCCGAAACCGGCGCCAGCCTAATCGTGGTCGACACCGGTGTCGACGACGGACCGGTCATCGCACAGGAACGGGTGCCGGTGCTGCCAGGCGACACCCAGGCCTCCCTGCACGAACGCATCAAAATCGTCGAGCGTCGCCTGCTGGTGCAGGCCGTGCTCGATATCGCCAACGGACACGTCGATCTCAAGGAGCATTCCCACATATGAGCGGTCCCACCAACGCCCCGAGCCTGTACCGCCACCGCGACGTCGTGCCCGTACAGCGCGCCCTGATCTCGGTGAGCGACAAGACCGGTCTGGTCGAACTGGCCGCTGCCCTCGCGGCGACCGGCGTCGAAATCGTGTCGACCGGGTCGACCGCCGCCGCCATCCGCGCCGCCGGCCACGACGTGACGGATGTCTCCGCCGTCACCGGCTTCCCCGAATCCCTCGACGGCCGGGTCAAGACTTTGCACCCGGGAGTGCACGCCGGCATCCTCGCCGACCTGCGCCTCGAGGCGCACGAGGCGCAGCTCGACGACCTCGGCATCGCCGCGTTCCAGCTCGTCGTCGTGAACCTGTACCCGTTCGTCGAGACCGCCCTGTCGGGCGCGGCCCCGGCCGACGTGATCGAGCAGATCGACATCGGCGGCCCGGCCCTCGTGCGTGCCGCGGCCAAGAACCACGCCAACGTCGCCATTGTGGTGGATCCCGACGACTACGACGAGGTCGTCGCCGCCATCCAAACCGGCGGCACCCCGTTGACGCTGCGCCAGAAGCTGGCCTCGCTCGCCTTCGAGCACACCGCCGGCTACGACCTCAGCGTCTCCGCCTGGTTCACCGAGAACGTCTACGACCAGTGGCAGGACGACGCCGCGGCCCTCGACGAGGACATCCTGGAGGAGTTCGACGCCGTGATCGGCGACACCCTCTCCGTCGAGATGCCGTTCCCCGAGACCCTCGTGATCGAGGCCACCCGCAGCGCGGTGCTCCGCTACGGTGAGAACTCGCATCAGGCCGCGGCGCTCTACCTGGGCGAGGGCGGCGAGGGCATCGCGCAGGCCGTGCAGCTCCACGGCAAGGAGATGTCCTACAACAACTACGTCGACGCGGATGCCGCCGTGCGCGCCGCCTACGACTTCGCGGAACCGGCCGTGGCCATCATCAAGCACGCCAACCCGTGCGGCATCGCCATCGCCAACCCCAAGGCGCCCGACGCGATCGCCTCCGCGCACCACCGCGCGCACGACTGCGACCCGATCTCCGCGTTCGGCGGCGTCATCGCGGCCAACCGACCGGTCACCCTCGGCATGGCCGAGACCGTCAGCCAGATCTTCACCGAGGTGCTCGTCGCCCCGGGCTTCGAACCGGCCGCGTTCGAACTGCTCAGCGCCAAGAAGAACATCCGCCTGCTCGAGCTGCCGGCCGACTACCACCGTTCCTCGCTCGAACTGCGCCAGATCTCCGGCGGCCTGCTCGTGCAGGAGTCCGACACCTTCGACAACCTCGACTCGTCGACCTGGACCCTCGCGGCCGGCGACGAGGTCGACGCGGCCACCCGGGCGGACCTCGAGTTCGCGTGGAAGGCCTGCCGCTCCGTGAAGTCGAACGCCATCCTGCTGGCGCGCGGCGGGGCATCCGTGGGCGTGGGGATGGGCCAGGTGAACCGGGTCGACTCCTGCCACCTCGCGGTGCTGCGCGCCGGCGACCGGGCGGCCGGCTCGGTTGCCGCCTCGGACGCGTTCTTCCCGTTCGCGGACGGCCTGCAGGTGCTGCTCGACGCCGGCGTCACCGCGGTCGTTCAGCCCGGCGGCTCGGTGCGGGACGCCGAGGTCATCCGGGCGGCCGCGGATGCCGGCGTCACCATGTACTTCACCGGGGAGCGCCACTTCTTCCACTAGGTGTTCACCGGGGGCAGCCCCGGCGCGGCCACGGAGTCTGGCACGATTGAAGGGTCCGCGGCTGCACCAGAACCGTCCCGGCAGGAAGGGGCCTCGTGCCAGATCTTGAGGGATTCATCCAGACCGACTACCTGATCGCGCTCGCGGTCGCCGTCGTGGCCGCCATGGGCATCACGGCGATCACCGCCCTGGTGTTCCGGGTGGCCGGTCGCAAGAAGACCTGGGCCCGGACCCTGGTCGGCTTGGTCAGGGTGCCGTTCCGGCTGACCCTGCTGGTCGGCGCGATCTGGTCGGTCAACACGCTGTTCCTGCAGAGCTCCGCGGAGATCGAGCGTCTCGTCGACTTCATCTTCCGGGCCCTGTTCATCGCCGCGGCCACCTGGCTGGTCTGCGCGCTGCTCTACTTCGTCGAGGAGGTCGCCGCGACCCGCTACCGGGTGGACGTGCGGGACAACCGCGTCGCCCGGCGCGTGCGCACCCAGCTGCGGATGCTGCGCCGCATCGGCGTCGTCGTGATCATCATCTGCGCGATCGGGGCGGTGCTGCTCAGCATCCCCGGCGCGGCGACCCTGGGCGCGAGCCTGTTCGCCTCCGCCGGACTGCTCAGCGTCGTGGCCGGTCTGGCCGCGCAGTCCACGCTCGCGAACGTGTTCGCCGGCATCCAGCTGGCCTTCAACAACGCCCTGAGAGTCGACGACGTCGTGATCGTCGAGACCGAGTGGGGCAAGATCGAGGAGATCACCCTCACCTACGTGGTCGTGCACATCTGGGACGACCGGCGCATGGTGCTGCCCTCGACCTATTTCACGACCAACCCGTTCCAGAACTGGACCCGGCACAACAGCGAGCTGCTCGGCGCGGTCGAATTCGACCTCGACTGGCGGGTCGACCCGGCCGGCATGCGGGCGGAACTGGACCGCATCGTCGCGCAGACCGAGCTCTGGGACGGCCGCGTGGTCGTGCTCCAGGTGACGGATGCCGTGGGCGGCTTCGTGCGCGTGCGCGTGCTGGTCTCCGCCGCCGACGCACCCACCCTGTTCGACCTCCGCTGCCTCGTTCGGGAGAACCTGATCGACTGGCTCAACACCCACAACCCGGAAGCGCTGCCGGTGGGCCGCATGGAACTGCGGCGGGAACCCCCGCGTTCGGCGGTGCCCTCGCGCGCCGCGCAGCCGGCCCACCCCGTCACCGCGCCCGTCGGGCTGTTCTCCGGCGACGAGAACGCCAAGGCGCGGGCAGCCGAGTTCACCGCGACCATCCCCGTGCAGGAGGGACCCGCGGAGGAGCGCTGACGCGCCGCCGGTCACGGCGAGCACTCGCGGTCTCGCGCGGCTATTCTGGTGCAGTCGACGCGCCATGACCCCGTCGACACAGCCAGCCCACAAGGCCGACCAGCGAGGAGAACCACCCCATGACGCTCACGCACCCCACCACCTCGCTGGACGCCCTGATCGGCATCCCGTTCACGCACGAGCGCGTGCTGATCACCACCGGCATCCGGTCGGGCCTTGTGATCACCGTGGCCGTGCACTCCACCCGGCTCGGCCAGGCCCTCGGCGGCGCCCGCCTGTGGCAGTACGAGAACTGGACGGATGCCGTCGCCGACGCCCTGCGCCTGTCCGCGGCCATGACCCTGAAGAACGCGGCCGCCGGGCTGAACCTCGGCGGCGGCAAGTCCGTCATCCACCTGCCGTTCGACACCGAGCTGAGCGAGGCGGAGCGGCGCGACGCGATGCTCGACCTCGGCGACGCGATCGAGAGCCTCAATGGTGCGTACATGACGGCCGAGGATGTCGGCACGAACGCCGAGCTGATGGCCGTCGTGAAGGAACGCACCGACCACGTCTGCGGTCTCCCCGCCGCGAGCGGCGGCGTGGGCGAACCGGCCGACGCGACCGCCGCCGGCGTCTACGCCAGCGTGCTCGCCACCCTCGACGCCCTGTTCGGCAGCCGCGAGGTGTCCGGCCGGCACATCGTCATCTCCGGCCTCGGCCAGGTCGGCGGACGCCTCGCCACCGCGCTCGCCACCGCCGGCGCCCGCCTCACGGTCAGCGACGTCAACCTCGACAAGCAGCAGGTCGCCGCCGGCCTCGGCGCGGCCTGGGTTCCCGTCGACGAGGTGCACCACGTGCCGGCCGACCTGTTCGTTCCCTGCGGGTTGGGCGGGGTGCTGACCGCCCGGGTGATCGGGGAACTCAACGTTCTCGGGGTCGTCGGTGCCGCCAACAACCAGCTCGCCCAGCCGGAGGGAGCCGCCCAGCTGGACGCGCGCGGCATCCTCTGGGCGCCCGACTTCGTCGTGAACGCCGGCGGCGTCATCTACCTGGCCCTGGCCTCGGAGCCGAATGCCGACCTGGCCGTCGTCGCCGAGCGGGTCGACGCGATCGGCGACGTCGTCGCGCAGATTTTCACGGATGCCCGCGAGCAGGGCATCACGACGCTCGCCGCCGCCGAGCGCTTGGCTGCCGCGCGGCTGGACGCCGCCCGGCCCGAGTAGCCGCCCGGTGCGCGTCGCCGGTGCGCGTCGCCGGGGCT